>NZ_VZZZ01000010.1 GCF_009193265.1 Marinobacter changyiensis
TCTGCTCAGCACAATTGCGTTCTTTTGCCCATTGTTGATACTCAGGCAAAGCAAGAGGTCGCGAGTAGTAAAATCCTTGAGCCAGGTCCGCTCCCAGATCTGTGACGATCTTCCTCTGTTGCTCTGTTTCAACGCCCTCTACAGTTACCTCAAGTTTTAATGCCTTGGCCATAGATATCATGGATTCCATGATTGTACGGGCTTCTGCGCTGTCTTCCAGATTGTTGACAAAAGCCCGGTCGATCTTCAATCCCGACAGCGGCAGATGGATCAGGTACTGAAACGAAGAATAACCTGTGCCGAAATCGTCCAGACTGACTTTAAAACCCTGGTCGCGCAGGCTCCCAACGGCTGCTTTTGCTAGTTCAGGGTCCTGAATCAGTGCGCCTTCCGTAATTTCAATTTCAAGAGATTCTGGAGTTACGCCGTATGAAGAAACCAAACTCCCCAGATCATTAATTAACGAGGGGTTCATCAAATTGTTAATCGCAAAGTTGACGCTGACCGGCATAAGGTTCTGCGCCCCGATATTTTTGCAAGCTCTAGCGATCACGAATCGCGTCACAGGGTCTATCAGTGTCGTACTTTCCACCTTAGGCATGAATAGCCCGGGCATAACCATTTTGTTTTCATGGTTGAACCAGCGCAGTAAAGCTTCTGAACCAACGTGCTGGCCGGTCCGCAGGCATATCTTGGGCTGGTAGAATAACTGAAACTCCTGATTGGCTAATCCATCGCGGACCCGTGCTATAAGTTGAACGCGCTCTGCGGTTTTCTGGTCGAACATCGGGTCGTAACGCCGGTAGGGAACTTTATTCTCAATCGCTACTGACAAACCGGTTCTCGCACGGTTGATAACAATTTCCGGATTCTGATCGTTTTTTCTAACAAGGTAGCTTCCAGCAACAATTTGAACGCGCAGGGAAATGCCTTTCACGATGGTTTCTTCTTCACCAACTTTCTGAGCAGCTTCAAAAACGGAGCCGATTTCTTCCTGGGAGCCTACTTCCTCCTGAGATGAAACGGAGAATAAAATTGCCAACTCCGATTTGCTGAACCGGTAGACTTGGAAAGGTACTTTGATATTTTGACTGATTCGCTTGGCCAGATCTTTGACCACTTGTTCAGCCGTATCGGCACCCATTGATTGCAGAATTTCCCACAGGTCCTGCATCCGGAGCAGAAGTATCGCTGTTGAGGGAGCCTTATTCTGACTCGCCCTTCGAAGTAACCTTTCAAGGTCCCGGGTAAGGGCCGCTTGTGTCCTAAGACCGGTTTTGTTATCGATTTCAAGTGCCTGAAGGCGGCGTTGATTGGCCTGTCTCAGGCTTTGGAAAAGCCCTGCTGAAAAAACACCGATAAGAAGGAAGAAGGCGATTCGTGCCAGCCAGTTTTCCGTTGACTGGAAAGTGCCGGTTGAGACGACCAGGGGCATCAATGGGCCAATGAGAAGCCCTCCCGTTATTGCAGAAATGATTGCGCCAGTTAATCGAAACCATACAGCTGATAACAGTATCGGTAGCAGGATTACATAGGGATAGGCATAGCTTGTACCTCCGGTGAAGTACACAACCCAGGTGCCAGCGGCTAAAAAAACGATAATCACCAACAGCCTGCAAATGGCCATCGCAAATTGCGACAATTGTGGCCATTTCTCCGAGTGCCATATGTTTTCGAAGGTAGGAAGGTAGCTACTACTCTCTCTATTCATTTGACTGCCTTACGACTAATTCAGTCTTTACAAATTTTAGCTATTAAATTTATTTTCATTCATATGACCAATAGGCTAGCGACTTCAAGCACCTCCCGTCGCTATTGAGGATCAACCACTACCAGCGTAATACAAAAAAGAACCACTACTGTGTAAAAAAATGTTACACCAGCAGTGTCAGGAAATTTGCGCTTTGCAATGAAACCAGGGGGAATCTCTGAGTTCCCTTCGGCTCGAGCAAATGAAGGCACTGAGGTTAAGGCTGGGTACCAATTGAGAGCTTCAATGACTTGCTTACTGTGAGGTTTATTGGGTGAGTAGATCAGCAGGCTCTATGGCGCGAGGCATCCTTTCGTTGTGCTTTCCAACAACGAGCGGAGTGCAGCAATCCGATTGAACATAGTCACTGCGCTGGCTGTTAATTTGCCGGGCTTGGTGCCTCCAGTTGACACTTTCAGGTTGATCACGGCCAGCGCTCTACACAATCAAAAAATGCATAAAGACAGCCTCAGAAAATTTGAGTTCTGAAATTGCTGTGACTAAGATCCAACAACAAGGTGCAGCAACATTCGGGGATTCTGAACTTTGGCGTTGCAGGAGGTGCTTAAGGCCCCGCTTGCAGAAACTCATTCCCTCGGCACTTAAGGGGCTATGGATGTTAGCAAGAAGTAATAGCAACGCTACCCACCTAAGCAAAACAGGTTATTCCTTTTCAATCCTTGTTCACCATACGTTTCAGTACCTGACGCAGCTTCCCGTTAACGCGCTCAAAACAGTCCAAGCTTACGTCCACGATCTGGTACGTGACCTTCACCACTAAGAGGCCGGCATGGTTTTTCCTTCCAAGTCTATGTCCATTTTGGTCGTAGAGGACATTGCCGCAATGCGGAAAATGTTGAAAGACAGCCTTCGCTTGATGGGGTTGAACAATGTTTCGCTTGCTGAAAATGGTGAACAGGCATTAACCCTGTTAGCGACCAATCGAGTCGATTTAATTATTTCTGACAGCAACATGCCGAAAATGAACGGCATGGAATTACTGAAAATAATACGAGAAACCCCTGCCTGGCGCAGCATTCCTTTTATGATGGTAACAGCTGAAAGTGACAGGACGTTGGTCAGTGCGGCCATCCAGGGAGGCGTCACCCAATTCCTTATTAAGCCCTTTACCTACTTAGATCTTCAGAATCGGGTCAACAAAATCACCCATCAAGTGAAACCCGCTGGCGTTGTAGAGATCACCGCAGCTGCGGAAGAATGTCATGAAACACCGAATGAAGCGTTTGGACACGATTTTGGCAGCGCTATTGTAATGTTGGTGGGTGATCTAGCGGCGGACAAAGCAGTGGCCCCTATCTTAAAGCGCTTCCATACGATCCGCTCCGCAATCAGTGGTGAACAAGCCTTGGAGATGGTTCATACCCTGTCTGCGCCAGATCTCATCCTGATGGAGGTGACGCTGCCCGATACAACTGGGTATGACGTCTGTCACCAGCTAAAAAGCGACCCTTCTACCGCCGCCATACCGGTTATATTTCTCACCGCACAAGCAACATCAAAGGAGATCACCCGCGGATTCAAGGTGGGATGCGTCGATTACATCACCAAACCGGCTGACCCGATGGTGCTACAAGCTCGCGTCGCGACACATATTCAAATCCGCCACGCCAAAGAAGACTTGCGCAATCACATTGATACTCTGTTGGAGAACGCCCGACTGCGAGAGGATGTGGAGCGCATGACACGCCACGACATTAAAAGTCCGTTGTCTGCCATCATCTCTACCGCCGACGCGCTATTGCAAAATGGACCATGGACCGAGCATGTCGCGGGGGCATTGGAAACGATGCGAGAGGCTGGTTTTGACGCGCTCAATATGGTGAACCGAACCCTTGACCTCTACAAAATGGAGACAGGTACCTACCGGTTCGAGCCAACCTCGGTGAATTTGGTCACATTAGCAAAGCGGGTCATTCGGGAGATGAAGAGTGAAGCGGACCAAAAGCAGGTCCGCTTATCGCTGCGGCCAACTTCGAACTGTCTTTGTCTCGGGGAAGAAAGCCTATGCCTTTCCTTGTTGCGAAATTTACTTAAGAACGCCGTTGAAGCCTCTTCTCCAGGCGATACCGTGAACATAATGTTGAACAAAAAAACTAAAATTAACCTTATGATCCATAATAAAGGGACCGTTCCCGACAGCCTAAGGGACACCTTTTTCGACAAGTACACGACTGCTAATAAGGCACAGGGAACGGGCTTGGGGACCTATTCTGCAAAACTGATGACTGAGGTGCAGGGAGGGAAAATACGCTTTATATCCAATTACAAGCAAGGGACCGTTTTGCACGTGGCACTGGAACCTGCCTTCACCAATCAGGGCCAGCAACAGCTGGTTTCATAAGCTACATACTGAAAGTCAGATAGCAAGTATCGCGGTGGTGCGGACGCTGTTCGCTGAAAAGCTTGCGGAAAACTGGCTTCCGGAACAAACATCGGGCCGGCTCGGGCGAACTTACTCAAATAGTTCTGGACAGTGTTTCAAGTTTTTCATCTGTACCGAAAGTAACGAGCAATCGATTTCGGCTCCTCATATTAGAATATGCGTCTCACGATGTGATGGCCAGACGTTTGCGTTCGAAAGAGGCACAACATAGATCAATTGTAAGCGTCCGGTAATCCCATCTTGAACCTCACGCTGCTGGCGTCAGGATAGTGTCCACTTATTTTCTAGTGGACACTTAACATGAACAACATAAGAGTAACTAAGCCCTACCAGAAGCGTCGCCGCTTCTCTCCTGATTTTAAAGCCAGCATCGTTGATGAGTGCCTGGAACCCGGAGCCTCTGTTTCCCGAATTTCTTTGGAGAACGGACTCAACACCAACATGGTTCGGCGCTGGATCAATGAAGCTCGACGAGCGCCGAAAACATCGGGGTTTGTGTCGGTCACTCTGCCAGCGGCACCCTCTGCACCGAGCAACCAATCAGTCTCAGAAAAGCGTAGCACCATCCGCATTGAGATTCCCCGCGCCGGTGGCGCGGTTGTGGTGGAGTGGCCTGCGGAGCAGGCCCACCAGTGCGTCGCTTTGCTGCGGGATCTATTGGGATGATCCGCATCGACGAGATCTGGCTGGCCACGGAACCGTTGGATATGCGGGCCGGGCCCGATAAGGCTCTGGCTCGCGTCATTCAGGTTTTTGGTTCGGCCAGACCCCATTGCGCCTACCTGTTTGCCAACAAACGAGGCAACCGGATGAAGGTGCTGATCCATGATGGCCTGGGCATCTGGCTGTGTGCCCGCCGTCTGAACCGGGGCAAATTCCACTGGGGCGAAACCTGGCGCGGTGACCAACTGCGCCTGACCGAAGAGCAGTTGTCCGCCCTGGTTCAGGGCCTGCCCTGGCAACGCCTTGGAGCCGACGGCGCTATCTCCATCCTGTAACCACAAGTGCCGCAGTACCGCTATAGCCAGAACCGCGAATCGCCTGCCGCACAAGGACTTGGCATACTGAAGGGCATGACTCAGCGCTCCGATATCAACCAACTCTCTGCCGATCAGCTCCGTGCCCTGGCGACGGAACTGATGGACTCTCTGGACGCCAAGGATCAAGTCTTGGGCCGGAAGGAGCGAGAGTTGGTGCGCAGCAACGCCATCATCGAGAAGCTGACCCACGAAGTAGCCATCCTCAAGCGTCACAAGTACGCCCGTCGCAGTGAACAACTCGATGCTGTTCAGGGGAAACTGCTGGACGAATTGATCGACAGTGACCTGGCCGCCATCGAAGCCGAGCTGGACCAGGCGATGACCGAGGAGCAGAAAGCGTCCCGGCCAAAGCAGAAGCCCAAGCGCACCCCGCTGCCACCAGAACTGCCCCGTACCCTGATCCACCACGAACCGGACGATACCCGGTGCCAGTGTGGCTGCCAGCTCAAGCGTATTGGTGAAGACATCAGCGAGAAGCTGGACTACGTTCCCGGCGAGTTCACCGTCGAGCGCCACATCCGTGGCAAGTGGGCCTGCAACAAGTGCGAGACCCTGATCCAGGCACCGGTACCACCGCAAGTAATCGACAAGGGTATACCTACCGCCGGTCTGTTGGCTCAGGTGCTGGTGGCCAAGTACGCGGACCATCTACCGCTGTTCCGTCAGGAGCGCATCTTCGGCCGTGCTGGATTAGAAATCCCGCGTTCCACCCTGGCCGAATGGGTGGGTGCCTGCGGTGTGCAATTGCAGCCGTTGGTGGATGCGCTGAGAAATGCTCTATTGGAGCATAGCGTTCTGCACGCCGATGAAACCCCGGTCAGCATGCTGGCCCCGGGCAAGAAGAAAACCCACAAGGCTTACGTCTGGGCTTACTGCACCACACCGTTCTCGGACCTGAAAGCCACCGTTTACGACTTCGCTCCAAGCCGTGCGGGCGAACACGCCCGCACCTTCCTGGGTGACTGGCAGGGCAAACTGGTCTGTGATGATTATGCTGGCTACAAGGCCGGGTTCGGCAACGGTATTACCGAAATCGGTTGCATGGCTCACGCCCGGCGCAAGTTCTACGACCTGCACGAAGCCAACAAGAGTGAACTAGCAGCAAAAGCCCTGGAATACATCGGCGGACTCTACGAAATCGAGCGGGAATCCAAAGATCTGCCGCCGGACAAACGGCAGGAGATCCGGGAAGCGAAAGCCAGGCCCATTGCTGATGCGTTACATCAATGGATGCTGGCGCATCGCCAGAAAGTGCCGGATGGCTCCGGCACGGCTAAAGCCCTGGATTACAGCCTCAAACGCTGGAAAGCGCTGACGCGCTACCTGGACGATGGTGCTGTGCCCATCGACAATAACTGGGTGGAAAACCAGATCCGGCCCTGGGCGCTGGGCCGCAACAACTGGTTGTTCGCAGGGTCACTACGCAGTGGTCAGCGTGCG
The DNA here is from genome assembly GCF_009193265.1 of Marinobacter changyiensis. Lineage (GTDB taxonomy): Bacteria > Pseudomonadota > Gammaproteobacteria > Pseudomonadales > Oleiphilaceae > Marinobacter > Marinobacter changyiensis. The sequence goes on from NZ_VZZZ01000010.1 coordinate 6,635, forward strand.
GCTGCGATCATGACACTGATCCAGTCTGCAAAGCTGAATGGTCATGACCCCTATGCCTATCTGAAGGATTTGTTGACCCGCCTGCCGACGCAGAAAAACAACGCCATCGACGAGCTATTGCCCCACAACTGGAAGCCTTGCATACCCTGATAAGTCGCAATGGCCGGCCACTTATGTTGGATTGTTTGATTCCTCTCTAAAGGCTCTATCATGCGGAATTGGCCGTTTTTGATTGAGCGTAATTTCGGATAATCCCACAAGACAAACCACCGTCTAACTCACCCACTAGATCAAGTAGAAAATAATAAACAGTGAAAGCTGTCTCATTTTTTTGACGAAACAATAAACTTTTTGTAATACTTTCACTTAGACTAATTGTCACTACCTGTTGAGTGCATGTTTTACAGCAGTGGTACTGCACTTCGTTGATGCTCGTAACAGCGAAGCGAGAGGGCGTCTCGAGAGTGTGAAAAACTGTCAGGGACACTCCAGCGTCAGGATCTGTCAGATCGTCATGCTTTCTGAAGACGGTCTTTTTTTATCGTAGTAAAAGGGGTCATGGATGCGACGCACTCTTCAATGGGTTAGGGGGTTCTTCGGAACCTCGACGAAAAAATCGCAGCCCGCGACTACCTCCCAACTGGGCCATGCCGATAAAGAGACGAGCGATCCAGTTTTCTTGGCCGTAGACGAGGTCTCGGGAAGTCTGCAAGAAGGCTTGCTCTCCTGGCTCTTGAACGTGGAGCCACACCAACTGGAGAAAACCGACGAGCGCACAAGCGCCATTGTCGCCCAACTGGAAAGCAGAATAAGCTCTGGCAAACTGGAAGAGTTGCCACGTCAGCCGCTGATTCTCCCCAAGCTGTTGCAAGCCCTGTCCAAGGAAAACTCGGACAGACGGGAACTGGTTAGCATTATCTTGAAGGACCCTGCACTGACCAACCGGGTTCTTCAGGTCGCGAACAGCCCCTTTTTCCGATCCGGAGATCAACATATTGAGTCGGTAGACCAGGCGGTCTTTCTGTTAGGGCACAGAGGCATTCGGAATGTCGTGTCGGCTTCCATCATGCAACCCATGCTGGCCGCGCGGGACAATGCCGAAGCGCTGTTCAGTGAGCGAGTCTGGCAGTGGGGCATGACATGCGCCAGATCAGCGGAAGCAGTTGCCATCTCGAAAGGTGTGGACAGCGGTGCTCACTTTCTATTGGGCTTACTGCCGGCGCTCTCTTACATCACCCTTCGACGTGAAGTGCAAAGGCTTTACAAAGACCGCTGCAACCGAGAGGAGGTACCCCCCAGTCTGTTTCGTGCGGTTTTCAGCCAGTTCGATTGGGCAACCGCCCGACTGGTGGCCCAGAAGTGGAGCTTACCCTCTAGCTTCCAAGCCAGTTTGCCTGCAACGACGCGTCCAACGCCGATGCAGTATTCTACCCCGCTCCGCGATGGAATTATGCTGGGTACCCGCGAGGTATTGCGTCACGTCAATCACCCCACTCTGACCGAAGAGGAACTTCGTCAAGTTCTGCTGCTGGAAGAGCCGCAGTTCGACAGGATACGTGGCGCGATTGCGGGGATGCTTGAAAAAGAGGCGAGCCCGGCTTGATAACCTCTACGACTTTTCTTCAGTCACCACGTCTCACGCTGCTGACAGGCCGCTGCACGGTATGCAAAAACGGATCTGATTGGCTGTCCCTTTTTCTATAAGGCTTGAAGGGGGCCCTCCATTGAGGACGCTAATTCTGGAACACGACGTAATGATGGCTGACCTTCTGGAGACAGTTGTTAGCGGTCTCTATCCGGGTGGCACTGTTTTTGTAACGGGGGCCATGGAGAGCGCTCTGGCGTATTGGAGGGAAAACGGTGCTGACTTGATAATTACTGGCTGGAGCCTACCGGATGGATCGGGCCTGGCCTGTGCAAGAGCCGTTCGCGAAAATGACAAACAAACACCGGTTGTCTTGATTTCCAGTCGGTCGGATCGCAAATCTGTGCGCCAGGCTGCACACCACGGCATCAATAGCTACATCGTAAAACCTTTCGATGTGTCGCTCCTTCACGAAAGGCTGAAATCACTGGTTGGCCAGGAAGCTTTTGAGCAGCAGTCACCCATCGATCTGGAGCAACGATTACGATCCTCGGTCGATACGGTCATCCAGCTTCCTTGCGAGATTAATACGGCTGATGTCATCAAGCTGATGGAACGTCGGCAGGATCTCTATCCATCTCAGCTTGCCGCGCGCTGGAATGACGAAATGGCGCTGACATCTCGTCTGCTGGATGTCGCGAACACTGCATCTTTCAAAAAGACTGGTGAACCCGTCCGTAATTTGCAGGATGCCATTGCAACCTTGGGGATCGATATGGCACTCCGGCAAGCAGTGGCATTGTCGTTGAATATATCCGGACACTTGCGCGACCCGCGTCTTGCGGAGAGGGCCGAGGCGTTTATTGAACTCGCCGAAAAAACGGCCCGCGAGGCCGAACTGGTTGCAGCGAGGCTTGAAATCAACGCCGCGGAGATTCATGCAGCTGCACTGCTCAGTCGCATTGGTGAGTTGGCAGTGCTCAAGGTGATGCAAGAGGCAATTGACCAAAACTGCTCCATTTCGGAAGAGCATATTGAAGGTGGGTTGGGGACCTGGGCTCCTACCTTTGGAAACCGTCTGAAGGTGCAATGGCATCTACCAATTCCGCTCAGGGAACTCATCGGGGCTGTGCATATTCTTCCTCGGGCCGCCACCCGCGAGTCGCTGATCGTGATGCGCACAGCAGCGCTCAAAGCAGCTGGCGAGGGAAAAAGCGAAGAATGTTTGCGTCTTCTGAGTCGACTCGGGTTGGATGAATATAACTGTGAGCAACTATAGCAAGCAGATACAGAAACTGTGGCGAATCCCTTACGTTGGGGGATTAACAGAATTGATGTGCCCAGCAATCTACAACATACAATTTATGAGCGCTTGTCGTTTATTTCTACGGCCAAAAGTGAGAGAGGAAAACATCAGTCGCTTTTACTGACGCAAAAATGTACATGTTGGTATAATTCATACGGTCGGTGAATCAAATCACTTGCTCCAATGTACTGGTGTGAACCTTGCAGAACCATGGTAAAAACTCCGTCAATGATGACGGTCGTCTATTTTCCGCCGACGCAAGCGGAGCGCCAGAGCGTTTGGGGCGGCTGCTTGTTGCTGACGATGAGCCGCGTTTGCTCGAAAGCTTATGCTCGATACTGCGTGACAAAGGATTTGAGGTCGACGGTGCCATGGATGGCGACGCCGTCTGCCAGCAGCTACAAGATAATACCTATGATCTGATTTTGTTGGATATCCGCATGCCGGGGAAGAGCGGTTTAGAGATCATGGCTTGGTTGAAAGAGACCGGCATTGATGCTCAGGTCATCATTATCAGCGGTCATTCCGACTATCGCATCGTCAGGCAAGCATTCAAGCTGGGTGCATGCGATTATCTAACAAAGCCCTACGATGTCGATGATTTAATTCGGGCTATTGGTGGCACAGTTTTGGAACGAAGACAGGGCCGTTCGCAGGCGACTACGGGTCGGGTTAAACCGCTAAAAGGCGAGTTTTTTTAGGCACACACTTGATCATCTCCCGGAGCTGGTTTTTTCACTGGACGAGCGAAAGTGCATCAACTATCTGAATCATCAAGTCGAGAGCCTCAAGGGGTTGCCGGCGGAGGAGTTGATTGGTCAACCGTTTTCACAGCTCGTTAATGAGGATGACATTGCGAAGCTTCCACTGTTCTTTGAGAAGGCCGAGGCTGGCGAGCCAATAACCCAAGAGATCAAGCTTAAAACACACAGTGGAGGCATTGGTTACCAGGACTTTGATATTACCATTACCTCTCCGCTTGAGGTGAATCCCGCGCTAACTCATGCAAAGTTCTCTCCAGAGAATCCTCCTTTTTTGGGCATTGCGCGTGACATCACTGAACGCAAACGGACACTGGAATTGCTGGAGTTTCGTGCTTCTCACGATTCACTGACCGAGTTGCCCAATAGGAGCTTGTTTATGGATCGACTTAGGTTGGCTGTCAGTCAGGCGAGACGTAATGGGCAAAAGTTTGCTGTGCTTTTTATCGACCTCAACGATTTTAAAGTGGTAAACGATACATACGGGCATGGGATTGGTGATCAACTATTGCAGAAAGTCGCAGCCGGTCTGAAACATTGTTTGCGGGAAGGGGATACGCTCGCTCGCTACGGTGGTGATGAATTTATGGCTCTGTTGCCCTCGCTTGATGAAAAAAAGGATGCCGCAACGGTCGCACGCAAACTTTTGACCTCGCTCGAAACCCCTTTTCATTTTGAGGGCTGCGACCTTCGCGTTTCTATCGGAATCAGCATCGGGATTGCACTGTACCCTGAAGACGGTGATGGGGCGGAAACGCTTGTGGAGCGGGCAGACATGGCCATGTATGCCGTGAAACGGAAGAAAAAGAACGACTTTTATTTTTACAGCTAGTGCGAATCTGAAAAAGTCTCGAAATCAGCGGTAACACGGCGATTGCCGATAGGTATAGGATTTTCAATTATCTTGGGCTGGGTATCAAAACAAGAGGCGCAAAAACCGCCGCCGGTATTTTTAGAACAAAAAGACAAGCTCTTTTCTGGAGTAAGCATTAGTGCTGGGTGTCCACTGAACACCATCCTGCGGAGGCAGCGTCTGGCTCAAGATGGGGTCACCGGTCGCTTACGATCAATTGAGCTATCCCATGCCCTGAAGTCTATAAACCACAATTTGAAGCTTACGGTGCTTTATCCACACTATCGGGCAGTACGTTTACCGGTAACTCCGCAGTGAGCAGTGGGCACTTGCAGGAGTTGGTGCAGAATGCTGTACGCGATGGTTGAGGGGCCAAGTCGTCTCTCCAGTATTCGGTTTGTAGTTGTCTGGGAACAAAGGGTGAGCACTGCATCTAAGGCTGTTGCACTTGGCCAAGAAGAGCGACCGCGAAAGCGCCTTGGGTCGTTTCGTGTTGTCCGGCATTGAGCGCCGCAAACTCCCCAGCCTGCTGGAATGCGAAGAGCTCTCCCTGAGCCTCAATCCGGCTCAGCCAGTCGTGGCAGTGCCAGCATGCACTAGGCGACTACCAGGCTCTATTGCCCGCAGGAGGCTGCCATGAGTGACGTGACGGCCTCGCTGTCATTAATGCTGAAACACCTGCGCTTGGGCAGCATCAAGGATCAACGGCAACCCTTTGCGGACAAGTCTGTGACGGAAAATTGGCGTCCGGAGCAATATTTGAGCGAGCTGTGCGCCCTGTAGCTTGCCTCCCGGAAAGACAAGCGCTTAAGCGCTATCTCAAGGAAGCCACGTTACCGCCCGGCAAGCACCTGGGCAGTTTTAACTTCGACGCCGTGACCGGAGTGACCACCCTCCCCACACATCAGCCAACTGATTGATCAGTCTGACTGGGTGAAGCGCAGTGACAATCCGTTGCTGTTCGGTGCCAGCGGGATCGGCAAAACCACCGCGCCAGCAGCATCGGTTACGGCCTGATCGTGGCCCGCATCCGGTTTAAATTCGTGGCCGCCAAGGCGCTCGTACAAAGCCCGCAACGCGCCAAGGAAGGACTGCGTCTTAGATGATGCTCTGGCCCGTCTCGACAAGTACGCCATGCTCATCATCGACGATCTGGGCTACATACGGAAAACCGAGCAGGAAAGCAGTGTACTGTTCGACCTAATAGCGCATCGCTACGAGCGCCATAGTCTGATCATCACGTCCAACCAAGACTTCGAGCATTGGACAAGCTGTTCGAGGACACCATTATGACCGTCGCAGCCATGGACCGGCAGTATTGGCCATTGGCAGAGTGTTTTTGGTGATCATAAGAGATCCGACTCGCGCTAAAGTTCGCAAACGTCGAGTGGATGTACAGGTAAATACCTGCTACACATACAGCACTGATTAAAATATAGCTAATCCATGGATGTACGGTGCTATTTTAATATGCTGTTTAAAAGTTTTCTTGGAAACCTTGCCATTGGGGAAAAACTGGCGGTCAGCTTCGCTATACTTCTCATACTGCTCGCCATCGTATCCGTCGTCGGTGTTTTTTCGCTCAGCGACTACAATCGCGGTGTATTGATTGTAAAACACGCCAACGACACTGAAATTGCACTGCTAGAGGCAGAAAGGGCCGAGAAGAACTTCACAATCACCCAGAACCCAAAATACATCCAGCGCGCCCTCAAGTACCTCGGTGAGGCTAAAGCGGCTGTGACGCCCCTGATTGATATGCAACAGGCTGGCAGTGAGGACAGACAACAGGCAGAACAGATTCTTGACGGTGTCCGGTCCTTTGAGGAACTGCTCAAACGGTATGAGACCAGCATTTCCGGGCGGGCGGACATCGTCAGATCCCTGGTAGATCAAATGGCCGCTGTTGCAGGCAGTACCATCGACTCAATGGAGGATCTGAAACAGGGCGAGCTAACAGAGTTGCAGGAGGTGTATGACCTCGCGGTTGCAGAAATCATTACCATGGCAGTGATCGCCTTCCTCATTGCCACCGTCCTTGGATGGTTACTGACCCGATCCATTACCCGGCCAATCAAGGAAGCGGTCGACATTGCGAACAAGGTGGCCTCAGGCGATCTGACTGTAAATGTCCAGAGCCAGCGGGGCGACGAGTTCGGTCAGTTGCTTGCCGCTTTTGCCACCATGATTACCAATCTCAGAGAGCTGATTTCCGAGATCGAAACCGGGGCGTCCAGTATTGCCTCCTCTTCAGAAGAGCTTTCCACCGTAACCGATCAGACCAGTAAGGGCGTGGCAGAACAACAATCCCAGACTGACCAGGTTGCCACGGCGATGAATGAGATGGTTGCAACGGTCAACGACGTGGCCAAAAGTGCGGAAGCGGCGTTTGAGGCCGCCAATCAAGCCAGCGAAAAATCCAGTAATGGTGAAAAGGCTGTCCGGGAAACTCTGGATCTCGTTGCAGACCTGAACAAACAAAGCGCCAATGTGATGGAGCAGCTCAACGGTCTGCAAACTCAAACCAACAACATTGCGACTGTGCTGGACGTGATCAAGTCGGTTGCCGATCAGACCAATCTGCTGGCACTGAACGCCGCCATCGAAGCCGCCCGTGCCGGCGAACACGGACGTGGTTTCTCGGTGGTGGCAGACGAAGTGCGGTCACTGGCTCAACGTACCCAAAGCTCCGCCGCCGAAATTGAGACCCTGATCAGCAATCTGGTCAACAGTGCGGAAACATCGGTTGCCAGCATGGAGACCGGCAACAAGCTAGCCGAACAGACACTGGAGCGGGCGCGACTGGCAGGTACTGTTATTCAGGAAATGGCGCAGGGGGTTGAGGAAATCCGCCAGTACAACAGCCAGATTGCAACCGCTGCTGAAGAACAGAGTTCCGTTGCAGAAGAGATCAACCAGAACATCACCCTGATCCGTGATGTGGGCGATCAGTCTGCTGCCTCCACCGAACAGGTCTCTTCCGCCAGCCAGGAACTGGCGCGGCTGGCAGAAGGACTCAATACCCAAGTTGCCCGCTTCAAGGTGTAACCGGGGAGACAGATGACAAGAAAGTCCGGCCATCGATGACGCCGGGATTTGTTCGAGATACGTTGACCACGGCAAAGGAGCTGGCCGTCACCGGCGAATTTTTCGGGGATGAATGCTAAGGGACTTTTGGTGCGAGTGCCGGAATATTGAATGTGGACCCGGGAAACAGTTTCGAATTTCCGGTTCTTATATCCAGGATCTGAGGTGTCATGGATTGATTTGGGCTGGTATTTGACGTTCAGATAGCTGCACTAAGAACGTGTTGCGTCCCAATGTCAAATCATCAGTTCCGCCAACTCATAGCCACGACAGAGGCGATGATTATGAATATTGGAGACGAACACATTCGCCTGAGAGAGCTGTCTTCGCTCGACATACTCGATACCGCCCGAGAAGAACGGTTCGATCGTCACACGCGCTTGGTCGCGAAAATTTTTGATATGCCAACTGTGATCATTTCCCTGGTCGATGCGGACCGGCAATGGTTTAAATCCGGCGTCGGCTGCGAAATCCGTCAAACCAGCCGTGAGGAAAGCATTTGTTCCGAGGCACTCAATCTGGGTTTCCTGGAAATTCCGGATACCTTTAAGGATGCCTTTTTTCGCAACCACCCCGGCGTCAAAGGCGAGCCGCCACTTCGTTTTTATGCGGGAGCCGTGCTTTTCGGCCCGACCGGGCAACCTCTGGGCACTTTATGCCTGAATGACACGGTTCCCCGGAGACTCACTGCCACTGAACGGTCATTGCTGAAAGACTTTGCCCAGCTTGTCCAACACGAAATGAACCGGGATGTGGCCCATGAGAAGAACCGTCGCAGCATCCTGGATGCGACCTTACGGGATCCCACCACCGGATTGCCGGGCGAGGCCCTGTTGAACGACACCCTGGAAAATCTGATACGAATGTCCCAGGACGAAGAACGCTACCTGGCGATCATTCATTTGTGGGTGGACAACCTCGACATGATCGGACAACTGTACGGAGAAGCCGCCCGTAATGCGGTCGTACGGACCATAGCCGATCGTCTCACTGCTCTCGACGAACGGATACTGGCGGCTGCAAGGGTTTCGGATGATCGCTTTGTCCTGATTATGCCGGTCGAATCGGGCGAAGCCAGCGTAGACTCGGCAAGGCGCGTGCTAACGCGGGTAGGCGAGCACGTGACGTTTGAGAATCGTCATCTGCGACCTGAGATCAGCCTGGGCACCAGCCTTTACCCTGTGGACGGGGAACGCGCCGACAAATTGATGAGTCGCGCCCGCAAGGCCTTCAATCACGGCATGTCCTATCATCGGATTCATTTTTACAACCTCAAGGAGGAGGCAAAAGCTAATCGGCGTCTTTTAATCGAGGACCGTCTGGAAACGGCATTAACCGAGAATCAGCTGACGCTCAACTATCAACCGATCTTTACGGCCGACGGTAGCCGTGTTGTCAGCTTCGAAGCCCTGGCCCGATGGAACGACGAGGAACTGGGTGTGGTAAGTCCCGGTGAGTTCGTTCCCATCGCCGAAAGAAGCGCCCGGCTTTCCTATCTGCTGACGTATTACGTGCTTCGGATGGCCTGCGCTCAGGCTCAGACCTGGCGAAAAAGGTCTAATGAGGAGGCTGTCCATATCGCGGTAAATGTTCCCGCTAGGGAATTCTACCGCCCAGGATTTGTCGACGCTGTGCTGGGTGTACTGAGAGACGTTGGCCTGGATCCCAGCCGGCTCATTCTGGAACTGACAGAGGAAGGGATGATTCAGGATATTGAGCAAACCATTGAGACCATGGCGAAACTGTCAGCAGCAGGCCTACAGTTTGCGTTAGACGATTTTGGCACCGGCTATTCATCGCTCAGCCATTTGCGACGCTTGCCTGTGGACACCTTGAAGATCGACAAGAGCTTTATAAATGACCTTGCCACGAATCGGAAAGAGTTGGAGCTTGTCACGGGCATCATCGGGATTGCCCACGGCAGGGGCTTGAAAGTAGTTGCAGAGGGCGTGGAATCCGCAGAGCAACAACAACTGTTGATCGCGCTCGGGTGCGACAAGATTCAGGGATACCTGCTGGGACGCCCCGTCAGTCCTGACAAAATCGCTGGGATTCTTGACGAGCGATCAGAGGACAGGGGAAATCATCAATTAAACACGGGAGACACCAATGTTTCAGGCCCAACTGTCGACTAATGAAAGCCAGCGTGAACACGCGATCCAGGCGTTGGGTGTTCTGGGTGCCGTTCCAGAAGAACGATTCGAGCGTCTGACACGCATGGCGAAACGGATTTTTGACGTGCCGCTCGCGTTAGTAAGTTTTATTGATACTGAAGACAAAGCGTCCTCTAATCTCGACATTCCGGACGCGCTGCATGAGTTTCGTTTCTTCTGTGATTATTCCATTCGTAACGATGGGCTATTTATTGTCCCCAACACACTGATGGATGAGCGGTTTAATGAGCACACGCTGGTGACGAGTGGCCGTGAAATTAGGTTCTACGCAGGGTATCCTCTCAAACTTGCCAATGGCCAAGTGTTCGGGACCTTATCGTTGGCGGATGATAAGCCACGTGAATTTAGTGAGGAAGACCGGCAATTATTCACCGATCTCGCGGTAATGATAGAGGAGGTAATCGCCGCACTTCAACTTGCAACTCAAGACGAACTCACAGGGATTGCCAACCGAAGAGGTTTCATGAACCTGGCCCAATACGCTCTGGAGTTTTGCAAAAGACATCATCGCTCGGCAACGGTACTCATGATAGATCTGGACCACTTCAAGACTGTTAATGATCTTTATGGCCATGCCGAAGGAGATGCCGCTTTGGTGGCATTTACCCTTCTCCTCCGTGATGAGTTCAGGGCTTCGGATGTTATCGGTCGTATAGGTGGAGATGAATTCATCGCCTTGCTGACGGGTGTCGGGTCAAAGAAGATAAAGGCTACTTTAAAGCGCCTTGCTCAAGCTGTGGAAAACTACAATTTTCACGCGGCAAGGGGCTATGAGCTTCAGTATAGCGTGGGCTATGTGACCAGCGGACCCGACGAGACCGCATCTCTCAAAGATCTTATACAGGACGCTGACAAGCTGATGTACGAGTCCAAGCACAAGACAGAGGATAATGTGGTTTCTTAAAGGCGTTATCAGCCGCCTATCCAATCAGGCTGTGCCAGGTTCCAATCTCTTGAGGATCTGGCAACTGATTAAAATTCTCTTCTTATAGAAGTCCAGCCAGTTATAGCGCCAGGTGCGGGTGTAGCGCTCTAACTGGCTGGCCCTATACCTATTCGGCTCGATGAGGAGGTACAGGGATATGCCACGTAGTGGTTGTGGTTGTGGTTGTGGTTGTGGCTCTGCAAGAACGAACGACCCAATATGGCTTCGGGGGCAACTACAATACCGATGAAAGGTCAATTTCCATCAAGTTGTCCAATGCCTCAGCTTTTGGGTTCTCCACTGCATGTGTCACTTGAATCTCAATAAATAGCGTCGCGCCGTTTTTCAGTGTGGCCGTGAAGGCCAGCGGGCGCTGAGCTCAAGATTTACAGTGGTCAAGGACTGCTGGGCCCCTAGCTGTTGGCGGAGCGTTGCGTTCCGCACCGCGCAATACAAGGGGTAAGAGTGCCTAAAACTCTAGCTTATTCAGTCCAAGAATAGCTGGTCAACAATATTGAAGGGATAATCCCAAAAATGCTCATCTAGGAAAAAAATGTTCCCTTCCGTTAAACTTCCCTCTTTGCGAACGAGTCTCAACTGTTTAAGGACGTTTATTTGCATATAAATTAACCAGAACAGTTTTAAAGTGGGTGGCCTATCGCTTTCATTCGAACGTGATGAATACTCAACTTGTAACTCATGCAGGTCGAACGAACGACCAGAGCATTCCGTCAAAATCTCATACAACATCTTGTCGATAGAACATATTCTCCGGGACATAATTTAGCCTTAAGAATCAAATGAGATCCGTTATTAATTAATGGGTAGTATATGCCGTGGACTGAGAAACTCAAGAACGGAATAGTCTTGCCTCCACTTTGGAGGCAACAATGTGCGATCTCAAAAAGAGATTTGGTCAAAACCTCAGAATAGTCCGCAAATCCAGAGGGTTATCGCAAGAGCACCTCGCCTATGCTGCGGGGATCGATAGGAGCTATGTCGGCAAGATAGAGCGCGGGGAAGTAAACTTAACCATTGAAAAGCTTTACTTGCTTGCAAAAACCATTGGGTGTTCACCGAAAGACCTTGTTCCTGAAGTCTGAGCCTTCAACGGCGATTTATTTTCGGCGTCGTTCGCTTAGGGGGCAAAATGACTGTATCGGGAGGAAGAGGTGACAATAGGCTTGGGGTAAGCGGAAAGCAGACCTGTCACTATTAGTCCAAAATTTTCATTGTGAGGGTTTCCAAAATAGCGGGGGCAACAAAATAGACTCATGGCAATGGTGAAACGCACAGCTAGGTCTTCTTTCGAATCACTTGGCCATTTTCATCTAACTCTGTCAGGTAGCGATTTGTTTTGCGTAACGCTTCAGCGGTTCGGCCTGATTCTCGATCACGATCTACAGTATCGAAAACGGCATCGGGATCGACAGGGACTCCAGCGGCTGCAAGAGCCTTAAGATCTTCTCTAACAGACTCTATAATTTTTGATTTTGACATAAGCAACTCCTGCTGGACTTTAATACAGATAATAGACCATTGGATGTTGGTCTGTCCCGAAGTGGGGATGTCACAAGTAAGCACTAGGCAGGCTGCATCCTGCTTGCAGCACCCACCCCATGACGATTCCCGAGATGATTTGAGATGAAAACTCTTCTTTTTTCTTCTGTCCCTTGCCCTCTCAAAATCGACTCAACTTCAGGATTGACCTTAGCAGCCAGATAACGAACACAAATAGAATTGAAAAAAGAGCTCAAGTCCGGACGTTGACCAGCCACCAGTGCCCTTGATCGTAAGAATGCTGGGCCATAGACGGCAGGTAGACGCCAGCAACCGCCGACAAACCATGGGCCGAATTCCGAGGAAATACATTAACCATTTCTAAGCCGATGTAACCGCGCGCCTGCCAGGCCAGCATCAGTAGCATGGTCGCCTCGCCATTGTTCCGATGCATGCTGTGATGATGGCGCGACGGTGCCTAAACACCGTTGCGAAAGGCCTCGCCGATGCTGTCGACCAGCGCCGGCCAAAGCAGCGCCTGGGCAATCTGTTCGGCGCTAATCAAACGCCTCTCAAGCCTCCAGCAAGGCGGCGATCACCATGATCTCGACTTTCCATTCCGGCTTCGCCAGTTTGGCTTCCACACAGGCGCGCACGGGAGGGTTGCGATCCGCTACCCAGGCATCCCAGGCGGCATTCATGTCGGCAAAGTCGGCCATGTCCGTGACCCAGATGGTCGCAGAAAGCAGGGCGTCCCTGGATGAACCGGCACGCTCCAGCAGCGCGTCGATGTTGTCCAGTATCTGCTGGGTCTGCTCACGCATGCCAACGCTGGCGTCGTTGGCGACCTGGCCGGCTAGATAGACCGTGCCCCGATGAACAACAGCCTGGCTCATGCGAACGTTGGAGTCGATATGGTTAATGGACATAGGGCTGTTCCTTTTTGGATTGTATAGTCAGTGTTACGAATGGTTTTGGAAGGTACTCAGAAAACCCGCCAGGAAGGCCGCGATATCGGCCCCCAAGCTGGCGCTGGGATAGTTCCCTTCTTGGATGATCACCACCGGGCCGGCCAATTTGCCCAAGCGTTCCCCGACCCGGGAAAAGTCCCGGGTTTCGAGTGTCATGCCCGCAAGTGGCTTCCGGTCCCGCGATGTACAGGGAAGCACTAATGGATCTAGAGGCAGGGCAGCCTGAGCGGCTCCACCAATTCAAGATAGACATTCCGTTGAGGTCTTGATTGCGGGAAGTGCCGGTCTCTATAGCGTGCCCTTATCGAAGACCCTGTTAGTCTTTTACAACAGGTTCTTATAGAACTTTCCTCCTTTCATGATCGCCAAAAGCTGATGTTCTGGTTCCGTCAGGACGTTGATATTCTCAAGGGGATTATCGCGAGTCACTAGCAGGTCACCGCGTGCGCCGGGAATGATCTCGCCGAAGTCCCCGACATGACCATAGGCATCAGCTGGATTGCAGGTTGCCGCGCGAATCAGTTCGTCGGTCGGAACAACATCTTTGCGCAGGTGAAATTCGTTAAGCTGGTGTCGCTGCATCCGCCCCAGCAGATCAGAGCCGTATAGCATTTTTACACCATGCCGCTGGGCCATCTCCAGAGCCTTGCCCCCCGCATCAAGTACATCGTAAACCTTCTTTTGCAGATGGGGTGCCATGCCGGCTTCAACACCTTCCTTGGATAGCGCATCATAAGTAGAGAGGGTGGGCGTCAGATAAGCATTGTGTTCCAGAAACAGCCGGCAGCTCTCTTCATCCATCAGATTACCGTGCTCGATGGTTTTGACTCCGCGGGGTAGAAGCCGATTGATTGCCCGTGCGGTGTAAGCATGCGCCATGGTGTGAATGTTGGCAGCAGTGGCTTCCTCAACAATGGCATCGATCTCTTCCAGGGAAAACTGGGTGCTGTCAATTCGGTCCGTAGGAGAGGAAACGCCCCCGGAGGCCATGATTTTTATCTGGGTGGCGCCCTTGCGAATCTCGTCGCGAGCGGCCCGGCGCACTTCACTGACGCCATCACAGACACGTCCCAGACCAGCACAGCAAAAACAGCCTTCGAATGTTTGCTGGCCAGGTCCGCGCATGTCGGCGTGTCCACCAGTTTGCGAAAGCGCATTGCCACAGTACAGGAGACGAGGTCCAATAAGGCTGTCTTCTTCCACGGCTTTGGCCAAGCCGTGGTCGGCACCACCGGCATCGCGCACGGTGGTGAATCCCCGCATCAGCATATCTTCCAACAGTGCACTGGATTTGGCACCCACATAGAAGGGAGACAAAATCTCTAACAGGGCAAAGTTTGGCGTTATCGCAGTGACATGCACGTGCGAGTCCACCAGGCCTGGCATGAGATAGTGACCTTTGAGATCCACTACCTGATCATCTGATCCGCTGAGTGGGGTGTCGCTGATCTCAGTAATGCGACCGTCCTTAACGCGCACCTCGTAATTGGCCAGTACTTGGCCCCTACGGGTATCGATTACGTTTGCGTTAGTGAAGCGTATCGTTGTCATTGGATTTCCTTAAACCTCATTCAGAACATTAATTTTGGAAGGTACAGTGACAGCGCTGGGAACAGCACGATCAGCAGCAGCGCAACCAGGTCCATGACAATGAACCAGGCTACGCCTTTGAATACTTCTTGAAGGGTTACGCTGTTGCCTAGCGCGCCCTTTATGACATACACATTAAGACCAATAGGGGGCGTCACCAGCCCCACTTCAAGCAGCTTGACCACAATAATCCCGAACCATATAAGGTTGAGATCGGCGCCCTCTACCAAGGGCAATATCAGCGGCAATGTCAGCAGCATCAAGCCAATGGAATCGATGAACATCCCCAAAACGAGATAGATCAGGGCGACAGCCAGAATGATCCACCAGGTTTCGGTGCTGACACCCAGGATCAGATCGGAGAAGGCGGCCGGCACCCCGCTCAAGGCCAAAAAACGGGTAAAGAAAAGCGAACCGATAAGAATAATGAAAATGCTCGCGGTACTTACGGCCGTGCTTTTCACCGCGTTTTTAAAGGCGTCCAGGGTTAGCGAACGGCGTGTGAAGGCGATCAGACCGGCAATGGAAGTGCCGATGGCTCCTGCCTCAGTGGGTGAAAAGACGCCCAGGAAAATGCCCCCCAACACGGAGCCAATCAATAGCGGTAGGGGCCAGATGTCCTTGAAAGCGTCCCACTTTTCCTGGCGGGTGGAGCGAATGTTGGTATGGCCTGCCAAACTTGGCTTGAAGTGGACCCGAACCATGATCATCAGTATGTACAACAGAGCGGATATGATGCCTGGCAGGAAGCCGGCCATGAATAGCTGGCCGACAGAAACTTGGGCATATACACCATATAGCACCAGGAGCACACTTGGCGGAATCAACGAGCCCAAGGTGCCAGACGCGGCCACCGTCCCAGTAGCTAGACCCTTGTCATAGTTGTGCTTGAGCATCTCGGGAACGGCAATCCGTGACATGGCTGCGGAGGTTGCGACACTTGATCCAGAGGCTGCCGCGAAAAAAGCCGAGGCCATGACGCTTGAGACTGCCAGGCCGCCGGGAAGGCGAGCCAGATAAAGCCGCATGGCATGGAACAGTCCCTGGGTCATATTGGTGGTGGTGCAAAGGTAACCCATGAACAGGAACATGGGCGCGGCAGTCAGTTCCCAGGTGCCGGCGAAATCAAAAGGGGTGGCGGAAATCATTCCCCAAGCTACCGATATGCTCGTAATCTGGCTAATGCCGATGATTGAAACCAGCCCAAGCGCGACTCCGATCGGGACCCGCAAGGCGATAAGTGTCAGTGCGAACACAATGCCCGCTACGCCAATTTGAATGTTACTCATAGTTGGCTCCTAAAGTGCCTGGCGAAGACGCAGCGCCTTGGCGATATTGGCCAAGATAGCCAGACACATTGCCGCAAAGCCTACGGGAAGGGCCCAGCGGCTAGGCCATAGATAAAAGTTGAAGTTTGCCATGGCGGTCTCCTGCTGAGCGGTAGCGCGGATAGCATCCAGCAGACTCTGGTAGCCAAGCAGGCCGAAATAAGCCAGGCCGAGGAGGCTGGCAAAGACATACAGCACTAGCTGGGTGCGCGGGGAGAAGCGCCCAACCACGACGTCAACACTGATATGTTCCTGCTTGAGTTCAACATAAGCCAGTGGCAGAAACACGACACCGACCATGTAGTAGAAGGACACTATCTCCAGGGTGCCAGGAAACGAAGTGCCAATGACGTAGCGCAACGTGACGTCGACCGTAACGTGCAGGGCCATCAGTATCAGGAACAGCCCTGACAGAATAAGAGCGGCTTTACTAATCCAGTCACTCAAGGCTTCCAGCCGCATGGTTGGAGAGGTCATCAGATGTGCCCCCGCACCGAACTGTTGGTCCGGCTTGCGAAGCCAGAATTGATCAGCGTCTGCTTCCAGAACAGCATCATTTCCCGATAGAGTTCGGGGTCGTCTCGCCAGATACTCTGGGCCGCCATGCCACGCATCATGCATAGCGTCGCATTCAGTGCTACCCGATTTTCATGCGCACTATGCTGCTCACTGGATACCAGCTGTTCCCAGATAGCTTCAAGGGATTCGTTAAAGTGTGTAGCCAAGGGCACGAGGACTTCCTTTGCCGCCTTATCAGTGCGGGCTGCCGTGAGAAACTCCAGGGTCACCATGAATAGATCACCCTTAAAGTGTTCATGGAGTATATCCAGCAGCGTTTCGAATTCGAGGGTGCCTTCTTCAACACGCTTGGCGGTCTCGCGGAAGCTCTCGACCTCGCGATCCAGCAGGTCTTCCATTGCGGCCTCCATCAGGATCGCCTTGGTTGGGTAATGATGCACCAACGCACCGCGCGATACTCCGGCCTGCTTGGCTATATCCACGGTCGATGTGGCGCGTATCCCCTTTTGCAGGATGCATTCCAGAGTGGCCTGCATAATCCTGGCCTGCGTCTGCTCGGAGCGTCCTTCTTGTGTCTGGCGTGCAGTCACCTGGGTGCCTCTTCGGTCTGGGGCCGCATGCGGCCCCGAATTCATCTGCTCGGTAAGCGAGTACTAACTAGTAGATACCGTAATCGGTAGGCAGCTTGCTGTAGATTTCACGCATCGCCAGTTCGGCCAGCGCTTCCTCGTCGTTGCGATCTACCTTGCTGACAAGGTCAACCCACTTGTCGTAAGTCTCAAGGAAGTCGTCAATCAGGGCCTCTGGATCTTCAATGCCATGCCGGTCCCGGGCTGTATCGTAGATGTCGGTCAGTGCTTTTGCACGGAAGGCATCGACTGATGCTGTCAAGTCTTCGCTGGGCTCGTAGACGTTGCTGCCTTTGGAGATCGCCTCTTCCATCGAAGCATCGGCATTATTGATGTATTGGACGGTCATCCTGGTCATAGCTTTTGCGGAAGCCTCTTTAAAGACCTGACGCTGCTCATCATTCAGGTCTGCCCAGAATTTGGGATTGAAGCCCCACTGCGGACCTGACCAGTACATGCCGGTCGACAACAGGGTCGTGTGTTCAGCTACTTCCCAAAGGGAACGGTCAATCAGGTCGCTGACAGCGTTGGTCGCACAGTCCAGTGATCCGCGGTCGAGGCCGGTGTACATTTCACTGGATGGTACATTGACGGGGATGCCGCCAGCTTGTTCTACCCATTCGGATACAGTGGAGCCGGCGGTCCGAATTCGTTTGCCTCGAAGCTCCTCAAGGTTGCGCACCGGCTCGCGGCACATAAGCACGTAAGGTGGCGTATTGTAGGCGCCCAGATAAACGACACCGCTATCCTGCCATTCCTGAAGTTGGGTCGGGTTGTTCATGCTGAAATCAGTTACCGCAAGGATACTGATCAAGGGATCATCAAAGTTAAAACCTAATTCCTGAATCGCATTAGAGACCGGTAACTCGGACGGTGTATAGATGGCCGCGTGATGGGCGACCTGCACCACGTTGTCCCGAATGCCCTGCAAATTTGCGCGGGGAGACAGCAGTACCGTTCCAGTGTAGACCTCGGGTTGCAGATCGCCATCTGACAGTTCCTTGACCGTTT
This sequence comes from Marinobacter changyiensis, assembly GCF_009193265.1. Classification (GTDB taxonomy): domain Bacteria; phylum Pseudomonadota; class Gammaproteobacteria; order Pseudomonadales; family Oleiphilaceae; genus Marinobacter; species Marinobacter changyiensis. Next base: position 24,874 of record NZ_VZZZ01000010.1, read on the forward strand.
GGGCCCACTCGATGTAACCGTATCGGGAAAAAGGATGCTGCTGATCGTAGAATACGTTGGCTATAAAAGAAGTGGCGGCGAAAGTTGATGTGGCAAGAGCAGGGAGCGCAAGCGTCGCAATCCCCAATGCTAGTCGGATAGGCTTAAGTGTCATTTTGTTCTCCAGTGCCGTGACGGTCGGCGTTTTTTAATATTGTATTTACCAGTCAACTGGACGAAGGAGGCAGGCTTGTATCTGCGACCTAATTTCTAGACTAGTATGCATATGAGATAAAAACAAGCTCGTCTGTTTGTTTTATAATCAGCCTTTAGATGGAGGAGCCATGACCCACAGTAAAGAGCCGACACGGCTTAACGTGTCCGGCACGTTACGGGGAGTTCGCAGGATGCTGCCGCTGGCAGCTTTTACGGTGGCATTCGGGCTGGCGTTCGGGGTGGCAGCGGTGCATCAGGGGCTGAGTCAGTGGGAGGCCATGCTGATGAGTACGCTCATGTTTTCAGCACCCTCGCAATTCGCGGCGCTTGATCTCTGGGATGCCGAACTGCCGATTCTGGCGATGGCAATCACCACCCTGGCCATTCACACCAGACATACCTTGATGAGTGCCGCCTTGTATCCCTGGTTACAGCCACTACCACGATGGCAACAATTCACTACCGTGGGCGTGTTGACGGATTCTAACTGGGCCATGGCTATCAGTGAGTACCATCGCGGAGAGCGCAATGTGGGTTTCCTGCTGGGTGGTGGGCTCGCCTTATGGGTAGCCTGGGTCCTAGGGACCGGTATCGGATTGTTTTTTGGGGGAGGAATTACAGAGCCCGAACGCTACGGCCTGGATGTGATCATGCTCTGTTTTCTTCTGGTAATTACCGTTGGCAGTGGTCCGCGCAGGGAGCTCTATTTATCCTGGGCCGCGGCGGCCGCAAGTGCCATGGTGGCCTACTGGTTCCTGCCGCCCTACCTGCACGTAGTGGTTGGGGCCCTGACCGGGGGGCTCGTGGCCACGGCGCATTTCCGTGATGCAGACACGGAGGAAAAGCAGTGATTGGGACGCTTATACCGCAGTCGCTTTTGGCCATAGGGATCATGATTGCGATCACCTATTTCTCGCGCGCCAGTGGTTTGTTGATCATGTCGCGCATACCCATTGGCCCCAAAGTGAAGCGGTTTGTTGATGCGATGTCCAGTTCCGTACTGATCGCGGTCATCACACCGATGATCATACACGGCGATGGCGGAGCCCGCCTGGCTGCATTGGTTGCAGGGGGGGTAGCAATATTCCTGCGCAGCCCCTTATTGGCTATTGCGCTAGGGATGGCGGTGGCTGCGCTATGGCGGTACTAGATTCATGCGGTAGGTTGCACCACGGTTCGGCGCGGTTGATCGTTTGGGTAGTTGCACGGCAGCATCCAGCAATAAACGGGCTTGGTCGGCATGGAAAATGAGTGGAACCCGTTGCGGCGTCACGCGCCTTGGTGGAACATGTACGGGTGAATAGCTGATCAGCTTGCGCAGCTCCAGCAAGTCGAAAAACCGGCGAACAGTGCTGAGCAGCTGGTTGTAGCTCTTCTACGAATGACGCGGACGAGAGCCGAGGAATGACTCGACCAACTCAGGTGTAATGTGCTCCAAAGCCTCGACTTGCTGCTCAATCAAGTAATGGTCCAACAGCCGCAGCACCTTCTCTTCGCATAAAAAGCACTTACCCGATGCCCGCTTGGCTGTCAGAAACTCCAATGTATCCGCACATAGGAGGCTCCAAATTTGCTATTTAAAGAGTAAGCGTTCGGACATCCCGCCTTGTAAGTGTAGTAGCCCCATTTAAACCGAACACCTTGTTAGAAGCAAAGGCCCGGGAACAGACTTGGTGCACAGGCAGGGTCGCAGATGAAGGAGAATAAGCAATGGGATGGACTCCTCCTCACCTCACTCCTGCGTCAGCACTACAGACAATAGGCTTGGGGTAAGCGGAAAGCAGACCCGTCACTATTAGTCCAAAATTTTCATTGTGAGGGTTTCCAAAATAGCGGGGGCAACAAAATAGACTCATGGCAATAGTGAAACGCACAGCTAGGTCTTCTTTCGAATCACTTGGCCATTTTCATCTAACTCTGTCAGGTAGCGATTTGTTTTGCGTAATGCTTCAGCGGTTCGGCCTGACTCTCGATCACGATCTACAGTATCGAAAACGGCATCGGTATCGACAGGGACTCCGGCGGCTGCAAGAGCCTTAAGATCTTCTCTAACAGACTCTATAATCTGTGATTTTGACATAAGCAACTCCTGCTGGACTTTAATACAGATAATAGACCAATCGATGTTGGTCTGTCCCGAAGTGGGGATGTCAGAATCGCATAGGCGCGATTGAACGCGATCCGGCCCTGGGCGCTGGGACGCTCTTATGCGCAGTTGCGCCGCCGCCATCATGAGCCGGATCCAATCACAGCCAAGCTGAACGGGCACGACCCCTATGCCTACATTAAAAGAGGTGCTGCCCCGGCTGCCGACAACGCAGAAGAACAACGCCATCGAGGAGCTATCGCCCCACAACGGGAAGCCGGCTGTTACTGACAAGGTGTGATGGCCGGACGCTTATATTAGATCTGCGACCTCATCCAAAAAGCCCGGATTTTCAACGATTTCCCGTCTTGCCTCCCTTGCAGTCGCTATCCGCTGAGCCGGATCGCCGAGGTTCATCAGTGTTTCGTTAACCCTGGCATTCGTGCGCTCTACAGACTCCCTGGCTGATCGTAAGGCTTCCGTGATGCAGTCAAGGACGGCAGCAACGTCTCGTTCCTGCTCTTCGGCAATTGGTGAACACCTAGTTTCCTCGGGGTCGTAAGCCTGAATGGCGCGGCGTACCAACTCAGATTCTGAGACGCCGTAAAGATCGCTCCACTTCTGGAGGCTGGATAAGTTTTCCAGCGACAATGAAAGCTGTTTGCGAGTGAATGCAGACATAGATCTCTCCCATGTTACTTCGAATATACACACAGACGTGTAAAAAACTAAGGGGAAGATTCTCTAAACTCAGGTTCAGAGCCCAGTGATGCAATTGCACTGCGCCCTTCGCTCTCAGACGAAGACGATCCTCCTTTTTTAGAAACCTACGACCATATTGAGCGAGGGTCGCTTATTGGAGTGGTAACCGTAAAATGCAAGTCCTCGCGAGCAACTGTAATTCTTCTAACGGCCGGCTGCGACTATGCCTATAGCTTCCCGCTCTCCCGGCCACTACGCAACACCATGATGATTTCGAGACAATGCTAAGACGGGACCACCAGAGAAAGCCCTCTAAAAGGGGTTCGGCTCAAGATACATTCTCCGGGCGTGCTTACGAAACGGATGCCCTGAGTTTCTCTCAGCGAAGTCAGACACTCAGGGTCCTTATGTACTGACTTCAGATCGCTTATGCGATCGAAGGCTTTCAAGTTAGGGAGGAACAAAAAAGGTAACTTGGAAGGTAGGCAGGGTGAGAAAGGATTGGTGCCAAGTCTCTCCCTGGCGCGTCACACCACTCGGCAGGTGTCGCTTCTGCCTTACATCCATGCCGGCATTGAGCCCTGGTCCTCCTGACCAAACGACCCAATGAGATTTTACCATGTGAGGTGATTTTCTATGTAAGAGATGTCTCAACGTTCTGTAGGATGCTGCTGACCTGCTACCCTCTAGTAATGCCTGTTGAGACTTGGGCAATGTTGAGAGATGCCAGCCCCCCGTTGAATCGTAAGTTGGTTTGGCTCCTATTTATCTGCTCCCTCGTTTAACGCCCGCAGCACGGGCAAATTGGAGCGCAGTGGAAACTTTGTCCCAATGGCTGCGACTGTTAAATTCTAGCGCTTTCCGTCTACCGCACGGTTAAGAAGATAAAACGCGAAGAGTATGATCAAGACAAATGCCAAATAGTAAAACCAATAAAGGTCGCCAAACCCCCACGTCAAAGTACCGATGGCAATAATTGACACTTCCATGGTCAGCATCTGTCTATCACGCTGCTTCCCAAATTTGGGCGTGTATTTTAAGTTGGATTCCGGTTGATCCAGCGTTTCCCGCACAACTTCCTCTACCCGAGAGAATCTCCCGCGTACATCCTTCCAAGTATCATGCACAGTTTTCACGCGCTCTGTGTACATATTGGTTAAGTGATTGACTTCCATATGAAATTTAGGAATATGTTAAAAAAGGCGTGTATACACTTGGGGGCGTCTTTAATGTGGATAAAACGGCACTCATTTGTACACATCCGGATTCTCGGTTGCGCTTTTCAACTTAGCCAGCGATTTGCACATGGGTAGAACCGCTGCGCTCACCAAATGACCCGCATTGAAATGCAGCCTCAGCATACGAATTCGCATTGTTTTTTTTGAGCTCCCAAAGTTTTGTTCATAGGTATAGTGTGAGGCAGGAGATCGCATGGAAAGGTTTTGTCAGGAAGATAGACGAGGTGGCGAGTACTTTTTACTTATGCGCGCACACCCTTCAGGTAGGCATGAGGATCATGGCCATTCAGCTTCGCTGACTCGATCAGGGCCATGACGGCAGCAGCACGCTGACATTGGAGAGCGGATTTTTTACCGCGACGAGATGAGCCAGTGAGGGGAATCTGAACCGAGGTAGGTTCACTCATAGGCTAGGAGTGGCAAGGGCACCAGCATAAATCCAAGCTTTTAAACAAAAGCGAACTTTCGAGTCAGGGCTTTTCTCCAGAGCCTCCAAGCTAATCACAGCCATTTTATCCAGTATGATTGGCGGAGCAAATTGCAGACGCTGAGTGATTACATGGCAGAGATGGCAATGCTCGGCTAAGCTATTGTTTTATAAATTTATGTGCAGCGCGATTGATGGTTCAAAGTCAGTAATAATGACGCAGTCAAATTTATGCAATGATAAAGCGCGCTGCCTAAATGATGTAAAAACACAAGGACACGCATGGATCAAGAGACAGAGCTTTTAGTAGAGGCAATCACCAGTCTGAAATCTGAGCCCAATTATTTCAAAGACTATGCTTTTCCCATCGCAAGCGCTTTTTTCACCTCGATTCTTGGTGCAGCAATAGCCTATTTCACATTGAGGCATCAGGAAGGTGTTCAGATCGAAAAAGAAAAGATGGATGCGACGAACAAGTGGACATTAAATGCCGAGGAAGCGCGAAGCACTCTGTTTGCAATGAAGGGAAATTATCATGGAGAGCTTAACGAGAATCCCTTCCAGCGTATCATGTCTATTCCAAGCATCTTGTTCAAAGCAAAACCTTTGACAGAAGATTTCCAGGGGCTTTCATTTATCGTTCCTGTGGGGAGTGACACGGAAGATGAGATCCCCAAATGGAGTCAGATCCCCAGAGTTAGAATCATGGTTTCCAATTACAATTACTTGCTAGAGCTATGGGAACAGCGGAATACGCTCAATGAACAATTTAAGTCGCGTGTATTTGAAGTGCACGGAGATAACGGGAGAATGGCGTTATCAAAAGATGAGATTATTCAGGCCGTTGGCCAAGCTTTCTTGGTCACATTTACCGACTTAAATGAGCGTGTCATTCGTTTAACCGACGACATTATTCTAGAACTCGATAACTTTTTGATGGAATTCCCGAAATATGCGAAGAGTAAAATCCAAGTCAAGCGTTTGAAGCGGTATGGATCGATTTTGATGCACTCCAACAACGAAAATCCGGTCATTCTCGAGTTGCTTAAAAAGTCACCAGATCCAGATTCTCAGATCCTGAGTGAGATCATCGGGGAACCGGAAGAAGCTATTCGACAGCGACATGCGACTGGGTATTGAGAGAAGTTTTAACAATGTGGTCAACGGGACCGGTCTACCGGTAAGAATCTTGCCAGGATAATCGACCAAAAATCATGGGATAACGACAACTATGAATGTGCGCGAAAGACCTGTTGATGAGGTCATTAAAGAACTTGGGCTGCCAGCGGAAACTAAATACCTCGGCTATGTGGTGTACCTGCCCAACGAAGACGAGTTTCTCGGGTTTATCAAGGAAACGAGTAGCACCATACAACGCGGATTTGTGAAAACACCGAGCGGTGCCAAGGTTTATCAATCCTACAAGAAAGCTCTGCGCGATGCGGGCAGGTGTAAGCAAAAAGCTGAACCAAATCTACTTTTTGATATTGGAGATCACCTGGCCGCCGTGCCTATTGATTGACAGATGACCGATTGGAATCCAGATTATATGAATATAGAAGAGGCTTTTGAGTACGCTCGCGTCAACGCTGACGTATTGGCCAAAAAAGGGGAGATAGTTGCAGGGGTGGCATTCTTTCCCGGTGACAGCAACGGTGAGTTTCAATTGTTCGAACTGACCTATCAGTACCCAGAAAGTGAAGACGAATACGCATTCCTCGCCTATTTCCAGGGTGGGAGCCTCTTCTCCAGCTCAACCACTGAGGAGTCCTACAGTGGTGACACGTTTGAGGAGGTTTTGGCAGAGATGCCAGATATTGCCGAAGGTCTTAACTACCAGTGTTTCAATACCGAACAGACTCTGGCTGGGATGACGGCTGAAGGGTGGCTGTGTGAGATCTATCCCCAATTACCAGATCCCGAAATGATCGATACAGATCGTTCTGTGTTTAAGATGACGGCAATTAGTCTGATTTCTGAGCTTGGAAATAGTTTTCAGCACAATGCACCCTCAACCAAAAACTAAGCGAAAGGTGGTGTGAGCCATACTTATAGGCCCTCGGGTTCTACCCCGTTTCCATGGACGGTTGTAAAACGGATTGGACTTCCCCCGCAGAGTACGACACCCCCAAGCCTTCAAACGGAGGCCCGTTCGAAGGCCTCGATGGTCCAACCTGAATGTCGGCTTTGCGACCGTCCCGCATCCCACGCGACACCTAAACAAAAGCGAACATTCGAGTCAGGGCTTTCCTTCAGAGCCTCACAGCTAATCACAGCCATTTCATCCATTATGACTGGCGAAGCAAATTGCAGACGCTGAATGATTAGAGGGCAGAGATGGTCATGCTCGGCTAAGCTATTGTTTTATTGATTCATGTGCAGTGCGATTGATGGTTCAAAGTCAGTAATAATGACACAGTCAAATTTCTGCAATGGTAAAGCGCGCTGCCCAATTGCTGTTGGAGGTAAAACCTTGCATATCGAAACCTTTAACGAGTCACCTGAGCTATCAAAGATTCGTCAGACTCGGCTTTATACGAAGCTCCGACCTTATGTCCACGAGCGCCTAGCACCTGTGAAATTTGCTGTGGATTTTCGGCTTCGAGATGAAGATGAGAGCCGCCTTTCGGTCGAAGATCGTTATTTCGCCAAATTAGACATACTTATTGGGCAGGTTCTTAAGAATTGTAAGACGCGCCAGTTTCTGAAGATGTCTATGGCTCGCCAGCTTGAACGTGAGGCAATGTCATGCCTATCTATAGAAGTAATTGATCGAGCGTATATATCCGAGCTGGTGACCCTGTTTGAAAGACTGAACGAATTTCCAGGCTTGTTAAGAGAGTCGTTTGTATCACGAGCCTCCGATGTCAGCGATTTAGAGAAAAAACTCCTATCCTTTTTCAACCCAGATCTATTTGATAAGAGGAATTTTGCCCATCACGGCTTGTACGCTGGGTTCTCTGGTCTGGTAGAGCTGGAGCTGTTGGAGGAGAAGGTGGTCGACATAAAATCGCTCCACCGCTATTGTGAGATGTTTTCTGCCCAAGTCCACGAGAGGCTCAATTGGTACCGCTACACTGAGGAGTCTTTCGCACCGTTTCTATTTAACTACTTGGAGTTGGTGGATCAAAAAATTCGTCAAGACGATGAGTTTATGGAGCCAACTGATCTGCCGGAGGATTTCAGAATCTCAAGGAGCTTATCAGCGAACATCAGGAGGCAATATAAACATAAATCCTTCTACAAGGCGGTCAACTCTAACCAATAGTTGCAGTTCATTCCGGGCCCACCTGCCCTCCATCGGACAGCCTTTTCTCCGCTTCGCTGCGCAAAGGCTGCCGCTGAACAATGGCATTATCCCCGAATCTGAACGTCCGCTTTGCGACCAAGCCAAGCGTGATTACCGCCAGATTAGTCTAATCAGCGATGCAGCTAAAACAGGTATGTTTGCACTGGGAGCAAGAAAAAAGTGACATCGACTCTATGGTTCGCGTCGCGTCATATTTGAGAATCTGTTTCTCCTAAGCGACAGCTATTTTTTGAAGAAAGATGCCGTGAACCAGCGCTGCCTTAAAACTCTTTAGGCGACCGATTAATAAGTGCTTCCATACGTGGCGCTAACATTGATGAGCGGAGGTTTGAAATGGAGCGATCATTCGCCGCTGCCGCGTCGCAGTGCGTGCCTTCTGTGTATGACATATAGATTTGCGCTTTCTCCATCTCCTGTATCCATATAACGGAATGTGAGCAGGGTTGAACTTCGATATCGTTCTCGGAAGCGATTTCTCCGTATTGCATGTCCTCAGGGTTGGTATATGAATGGGTTTCGTAATAAGTGCCAATTTCACTCTCCTTTTTTTCCCAGTCAAGGGAATCACCGCCTGGTGGCCAGCTTAAAGGTTTTCTTTCATTTACTATCAGTACTATAAATTCTTGGTCTACGTCATTTTCGTAATCTGAAAAAACGACTTGGCTGGTCGTACCGTCGGTTCTTGAGCCTAGATAATTAAAACGACTGTCCACAGTAATAGTAACTCCCAAGTCCGCAACCAGTAGGTTGTTAGGGCTATCATCGCGGGTGAAATGAGAGGGATACTGAGAAACTTTCGTTGAAGCGCAGCCAGCTATCAATGCAGCAACGGCCAGAAATTGCCCTAACTGTAAAATCTTCACAAATATTCTCCTGAGCTTAGGCGGTTTAAGCAGGACGGTGGCGGAAAGATAACATCCTTAAACGGATTTGTATTTTCGTTTGGGCAGCATTCAGATTTCAAAGCCTTCTCCAAAAACGGGACTTCCCCCGCTAGATCTAGCAATCCAAAGTGTCAAAACAGGCGTGTTTGAAGTCGAGCCCGAGGGTTCGCTTTGCGACCTCAGCTGTTACAGAGCATGGGAAGGCCAGGTTATGGTTTCCCATACCCTGACGATGTGTCGCGTGCTTTAGGTGGCTCGTAGCGGTTTTTATCAATGGCTGCATAAACCCTTGTCGGATCGAGCCATTGATAACCAGCGCTTGCTGGCGCAGATCCTGGCCTCTTATCAGGGCAGCTCTGGCGTGTACGGCCCACCACGGGTGTTTCTGGACTTTCGGGAGGCCGGGGAAACCTGCGGCAAGACCCGGGTCGCCCGGTTGATGAATGAAAGAGCATAAGATCAAAGCGCTGCGAGGCTATAAAGCGCCGAGAGTGATTGCCGGAAGACCGTCAATCCTTACAGCGAACAAGCTCCAACGCGAATTTACGGTGAGCTGCCCAGATAAAGCCTGGGTGACTGATATCACCTATATCCGCACTTGGCAGGGCTGGCTTTACTTGGCCGTGGTTGTCGACCTGTTTTCCCGGCGTGTGGTGGGTTGGTCGATGAAACCGACATTGCATCGCAGCTTAGTTGTGGATGCGCTGCTGATGGCCGTCTGGCGTCGACGCCAGAAGGACAAGGTATTAATTCATTCGGATCAGGGCACCCAATACGGCAGTGATGACTGGCATCGTTTCTGCCTGGCTCACAACCTGGACCCCAACATGAGAGTCGGTGGGGTAACTGCTGGGATACGGTGGCGGAATCCTTCTTCAGCAGTCTGAAAAAGGAACTCATTCGAAAGCGGATCTACAAAACCAGTGACCTGGCCAAGGCGGATGTGTTCGTCTACATCGAAGTGTTTTGTAACTGCTACAATAGCAAGATAGCAAAGTTTGGAGAGCAGTTATGAGCCCAAAGAGTTTCACTGAGCGGGAGCTACTTGATGGCCTCGACAGTCACACTGCTCACGCCGATGTCGTTGCAAGCCCACTTTGTCACGAGCTGGAACCCCTCGATCGATTGATGGGCTCCGTAAAGCGCTATGAGCGTCCTCTTGATCCGACCACCGAAACCGATGAGTGGGAGTCTCTGCAAAAGTCTTGATCAGGACTCGAACCAGCCACCCGAATTCAAAAATGGGGTCTCCAGTGAGGAGTCGAACCTGCGACCTGCTGCTTAAGAGGGAGCCTATATAGATTGTTGTAACGTCATAAAAGATATTTTAGAAATCGAAGATAAGTGCATGATAATGAAAATATAATATGGCGTTGTAAATATTTTAATTTATTTTTAAGTCTCAGCGTTGGGTGGTCGGCGCAGGATAGATTATGAAGCTGCTTTAACGAGCTATCGCTTGCACTACTAGTGGTAGGGCTATCTTATCTCTCTCAGTATGACTTATTATCGACATTATAAAAAAGGATTTTTCAAAAGGATAGGAGCGTCAACCTTGTTTTTGCGAAAAAGTGGCGAGAAACAAGATGGTCAAAGAAGGCAAAGATCCGGCTGGTCAGTTTTATTGAGCGCCCTTGTAGCACTTTTGGGGATTATGGCTGGCGGTGTTGCTTCTATATTTACCGATGAGATCCGTAGAGCTTTCCCGTTTGTGCATTTTGGTAAATGGGAATCTTTTTTTTCTGATACGGCATATGGACCGTTGGTCCCTGAGGCTATGGCGTTTTGGGTGCTCGCTGCCGTATTTTTCCTCCTGGTTTTTTGGAGAGATGCAGCGGCCTCTCGGAGGCGCGCACGTGCTCAGTCTGATTTATTATCAGCAACTGGGAAATTACAAGAGCAGATAGACGCTTACACTGACACCCTCAGAACAATGCCTCCGCAACATTTTTTATCTATTTACCGAGAAACGTACAAAAACTGCCAGAAAGCTGCAAAATTAGCGCAGTATGCTGCTCAAGTGAGCACTGATCTAGAAGAAATTCAACACAAGTTAGCCGAGGCGATTAGAACCGTGCTGACTGGTCTAGTCGACCTAGCGTTCACATGGGACTCTCCTGTGCCTGAACAGCTGGGTAAAGTAACTTACAGGGCCAATATCATGCTGTTCCGTGCGTTCGAGGATATGGACGCGTCTGAACAGGAAGAGGTTTGGGCTCGATCTAGATTTTTCGTTGATACCAATCTCGTTGCGGCGAAAGCTTCCTTGGATGGGGTGTTGGATTTAGCCAATTCCATCTTTACCACGACGACTGAGTCGCCAAAACCCCTTCCTGACGATAGCGTCCAGCCGTTAGCTCTTCCTCTTACAAAGCTGCCAAGAAAGGAGGGTAAGCGAGTGCAGAACTTACCTGGTGCGCCATCGGCATTTGTTACAAGGCGGTCAGAGTGGATTTTGAGTCCAGAAGCTATGGTTGAAAAATGCGAGTTAGTCCCCGGCCTCAACAACACAGATACTTTGGAGGAGATTAAAAAATATTACTTGCATGATGAAAAGGCCCAGAGCATCGTCTCACTGCCGTTGTTACCTCAAGATGGGGGGGAGGCAGTAGGTGTTGTGAACATCTATAGAAACAAAAATTCGATTCTGAAGGACCGCAAGCGTTCAGAAGAATTTGACGCCGTTGCTTTTCCCTTTTGTACGATCTTGATTGATCTTTTGGCTGAATATTACACCGCTCCAGATCTAGTGGGAGTTGAGGTGAAGGGAACTGGTGCTAATAGCAAAGAGAGCGTGGGGTTCGGTTCAGATTGTTAGGTGTGGCCGCATCTACTAGAATGGTTATACGTAGGAGGAGCTTATGATTAAGAAAGCGAAGTTGACCCGTGGTGACAGCGCAAAGTTGGCTGAATTGTCCAGCGCATTCGATACCGCTGTTGCGAATGCGACCGCTTTGCATTTAGAGGTCATGAACGGGGCGTTCAAGGCAAAAAAGCACACCCACATCATTGATTCTTCTAGTGGAGCCAGCCCCTACGGAGAAGAGGTCAAGCTGGATCGAGAGGAGTGTATCTAAGGATTACGCTCCTCTGGCCACCCTAACTAATTTAGGCCTACCATTTACTAAATGCCTGCTAATACCCAAAGGCGTGAAGCAATGGTCGGCCAAAACTCGTCTAACTCACATACTAATCCCTTGGCAGATTCCTGAACGTTAGCGAGCGGCCTTTCATTTGTCTTGTAGTTGAGCCCCCTGTTCCTGATCTGACCTGCCCCCAATTACTAAACCACTCACTGCTTAGTAATATCGGTTAATTTCGACCCTTTTCCCGTAGTCCGGTAGCCAGCGGCAAACTCCAGTGGTGTCTGGTAGCTCAACGCTGAATGGGGCCGGTTTTCATTATAGTCGCGTCGCCAGTTACCGATGATCTTGCGGGCGTGAGCCAGATCCCGGAACCAGTGTTCATTCAGGCACTCGTCTCGGAAGCGCCCATTGAAGCT
>NZ_VZZZ01000011.1 GCF_009193265.1 Marinobacter changyiensis
TGGCGCCCCAGCGCACGGTTGCATCGAAGTAGGGTGATTTGCGAATTTGCGTTCCAAAGCCAAATTCTTTTTGTTCTTGTTTAGCCATTTCCTCATCCTCATATTGGGCAGTACATCGATTGCGGTGACACTACATACCAATAAATGATAAGAAAAAACTTCAGAGAGATGGGCCTAAAAAACTGCCGCAGAAACGGATATTCGGACTTGTTTTATGCGCTCTTTAGTCCGTTTGGTCTAATGTTGTTATAATGTTGATTTTAAAGGATTTTTATAAAAATGCAGGGGTCAGAAACCTCAGCTATGAACGCAACGGCTCTGGTCGCGTCCAACCTTCTGCGGCCTTTTTCACGCCGAAAATGTCTTTAACGCACAACAAAAACAGAGATGTCACTGTGCTTGACGATATTGGCGGCATTGGAGTGAATGAAATGCAGTTTATCGCCTATGCCAGGTGCATGGGAGGCCATAACAACCAGATCGGCTCCGGAATCCTTGATGACTTCGACGAGTTTTTTATCGAGCTCAACAGCAGTATCGGCAGCTTTTATAACCATGCTCTCTGTTTTCAGGCCATGGAACTGGCCCTGTTCAGAGGCAAAGGTAGCAAGTTTTTCGGCGAGTTCCTCAGGGTTGTGGGCGGCCTCTGAGGGCGTTGTATTTGAGACGGTTACATAGCAGAGTTCAGAGTGGTAGTGCTTGGCTATATCAATAGCGGTATCTAAGGCCTTTGTCATCTTTTCTGTCTGTGCCAGATCTACCGGCACCAGTATCTTACTGTACATGGTTGTCTCCACATTTGTTCAGACTATCATCATTCCGAATTTAAACTTCCAAGGTCTCAATGTATAGCATCGGCATGTATAGCATCGGCTGTCAAAGCCAATGCAGTTATTATTGATCCAGAACAGGATTCGAGAGCCCCTCGAGAGCGCATAGATCGCTGCTGGAGGGGCTCTCGGGATTTCGCAAAAAAAGCCAGATCCAATCTAGCTGAACGGCTCGCCCACAAGGCCAGTCTTTCTCTTTGAAGAGTACTCGGCTACTTCTGTTTTCAGGCCTTTGTAGAGACTTAGGCACATCAGCAGCAGGATCGGAGTAAACGGCAAAGCCGTAATAAGTGATCCAGCCTGCAGTGTCGTCAGTGCGTCATTGCCGCCACCATAAAGCAATATCCCGGCAATGACGCCCTGCAGTACGGCCCAGAATAAACGCTGTGGTACAGGCGCATCCGTTTTACCACCGGCAGTAATAGTGTCAATTACCAGAGATCCGGAGTCCGATGAGGTAATAAAGAACACCAGAACCAGCACGATTGCCAACACCGATGTTATTTCGGTTAGCGGCAAACTAGCGAGCATATGGAACATCGCCAGGGATACATCAGTAATACCATTGGTCAGCTCGCCAACACCGCCCTGAATCTGATTCAGGGCGTTGCCCCCAAAGGCCGTTATCCAGATACCGGATACCAAGGTTGGAACCAGCAATACCGCAATCATGAATTCACGCACTGTGCGTCCTCTGGAAATGCGTGCGATAAACATACCCACAAATGGCGACCAGGATACCCACCACGCCCAGTAGAAAACCGTCCAGCCGGTTTTAAATTGCTCATCTTCACGACCAATCCAGTTGCTCAATGGAATGATGTCGCTGGCATAGTTGGTCATGCTGTCGAAGACGTCGCCAAAGAAAGCCAGGACAGAGCCTGCAGCAATCACGAACAGCAGCAGTATTCCCGCCAAAGCCATGTTGATGTTACTGAGAAGCTTAACGCCGCCATCCAGACCCCGAATTACTGAGAAACCAGCAATGGCTGAAACCACGATGATAATACCGACCTGAGTGACGATATTATTATCAATACCGAACAGGTAGTTAAGGCCGCCTGCAGCCTGGGAAGCACCCAGCCCCAAAGAAGTTGCCAGACCGAATATCGTGGCAAATACGGCGGCGATATCAATTATGTTTCCGATTGGCCCCCACACGCGCTCGCCCAACAACGGGTAGAAAGCGGAACGGATTGATAACGGCAGCCCTTTATTATAGGCAAAGAATGCCAGAGCCAGAGCAACAACACCGTAGATGGCCCAAGGATGCATTCCCCAATGGAACATGGTGGCGCTCATGGCTATCGAAGCACCTTCAGGTGTATTGGCTGCAGTATTGAGCGGCGTACCCCACCAGTCGGTGTAGTAAGCCACCGGCTCAGCAACACTCCAGAACATCAGGCCGATGCCCATACCAGCAGCAAACAGCATGGAGAACCATGACATTCTGCTGAAGTCAGGTTTGGCTGTTTTGCCGCCAAGTCTGATCTTGCCAACAGGCAAAAATATCAGCGATATGCAGAACACGACAAAAATATTAGCGGAGATCATAAACAGCCAGTCAAAGGTCTCGCTTGACCAAGTACGGGCCCCGATCAACATTTCCTTAGCGTGAGCCGGGAAAACTAGTGTCAGTACAATAAAAGCCAGGATAGCGAGCGCGCTGGTGATGAATACTGGACGATGAATATCCATACCCATGGTTTTCACGTTGTCCTGACCAGCCAGGTAGTCAGTGGCGTATTCTCCTGACAATGATCCTGTTATAGCTTTTTCGTTCATGGGAAAACTCCAGTTTGTTATTATTTCGCCGCTTGAATAAACCTGAAGCATTTCGTTTCGTGAAAGATTCAGGATTTGCCAACTCACCCCGTGGCGAGGGTCCGGTAATATCGGGGCCGACGCCTGATCCTGCAGATTAGGCAAACCAATCACCACGGTAAAACGATACTTTCTAAGTAAATCGATTAGTGTGGCTAAGGCTGGTGAGCATGACGATGATCATCGACGGCAGCGGAAGCTGGCACTGGCAGGTGGACAAGCTTATTTTGCGTAGATTGCTGCTTAAACTGGATGGCCGTCCGGACTTGACCACTTCAGGTGCCGTAACTACGATAATGATAGTGACAGGCTCATTTGGAAGGTGTGTTGTAGATCTGGGGCGCTGTGGATGATGTAGGAATGATGGCATCTATTCTGGGTCACGCTGGTCAGATGGGCAATCAGCCCAGCCTCAATATCGCTTACGTTGTGTGAGTGTATTTGCAGACCGAGCTAATAAAAAATATGAAAAACGTCATATTGGACGCAGTGGATGTCCGCATATTGAGTACCGTGCAGCAGCACGGACAAATAAGCAAAGCTAGACTTTCAGAGCTGGTCAACCTGTCGCCGACACCATGCTGGATCAGACTGGAAAAACTCAAAAAGGCTGGGTACATAACTGGTTATCGAGGTGAGATTGCCATCGATAAAATTCTAGACCTATCGAAGTTTATTGTTACAATTTCACTGAAGACACACAGCAGAGTAGATTTTCAGCGGTTTGAAAATTGCATTCAAAGAGTCGATGAAATAGTTGAATGTTGCGCTACGGGTGGTGGTTCGGACTATGTGATGAAAGTAATTACAGCTAACCTCCATGATTTTCAGAATTTGATGGAGGATTTGCTCAACAAAGAGATAGGGATTGAGCGTTATATTATTTATTTTGTCACCAGGGATGTTAAATCAACGCCTCTTAATTTGTTTAAACTGTTGGGAATTAAAAAAGGTCCTTAACTATTTAGTTCATTTTTTACCCATGATGTTCAGCCAAGGTTGCGGAGGAGAGTATTAAAGGCTGACCTGAATTCCATTTCATTTCCACATTTATATCCAATCCGTAGGGCTATACTTAAAGGGCGGCTACTTTGTTTGGTAAACAAGGACTCCCATAGGAAGTCCCCGTGGGTTCCTTTCTCCATCCCCATAATGGTGATGTTGAGCTTTATGGGTAATCAGTTAGCCTTTTCTTGCCGGTTAAGCGGTCAGACCGTTGGGTTCAGAAAGGGAATGCGTACGACAGCATGCTGTCACCGTATTAGCCAGTAGACAGGCAATGGTCATCGGGCCGACGCCACCAGGAACCGGCGTGATCGCTCCTGCGACTTCTTTGGCTGTGTCGTAATCCACATCGCCGACAAGCCGTGTCGTGCCGTCGCCCTGTTCAATGCGATTGATGCCCACGTCGATCACCGTTGCGCCAGGCTTTATCCATTCGCCGGGGACGAACAGAGGCCGTCCCACAGCAGCAACAACGATATCTGCACTACTCACGATCTCCGGCAGATTTCGCGTACGCGAATGGACCACGGTGACTGTGCAGCTATCTCTGAGCAACAGCTGCGCCATGGGTTTACCGACGATGTTCGAGCGCCCAATCACCACCGCATTCAGGCCCGACAGGCTACCGCAATACTCGCGGAGCATCATCAGACACCCCAAAGGGGTGCAGGGCACCATGGCCTTCTGCCCCGTCGCAAGCAGACCGACATTGGAAATATGAAATCCGTCCACATCCTTGGTCGGGTCAATCGCGTTGATCACTAGCGCTTCGTCGAGGTGCGCCGGCAATGGAAGCTGAACGAGGATGCCATGCACCGCCGGATCAGTGTTGAGCTGATGGATCAGCGCCAATAGCCCGGCCTCTGTGGTGTCTGCAGGTAACTTGTGCTCGTAGGAGTTCATGCCTACCTCAACGGTTTGCTTTCCCTTTGAGCGTACATAGACCTGAGATGCCGGATCCTCACCCACTAGCACCACCGCAAGGCCGGGAGTGACCCCGTGGTCCTGCTTGAGGCGCGAGATATGTTGGGCGATCTTTTCACGTAGTGTGGCCGCGAATGCCTTGCCGTCGATAATTTGTGCAGTCATGTCATCTTCTTCTCCGTGCATGCACCCCCTAAAACAGGTTGGCGACCTGTAAAGTCGGTGTGTTTTGACCTTATTATGCGGAGCAGGGCAATGCTGCTACGCTCGCTCAGCCGGGTAAAAAACCGGGGGTTCCAGTACCGCGTGTTACCGCCAAACCTTAGCCGGCGGCGGGTCGACCCGCCACCCCTCCGTTTGCAGTGACCCAGTTCGCATTGACACTGATTCCGCCCAGCGGGAAGAAATGTACCTGTTCGATACCAAAGTTCGGATGGCGCTCTTTATGGGCGGCCAGCTCGGTCAAAAATTCGGTGGGTTCATAGGGTAGCATCAGCTTGGTTACATCCTTTGCCCTGCGCTGCAGTACCCGCATGCTGGGGCCTACGCCGCAAGACAAGGAGTATTTGATCAGAGTATGGAGCTTAGCCGGGCCGGCCACGCCAATATGGATTGGTAGATTAATACCCTCGGACGCCAGCCGGTCGGCCCAAGCGATGACCGGAGCAGCCTCGAAACAGAACTGGGTGGTGAGCGCCACACGGGCATCAGTCCGCTCGGAAAAATCCTGTTTCCACTTCAGGGATTGCATCACCATCCTGTCGGAACCATCGGGGTCTATGTCGCGGTTGCTTTCGGGATGGCCCGCGAAGTGTAAATTCTTGAACCCCTCGAAGAGCCCCGTCTCGAGCATCTGCATGGAATGTTCGAATTCGCCAGCCGGGGTAGTAAGGCCACCGCCCAAGAGTAGCGCCTGCTCTACGCCTGCCTCGCCCTGATATCGGTTGATCCATTCGGCCAGTTCGGCCCTATCCTTGATGATGCGAGCGGGAAAATGGGGCATGGCCGGAAAGCCCTCATCGGCCAGACGGCGTGCCGTGCGAACCATATCCTCGATCGGTGTTCCCTCGATATGGGCTATATAGACGCGGGTGCCTGTCGGCAGAAGGTCGCGAAACGTCTCCACCTTGTCGGCGGTTCGCGGAATCACCTCAATCGAATAGCCGCTTAGAAAGTTCTCCAGCAAGCTTGATGTCTGATCTTCTGTGCTGGCAGAGGCAGGTTTGTGAAAAAAAGAGAGCAACCCCATAAAATCTGTCCTATATGCTGAAGGGTGGTCTAACCCCGTTGTTTTAACTGTCAATGAGCGGCCCTAGGCGCAGTGGTAGCTCACGTATTGTTCTTTTTTGATTGCTGAGATCAAGTTGCCGCGATTTTCTTGTTAGGATCAAAGAACGGTTTTTGGACAACGGTGGCCGTTGTTTTTCCGCCAGGAGTAACGACGTCGAAACGTGTGCCAAGGGCCGCGTGGTCTGCCTCAAC
>NZ_VZZZ01000012.1 GCF_009193265.1 Marinobacter changyiensis
ATTTTCAGGTACCCCAGACCGGCACCTATACCGTGCTGGTGGACGACGTGACTCAAGGCGGGGCGCAAACCGGAAACTACGAACTGCATTTCGCCAGCGCGCCTGGTGCTGATGAGCATGGATTGCTCATCCCTGGTATTCCCAAAACTGAGACTGTAACCATCGGTGACCTGGATTCTTATACATTCGCTGCATCTGCGGGCAGCCTGGTGGATGTGTCGGTTCTGGATACTGGTGCTACCCCCCTTGCACCTTATTTCCTCCTGTACGGCCCAACCGGTGATTACCTCACAGGGAGCTCAAGCTCGACTGAGGCTACCATTGAGCGTTACCAGGTGAACATGACTGGCGTTTACACGCTAATTATTGGTGATATAACCCAAGGTGGGGCGCAAACTGGTGATTACCGAATCCTGTTGGGCCTCGAAGGTGGTATCAGCAACTCAGCACCCGTTGCCGACGCAGGCACTTCGGTGTCCGTGGCCAAGGGACAAGTCGTCACCCTGGATGGCTCAGGTTCCTTTGATGCCGATGGTGCTCCACTGCCCCTGACGTATACCTGGGAAATTGGCGTTGTACCCGAAGGCAGCCTGGTTACAACCGATGATCTCTCATCGACGGATCAGGCCACCACGTCGTTCACGCCTGATGTGGGCGGTATTTATATCGCCTCCCTGACTGTGTCTGATGGTGACCTTGAGGACACCGATACCGTCAATATTACGGTGGAGAATCAGGTACCTGTGGCTGAGGCCGGGGCAGATCAGCAAGTGCTGGTGGGCCAAACAGCCACCCTGGATGGCTCGGGTTCTTCCGATGGTGATATGGACCCGCTTGAATACAGCTGGACTCTGGTTTCGGCACCGGAAGGTAGTGCGCTAACCGGACTGACAGGCGCTGCTGAGCCCATTGCATCGTTAACGCCGGATGTAGCGGGTGTTTACGAGGTTAGCCTGGTGGTTAGCGACGGTGAGAGCTTTAGTGACCCTGCAACAGTTACGGTCACTGCCAGTGAGAGCAACGTTGGCCCGACTGCCGTTATCGACGCCCCTGCCAGTGTGTATCTCGGCGATGTAGTGCAACTGAACGGCGGCGACAGCTTCGATCCCGACTCAGGACCGGATCCGCTAACCTTCGAATGGACCCTCCAATCTGTGCCTTCCGACAGCGATCTGACCGCCGCGGATATTGAGGACCGTCTTACTCAGACAGCCTTCTTCACCCCAGACGCAGCAGGGTCCTATGTGGTTCAGCTAACGGTGAGTGACGGAGACGCGATTGGCAGCACAACGGTCGAAATCAAGGTGGGCATCAGCAACCAGGCGCCGATCGCGGATGCCGGTAGCGATCAGTCCGCCATCGTAGGTGACACGGTTTCCCTGGATGGCAGTGGCAGCAGCGATCCCGACAGCGGTCCTCTGGGCCTGACCTATCTGTGGCACTTCGTCAGTATCCCGGCTGGTAGTGCACTGGTACAGGGCGACATCATGCTGTCGAACTCCGAACTGGCGAGTTTTATGCCTGATGTGCCTGGCAGCTACGTACTGGAGCTTGAAGTGTTCGATGGCGAGATGTCGGCCACCGACAGCGTCACCATTACCGTTGAGGGCGAAACAGGTCCCATGGCCTGTGACATGAACGGCGATGGCAAGGTGGATATATCGGACATTTACTCGATCATGTCCCTGGCCAGAACCGCTGCGACAGGACAGGATGACCCCGCCGACTGGAACGGTGATGGAGTGATCAATGTGCTGGATGCTCGCGGATGTGTCCTTCAATGTGATGTGCCCGGTTGTGGCTCATAGCAATAACCCGAAAAGGAAAACAGGAGATGTTTATGAAATACACAATAGCGAAAGCAGGGCTGGCGGCCGGATTGTTGATGATCGCCCAGGTAGGGTGGGCTTTTCCCATGTTGTCGGTCACTAGCGCGCAGAGCGATGTTGAGCAGACCTACCAGTTGGGTGATACCGTTAGCGTGGATGTCTGGATCTCCGGTCTGGATCCCGCCTCGGGTGTTGCTCTTGGAGGATTCCAACTGAGTTTAGACTTTGATGGCGCCGTAATTGACTATCAGTCGACACAGTTTGCGGACACGTTTGCTCCTCTGCTGCCCCCAATAGAAGGAGAAAATGTCGTCGACCTGATAGCTGTCTCTTTGGCACCTGACCTGTCGGATCAGCCGGCAGCCTTCGAACTGTTCACTCTTCAGTTTCTGGCTGCTAATGTCGGCACGAGCCCACTGAACTTTGGTTCCGTATTATTGTCGGATGCTTTTGGCGAGGAACTGGTTAGTGGCACCAATTCGGCAACCCTGAATGTGGTGGCACCGACGGTGAAAGTGCCAGAGCCGGGCTCGCTTGCGTTATTGATGATTGGCCTAGCTGCGTTTGTGATCGGCAGGTACCGAAGCAGGTCCTCAGCGGCATCTGCGTAGTTATTATTCGGGCCTGAAATGAAAAAGGGCAATGAGTTATCGCTTATTGCCCTTTTTCAAAAGCCTGCCGCAGCAAAGATAGGAGCAGCTTCAGACCCAATTGTGCCGCCCACTAAACCGCCAGTGAACATCAGGATGATGCTTCTCATATCCCCTTTGTGCGATGCACTTGAACCCGCCGACATTCTAATCGCAATCGATATTTCACAACATCCAGATTGACCTTCAGCAACAGCTTGCCAGTCAGCTTCTCGGGCAGATCAATGCTCAGACCCATACGTTGCTCGAAACTGCCAGCTCTCATTGCCTGTGATCTCACTATGGCGATAAACGTCTCTTCAAATAGGAGCGTTTTTGGCGCTTGCAGCGATATCGACGCCAGAGCCTGGCCTGTCAACGGCTATGTGCCGGACAACCAGTTCCGCAGCTGGGACCCGAAGTTCGCAAACCAGAAAGACACTTACGGTAAACGTCATCAGAACCTGCCGGACACGGGCTGGAAGAAAACCATCCCAGCCACTGAGTTCCACTTCGATCCAGTCACCATGGCCTGTGTCTGTCCAGCAGGGGAATCCCTGCACTACGAGGGCACAAGAACCGATCAGAACGGTATGCTCCGGGCTCACTTCCAGGGGAGACTACTCCAGTGCCGGCATTGCCCCAAGAAACACCAATGCATGCAGAACCCGGACTCTGCAAATCATCGCAAAGGCAAAGGGCGGCAAGTCTCCTACACCCTGGAGCTGAAACGCGGACCCACTTATACCGATTGGATGAAGCAACGCGTCGACAGCCAGCGGGGCAAAGAGATCTACGGCCACCGTATGTCAGTGGTGGAACCGGTGTTCGGCAACATCGGCACCAACAAACGACTGAACCGGTTCAGCCTGCGAGGCAAGAAGAAGGTACAAGGCCAATGGCAGCTATACTGCCTCGTACACAATATTGAGAAACTGGCGAATTACGAGCAGCTAGCGGCATGACGCAGGGATCAGAAGGCCGGATATGGGGCTGCTGGATGCCAGCAGTACCGGCACTGATACCGTCAAAGAGCCGGAACTGATGGCTGAACATCGGAATCGCGAAAATCGGCTAGTTGATGGCCGCTACAAAAAAATCAGGAACCAGGCAGCGGGAACGACTCAGAATCGGGTTTTTCTACAGCCTCGTTATGTGAACAAAACTCATCTACTAAAAGGATATATTTATGAAAGATGATCGAGATATAGAGAAAGGATATTCAACCTCTGAATTTGTTTCTAAGCTAAGACGTTTGGCTGATGCATTGGAATCAGGAGATAAGTTTGAAATTCAAATAGCCGGTGAGCGAATCTATGTGCCAGTTCGTGCTATATACAATATTGAGCATGAAAGAGAAGGCTCAGAGGAAGAGATAGAATTTCAAATAAAATGGACAAATTGAAACACATAACCAGTGCCAGCCAACTGCATGCAGTCGCGCTTGTCGGTTTTGACCTGCTGCCCGGGTTTCTTCGGAATCAGTGATGGTGCCACCACGAAGCAGGGATAGTCCCAGCTTGAGAGCAGGCGGTAGAGCCAGTAGCCGCAGGGACCGGCTTCATAGACGAACTGGAGCTGACAACCCGGGTGTCGGGATTCGAACTGCCGGACCATCTTGCGGATGGCGTAGTGCTGGGTACCGATGCTTCCCAGGTAAGTGACGGGTTCTATTCGGGAATCTGTGGCGTAGGCTACAGCGATGGAGTCTTTGTGCGTATCCAGGCCAATGAACACTGTGCTATGTTTTTTCATGGTGCTGCCCCCCGATTTTACGCATGTGAACACGTAAATTATGGCTCTGGCTGAGGCTAACCCACGAGGTGGGGGCAGCCTTCTAGTGGGGAGTCATAATGTCTAGGCAAAAAAAGGGGGCATTGTGTATACGGGTAATTGCTTATGCGGCGGGGTCCACTTCCAGATCCAGGCCGAACTGGAACCAATTCAGGTGTGTCATTGCTCTCAATGCCGCAAAGCGCAGGGCACACCGTTCGCAACAAATACACCTGTTAAAGAATCTGCTTTCCAGTTGGATAGCGGCGCTGAGTTACTCAAATCGTTTGAGGCGTCGCCTGGCAAGCAGAGAGTTTTTTGTAGTAAGTGCGGATCGCCGATCTACAGCAAAAAAGACGCTCTGCCTGGTGTGCTTCGAATTCGCGCAGGGCTGATCAATGAGTCGTTGTCGTCAAAGCCGGTGGCTCATTCCTATACGGGATCAAAAGCCAATTGGTGGCCCATCAACGACGATCTGCCTCAGTTCGAGGCCGCGTATGCTCCACAAAGCAGCAAGGCCTAACCAGCGGCATCACGGTGACCGCTTCTCCGCCGCTTTGCGGCTACAAATCGGCACATGTGCCGGGCGTTAATCGTCCTACTCGAATGTCCGCTTTGCGACCGTAGCTTCAGTTTTGTACCTCCGCCGATCAACCTTTGGCACGCCGCATTCAGTTTTGGTGTGACGTGCTACGCTGAGGAGTGACAGTAACCCTGTCTGGCTTTCCAGCTTGGCCGAACCATTCGCTCCGTTGTCTGTTTGACCTGCTCCCCTCTGGCTTAACCATTTTCAGCTTAGTAATGTTCATCACAGCAGAGGACGATGAACATGAAAAAGCGATTTTCAGACGAGCAGATCATCAGCATTTTGAAGGAGGCCGA
>NZ_VZZZ01000013.1 GCF_009193265.1 Marinobacter changyiensis
GATGAAGCCTTCCTTTCTGATCACTGGTCAGAATTGCTCTTTAACAATGTGGACAAGATTGAAACATCCGAGAGGATGAATCTTGTGACGGACAGCCAGGCCTTCGGGTCGGGGTGGTCGTGACGAGGTTTATTCACTCAATTGATAACGATCAAGCGTTATCCGGTGTTGTCGTTGAAGTGTTGTGTATGACACCTGCGACTGGTTTTGACTCTGCTGTGCCCTCGGGTAGGCGGATGAGAGAGCAGTTGTCTTGGGGTTATATAGTCAAGCAACTAAGCGCATACGGTGGATGCCTTGGCAGTCAGAGGCGATGAAAGACGTTGAAGCCTGCGATAAGGCTCGGGGAGCTGGCAAACAAGCTATGATCCGGGCATCTCTGAATGGGGAAACCCACCGACTTTCGGGTCGGTATCTTGCACTGAATACATAGGTGTAAGAGGCGAACCGGGGGAACTGAAACATCTAAGTACCCCGAGGAAAAGAAATCAACCGAGATTCCCTAAGTAGCGGCGAGCGAACGGGGACTAGCCCTTAAGCTGGACAACTGGTAGGAGAAGGTTCTGGAAAGGACCGCCATAGTGGGTGATAGCCCCGTATCCGAAACCTGAGTTCAGTGAAAACGAGTAGGACGGGACACGTGATATCCTGTCTGAACATGGGGGGACCATCCTCCAAGGCTAAATACTCCTGACTGACCGATAGTGAACCAGTACCGTGAGGGAAAGGCGAAAAGAACCCCTGTGAGGGGAGTGAAATAGATCCTGAAACCGTATGCGTACAAGCAGTCGGAGCAGACTTGTTCTGTGACGGCGTACCTTTTGTATAATGGGTCAGCGACTTATGTTCAGTGGCGAGGTTAACCGTATAGGGGAGCCGTAGGGAAACCGAGTCTGAATAGGGCGATTTAGTCGCTGGACATAGACCCGAAACCGAGCGATCTATCCATGAGCAGGTTGAAGGTGCGGTAACACGCACTGGAGGACCGAACCCACTGTCGTTGAAAAGCCAGGGGATGACTTGTGGATCGGAGTGAAAGGCTAATCAAGCTCGGAGATAGCTGGTTCTCCCCGAAAGCTATTTAGGTAGCGCCTCGGACGAATACCACTGGGGGTAGAGCACTGTTTCGGCTAGGGGGTCATCCCGACTTACCAACCCGATGCAAACTCCGAATACCAGTGAGTACTATCCGGGAGACACACGGCGGGTGCTAACGTCCGTCGTGAAGAGGGAAACAACCCAGACCGCCAGCTAAGGTCCCAAAATTCCAGTTAAGTGGGAAACGATGTGGGAAGGCTCAGACAGCTAGGAGGTTGGCTTAGAAGCAGCCATCCTTTAAAGAAAGCGTAATAGCTCACTAGTCGAGTCGGCCTGCGCGGAAGATGTAACGGGGCTCAAACTGGATACCGAAGCTGCGGCTGTGCACGTAAGTGTACGGGGTAGGGGAGCGTTCTGTAAGCCTGCGAAGGTGAGTTGAGAAGCTTGCTGGAGGTATCAGAAGTGCGAATGCTGACATGAGTAACGACAATGGGAGTGAAAAACTCCCACGCCGGAAGACCAAGGTTTCCTGCGCAACGCTAATCGGCGCAGGGTGAGTCGGCCCCTAAGGCGAGACCGAAAGGTGTAGTCGATGGGAAACGGGTTAATATTCCCGTACCTCGCGTGACTGCGATGGAGAGACGGAGAAGGCTAGGTGAGCCGGGCGACGGTTGTCCCGGTTTAAGTGAGTAGGCAGGGGGATTAGGCAAATCCGGTCCCTCAATGTCGAGACACGACGACGACGGCCCTTTTAGGGCTGGAAGTCATTGATGCCATGCTTCCAGGAAAATCTTCTAAGCTTCAGGTCACGAGAGACCGTACCCCAAACCGACACAGGTGGTCAGGTAGAGAATACCAAGGCGCTTGAGAGAACTCGGGTAAAGGAACTAGGCAAAATGGTGCCGTAACTTCGGGAGAAGGCACGCCGGTATTACGTGAAGCTCTTTACGGGTGGAGCGGACGCCGGTCGAAGATACCAGGCCCCTGCGACTGTTTATTAAAAACACAGCACTGTGCAAACACGAAAGTGGACGTATACGGTGTGACGCCTGCCCGGTGCCGGAAGGTTAATTGATGGGGTTAGCACTTGTGCGAAGCTCTTGATCGAAGCCCCGGTAAACGGCGGCCGTAACTATAACGGTCCTAAGGTAGCGAAATTCCTTGTCGGGTAAGTTCCGACCTGCACGAATGGCGTAACGATGGGGGCGCTGTCTCTACCCGAGACTCAGTGAAATTGAAATCGCCGTGAAGATGCGGTGTATCCGCGGCTAGACGGAAAGACCCCGTGAACCTTTACTATAGCTTCACAGTGAACTTTGAGCAGTCTTGTGTAGGATAGCTGGGAGGCTTTGAAGCGGTGACGCTAGTCATCGTGGAGCCAACCTTGAAATACCAGCCTGGACTGTTTGAGGTTCTAACTTCGTCCCCTTATCGGGGATAAGGACACTGTGTGGTGGGTAGTTTGACTGGGGCGGTCTCCTCCTAAAGCGTAACGGAGGAGCACAAAGGTGGGCTAAGCACGGTCGGACATCGTGCGGTTAGTGTAATGGCACAAGCCCGCTTGACTGCGAGACAGACACGTCGAGCAGGTACGAAAGTAGGTCATAGTGATCCGGTGGTTCTGTATGGAAGGGCCATCGCTCAACGGATAAAAGGTACTCCGGGGATAACAGGCTGATACCGCCCAAGAGTTCACATCGACGGCGGTGTTTGGCACCTCGATGTCGGCTCATCACATCCTGGGGCTGAAGCCGGTCCCAAGGGTATGGCTGTTCGCCATTTAAAGTGGTACGCGAGCTGGGTTTAGAACGTCGTGAGACAGTTCGGTCCCTATCTGCCGTGGACGTTGGAGATTTGAGGAAAGCTGCTCCTAGTACGAGAGGACCGGAGTGGACGAACCTCTGGTGTTCGGGTTGTCACGCCAGTGGCATTGCCCGGTAGCTACGTTCGGACAGGATAACCGCTGAAAGCATCTAAGCGGGAAGCCCCTTCCAAGATGAGATCTCCCTGGACCCTTGAGGTCCCTGAAGAGCCGTTCAAGACCAGGACGTTGATAGGTCGGGTGTGTAAGCGCTGCGAGGCGTTGAGCTAACCGATACTAATTGCTCGTGAGGCTTGACTATATAACACCCAAGACAATTGCGGATGACGCGATCGTTATCAGGAACACCGTTTCAATCTTGTCCAACCAGTGATCAACCGTTTTGTCTGACGACCATAGCGGTCTGGAACCACCTGATCCCATCCCGAACTCAGCAGTGAAACAGATCAGCGCCGATGGTAGTGTGGCTTCTGCCCATGTGAGAGTAGGTCATCGTCAGGCTCTTAA
>NZ_VZZZ01000014.1 GCF_009193265.1 Marinobacter changyiensis
TTGTCAACAACAGTGAACTTTGACCGCTTTTTATCAGTTTAGATTGTCCGGTTTTCATCAGTTTTCAGTGTCCGTTTTTTGAGGTTCGGTGTCGTCAGAGTTCTCCTGTTTTTGAGCAGTACCGGGTATGAGACCAGCCTTCCGTTTATCTTTCAGACGGTAACTCTCCCCCTTGATGTTCAGAGTCGTTGAGTGGTGCAGGAGCCTGTCGAGGATGGCCGTAGCAATGACCTGATCCCCGAACACCTCGCCCCAGTCCATAAAGCTCTTGTTGGATGTCAGGATGGTGCTGGCTCGCTCGTAGCGCCGGTTGATCAAGCGGAAGAACAGGCTGGCTTCCTCCCGGGTCATGGGCAGGTAACCGATCTCGTCCAGCACCAGCACCTTCGGGTAAGTCAGCTGCTGGAGCTGCCGGTCCAATCGGTTTTCCTGCCGGGCTTTGACCAAGGTGGTGACTAAGCGGTCCAGGGTCATAAACAGAACGCGGTGGCCGGCCTCAGCAGCCTTTACGCCAAGGGCGACAGCCAGGTGGGTTTTGCCCACGCCCGGCGGTCCCAGCAGGATCACGTTCTCGTTGCGATCCACGAACCCCAGGCCGGAGAGTTCCCGGATCAGTTTTCGGTCAAGGCTGGGCTGGAAGCTGAAGTCGAACTGCTCCAGGGTTTTAATCCAGGGTAGCCTGGCCTGTTTGAGCCGCGTATCCAGACCCCTCTGGTGGCGGCCACCCCATTCCTGGGCCAGGGCCTGTTCGAGGAACTCCCGATAGTTCAGGTCCTTTTTGCTGGCGTGTTCGCACAGGGTATCCAGCGAGGCTTGCAGATGATCCATCTTGAGCCGTTCGAGGAGTTGATCGAGGTTCATTGGAGCACCTCCTCGTAAACCGCGAGGCTTCGATATTGTACCGGCATCACGTCTAGCCACAGCGGCTCGTGGTGTTCGGCTACGGTTTGCCAGCCCTGCTTGCGGTCGGTCATCCGGTGGCGGGCCACCTCCTGTCCCCGGATGTCATAGACGGTGAGTTCACCGTCCAGGCTGATGCGGATGTTTACCCGCTGGCCACAATACTCCGCCGGCACACTGTAACGGTTGCCATGCACATCGATATAGGCATCCCAGCCCACATGACGGATATCGTAATAGCGGGTATCGAAGTCCATTTGGGGCCTTGGCAGGAGTTGAGGTTGCTCCTCTTGGAACCGCTCGGCCGGGGTCTGCCGGAACCGCCTCAGCAGACGCTGCTGAGCACAGGTATCCAGCCAGTGTTCCAGTAGCTGATTCAGGTGTGCATAGCTGTCGAAGCTGCGATATCGCTGGAAGAAGTGGTGCTTCACATAACCGACCATCCGTTCGGTCTTACCCTTCGTCCTGGGCCGCTGGGGTCGGCAGGCCTTAGCGACGAAGCCGTAATGGTTGGCCAGTGCCAGGAAGCCGGCATTGAACGTCACCTTGCCATCACGATCATGGCGAACCACGGCCGCCTTCTGGTTGTCCACCAGAACAATGGCTGGGACACCGCCAAAGTACCGGAACGCCTGCACCAGCGACTCGTAGGTGTGTTCGGCATCCTGCCGAGGGCCCGCCCAGACATGGAAGTGCCGGGAATAACCCAGCACGTTCACCGCAATGTTGACGGTACACAACCGGCCTCCGACCTCTGTCCGGATCTCACCCCAGTCATGCTGGAGCTGTTTACCAGGGAGCGTCTCATATCGCACGGTTCGCTTGCTCGCGCGAAGTGGTCGCTTGGGCTGGATGTACTCACGAACCAGGGTGGATGAGCCGGTGTAGCCCCGCTCGCGCAGTTGCTGGAAAATCACCTCGGCGTTCCAGACCTCGTCTGCCAACTGTTCATCGATAAAGGGCTTGAAGGGATCGAGCTTACTGGGCCTGCGTGACTTGGGCTTACCTGTGGGAGGTGCCGGAAGCGCCAGGTACCGACGCACCGTGCGTCCTGAACAGCCAATCCGGTGGGCAATGTCCACGATGTGCGCCCCCTGTGCCCGTAGTTGCTTTATCATGTGAAAGTCCTCTCGGCTTTGCATGAGTCTTTTCCTTTCAGGTTTCGCCACCTTCAAGAAAAGGCCATGCGGGTCGGGAGGACAATCTATCCTGACAATTTACGGACTTTTAGCACTGTTACTGACA
>NZ_VZZZ01000015.1 GCF_009193265.1 Marinobacter changyiensis
CGTTGACACTGAGGTGGGTGTCTGTAGAATGCGCATCTCGCTTGGGGGACAAGGCCGGAAGGGCCAGCCGCCAAGCGGGTGTTAAGCGGTTGAATTGGTTATTATTAAACGATTCAAAATACCGGTTGACAGGATCGAGAAACGCTGTAAGATACGCACCTCGATTGGGCGATTAGCCCGGCTCTTTAACAAGTTGATCAAGTAATTCGTGTGGGCGCTGGCTGGGATATTTCGGTATAGAAATATCAAGACAGTGACTCGTCGAAATTTGAGTTTTGTCTTGAGCAGAAATTGAAGCTTCGGCTTCTGTATGATTTAAACTGAAGAGTTTGATCATGGCTCAGATTGAACGCTGGCGGCAGGCTTAACACATGCAAGTCGAGCGGT
Source organism: Marinobacter changyiensis (assembly GCF_009193265.1). Classification (GTDB taxonomy): domain Bacteria; phylum Pseudomonadota; class Gammaproteobacteria; order Pseudomonadales; family Oleiphilaceae; genus Marinobacter; species Marinobacter changyiensis. The sequence continues at coordinate 388 of NZ_VZZZ01000015.1, forward strand.
AACAGGTCCTTCGGGATGCTGACGAGCGGCGGACGGGTGAGTAATACATAGGAATCTGCCCAGTAGTGGGGGATAGCCCGGGGAAACCCGGATTAATACCGCATACGCCCTTCGGGGGAAAGCAGGGGATCTTCGGACCTTGCGCTATTGGATGAGCCTATGTCGGATTAGCTAGTTGGTGGGGTAAAGGCTCACCAAGGCGACGATCCGTAGCTGGTCTGAGAGGATGATCAGCCACATCGGGACTGAGACACGGCCCGAACTCCTACGGGAGGCAGCAGTGGGGAATATTGGACAATGGGGGCAACCCTGATCCAGCCATGCCGCGTGTGTGAAGAAGGCTTTCGGGTTGTAAAGCACTTTCAGCGAGGAGGAAAAGTTGGTCGTTAATAGCGGCCAGCCGTGACGTTACTCGCAGAAGAAGCACCGGCTAACTCCGTGCCAGCAGCCGCGGTAATACGGAGGGTGCAAGCGTTAATCGGAATTACTGGGCGTAAAGCGCGCGTAGGTGGTTTGATAAGCGAGATGTGAAAGCCTCGGGCTTAACCTGAGAACGGCATTTCGAACTGTCAGGCTAGAGTGTGGTAGAGGGTAGTGGAATTTCCTGTGTAGCGGTGAAATGCGTAGATATAGGAAGGAACACCAGTGGCGAAGGCGGCTACCTGGACCAACACTGACACTGAGGTGCGAAAGCGTGGGGAGCAAACAGGATTAGATACCCTGGTAGTCCACGCTGTAAACGATGTCAACTAGCCGTTGGGGATCTTGAATCCTTAGTGGCGCAGCTAACGCACTAAGTTGACCGCCTGGGGAGTACGGCCGCAAGGTTAAAACTCAAATGAATTGACGGGGGCCCGCACAAGCGGTGGAGCATGTGGTTTAATTCGACGCAACGCGAAGAACCTTACCTGGCCTTGACATGCTGAGAATCCTGCAGAGATGCGGGAGTGCCTTCGGGAACTCAGACACAGGTGCTGCATGGCCGTCGTCAGCTCGTGTCGTGAGATGTTGGGTTAAGTCCCGTAACGAGCGCAACCCCTATCCTTAGTTGCCAGCACGTCATGGTGGGAACTCTAGGGAGACTGCCGGTGACAAACCGGAGGAAGGTGGGGATGACGTCAGGTCATCATGGCCCTTACGGCCAGGGCTACACACGTGCTACAATGGTGCGCACAGAGGGCTGCAAACCCGCGAGGGGGAGCCAATCTCACAAAACGCATCGTAGTCCGGATCGCAGTCTGCAACTCGACTGCGTGAAGTCGGAATCGCTAGTAATCGTGAATCAGAATGTCACGGTGAATACGTTCCCGGGCCTTGTACACACCGCCCGTCACACCATGGGAGTGGATTGCACCAGAAGTGGTTAGTCTAACCTTCGGGAGGACGATCACCACGGTGTGGTTCATGACTGGGGTGAAGTCGTAACAAGGTAGCCGTAGGGGAACCTGCGGCTGGATCACCTCCTTAAACGAAACTGAATGTTTCGGTCAGAGCCCACACGAATTACTTGATCAGCGGAAAGAGAGCATAGGGTCTTTCAGGCCCGACTTGGCTTGTTGCATGACAAGCAAAACCGGGTCTGTAGCTCAGGTGGTTAGAGCGCACCCCTGATAAGGGTGAGGTCGGTGGTTCAAGTCCACCCAGACCCACCA
>NZ_VZZZ01000016.1 GCF_009193265.1 Marinobacter changyiensis
TGACCTGCTCCCCTCTGGCTTAACCATTTTCAGCTTAGTAATGTTCATCACAGCAGAGGACGATGAACATGAAAAAGCGATTTTCAGACGAGCAGATCATCAGCATTTTGAAGGAGGCCGAAGCAGGCCTGGCGGTGAAGGAGCTGTGCCGCAAGTACAACATTTCTGACGCTACCTTCTACACCTGGCGCAAGAAGTTTGGCGGCATGGAGGTTTCCGAGGCACGCCGTTTGAAGGCCGTCGAAGATGAGAACGCCAAGCTCAAGAAACTGCTGGCTGAATCTCTTCTGGACAACGAAGCCCTGAAGGCGGCCCTCAACCGAAAGTACTGACCGTCGAGAACAAGCGCGAGGCCGTGCGGGCGATGCAGGAGCAAACGCCGATTTCACAACGCAGGGCCTGTTTTCTCGTCGGGTTATCCCGCGCTTCGTTTCACTACCGCTCCACCGTTGCGGCTGGCGACAGTGTGCTCAGTGAGCGCATTACGGAACTGGCCCATGAGCGACGTCGGTTTGGTTATCGACGGGTTCACCAACTGTTGCGACGGGAAGGAATCGACGTGAATCATAAAAAGGTTTACCGGCTTTATCGGGAGGCTGGTCTGGCCGTACCAAAGCGTAAGCGCCGCAAAGGTATCGCCATGGAGCGTCAGCCGTTGGTGTTGCCAGAAGCGCCAAACCAGACGTGGTCCATGGATTTTGTCATGGACTCATTGGCGTGCGGTCGGCGGATAAAGTGCCTGACCATTGTTGATGACTTCACCAAGGAGTGTCTCGACATCCCTGTGGCCAATGGTATCTCTGGTGATCAGGTTGCCCGCACTCTGGATGCCATAGCCGCCTTCAGAGGCTATCCTCAGGCTGTCAGGACAGACCAGGGGCCGGAATTCACCAGCAAAGCACTGGACCAGTGGGCTTATGACAACCGGGTTGAGCTGAAGCTGATCCAGCCTGGGAAGCCTACGCAAAACGGCTTTATCGAAAGCTTCAATGGGCGTTTCCGCGACGAATGCCTGAATGAACACTGGTTCCGGGATCTGGCTCATGCCCGCGAGATCATCGGGAACTGGCGACGGGACTATAATGAAAACCGGCCCCATTCAGCGTTGAGCTACCAGACACCACTGGAGTTTGCCGCTGGCTACCGGACTACGGGAAAAGGGTCGAAATTAACCGACATTACTAAGCAGTGAGTGGTTTAGTGATTGGGGGCAGGTCA
>NZ_VZZZ01000017.1 GCF_009193265.1 Marinobacter changyiensis
TGCTGCGTGTTCTAAAGAAATTTGGTGTGGAGTTTGATCATGTGGGGCCTGTGATGGAGTATCACGGTCGTCGCCGTCCTGCTTTCACTGAAGCTGCGTCACTGATCGAAGGCATCAGAAAGCGTCGTCCGGATGTCTGGTCGTTGGTTACTGACTCGGGGCGCTACCTTCCAGCAAAACCGGATACCGACTATAAGGTAAGCCGGAAAGAGGTTGCCTGACTCCGCGGCTGAGCGATTCTGAATTACGCTCAGTGTTTTTGACTCAGCAAAAAGCCCCCGCCTTTCGGCGGGGGCTTTTTTCATCAGCACTGTCTTTTGAACGTTATAACTGTTCAAACATTATGCTTTAGCAGCTTTTTTCCTGCGTGCAAAACCAAGGCCAGCGATGCCCAAGCCCATCAGTGCCAAGGTGCCTGGCTCAGGTACGCTAGCCGGTGCAGCCGCGATACGGAACCGGGTCTGGAAAGTGTTTGCTGTATCTTCTTGAGTCAGAAGACCAACACAATTGGCCGGAGCGCCCGCTACGCCACAGGTGGTTGCTCCAAGAGCGACCAGGTTTTCCAGCTCAAGGAAGACCGTGTAGGTGAAATCGTCAATGGTAAACTGGTCTGAAGAAAGCTCGAACCAGCCGTTCATATTTTGCATGGCATCATCAGGCAGGTTGTTAAGCGTAAAGATGTCATCACAGGGAATACCTGTTGATGTTCCTCCGCAGGGTGCACTATTAATTGTTTCACTGAAGGACGATTCGAAGGTGAGGGGGCCCACAGTCTGGGTCGCGCCGTTATCCGGAGTAGAAGCTACCAAGTCAAGCGAAGTAACTATGTTGAAACTAGTCAAGGCAGAATATCTGGCATCGATAATATTGTTGTCGTGGGTGAATAAGCCACCGTCTACAAAGTCCCCATTGGTGATAAGGCCACTTGGTGCATTTACATCATCAATCGATACAGACGAACGATCTTCAGCATCCACGCCGCCCCATGACAGGCTTTGGGGGTTTTCGGTAGTGGTGCCGTTTCCACTGCTGAAAGTAGCATTCTCAAACACGTTAGTGGTCGAGTAACCCCAATCGGTAATCAGCTCCGCGTTGGCAACTGAGGCGCC
>NZ_VZZZ01000018.1 GCF_009193265.1 Marinobacter changyiensis
CAAAACTTCTGGAATTTGGTTAACAAGGCAATCCTTTGTGATGTTGCCGTTGAGCGCCAGGTAGAAATCACCGGTCCTGACGCTGCAAAATTTACTCAGATGCTTACTCCACGAGACCTTTCAAAGTGTGCGGTAGGTCAGTGCAAATATGTACTGATCACCAATGCCGAGGGCGGGATTTTGAACGATCCGATCCTGCTTCGTCTCGAGGAAAACCGCTTCTGGCTCTCTCTGGCGGACAGTGACATTTTGCTGTGGGCACAGGGCGTTGCTATTAACTCCGGTCTGGATGTCGAAATCCGCGAACCGGATGTTTCGCCACTCCAGCTGCAGGGTCCGGTGTCCGGCAAAATCATGGAAGCGCTATTCGGTGAAAGCATCAACGACCTTCGGTATTACTGGCTGCGGGAATATGACCTTGACGGTATTCCGCTGATCGTTTCCCGGACCGGCTGGTCAAGCGAACTCGGCTATGAACTCTATCTGCTGGATGGCTCGAAAGGTGATGAGCTGTGGGAGAGGATCATGGCTGCAGGTACTCCTTTCGGTCTCCAGCCTGGCCACACGTCGACCATTCGCCGTATTGAGGGCGGTATGCTGTCCTACCACGCCGATATGGACATCCACAACAATCCCTATGAACTGGGTATGGATCGCCTGGTCGAACTGGATATCGAGGCCGACTTCATCGGCAAGTCTGCCCTCAAACGTATCCGTGAAGAAGGCGTATCACGCAAGCAGGTTGGTCTGGTCCTCGGTGGCCCTGCACTGTCAGGTCCTAACTCCAGGTTCTGGGATCTGGAAAAAGATGGCGAACACGTGGGCAAGGTTACGTCTGCCGTGTTCTCTCCGCGTCTGGAGCAGAATATTGCGCTGGCAATGGTTGAGGCAGACCACGCGGCCCTTGGCACACGTTTCGACGTCGTTACTCCTGGCGGAAAAACAACGGCCACCGTTGTCCAAAAACCGTTCTTTGATCCTAACAAGAAAATCGCGGCAACTT
>NZ_VZZZ01000001.1 GCF_009193265.1 Marinobacter changyiensis
TTTCTGATGCCTTCGATCAGTGACGCAGCTTCAGTGAAAGCAGGACGGCGACGACCGTGATACTCCATCACAGGCCCCACATGATCAAACTCCACACCAAATTTCTTTAGAACACGCAGCAGAGCTGGCTCCATGACCGCCATCCAGTGCGTTATACCATGTTTGACAGACATCTGAAGAATAGCGGCGAAAATCCCCAGACTGATATAGGGCATGGCGCGTTTGCCATTTTCCGAATCGCTGTAACAGACCAAATCGCTGATGCCAGAAGCTGATTTGTCCTCGTTAAGACGCCGCCGAAATTCCCGGCTAACCGCCATCCTGGATATCTCTGCTACCTGCTCGCGGCGTGCGCCTGCAAAAGCGTCCCGCGCATGCTGGTCCATCCGATGGAGACAGGGGCTTTCCATGGGAAAATCGGCCTGCACGGGGTTGTCGCCCGCCATAACGAGACGAACGGCGGCGACGCTCTCTCCCGTCCTTCGGTGCCGGATCAGCGCGTGGGCGGATCGCGGGTCGTATGCGTCGTGCTCGCGTTTATCGGCGAAGCAATTGGGGTCTTCAAAAGGCCGGTCGATGCAATAAACTTGATACCGAACTTCGAATACTTCGTTAATCACCTCTGGAGATGTCGCCAACTGGACGCTGAATGCCGAGTTAAAAATGGTACTGACGTCTTCGTGAGCTTCTTGGTTTTTTGTGTTTTTTATTTCATCTTGAGTTGCAAACCCTGTTTTCATTTTTTGGTCCTCATTCTTTCCCGATCAGGGAGCTGTTATGGCGATAGTCGCAGTGAAAAAAGCGCCGTCTTGATTCCATTTGACGGAGTACTACGGGTGCATCGAGGTTACAGCTCATCAGACCTCGGAATGCTTGATCCTGGGCACGTAACGTCCGGGCGCCAGGATAAAATTTGGGTCGACTGCAGCTTTCAGTTGGCTGGCAAGCCTGGAGAAAGCAGAGCCACCGGTATTCAGAATACCCATCGCGTCAATGTTGAGGCGGTAAGGCAGAAAGCCTTCCTTTTGCCCCGCCTCGCACAGTGCGCGATAACAATCGTTGGCCCGCGCTGTCGCATCCGCGTCCCTGCGATCAAAAAGCAAGGGAACGGTAGAGTCGAAACAGCGATCATTTACCGTCGTCAATGTAATGAGCGGATTGACACCGTACTGTGGGCAAATTCTTTCAATCATATTGATATAGCTGCGAACGTCTTTTCCCCGTATCGGAACCAGCGGCGCGAACCATATGAGCCCACAGCCATCGCGTGCGGGGTTCTTGGGTTGCCCGGGTTCTGGCTGAGTCCCTGAGCGCCAATATGCCAGCGCCAACGCGACGTCATTAGGGGTGCCGTGCATGATTTGCAGTGCCCCCGAAAGCGTATCCGCCATGCCCTTGACCCGTGTAGCAAGCCTATCGGGCAGCACGCGGGCAATGTTCCTCGCCAGGCCAACTTTTCGCCGGTTGATAAAGACGAGACGGTCAGTCACTGGGCCGAGAAGCCGCCGTAACGTGCGTCGGGCCGCTCGGGCCACCTCCTTTGACGCGTAAATCGCGCCGACCCCGCTCCACGCTGAAACGCCATGATTGTTGGCGAGACTTGCGATTTCGTGAGCAGGCAGAACACCGTCAACGGCTTTGTCTTCAGGGAAAGGCGTCATCATCGAGAGCATGCGTTGGCTGTTGAGCAGGTTAACCGCCACAACCGAACCGCCGAGCGCTCGTAACACAGCCCTGACGGTTGGCACCAGCGCTTCCAGATTGGCGTCGTTTTTTGTGGAAAAGAAAAATGCGGTCACGGTTTCGGGAACTGGCGCAAGGACAATGGTCATCTTCACGACCACGCCGAAGTTCCCTTGGCTGAAAAGCCCGTCGAGATAAGGGCCGAGGCCCCATTTGAAAAGCCCGTCTACTTCCGCAGCACCAAGTTCGCTAAGCGGCGTCTGGTAAAGGCTGCCATCGGGCAAGATCGCTTCTATCTTTGTTACCGCCGCAAAATGGTCAGTTATCGGCGTGATGCCGTAACCCCGCTCAAGCGCATTACCCATAATGCTGCAGGTAGGGCCCGCGCCAGTCACCGGAACAAGGTAATTGCCTTCATGACTATCAAGGAAGTCCCTGAGAGCGCCCTGGGTGACACCGGGCTCAACAGTGACAACACCCATTTCGGGATCAAAATCGGAAATACGGTCGAGTTGGCTAAGATCAAGGATGACGCAGCCGTCTTCAACAGGGTTGGCGCTACCATAGCCCCAGTTATTGCCTGTGCTCACGGGGTAGACGGCGACGTGCCAGCGCTGGGCGATCTGGAGAACCGCTGCGACCTGCTCCCGGTTCACTGGGCGAAGCACCGCGGGAATCGATCGCTTCGTTCCTGTTGTGGAGGCGCCAAAGTCTTCAGCACTGGCCGCGACGACGCCGGCTTCACCCAGGAGAGTGACCCACTCGGCAATTGCAGATTGAGTAAAGGTGCTGTTCACTGGCTTTTCCACGGTCGATCGATGATTTCTATAAAAGTTCGATTAATGTTCGATTAATGTTCGCAAGCGCACTGATAATCAGTGGTTGGAAGAGTATAGACGAGATAAGGATGGCAAAACATGTCGTAGCATTACGACTTTGAAAATAATTTTTATCAAGTAATTAATATGGAAACAAACAGTTGGAGTTAAGTAACAATAATACGCTGGAGGTTTATTTATTAAAACAACTTAACTTGGGTTAAGTTCTGTATTGTTAAAACGAGTAAACTAATGTATTTTTGATGACCTGTTATTGCATAAGTAACTGAAAAATAGTGCATTTCAATCTTATTGGCTGTGATGACTGCGGTGCTGTCGGCGATCGAAGTCGGTCCAGTCTTTGGAGCAGAGGCCACAAGAGCGTTTGCAGGCTTCAAAATAAGCCTGTCCTCGTTTCTCGAAAAAAATGGCCTGCACTTAATCGTTATCCCTCATTTTCCAGACTCATAAACCATTCGCCGGTATGACGTGAGTCAACCCTACGGTATACGCATCAATGTTAGATTAGTAATACATTCCATAGGAAGAGAGAGCGTATCATGGCCAATGTTACTTCGAGCATCGTTGTCGCTTGCGACGGTTCAGAGGAATCGTTACACGCAGCAAAAATGGCAGCCGAACTGTCAAAAGCCACCGGTCACCCGCTCAAGCTGTTAACCGTATTCCCAGGCTCAAAGGTAGAGAGGATGGTCATCAGCGGCGTATGGCCCAGTGATCTTGAGGAAGAGCAAAAGGATTTTGGGCGCAAAGTGTTCGATGCCGTGAAAGAGGCCGTGAGAGGGCAAGCCGATCCAACCGAAGAAATTCTGCTCAAAGGTGAACCGGCCCACGAAATCATCGAGTATCTGCAAGCCAATCCGGGCATTCATCTGGTTTTGGGAAGGCGCGGCCATTCGATGGTGCGCAGCCTGACTCTGGGCAGCATCAGCGAAAAGGTCGTCAGGCACGCCACCGGGCCGATTACCGTTGTAAGCGCATAACAGCGGCCCTGCTGCGGGATCAGGTCAGGATGCCAGAAGCGCCAGGCTCATGCTCCGTGATCGTCTGTGTCGGTAGCCTTTAACATGGCACGAATGCGGTCAATGTGGACTTGAGAATCTTTAGCCCGCAAGGAGATTGATGAGGCAGATTTTTTGCTTTCAATTTTACTCATGGTTACGAGTAGGTTCTGGCGCTCTTCAAACATTCTCAGCGCAACCCAGAGAGTTTCTTCGAGCTTTTCAGTTTGTTGAGCAAGCAACGCTGAGGAGGTAAACGCATGGCCGGTATGACAGCGATACCTCAGAAGTTCCTCTTCCGCCACTTTCCACAACACCCCACCACAGTCCGGACAATTATACGGCACCTGCTCGCCGAGCGCCTCGACAGAAGGCAAATCGCTTAAAACCCGCTGTGCAATCTTTGCCTCGATCACTATGTCTTCCGGAGGCTGCTCGTTCTCCGGTAGTTGTCTCCTTACGAGATCGGATAGCAACGCCCCCATCTCGGCTATTGGCAAGCAATAATCGGCGCCAACATTCGCTATTACCGATTGCGACATGTCCGGATAAGACGCTTCCTCAGGATCTTGTGCGATGCAGACTCCTCCGCATCTTTTGATAGCCATCATGCCACTGGTGCCATCATCCAGGTATCCTGTGAGGATAATTCCTATTACCCGGTTGCCATAGGCCACTGCTGCAGAACGAAACAAGGGGTCAATAGCTGGCCGGGAACGGTTTTCCCTGGCACCTTTGGTGACGAGGATCTTTCCTTTCACAATCAGCATGTGTTGATCTGATGGCGCCAGATAAATATGTCCGTTTTTGAATGCTTGTTTATCGTGCGCTTGTACACACGTAAGACTGCCACTCTCATTTAAAACTTTGACTAACGCATCTCCGGTAGTATGCGCACCCATGTGGTTGACTATAAAAATGGGTGCCGGAAAATGCTTCGGAATTTGCGCTACGAACTCCTTTAATGCTGCCATGCCACCGGCGGACGCTCCAATGACAATGAGCATTGAATTTCTGTTTTCCTGCATCGCCACCTCCATCGATGGAGCGGGTTCTAAAAGCCGGGTTTGAGACCACGGATGAATCAATGAGTCAGGCTTAATATAGCCCTGAGCATCCGCCTCCGCATTCACAAAAGCAAGAATCAGGGCAGATCACTCTTGCGCGATCACTGAGCCAACTTTAACCACATTCTTGTAGGAGCCTGGTAAGCCTTATAGGCAACGGATTACAAAAGCGCAGGAGCGAGACAGATTTTGTTTCTCAAGGGCGATGCATTACAACGTCAATTCATTAGCCACGCTGTCACTACCGCCCCAACCACCGCCAATCCCAAAGGCACAACCAGATAGCGGCCCAACCCTTCGCCGATAACCGACGCCATGCCCGCCTTCACCAGACTGTTTACCACTGCTGCAATCAGGATGCCGTAAGTGGCCACCTGCAAGCCCAGCTCGCCCTCTGACCCCGTACCTGCCATGCGCGCAAAGGAAAGGGTGATGGGATCCACATCTGTAATCCCGGTGGCCGCGGCCAGCAGATAGATGCCAGTATCCCCCAGCCAGGATCGCAGCAATTCCGCCAGCACCAGCACCAGTGTCAACACCAGGCCCATCAGCAGCGCCGCTTTCAGGTCCAAGGGGTTAGGCCGCTTGTGGGGGCTGAAATCGTTGCCGTCAGCCAGATTCGTGTGTTTGCGCCACTGGCGCCAGGACAGCCCGTAAAGAATGACGACCGCCACCAGCAACGGCGGCCCCAGCAGCCAGGCCAAAGGCGGGTGAATGATGGCGCTGACCAGAAGGATGCGCGGGAACATGGTGCCCCAGGCCAGCATGATGCCGGTGGCTAGCAGTGGCGTCAGTTCGGGCATCTCCCGCGACAGCCGGGCGTAATGGAGGGTCAGTGCGGTGGAGGAACTGAGTCCGGCAAACAACCCGGTAAACACAATTCCTTTGCGGGCGCCGCCGATGCGCATGGCGAAGTGGCCAACAAAGGAGATCGAGGCGATCAGCACGACCATCCACCAGATTTCGTAGGGATTGAGCACGCCGCCGGGCCCAAAGTCCTGGTTGGGCAGGTTAGGCAGCATCACCACACTGATCAGCAGCAGTTTAAGGGCGGCATCGAGCTCTTTTTCTTCCAGCAGGGTCAACAGGCGATGGATCTCGGCCTTGTTGTCGAGAATGATCGCGGTAACCACGGCCGAACCTGCGGCCAGGGCCACATGCCCCTGCATGGCCAGGGCGCCGAAGGTAAAGGTCAGCAGCAGGCTGATGGCACCGGTAATGCTGACATTCTGATCCTGAGCCGCCCGCAGCCGATAACCATTGACCGCAACAATAGTCAGACACAGCAGCACGACCGCCAACAGCCACTCGCCCATGGTCCGGGCCAGCAACATCGACAGGCCACCGAGCAGGCCGGTGAGAGTATAGGTGCGAATACCGGCGACACGCTCGCCGGCAGAGCGCTCGCGCTGGCTCCAGCCACGCTGGATGCCGATCAGCAAACCCAGCAGCAGGGCCACTGCAAGGCCGGCCAGGTCCGGGTGACTGTCCAGCAGAGGGTTGGCGGCAAAGTCGGGCATAGACGTGGTCTTTTGGGCAAAGGGAAATACGTTTAAACAGTTAATAGATAATAAATGAAAGAGCCATCCGTCTTTATGATGTCCCTCAAGTGTTGCCTTGATAAGCTTTTCAGGCAGCTTGGATCGCGGCATTCAGGACGGAACACTACCTCTCGATGAGGTTGCAGAAAGCCTTAGGCAGTGCTCGGAATGCCATTCGCAAACCGGGAGACTGTTATGCACCAACCCCTGACTCCGAAAACCCTCAGCGTTGGTGCCGAACAGCTGGCGAAGATTGATCCCGATCTTGGGCGCTTATTCCTGCGTTTGGGCACCCCGCCTTTGTGGGCGACGCTGGTACAGATCATTATCTGGAGGCTCGAGACCAGCTTTGATGCAGAAACCGCCGCAATCGCCAGTACAGATTGAGCGAAATAACATCAACCAGAGGTCAATAGCGTCCACACACATTCGGGCTAAGATGATGTAATAGACTTCTCAAAAGAGACGAAACGCCATGCAACCGGACCATTTTGATAAAGAAGCACTGATCGAATGCGGCCACGGCCGACTCTTTCCGGGGGCGACACGACTACCCCTTGACCAGATGCTGATGCTCGACCGCATTACCCACATCAACGACAGCGACGGCCTTTATGGCAAAGGCAGTCTGATCGCCGAGCTGGACATCCACCCCGACCTCTGGTTTTTCCGCTGCCACTTCGAGGGTGACCCGGTGATGCCTGGCTGTCTGGGCCTGGACGCGCTCTGGCAACTGGTTGGCTTCTATCTGGCCTGGGGCGGGGGCAAACACAAGGGCCGTGCCCTGGGCGCGGGGGAAGTGAAATTTTTCGGCCAGGTGCTGCCCCACAACAAACTGGTGCGTTACCACCTGGACATCAAGCGCGTCATCCGGCGCAAGCTGACCATGGCCATCGCCGATGGCCGCATGGAAGTGGATGGCCGTGAGATCTACACCGCCAAGGACCTGCGTGTCGGCCTATTTGAGTCCACCGATGATTTCTAATCCAGTGTGGACAAGGAGCAGTGAGCAACTGAACAGGAGCTTTTGATATGCGGCGCGTCGGAATTACCGGCGTCAACTATGGCATCACTTCTGCCTGCGCTACTGGTGCTCACGCCATCGGCCAAGCCGCCGACCTCATTGTCTGGGGGCGCCAGGACACGATGTTTGCCGGCGGCGGCGAAGATCTCCACTGGACCCTCAGTTTGCTGTTCGATGCCATGGCTCCGCCAACATAGCGAACCTGGATCCCGGCGCAGAGGGCTTTCCCATTGTTCACGAGCGGAAGGACAACGTGTCGCTGCCCTTGGTCATGAGTAACAGCTTCGGCTTTGGTGGCACCAACGCCAGCCTGGTGTTCAGAAAGATTTAACCAACCCGGGGAGGGGCAGCCTAGCCGACCGGAAGGCGGCTGGTGACTGCCCCATCCAGCGCTTGAAGGCACGGCTGAACGCACTGAGTTCCGAGAACCCAAGCATCTCCGCCACCTCAACCAGCGGCCGGTCGCGGTCCTGAATGTAGGTCAGCGCCAACTTGCGCCGGACCTCCTGCAACAGCCCGGCAAAGGTCTGGTTTTCTACCTTGAGGCGTTTATGAAGTGTGTAGCGACTCATGCACAGCTCGGACGAGATCGACTCGACCTTTACCCGCCCCGATTCCAGCTGGCTGGTAATGAGCGCCGCCACTCGCTGGCCCAACGATCCTGAACTCATCTGATCCCCCGATACAAACGTTCAATAATGTCATCTTGCCACCTAACTCATTCAGCGTACACATGTTAGCTTAATCAGGAGTCTCCGTCCTTGAGACTGGTCAATTTGCAGCTGCGTTCGTGGCTTGCCAAGAGTATGGAGGGCTTCCGCGGTGTCGACGATCAAATAGGGGCGTCCGGAAAAAGGATAAAGCAGATGGCAGCCGAAATTTAATTGGGGACTTTTGCAACGAAGGCAAAAGCCCCTTAAACCTTGGATGGGTTAACTGCTGAGTTGTTGCTTGATGTGATCCAGCACCAGACCATGTCCATGTTGAGGACTGAATATTACAGTGTCGGTATCCTCTTCAGCCCGAACGCTGTGTCCCGGAGGCCAGCAGAACATGTCTCCCGCCCTGGAGGTTTCCTCGGTATGATCAGAATATAGCGCTGTAATCGCACCTTTTACGACGTAACCCCAGTGTGGGCTCTGGCAACTATCCCCTTCCAGCCCGTGCAACAAGTCGGTGATATCGGTACCGCCGCCAAATGAGAAATACTCAGCGCCCATCTTCCCGAACCCCGTCACATCGCCAAAATTCTTTTGCTGTCTGGCAACGGCTCCGGGTACATCAATCTGGACAGGAATATCTTCTTTCGCTGTACGCATAATGTGTCCTCCTTATCCGAGGTACCGGGCCACGTGGCCCACACAGAAGTGCAGTTGAGCTGCGGATGAGTTGCCTGATGAGTTGACTGATGAGGCAGGATAATAGAATTGATTCCCGAAGCCTTGGGCCACAGGGATTCGTATCCCTGTTAATTGGCGAGGTACGCGATTACTGCACCTGGTATCGCAGCAATTTCTCTGCTCGTTCGCACTTGAACTACACTCAGAAAACATGGCAGTCAGCGCAGCGGTGCCATCCATTCAGGTGGCAGCCTCTGGCCTGGCGAGTGCGATACTGACAGGACTCTTGCTGTTCAGCGTACAAGCCGCCCATTATCTGGCCAACCCCGCCTTTCTCGTCAAACTGACCATCGTGGCCGCCGGAGTGCTCAATACCATCCTGCTTCGCTTGTCACCCGGGTGGCAAGTCGCGCTTGATGACAGACCCGTGCCGGGCCGGGTAAAAGCAGCAGCGGCAATTTCCCTGGTCGCCTGGGTGGCCGCTGTTTTTGCAGGGCGGTGGATTGGTTTTCTTTGACCCCATCGCAATCCTGATTGGTCAGACTTAATCGGCTGCCCGGGGGATCACGCCCGCCTCATCACACCGTCGCCATTTTGGCGATGCGCAGGATATCCGTGTATTCCCGAATCTTCACAACGGGGCCGGGGGCCGCATTTTCCCCCAGCATAACGAGTTCATTCACCATGGCGGCTGCCACCGTCGAGGCTTCGATCGCCCGGTATTTGCGCAGTGGCCCGATCAACCCATGATTGGCTACCGGCATAAGCGCCATGCCTAATGATTCCGCCGGGCGTTGCTCCTGCCGATTGCCGAGCAACAGGCTGGGATGATAAATCGACAGATATGGGAAATTCAGCGCCCGCACCGCGTCTTCCAGTTCCCCTTTTACCCGGCTATAGAACACCTTCGAGGTTGTGGATGCGCCCACGGCAGACATCAGAATCAGCGCCCTGGCACCAGTGTTTCTGGCCAGCCTGGCGGCTGTCAGTGCGTAATCGTAATCCACCTTGCGAAAGGCCGCCCTGGAACCCGCCTTGCTGATCGTCGTTCCGATACAGCAGACCAGGGCGTCAACATCGAATATCTCGGCATGGGCGTCCATGTTGTCAAAGTCGATCACATGCTGCTCCAGCTTCGGTTCATCCGGCGCCAGCCATCGCCGCACCGGCACTACCACAGAGCCCACTTCCGATCTGGCCAGCAAGTTCTCCAGTACCAGATTACCCGTCAAACCCGTGGCACCAAGGACCATTACTTTCATTGGATTCTCCGCTGCTTGTTCTCTCTCACTTTATACAGCACGCCATCGTTGAACGCGCTGTGCCTGCATGCGCTGAAGGAAATGAAGTGTCTCGAGGGCAAAGAGGTCTGGTGCTCTATCCCCTCCCCTTACGAACACCCCAAAACAGTGTCCGCCTCGAATCTGCGCTGGCTTGAACATGATTTGTTGTTCATGTTCAAAGCCCTGAATGCATTTGGCGCCAATCTTTAAAACGGAATTTACTACGACATGGCGGTGGAAGACGGGCTGATTCGTGGCAAGACAAAGGCGGTTGACCTCAACTACATTGCGGGGCCACCTGATGAACTGTCGGTACCGCCATACGGAGAGTTCGATATTGGCGAAGTGGAGGCCTCGGCGCGATGGTTGCCCTTTATCGAGATTCGGTGACGGCGGCGGGCCAAGACATAGTGGCATTCCGTTTTCCTAGATGCGGGACGGAAACCACTTCTCGTCGGCAAAGCTGTCCGCCAGAGTGTCGAAGACCTTTCTGACTCGAGGTGGAACAGGTCCTCTTTGGGGCCGATAAACATAAAGGGGTAGCGGCGGTGGCTCAAACTGGCGCAATACAGGAATGAGCAATCCCTCCCTGATGTAGGGGATGACCAAAAAAGCAGCAATCTGGCCAAACACCCAACCGTTGAGCACAGCTTGCAGTTCCGCCTCAGGATCATCGGAGACGAACCGCGGCGACGGAGGCGTGTGAGTGAAGCCATTGAACCGCCACGGCCAGATCCTCCCGAAATTTCGATCTACCCGACCGGATACCGGCCTCTGGATCAAATCCATAATTTGCAAAGGTTCACCGACCTGCCTGATCAACTTCGGTGTTGCTACCACCATCAAAGGCACCCGAGCTGCCTCACGGGCGACAAAACGGTTATCTCGCAGTGCACCAACCCGAATGCCGATGTCAATCTGCGCACCCACGGTATCTGTCACTTCATCTTCCAGCCGAAGATCAATCAGACATTCTGGCGCTTCACGAATGAGCGGGCCGAGCAAGGGTAGGACGTAGCGGCGGCCTACCGAGTGAGGCGCCGTTATACCGACTCGGCCTGCGTAGCGCTCAGTTTCGGAAGTCCTTGAGTGTTCGAACAGCAACTCCAGCTCCGAAATCAGACTGCTCGACTCTTGCAGGAATTGCGCACCAAACTGCGTAATCTGAATCTGCCGGGTGCTTCGGTGAAAAAGTAACTCGCCAAGCTGATCCTCAAGCTCTTTCACTGCCCGGCTTATGGTTTGTGGCGAAGTTCCAAGCTGGAAAGCGGCGTCCCGAAAACTACTGGCGTGAGCTGCTGTAGTAAAAATCTTCAGCAGCCGGAGACGGTCGTGCATGGTAACCCCTCAAACATGGACCAACACTAACGGGCCAGTGTTCCATTTTATGGAATTAAGAAAGCCAGAATCTTTCCTACCAGACTCTGCTCTTCCCTGTCTACTCTGAAATCACTCCATAGCGAAACATCATAATCACAACAACAAACCAGAGCTTCGGCGGCCAGCCATTGCGTGCAACGAGGCTGTCGTAAGCTGGAGGGAGTGTACATGTCATTGTCCCGTAGGAATTTTCTCAGAAACAGTCGCAATTTTCTCGTAGGCACGCTCGCTTTCAGCAATGGCGCAATCGCGCTGCTGGCTCCCTCAAGAGCCTGGTCCATGCCCCTGAACCACCTGACCAGCGCTGAGGGCGAAACCATCCTGAAAGTTACCCGCCATATTTTCCCCCACGACACACTGGAAGATGCCGTTTATGCGTTTGTTGTGAAGGATCTGGACAAAGCGGCTTCTGACGACGCTGTACACAATTTGCTGACGGAGGGCGTGAAGGACCTGAACCAGCGTGCCGGAGGTGACTGGTCTTCACTCAGTGCCAGTGAACAATTCCGCTACGTGGAAGAAATAGCCGGAGCCCCGTTTTTTGAAGCAATCCGCAGCACTGCTGTGGTTTCACTCTATAACAATGAACTGGCATTTGCGCACTTCGGATATGAGGGCGCGGCTGGGGACGGCGGCTATCTCAATGCCGGGTTTGATGACCTCGACTGGTTACCAGCCCCGAGCCCCGCGGATAGCGGCGTAAAACCAGGCTGAACTCAGGCCTCTCTCACCAATAACTCATACAAAAACGCAGTCTGGAGAGCTCCATGTCACTGACTGAAAATCAAAAGACGTTTTCCCACGATGACGACAATGTTGTTGTGGTCATCGGATCTGGCGCCGGCGGCGGAACTCTGGCAAATGGTCTCGCTCAGCAGGGCATCAATACCGTGGTTCTGGAAGCCGGCGCGTTGCACACAACAGCCGATTTCCTGGCCGATGAGTGGGCATCCTTTGGCCAGCTCGCCTGGCTTGACCCCCGCACCACCTCTGGCAGTTTTCGCCTCGCGAAAGATTTCGCCGGCCTGCCCGCCTGGATTGTTAAAGCAGTGGGCGGAACCACCATCCATTGGGCGGGTGCAAGCCTGAGGCTGCAGCCCCACGAATTCAAAGCACTCACCAACTACGGGGCCGTGAAGGGCGCCAACCTGCTTGATTGGCCCATCAGTTACGACGAACTGACGCCCTACTATGCCAATGCTGAAGACCGCATGGGGGTCACCCGCACTAATGACATCGGGGGTTTACCCGGCAACAACAACTTCAAGGTAATGCATGCCGGAGCGCAGAAGCTGGACTACAACTGTAATACCGGCCATATGGCCATAAACAGCCAGCCCCGCGATGGCCGACTGGCCTGCCAGCAGCGTGGCTTCTGCTTTCAGGGCTGCCGTTTTGGCGCCAAATGGTCAACACTCTACACTGAGCTGCCCGAGGGCATTGCAACAGGGCATATGGAATTGCGGCCCGAGTCCCACGTTGCCCGCATTGAACACAACGAGGAGGGCCGCATCACTGCGGTGATTTATTTCGATAAGGACGGCAAGGAGCAACGCCAAAAAGCGCGGGTGGTTGCCGTCGCCGGTAACTCTATCGAAACGCCACGCCTGCTGTTGAACTCGGCTTCCAGCACGTTTCCTGATGGCCTTGCCAACAGTTCCGGACAGGTCGGCAGGAACTACATGCGACACATGACGGGGTCGGTGTACGCCACCTTCGAAGAACCGGTCCATATGTATCGCGGTACTACTATGGCTGGCATCATTCAGGACGAAGCCCATCATGATCCGGACCGGGGCTTTGTCGGAGGCTACGAGCTGGAAACGCTTTCTCTTGGCCTGCCGTTTATGGCTGCCTTCCTGAATCCCGGGGCCTGGGGACGTGAGTTCACCCACGCCATGGACCAATATGACCACATGGCAGGTATGTGGCTGGTGGGAGAAGACATGCCCCGCGAGACCAATCGCATCACCCTGAACACCGACGCCAGGGATCTCTTCGGTATGCCGGTGGCCAACGTTCACTATGATGACCACGACAACGATATTGCCATGCGCGAGCACGCGTTCGAACGGGGCGAAGCAATCTACAACGCGGCCGGTGCAGTGGAAACCATTCGCACACCGCCATACCCCTCCACCCACAACCTTGGCACCTGCCGCATGAGCGCAAGTGCTCAGGACGGGGTGTGCAATGGTATTGGCCAGACCCACGACATTCCCAACCTGTTCATCTCCGATGGCAGTCAGTTCACTACCTCTGCAGCGGAAAACCCGACGCTGACGATTGTGGCGCTGGCACTGCGCCAGGCCGAGAAAATGGGACAAATGATAAAGCAGGGAGCGGTCTGATCCGTTCCCGAATCCGTCTACCAATCAATAAAGGAAGTGACACATGGGATTTAACGGTGAGAACTACCCCGGGGTTAAAGCTCCCCCAAATGAATCAGCAGGCTTTCGCCTAAACCACACAATGCTTCGCGTCAAAGACCCGGAAAAATCACTGGCGTTTTACACCCATGTACTGGGCATGACAGTACTGCGCCGGCTTGATTTTGAAGAGATGCAATTCTCACTCTACTTTCTTACGAAAGTACAGCCAGACCAAACCGTACCCGATGACAAGAGCGAACGAACCGTCTGGACCTTCGGCCAGACCGGGATTCTCGAGTTCACCCACAACTGGGGAACGGAACATCAGGAGGACTTCAGTTATCACGATGGCAACGCCCAACCTCAGGGGTTCGGGCACATCTGTTTCTCGGTTCCCGATCTGGATACCGCCATCGCCTGGTTCGACGCAAACGACGTGACCTACGTGAAGCGTCCGGAGCAGGGGAAAATGCGCGACGTTGCCTTTATTAAAGACGTTGATGGTTACTGGATCGAAATTGTAGAAGCCGCCCGATTGGGGCACTTGGGTGATTAGGCACTCTTGCCAGATACCGTTGAGGCACACTCCAGCCTCAACGGCCTGACACCCGGTGCACTTCCCGTATTGGCCATGCATGGTCCCGCTAAAAACTCGTTCGGCCCCGCAAGAGCACCTGTAGCTGATCTATGCTGTCATCGCCATCCAGCGGGAAGGCAAAATCCAGATGCAGCATTCGCTGAACCTCGATACGGCTCGAAGCCAGTCGCAGGCCGAAGCCCACGTCTTTCAGTACACCGTCATCCGGGCCATTGTTGCGGCCGTCGTCGAACCAGGCTCGTCCCACGTCGATGAACAGAACGCCGCCCAGGCGAAAGAGCTTGAAAGGGTGCCAGTCCGGAAAGTATCGGCGCTCCAGGGTCCAGAGTGCCATACGGTTGCCCTGCTGATAATCGCTGGGATAGCCACGAAGTCCGTTATCACCGCCGATCAGAAGCTGCTGGTCTACCGTCTGATTGTGGGCCACGGTGTATGAGAGATTGGTATACCAACTGGTCCAGTTCACCGAGCCGCCATGGAAATACTCCAGCGTGAGCGTACCCAGAAGATTTTCGAAACGGCTTTCATCAATCCGCCATGAGCCACTCTGATTCAGGCTGTAGCTGGCGTAATTGGTTTCGGTGGCGAGAAGTGCATTCTGGAAATCCATATTCAGCACAACACGATCCTCGGTGGCACCAAGACCAGGTGAGGAGTAACCCAATTCCGTGCGCCACACGAACCCGCCCCGAACATCCTCAATCCGCTGCAAGCGGGTCAGATTCGTCATCTCCCGGAACTGATTCTCGCGGTAGTCAAAACCGATCCACGGATAACTCAGAGTCCTGTCTGTGGGCAGTATGTCCAGATCTGGTTCATCCGGCAGACGTTCGAAATCCATGGCATCGTACCGGTAGCCGGCCAGTAGTCGAAGTTGTCGATTGTTGCGCTCTGCCAGCCGCCACCCCACATCGATACTGGCGAACTCCCGGCGGCGGCGATAGTCGGCAATGGCCTCTGCACCCACGTAACGTGATTGTTCGCGGACGTCCTCTTCGCCACTGAGCCCAAAGCGCCAGTCTGATTGCTCGCTGAAGAACGGGCGTTCCAGGTAGACACTACGACCACGGCCATCGCTCCGATTTTCATAAAAAAATCCGGTCTGCCAGTGAGAACCGAGAACGTTGGGATCATCGAAATACACACCGGTTCCGCTACGATCGGCATCCTTGGTGTAGGAAATGCCCACACTTTTGCCGGAACCCAGAAAATTCGGGTCAGACAACCCGGTGTTGGTGGTGTTCTCTCCACCCGCCCGAGAGGCCCCGACACTCGGTAGTAGCGTCCAGGTGTCCCGCGCCAGAACACTTACCTCAACTTCGTTCCCGCAAACACGGGTAACGCCAACCCAGGCGGCGGTCAGGTACTCGCGCTGGCGGAGAATGCGTTCGGATTCGGCAATTGCGTCCGGCTGGTATACATCGCCCTCGTTAAACACCAATTGGGCACGCAAAGCCGACTCCCAGGTTGGCGTATTGAGCGTGTTCAGGGTGCGAAACAGGAAGTTGTCCTGGTCGGGATCGCTGATATCGAAAATGGGCTGGCGAATAATACGGATACTACGGATAAGAGCGCCGTCAGGAATTGACAGATCACTCTGGCGCGCCAACTGGTCCCGGGGCTGGTCAAGGTCAATCGACTCTGGCTGAACTTCGCTAGCTACACATTGTGCGCCATCAGGCGCGGCCCCCACACCAGGGACGGAGAACGCTATAGCAGCAAACAGAAGGGTGCACCCCGGGGCTCTAGCCATGGTGGGGGTCATGGTTGCTCCCGGACTATCGAATGCCTTGCGACTGCAGCCACTGACTGATCTGCGCCTGATTCATGGCGCCACAATTACCCCCGGATGCCAGCCTGTCGTCGGGCACACGGTTCACTTTGTGGCAGTGGGGACACACCAGATGTCGGATGTCTGTTGTCATTGGTCAGCCTCTGTTCGTCTGGCGAACGATATTGTTCGGATCCTAATCAATAACCTGCTCTACCGGCCGCCGCAGGGATCGTGGCGTTTCAGCACCACGACCAATTCTCACTACAAGATCCGGCCGTCGATTCCCGATGCCCAAAAAACGGGCAAACTTCGCACGCAAGGGGGTCACCTCAACCGGCTGGTTTATGAAGGCCGTCCTCAGGTCAAGCGCAGCTGCCTGCAGGGCGAGTCGCTCATAGCAACGACCCGCTTCAATCCAGTGAGGTTTGTCGTCAATATCAGACACCAGTATAGCAATGGCAGAGGAGCTCCGGATGTGCCGGAAGTCTTTCTGGTTCTGCTTCTTCGCAGAGAACCCGAAGTGCATCGCCAACAATCCCAGCCATCGGGGCACGGCGGGATTACCCATGACCGGTCCATACAGACCGTCCCCTTTCCTCACTGCCTCTCGCCCGTTAAAGCGAACCCAGGACTTAAGCTCCCGGGCCCATGCAGCGTCGCCAAACTGGGCGGTGTTGCCCTCGGCCACAAACTGGGCTATCTGTTCTTTCTGGTCATCATCAGTGACCAGCATGATGGAGACTCCCTCGCCCTGCCCGGCTCTCTCCAGCTGCTGCAACTGCTCGGCAGAGAGTCGCGAGCCATCGTATTCGACCCGGCTGCACTGTCTTTTGGGAATGGCCTCGAACAAAGGCGAACGGAAAGGGGTCGTTTCCTCGAAATCAATTTGCACACCCGAGGTCGAGTCGTCATAGGCGCAGTCGCCCGCTAGCCCCGCCGCTTCCGCCGCCAGCAACAGATTCTCGGAGGCACAGCCCAGGCTCGCATACAGGTGGTGGTCGTCGGGATCCACCGCCGGACAGCGCCGTGACAGATCCGGAAGAATCCGGATCCGGTTGGTTTCCAGTTTGAATATCCAGGGCTGTGTATTGTGACTGGAGGCCGCCAGCGTCGCATAATGCACGAGCGCTGAATAATCATGCGCTGCGTTATCGAGCGCCAAGTGACGCCACGTCTTCGTTGCATAGTCCGAATAGTTCATCTCGCCCTGGTAATCCGGTACAGCGCCTCCGGTGAAACCCGCTTGATCCAGAGCGCAGCCATTTCCTTACCCTTGCCTACCGGAATCTCCCGTTTCTTTGCCTGGAGGCCCTTGAAGATCACCTCGGCGCATTCGTTCACATCCATACCGCCAGCAATCTCCTTATCCTCCTCGCCATGAGCCGATCCATCACCAGCGAGGGCGTTGCGGGAAATATCGGTGCGTATAAAACCCGGAGTAATGGTGGAAACGTGCACGCCCTGCGCTTCCACTTCCGCGCGCAGGGCATCGAAAAACCCTATCACCGCGTGCTTGGCAGCACAGTACCCCGTTCTCAGGGCTACGCCTACCTTGCCGGCGACACTGGAAGTCACCGCTAGATGTCCGGCCCCGCGTTCCAGCATATGGGGCAGTACCGCTTTGGTCAGTGCAATCTGACCCATCACGTCCACATCCATCAGCTGCTGGTAGACCGCCATATCCGTGTCTTTGCACAATGAGCGCTGTGAAACCCCGGCGTTGTTAACCAGCAGATCAATGCTGCCGAAGGTATCAAGCACAGTCTGGACTGCCCCTGGCAACGACGCCCAGTCTGTCACATCCAGTGGCAACACCAATACTTCATCAGCCGCAAGCCCTGCTTCACGGCAGCGACGGGCAACGCGCTCCAGCTCGTCCTTACGCCGGGCAGAGAGCACCACTCGGGCACTATCCTGCGCAAATCGAGCAGCAAGTGCCTCGCCAATACCGGCGGAGGCGCCGGTAATCCAGACAGTTTGTACGGTCATGACAGCCCCTCAAGAATTGTTCAGTTTTCAACCAGGCGAGCCCTCAGGCGGGGCAGTTGGTCCGGATAGTTTTCCTGGATGAAAGTTACCAGACCCTCTCGAACGGCACATCGCAGGTCCCAGTTCGTGCTGGAGTCTTTAGCGCTCATCAGAAACCGCACCTGCATGGCCTGGTCATCGGAGTCGGTAACCTGCACTGTTGCTACCTTGCCATCCCAGCGATTCGACTTGTCCAACAACCGATTGAATTCCTGCCGAAGCGGTTCCACGGGCATTGTATAATCCACCCAGACAAACACGGTTCCAAGCAGATCAGCGGAATGCCTGGACCAGTTCTGGAACGGATTTTCGATAAACCATTGCAACGGAATGACCAGCCGCCGAAGGTCCCAGACCCTCAACACCACATAGGTGGCAGTGACCTCTTCCACCCAGCACCATTCCCCCTGAACGTACAGCACATCGTCAATGCGGAAAGGCTGGGTGAGCGCAATCTGCATCCCGGCCAGCAAGTTACTTAGCACTGGGCGGGCGGCAAAGCCCAGAATCAGGCCGCCAACACCCGCCGAGGCGAGCAGGCTTGCGCCCATGTGCTGGACGGAATCAAAGGTCATCAAGGCAGCACCCAAACCGGTAATTACAATGAGGATGTTCAGAGTGCGAACGAGAAACCGGGTTTGGGTCTCGACCTTGCGCGCCCGTTTCCACTGCCCCTCAAGTACCGGGTTCAACGCAACGATGACGTCACCAATCGCAGAAGTCAGCCCGACCGTCGCCCAGGTGATCGCAAGAATGAACAATAGAGTGCTGACTTGCTGAAGTGCTGCCAACAAAGGCAAATCTGCCGGCGCCGCCTTGAGCGCCGCCATCAACGCCAGCGTACAGAAGACAACGCCGAGAGCCCGGGCAGCCGCATCGAGAAACAAACGCAGCACGGTTCCCGACTCGGAAAAAAAACGAAAAAGCGCCAGAGCCAGCCGGTAAATAACATACGTGGCGACTACGGCGATAATCGCCGAAAGCCCCGGCCATAGCCATGCCTTGAAACCGGTCTCGAACGCTTCCAGCATCAGCCCTCCGGGAGCCCGTTATTTGCAAAAATCAACAGACCAGCCGAGCAACCCACAGGTTGCCCTGCTACCTGGAAGCCTAGACCAGCCCTTGTTCCCGTGCCATGGTCATGGCCGGTACTGCATTAAATTGCAATCGAGCGTTCAAGGCAAGAGTTGGATTGATGCACTAAATTCTGGAGCATTCGGCCCATGCACATTCGCATTACCCATCAAAGAATCACTATTGCCTTACAGTTGATACTACTGGCGGAGGCAGTGTTCGCTATCTGGGGCCAGCGCTGGTTTACCGCATTCCTGACAGCCATGATCATTGCCATCACCTTTTTTCCGCTGCTATTTGAACGCCGTTTCCGGATTCACATTCCGCCAGAGCTGCAGCTTGCCGCCATCGTGTTTGTGTTCGCCTCCCTGTTTCTGGGCGAGATACGTGACTACTACACCCGGTTCTGGTGGTGGGACATGGCACTACACACACTGTCCGGTTTTTTGCTTGGCATTCTCGGCTTTCTGCTGGTGCACATCATGAATGAAACCGAAAAAATTCACGTCCATATGAACCCCGGTTTCGTGGCTTTCTTCGCTTTTATGTTTGCGCTTGGCATGGGTGTGCTCTGGGAGATTTTCGAATTCGCCATGGATTCTTTGTTCGGCATGAATATGCAAAAACCAATGTTGGGCGACCCATCAGGGCTGACAGACACTATGTGGGATCTGGTCGTTGATGCCTTAGGTGCGCTGGTTATCTCGTTCTTGGGCTGGCGCTATCTTAAGAACCCCGATGGGCGGTCGTTCCTGGAACGGTGGATCGACGCCTTCATCGAGCGCAATCCCAGGTTCTTCAAGCGTTGAAGGCGCCGGAAGCAGATAACAGGCAGGTCGATCTGAACGTCACTATCAATCATCTTTGACCGGGAGCGGTTTTTTATGCCTGCCAGTCCAAACAGTTGATCAATCGAAGTCCGGTAATTCAGGCTTGACCACAAGCTTATCTGCCCCCTGCCATGCATCGATTCCTCCGGCAATGGACTGTACGTGGATATAGCCCATTTCTTTCATGGCCTTGGCCGACAGGGCCGAGCGCCCACTGTTTTTACAGTAGATCACCATCTTCAGTCCTCGATCCTCAAGGGCGGGATCGTTGGTCAGCTTGAATTCCAGGATACCTCTGGGAATATTCACCGCCCCCGGAATGTGGCCGGCGTGAAACTCGTCGGGTTCGCGAACATCAATCAACAGATCTGCCTGTTTGATTGCGTCCTCGGATTGCGCCAAAGGTACTTCCCGGATTTCGGCCTTGGCGGCCGCAACCATGTCATGAACATTTTTCATCGTGAAATACACCATTCAATTGTCGTAAAAAGAGCCGCTACCGCGAGAGGGTTAGCGGCTGACCTGAAAAGCACAGGAAAGTGCTCTTTAGACCCGGTTATCCGTTGACACTACCAGGATAGATGTTGGGCTTCATCCAGCCGAGGAACCACTTTATATCATCTCGATATGTGACTTCTATCACTCAGGGAGGAGGAGAAGATCTGTTGCATCCCCTCACTTTTTATTAACAACTACAATATCAGTCGACATCAGGTAGGCTGGAGGTGAGACCAGCTGGGCCGATATCGGGTTGCCCTATGCCATCATCGTTCAACAACAAGGAACATTGATAAATGACCACCCTGATCGTTGGCCTGGTTCTGTTTCTCGGCGTGCACTCACTGTCCATCGTCAACGAACCGCTGCGCAATCGCTTGCACGCCTCCCTGGGCGAGGCCGCCTTCAAGGGGCTCTATGGACTGGCGTCCCTCGTCGGCCTGGTGCTGATCGTTTGGGGCTACGGCGCTGCCCGCATGGATCCGACCGTGATCTATACGCCGCCGGGCTGGCTCAGGCACCTGGCCATGTTGCTTTTGGTTCCGGTCTTTCCGCTGCTGTTTGCCACCTATTTTCCCGGCAAGATCAAAGCAAAACTGGGGCACCCGATGCTGGTGGCCGTCAAGCTCTGGGCGCTGGCACACCTGCTGGCCAACGGAATGCTGCACGATCTGCTGCTATTCGGCTCCTTCCTGGCCTGGGCAGTGGCCGACCGGATCTCCATGAAGCGCAGAACCCAGCGGCCGATTCCCACGCTTCCGGCCCGCAAGGCGAATGACGCCATTGCGGTTGTAGGCGGCCTCGTAGTGTATGTGGTAATGGTGTTCTGGGCTCATCAGTGGCTCTTTGGGGTGGCACCGGCCTGAGCGGAGTGTCCCACCCGCATACTGATCACGATGGCTCAGTGTGAATCATCCGGAAGAGCCTCATCATCTCGTTCCAGCCACTCCCGGAACCATTGCTCACGCAACCGGACCGTTTGAGAGTACCAACGGTGGTCCCGGATAACGGCATTTTCTATGTGTTCCGGAGCCGTTGGCATGTGGGGACGCATTGGCAATCGCGGCGGCCACCCCGCAGGCGATGGCGATGGAGCGCTGGTGACGAAGGTTAAGTCTGAGGTGACAGGCGGGGTTACCGAACATAGCCCCAAGGTATACCAGGGGGCCGTACTGCCCCACCGAAGCCCCACTGCCAAGGGATACCAAAGCCGCCAGGGTGGACGCCAGGAAGCTGCGAAAACCGGGCTTGGGTTGCCGAGGGCCAGTGCTTTTACCTCCCTCAACCAGATACCAACTATTTCAGAGGGTTGACGAGCCTGTCGTAAGCTCCGTCCGGAATCCGACAGCGACCGGATCACGTGCTAAACTGTTAAGTGTATGCATCGTGGAACTTTCACTGAGGTGGGGGAGGATATCGCCATGATTAACCAGAAACTTCGGGAATTTCTCGACAGCAATGGGGTGAGTTACCGGACTGAAGTCCATGAGCCCACTGTTGACGCTTCACGTACTGCCCAAGCCGCCCATGTACGGGGCCGCGAATTTGCCAAGACAGTGATTGTAAAAGCAGATGGCCGCCTGTTCATGACGGTTCTGCCATCCACAGACCGCGTAGATGTAGATCAGTTGAAACGGGCGCTGGGCGCCAAGGATCTGGAACTGGCGGATGAGGATGAGATTAATGCCGCATTCCCCGACTGTGAGATCGGAGCCATGCCGCCTTTCGGCAACCTTTACAACATGGACGTTTTCGTCAGTCAGCACCTGCGGGAGGATGAGCACATCGTCTTCAACGCCGGCAGCCACAGCGAGGTCATACGGATGAGCTATCAGGATTACGACCGCCTGGTGCACCCACAAGTGCTTCACTTCTGAGGAGCATAAGACCGGCACGGTCATCCGAGGCAGCTAGGCAAATGCTCGAACTCCATAGGCCGCACCAGGCATTCAACTGCCACCTCCTGACCCTGATGCTCATGGCCTGGGTACTTGGTGGCTGTGCCAGCCAACCGGCCACACCGCCGTTGGTATCGCTGACCAGCGACGCCTGCACCATGGCCTGGCAGGATGTTGAGCGGCAACTGCAACAGGCGGGCATTGAGGATGCCCAAGGCAGCCAGATTCCCGGCTACCCGTATCTGCGGGCCAACCGGACGCTGGCGGACTTCGACCTGGCTGCACTCACGCCTGCAGAACGCCAAGACTGGTTACACCATGCACTATCCAACGGGGAGCGGGCATTGCGCGTCCGGCTCGCCCGGCTGGACAGGCGTTATATGTTTGACCCTGGTTGGCTGATGCACTGCGCCACTCAACAGGTGACTGCGCTGTCCGGCGATTCGCACCGCTGGAAAGCCCTTGCTTCCAGTGTGCAGCAGCCGGATGCCTACCTGGACTGGCGCCGCACCATCGGCGCCTACCCTCTGATACGCCCCTTGCTGGCTCACCAGGTCCGCAAACTCCAGGCGTCACAGGAGAAGCAGTTCGGTGCGCAGGCTGACCACGCCGAAGCCCGTCAATTCACGCCAGCTCCCCCGGAACCCGATCCTGCTCAAGTAGGGTCAATTTTACGCCATCAGCATTCCCGGGACCGGCTTGGATTGCCGGTGTTTTCACAGCAAGAGGCCGCGAAACTGCTGGCGTATCACGCTCCCCATCTGATCATGGCAAGTGACGAACCCTATGACCGGCCGGGAACACCCCGGTGGAAAGACAGCCGGTGGGTGATAGAACCACCCGCTCGGGCGTATACGCTGATCACCCAGGTTCGCTGGCAGAACCGGTGGCTGCCGCAGCTGGTCTATGTGTTCTGGTTCGATGAACGACCCAAACCCCACCCCCTGGATATATACGGCGGTCGGCTCGATGGGCTTATCTGGCGCGTCACGCTGGATGAAAACGGACAGGTCCTGATGTACGACAGCATTCACCCCTGTGGCTGCTATCACCAGTGGTACCCCCTCTCGGACCGGCTCCGGCTCAACTCCGGCGCCGTGGGGGACGAGATCATGACGGTACTGCCTCTGGAAGCGCCGGCCAACCAGCGGGCGATGTCCCGCGCCGTTGTGCATCTGGCCAGCGGTACCCACTACGTTACCAATGTGAGTTTTTCAGCTCCACCGGACTCACTAACTGAGGCTGCGCCCTACTCGCTGGTTCACTATGACCGGCTCAGGGCATTACCGGACAATACGGGCATGCACCGAAGCCTGTTTTTGCCCAACGGTCTGGTGGCCGGCACAGATCGCCTGGAGCGATTCCTGCTTTGGGGCACCGGCGTACTCTCACCCGGAGCCATGCGCCAATGGGGCCACCACGCCACCGCGTTTATCGGCAAGCGCCATTTCGATGATCCGGATCTGCTCAACCGCTACTTCAAGCCCGCTCAAGTATCGGAAAGCAGGTCCGAACAGGCCTGGTAATGGGATTCGCCCGCCGAGCAAACGCCGGATTCAAGAGTGTGTGGCCGCACTGAAGTCAGGCCTGACAGGCATTGGGTGGCAATTACCGCTTGCCCAGAAACCTCGGTGTCTCAATCCCTTGCCGTTGCATCCAGCGATAGATTGTCGGCCGTGACACTCCGTAAGAGCGTGCCACCTCGGATACGTTCCACTGATATTTTTCCAGGGCCGCCAACAATGGATTGCTAACGTCCTGCTCGATGACGAGGGCAGAGCCTGTTGCGGTTATTGCATGATCACACAGGCACTCTTCTGGCAGGTCATTGACGGTGATCTGGCCATGGTCACAGGTGGCTTCGGCAAACGCCAGAGCATTAACGAGCTGGCGAATATTGCCCGGCCAGTCATAGGCAAGCAGCGCACTCATTGCATCTGCCCGAATACGGACCTCGGGCAGCTCGCCCTGAGCAATCAGGTTCATCAGCACCCGGTTAATGACATGCTGGCGATCGGCTCTTTCACCGAGAGCAGGCAAGCGCAAGGTAGCGCCATTCAAGCGGTAATACAGGTCAGCCCGGAAAGCACCGCGTTCAATCAACTGGGCGAGATCCTGATGGGTAGCCGCTATCACGCGGCAGTTCACTTTAACGGGGCTGTCAGCACCCACAGGAAGAATCTCACCTTCGGCCAGAACCCGAAGCAGGCGCGTCTGCAGCTGCAACGGCATATCTCCGATCTCATCCAGGAACAAGGTGCCGCCATCTGCCTGCTGAATCATTCCCCGCATGCCCTTGGGCCGTGCACCGGTAAAGGCACCCGCAACATAGCCGAAAAGCTCACTCTCGATCAGTGACTCGGGAATGGCGGCGCAGTTTACCGCTACAAAAGCCCGCCTGGAGCGGTGGCTGGAATCGTGAACTGCCCGAGCAAGAACCTCCTTGCCGGTGCCGGTCTCGCCCAGAATCAGCAGCCCCACATCCCGGTTTCTGAGGCGTTTGGCAAGACCAAGGGTGCGCCGCATCACCGGATCATCCGCTGCCAGTGCGTCCAGTTCGGGCACAGATTCATCCGCGGACAAGACCTCTGACGGTGGCGAGACCGGAGACCTTGTTCTGGGCTGGATCAGTGCCGCAAAAAATGTAATTCCACTGGTGCAGTGCCTGAACGCTTTTACCTGATCATCGTGATCGTAAGGGATGCTCCAGATATCCCTCAGCTCACATTCAAACAGACTCGTCAGGTCCGGCCGGGGCGCTGCGCCATTGTCGGAATTCGGGCTCAGCATGAGCGAGCGTCCCGCAGTATTGGCCGCCTCCACGCATCCATCGTCATCAATGGCAAACAGGTACTGACCGTTCACCTGAACAAATTCGCGAGAGGAGTCGCACCGGACAATCGTCTGATTACGATAACGTCGTAGAAAGTAGGCATCCTCAATCATCCGGGCATAGAGCTGAGTCAGGTGTAACGCGAAGGTCTGGCTGCTATGGGCGTCGGGTGAATCCAGGGCCGAAATATCCAGCACCGCCAGCAGATTGCCAAGGGGATCGAGAATTGGGGCGGACGTACAGGTCAGATTGATGTGGCTGGCATCAAAATGGTCGACCCGGTGACACGTCAGGGGCTGCTGCTCCTCGATACAGGTGCCCACGGCACAGGTACCGGCATACTGTTCACTCCAGTCCGCGCCCAGATACAAACCGGCTTTGCGCAAACGCTGATCATAACGGCGGTCACCCAGATACTGCACGGTAATGCCCTGGTGGTCGGTAAGCAGCAACACATAACCGAGATTGGCAATGTTCGTATACAGCTGCTCGACACCTGCCCTGGCGACGTTGAGAAACTCATCTACCGAGTCCTGGTGCTCTTTCAGGGTTTGCTGGGTCACAATCCGTGCACTGCGTGGCTGGCTCGGATCCAGTCCGTACTTGTTGATACATCGCTTCCAGGAGCGACCAATAAACTCCGATCCCGATGGTAAGCCCAAAGACGAGTGGTCATCTGCAAAATTCAGAATCGCATCAATATGGCGCCGCTGTGCCAGTTGCATAGTCATGCCAAGCTCCTGCATCGCTCTGAAATTGTTATTGTCATTCACGAGAGATACTGCTTTGTCTCTGAAACAGCCTATACCTCAACGCCCGATATCAACATCCTTCTTTAGTGCTCGATTGATAGTGCCCGATTGATAGCGCTTCATTGGTCATTACACCTGTCACGCGTTCACCGCCAGGGACATTACAGGTGTAACGCAAAAAGCCTGACCTTGCCCCCTCCCCCACCACTCAAGGCCACTCCTGAAAACCCGGAACTTGCACTTGAATTCAGCTACTTGAAACTTTCAATGCTCCTGGAGGCAGAGCTGGCACACCACCTGCTATGTTTCGGTTGAAGGATTAATTCCTGCACTGGGCGCCACAGCCACCCAGCCAACAAAAACAATGCGACACCGGAGAATCGAAATGAGCGACACACCAATCACTCCTACCCAACGAGTTCAGCAATGGCTTGACGGGTTCAACGAGACCCTGCAATCGAGCGACCCCGGCCGAGCTGCCGAGCGGTTTGAAACCGACGGCTTCTGGCGGGACCTCGTTGCCCTGACCTGGAACATCAAGACCGTGGAAGGCCGGGACGGCATCCGTGACATGCTGGAGCACACGGCTGGGCACGCCCGCCCCGGAAACTGGAAGGTGGCAGAAGAGGCCACCGAACAGGATGGGGTGACCGAGGCCTGGATAACCTTCGAGACCAAAGATGCGTTTGGCAAAGGCCATGTTCGTCTGCGGAACGGCGCGGCGTGGACCTTACTGACCACCATGCAGGAGCTGAAAGAGTTCCCGGAGAAGCGCAACTTGCTGCGGCCAAAAGGCGCCCAGCACGGCGCGACCAAATCGCGACAGACCTGGCTTGAGGCAAGCCAGGAGGAAGCACGGGAACTCGGATACAGCCGCCAGCCCTATTGCGTGATCATTGGTGGCGGACAGGGTGGCATCGGCCTCGCCGCGCGACTTCGGCAACTGGACGTGCCAACGATCGTTATCGAGCGCAACCCGAAAGCCGGCGATTCCTGGCGCAACCGCTACAAATCACTGTGCCTCCATGACCCGGTCTGGTACGACCATATGCCCTATCTGCCTTTCCCGGATCACTGGCCCGTTTTCGCACCCAAAGACAAAATTGGCGACTGGCTGGAAATGTATACCAAAATCATGGAACTCAATTACTGGAGTTCCACGGAATGCACCAGTGCCCGCTATGACGAAGCCAGCAAGGAATGGGTGGTGGACGTAATCCGGGACGGCGAAAAAGTTACCCTTCGACCCAAGCAGTTGGTCCTGGCCACGGGCATGTCAGGCATTCCCAGCATTCCCGACGTTCCTGGAATGGACAGCTTCGAGGGTGAGCAGCATCATTCGAGCCAGCACCCCGGAGGAGCTGCCTACAAGGGCAAAAACTGTGTGGTTCTTGGGGGCAACAACTCTGCTCACGACATCTGCGCGGCACTCTGGGAGAACGATGCCGACGTCACCATGATCCAGCGCTCGTCCACCCACATCATCAAATCTGACACCCTGATGGACCTGGTGCTCGGCCCGCTTTATTCAGAGGAAGCAGTGCAGAATGGCGTGACCACCGAGAAAGCCGATCTCACTTTTGCGTCGGTTCCGTTCAAGATCATGCCGGACATGCACATCCCGGTATACCAGCAGGTTGCCGAGCAGGATGCGGACTTCTACCGGCGCCTGGAGCGGGCCGGTTTCCTGCTGGACTTTGGTGACGACGGTTCTGGCCTGTTCATGAAATACCTGCGCCGTGGCTCCGGCTACTATATTGATGTGGGTGCCTCCGAGCTGGTTGCCCAGGGCGAAATCAAACTCAAGAGCGGTGTCAGCATTGAACGCATCAACCCTCGCTCTGTGACGTTGACCGATGGCACGGAACTGCCGGCAGACCTGATCGTCTACGCCACCGGCTTTGGCTCCATGAATGGTTGGGCGGCACGGATCATCTCCCAGGAAGTCGCGGACAAAGTCGGCAAGTGCTGGGGCATGGGATCCGATACCACTAAAGATCCCGGGCCCTGGGAAGGCGAGCTCAGGAACATGTGGAAACCCACGCAACAGGAAGCACTCTGGTTCCACGGTGGCAACCTGCACCAGTCACGCCACTACTCGCTCTACCTGGCGCTTCAGCTAAAAGCCCGAAAAGAGGGCCTTGAAACGCCTGTCTACGGCCAGGAAGAGGTTCATCACCTTTCCTGAGTCCTGGAGGGCTGGCTTCGGCCAGCCCTCTCATCGCCAACTGGCGATAACATGTCTTTCTGATCGCCACCAGGCGCAATTGCGACCACGCCCTTGCCAGAACTTGCTGATTCGGTCACAACAGCCCGGCGGTTCAACAAATCGGTGAGAGCGTCGACGTTGCTCAGCCAGCAGTGCCGATGTGGTTGGACCGGCGGCCGGGACTGCCAGTATAGGTTCGGCCTCACGCTCTGATCAATCTGCCGCCTCCAAATGCGCACCGGCAGCATGCATTTTCCTGCGCGCTTCTTCGCCCGCCGGGATCGTCACCGGCCGGGTTGCATCCGGAATCAGAACGACTTCAAAGCCTTCTTTACAACCATCCAGGACAGTCGCCAGCACGCATACGTCTTCGGCGAGACCGCCGACAAATAGGCGTTTAACGCCGTCGTGACGTAATTGCTCGGCAAGACCGGTCTGATCAAAGGCCGAGTTTTGATCCTGATCGAAGCGTACGCCCTTGGTCACTTTGACTGCGGATTCCGGCACTCTCAAGTCCGGGTGGAAACCCGCTCCGTCGCTGTCCTGGATGCAGTGTGGTGGCCAGGGACCACCCCGTTGTTCAAAGCTGATGTGGTCGACCGGATGCCAATCACGGGATACGTAAACCGGTACATTGTGGGCGGTGGCGCTTTCAATCCAGTGGTTGAGGACCGGGACAACCTTGTCACCCTCTTCGATTGCCAGCGCGCCACCGGGACAAAAATCGTTCTGTACATCAACCACGATCAGGGCGTCACCGGGACACAGCGTTGCGTTACTGAGAGTCATGCGGCACCTCCATTAATTGTCGGTCAATAAGGACGTCACATTGCCCTCACACCAGCTTCAACCTCGTTCTGGTACCTGGATAATGCCGGGCTGACCTCAACAAGATACGGCGGATCGGCCGGTGTAATGACACGGACATGGTCCGGGAGACGGGCGATCTGCTGGCCGGCATAGGCACGCGCCGTTTCGATATCGACACAGCCTGCAGCCAGGCGCTCACCATTGCGCATTACGATCTCAAGCAATGGCTGCCCCGGTTGCTCCTCATCAGCCTGCGCCACTACATCATGGGTGGCCTTCCCGTGCTCGCTCACCCGGAAAACCTGCTTGCGCCCCGGCAGTATCGGTTTCCCGGGGCTCAGCTTTAACCGGCCCCTGCCGGCATATTCACAAAGCTTGTAGGCAATATCCAGATCAGGGGCATCGGTGGAAACGCCCATGCTGGTGCCTACGCCGAAGCCGTCAATCGGGGCTCCCGAGGATACGAGTTGCGCGACCTTATCCTCGTCGAGTCCGCCGCTGACTATGATTTCTACGTTACCAAGTCCCGCCTGGTCGAGCAGCCCGCGTACTTCCCTGGACAGACTGAGCAGATCGCCTGAATCAATGCGCACCCCGCTGACCTTGAACTCGTCGCCCAAGGTGTTTGCCAGTTCGATAACCCTGCGTACGCCCTGCAAAGTATCGTAGGTATCGATCAGCAACACTGTGTCCGGATAGAGTTGAACGAACCTGCGAAATGCCTCCCTTTCATCATCATGAGCCTGTATATAACTGTGTGCCATAGTGCCGGCGACCGGCACCTGATACACCTTACCGGCAAGCACATTAGAGGTCGCTGCTACCCCGCCAATGTAAAACGCGCGGGCGGCTTTCAGGGCAGCGTCTACCCCATGCATCCGACGAGGACCGAAATCAATCACCGGACGACCTTCGGCCGCCATCACCATACGCTGGGCCTTGGAACTCAACACGGTCTGAACGTGCATCTGGTTCATGATGAAGGTCTCGATGATTTGCGCTTCCAATATAGGTGCCACGATTTCCAGAATCGGTTCATCGGCAAATATCGGCGTTCCTTCGGGGACCGCATAGACCGTTCCGCTGAAGCGGAAGTCGCGCAACTGAGCAAGAAAACGATCGGAGAACTTCCCGAGTGACGCCAGGTAGGCAAGATCCTCCTCGTCAAACCTCAGGTTCTCCAGATAATCGAGCACCGTGTCGAGGCCGCAGGCCAGCAAAAAGTTCCGACAGGGCGGCAGGCGGCGAACGAACAGGCTGAAGACCGCGTCATCGGTCATACTTTCCTCGAAGTACGCCTGTGCCATGGTCAATTCGTAAAGATCAGTGAACAGAGCGAGTTTAGTCGTCATTACTTAACTCTAGCAGGCCGCGCGCGACTTTGTGAACATAACCATTCGCTTCTTCCAAGCCTCCACCGCATCAGATGATTCTGCCTGGCACAGCTTCATGTTCTGAGTATGCATAACGCGCATAATCAAACGGCCCCAATGTTTGGGTCCAACTGCGAAAAACGAATAAAGTTGCACTCGCCTGCAAGCACATGCGCCAGGTGCCGAATGTGCGCAGGCGTAATCTCACAACAACCGCCAACAACACTGGCACCGTCCGCCATCCACTGACGTACATGCGCAACATAGGCTTCCGGAGATATATCAGACCGCACCTCCAGGGCATCCGCCGAACCGCCTCTCGCCATGGCCTCAACAGATTTAAAGGCATTGGCGTAACCGCCAACAGTCGGGTACAGATCCACCAGTTCCGGCATGGCGTCGGTCATCAATTCGGGTTCAAAGCAGTTCAACATCACTGCAGCGGGCCCATACCCTTCAATAGCAGTAACTGCTTCAGCCAGGGTTTCACCAGATTTGAGCCTGCCGCTCCGTTCGAGGCGAAATGCCACTCCAAAGGGTTTACCCAGCTCGCCGGCTGCAGCACACGCGGCCCGTGCTTCGAGCGTGTTGGTCATGGTCTCAATGAGGAAGACGTCAGCGTTGGCCTGCAGCTGAACCAGCGTGGCGTATTCGTTCCGCAGGTCATCAAAAGAGCGGGCCGGCTGGCCCTGATAGCTTGCAGTCAAAGGAGGAAGGCAAGCGGCAATTTCCACCTGCGCGCCAGTGGCGTCGATCGCCCGCTCGAGAGCCTGGAACGCCCGCTGATGAATAGCCTCCAACTGGTCATACACCCCCTGCTTGCGCAAACGGGTTGGTGTGGCTGCATAGGTATTAAGCGTCAGCGTTTTTGCCCCGGCCCGGATAAAATCCGCGTGCACAGCCGTGACAACCTCGGGCTGCTCCAGCATGACTGCTACGGACCACAGCGGAGAACTCACACCAAGAGCCCTGCGATAGATTTCCTGGCCAAGACCACCGTCAAGAAGTGCAATGGATCGCATATTGGCTTTAGCTTCTTTACTACGCATCGAAATCTCCAAGTGAATGCTGAGAATACCTGCATGTATGACAAGGTTATGACGCCATGAAAATTAATCTACTCCGCTAACGTGGATGCAGCCATCCTGGCAGCAGTGTATATGGGTCTATCGTGATATCACTGCGGCAAGGAATATCCAGCTGTTGGAGCTTTTCTATCAGACTTCCAGTTCAGAAGGTATTTCTCTTGGTGGGTCATGCTGGTTTTCCTATGTTATTTGATTGGTGTTGTGCTGACCCTGGCGACCCGGAGAGCAGGGTCAGCACAACACGTCAGAAGCAGAGCGATAACGATAACTCTGCGGACACGGGAGAGCCTGAAGGTCAGGGCCTCAGTACCCAGTAGTCGTTCTGGACGTCGTGGGGCAACTGGTGCACAGAGATCTGGCCAAAACCTGCCTCGGTAAAGTACTCCCTAGCCTTTTCCCGGCCCCACATGGTACCCAGACCTTCTCCGCCCTGAGCCAGCGATACCGTCATGCAGTGCATCAGCGACATGGTATACAACAGAGTACCCAGAGGGTGATCGCGATCCCCATGATGGTGACTGGAGCCATGAATGTCCTGGGCCAGGTAGACCCCGTCAGGTCTCAGTGTCCTGCGGATTCCCCGAAGCAGGTTCAAAGGCCTGGCCTGGTCATGAATCGCGTCGAAAGTGGTGACCAGATCGTAGGCATCCGGATCTGCGCTTTCATCGAAATCACTCAGGTCCCGCTCATCGTAAGTGACGTTTACCAGGCCCTCGCGACGGGCTCGGGCACGAGCCCACTCAATGGCTTCCAAAGACAGATCGTATCCGGTAAAGCGGGAGTTGGGGAACCGCGCTGCCATCTTCATCAGGGCCAGCCCCCGGCCACACCCCAGATCCAACACATCAATGCCCTGCTCAAGACCCTCGACCAACCCCTCGGCCAAAGGCAGAATGCCGTCGAACAATGCCGGCAGCACGGTCTGCCCGCTGTCCTCAGCCATCATTTCATGAAAGCGGGCATAGCGTTCATAAGGTACGCCGCCACCCCTGCGGAAGCAGTCCAGTATGTCGTCCTCAACGACACCCAGCGACGGCAGATACTGGGCGAATACCGCCATGTTAGCGTCGCCAGCGGAAGTGATCAGTGCGGAATGGGCCGATGGCAGGCAATAGGTCATGGAATCGGGTTCGTGTTGAAGAATGCCGGCGACACTCAGGCCGCCCAACCACTCCCGCACGTAGCGCTCGTTCAGCCCCGACTTGCTGGCCAGCTCTGCACTGGTGACCGGTTCGCCGTCACTCAGGGCATCCAGCAGACCACTACGGTGCCCCAGACTGATCAATTGCAGCATGGCGCCCTCGTTGAGAGCGTTCAGAAGACGTTGCTCAAAAGCTTCGGTAGTGATTGCCGGCATATCGGATGTTTGAAAGTTGACACTCATGATGACCTCCCTGGGTTGTTCCGGAATTGGAGCGGATCAGGTCATATTCTGTGCTGGCACCTTGCGCTAGACTAAAGCTGTTATAGACAAGAAGCGGTCTTTTCTGCCATGTCGGATGATAAGTTATCAATCGGTCTTTTGGCGGTACCGGAGGTCGCCGCCTCCTCGCTCTACGGCATGTATGACGTCTTTGCTGCTGCCGGGCGAGACTGGGCCTACCTGATGGAGGGCAAACCGGGTAACCCGCCACTGGATCCGCGGGTGGTGTCCCGATCTGGCGCCTGCGCCATGACCATCACCAACGGCATTTCCATCGTACCTGACCTCGGCCTGGACCATATTCCCGAGGTTGCCTGTATCCCCGAAATAACCCTGCCACCTGACACCGCCCTGAGCGAGCGTTTTGCCCCGGAAATCGACTGGGTCAGGCGCTGCCATGCAGCCGGCAGCCTGATTGCGACCGCGTGCTCCGGAGCGCTGCTGCTGGCCGAAGCTGGTTTGCTCCGGGGTGAAATTGCCACCACTCACTGGGCCTATTGCGATGCCCTAGCACGTTACCCGGGCGTTCGCGTACACCAACATCAGGCGCTGGTGGTGGGTGGCGTCGGCAACCGTCTGATCATGGCTGGCGGCGGCACCTCCTGGGAGGACTTGTCACTGTATCTGGTGGCTCGTCTGGTCAGCGTGGAAGAGGCCATGCATCTGGCCAAACTGTTCCTGATCGACTGGCATGACACCGGCCAGTTGCCCTATGCCGTACTTTCCCAATCCCGACAGACTGAAGACGCCGCGATCGGGCAATGCCAGGCATGGATTGCCCAACACTACGACAGCGAACGGACGCCGGTTACCGCCATGATGCGCCGTTCCGGCCTCAGCGAACGCACGTTCCACCGCCGTTTCAAACAGGTAACCGGCCTCACCCCCATGGATTATGTGCATACGTTACGGCTGGAAGAAGCCAAGCACTTGTTGGAGAGGGACACGCTATCGGTGGAAGCGATCGCAGAAGAGGTAGGCTACGAAGACTGCGCATTCTTCGGCCGACTGTTCAGACGCAAGGTGGGGCTCACCCCAAAACAGTATCGGCGCCGCTTCGGGAGTCTGAGAGTCCTGCTGACTGAGGCGAGCAGCTTATCCAGGTCTGACATGTCAACAGAGTCTTCCCGGCACTTGTAGGCATCAATATGGATTGATCGGCTTGCTACCATGATCCAATCTGCCCCAAAAGCACTATCCTTACCCCACCTGATAAACAAACGGAGGCTAAACCATGAAACTCGCTAATCTTTCCCAACCCGGCGGACTGGATAAGTTACAAATCACTGACGGCCCGGAGCCCGGCGCACCAGGCCCCGGTGAGTTGCGGGTCCGGATTCACGCCAACTCCCTCAATTTTCACGATTACGCGGTAGTTGTCGGTGCTATACCCACCGAAGAGGGGCGCATCCCCATGGCGGATGGTGCCGGTGTGGTCGAAGCGGTCGGCGCTGGCGTGAGCGAATTCAAGGTAGGGGATCATGTGGTTTCCACCTTCTTCCCCGAGTGGGAGGACGGCACCGCCCCGATCGACAATTTCACCACCACACCCGGCGACGGTATCGACGGTTATGCCCGCGAGTTGGTAACTGGGCCGGCGCAAGGATTCACCCACGCACCGGAAGGCTTCAGCCACGCGGAAGCGGCAACCTTGACCACTGCAGGCCTGACCGCCTGGCGCGCCTTGGTCGTCAACGGTGGGTTAAAGGCCGGCGACACCGTACTTACCCTCGGTACCGGTGGCGTGTCGATATTTGCCCTGCAGTTCGCCAAGATGATGGGCGCACGAGTGATCTCGACCTCATCCTCCGATGAGAAACTCGAACGGCTGAGCGCTTTGGGAGCCGACCACACCATAAGCTACAAAACGACTCCTGCCTGGGGCCAGCGAGTGCTCGAACTGACCAGCGGCCAGGGTGTGGATCATGTGATCGAAGTGGGTGGCCCGGGCACCCTGCCGGAATCCATCGACGCCGTGCGCATCGGTGGCCACATATCGCTGATTGGCGTACTCACCGGTCGTGCCGGCGAAGTGCCCACCGCAAAACTCATGGCCAAACAGGCTCGCCTTCAGGGCTTGATCGTGGGCAGCCGGACACACCAATTGGAGATGATTCGCGCGATTGAAGCCAACAACATGCACCCGGTGATTGACCGCTCCTTCACGCTGGATGAAATTGCCGATGCATTCCGCTACGAAGAATCCGGCAAGCACTTTGGCAAGATCTGCCTGGAATTTTAGGCAAACCCCGGGCTGTGGCAGTTCAGCCGAATTCTTAAACTTTTATAATTAAATACAGTCGCTTATATATTTCAACATCTTAGTTATGGGTTAGCCGGTTCACGACAGTTTTCACAAACCCGTGTTATTGTCGGAAATCATGTTGTGTGTCAGGTTAAATGCAGCAGTTACACACTAGCGAAACGGATTGGCGTTAGTGTGGAATTCAGTTTATTCCAATCTGACGGAAAAAGGACTACCAAAATGAACACCGATATTCTGGAAGGTAACTGGAAGCAGCTTAAAGGCAAAGTGAGAGAAAACTGGGGCAAGCTGACCGATGATGAAGTTGATGAAATCGGAGGCCGCAGAGAGCACTTTATTGGCAAGATCCAGGAAAAGTACGGCATGAAAAGAGATGAAGCAGAAAAAGAGTGGGATAAGCTCACTAAGTAACCGCTAATTTGGTGCTTAATGTAAGGCCGATGGTATCTCGCATTCGCAGCCATCGGCCTCTGCCTGACCCTAGTGTTCCCAATGCAGCGCTCAGCCTGGTTACTAAAACGTTTCGTCGTGCCATAGAGTGGACAAAAAATAGGCTCCCCTAGCACCGTCCAATTTTTTTACAGTTTCGCCACCACCGATTTCCCCCTCTCTCACAGCCTTATGATAACCATGGCCACAGCTCGGCCTGGCCTGCTTTATGCCTAAAAATTGAGCAGCGAGCAACGCTCGCCCGGAAGAGATGGCACCGGATTGGAGGATCAGCTATGAGCTGGAAAATCAACGGAACGTATTTTGAAAGCTGTAACTGTGAGGCGGCCTGCCCCTGTGTCTTCCTCAGTAAACCAACAGAGGGTGAATGCACTGCGCTGGTTGCCTGGCACATTGATTCTGGTCAGTTTGACGACGTGTCACTGGACGGACTGAATGTCGTTTTTGCCGTGCATTCCCCCGGTAAAATGGTGGAGGTGAAGTGGAACATTGCGGTTTACCTTGATGAGCGCGCGGACGACAAACAGAAGGAGGCGCTGACCAAGATTTTCGCCGGACAGGCCGGCGGCCACCCCGAGCGGCTTGCATCTTTTGTTGGCAACATTCTCGGTGTAGCCAGTGTACCCATTACCTATGCAGGTACCGGCAAACAGCGCAGCCTGAGTATTCCCAATATCGCTGACGTCGTCATTGAGGCCATTGAAGGCCAGGGTGGCGAAGAGATTACCATCACCAACCACCCCCTGTGTATTGCACCGGGCAATCCTGCGGTCACGGCGCGTTCAAGCAAAATGAGTTACCAGGACCATGACATGAAGTGGGAGCTATCCGACAAGAACGGTTTCTATTCGCCATTCCAGTACGCCTCATGACGGAGCGGGCGTTACCGATCGTGGCCATGGTTGCGGTCGTGGCACTTGCCTGGATTAGTTTGGTGGTGGTCGGACAAACAATGCCTATGCAGGGCATGTCCATGAGCATCATCACCCTGGCGATTATGTGGGCGATGATGATGATGGCCATGATGGCTCCGGCAGCCGCGCCGTCATATATTCTTTATAGTCGTATGTCCCGGCATCCGTTGGCGTCGCTGGCGTATTTGATGGGCTATCTCGCCATGTGGTGTGTGGTCGGCATTGTATACGCGCTGGCACACTGGACGCTCCAGCAGGCCGAGCTACTCAGTATGGATCTGCGTATCACCCAGGGACCGTTTGCAGGCGCGTGTTTGATTGCTGCAGGGGTCTGGCAGTGGTCCCCGATCAAAGCCCGCTGTGTCGCGCGCTGTCGTTCGCCACTTGGCTTTATGATGACGGATTGGCGTGACGGCGTCGCGGGGGCTTTTGGTATGGGCGGGCATTACGCCATCTGGTGCGTCGGCTGTTGCTGGCTGCTCATGGTTGTGCTGTTTGTGGTTGGAGCCATGAGCATTGCCTGGGCCGCGGTCATTTCAGCTTACATACTCGCGGAACGGTTATTGCCCCTTGGTCGTGCATTTGACCGAATCGTTGGTGTGGCGCTCACTGGGTTTGGAGTCTGGGTGGCGAGTAGCGCTTTTATCTAGACACGGTTTCAATTTGAGGCTGCCCCAGACCTGGCCTGTCCTCAGCATCATTTCCTGGATTGGGGAGATTCAGTGTCCATTCTGCGTTCTTCAAGCCACCGGTTCAGGCACTGGGGAGGCTATTTGCGGCTGGCCTGTCGCCTCAGCCACCGTTCTGGCGGTTCGCTCCAACGTCAGTGCCAGCCGCTCAAACATGCCTTCGATGGTAATCGTTTTCTGGTCCGGGTCCCTTTGGGCACGAATTGCCTCGAGTAGTCTGGCGCTTACCCTCCGGAAAGCTGGATTCACGGCACCCCGGGCACTTAACAGGTAGGTTTCGGCCAGGGTCTGCTGCCACTCCTTCAGAAGCATATCCACCGTGGGGCTGCGATGGTCCTGTATCAGCTTTCGCAGTCGAATGGACACATGTCCGAGATTAAGCCCGGTAAATCCCAGGTCTGTCATATAGCGATCGCTGCTTTCCGAACTCTGGTCATAATTGGCCAGCCGCAACAGACGCTCCCCCATACGACCATTGAACCAGTTTTCCGGCTGTTCGTGATCATCAATTGCGGTCAGATCACGAGCCGTTGATCTCAGCAGGCGGCGCTGCATAAACCGGCTGCCTGGCGGGGTAATGAGTTTGAATACCCAATAGAGAATACTGATTCCAACAAACAGGCCCAGTGCAATATTCACCGCATTTTCGGCATTGAATGTCATGCTGTTGCTGGGCTGGGTGATGATGGTGAACGAAATGCAGAAGCCCAGCCCATAAGGCAGCGTGGGGCGATTGGCAATGGCCAGCAGGCCGAAGAAAAAAGGGCCGGCCAGAACCAGTATCAGGAGTTCGACATTGCCACTGGCACGGGATAACAAGCCCAGCCCAAAGATCAGGGCGACGGGAATAGCCACCGTTGCACCCATCAGAATCCGACGCAGAATAGGCGTTAGCTCAACCAGCGAGAAACGGGCGAACATCACGGAAAACACCACCGGCATGATCATGATCATCAAAGCCGCCGAGCTTGCCGTCTGGATCCAGATCACTGCCCCGATGACAAATATCAGGGCCGTGCGAAACCCGTTGATCAGTGCGACCAGCGGATCCCGATGGGTTTCCAGCATCGGTGCCTTGAGCAGCGTCCGGTCACGGCTTTCCAGTGCGTTATAGGCCCGCAATACGACCACCAGATCGCTCACCAGCTCCAGCGCCGTCCTGGTCAGACGTGTCACGATGGCGGACTCA
This sequence comes from Marinobacter changyiensis, assembly GCF_009193265.1. Classification (GTDB taxonomy): domain Bacteria; phylum Pseudomonadota; class Gammaproteobacteria; order Pseudomonadales; family Oleiphilaceae; genus Marinobacter; species Marinobacter changyiensis. The sequence continues at coordinate 38,224 of NZ_VZZZ01000001.1, forward strand.
TTCCTGAATCCGGACCGCTGCTCCAGCAAAGACCTACGCAGCACATGGGCAAGCCGGTAACCTTCCTGGTAGCTGTCGGCTTCCGCAATTGCCCTGAAGTATTGCCGCATCTGGCTCAACACCTCACTGAACGCGGGTGACACCAGGTCACCATGATTTCTCTGGAAGCGCCCCATAATCTGAGTAACCGCCAGCAGTGACATCACCTTGTTGCACAACAAATTGGTTGCCCTGCTCCGGCCGGAGCCTTCCGGGCCCTCATAGGTAGCAGCGCTGGAATCGTCATTGAGCACCACCAGAGTTTCGAGAATCTCGTCCGCGTGCTGGTGCCGCTGCTCGTGGGAACTTCCTGGCTCCAGTTCCAGCGTGAGATAGGCCAGGGTTTTGTTGATCACCTTGCGGGCATTCACCCGCAGGCCCTCTTTTACGGTCACTGGCCATAACAACTGGCTGACCAGCATGGCGCATACGGCGCCGGTGGCGATCTCGCTGATCCGGGCCTGGGCGATGGCAAAAACCGCCTGACTGTTCGTTGTGCTGGCATCCGCCATCATCAGAATAACGACCAGCCCGGCCGTCATCCCCGCCATTGCGAACGCGTAGATATAGTTGAGGTTGTGCACCATGGAGGAGGCTGCCGAATTCACGCCAATCCACAGAGCTAACATGCCCAGTGCCAGCAGGGGGTAAGGCGTCAGGAGCGCCAGCACCAGAATGCCAAAACCGCCGCCAACCGCCGAACCCACGATCAGGCAAAGCGCTTTCTCGATCACCAGCCCGCTTTCCGGGCGGATCTGCAGGAAAATCGCCGCAACCATCGCCCAGTAGGGACGGTCCAGTTGCAGGGCCATCGATACAAACAGCGCCAACGACATGGCGACCACACCCTTGATGGCGAAGATCACGGCGTATCGGTTCGGCGTCAGGAGTTGCGCCAATAGAGGATGCAGAGACATAGGCGCCGGCCCGCTACTCGGAGTCCAGATTAATCGACACCGTCATCCCGGCACTCAGATGTATATCCTCCGGCACCGGGTCCAACGCGATATCCACCGGAATCCGCTGGGCCAACCGCACCCAGTTGAATGCCTGTTGCACCTGGGGAAGCATCTGGGCGTTGCTGCTGGTGTTGATATCGGCAATCCCCGGGGCAATGCTGATGACGGTACCCTTCAACGTCCGGTCGCCACCCATCAGTGTCATCCGTGCGGACTGCCCCACCTGTACCATCTGCAGCTTGGTTTCTTCAAAGTACCCGGTGACATAAAACGAATCGGTTTTCAGCTCAGACAACACCGTCGTCCCTCGATTGACGTAATTGCCCTGGCGCAGATAGAGGTTGCTGATAATGCCGTCTGCTGGCGCCACAACCTGCGTACGCTCCAGATCAATACGTGCCATCTCCAGTTTCGCCCTGGCGAGTTCAAGACGGGCCTTCGCAGATTCCATATTGATGCGGTAGGTTTCCAGGTCTTGCTCGGTGATGGCCTGGGGGTCAGACAGCCCTTGTCGGCTCTGGTACCTATGCCTGGCCAGCTCCAGAGCACTGTGTTGCTCTGCAACTTTCGCCCTGGCTTCGGCAAACACAGCCTGATAGCGCGTATCGTCAATGGTAAAGAGCGGATCGCCCTGGTTTACAGCCTGGTTATTCTTCACGCTCACTTGCGTGACCCAGCCTGAAACATCTGGCGCAATCGTGATGACATCAGCCCGTATCCTGCCGTCGCGGGTCCATGGCGAATAGAGGTAATGGTTCCAGACCCAGCTACCGGCAACAACCGCTATCGTAACCACCAGCAACGTAAGACCAACACGCAGTAGCTTTCCCATGAATCTTCCCTAGCCCCCAAACAGATAAACGATTATTGCCAGGTAGCACACGAACGCGGCGACATCGAACCATGCTTCTTTCCAGATGTGGCGGCGCAGGTCCAGGCGGTGCAACGCCAACCGGGTGACAGCGCTCAATATAAACGCCATTGGCACCAGCACCAACAATGGACTGAACAGCATTCCGCCAAAACCCAGTTCGTGAAGCATGCATCCCTTATCGTTGTGTGGTGATGGTGAGGTGGTGGCCTATCATGATCCAATCCGGTTCAGAAAGCCTACTTTAGGAGATTTTTATGCCTGATAACAAAACCGTTGTCATTACTGGCACCAATCGCGGCATTGGCCTGGAGCTGGTTCGGCACTATGCCAGCAAAGAGTTCGGAGCTTGTCATTTAAATGTCTTAAACGGCTGATAGCGTTTGGCTCGGTTCCGGCGGTTAGCGGCTCGTTTCGGTGGAAAGCCTGCATTGCTTCAAGGCCGCCGGGTGTGACATTGCCCAGGGTTATCACCTGAGCCGGCCAATGCCTCCGGGCGAGTTGCCAGACTTTCTGCAAGACTTCGCCCGGGAGAAGGTGGTGGCTTAGGAATGCAGCATCATTAACTATCGCAAGGACGGCACGCCGCTCACCATTGAATGCCACGCATTACGTGGCGGTGCAGCGAGCCGTTGATCAAGGCTGATAAATGTACCGCAGGTGCGATTGACCCGCTGTTTGTGTACACCGCATCAGGCAAGTATCCTGGTTTCCAGGTTCAGACACGCGACATCATCAATAATACCAAACCAGAAACCCGTGCTTTTTACTTCGTTGTTATGTGCAACGGCGTGCTGCAGGAGCCCTACCTGCCCGACTTTGATAGCTCCCGTGACTTCGAGGGGGACGTCGTCCATTCCTGTAACCTGCAGGACGAGAATAGCCTTTCAGGGCAAAAGCGCCGACACCGCGGGAAATTAACATGGGCCCGGGCATCGTCGAGGAGCTGGAAGCTTGGTCCGGAATTCGAAACCAACTACGCACTTTCGCCAGCATGCAATTCAAACCCCACATCATGACTGAGTGTGGCCAATGGTTGGCCTTCCAGTCGGGCAATAATGGCGTGGGCAGTGAGACGGCCGATCGTTTCCCGTGGAGAGCGGATAGTGGTGAGGGTTGGGGAAATGTGCTGGCCAATGGCCAAACCATTGAAACCAGCAATTGCGACATCCTCAGGCACACGGATCCCCCGGCGCTGGGCATGCAGGATCGCACCGGTCGCCAGGTCGTCGTTGGCGAAGTGGATGGCATCGGCGTCAGGAAGTTCCGCCCTCACCTTATCCAGGGCCTGAGCACCGGTCTCGAACTGGCCCAACTGGTCCATTTCGATAAGCGGGGCCTCAAGACCGGCCGCCTCCAGAATTTCCCGGTGGCCCTCGTAACGCAGGCGGGCCCGGTAGTCATTGGCCATCTGGGCGGCGACATAGGCAATACGTTGATAGCCTCGGTCGAGGAGATACCGTGCCATGCAGCGGCCCGCTTCAGGATGATCAAGACCAACATTGATGTCCAGCGCTTCCCCCAGTTCCATGATTTCAGCGATGGGGTTGGGCCACTGGCCGAGAATTTTCTGACACGCATCATTGTGCCGCAAGCCGGTAATGACCAAAGCGGAGGATGACCAGCCCAAAAAAGTTCTGACCAACTGGCATTCCCGCTCAAGGTCGTAGTCGGTGTTGCCGAGCAGGATCTGATAGCCGTATTTCTCGAATTCATTCTGTAAGCCTTCGATGACCTCGATGAATACGATGTTGGACAGGGATGGCACCACTACCGCAATAAAACGGGAATTGGCGGATGCCAAGCTCCCGGCCAGCATATTGCGAACGTAACCAACTTTGTCGATGGCAGCTTCCACCCGGGCGCGGGTCTTGGCGCGAACACTATCCGGCGCATTGAGCACCCGCGACACCGTGATGGCGGAGACCTCAGCCTCCCGGGCGACATCGGCGATGGTAGGTTGCATAGAGCCTTTGCGCGGTCTTTTTGGTTTCTGGATCGAGTTGGACATTAGTCGGTGTGCCTCATTATCTCTTGCTTCTTTTCAATGCTTGAGCTATCAATATGGTAGCGCTAACATTTGACAATTCCAAAGATAATAGCAGGGGCTTCCCCCGGATGATGCAACAAGTGCAATCTAAAACAGTCGGCGTAGTGGGACTTGGCGCCATGGGCATGGGCACGGCACTGGCATTGCTTGACGCCGGCTTTGACGTGATTGGCTATGACGTTTCCGAAGCGGCCCGAGAGAGCTTTGTCCACAGTGGCGGGCGCTGTGTCACATCAGCGGCTGCACTCAGCCCCGAATGCCACATTGTGCTACTGATCGTGGTAAATGCCGATCAGGTGGAAACCGTGCTGTTCGGGGCGCAGGGACTGGCCATCGAACTGGCAGCCGGGAGTCTCATTCTGCAATGCGCCACCGTGGCCCCAAGCTATGCCACGGCCCTCGGTGAGCGCCTTACCGACCGGGGGTTGCTGATGCTGGATTCGCCCCTGAGTGGTGGCGTTGCGAAGGCAAGATCGGGTGAGCTCTCCGTCATGTCTTCTGGCAGCACCATGGCTTACGCCGCGGGTGAATCGGTCCTGGCCGCGATGGCGGCGACTGTTTATCGTCTCGGCAATGCCCCAGGCGCAGGTTCCAGCGTCAAATTGGTCAATCAGCACTTGGCTGGCGTCCACATCGCCGCCGCTGCCGAAGCCATGGCCCTGGGCATCCGCATGGGCATAGATCCGGACACCCTCTACGACGTCATCACCCATTCCGCCGGTAATTCATGGATGTTCGAAAATCGGGTTCCGCACATTTTGAAGGGCGATTACACGCCGCTGTCGGCGGTGGATATTTTTGTCAAGGACCTAAATATTGTGCACCAGGCGGGGCGTGAGTTGAAGCTGTCAATGCCCGTCGCCGCCAGCGCCCTCCAGCAGTTCACTGCAGCAAGTAGCGCAGGCCTGGGGCGGGAGGACGATTCCGCCGTGATCAAAGTTTACCAGCGGTTGTCCGGCATCAAGCTACCAGCAGCCAACGATGCCGTCGCATGAGCCGCGACCATGAATCAGCACGAGAACTGGCTATGAAGATTGTACTGGGCGCTATTGCCGACGATTTTACCGGGGCCACCGACCTGGCCAATAACCTGGTCCGGGAGGGCATGCGCACGCTTCAGGTAATCGGCGTGCCTGCCACCCCACTGCAGCTTGATGACGTGGATGCGGTGGTTGTCGCGCTGAAGTCACGCTCCTGTACGGCCAGCCAGGCGGTTTCCCAGTCACTGGACGCCCTGAACTGGCTGAAAGCACAGGGTGCCCGGCAGATTTTCTTCAAATACTGTTCCACCTTCGATTCTACCCCACGAGGCAATATCGGCCCTGTGGCGGACGCCCTGCTCGAATCCCTCGGCGCCAGCCAGACGGTCATGGTGCCAGCATTCCCGGTTAACGGGCGCACCGTCTATCAAGGCCATCTGTTTGTGGGCGACCGGCTGCTCAATGACAGCGGCATGGAGCAGCATCCGCTGAACCCAATGACTGACGCCGATCTGGTGAGGGTTCTGTCGCAGCAGAGCAAGTGGCCCGTGGGCCTGTTGAACCATTCCGTTCTTAAGGGGGGTGCCACTGCCGCGCGGGCCCACCTCGATCAGGCCAATGACAAAGGCCTGCGCCACGTCATCTGCGACAGCCTGGATGAAGACGACCTCCAGGCCATCGCCGGGGCCGTTGTGGATTTCCCATTGGTTACCGGTGGTTCCGGATTGGGGCAGGCCCTGCCCGCGGAATATCGTGGGCGAGGCTGGTTCAGCCATACCGCTGATGCCGGTCAACTCGAGCCAGCCAGCGGTGGCGCACTGGTGCTCTCCGGCAGTTGTTCACGGGCAACGCTGGTCCAGATCGCTGACTTTCTCAAACACTACGAGGGTTTCGCCCTCGACCCACTGGCACTGGCGGCCAGCGACGCCCATTATCACGAAGCGTTGAACTTCGCACGGGATAGAGTTGGCCGCGGTGTTCCGCTGATTGTTTATGCATCTGCCGCAGCGGACAGGGTCCAGCAAGCCCAGGAGCGGCTCGGTGTTACGGCATCTGGTGACCTGGTTGAGGCGGCCCTCGCCAACCTGGCCAAGACTTTAGTGAACGAAGGCGTTGGTCGGTTGATTCTGGCGGGAGGAGAAACCTCCGGTGCCGTGGTGTCCGCTTTGGGCATCAAGGCCCTTCGAATCGGTAGCCAGATTGATCCTGGTGTTCCCTGGACCCAGGCGCAGATCGACGGCCGGGATAAGCCTCTGTCACTGGCTCTGAAATCTGGCAATTTTGGCGCAGAAAATTTCTTCACCCGGGCCTTTGAGGTGCTCCAATGAGCTGCCATGACATCAATCGCCTCCGGGAGCAGGTCGTGGTGTACGGCCAGTCGCTTTTCGATCGCGGCTTGACCATGGGTTCCAGTGGCAACATCAGCGTGCGACTGGAAGATGGAGGCTGGCTGATGACGCCCACCAATGCCTGCATGGGACGACTGGATCCGGCAAAGCTGGCGCGGCTGGATGCCAATGGCAACCTGGTGGACGGCGATGCTCCCACCAAAGAAAGTTTTCTGCACATGGCGATGTATGACGAGCGTCCCCAGTCCGGAGCGATTGTCCACTTGCACTCCACCCATTCGGTGGCAGTGTCCTGCTTGCCGGAGACCGATCCCTGCGACTGCATACCCCCGCTGACCGCCTATTACGTCATGCGGGTCGGCAAGCTGCCCCTGGTGCCTTATCACATACCCGGCGATCCGGCGCTGGCGGGTGCGGTCCAAGGGCTGGCAGGCAAACACAGTGCGGTGTTGCTGGCCAATCACGGACCAGTGGTGGCGGGTAAGACCTTGGAAGCGGCGGTTTATGCCACCGAGGAACTGGAGGAAACCGCGAAACTGTTCCTGCTGCTTCGAGGCCAGAACCCCCGGGTTCTCAGCGCACAGCAAATTGCTGATCTGGAGGCACGTTTCCCTCGTGACTGACTACCCATGGGCTTGATACCGATGAGGACCCTGATGTGATCCGACTGGCCGCCAACCTGAGCATGTTGTTCACTGAGCACGACTTCCTCGACCGATTTGCGGCCGCGGCGGCGACCGGTTTCCAGGGGGTCGAATACCTGTTTCCTTATGCCTACAGCACCGAGGATTTGAGGGCAGCTCTGGATTCGCCGGGCCTGAGCCAGGTGCTGTTCAATCTGCCACCGGGGGACTGGGATGCGGGTGAGCGAGGGCTGACAAGCCTGCCCGGCCGGGAAGCTGAATTCCGGGATTCTGTTGCCGAGGCCCTGCACTATGCCGAGGCGCTGGACTGTCCGAGGGTACATGCCATGGCGGGCTTGCTGCCGGAGAATGCCGACGAGACAACCCGTGCGGCGTATTGGGAAACCTATATCAGCAACCTGCGTTATGCGGCATCAGAGTTCTCGAAAAAAGGTAAAACCCTGCTGGTGGAGCCAATCAATCCCCGTGACATGCCCCGATTTTTACTTAACACCCAGGCCCAGGCCCGGGCTGTCCTGGAACAGGTGGGGGCGAAAAATCTGCGAGTGCAGTTTGATCTTTACCACTGCCAGATTGTCGAGGGCGACCTGATCCGCAACCTTGAAACCCAGTTTGCCAATATTGGTCACGTCCAGATCGCCGGTGTGCCCGAACGCCACGAACCGGATCGGGGTGAGGTGAATTACCCGGCTGTTCTCGATCGCCTGGAGGCGCTGGGTTACGAGGGCTGGGTTGGTTGTGAGTACCGGCCAGCCGGCGCCACGGCAGCGGGACTGAGTTGGGGGCAAGCCTACGGGTTAACCGGCCAGGTGCTTGCAAGGTAGCGAACCCAGAGAATCTCGAACTAGATTGACCACAGCAATAACAAGGATTTGATCATGCATATTCTGATAACCGGCGCCGCTGGCTTTCTGGGCCAACGCCTGATCCAGGCTTTGATGGCCCGCGATGAGTTGGCCGGCAAGGCCCTGACTCGCCTGACGCTAGTTGATCAGGTTACTGCAAGCGTGCCGGACTCCAGTGGACCTGAATCGAACGCTCCCAAGATCCACACCCATGCTGTGGATATCTCCGTCCCTGGCAGTCTTGATGCCATCCTCGATAGCCGTCCAGATGTGATTTTCCACCTTGCCGCTGTGGTCAGCTCCGCCGCCGAGGCGGACCTTGATCTCGGGTGGTCCGTCAATTTCGGTGCCACCTGTGCGTTGGTGGAAGGATGCCGTAGCCGGAAGCTGTCAACGACCCGGCTGATCATGGCCAGCTCGGTTGCGGTTTATGGCGGCGCTCTGCCGCCAGTGCTGGACGACATGACGGCCCTGACGCCCCAAAGTTCCTATGGTACCCAGAAGGCCATGTGCGAGCTGATGATCAATGATTACAGCCGCCGTGGCCTGATTGATGGCCGGGTGCTGCGCCTGCCCACTATCGTTATCCGTCCGGGCCGGCCCAATGCTGCAGCGTCCAGTTTTGCCTCCAGTATCCTGCGGGAACCCTTTAACGGGGAGGAGGCTATTTGTCCGGTGCCAACGGACCTGAACCTGTTTGTGATGTCACCGGGTCGGGTCATCGACGCACTGATTCATGGCGCCGAAGTGCCGGGGGCAGACTTCGGGCTGTCCCGCAGCGTCATGCTGCCCGGGATTACCGTCAGTGTCGCCGGCATGCTCGAAAACCTACGGGAGCATGGCGGAGACCAGGCACTTGCACTGGTCCGCCATGAACCGGATCCCCGAATCACCGCGATTGTTTCCAGTTGGCCTGCAGCATTCGATGCGCGCCGTGCCCGGGACCTGGGTTTTTCCGGTGATACCAGTTTTTCAGATATCGTCGATGCTTTCCTTAATGAGCGCTCGCCTTAACGAACGCTCCTGAGCCCCTCGGCCGCCGGTCGAGGGGTACCCCAAGCGTGAAACCAAGAAGAGGCAAACCCATGAAAACAATAATATCTGCTCGCCGTAAGCTAACCACTGCCATTGCAGGGCTGTCTGCTGCCACTCTGACCTTCGCGGCCATGGGCCTGCAGGCGGAACAGACCGTCAACCTCGGACATACGCTGTCGGACAGTTCCCACTACTCTGTCGGTGCTGATGCTTTCAAGGAAACGCTTGAGCGGCTCAGCGACGGTGAATTCAAAGTTGCGGAGCACCCCTCCGGCTCCCTCGGTGGCGAACGCGCCATGATCGAGGGCCTACAGATCGGCACTGTGGACGTCGTCATCACCTCGTCCGGGCCTCTTGGCAATTTCGTGCCTGAGAGTTATGTGCTCGATCTGCCGTTCCTGTTTGCGGACTACGAAGAGGCGCGCTGCGTGCTGGACAGTGAAATTGGCCAAGACCTGCTGGCCAAGATGGGGGACCACAATCTGGTTGGTCTGGCCTGGTCGGAAAATGGCTTCCGCCACATGACCAACAGTAAGCTTCAGATCAATAGCCCCGAGGATGCCAAAGGCCTGAAAGTCCGCACTATGGAAAACAAAGTCCACATGGCCGCCTTCGAGCAGATGGGTGTACACCCGACGCCAATGGCCTTCCCCGAGGTATTTACGGCGCTGCAACAAGGCACCGTCGATGGTCAGGAAAACCCCATCACGGTCATTGTAGCCACCAAGTTCTGGGAAGTGCAGGACTACCTGACTCTGACCGGTCATGTTTATTCGCCGGCCATCGTTCTGGGCTCACCGGTTCTGCTTGAAGGCCTCAATGAAGAGCAGCGGTCTTGGTTCCAGCAAGCGGCTGATGCCTCAGCCGAAGCTACCCGCGATGAAGTAACCCGGCTTGAAAAAGACGGCGTTGCCCTTCTGCGGGGAGAAGGCATGACGGTAACCACTGATGTGGATAAAGCGCCGTTCCAGAAAGCGGTTGAGCCAGCCTATAAAGTGTACACCGACCAGTACGGGAACGAGATGTTGAAGCGGATTCGTGCCAGCAGTTGCTGAATACAGGACCGCACCAGGACAGGGGCGCCTGATAAGGATCAGGCACCCCTGTCCACACATCCGGTGTTGTGATGCGTTGCTTGCATCACAACACCCGGGGCTTGCTGTGTTTTGATTGTGATCTGACGGTGACCACGATGGTTGAACTCTTTTTACGCTTTGAAAGGCTGACCACGAAGATCGCGCTGATTGCCGCGGTGGTCATGCTTGTCATCTCGGTTACCCTCGGTTTCTACCAGGTACTGACCCGATTTCTGCTGGACCAACCGTCGACCTGGTCCGAAGTCATCTCCCGATCGGCGATGATCTGGTGCGTATTTCTCGGGGCTGCCGCCGGTTTCCGCGGGGGCTTCATGATGTCCGTCGAGGTCATCTACCGGTTATTGCCTGCACGCCGCCTGATCTGGCTTGAAGCCTTGATTGCAGTGTGCTGCGCCATTGTACTGCTGGTGCTGTTGTACTATGGCACGGCCATGGGCTTCAGGGTCAAGACCCAGATGCTGTCAGGACTTGGCGTCTCGATCGCCTGGGCTTACGCAGCTATGCCGGTCGGCGCCATGTTTGCGCTCGTGGCAGTGGTCGGACGGCTACTGGCCCAGGCAACCGGCTGTGAGCGCATTGGCCCCGACAACAGTGAGCTCCCCGAGGAGCAGGCGGCTCGGGAGCGGCACGCCGACATGGAGCGCTCGTCAACTGCAGAACCGAGGGATGGCTGCAGCGCCAACCGGAACTCGGCCCAATTTGAAAAAGGAACACGCCAATGAATGCGGCCATTGGATTGGGATTGATCCTGTTCTTCGCGCTCGGGGTCCCGATCGCTATTTCGATCGTACTGGCGTCCATCATCGGCATCGAGTTTTTTACCAATATGCCGTTATTACTGGTGCCCCAGCAAATGTTCGTCGGGATCGACAACTTCCCGTTGATGGCGATTCCGTTCTTTATCCTTGCGGGCAACCTGATGGCCGATGGTGGCATTTCCGGGCGCCTGGTTGACCTGGCCAAGTCGATTGTCGGCGGGCTTCAGGGTGGTCTGGCAATGACCTGTGTGCTGACCTGCATGATGTTCGCCGCGGTTTCCGGATCCAGCATCGCCACGACCTTCGCCATCGGCTCGATCCTGATTCCGGCGATGGTCAAGCACGGCTACCCGCGGCCCCTGGCAGCGTCAATCCAGGCCTCTTCGGCTGAACTCGGGGTTCTGATTCCGCCCTCGATACCGCTGATTCTCTATGGGGTCAGCACGGATACGTCCATCGGCAAGCTCTTTATTGCCGGCATCGGTCCGGGCCTGCTGATCGGCGGCGCGCTACTACTATTTCTGTATGTGTTTTGCAAACTGCGTGGCTACGGGCTGCGGGATCACGAAGACCGTTCCTCCTTCCTGGTAGCTTTCAGGCGCGCGTGGGGTGCCCTGCTGATGCCGGTGGTGGTGATTGGCGGCATCTATGGCGGAGTCTTCACTCCGACTGAGGCCTCGGCGGTTGCCGTGGTCTACGCCCTCATCGTCGGGGGGCTGATCTACCGGGAACTGAGCCTGGCTGACCTCTGGCCTATCTTTCGCGCCAGCGTCATCTCCACGGCTGCGGTCATGCTGATCATTGCCGCCGCGGCGTTGTTCAGCTTCCTCATCACCCGCTCCGGCTTACCGCGGGAGGTGGCCGCCTGGGTCACCGAGGTGTTCGATAGTCCGGTTTCGTTCCTGCTGGCGGTGAACGTCATGCTGTTGATCGTCGGCATGTTCGTCGAGACCTCCGCGGCCATCCTGGTGCTGGCGCCGATCTTCACGCCCATTGCCATCTACTATGGTATCGATCCGGTGCATTTCGGGCTGATTGTAGTGGTCAACCTGGCCTTGGGCATGTTCACCCCACCCCTGGGGGTCAACCTGTTTGCCGCCTGTGCCGTGGCCAAGCTCTCGATCGATCAGTTGCTACCCTGGCTCATGCGCTTTGTGCTGGTGGTGCTCGCGTGCCTGATCGCCATTACCTACATGCCCTGGATCTCCATGGGCCTGGTCGATTTACTCTACGGCCCCTAAGGGGAGGACTTTCGCCATGGGCGTTGCAACAGAAACACGGTCTCCAGACGCTAGCCGCAAGATCGGTCTGATCGGGGTCGGCCTGATGGGCCACGGCATTGCCAAGAACCTGATGGCTCATGGCCACGAGCTCTGTTTCCTGGACCACGTCGGCAACCAGCCGGTTGCTGATCTCCTGGCCCAGGGCGCGGTTTCTCTCAGCAGTGCCGCGGCGGTCGCGGCCCGGTCAGAGGTGGTGATTCTCTGTGTCACCGGCAGCCCCCAGGTCGAAGCCGTCCTGTTCGAGCCCGAGGGTGTCATGGTGGGAGTCAGCGCCGGGGCCCTGATCATTGACTGCTCCACCGCCATACCCAGCTCAACCCGGCAGATCGAAGAGCGGGTAACAGCACAGGGCGTACGTTTTCTCGATGCGGCCATGACGCGCACACCCAAGGAGGCCGAAGAGGGTAGGCTCAACCTGATCGTCGGCGCGGCGGATGAGCTTTTTGCCGAAGTGAAACCGCTGTTACAGGCCTTCGCCGAACACATCACCCATGTCGGGCCGGTCGGCATGGGGCATCAGGTCAAACTACTGCACAACTACGTATCCCTGAGCTTCTGTGCGGTACTGGCCGAGGCGGCGGCGGCCGGTCGGCGGGCCGGCATTGATGCTGCAGCGCTGGCAGAAGTGTTAGGCAATGGCGGCGGCGGTGGTGCGGCGTTTGAGCGGCTAAAACCCTTTATGCTGGCGAACGACCCCTCGGGGTTTCGCTTCTCCCTGGCCAATGCCCTCAAGGATCTGGACTATTACGCCCAGATGGTGGATGAGTTGGGCGCTTCCCACCGGGTCTCAGACAGCGTCGGCCAGCTTTATCGGCAAGCCAATGAACAGGGCCATGGCAATGCCATTGTGCCGGAATTGATTGATTTGTTGGCGCGCGACCAGTGAGCTGGGATGCGGCGATATTGGGCTGGCTAGTAGGTGTCTAGATGTCAACCGCCAGCCTTGCCACCAAATATGGGGCCTTCAAAATTGATGCCAGTCCGCATGGATCGAGGCCATGACAAGCCTGAACTGCCGGCTGCGATCATCGGGCCCGACGACGGCAGTCGAATCGATCCATGATCTAAACCAATCACGAGCTCGACTTCATTTAAAAGACCAGGAAGAACTCAAAGTCTCAGACTATCAACTACTCCGCGACTTACCATTTCCCTCGCCATTGGAAAGCTCCGGGACTGACAAAGAGTGCAGTCTTCCGTATCGACTGCAGCACCCGTTTCAACATAACGGAGCTATGACAGCCCCTGCCCCGATTTGAGGACACAGGAAATTTCTGGTCAAAACGTTCCGGCGCCTGATCTGCAGATTGATGCGCGTTTTTTGAGCCTGCCATTACGAACCCTCTCGGTATCAGTAAACTAATGATGAGGGTTGCCTGAAGTTTGGCAAGCCCCAAAAGTAAATCTGAAGATCCCGAGTTTCCATCACAATTCGGCTGGACCAGCCCGCTACAGGCCTGTCATTAGGATCATTCCACCGTAACAGTGATCTTTTCCGACATAACCGGAGGCTCGTGGGGCACGTGCCCGGAATCGCCCATTATCAACTGCAGCGTATGTTCACCGGGCTCCAGTTCCAGCTCGGTACTGGTCTGGCCACCGCCAAAATGAACAATCTGATCCGTAGACGGCAAGGGTGCATCCATGGGTGGCAGCTCATCCAGATCAACTAAAAGATGGTGGTGCCCGGTATTCTCCTGGTCACTGCCCGCCTCGGCAACTTCCATACCTTCCAGGCCGAATTCCACAGTCACCGGACTGGTGACAGAGGCGCCATCCTCTGGGCTTAGTATGGTAACTTCGGCGTCTGCCGGTGCGCTCTTGCGCTCCATGGACGTAGTTTCAGTTACTCCTTCTCTCTCCTCCGTGGTTGCCTGTTCCTCCGGAGCCGCCTGCTCACCCATGGTCGTTTGTTCATCCGGGGTCGTCTGATTCTCCGACACCGGTTCTTCTTCCTCACCGTTATCGGAACATCCTTGCAGCAGAATGCCGGTGGTAAACAAGACACTGATCAGCAAGACCTTTAATGGAGCACGCATGGCGAATTCCTCCTTGTGCTGTTTTTGGATCGGGAAGAGCCCGCTCCGCGAATGGCTGCGGCTGGCCCCGATTCGGTCACACACACCCCAAAGTAACAAAAAGAGGAAGATGAAAAACTACACAGTATTGCGGTAGATGTGCGGTACGCGTGAGGCAATTCACTGACTGAAGAGTGTCGGCTCCAACGCTGCGTCCGCCAGTTTTTCAACGCAGTACCCGTCTGACAAGCACCGGTCCGATCAGCTCAAAAAAAATGGTAGAAGCAACCACCACCGGAAGAATAGAACCGCGGAATTCCGGAAACCGTTCCGCCTCCAGCAACGCCATACCGATCGCCACACCTGCCTGGGGTGTCAGCGCCAGGCCGATATTCCGGGGCAGCGCCTCGTGCCCTGCGGGACTGAACCTCACTGCAAGATAGCCTCCTGATACCCGGCCGGCCAACCGTAGAAAGACATAGGCGAGAGTCAGCAGTATTGCATCATCCACCTTGTACAGATCAACGCTTGCCCCGGAAAGCACAAAGAAGAACACCAGGAATGGCCCCTCAATATGCTCGATCTCCCGGAATGACCGGCTATGGTGGTGGGACAGATTGGCAACCAGGCTTCCGGCAATCATGGACGCCAGCAGTGCAGACACGCCCAGCAACGAGGAGAGCCCGGCCAATAATAGTATGATCGCAATTGCTTCCACCTGAGTGGGCTCTCCCCTCTTGAGGCGACCAGTCAGCCATGCTACGGGCAGGCCAACGGCGACCCCTATCAGTATCGTGCCACCCATCTCCCAAAGGGCATGCAACAAAGCCAGTTGGGCATCACTGCCAATCACCCAGCCGAGAACCGCCATGCTCAGCCCGAAAACGACAATGCTTGATCATCCGGATATCTCAATCCTGTGCGTTACGAAGTCACTGTATAACCGTTTTTAACACAGCTTAGAACGTCACGTTCCTCAACAAATTGACCTGAGGAAACTTAAGGCGCTTTCCTTCTCCGTTTATGATTGAATAAATTTTGATCAGAAATTCGGTTGCGGATCTGGGCAAAAGCCAACGACCAGGGCAACAATCATGAGCGAGGATGTGCTTTCCGGACTACTTCGTTATATTCGTCTGCGCGGAGCGCTGTTTTTCAATGTCGAATGTGTCGGGGCCTGGGTTACCGAGGCGCCTGCCTCCGCGCTGATTTCCAGTGCCGTCATGCCGGCGTCCGAGCACATGATGGAATATCATATCGTACTGGGCGGAACCTGTTGGGCGGGCATAACAGGGGAGCCACAATTTCAAATGAATGCAGGGGATGTCATCCTCTTTCCCCACGGCGATCCCCACGTGATGTCCAGCGTTCCGGGGTTGCGTGCAGCGCCTGATCTTCCATTTCTGATGGCAAACCTGAAAAAGCGCGAAGGCTTACCGTTCATGGTTCGTCAGCAAGACGATCGGCACATCCAGCCTGCAATACCTTGCCCCGAAACCGTATCAAATCCGCCTAGCGCCACATTGCTGTGCGGTTTTCTGGGTTGTGATCGCGGCCCGTTCAATCCCTTGCTTTCCGCACTGCCTCGGGTCATTCATGCCCGCGCCAGCGAATTATCAGTAGACAGCTGGGCCGGTCAGCTCGCCAGGCTCGCAGAAACCGAGTCCCGCACCGGTCGACCCGGTGGTGAAGCCGTCCTCGAACGGATGAGCGAAATGATGTTCGTTGATCTCATCCGGCTCCATCTCAGCACTATGTCAAAAAGTCAGACTGGTTGGCTGGCCGCGTTGCGTGATCGACATGTTGGCCGGGTTCTCAGCCTGATGCACAGCCAGCCGGCGGAAGCCTGGACGCTGGAAAAACTCTCTAGCCATGCTGGCCTCTCACGCTCCGCACTGCAGGACCGGTTTGTCGAACTGGTCGGGCAGCCCCCCATGCAGTATCTGCGATGCTGGCGCATGCAGGTTGCCTCCAACCTGTTGGTGGAAAGCAACGCCAAGATGGTCACCATCGCCCGTGAAGTCGGTTATGAATCGGAAGAAGCCTTCAGCCGATCCTTCAAGCGTGCCGTCGGCCAGCCCCCCGCAGTGTGGCGTCGTGAGCGGGCGGTTCAAGAGGTTCGGTAATTCAGTCATACACTCCGGACGAACGATCATTCAGCCGTATGGCTGATCCCCCCATGATAGTGACGTCCGCTGCGACAACGTCATACCTCAACTATTACCGGGAGAAAAATCATGGAAGCATTACAAGCTTTCGATGAAAACAAGCTCAATGCCTTTGTGGGGCAAGTTCTTGGTGACCTTGGCGGCGCCTACAGTGCGGCATTGGTGAAACTTGGCGATCGCCTCGGCCTGTACAAGGAGCTGCAGAGTGGAGGGCCTGCAACCTCGTCCGAACTTGCCGAGCGAACCGGCTATTCCGAACGGTACCTCCGTGAATGGCTGGCCCACCACGCGGCCTCAAACTACCTGGACTATGACCGGTCCACCAAACGCTTCCGGCTGCCCCCGGAACAGGCCATGGTTTTCGCTGACGAAGACAGCCCGGTCTACATGATCGGAGGCTTCGAGAATGCCTACACCACCTTTGCAAACGAGCCCAGGGTGAGCGAGGGTTTTCGGACGGGCGAGGGTGTTGCCTGGGGTGACCAGGCTCACTGCATGTTCTGCGCTGTTGCCAAGTTCTTTCGTCCCGGCTACATCCATAACCTGGTACAGAGTTGGCTACCGGCGCTGGATGGCGTGGTCGAGAAACTCGAACGCGGAGCAAGAGTGGCCGATCTTGGCTGCGGCCATGGCCATTCCACGCTGCTGATGGCGGCGGCGTTTCCGAACTCGACGTTTATCGGGTACGACTTCCACGGAGCATCCATTGATGCTGCCAACGCCCACCGTGACGAGCACGGCCTGGATTCCCGCCGGGTGCGCTTCGAACAGGCGACGGCGAGCGATTTCGAGGAGGGGGATTTTGATCTGGCGACCTGTTTTGACGCCCTGCACGATATGGGGGACCCGGTTGGAACAGCTGCGCACATCCTGGAGAAACTCAAGCCGGATGGCACCTGGATGGTGGTCGAACCCATGGCCGGCGATGAGCTCAGCGATAATTTCAACCCGGTTGGGCGGTTGTTCTACGCGGCTTCAACCAGTATTTGCGTGCCTACAGCACTGGCGCAACAGACCGGCTTCGCGCTTGGCGCCCAGGCTGGTGAGCGCAAACTGACGGAAGTTATCAAAGAAGGAGGGTTCCGAGCGGTCCGCAAGGCCGCAGAAACGCCGTTCAATATCGTACTGGAAGCGCGCCCCTGACGCTTGCAATCAAGGCCCCGGACTATCAACTATTCCGGGGCTTCTTTTTCCCGGTCTTTGGAAAGCTTCGGAACTGACTGACAAAGAGCGCAGTCTTCCGTATCCACCGCAGCGCCGCCCGTTTCAATATACCGGAGTTTATGGCTACCCTTGCCCCGATTTGAAGACACGGAAAATTTTCGGTCAAGACGTTCCGGCGCCTGGTCAGCGGGTTGATGTGTGTTTTCTTTGTCTGCCATAACGAACCCTCCCGGTATTAGTAAACTAATAATGGGGGCTGCCTGGCGTTTGGCAAGCCCCAAAAAAACCCGGCTCGGTTTTCCCGAATACAGCGCAGCCGCCGCTCTAACAGGCAGTCGACGGCAGTCTGAAATTGGCCCCTACATGGCCACAGTGGCCTTGTGGAGAGAGTGATGCGCACTGATGTGCCGAAGGAATTCGATTGTCTCTTTTGAGGAAATCTTTTTACCTCCGGGTTTCTTGTCGCTTTCGGTAACCGTGAAGGAGACGATATCCCCCAAACTCACCATACCGCAAAGCTGGTTGTATTGATTGACCACGGGAAGGCGCCGCACTTCGTGCGCCTCCATCAACTGGAGCGCTGTTTGAATGCTGTCGTCCGGATTGCAGCAATAGAGTTCCCGGTCGCTGGAAATGTCCTCGCCGCGAAGTTCCCACAATGGTTTGTGTTGAAGCGCAGCGCCCATGGAGATGTCCCGGTCGGTGATAATGGCGACTGGATGCTCTTGGTCGTCAACCAGCGGAATGGCACCACAGTCGTTATTCCACATCAGCATGGCGATGTCTTGCAAAGTCGTTTGGGGGGAACAGCTCGCCACTTCGGTAACCATAATTTCATTGACGTTCACTTGGATGTCCTCCGTCCTGAGGGTAGCTTTCAAATGTGTGCTCAGACTTGTTGAATGTCCATGACGCAAGTCAAAGCAATCGCTCCTGGCACGCAGAGTGCGATGGTATGGAAGTGCCCCTCGGGAGAGGCAAGCATGTAATCCGGCGAGGAGCGTCACATGAATAAGCTCATCCCGAACGCGCTTTCAACATTCCCGGCCGGAACAGAGCCGTACCCAACACCAGGAAAAACGAAGCCAGCACAAACACCTTGTTCACAAACCAGTTGGTGCGCCATATGGACCACTCCGGGTCAACCAGAAAGCGGGTGAACAGAGTGATGATGATCAGGATTTCAACCACCGACATGCCGATTGCCAGCATACGCGTATACCTCGGGCGAGCCAGTAACGCCCAAGCCAGCCAGACGTGAGCAACCGGCCACAGGTCCCAGTAGATATAGGTTGCCCACGCCTCACCGCGGGCCAGCGCATAGGCGATCGGGAACAAGTATTTGATAAAGAGGGTCCAGGCCACGAGAATGAGAAACAGGTGCGCGAGAAACGTAGTCCAGGAGCTTGCAGACAAGTTACGGGGGGTTTCGGTGGGTGATGCCATTACGGCTCTCCTGTACTTTGAAATCTCGGCGTTCAAACACTCTAGCAGACCAGACTGGAGCCCCAATGACACGACCCAAGCAAGGCAGATACCAATGATCGATGAAGACACCCTCAAGGCCCTGAAAACCGCCTTCACCTTCATGCCCCACGCAATGGAGATCAACCGGTTTGAATACGGCGACGATGCTGACAGAATTCTGGCTCAGGTAAATTTTGTGCGGGAGGTTCTAACAAGCCACGGGATTGACCCCGAAGAGGTGGCCGGGGAAATCAACCCGAGTTCTTCACCGAACTCCTGTTACTAAGGGCACACCAGAAAGTCATCCCGCGCGCTACGCTCAAGTAAGGCAAGCAAGAGACTCAGGGCCGTTGGGTATTCTTTACGGACCTGAGTGAGCTTGTCCGGGTTTTTCCGACGACACTATCGTATCCGGAACTTTGGCACCCACCGATAGCCCTCATCTAAGTTTACGGTTTGATAAATGTCAGGGAGTCGCATACCGTTACGCTCTTTTTGGGTGCAAAGGCGTTTCATGGGACTTAGAAACGAAAAGCTGCGCTGGCAACTGGTCAGCGGTGTGCTGCGGGCGTTTCATCTCGAGCGCTTGATGTCACGATACAGCCCAAAGCTCGTGATGGCTGTATTCAACCTCGTCAACAGCGGTGTAAGTATCGCATTGGTCGCCATGCTGGCCCTGATTACGCAGGAGCCATTTATCTTCCCTTCGCTGGGAGCCACTGCTTTTATCCTTTTCCATGTACCTCTTGCGCAACCGGCCTCACCTCGAAATGTTCTGTGGGGACATTTTATCGGTGCCTTGATGGGACTGGTTGGTCTTTACCTGTTTGGACTGCAAGACGCTCCCTCTGCTTTCCTGACCGGAGTGGATCTCAGCCGGGTAGGCGCCGCCGCAATAGCCATGGGGCTCACAAGCTGCCTGATGGTGGCGTTTAACGTGGTGCATCCTCCCGCAGGAGCCACGGCGCTTATTGTTTCCCTGGGCCTTATGACCAACCCGGTGCAACTTTCCGTCCTGATGGGGGGTGTGCTGATTCTGCTGATGCAGGCATTCTTCATGAACCGGCTGGCCGGTATACCTTACCCCCTGTGGTCGACCCGGGCCACTGTCGCTGGTTCCGCGAAGCAAGCGCCCCAGGGATAAAACTCGCTTCAGTGCCTCATGCTTCAAGATACTGGAGGTAATGGCTGATCTTGTCCCGGTTTAGAAGTGCGCGACGGCTATATCCAGTGCCGACGTCTGAAGAACCCTAACAACCCCAGAACCGTGATGATCATGATGCCCCAGACCATCGGGTAACCGTAATACCAACGCAGTTCCGGCATCGACCAGGGGCTGTCCGGGTGGTTAAAATTCATGCCGTAGACACCTACCACAAACGTCAGTGGAATGAAGATGGTCGCGATAATCGTCAGCACTCTCATGGTCTCATTGGTACGCTGGCTGATACTGGAAAGATAGATATCAAGCATACTGGTGGCCATGTCCCGGAAGCTTTCCAGTAGTTCGATTATCTGAATGCTGTGGTCGTAACAGTCCCGGAAATACACCAGCGTGCCCGCCTGAATCAATTCGTCCTCGCCTCGCATCAGCGTCGTGATCAGTTCCCGCTGGGGCCAGAGCAACCGGCGCAGGGTCAGTAGTTCCCGTTTCATCTCATGCAATGACGACAGCATTTTCTGGCTCGGGCGCTCCAGCAACTCTTCCTCAAGGCTTTCAAGCTGGTCTCCGAATTGCTCCAATACCGGAAAACCGGCGTCAATAATGAAATCCAGCAGGGCATAAAGCAGGTAATCGATACCGCGGTTGGCGAAGCGGCGGTTGCCGGGTTGTCGCATGCGCTTGCGCACCGGGTCAAAAGGGTCTTCCGCCAGAGGGCAAAAACAGATCAGATGGCTCTTTCCAATAAACAGGCTGACCTGCACCAACTCCAGGTTCTGACCGTCGTAAACAGGTAGCGCAGCGATGATGAAAATCTGGTCGTCGTAAAGTTCGATTTTGGGGCGCTGGCCACTGTTGACGATGTCCTCCAGCGCCAGGTCGTGGAGATCGAATATTTCACCAAAATTTCGAAGTGTTTCCGGGTCGATATGCCCGTTCACCTGAATCCAGGTTTTGGACTCCCGGGCCAGGAATGGCTGGCAATCCATCGTTGACGCGAGGCGGTGCTCCTCAACCGAGGACTCCGTGTAATCGATCAACTGTATCGAAACCGGCGCTACCGGTTTCCGGGAGGTCACCAGAGTTCCGGGTTCCGTGCCGGGGCTGTGATAGTGTTTGTTAAAGTAGGCCATACATCTTTCTCCGAGCCTCTGTGAAGCTTTCAGGAGAAGCATAGCCGAGCTGCGGACATTGGAAAGCATATGAACTCAACCCCGGCAACGGGATTGAGTTCAGCCCTGCGGTAGCGGGCAAAAAGATAGTAATCAGCATCCATTAATTTCTGACTGACGGGGACTGTCTGTGCATCTGCCCCAAGGCTCGTGCACAAACAGTGTTCAGAGGCTCTTAATTGTTGCCAGTAGCTTCTTTGGCCTTGTCCCCCATTTTCTCGGCACCTTCTCGTATATTGTGCCACGCCGAGGAAGTTGCTTCCTTGGTGTTTTCCCAGGCACTTCCGCTGATATCTTTCGTGTTCTCCCAGGCCTGGCTCAGGCTTTCCCTGGTCTGGTTCCACCACCCTTCATTATATTCCGGAAACGCCTTTACTCCGTCCTGAGTGGTTTCCATATGCACTTCGTAGTCAATATCGTCAAAGGCTTCATTGCCCTCCTGCTCTTCGACCCTGACGGTAAAGGTTCCACGCTCGGCTACCACCTCGCGACCACCCATTCCCAGTACCGCACCCGTTTCGATGATCAGGGAATGAATCGACATATCGTCGCTTAACAGGATGTCCTCTACTTCACCAATTACCTCGCCGTCAACATCATAGACATCGGCATCCAGGAGTGCATCGACCGAATACAAGCCTTCAGTCGCGGCTGCAGAAAAGCTTAACGCCATACTGCCTGCCAACAGGGGTACGCTCAATTTCCGAATCAGTTGAGTACGCATAGTGTCTTCCTTTTCCTTGCTTTGGGTTGATTTCCTACCAGCAGCCCATCTGCTTACTGGGGCCGAACTTCTCGTGCTCACCCAGGTTCGGGCTTTCATCCTGCACTTTGGCTTTCGCTATTTCGAAGAACTTCACCATCTTGCTGGTGTCACTGTTCCAGAACTCGCCTTTATGGACTTTGATTTCCAGCAGGCCCACGTTGGGGGCGTCTTTGCCCTCGGGAAACCAGGACGACACAAACGGATTCCAGAATTTATCAATCAGGCTCCTGTCACGGCTCACATGCCCTACCCCGGTCAGCGATACATAGGTGTGATCATGAGGGTCGCTGAAGGACACGCAGACGTCGTTGTCCGCCTCGAGCTCAAATACCTTTTCAGAATCCAGGTCACTGAAAAACCACAGTGTACCGTCGTACTCATCCTGAACCAGATACATGGGTCGTGAGCGGAGCTCGCGGCCGTGCAATGTAGTCAACATGCCCGCCTTGATGGGCTTGATCAGCTTCCAGACTTTTTCCTTATGTTCCGGTACAGACATCCGTTCTCTCCTTGTTGCATTAAACTCTGATATGGCACCCTGCATTCACTGAGGCTATCCCGTCTCTCTTTCAAGCGTTTACCAAGAAGACAGACCAGAAAAGCAGGCCTGAAGCCGCTCATCTTTGTCGTAGTGCCAATCGGTAAAACTTACCGCAAATTCGGTAGGTTTTACTGATTCAGTCAACCAGAAGTAACCTGATAACCCTGCCGACACAATGAGAAATTGCTTTAAATACGATAGTTAACTGGTTACTTCACATCATTTTCCAAATATTTCCTGCCAATTCCTATGGTGGCATGTCTTCTGCATAACCTTAGTAGGACGCAGCGCTGCGAGCGTTTGTCGAACCTTTTACTCGCATGAGGAAACTAATAATGTATAAACTCTTGAAAGCCACTATTGTAGTAACAGCCCTTGCTCCCGCACTGGTGTTTGCCGGGGCAACCAATGGTGACCGGGAAATCACCATCAGTGGGCAGGGTCAAAGCGACAAGGATTTTGATAACAACGCTTTTTCTTTCGTTGCCAGCTTTGGCAAATACATAAGCAGCAAGAGCCAGTTCGGTCTGCGTCAGTCCCTCAGCATCTCCGACCCTGAGAGTGGAAGTACCGATGTGGATGGTTCGACTGTGGGCTTTTACGACTATCACTTCGGCAGAGGCGACTTACGTCCCTTTATCGGCGCCAATCTGGGCTATAGTTATGGCGATCGCACCGATGAAACCTTCTCCGGGGGTCCTGAAGCTGGCCTGAAATACTACGTTCTGGATAAGACCTTCATTCAGGGTCTGGTGCAGTATCAGTTCCTGTTTGACAGCTCCGACGACATAGAAGACAACTATGACGACGGAATTATCTATTACAGCGTCGGTATGGGTTACAATTTCTGAGCAAGGTCAGGTTCGGACGTTGGCCCACCACGGGCCAGCGAATCCGAAGCTTTATTTTTTTGGCCGCTGGCTAATGAATGTTCCGGTTTTTCTGTTGCCTCTCACCGAGGCGGAGTTCCTTTCGGCATGAGATACCATAGGATAATCGCTACGAGAAACAGAGCAGGTACATCCCCTACCAGGTTTGCCCGTTCCGTTTCGTCAACGACTGCTTGCGCGAACATAATCCAGCCATGAACAATGCTCGACCAGATCGTGAACCATATCAGGCTGGCATTGGCTAATGGGGCTTTCGCAGCCCGAATGAGGAAAATGCCCAGAGTGGCGTAAATCCCCATAATCATCTGTTCGTATTCGGGTTGTCTGGGCGTCCATGCCCACATCATCATCAGGTAGACTCCTGCGATGAAAAAAGATGCCGAATATCACAAGAGCTACTTTCAGATACTTGAGCTTTAGTTCGTCATTCAGGAGGTGTTTCCTGTTCAACGTGCCAGAGTGTCTTCACGTCGGTCCCTGCCCGGATGGTCTGCATGACCACACAGCAGGCTTCCGCTTGCTTCATCAGGGCTTTTAGCCTGTTTTCATCGGTTGGCGTAGAGAGCTGCAGCGACACAGTGCAATCCATGCGCTGAAAACCTACCGGCACGGAAGAATCCACCATGAGAGCACCCCGCACATCGCATTCCGCCCCGACGGCCACCTCGATATCAGCGAGCTCGATATCGAGCCACTGCGCGATCATGCGAGTGGTCGAGTGCAGACATGCGGCCAGTGCTGCAGCGAGCAGATCTCCCGGATTCGGGCCATCGTGATCGCCCCCGACCGCCCGATGAATCCCGAAACGCCAGCACTCTCCTGCGTTGTTCGCCGGCTCGATCTCGCCGTGAAAGGGGTCGGTACCGGCTGCCATAACCGCCCGGGCTTCATCCCGGATCCATGCGGCATCAGGATCTTTACGATAACGTTGCTGTAACGGCTGCTGGCGGGTTGGAACCAATCTTGGGTCGATGTTCTTGGTAGTTGTTGTCATGATCTGACTCCTGTTGTTTGAAGCTTACGACTTCAAACTACGTCACAACAGGAGCCCAGGGCATGAGGCAATTGTCCCGGCTGGATGGAAAGTATTGCGGTTATACGGGACAAAGGTCCCGGATGGAGATCATTCCGCGCCGAAACCCCTCTCCCGTGCCTGCACGATCAGTTGTGCACGGGTCTGGATATCGAGGCTGCCGCATATGGCACTGACATGATTGCGTACGGTTTTTGTCGCAATAGACAGAGCCTGGGCGATTTCGGTATTCGACTGTCCCCGCGCCACCAGGTTGAGCACCACCCGCTGGCGACTCGTCAACTCGCCAACCCAAGGCGCAGTCCCGCTACCCGGTAGCGTCGGAACGTCGGCAAGAAAGCGACGCAGTTCACCAATGAACACTGGCCAGGCGCTGTCTTCAAGCTGCAGTATGTGGCTGGCTCCCTTCAGCGGTAAAAAATGCGCATCAGGCAGTTGGGATGCCAGGCTGCGCCCCAGCTCGAAGGGCACCATGGCATCGTTTTCAACATGGGCAACCAGGGTCGGGGTATGGATATGTGGGAGCACGTTACGGATGTCAATCTCGTGAAAGCCGCGCCACAGTCGGACGGCATTCTCGGGTGAGGCAGTCGTTCGTTGGAGTTCGTCCCACCAGTCAATCTGCTTCACGTCATGGCCGGGAGACAAGCGGCGGGCAAATAGCTCGCGAAAGGCACCCGTTTTGCGTCCCCAGCCAATTTTTATCATGCTCGCCAGTGCCTCGGCCTCTTCCTTATTCCGTTCGCTGGAGCCAGGAGTGAACGCCCCGTTGGTATAGGCGTTGTAGAGCACCAGCCTGCTTACCCGCTGAGGATGACGGAAAGCGTAAAGCAAAGCGATGGGGCCGCCCTGGCATAGCCCGATCAACGAAAAGCGCTTCCATCCCAGGCTGTCGGCAACCGCCTCGAGATCCCTGATCCAGGCCTCCAGGTTCTGGTCCGCAACATCATGATCGGACAAACCGCTACCACGAATGTCAAAGCGAGCGAGCGTGTGGCCATGGGTTAATTCACGCAACCAATGTTGCCACACAGGACTACCCCAGTCCCGCTCCACATGAGTCAGCCAACCCCCGACGCGTATGAGTGGAGGGCCACTACCTGCAACAGCGTACGCAATGCGTACACCATCCGATGTGGAGCAAAAACTGATTCGCTGTCTCATAGGTCACCGTCGCGCGCTGGGTCAGACTGTGTCATGTAGGTCGCGCCTTAAGCAGTCTAGCAGACCTGAGTGCTGTGTCTGATAAACCCGAGGGCTAATCCGACGCGGTTCTCTCCAGCAGATGACTGGCCAGCGCGACGCCGGTTTCGCTCATGGTGAGGTAGGCGTCATCGGCGCCGGCCTCCCGGATCTGGCGGGCTTCATCTTCATACATCGTGTGCGCCACGATGTAGCCGCCGAACCCCATGTTGCGAAGGGTACGAGTAGCGATCACCTTGCCTTCAATATCCCCCATGGCCAGGATTACGGCTTCGACGGCCGGCATATGCAGGCCTCCCCAGAAAGAGGCATCCTCAGCATCGGCGAACATCACGTTGCGACCATTCTTATGGTGTTTTTCAACTTTAGCCGGGTCCGAGTCGAGACCCATCAATTTCGGCTCCTCGTCCTTTAGCCAGTCGTAGGCAGCTGTACCTGTGCGGCCCATCCCCATGATCAGAATCCGGGTATCGCCCAGTGACATGGGCTGCTCATCAGGGTGGTGCTTTTTGCCCTCGAACCGGCTCAGACCGAGCCCGAAGCGCTCGTAAACGTTATGGGACAGGCGATTCAACGGAGCGGAGATCAGGAACGAGATAGATACGGAAATGGCCAATGGCACCAGCCATTCGGGCAACGCGACGCTGGCAACAATCAGCCCGAACTCACTGTAGTTGGTCAGTGCCAGGGAGCTGAGGAAGCTGCTCCTGGCCCTCAACCGGAAGACGATCAGCAGGAGGAAAAACAGCACGCCCTTCAGGGGCAGAACCAGGCTCGCCACGGCGGCAAAGACAAGGGCCTGGCTGTCCGGAAGCCCGCCAATGCCGATCTGCAGGAAAAAGCCCACCAGGAACATCTCCTTTACGCTCCACAGGGACTTGGCGAGTTCCTGGGCCCGGGGGTGATTGGCCAGCATGGCACCGAACACCAGCGCCCCCAGCTCCGAGCTCAGGCCGACGGCCTCAAATCCGGCGCCGCCCAGCACCAGTGCCAACAGCAGGCCGAGCAGCACCAGCAGTTCATCGTGACCACTGGCATCCAGGAGACGAAACAGCAAGGGGCGCAATAACGGCAGGCCGAAGACAATCAGCGCCCACCCGGACGGCGTCTGCCCGGCGGCCAGGCTCATCACCACCAGAGCAATCAGATCCTGCATGATGAGAATGCCGATGGCGACGCGGCCATGGAAGGCGCGCAGCTCCCGTTTTGATTCCAGTACCTTGGCGGCCAGCACCGTGGAGGAAAACGAGAGAGCGATGGCCAGCAACAAGGCCGTCTTCCAGGAGACTTCCATGAGCAGGTAAATGCCCGGGGCAAAGACGGCGCAGGTAATTGCGAAGTGAAGCAGGCTGCCGCCGATGACTTCGGGACTCACAATGGAGCGCAGCTTGAGCTTCAGACCAACGGTAAAAAGCAGCAGCAACACACCGAGATGGGCGATATGGTTGAGGGCATCGGTAGCCTCAATGTTGATCTCAGTGGCGGCGGAAAGCCCGCTGAGCACAAAGCCGGCGGCCAGATAGCCCATCAGGGGAGGCAGCCCGACAGTCTTGACCAACAGGCCGAGACCAAAGGCAAAGGAAATCCATATCGCTTCAGGCATGGGGCATCGGCTCAGACATAAAGGGCACAGTGGATTGTAGGCTACCCTGTTTTGTCGTGCCCTTGTAGTCGCTGAAGATGGCATTCGGTTTTCAGCGGGCCGGATCGATACATTTGGTTAGTACCGCCATCGACGCCTGAGCCAGGTTTCCAGCTCCAACCCCACCAGCAATGACTCATTTCGCGGCCGTGGCTGCCGCTTCATCACATCTGGTTCGGCAGGCTCGAAGGCCAGGGGCATTGCCAGGATAATCGAGCTAACCAGTTTGACCCAGAGAATCTGCAACACGGAAATAGGCAACGCCAGCCCCGGTCATAGCGACCACACCGTGCAACGGCTGCCATGCCTCTACCAGGCGCAATTGGTGTTCCGGGCTGGTGCGGACACAGATATCCACCTCACCGGCGGCCGGCTTGCGGGCCAGAGCCAGCACCCGAAGGTCTTCGGAGGCCAGTTCAGAAATAACATCGGTCCACGCCTCCCGATCCAGCTGGCTGCATATGGTTGGTTTTGTCTACCGATTCGGATTCTCCTGTCAGCACGGCCTCTGCTATTTTCAGGTTATGGCAGCGTTCCAGCCGAAGGTCAGCACATAAATCAGGAAGTTTTTGAGCTGATTGCCAAGGCGGGCCAGTGGACCACGGCGGTGAGCCTCTGGCGGGCGATTGTAGCCATATTGGTCCAGTCTTTCCGCTGCTGGCCGCGCCGGCGTCTCCATTACCCCCCGTTGCCCTCAGCCACAGCACTTCTTGAATTTAAGACCACTACCGCAGCTGCAAGGGTCATTGCGGGAAGGCACTTTCGCCGCAGTGACGGTCGCCCCTTTATTCAGAAGCGCCGTCAGTTCGGCGATGGATTCAACAGCGCCCTCACGAGCATCAACCGTAATGTCCGCACACAGCTTGGCCTCGGCCACCTGGGCTTCGATCTCTTGCTTGCGCGCCTCACTGGTAACCACCAGCGTTAGCGGGTACTTCTTGCTGCCACTCTTCTGGCTGGCCTTGGTCTGGAAGCCGCCATGAGCGGTGTGGGGCTGGCGGGCGTCCTGCCGGCCCTTGAAGAAAAATTTGTCTGACATGCTGAAATCCTGATGAATGAAAGAGTACCCGGCCGCTCAAAGAAACGCGGG
Source organism: Marinobacter changyiensis (assembly GCF_009193265.1). GTDB lineage: Bacteria > Pseudomonadota > Gammaproteobacteria > Pseudomonadales > Oleiphilaceae > Marinobacter > Marinobacter changyiensis. Next base: position 66,450 of record NZ_VZZZ01000001.1, read on the forward strand.
CTACCACTGGGCGAGATCTTTTAGCATGCTTACCGAATTGGTTATATAGGCAGAAGCATCCGAAAGTAAATCTGTGCCGGGTTTTCTGGTGGACCCCGACCAGATGTACTTTCCTGGCGATCCTGTTACAAAAAACCTGCTTTCTTATTTATCATCTATCATCAGTCAACGCTTTTTCCAGGTGCCATCCGGCTGACACACGAAGGGCCCGATAATCGTACCGGTTGGATAGGAGCGGCCGTCATAGACACAGTCCGCCAGTGTTGCGGATGCGAAAAAGACGCTGGCCAACAGAAAAAGTACTTTCATTTTTCACCTCCAACTCCGGTTAAACCCATTGAAACAACCGGCTCCTGACTGACAAACGCCTTAACTTGATAGCCCAGGGGGACGATGTAAATCAAGGCTTGCCGGGGCCACTCCTGCGCTAAAGTTCCAAAAAGTTCCTCGGCAATGTTGGTATTGATCATGATGACTTCTCTGGCATCCGGGTCAGGTGGCGGGGTGCAGTGGAAGGGTTTCTCCGCGTAAACAGAGACAAATTTCGGGATTGACTCGGTGGACTCGCCAATGGTCAGAAGCAGATCATGACCGATGAACTTGTGCTTGCGGGGCGAACACACGGCGGCGTAATTATCAGAAAGTTGTGACTCGGGCACAAAAGTCACCCGAACAGGTATACCAACCTGGTTGAAAATACCCTCCTGTTGGTTCGCAGCCTCCCTGAGGCGCACTGCAGCCGGGGAATCATAATCCAGGCCGATGATTTCAAGGGCGGCACTAAGGGAATGGATGTTTCGGTAGGTATGGAACTGATGATCAAACGGGCCTGCACCATCCACCAAAAGGCCAATGATCTCTTTTGACACTTCATCTTGTGGCGAAAGCCTGCGTAAATAGTCGACAAATTCGATGCTATCGACACTATACAGACCATAACGTTCTCTGAGCATCGCCTTCACAATGGTGGGCTGCCCCTCATCCCCCATAAGTTTGTCGAGGAGGTCTGAAAGTTCATACCCCCGATTACTGAAATCAAGAACAATCGAGTTCCCGCCTTTAAGCGTTATCTCTAATTTGCCCGGGCCGGAACTGCTCAGCATCATGTAGGTAAAAAAAGCGGCGAACACGAGCACCGCTACAATAACCAGGTTGGTGTTGATTTTTATGCCTTCACCCACGGCGACAACCCTCCTTGCAGCATTCGGCTGAACATTCGGAGGATTCCCAGACGGCAAGAGCGTCATCGTAAGGAAACGGGGCTCTAACAAAGGAATCAGAGGCGCCCCAGAATCGGGTCACGCTAACCGTTACATCCTGGCAGGCGGGCTGCAGTGCGCTATGGGGCCTCACAAATTAATGCTAGTTCATCCCCTGAAGAACTCCAGCGAGGGCTTGCCAAAAAAGTGTTGTCGTAGTCTATCCTTGAGTTAGATTCTTCGCAGCTTCGCAGGCTGCCAGCCACTCATCAGGAGGATGCTGATGACATTACCCATGCCCTTGACCCCGGAACAGGTCTATCACCGCTGCCCACTCGACCAACTGGATTTCGACACCACCGACTCGCTAGAGGACCTGGAACTGCCTTGTGGCCAGGAGCGTGTGCTGCGGGCCCTGGAGTTTGGTGCCAGCATGCAGGCGGACGGATTCAACCTGTTTGTTCTGGGGCCCTCCGGTGCTGGCAAGCACGAACTGGTCGAGCGTTTCCTGGCTAAGCATGCCGAGCAGCAACCTGTACCTTCGGATTGGTGCCACGTTCACAACTTTGAGTTCCCGGACCGGCCGAGGTCCATTCGTCTCGCAGCTGGCGAAGGGCGGCAATTCAAGAAAGACATGAATGATCTTTCCACGGAGCTGCGCACAGCGATTCCGGCGACCTTCGAAAGCGAGGAGTATCAGGCGCGGCTGCAGGAGCTGCAGGAGGAAGTGACAAAACGCCAGCATCAGGGTCTGTTTGAAATCCAGGAAGAGGCCAACGCCAATAACATCGCCATGATAACGACGCCCGCCGGCTTCACCTTTGCACCGATGCGCAATGGCGAGGTTATTGATCCGGAGGAATATAAGAAGTTCTCTGATGAAGAAAAAGCAATCGTTGAAGCCAAGGTAGAGGAACTCCAGAAGAAACTGCAGCAGACCATTCAGCAGGTTCCACGTTTACGTAAGGAGGTCCGGGAGCGGGTTCATGCGCTGAATGAAGAGATGGTTCAGCTCACTCTCGGCGGCCCGATTGGCGAGCTTCGCGAAAAATGGCGGCACCTGCCCGCGATTGTCGATTATCTGGATACCATACGTGAGGATGTGGTGGAACATGCGGAAGTGTTCCAGGACAGCGAAAACGGTCCACCCAGTGGTCTGCTGGGGCGGTACACAGTCAATTTGCTGGTGGATAATGCGGAGACAATAGGGGCGCCGGTCATTTATGAGGACCTGCCGAACCATCAGCACCTGTCGGGCCAGATTGAGCATCGGGCCCGACAGGGCACCCTGTACACCGATTTCACTCTGATAAAGAGTGGTTCTGTTCACCGGGCTAACGGTGGTTACCTGATCATTGATGCCCGTCGGATACTGAGCCAGCCGATGGCATGGGAGAGTCTGAAGCGCATTCTTTTTTCCTGCGAAATTCGAATCGAATCCCTGGAACGCCTGTATGGCTTGGCGAGCACCATAAGCCTGCAGCCAGAGCCCATTCCGGTATCGGTCAAAGTCGTGTTGCTGGGCGACCGCCTGCTGTATTACCTGCTGTCCCACTACGACCCGGATTTCCTGGATCTGTTTAAAGTTGAGGCCGACTTTGAGGACGATCTCGATCGGGACGACGCTAGCTATGAGCTCTATGCTCGTATGATTGCCACCATGGCGCGGAAGCTGAAATGCCGGCCGCTTGGTCGGGACGCGGTGGCAAGGCTGATAGAGCAAGCAAGCCGGCTGGCGGCGGATCAGCGCAAGCTGACGGCACACGATCGGGTGCTGCGGGATCTCGTCAGTGAGGCTGACCATTGGGCCGGCCGGGCAGGTATGGCCACCATTGAAGCGGCGCATGTCCAGCAGGCGATCGATGAGCGGGAATTCCGCGCCAGCCGCGTTCGCGAGCGCAGTCGTGAGCAGATTGCCCGCGGCATCGTGATGATTGCCATTGAGGGTGAGACCGTGGGCCAGGTGAACGGGTTGTCGGTGCTCAAACTCGGTGCTTCCATGTTTGGTCAGCCAACCCGGATCACGGCCACCGCCCGGCCGGGAAAAGCACAGGTCGTGGATATCGAACGGGAAGCCAAACTGGGCGGTCCGATTCACAGCAAGGCCGTGATGATTCTTTCCCGCTTTCTGGCCAGCCGATATGCGGGCGATGGCGAGCTGTCCCTGTCGGCAAGCCTGGCGTTCGAACAGTCTTACGGGGGCGTGGAAGGCGATTCTGCATCCGTCGCAGAAACCTGTGTTCTGCTGTCGGCGATCAGCCGTCTGCCGTTGCGCCAGAACTTTGCCGTCACCGGCTCGATGAACCAGCATGGCGAGGTCCAGGCGGTGGGCGGTGTTAATGAAAAAATTGAGGGCTTTTTTGATGTCTGTCGTGAGGCCGGAAAAATTCACGGACAGGGTGTCATTTTACCCGCCAGCAATGTCGAACACCTGATGCTCAACTCGGAAGTTCGCATGGCCATTGCCGATGGCGATTTCAGTATCTACCCGGTTTCGCATATCAATCAGGCGATTGAACTTTTGACAGGCATCGAAGCTGGGCAACCCAACGAGAACGGTGAGTTCCCAGAGGCGTCCTTCAACCGGATGGTCGCCGATCGACTGCTCCGGTTTGCCGAAGTCAGCAAGAAGCAGGATGACGGCGAGGGAGACCGTGCCCGCAATGGAGACACAAGCCGTGATTAATGCTGAAAAGCCCGAAGATCGGGCGGCTGCGCCTGGGCGTGTTCTGGTGCTTATCGACGGTTCACGGATCAGCTATGCAGCCCTGGACGCCGCCGCTGACATTGCCGGAAAACGGGGTGCCGACATCCTGGGGGTGTATGTCGAGGAGTTAAATCTGGTGCGCAGCGCCGGATATGGTTTTTCCCGGGAGGTTGGCTCGCTTTCTGGTATCAGCCGGCCACTCGATCCCGGCATTCTGGAGCAACGCATGCGACGGCTGGCGGATCATGCGCGGGCAGCACTTGCCAGGGCAGTAAAGCAGCGCGGAGGCAAAGCGGCGCTCAGCGTTGCTCGCGGTCGTGTGGTTGATGAGGTACTGGCGCTGGCCGGCCCGGATGATCTCCTGGTACTCGGCCGTGCCGGTTGGTCTTCCCCGGCTGGTGCTCGGCTGGGCTCCACTGCACGGGGGTTGATTCGGAAGTCCCCGGGGCGAGTGTTGTTGTGGTGCGAACATAAGTTGCCATATCAAAACCGGGTGGTTGTTTTCCTTAATGATCACGAGGAGGCAAATCACCGGGCAGCATTGGCGGCCGCCGAGATCTCCCGGCACTATCACCAGCCGGTAACCATCATTGTGGGCACTGACAATGAACCAGCCGCCGATCGGCTCGACACTATCAGGCGTGATCTTGATGTGCTCGGGGCCGGCACCCGATTGCGGGTTATTTCTGATACAAATCCGGTCACGGTCGCACGGGTGCTTCGGGAGGAGCGCGCCTCGCAACTGGTGATCAGCCGGGGGTGTGCGCTCTTTAACGAACCTGGCGCAGAGCAACTGTTGGCAGTCCTTAGCCTCCCCGTGACCGTAACGCCCTGAAAAAAAGCTTCTGCGTAATTTTAATCTTGGACGATTGTGATGATTCTGGATATTTTGCATATTGTCGGGCTGACAGTTTTTGCCGGTGGCTGCATTCCCCTGGGGGGATTGTTGGCGAGCCTGGAGCAGGTGCGCCCCCACTGGCTTGATCAGGAGTTCCGTCATTTTGTGATTGCCTTTGGCGGTGGGATTCTCCTGGGTGCTGTTGTGGTTGTTCTGGTGCCTCAGGGGCAGGAAGCGGTCGGAGACTCTTTGCTGGCCATCCCCGCCATCGTGGCCGGTGGCATTCTGTTTTTCGCGGTGGAGCGAATGCTCGGACTCAGACGCCGGGAAGCGCCACAATTAATGGGTGTAATGCTGGACTTTGTACCGGAAGCGGCGGCACTCGGGGGGCTGGCCGTTGTCAGTCCGGGCATGGCATCGTTGCTGGCCTTGCTGATCGCTTTGCAGAACCTTCCGGAAGGTTTCAACGCCTACCGAGAGTTATGCGAGCGTCCCGGCTACACCTCACGCAAAACCCTGATGTTTATGAGTACACTTGCGCTGGCAGGACCTCTTGCCGGACTGCTGGGTTATTTTTTCCTGTCGGGCCACCCGATTGTTCTTGGCACCATCATGCTGGTGGCATCGGGCGGCATTCTCTATCTTATTTTTCAGGACATTGCGCCCCAGAGCCGGCTTGACCGGCACTGGGGCCCGCCACTGGGTGCGGTTATCGGGTTTTGTCTGGCATTGTTCAGTCACGATCTGGTTACCCACTTCTGAACACCCATGCCGTGGCGCCAGCCGTCTTTCAACCGTTGCGTTTCAGGTTTGGCGAAGCAGTTACTGGCCATGTTTCAAGCTGCGACTGCAGATCAAGCCAGGGCTGTTGATTCACACGCCCTGAACCGCTGACACCACGATCCAGGTCCATTATCAGGGTTACCACCGCGGCAAAAATTATGGCTAAAACAGCATTTACCGCATGCTGTTTCTGACGCTGCTGCGCGCATTGATAACCAACCAGCATCATGGTAAGTAACGTGACCGCGAACAAGCCTATCCAGATGGTTAATGGAATTCGAAACTGAAGTCCCACCACAACCCTCTGAGTATGTAGGTCTATAACTTCGTTCAGTGACCGCACCAGCAGGCCCGCAGCCATTGTCAGTGGCTGCTCGTGATTCATTATTTCTATTAGCGACCACATCCGCTGGTGGATCGCCTCCGATCTCTTGATAGCGGTCTGGACGGCTTCTTGGTCGGCATAGTCAACGGTGCGCTCACGAACATAATCCCGCAAAAGCTGACGTATCTCTCGATCGTAAGGGGCAGGCAAAAACCCCGCTCGCAAATAACTGGTGCTGATTGCAGAGATTTCGTTGATAAAGAGCTGTTTGCGAACATCGAAACGATCGGCCGTCATATTGAAGGTAAAACCCAGCATAAAAGCAAGCAGGCCCAAGGCGGCGCCGACAGTTGTGCCCACAGACTCTTTGATACCTTTGTGCCGCATCGCACTACCGATACGTAATCCGACAAGGATCGAACCCGCGACTGTCAGCACTGCTCCACAAAACAGGGCCCATAGGGGAGTTAAATCGAGCCAGCTGCCATACATAATTAGAACCTTCAGCGTTTTCTCAAACAGTTCTATGAGCTTAGGTTAAAGAAATTGGCCCTTGGCCGCTGGCCGTCGAAAACAAATTTGTCCCGATTTTCTATAATCGACTCCTTATCTCACGACATTCACGCTTTATTCTCGCCCGTCACGGCCCGAACACCAGCGCGTTGTTAGATTTTTTATCGATTATGGCGTAGCTGTTAGAGCGTTATGGCATAGAGCATGGTGCGGATCGGTCCATAACCAATGCTGAAATAGCGGTCAGGTCTTTTATCGTGTCCTGACTACGGCTGGCTGATGGGTGTCGGGTTTATATCTTCAGCAAACCTGCAGCACAGGTGGCCAGCCCGGGGACGGCGCCGGCGGTGATAGCGGTTGCTGCAGGTTTGCGAGTAATAGTGCTAGGGTCGACGGTAGGATGCCTGATTCACGCGGTCGATAGGATTGAGCTGTTATCCGAGCCAACAAACTCACTGAACACACGAGGATAGTCATGACACAGCATTTGGTATTTGATGTGAACGAAACCCTGCTTGACGTTTCCGCCCTGGATCCCTTGTTTGAACGGCTTTTCAATGATGCGTCAACCCGCCAGGAATGGTTTCTGACCCTTCAGGAAAACTGGCTTACCGCGACCATAATCCATAATTACCTGCCGTTTGGTGATCTGGCGAAGAGTGCGTTAGTGATGGTGGGCAAACGGCGTGATATTGACGTGTCGGAGGGGGATCAGAGTGCTCTTATTGACGGCATTCTCAGTCTGCCAGCCCATGAAGCTGTGCCTCAAGCACTGACATTGCTTCGGGACAACGGTTACAAACTGAGCGCGCTGACCAACAGCACACTTGCAGCCGCCAGGAAGCAGCTGGCGTTTGCAGGCCTGAGTGACTTTTTCGACCATATCCTGTCGGTGGATGAGGTCAAGCGCTATAAGCCTGCCCGTGAGCCCTATGACATGGCAGCGGAAATACTCGGTATACAGACCGGTGACTTCATGATGATCGCAGCGCACGCATGGGACATTTCGGGCGCCGCGAACGCTGGCTGCAAGACAGCTTTTGTCGAACGTCCCGGTAAGGTGCAGAATCCAGCCGGGGCTAAGGCCGACATTCATGGCAGGGGTGTGCTTGGTGTAGCCCATCAGCTGGGCAAGCAATAGCACCATACCAGACCGGGGCCCTTCAGTTGGATCGGGCCTGCGTGCTATCTCGGTTCGAAAACCAGGACAGGTTTATATAAGACAGTCAGCGGCCAAAAAAACAGATCTGAAGATCATGTAGCCAGCCTCCCATAGCCCGTCATCCTGAATCGGCTAATCGACATTCACCGTGCACCGACCATTACTCCGGACAGACGGCTCCAGTTTCGATCCAAAATTTAGTCAATTCGCCAAAAACTTCTTGCGTGCCAGGTGCCGGGGTGCGTCCTTTACCGGGATTCCATGCCCAACCCACGAGGCCATCCGTGGCATTATGTTCCTCGATCTCGGCAAGTGTCCGGTTACCGTTGCGTTCCGGGTCCTTCAGCTGAGCGCAGATCTCGCCGACGCTTAGCCCAATCCAGCCCATGCTAACAGGAGGCAGGTGCCACGGCTGATGGCCCGGAATGCTACCTTCGCTGCCGACGAAATCAGCGTTCTCAGTACCGTGGCAGGATGAGCAATGCAACCCCGGAGGACCAAAGCCAGCCTCATTCCAACGCACGACTGGCGGATTGTGGGGCCGCATCTCATCACCCTGCATCGGAAGATCTCCGACGGGATGGCAGTTCATACAGCGGGGGTGGGTGATGACCTTCGCCATTTCATTAAACAAAGCTTGCGAGCGTTCAGACTGATCTTCAATGCTATTGAACTGATCGGGACCGCGCAATTCCTGTGCCGCGACCGGTGTGGCCAGAACGATGGCCGCGATTATCAGGCTTGTCACGCGCATTTCAGGACTCCAATGCTTTGAGGATGTCTTGCGGGCGCATCGGGATAGACCGTAAACGGGCCCCCGTTGCGTGGAAAATTGCATTGCCAATGGCCGGCGCTACTCCGATGACGCCCGGCTCGCCAAGGCCGACAGGCATGTAGTCGTTCGTCACGAAATCGATGTCGAGTTCGGGAACCTGATGCATACGCATCGGTGTGTAGGTATCAAGATTCTGATCACGTGGCAGGCCGTTTTCGATTTCAGTTCCTTCGTGAATTGCCATAGAAGCCCCCCACAGAAGCGCGCCTTCTGCCTGGGCAAGCGCTCCGTCCGGATGCGCCAGCGTGCCCGCATCAATACTGGCCCAGAGATGCTCCAACGTTACCTCGCCGGTAGCGCGGTCAACGCGAACTTGCGCGACGGTGGCGATCCAGGTGGGCATTGCGCGTTCTTGACCGGCGGTAATCGCGATGCCCATACCGGTGCCCTCCGGAAGGTCCTCCCGCTTGGCCCATCCCGACCTTTCGACCACACGATCGAGCACCTCGCGCAAACGGCCAGCACCGCCAACGGCGTGCGGAGCTTCACCGGCGTTGCGGCCCGCGGCATTCAGCAAAGAACGACGGAATGCCGCCGGGTCTTGTCCAAGACTGTTGGCGACCTCGTCCATATGGGTTTCAACAGCCCAAAGCGTATAACCCGGTGCGACCGAGCGCAGGTTACCGGGCAGAAAGGTTTCATGAACTTTCTCGTTCTTCGCCGTGCGAACACGCATCGTCTCGACTGTGTACCAGTGATCCGCACCGCTGATCGAGAACGGGTCAACCTTGCCTCCGTTTATGCCGTCAGCCAGGAAGGCGGGCGCAATCGGCGCAGTGGACCAACCCGACGCACAAGCGTGGTCGTAAGCCCGCATCGCACCGCTTTCATCGGTGACTGATCTGACTTTTTGCACAGTCGGAGAACGGGGGCAGTCGAACTGAGCGTCGTCGGGGCGGGCCATGACCATCTTGACCGGACGGCCGATGGCTTTTGCCGTCAGTGCCGCTGGGACCACGAAGTCACAGAACAGACGCCGCCCGAACCCGCCACCGAGGTATGACGTCTCAAATACCAGGTTCGCCGGGTCAATCTCCAATGCCTTGGCCACAAGGGGCAATGTCAGTGACTGCCATTGATTCCCTGCGTGCACGCGCCACGTGTCACCATCCTGCCAGACAAGCGCGTTACCCGGCTCGAGCTGCATGTGAAGGACTGTGTGGGTCTGGTAAAGCCCTTCGTGCACCTTGTCGGCAGCATCGAGCACAGCATCGGGCTCGCCCTCGAGCATGAAAAGTGACCCGGCGGTGTCGTCGTTTACCAATCGCTTGCCTTCAGCCAGCAGGTCTGCCTCGCTGGTCTCTTTACCCGAGCCACCCGCCCAAGTAACGTTGAGCGCATCGACAGCCTTTGAAGCGGCGGTCCAGCTTTCGGCTACTGCCACCAGCCAGCCTTGGCAGGTGTTGGTAGGATCGTCGATTTCGACAGTCTGGAGGTATCCCGGAATCGCCTTCGCGGCGGAGTCGTCCCAGTGTTTGACAGTGCTACCAAAGCGAACCGGCGGCATCACCGGACGGGCATACACCATGCCTTCGATGGTGCGATCGATGCCGTAGATCGCGCTGCCGTCGACCTTTTCCGGCACATCACGTGCGAGGGTGTCGCGGTTCAAAAGTCTCCGTTCAGACGCGGGTTTAAGCTTGATCGCCTCCAGCTCTGTCTTACTGAACTGTCGGTCGACGGCGCCCCGGGCCACAAGCTCACCATAGCTGATCGATTGATCACCGTGGATCACCTTACTCGCGCGAGCCATGCATTCCTCGGCGGGCACGCCCATTTCACGCGCTCCCGCCTCAATCAGGGCCATGCGCCCGGCCGCGCCAGCACGGCTGAAAGCAAAAAAGTTGTGGTTCACCGACCAGGATCCACCAGTGACCATGTAACCCCACTTGGGGTCGGTATCGACGTGGACGAACTCGACGTCGTCCCAGTCGGCCTCAAGTTCCTCAGCGATGATCCGGGACAGTGCCGTACCAACGTGCTGACCCATCTCCGCCATATGGATGTGCATGGTGATCCTGCCATCGGCCGCGATCGCATACCACACCGTTGGTTGGAAACCTTCGCCCATGGTTTGCCCAACGGGAGCGCGGGCGAAGGCCAGACTACTCAGAACCCCGGTGGTAACACCGGCGCCGGCCAGGGCAAGGAACCAGCGGCGCGTCATTGAAAAATTTGAGTGCTCGGTCATTGTTTGTTCCCTTTGCTCTGGGACGCTGCGGCAAGTTTGATTGCCTGGCGAATCCGGACGTAAGCCATGCAACGACACAGATTTCCTGCCATACCTGCAGAGATCTCTTCGTCCGTCGGCTCGGGGCTTTCTGCAAGCAACGCGGCCGCCTGCATGATCTGACCAGACTGGCAGTAGCCGCACTGGGGCGCCTGCGCCTCAATCCAGGCAGTCTGAACCGGGTGAAGTTCACCGTTGTCCCTGCCGGCGGAGGCTGCGAGACCTTCAATCGTTATGACGGCGGCACCATCGAGGGTAGAAATTGGTGTAACACAGGATCTTCGCGCCTGCCCGCCCACGTGAACGGTGCAAGCGCCGCATTGAGCGATACCGCAGCCAAATTTTGTTCCGGTCAAGCCAAGTTCGTCGCGCAGAACCCACAACAGCGGGGTATCGCCTGGAACGTCGACCTCCACCGCTCGTTCATTGAGCGTAAATTTGATCAAGTTCAGTCCTCCTGTTGGTACGCGGCATCGGCACGACCCTTAGCTTCGAATAATGGGCACCTGACCGACCCAGGGTCTGTTCGCTAGCGAACACTCTGGCCAGAAAACCGGAACAGATTTGTTTCCGTTACTTGGCCACTGTGGGTATGGGTGGATCCGGACCGGGCCATCCTTCTGCACCGTGCGACCGGGGCTATGGTGCGGCCTATTGACTCCGACTGGCTGATGGGCGTCCCCATTTTCTCGGTTTTCCCCCCTTTATGAATTGACCTGAGTCAAGGGTTCGTTGCGCCCTCTGAGTGATGCTTGGGGGCATAACTGGGGAGCAATGAGGAGTACCCGGGTCATCAGCCATGTGGCGTCGCGTCGAAAGGAAACCATAGGGGAAGCAAAAGATGGCGGCAAATCTTCGGGATTACCAACAGTTCTGCAGCGATTTTTCCTGGGACCAGGCTCGCCGGGAGCTGGCCGGGATGGGCAATGGCCGGCTCAATATCGCCTTTGAGGCACTGGACAGGCACATGGACACGGATGCAGCGGAGCGCACCGCCATCCGCTTTCTGGCGCGCGACAGCGAGACCCCGGTGGACATAAGCTACCGGGCGTTGAACCAGCGCGCCAACCGCTTTGCCAACGTGTTGCAGGATCTGGGGATAAAGCCCGGCGAGCGGGTCTATGGCCTGGCCCACCGTATTCCCGACCTGTACGCAGCGGTGCTCGGCACTCTCAAGCATGGTTGCGTATTCACGCCGCTGTTTCCCGCCTTCGGCCCGGAGCCGGTGCGCCAGCGGGTAGAAATCGGAGAGCCGGCGGTGCTGGTCACCAGCCAGCGACTGTACCAGAAGAAGATCGCCGACTGGGTGGCCGACACACCCTCGGTGCGCCATGTGCTGCTGATTGATGAGCTTGACGAAGCGCCCGAGGGTACGCTGGACGCGGCGGCATTGATGGATGCCGCCAGCGGCGACTACGCCACCCGCGCCATGGAGCCGGAGGCCCCCGCCCTGCTGCATTTCACCAGCGGTACCACCGGCAAGCCCAAGGGCGCTTTGCATGTTCAGGAAGCCGTGGTCACCCATCACATGACCGGTCGCTATGTACTGGACATGCACCCGGATGACATCTACTGGTGCACGGCGGACCCGGGCTGGGTCACCGGCACTTCCTACGGCATCATCGCCCCGCTGACCAACGGCGTGACCATGGTGGTGGACGAGGCGGAGTTTGACGCCGAACGCTGGTACCGGATCCTCCAGAACCAGAAAGTGGCGGTCTGGTACACCGCTCCCACGGCGATCCGCATGCTGATCAAGCTGGGGCCGGAATTGCCCCGGGCCCATGACCTGTCCTCGCTGCGATTCATGGCCAGCGTCGGCGAGCCGCTCAATCCCGAGGCGGTCATCTGGGGGCAGAAAGTGCTGGGCCTGCCCTTTCATGACAACTGGTGGCAGACCGAGACCGGCGGCATCATGATCAGCAACTACGCCGCTTTGGAGGTCCGCCCCGGCTCCATGGGCAAGCCCATTCCCGGTATCGAGGCCGCGGTGGCGCGCAGGACCGAAGACGGCATCGAACTGATTGATGAGCCCAATGAAACCGGCGAACTGGTGCTGAAAAAGGGCTGGCCTTCAATGTTTCGCGGCTACCTGCATCAGGAGGAGAAGTACCGCAGCTGCTTTGTCGACGGCTGGTATCTGACCGGCGATCTGGCGCGCCGGGATGCCGATGGTTACTTCTGGTTTATCGGTCGCAACGATGACGTGATCAAGTCTTCGGGGCACCTGATCGGGCCCTTCGAGGTGGAAAGCGTGCTGCTTGAGCACCCGGCGGTGGCTGAGGTCGGTGTGATCGGTACGCCCGACGAAGTCGCCGGCGAAACAGTGAAGGCCTTCGTGGCCCTGAAACCGGGATACCAGCCGGATGAAGCCCTGCGCAAAGAGCTGATGGCGCTGGCCCGCAAACGCCTGGGCCCGGCGGTAGCGCCGCGCCATATCGCGTTCCGCGATGACCTGCCGCGCACCCGCAGCGGCAAGATCATGCGTCGGCTGCTGCGTGCACGCGAACTGGGCCTGCCCGAAGGCGACACCTCCACCCTGGAGGGCACCAGTGAATGACCAGAACCGACACGAGGAACCGACCATGAACGAGGCAAGCGCTGCGCGCAAACCCCGAGTGTCAAAGGAACATGCAGTAACACTGTTGCGAGACATGCTACGCGTGCGCCGCTTCGAGGAGCGCTGCGTGGAGCTGTACACCCAGGAGAAGATCCGCGGCTTTCTGCATGTCTGCATTGGCCAGGAAGCGGTGGCCGCCGGCGTCATGTTCAATATAGCGAGCGACGAAGCGGTGGTGGCTGCCTACCGGGAACATGGCCATGCCTTGCTCAAAGGCATCGCCATGGATCGGGTGATGGCGGAAATGTACGGCAAGGTGTCCGGCTGCGCCATGGGCCGGGGCGGCTCCATGCATCTGTTCGATGCCGACAGCCGCTTCTTTGGCGGCAATGCCATTGTCGGCGGTGGCATTCCCCTTGCCGTTGGCCTGGCGCTGGCGGAAAAGCTGCGGGGCAGCAACCGCGCCACGGTGTGCTTCTTCGGAGATGGCGCCGCCTCCGAGGGTGTCTTTTACGAATCTCTGAACCTGGCTGCCCTCTGGCAACTGCCGGTGGTGTTTGTGTGCGAGAACAATTACTACGCCATGGGCACACCGATTGCGGTGGAGCACGCCCAGCCGGAGATATACCGTAAGGCAGAGGCCATCGGGGTGCCCGCCGAACGGGTTGATGGCATGAGCGTGGTCCAGGTGGAAGCGGCTGCCCGCAAGGCCCTGGAGGCGGCACGTGCCGGCGAGGGCCCGCGTCTGATTGAATGCGAGACCTATCGTTTCCGGGCGCACTCCATGTTCGACCCCCAGCTTTACCGGGATCAGGCAGAGGTGGATGAATGGAAGAAAAAAGACCCCATCGACCGGCTGGCCGACTGGATGACCCAGGCTAACCTGATCGACGAGGGCGAGCGCAAAGCCATGGAAGCGGAGATCGCCGAGGAGGTGGAGCAAGCCGTTCAGTTCGCCGAAGCAGCAGAATGGGAGGCCGAAGCAACGCTGTTTGAACATCTCGGCCAGCCGCTGCCAGAGCCGCTGCCCCCGCCCCTGGCGCCGGCAACCGAAGCCACGGAAACCACTCTGCGCGAAGCCTTTCACCGCGGGCTGGAGGAAGCCCTGGAACATGATGATCGGGTTTTCCTGATGGGCGAGGACATCGGCCGCTACGGTGGCTGTTATGCCGTTACCCATGACCTGTTCGGGCAGTTCGGTGCTGAACGTATAATCGACACACCACTGGCGGAGAATGGCTTCACCGGGGCCGGCCTGGGCGCTGCATTGGGCGGCATGCGTCCGGTAATCGAAATCATGACGGTGAACTTCAGCCTGCTGGCAATAGACCAGATCGTGAATACCGCCGCCGCCCTGCTGCACATGTCCGGTGGCCAGTTCAATGTGCCCGTGGTTATTCGCATGGCCACCGGGGCCGGCCGCCAGGTAGCGGCACAACACTCTCACAGCCTGGAAAACTGGTATGCCCACGTACCCGGCCTGCGGGTGCTGGCACCGGCCACCGTGGAGGACGCCCGATACATGCTCTGGGCGGCATTGCAGGACCCCAACCCGGTGGTGATCTTCGAGCATGTGATGCTCTACAACCACAAGGCCGAGCTGACTCCGCAAGCGCAAGGCGTGAATATCGAGAAAGCCGCGATTCGTCGGCCCGGAAAGGATATCAGCCTGATCACCTACGGCGGCTGCCTGTACAAAACGCTGGAGGCCGCCGAGCAGCTTGCCGCCGATGGCATCGAGGCGGAGGTGATTGATCTGCGGGTGCTGCGGCCGCTGGACACCGACACCCTGATCGAATCTGTGAGCCGTACCCGGCGCGCGGTGATGGTGGATGAAGGCTGGAAGACCGGCAGCCTGGCCGGCGAACTGATGGCGATACTCACTGAGCAGGCGTTCTGGGAACTGGACGCACCGCTGGCCCGGGTGTGCAGCGCCGAGGTGCCGGTGCCCTATGCGAAACACATGGAGCAGGCCGCCCTGCCCGGGGTGGCCGACATTGTCGCCGCCGCGAAACGGACGCTCGGAGAAGCACCGTGAGTGATTTCATCATGCCCTCGATGGGCGCCGACATGGACAGCGGAAAGCTGGTCAAATGGAAGGTCAAACCCGGTGACCGGGTGAAGAAAGGCCAGGTCATCGCCGCGGTGGAAACCTCCAAAGCCGTGCTCGATGTGGAGGTATTCGAGGACGGCGTGGTCGAAGAACTGTACGTGGAAGAAGATACTGACGTGGATGTGGGCACGCCGCTGGCCCGGATCGGCGATGGCAGCCGTGTCGGCAAGCAGGAACACGAAGTCGCAGGGAAAGAGGAAACGAAGCCGACGACTGAAACGAAAGCCACGCCTGAAAAAACCCCAGTAAAGGAAACAGCCGAGGCGCCGGCCGTCAGCACGACAACCGAAGGCCATCCGGAACAGGCTCAAGCAAGGAGCCAGCAACCGGTGCCGCCGAAACCGCCCTCGACGCCGGCCGCAGCAAAGCTCGAATCCGAAGGCCGTGTACCGGCCTCCCCCGCCGCCCGCCGCAAGGCCCGGGAGACCGGCATTAAACTGGCGGAACTGCGCGGCAGTGGCCCCTCCGGCGCCATCGTGCTCCGGGATCTGCAAGGCGCGCAGCCCACCAGGCCGGATATCCGGCCGGCAGCGGGCTTCGACCGCCAGCAGATGCGTACCGCCATTGCCGCTGCCATGAGCCGCGCCAAGCGCGAGATACCCCATTACTACCTGGCCAACACCGTGGACCTGCACGCCGCCGAGCAATGGCTCACCGACTACAATGAACACCAGCCGCCGGAGAATCGGCTGCTACTCTCCGCACTGTTCATGAAGGCCACCGCGTTGGCCCTGGCCCGCTATTCCGAACTCAACGGCCACTATGCTGAAGACGGCTTCACGGCCGCGACCCGGGTCAACCTCGGGATGGCCGTGCACCTGCGAGGCGGCGGCCTGGTGGCCCCGGCCATTATGGATGCCGACACACTGACCCTGCCCGAACTGATGCACCAGCTTCACGATCTGGTGCGCCGCGCCCGCGGCGGCGGTCTGCGCGTCTCCGAAATGGCGGGCGGAACCGCCACTGTCACCGCCCTCGGCGATCGCGGCGTGGACACCGTGTATGGCGTCATCTATCCCCCGCAGGTCGCCATGATCGGTATCGGGCGCGCGCACCGACGCCCGCTGGCGGTGGATGACGGTGTCGCCGCGCGCCTGGCCGTGGATATCACCCTGGCGGCGGATCATCGGGTCTGTGATGGACACCTCGGCGCCCTCTTCCTCAACGAGATCGAACAACTGCTACAGCAACCGGAGGCACTGTGAATCGGGATGAACTGCGCAACGCGGTACTGGAAGAACTGTCCGGCATCGCACCGGACATAGACCTGGTATCGTTCGATGACAATGCCAATCTACAGGACGAATACGATCTGGATTCCATGGACACGCTGAACCTGGCGGCGGCTGTGCACAAACGACTGGGAGTGAATATTCCTGACCAGGATTATGCCCGCATGCACTGCGTCGCCGAGCTGCTGGATTATCTGGAAAAAAGGCTCAACCATCCGCAGTCTTGAACCAGCTATAAACCCGCATCGGCGGGATGTTTAGTAGTTCCAGCGTACAACTGGCAGGCGCCCCCATGATCGGATCGGTAATCCAGGCCACATCCCGGCGGAATTGATAGGCAATGAAACGCCCGTCCTCGGTAAGGTTGTCTTTCACCGCCTGCGCCACGCAAGTGGCAACAGCTTCCGGCATTTTCGAGAAGGGAATACCGGAGATGATCACATCCGGTTGCCCCATATCGTGCAATGCCAGAATCTCTGCGAGATCTTCAGCCTTGCCCAGGTGGTTGGTGAAGCGTGGGTCTGCGATCTCGTCAAGCAGTTCATGGAAGTAAGGACTTAATTCGATTGAGAGCAGGTGCGCATCCTGACCAAGGTGCCGCAGAAACGTTCGCGTGGTGCCGCCGGTACCGGGCCCCAGTTCCACTACCCGTCTGGCAGCAGGCAGGTTCGACGCCTTGACGATCCGTTGCTCCAGGAATCGCGAACTGGGGATAACCGAGCCCACCTGACGCGGCTCCCGCAAAAATCCACGTAAGAAGGCCGCTGGACTTGTTCTCCGGTTTGAATCGTATTTCGGGCCGTCGCGTTCCTCAAACATAGGATTCTCTCAACCTGGCCGCCTGGATTGTTAATGGATTATAGCAGTGAGATCGGGTAACCGGTGCTATCCATCACGGCCGCCTCCTAGGGGCCGGTCGCAAAGAAAAGCCAACGGTAACAGGCTGCGCGTGGGGTCGGCTGGAACGCATTGTTGGGCCAGCAGCGCGCTGGTCATTGCGTCTCAACCCTAATCAGCTTCGTCCGACCGGACGTGCCAGCCTTGATGGTTACCGCAGCCTTCCCACACTGGAACTTCTCTGCGACAAGCCTCACCAGTTCGTCATTGGCTTTTCCATCCACGGGTGGTGACTTCAACCTGGCTATCCACGTGCCGTCTGTGGTCTGGGAGAGCTCCGATACCCGGGCTTGAGGCTTTACTTTGACCTGAAGCATTACAGTGCCCATCTGTTACCTGCGGTCCAATGCCGCGCACACGGGCGCGAGCTTGCGAACGTCCGACCGCTGTTTGCGGCGGTGCAGTTGTAGTGCTGTACCTGGTTATGAGTGAGGGCTCTTGTCTTTGGCGTCGTCCACAGAAAGCTCCGGAACCGACTGACCAGAAGCGCGTTCTTCCGTGTCATAAGTGAACGGCTTTCCCTTCTTGTCCTGGAGCTGATAATCGTACGCCGCCTGGAGACCGGTTTCCTCCTCTACTTTTATTTCTACATCTTCCTCAGACCCTTGGTCAATGTTGCGCGGATACAATGGCGACAGGAGTGCCACGAGAATGCCGATCCCGGAGAAAATGGCAAACGCATCGCTATAGCCGAAGTTGTTCACCAACACGCCGACAATGGGTGAGCCGGTCGCCTGACCGAGCGATATCGCCATGAATGGCAGCACGGGACCCATCGACAGTCGGCCCGGCAACAGCCGGATGCCTGTCATCAGATACAGCCCCGTCAAACTCATATAGGCCAGGCCAAAGACCAGCCCGGAAAACGCCGCAAGCACCAATTGATCGGGACTGGCCGCCAACAATGCCAGGCTCGCTGCCAGCGTCATCAGCATCAGTGCCTGAGTGATAGGCGGGTTGTTTCGATCGGCCAGGTCAGCCACCACAGCGCCTCCGAGCCCGGCGACACCAACCGCCAGCCAAAGCCACCCGGTTTCCGAAGACGACAGATCACCGAGGGTGACCACGAGATCGGGCGCAAAGATCCAGTAAGCAGAGGAGATAAACCCCATCACAAAGGCAAACAGCGAGAGTCTGAAAAGACGCCACCACTGCAGGGCGCTGATTGGGGGCGGCGGCGCCGCATTCGATGGAGTAACCCGAGACACTGAGGGAATAACATACCAGGCGGCCAATACGCCGATGACTGCCATGATGGCAAAGGACATGTACGCGTAGCGCCAGATACCCGCCATAAACAGAACGGCGGGCACTGCGACCGCTACACCGATACTCGTACCCGCATTCATCACAGAGCTGACGCGCCCGTGCATGGAACGATCGACCAGCACCTGCATGGCGGCCGTTAGCGCTGGCATCATCAGGCCAGTGCAGATGCCGCAAGCAAACACGCCAACGCCGAGCGACAAGGGGCCAGAGGCCTGACTTATCAACGCCAGGCCGATAGCGCCGAATCCACCAGACAGAACCGCCGTGTTGCGGGCACCGAGTCGATCAGCTGCAAACGGTGCAACCAACGAAGCCAGCAGGAAACTGATCAGCGGTAGCGCACCGATGATACCGATCAGTTCAGGTGTCAGACCCAGCTCAGCGCGAATGGGCGGGACAAACAAGCCGAAGGCAAAACGCGCAAGACCGTAACTGATCGCAATCAGCGATGCGCCGAAAAAAGCAAATCCTGTGTTCGATACGGACTTCAAAATACTTTCTCCAGCGGCAGCACACTTTAAAATCAGCCCCTCTAGAGTAGGAGCTGTTAATTTGAGCTTCAAACCTTTTTAACAGACACCCTTCGCCGGACACCGAAAAAGATGAAAGCCAAGGTTGTCGGGCATGAAATACTCAATGATGGTGCTATCCAGCACCCCCCATCGTTTTCAGTGCGTCGAGCATCTCGCCAATTTGCTGATCATGCTCGATCAGACCGCTGCCATAGAAGTCATGCTCGGTCGTATAGTCCGCAGCGAGATAGCGGCTCTCGTCACTCAAGCGCGTGTACATATGCATCCGGCTCGGGTTGAACCAGACAAAGAACGACTTGCCCTCGTCCTTGGCGCGCTGGATGAAGTCCAGACTGGCCTCCATGAACTCCTGATCCACGGATTTCATCCGCTCTTGGGAAAGCTGGCCTGTATCCTCAATTCTCTGTTTGCCGACCTTGCCAAATCGAGGATCAACGGTCTCGTTGTCAACGTCGGTCGCATAGGTATGGAGGACGCCACGGGTACCAAACTTGTTGAAGAATTCCGGGTCTTTCGGGTAGTCGACCTGTTCAAATTCTTCCTGGGTGTTGAGGTGATAGAGATTGCCGAAGAACTCATCGAAGCCGTGAACCGTGGGTAAATGCTCATTGCGATCGCCCAAATGATTCTTGCCAAACTGACCCGTGGCGTAGCCGAGGCCTTTCAGAACCTCCGCCAGCGTATGGGACTCGGGCTTGAGGCCAAGCTCCGCACCGGGACGCCCCACCGTGGTCATCCCACTGCGTATTGGATACTGCCCCGTTATGAGCGCCGCCCGACCAGCAGTGCAGGAGGGCTGAGCATAATGATCGGTGAACATGACCCCTTCCCGGGCGATCCGGTCAATATTCGGCGTTCGGTATCCCATCGTGCCATGGCCATAGGCACTGACGCTCTGCCAACCAACGTCATCTGGGAAAAGGATCAGTATATTCGGCTTGTCCTGAGCGGACGCCAGGGAGGTTATCAGGCCCAGAAGACCCAAAAACAGCGTGATAGCGAGTCTCGATAGGGAACGGCGGGGACCAGTACTCCGTCGAGAGGTTTTCATGACAAATCTCCATTGTCTGTCTTTACATCAAGCGAAAGCCGGCACAACCGGCGGTTCCTGAATCAACAGAGGAAATTGCACTGTAATACCAGCTCAGAGCACTACGGAGCCCAGGTCGTTTATCTGTTCCCGACATTCCCTCTGCATGAACAGTCTTTTTGCGTTTTGCCAAGGCTCGTAGACCTCAGCCATTTATGTAATTGATTTAAAAAATAAATCTATCCCAGTTTTCCGTTGCTCACCGATAGCGACTTATTAACTGCTCCAGGCGCAACTGAAACATCGGTCGATCCATCACAGACTCAATCTGGTTGATGATTTGCTCCGCCCCTGGAGAACTGCGGGAAATGCCAATGTGGAACGGAACCAACGATTCGGTGATGAATTCCGCAGAGCGCGTCCGTAACTGCGCGGAGTAGCCGTGCTTGGCTGCGAGGAACTTCGCGCCCTCCTGCGTCGTAACCATGTAGTCACCCGCTTTTCTGAACATCAGCAGATGCATCATGGTATCGCCATCCTTGCCGACAACCCGATCGAGATCGCCGGGAATATTATCTGCTTCCCATCCGGAATCTTTCTCAGTAATCACAGTCAGCCCACCAAGAGCGTCAAACCCCGTTGCGGATTCGATAATGCTGGCGTTCGGGTTTACGTCCGAATAGACAAGGTTGCCAAAGTTCTGAACATACACCGGCCGATCGGTAAAAAGGGCGTATGCTCGCCGCTCGTCCGACGGATAGGTCAGCAATCCTTCATAGCGGCCATGCTGTACATCGTACTGAGCGCGAGCCCACGGAAGGACCTTTGCCAGCGGCTCCATTCCGGGGATGAATTCAAAAACAAGCCTGACAATATCCGGTAAAAGGCCAACCGCCTCGCCTTCCTGCTTGGAACTGTAGGGTGAGGCATGCTCACTGAAAGCAAAGGTGACAGTCTGTGCAGCCAGAGAACCGGCTGGCCAGAAAAGCATCCCGGTCAGGAAAAGCAGCACTCGAACATGAGAAGCGGACGACCGGGCCCTGCCCTTTAAAGGGGTTGTGAACTGCAGCATCACGAAAAGCACCTCAAATATGAATTGGCAAGCGCCCTCAAGTATAGGGCCTTTTGCTTGATTGGCCCGCTTCACCCGGAGTCATAAATTCCGACAGCCTCCTCCGCAACATTGGGGTGCCGACGGGCCAGTTTCGAATGTCCAATCCCGTAACCGCGGCTAATCACCGTGACGACTGGAATACCCTGTCATTTCAGCTCACTGAGCACGAGGATCCCGCGGCCGGACCTCATCGCCTACTGACGATAAACCGTCGACTTGGCCCTTTCGATCGCCTCGTTGATGTTCAGTGATGCCGCCTCCTGACGTGGTGGGAATTCCTTGAAGGTCTCCAAATGCTCGGTCAGCATCGCAATAATCGGCTGAACAACCCAACTCTTGCGCATAATCTGGTGAAAACCAGTCACACCGTCGTAATACTCGGTAGGGTCTTTGCGCAGGTTGAACAGCTTGGGCATGGTGTGGAAAACCAGATCCTCGTAATACCGGCCTCCGGGCTTGGTGGCAAAGTGCATTTTCCAAGGCCCGACGCGCACAGCCGTGAGACTGGACTCATAGTAATACAGGAAGTGATTACGGGCTGATTTCTCAGCTTGACCGGTCCAGTAATCGAGGTTGTTCACGCCATCGATGTGGACCTTGTGCGACTCCGCCAGCTCTTCTGCGAGATTAGAACGGCCGACAGCCGCAGCAATCGTGGGCATCACATCTTCATGGGCAGAAATGCCATTCAACTTGAGGCCGGCAGGAATTTTATCAGGCCAGCGCACAAGGAAAGGTGCCCGAACCCCGCCCTCCCACGTCGTCATTTTTTCACCACGGAACCAGGTGGTTCCGGCGTCAGGCCATGAGCTGGACTCCGGACCATTATCGGTGGTGTATATCACAATCGTATTATCGGCAACGCCCAGCTCATCCAGGGTATCAAGCAAGTTTCCAACATGGCCATCATGTTCCATCAGGCCAGAGCCAAAGACGTCCTCGGCGGAACTGATGGGCGTGGCCAGATTACGACTTTCTTCTTTTAGATGCGTGTAAACATGCATACGGCTGGTCGCATGCCAGACGAAGAAGGGCTTGCCCTCCTCCTTGGCGCGCTTCATGAAATCGATACTGCGGCCCAGAATCTCCTCGTCGAAGGTTTTCATCCGCTCGACAGTGAGTTGGCCAGTATCTTTAATTTTCTGCGTTCCCGAGCCGGTTGCGTATGATTCGATGACACCACGCGGAAAGAATTTCTCCCTGAACTTTTCGCTTTTCGGGTAATCCGCCTGCTCTGGCTCTTCAGACACATTTAGGTGGTAAAGGTTACCCAAAAACTCGTCAAATCCGTGCAGCGTTGGCAGATGCTGGTCCAGATCGCCCAAGTGGTTCTTCCCGAACTGGGCGGTCATGTAGCCTTCTTCTTTCAAGACTTCCGCGAGCGTTGGATCCTCTTCACGGATGCCCAGTGGGTTTCCTGGTTGCCCCACCGTGGTGAGACCTGTCCGGATCGGAAGCTGCCCCATCAGGAACGCCGCTCGACCCGCGGTACAGCTTGGCTGGGCATAGTGATCGGTAAACAGGGCGCCCTCTTGGGCAATCCGGTCAATATTGGGCGTGGGATATTGCATGCCGTGGCTATAGGCACTGAGGGAATTAGGCGCAACGTCATCCACCATAATGGCAAGAACGTTAGGTTTCGCCGCATTGGCTAATGAGCTTACCACTACTGTGGCCAACAGCAGAAGCCAGCGGCCTGAGGCAAAGCTCCGTCGAGAGGTGTTCATGGCAAATCTCCATTGTCTGGTCTCACATCAAGCGAAAGCCGGCAAAACCGGCGGTTCCTGAATCAACAGAGGCATTTGCACTGTAAAACCAGCTCAGAGCATTACGGAGTCCAGGTTGTTCCTCTGTTCCCGACATTCCCTCTGCATGGTCAGCCTTTTTGCGTATTGCCAAGGCTCATAGACCTCAGCCGATTATTTACATGATTTAATCAGTTACGCTGGTCTGACGGTAATGGCTCACAGGGTTTGCTGTAGTCGTTGCTCATAATTCCTGGCTTTATCCGTTTCACCCAGGGACCGATGAAAACTCACCAGCGCCGATAACATGTCACGGTTGTTGGGAAATTTTTCGATCCCCTGCTCCAGCACCGCGATGGCCTCGCGGGTCTGTCCGCTGGACTCCAGGGCAACCGCATAGACGTAGATGTAGCGATCGGTCGCGCTGCCGCCCTCAGCCGCGCTACCGAGATGGTTCAGCGCTTCGGCAAGCTTGCCCTCGCGCACCAGCAGCAGTCCCAGAGAGTGCTCAATCGGCGCCGGATCGCGAACGGCAGTGAGGCCATTTTCCAGAACCTGCCTGCCCTCACCGTCTCTGCCGTCAGCGCGCAGAAACTCCGCCAGATTAACGTAAGCTGGTGTGTAATAGGGCGCCCGTTCAATGGCTTTTCGGTAGTAAGATTCGGCCTTGTCGACCTCACCCTTGCGCCACAGATACTCACCCAGATTCAGCAGCGACTCAGGCCTGTCTGAGTTATTCAGCTGGGACTGGACATAGTCCGACAAGGCACGTCGGTATCGCTCTCGCACTTCTGTCGGACGCTCAGGCAGGGCCGGTTCCGAGAGCTGACTGGCGGTCAGGCTGCTGATTACCCGGTGTTGATCATACAAACCGGGCACACCAAACATCGGTCGGTACTCTTCCGGCAATGAGCCAAGTGCTCGTGCGGCGCCCAAGGCCACCAGCGGATCGTCGGACCGGCTGGCCTGATGCAGCACAACCGCTGACTGCCGGGACAGATACCCTGGCAACAGAGTCACTGCGGTAGCCCGCGCTATGGCGGGCTGCGTGGTATCCAGGATCAGTTGCGCCAGCAAAGCCTCAGCCTGGGGACTGCCGTATCGCCCTGCCTGCAGAGCCAGGGCAAAGTGATCCTCATCGGGCGCGCCATGGCGCGTCTCCAAGACATTTGCGGCCCATTCCGCTGTTTTATCCGTGTGGCATTGATTACAGGCATTGGGCACCCCCAGCTGCAGGGACAGATCGGGCCGGGGCACCCGGAAACTGTGATCCCTGCGGGCATCCACCCCCATATACACTTTGTCTGGCATGTGGCAGTTGACGCATTGCGCGCCGGCACTGCCTTCGGGATGACCGTGGTGTTTTTCGACAGCAAATGTCGTCGGCAGATGACACTGGCCACACACGGCATTACCCGGCGCTTTCAACGACAAACTGTGTGGATTGTGGCAATCGGAACAGGTCACGCCCGCATGGAACATGGCGCTCTGAACAAATGACCCATAAACGAAAACCTCACCGTCAATCTGACCGTCTGCGTGGTACAGGCCTTCGTCCAGAAGTGCCGGCATAAAATGCTGGAAAAGGCCGTCTGCCGGACGTGCACCATGGAACTGGGTCACCCGGCGTGAATGACACTGGGCGCAGGTTTCAAGTTCCGGCTGCGATGCCGCGCCGGAACGTCCGGGGGTTGGGCTACCAGTCTGAGGATCAGGGAACCAGTCTTTGGTCTTCGCCCGGGAAAGCGCCAGCTCAAAGCCCGAAAACGGCAGGCTCCTGTTGCCATCTTCCATGGCCGAGACATGTACCTGCCCGGGGCCATGACAGGCCTCGCAGGCGACATTCACCTCACTCCAGGTGGTGTTATAGCGATCGAGCTTCAGATCGTAGTTTTTTTGCAGGTGTGTGGAGTGGCAATCCGCACACATAAAGTTCCAGTTCTGGTTCAGTCCCGTCCAGTGAAGCTCATCGCCAGCCCGGATGGGGTCGTCCGGATACAGGTGATACCAGCGCTGTCCACCCATCTCCGATGACCGGGTATCCCAGACAATGCTCAAAGCCTGCAAACGGCCGCCGGGCATTTCAATCAGATACTGCTGCAACGGGTAAACGCCAAAGGTGTAGGCGATGGGATAGTCCGTCAGTTCGCCATCAGGCCCGTCTGTCCTGACCATGAACCGATCGCCCCGGCGAAAGAACCTGGACTCTACCCCAAAATACTCAAACGAAACGTCATCAAATCGGCCGAGAACCGTCTCCGGGCTGGCTGGCTGCATCGCTTTCTCGTGGTGGGAGTCCTGCCAAAGCGCATACTCAGACTGATGGCACCCGGCGCAGACCGCCGCGCCCACATAACCGGCGGCACCGCTGGCATCGAGAACGTTTACGGCGTTTTGGGCCGGAAAACTGGCACATAGCAACAGCAGCAAAAGCACTGTTCTGGTCATAGGCCTTCCCTGACGAACTATCTTGATAATAATGGCAGATAAAAATTCGAATGCACTGAGAATGACAAGAGTTAATAGTGCCATTGTCATGATCATGATCAGTTTTATCCGGTGCAGGCGCTTGCGGCCGCGCCCAAACTGTTCTAGATTTTGAATCACAAACCCGCCCCATTGCCGCTGGAGTAAGCGTTGTTCGTCACGAGGGCTGCCGGATAGTGATCCGCCCCTGCATACAAGGAGGCTTCCGTGACCGTTCAACATCGACTAGCGCTTATCCTTTTCTTGTTATTAAGCCTGACAGGCCGATCCCAGGCAGCAACCGAAGCAACTGCCGAGCCTGACGCCAGCGCCGACACGATTTATCAGGGCGGGCCAGTTATCACCATCAATGACGCGCAGCCGAGCGCCGAGGCGGTCGCCGTTAAAGACGGCATCATCATTGCTGTAGGCACTCAAGGCCAGATTCAGCGTCTGAAAGGGCCTCAAACCAAAGTCCATGACCTCCAGGGAAAAACCCTGCTTCCCGGGTTTGTGGATTCCCATGGCCACGCTTACCTGCAGGGCGTTCAGGCAACCACCGCAAACCTGCTGCCACCGCCGGATGGGGCCGGAAAAGACATCCCCGCCCTTGTCAACCTGCTGTCCGACTGGGCGGTAAACAATCAGGACGCCATCGAAAAGGTCGGATGGGTTGTCGGATTCGGGTATGACGACTCCCAGCTGGCTGAACAAAGACATCCCAACCGCGACGACCTGGATAAAGTTTCCACCGAACTGCCGGTATTGATCATTCACCAGTCCGGCCATCTCGGCGCGGTCAACAGTAAAGCACTCGAACTGGCGGGAGTGACCGCCAAAACCCCGGATCCCAAAGGGGGGGTATTCCGTCGCCGGGAGGGCTCCAATGAGCCAAGCGGCGTCAGCGAGGAATACGCGTTTTTCTATCTGCTCAGCAAACTGGCCGCCCGCTTCAACGATGAAATCAACGATGCGCTGGTGGAGGCAGGCACAAAACAGCTTGCCGCCTTTGGCTACACCACTGGCCAGGAGGGCAGAGCCACCGGTGCAGGGCTGGCCGCCATGAGCCGGGTTGCGAGCAAAGGAAACCTGCCGATCGATCTGGTCGCCTATCCCGATATTCTGGAGGTGGAAACCATTCAGCCAACGTTGGACTATCAAAACAGGTACCGTGTGGGGGGCGCAAAATTGACCATCGATGGCTCGCCGCAGGGCAAAACAGCTTGGTTATCAGAGCCTTACCACGTGCCTCCTGAAGGCAGGGAACAGGGTTATCGAGGCTATGCGGCGGTGGACCAGGCGACGGTGGACACGGCGGTAGACAAGGCCTTTGCCAACCGCTGGCAGATTCTCACCCATGCCAATGGGGATGCAGCAACCGACAGCCTGATCAGTGCCCTCAGCAAAGCCCGGGAGAAATACCCCTCGGTGAAGAACCGCCCGGTACTGATTCATGGGCAAGTGCTTCGAAGAGACCAGGTCAAGAAGCTGAAGGCGCTCTCCGTTTTTCCATCCCTGTTCCCGATGCATACCTTCTATTGGGGCGACTGGCACCGCGAATCCGTACTCGGTCCAGAGCGTGCCGAAAACATCTCGCCCACGGGTTGGGTGCTGGAAGAAGGCATGATGTTCGGGACCCATCACGACGCCCCGGTGGCACTGCCCGATTCAATGCGAGTGCTGTCCGCCACCGTGACCCGCACAACCCGCAGTGGGCGCGTCCTGGGGCCGGAGCACAAGGTGCCCGTGCTGACAGCCCTCAAGGCCATGACCCTGTGGTCAGCCTGGCAGCATTTTGAAGAGCAGCAAAAAGGCAGCATCGAGGTCGGCAAGGTTGCAGACTTCGTCGTATTGTCAGAAAACCCGCTGGAAACGCCGGAACAGGATCTAGCCGACATCAAGGTCCTGAAAACCATCAAAGCTGACCACCTGGTGTACGAAAGGCCATCCGGCATGACCGCAATCTCCACACCTGCTCTGTTCGGACTGGTCCGGGGCTCTGGGTATCACGACCATTCGCCGGGTGCGCTTACAGCAGCGCTGGGCGGAGACGGCTGCTTCAATGACGCGCTGAACCTTTTATACCGTGCAATCAATAGTCCTGCACCGGAACTCTGAATCCAGACGACCCGAATAGGGCCAGGAGATGAACATGCCGAATGTCCTTTTCAGAACACTCAAGAGTCTGTCGTTGCTCTTTCTCAGCGCATCTGCGTTCAACACAATGGCACAGGAAGGCAGCGCGGATCTTGCCAAACAGCTGGCCAACCCGATAGCCGCGCTGGTCAGTGTGCCCCTGCAGTTGAATTATGACGACCATATCGGCCCAAAAGATGACGGCGAACGCTGGACCCTGAATGTGCAGCCGGTAATCCCTGTTGAACTGAACCCCGAGTGGAACCTCATTTCCAGGACTATTGTGCCGCTGATTTCACAAGACGATATCGTACCGGGCGACAGTCAGTCAGGTCTGGGTGACGTTGTTCAAAGCGTCTTCTTCTCGCCAAAGGCGCCAACGCAATCAGGATGGATCTGGGGTGCGGGGCCGGTTGCGTTGTTGCCAACGGGCACCGACGATGCTCTTACGGCTGACAAATGGGGCGTAGGGCCAACGGCCGTCGCACTGAAACAGGACGGTGGCTGGACCTACGGCGGCCTGGTCAACCATATTTCATCCTTTGCCGGAGATGACGACAGGGCCGATATCAGTGCCAGCTTCGTCCAGCCCTTTGTTTCCTTTACCACCCCCGACGCCGTCACCTATTCGCTGAACACAGAAAGCACTTATGACTGGAAAGGCAAACAGTGGAGCATCCCCGTGAATGCGACCGTGTCGAAAGTCACCAAGGTCGGTACGCAGCTGCTGAGTGTTGGTGGAGGTGTTCGATATTGGGCCGAATCCCCTGCCGGTGCTCCGGAAGACTGGGGGTTCAGAGCCGTCATCACACTGCTGTACCCCAAGTAAAAGTCCTGGCGGTTAATGGTTTCAAGAGCCTGGCAATCCATTGAAATGTAGCGATAAGCTGCACACGGGCCCCAAACAATGGGAGCGTTAAGGAGAATTAAGAATTTTCCGACTTATTAATTCGACAAAGGCCAGAGAATTGTCTAATTTTCAATCGATGCTCTCTTGGCATAGGAGGCTAAGACCATGAAAACTGTCATTCCCCTTATGTTTGCAGTTCCCCTTCTGATAGTATCCGGCACCACCCTCGCAGGCAGCGACAGCGGCCTGTACCTCGGCGCCTCAGTCGGTCAGGCTCAACTCGACTTCGACGACGAACTCCCGGACCCCGACAATGTTGACGTTGATATTGACTTTGATGATGACGACACCGCCTTCAAGATTTTTGCCGGTTACAACTTCGGCCTGATTCCGCTGGTGGATCTTGCCGTTGAGGGTGCTTACGTTGATTTCGGCAGTTTTAACGGCAGTGTCGGCACCTCCAACAACTCAGAGCTTGACGTTGACGGCTGGACCGCTGCCGGGCTCGCAGGCGTCAAGCTGGGCCCTGTTGGTGTGTTCGGCAAAGTCGGGTTTATCAACTGGGATAGCGACGTTGACAACTTCGGTGGCGACGACGGGACCGATCCGCTGTATGGCATCGGGGCACGGTTTACCCTGATGTCCTTCCAGGTTCGGGCCGAATATGAGCGCTACGACCTGGACAACATCGACATCGACTACTTCTCCGTAGGCGCCGCCGTCACCTTCTAATCTCACCTCACCTCACCGGGCGACGCCGCAGGCGCTGGTTGTCCCGGCAATTTCACTTAAAATATGCTCCACAACCATCTAGTGGATCTTAACCGCTTTTGTCAGCCTTAATATTACTGTTGGCAAACAAGCCTGAATGCCGCTGATGACTTTGGGGCCCCTGGCTCAACATTGGGGAGACGCCCTTCTGGGGAGTATAGGACTCGGCTGGTAGTCCCGGACCGCAAAAAAAATAGGCCCTACCCCATTTCCATTTTCTGATCACGAGAAGGTAGGACACATGGCACAGCAACTCCCGGTCATACTCATAACCGGCGGCGCCCAGGGCATCGGCAAGGGCACTGCCGCCTTCTTCCTGGACAAGGACTGGCGAGTGGTCGTCCTCGACCAAAATGCCGAAGCCATCAAGGCATGCCGACAGGACCTTCGCAATCCGGACAACCTGCTTCTGATCGAAACGGATGTGGCCCGCGAATCCGAAGTGGTCTCCGCGTCGGCACACCCGGCGACGTAGCGGCCATGGTGGCCTACCTGGTCTCGCCTGAGGCCCACTTTGTGACCGGCCAGAACTTCGTGCTCGACGGCGGCATGACCCGCAAGATGATATACGAGGATTAGCCCGCCAGCGCGGCCCGCACCTTCTTGCTCAGATGGCCCATGTCGACCTGGCCAAGCACCTGCGGGCGCAGATTGTTCATGACACGACCCATGTCCTGCATGCCCTGGGCGTCGGTTGCGCTGATGGCCATACGGATCAGGGCGTCCAGGTCATCCTCGGTCAGGGCGGCGGGCATGAATTCCTCGATAATCACCATTTCTGCCCGTTCCTTGTCGCCCAGCTCCTCGCGACCGGCATCATCGTACTGACTGGCGGCATCGCGACGTTGCTTGAGCATTTTGTCCAGCACCTGCAGAACGTCTTCGTCATTCAGGTCGCGGCGCTCATCAATCTCGATCTGTTTGACCGCGGCCTGAGCCATACGCAGGGTGACAAGGCGGGTCTTATCCCTGTTCCGCATCGCGGTTTTCACCGCGTTGCTCAGTTGTTCCTTGAGTGACGGTTCCGCCATTGTCTAACTCCTGTTCTACAGGTTAAGAGGACTGACCTCGTATTAAGCCAGGGGATAGGTATAACAAGTCACTAACCCGGGAGAGATTTATTCAAAGCTTCACCATCAACTTACCCTTGTTCTCACCGGTCAGGAACAGGTTCAGACCGTTCATGGCCGACTCCAGCCCTTCCAGAACATGTGCCCGGTATTTGATCTGTCCGTTCTGAACGTAGGGCGTGAGTTTGGCGTGCAGCTCTTTCGTCTTGTGCCTGTGATCAGGCATGGTGAAGCCCTGGATCGACAGACGCTTCTTGATGATGCGCATCCAGTTGGGGCCGGGACGCGGGTTGGCTGAGGTGTAATCAGCAATCATGCCGCACACCACAATCCGGCCATGCGCATTC
The DNA here is from genome assembly GCF_009193265.1 of Marinobacter changyiensis. Lineage (GTDB taxonomy): Bacteria > Pseudomonadota > Gammaproteobacteria > Pseudomonadales > Oleiphilaceae > Marinobacter > Marinobacter changyiensis. The sequence continues at coordinate 97,175 of NZ_VZZZ01000001.1, forward strand.
ATCCGCTCGAACACATAGTCCTGGATCGGACCACCGGTGTTCTCGAAGTAGACGTCGATACCTTCCGGTGCCAGTTCATCCAGTTTCGCACCCAGGTCATCGGTCTTGTAATTCACCGCGCCGTCGAAGCCCAGCTCATTGACGATCCAGTCGGCCTTCTCGTCGCTGCCGACCACACCGATAACCCGCAGGCCATCGGCCTTGGCCAGTTGCCCCACGATCGAGCCGACAGAGCCGGCTGCACCGGATACCACCAGGGTTTCGCCCGCTTTGGGATCCCCGTAACCATACAGCCCCTGGGTGGCGGTCAGTCCTGGCAGGGCAAAGACCGACAGTGCCATTTCCGGCGGTACGCTTTTATCCACCTTGTTCACACCCGTACCATCGGTCAGGGCCATTTCCTGCCAGCCAAACATCCCCATGACCTGATCGCCCACGGCGAAATCCGGGTGACGGGAGGCGACGACCTCGCCAAGGCCTGACGAACGCATGACATCGCCCAGCTCCACTCGCGGAATATAGCTATTCGTGTCTTCGCCCATCCAGCCCATCATGGCCGGGTCGAGGGACATGTAGGTCTGCTTGACCAGAAATTCGCCCTCGGCAGGTTCCGGAACGGGTTTCTCCACCACCTCGAACAGCTCCGGACCGATGGTGCCCGCAGGCCGCTTCACAAGGTTAATCGCTTTGTAGGTACTCATCGATGAATCTCTCTTTTGTTGATTGGTGATTGCATCATTGCATGATTGCATGATTGCATGATTGATCAGTACACCCGGATATGGGGATGAAAGCCCCTTGTTAAAAGGGCGACAGTGTACCGGCCACAAGTCTTCTTCGCTGCTGACGAACACCAGGCCATTATTTCGCAGAAAAAACGCATCCTCCGCGACCACGGATTTGAGGGCATCGACCCGCTGGATACCGATCCGGTGTTCGCCGGGCACGAACCGAAGCGGGATCGCCCGGTGATCACAGTCACTTTTCAAGTGATGTGTTCAGGAATTGCGTACAGTGACTACTCAGTATTTGTTGAGTCCCCGGCCAGATTGTCATCAACGGCCTTCGCTGCGATAAGAGCCGGTCGATTGAGCAACCTGGCCACATAAGTCTCAAACTCTGGCCGCGTGGGAATCGAACCAAACTCCATGCCCCACATCAGATGCGAGCCTATATAGACATCAGCAGCTGTGAACCGGCCACCGGCCACATAGTCTGTTGCTGACACCGCAGTCGTCAGGGTATCAATGGTTTTCTCATAGGTACCGTAACCAACCATCCGTTCCTGGTCTTTGCTAACGGCGACGTTCAGCACCCGATCCATAACGGCCGCCTCCAGGGGGCCGGCCGCAAAGAAAAGCCAGCGATAATAGGCTGCGCGGTCCGTCGGTTCCGGTGCCAGGCCTGCATCGGGAAAAGCATCCGCCAGATAGGCGCAAATAGCAGCGCATTCCGTCACGACCCGGCCCCTGTGAACAAGCGCCGGCACCTTACCCATGGGGTTTATGGCCAGATAATCGCTGGCTTTCATTTGCGCGCCATAGTCGACCAGGACCTGCCGGTAATCCGTTCCCAGTTCCGCCAACATCCAGCGAACGATCCGCCCGCGGGACATGGGGTTGGTATAAAAGACCAGATCACACTCTCGCGATTCGGTGATGGCCATGACAGCGCTCCTTGTCAAAGAAAATCATCCTGTAGAGTCCAGTCGGGAATTGGTTGATCCCGGAAAACCGTTCCTATCTACAGGCCCTCAACGGCCTTGAGCAGGGCATTGAACGCCCTTGAAAAACTGCGCTCGGCGAACCTGTCCAACACGCGGCCAAGCAATGGAACCTGCACATGGCCTTCCGATATCCAGGTGACCCTGGTGCGCTCACCCTCGGGTTGCAACACGATCTCCCCCCTTGTGTGCAGGACAGGGAACGGTATCGATGTTCCTGGCAAGCATGCGTTCAACGTGAATACGAAACACCCGGCTCCCTATAAATCAGATAGAGGGCCTTCCATACCCGGGTGGCTCCCGCCTGCGGATATTCACGCGTGTTCCTCCTGCTCTTGCCGCAACTTGGCTCGCACATTCATCAGCACTTTCCCGTAGTGGTTCTCGCCCCGACGATCACGGCCGCAGCCCCAGAAGTAATCAAAATTGCTGTTTTCCACAATCTTCTGCTCGCCGGTTTTGAGCAGTGCCTCCGCCAGCTCCGGGTGAGTGCGGCAGCGCACATACACCCCTCGCGTCATGACGGTTTCCCGCACCTGCTTCCAGTCCCGCCGCAGGCTTTTGTGACGCTTGCGTCCAAGCTTTCCCGCCTTGGCGCACGTATCCGCTGATCGCACCTTTTCCTGCCGGTTTTCGTCGGTAAATTTCATACCCTGAAAGTAGTGTTCCAGGGTGGGCCAGACCTTGCCCTCCAGTTCAAAGCTGAAGGGGGCATGGGTTCCCAAAGGGTTTTCTGGATCAGTTCGTGACATAAACAGATCATTCTCGCCGTTGTCGGCCGGAAAAAGAGACATGATGACGACCCTTCGGAAAAGCGGTGGTATTCAGATATCACCCAGTATCACTGAGTCGGAGCCAATGGTCACGCCAATAAAGCCGTCGCTGCTTTCCGACTGGGGTTCCTGCAAAACCCCAAGCCCGAGCAGACGCAGCAATTTGCGGACACCGGATACCCTGGCCATCAGGCAGAGCGATCAGGGACCGCCGCTCTGCCTTCCCCAAGAGCCTGGCCAGGCTTTGCCAGGTATTCGAACACTGACGAAAAATCATCGCGACCATGCCCGGCGCGGTTGGCTTGCCCATAGACGGATTTGGCCAGACCGGCCAGGAACAGTGGCTGTTTCTGTTCGTAGGCGGTCACATCCAGCAGATGCAGATCCTTGAGCATCAGCTCCAGCGGGAACTGGGTCTCGTAATCACCCTCCTTGATCAGCGCGGCCTTACCCTTCAGGAAAGGCGCTGTCACCGGCAGGTTCGGCAAGGTATCCATCAGGAAATCCCGGCTGAACCCGAGTTTCTCCCCCAACAGGGCCGTTTCGCAATACACCAGCATGCTCTGGGCCAGCAACGCATTCACCAGCATCTTGAAGGCACTGCCCTGACCCGCGGGGCCCACGTGGAGAATTTTCTGGCCCATGTGGTCGAGCAACGGCCGAACCTGATCAATATCGGAGGACTCCCCGCCCAGCAGGAACGTCAACTCACCCATCTCCGCCGGCATTTTTGTCCCCGCCACAGGCGCATCCAGAAAGCGTAATCCCCGGCCGCGGGAGCGTTCATCGCACTCACGGGTATAGGAAGGATTCACCGTGGAGCAATTAACCCAGAGCGCGCCCTTACTCATGGCATCGACAAAACCGCCATCACCAAAGGCAACCTTTTCGACCACTTCCGGCGCACTGAGCATGGTGAACACCACATCCGCCTCAGCCACCGCATCCCGGGCAGAATCTGCCGCCTTCGCACCGACTTTTTCGAGGTGGGCCGCAGCCTCGGGAGACCGATTGAAGACCGTGAGTATGATGCCATCGTGCTTGAGCAGATTGTTGGCCATGCGGCTGCCCATGATGCCAAGACCGATAAACGACACGTTCATACAACTCTCCTTTGTGGTTCCGGTAGGTATAGCTTAGCCGGATTCGTCAAAACCCGGCCGAACACGCCGAAGCCTATTGACTGAGGCTGGCTAATGGGTGCCCCCGTTTGGGTGTCATTTGACAGGCATCGGAATCACTGCTAACAAACTAACAAACAACTGATCAAAAAATGCACAGAGCATCTCAGCCAGCGTTGTTCTGGAAATTGATAACGGGCCCTGAGCATCTGGTGCAGTGGGACGGCCGCAGTAATAAAAAACGAGGGATTGGGCTATGGCTACCGATAACCGCACTGATGGACAGATAGAACGAAGGCAGTTTCTCAAACGCTCCCTGGGTGTGGTAGCGGCAGCCAGTTTGCCTTTACCCGTCAGCCAGGCGCTGGCGGCCAGCAATGGCGGCGGAAACCTGGCACCCAATGTGCCGGAATGGACCCGGTCTCAGGGCGCGCCCATTCTTTCACCGGCCTATGGCCAACCCTCCAGGTTTGAAGACGGCGTCGTCCGCACCCCGACGGACCTGACCCCCACCACAACCTCGTCCTGGAGTTTTACCCCTTTACAGGATCTGAACGGCGCCATTACCCCCAATGGCCTGGTCTTCGAGCGCCATCACGGCGGGGTTCCGGATATTGATCCTGAGCAGCACCAGCTGATGCTGCACGGCATGGTCGAGAAGCCGATGATCTTCAGCATGGCCGAGATCAAACGCTTTCCCCAGGTCTCGATAAAGCGGTTTCTGGAGTGTTCGGGCAACACCCTGACGGAATGGAAGCAGCCCACCGGCAAGACCGTTCAGGATACCCACGGCCTGCTCAGTTGCTGTGAATGGACGGGCGTGCGCCTGTCGACGCTCCTGCGGGCAGCGGGTGTCGGGGATAAGGCCAAGTGGATTCTGGCAGAGGGTGCCGATGCCGCCGCGATGACCCGCAGCATTCCCATGGAAAAGGCTCTGGACGATGCGCTGGTGGTCTACGCCCAGAATGGAGAGGCCTTGCGCCCCGAGCAGGGCTATCCCCTGCGGCTGATCCTGCCCGGTTTTGAGGGCAACACCCAGATCAAGTGGCTGCGCCGGCTTGAAGTCAGTGACGCGCCTTATATGACCCGGGAAGAAACGTCCAAATACACCGATCTGATGCGCGATGGAAGCGCCCGCCAGTTTACCTTCGTGATGGAGGCCAAGTCGGTCATCACCTTTCCCTCCGGGGGCCACACCCTGCCGGAAAAGGGCTTTTACGAGATCCGCGGGCTTGCCTGGTCTGGCCGAGGCAAGATTACCTGGGTCGATGTCTCCACCGACGGGGGCCGCAACTGGACACAGGCGGAGCTCGAAGGACCGGTGGAATCCAAGGCACTGACCGCATTCCGGCTCCCCTGGCGATGGGAAGGTGGCAGCGCGCTACTACAGAGCCGTGCCATCGATGAAACCGGATACGTCCAGCCCACCCGTCAGGCACTGATTAAAGCGCGCGGGCTGAAATCCGTTTATCACCTGAATGCCATACAGACATGGGAAGTCAGCTCTGACGGAGGGATCAGCAATGTTCACGTATAAAACCATCGCATTCACGGTGCTCGCGTCTCTGGTTGGGGCGGGCACCATTATGGCTCAGGATGAGGATTACGGCCTGGGCCGGGAAGCCACCACAAAGGAAATCGCGGGCTGGAATATTGATGTGCCGCCCAGCGGCGACGGCCTACCCGGGGGCTCCGGCACCGTGGCTGAGGGCAAAGAGGTGTACCAGACCCAGTGCCAGAGCTGCCACGGTGCCGACGGTAACAGTGGCCCGATGGATAAGCTGGTAGGTGGCAAGGACACACTGACAAGTGATTCCCCGGTCAAGACCGTGGGAAGCTACTGGCCTTATGCCACCACACTTTACGATTACATCCACCGTGCCATGCCGTTCAATTCTCCACAATCGCTCTCGCCGGATGACACCTATGCGGTCACCGCCTATGTACTCTTTCTCAACGGCATTGTGGACGAAGACACCACCCTCGACGCCGACTCGCTGCCCGATATCAGGATGCCCAACCGGGACGGCTTTGTTAGCCCGGACCCACGCCCGGATGTTCTTGCCAACGCGTGTATGACTGACTGTGGGAGTGACGAGACTACTCCGTAGGTGAGGATGATTTCCCTATGATGGGCAAAATGGTGGACCCGCCGGCCGAGGTCCATCTCATCCACACCGGGTTTCTCGAAGACGCCCACACCGTCGAGGTGATGCATCTGTCGAGCCGGGGCCTTATGAGAATAGCCGAAGTGGGCACCCTGGTTAAAGAAGACGTGATTGACCTGGCGGTGACAGGCAGCCACACGGATGCAGACGCGCTCCTTATCCCCGACACGGCGCTGCACTCTGCGGCCTGGCTGAGTGACCTGGAGCAAGCCACCGGGAAACCGGTTCTGACGGCCAACCAGGTCAGTTTCTGGGAGGCTCTGCGGTTGTGCGGCAAACTGACGCCTCAGCCCGGACTGGGTAAATTATTCGCCGAGGTTCCCTGAGCTATCGCCTGCCTCTGCGCCGATGGCTACTCCGTTTGCGCTGGCCAAGAACTGATACAGTGCCGGCCGCCGTTCGTACATCCCCCGGTAATTCTTTCTTAAAAATCACTTTTCTATTCAAATGGAGATGTATGACTAATTCCAAAGAACTGCTTCAATCCCCGCTTTTTCAGTCCGTCGCAGACCTGACGTTCGATTCGGTGATGGTGACCGAAGCCACCGCTGATCATAAGAACTCCGTGATTATATATGTGAATCAGGCGTTTACCGATCTGACCGGCTATCCGGCCGATGAGGTGCTGGGGAAGACACCCGGGCTTCTCCAGGGGCCGGAAACCGATAAAGCGGTGACCGAGCGTTTGTCTGAAGATCTGAAGAACAATCGGACCTTTCACGGCAGCACTGTCAACTACCGCAAGGACGGCGCGCCCTTTACCATTGAATGGAAGGTCTCCCCGGTAATGGCTGGCACTAACGCCACGCATTATGTGGCGGTACAGAGAGCGGTTGATTAGGACAGTGATGTGCGCCTGAGCAGGGGCGGGGCAAAACGCAAGACCTGCCCCCAGCTGCAGACAGGAGGATCTGAATTGGCCGAAGGTTTTGGAGTAGGCATGCGGGACAAACTAATCCGGGACAAATTTATTTATTGACCGCTGGCTTCGCTGCCAGCTTCGTGTAGAGGGGCTCCAAGATCGGCTTCAGCCCTTTGGCATCGTCAATAAACAACTGCAAATGGGGAAAAGGAATCTCGATGCCGGCGGCGTCCAGCACCTCTTTGATCTGTTCCAGAATGTCCGCCATGATTCTGGGCTGCACATCCAGGTTGTCCGGGGTAATCCATACTTTGACTTCCAGATTCATCGAGGAGTCGCCCAGGCTCGTGAGCATCACGCGGGGCTCCATACCGGCCCCCTGCAACACTTCCGGATGCCCGAGCAACACCGGCATAAGGACTTCTCTGGCCGCCTTCACAGACTCCTTGTAAGCAATGCCCACGGGAATATTGAGCCGGGTCACTCCCTCGGCACTGTAATTAACGATATCCGATGACGCCACGCTGTCGTTTGGAATCATTGTGAAGATATTATCCCGGGTCCGCAGCCAGGTGGTACGCAGAGCAATCTTGATCACTTTGCCGTCCTGGCCGTTAATGGTCACCCAGTCACCGATGTGGAAGGGTCGTTCAATCAGCAGGGTGATGCCGGCAATGAAATTTGCCAGGGTAGATTGCGCCGCAAAGCCAACCGCAATACCGACAATACCCAGACCTGCAATAATCGAAAGCACATCAAATCCGAACTGGGCCAGTACCGTCACCACGGCCAGTGTTCCGGCCAATACCAACAACAGATTTTCGACCAGCTGACGGATCGACGGGTCCATCCCGTAGCGAGCCACTCCCTCCTTCATCAGCCGCCCGACAATCATCCAGGCCACAAAAAATCCGAGGGCCATCAAACCCGCCCGGGCCATGGCCTTAAGAAACTCAGGCGAGGCCCCGAACTGGGCCAGGATTGCCAGCAACGCCCCCAGGCCGGCAAGATAACGGGCGCCACTACGCACTTGTGAGAACAACGGCTTTTGGGCCCGTTCCTTACCAATCACCAGCCGGATGGCGCCTATCAGCAACAGATAAGCTCCGACAAACAGCGCAAGGTAGAGGATGGAGATCAGCAGTTGGCTCAGCAACTGAGCCATCAATTCGCCCCACCCCACATGCTCACCGGTCAGGGCCTGGAGTGCATCGCCAAGGTTTTGACCCACCTGTTCAGCGACAGCCGCAGTAAATGTTTCAGCCATAGGCTTATTACTCGGTTCAAACGTCAGTCAAATTATGAATCGGATGCAGGTTCAGCATATCCCTTGCAGCAGGATAGTTTAAAAATATATCAGTCCCAAGTTTACTCCAGCATCGTTATGAAATGGTGACGATTGCCTTATCGTTATGTGAGGAACTCTCTTTGCAACGGGTAGAAGCTACACCTGGCCCGTTGGAAATCCTGCGGGCTGGAATGCGACAAGCGATGACTTTACCGCTAAGGAGGATCCGTTATGTCACGTATCGCCATGCTTGTACTGGGAAGTTTTCTTCTGGCCACTCTGGCTCACGCCGCCCCCGGTCAGCCGAATTTCATGCCCGCCCTCTGGGGTGATGGCGAAGTCTGGAGTACCAAGGGAACCACCGCCTTGCCGGCTCCCACGGCCAACAACCTTCAGTCCTTCGACACCCTCTACGTGGTGACCAATTCCAACAACCCCGAAGGTCAGCTGCCGGTCTCCGAAGCAGCGCCTGGCAATCCGGCCTATAACGGGGGACGTTGGTTTACACACACCGTGGAATGGACCGAAGCTGCGTTTATGGATCATGGCTTCGTGCCGGTTCTGACGTCCTATGAGGACATCCAGTACCACGAGTCGATAGGCCACCTGGCCATCACTCCGGGATCTTTTCCGGATGGCCCGCCGGTATACTTCCAGTGTCCCTTGCTTCCCGTGAAATGAGGTAAAGCAGAGAGCGGGCTGAGTCGATCAGCCCGCTCTCTGCTTGCTGTAACAGCTGCATTTTGGCACTGGATTGGCTAAACTTCAGTCAGATACAGTGCACGGAGCGTGTGCCCATGGAACATTCTCCTGATCTTACGCTGCGCCTCTCAAAGCGGCTTTCATTTCCACGTTCGAGTCAGGCGTTTTTCTGGCTGGCGATTCTTCTGGCTTTCGTTACCCCTGCTCACCCACTTGCTGATGACCAGACTCCACTGCACATGGCGCTGGATGGTAAATCCTTCCAGAGCAGGCTCGGCCCGATCGGGCAGCCCGCTGACGTTGATGACCTGCTCGTGTTCGAAGATGGCTATTTCGTATCCGAAGAGTGCGAACGGCGCTGCGGTTATGCAAAGGTCGAGTACTGGGTAAGGGCCCAGGATGACGGCATTCAGATGCGAGCCGACGTTCCGTGCACAGAGTCGGGCGCGATGATGTACTGGCGGGGTACTGTCCGGGGAGACCAGATCGAAGGCTCGTTCACCTGGGTAAACAAGCGTTGGTACTGGACCTTTGAGAAAGAGTTCTGGTTCAAGGGCCGGCTAGTGGAGGCTGGCAAGCCATGACCCGGTCAGTCATGCCAGCCAGACGACGTGTGGCAGGACTGCTGAAACTCACAATCCTTATTATAGTCATTGTAGCGGGCAACCTGCTGACACGCGGCGTTATTGATGGTCTGGACATGGACATTCGACCCTCCAACGAGCCTATACTGCACCAGATTATCATGACCTCCATCGCCGCCTATATCCTGTTGATGGCGATTCCCTTCGTGCCTGGTGTCGAAATCGGGCTGGCACTCATGATGATCCTCGGGCCCAAGATCGTGCCCCTGGTGTATGGCTGTACTTTGCTCTCGCTGTGTCTGACCTTTATGGTCGGCCGACTGTTACCGGAAAAAAGTATCACCCGTTTTTTGCGAGAAGTACATCTTGTTCGGGCCGCGACGTTCCTGGAGAACTTTCACGGGCTCGATGCCGAGCAGCGACTGGCCTGCCTGACGGAAAAATCGCCCCGGCGATGGGTACCGTGGCTTATAAAGCACCGCTACCTTACCCTGATGCTAATTATCAACCTGCCGGGAAATATGGTTCTGGGCGGAGGTGGGGGGCTGGCGCTGATAGCTGGGATGAGCAGGATGTTTTCCATTCACCGATACATACTCATCGTGGCGGTTGCGATTTCACCTATCCCTCTCTTTCTGATGATCTTTGGAGATAAAATTGCCAACTGGCCGATTTAAGTCGTTGCTCGTCAAATAAAAACAAACTTAAGGGTGTCCCGGATTTTTCTCTTCAGCCCTATTTCCCTGTCCGTTTATCCGATCGTCGTAAGTGACTCAGCAGGGCCAAGTTGGGCATTCTGATCACCAAAACAAAGGGTTTCGAACATGAGCAACGACTATTTCGCGCACAAGGCGCAAAGCTACGAGCAGAATCCCGACCGTGTCGATAACGTCTCATCTCTTCCATGACCATGCACCACCTGGGAGTTCCAATTCGGGTTCGAGCAGGAGGCGATTGCCGCCGCCTGAGCAGGTCTCTCCCTACCCGCTCTTCTATGGGTTAAGGGGGCTGACTTCGTATTAAGCGAAGAGGTGGAGGTGACGGAAAACCGAGGCAGATTCAATCGCAGGTATCCGGGACAGGTTTTCTTTGGAGCAGTTGGTCCTAAGAAACGCTATTGTTGATAAACAAGCCTGAACACCTCTGATGACTGGGGGCAGTATTGTGCTCAAGGAGCGTGGTTTTCAAACCACAGGTCGTGCGGCATCGTGGTTTTTTCCTCTGACGTTTCTTCTGATCGTCGCCCTGGCCTTGCCGCGCGCCGTTCAGGCCTCAAGTGACGTCTACCTGCTGTACCGCCAGTGGCAGTCCTACGACTGGCCGGAAGAAGTGCCGTCGGCCACCGACGTGAGCCGTTCTCAGCGTGGACTGGGCTGGCGTCGCCAGGGTGCTGCGGGCGCGATCGGCGTTGATTACGATTATCAGGCTCTGCGCATACGCACCGGTGAACCGGCGAACAATGGCCATTTGCATCGGTTGACGTTCGGAGGCCGGTGGCAGCAACGGCTTTACCGAGTGCAAGCGCGGGCTGGCTTTGCCGGTACCTCCAATATGTTCAAGTATCAAACATTTCATCGCGATGTGGTGAATGGACGGGTGGCGATGTTCCGGGCAATGAGTGAAGGCTCGCCCCTGAGCCTGGGGCTCGGCGGCGATCATCGTTTCGGTTCTTTCCGCTGGCATCCCAGGGTACGCTGGGAACACGCGAATAATAGCGGCCACTGGCTGATGGATCTGCCTGTCCTGCTGCGATGGCAAAGCCCAGGTGAACGTTGGGAGCTTCGACTGGAACGCACAGGGGATCGCTGGGCCACGCTTGATCAGGCTCGGGAGGTCGAAAGCGCGCTCTATCTGCGCGAGTGGAGAGCAGAGCTAACCTACCGGATCAGCTCGGGTGGCGGATTGAGGCCAGCGGTGGTTCTGGGCATTGGCGCGAGTGTGGATACCCGTGCCCGGTATCGGGACCTGGAGGCGGGGACCCTGGATCAACGTTTGGGCGATGCCCTTCTGGGGAGTATAGGGCTCGGCTGGTAGACCCAGACCGCAAAAAATAGACCCGACCCCCTTTCCATTTTCTGATCACAAGGAGCCAGGACACATGGCACAGCAACTCCCGGTCATACTCATAACCGGCGGCGCCCAGGGCATCGGCAAGGGCATTGCCGCCTACTTCCTGGACAAGGACTGGCGAGTGGTCGTCCTCGACCAAAATGCCGAAGCCATCAAGGCATGCCGACAGGACCTTCGCAATCCGGACAACCTGCTTCTGATCGAAACGGATGTGTCCCGCGAATCCGAAGTGGTCTCCGCCGTGGCCGAGGCCATGGGATGGGGTGAGCGGCTGGACGCGATGGTCAATAATGCGGGACTTGCGGACCCCGACACCGGGCCCATTGAATTGCTTGAGCTTGCCCAGTGGCAGCGGCGAATCGACGTCAACCTGACCGGCGCCTTCCTGATGGCAAAGCACACGGTACCGCACCTTCGCCAAAGCCGGGGCAGCATCGTCAATATGGCCTCCACCCGCGCTCTGCAGTCCGAGCCCCATAGCGAGGCTTACGCCGCCAGCAAGGGTGGCCTGATCGCCCTGACCCACGCTCTGGCTGTGAGTCTGGGCCCGGATGTCCGGGTCAACAGCATCAGCCCGGGCTGGATTGATGTCCGTGCCTGGCAGGCCCATGCGCCCTCCGAGCCGCAGCCCCTGTCGGCCTCCGATCACAAGCAGCACCCCAGTGGCCGCGTCGGCACACCCGGCGACGTAGCGGCCATGGTGGCCTACCTGGTCTCGCCTGAGGCCCACTTTGTGACCGGCCAGAACTTCGTGCTCGACGGCGGCATGACCCGCAAGATGATATACGAGGATTAGCCCGCCAGCGCGGCCCGCACCTTCTTGCTCAGATGGCCCATGTCGACCTGGCCAAGCACCTGCGGGCGCAGATTGTTCATGACACGACCCATGTCCTGCATGCCCTGGGCGTCGGTTGCGCTGATGGCCATACGGATCAGGGCGTCCAGGTCATCCTCGGTCAGGGCGGCGGGCATGAATTCCTCGATAATCACCATTTCTGCCCGTTCCTTGTCGCCCAGCTCCTCGCGACCGGCATCATCGTACTGACTGGCGGCATCGCGACGTTGCTTGAGCATTTTGTCCAGCACCTGCAGAACGTCTTCGTCATTCAGGTCGCGGCGCTCATCAATCTCGATCTGTTTGACCGCGGCCTGAGCCATACGCAGGGTGACAAGGCGGGTCTTATCCCTGTTCCGCATCGCGGTTTTCACCGCGTTGCTCAGTTGTTCCTTGAGTGACGGTTCCGCCATTATCGACCTCATGCTCTATGAGTTATGGGGGGAGCGCTATTACTCCACCTCTTCTGCTTCGTCATTAGGTGCGCCAATTCCAGGGCCCCTGGGAGGAAGATTTTCAGCAATCGCAATGTCCGCGTCAAACAGTGTTCCATCGGCCATGGCCGCCACGACGGCTTTGGCAGCATTGTACGCGGTCTTGGTGATGTACCCGTTGCTCTTGGTCCCAATACCACCACGCATCTCGAATAACACCGATCCGGTGATCAAGTCGCCGTCAACATCAACGTAAGAGCCCTGGTGGTGGAAATCGATAACCACCGAAGGCTGAAATTCGTCAAACAACAAACGCATGGCTACCGTCTCAGGAACGGGGTTGGGATCTCCAACATATGGATCGATGTCTGGGTTTTCTGCAAGAAACGAATGGTAATGGTTGATGTCATATCCGCGCCCGCGCTGATAGAAGGCAGGACAAAGGCCAGTAACACAAAACGGATCGTAATTCTGGCGCCACGGTGGCGTATTCCCGAGAGCATCTTCGACACTCGCGTCAAACCCGTCGACATTGACTCTGGAGAGCGCTGGTCAGATCGTGATTCCCTGCTGGACGGAGCTCCACTCAAATTTCAGCAAGATTTCTGACCTAGAGCAAAACCAGCATTATTGGGCCGTTGACCGCAGCGGTGGCTGCTCATTAAAGTTTAGTTGTAGTTTCGATCTATCTCTCATCGACTGAGCCTGAAGCTGAAGGAATCGCGTTTGCAGACCCCGTTCGTTGCAAGATAGTCGACTCGAAATCCGCGTACTTGGTGATAAAACGAAAACTGACAAAAAATAACCAGGAGGGTTTATTTATGTCAAACAAGCAGCTTTTCGATTCGTCGCGTCGTAGGATTCTGAAAGCAGGGGTGGCCGCCGGCGCGGCAGCCGCTTTTGGCCCCTGGGTCTGGACCGGCCGCACCGCAAGTGCCGCCGCCTACCTCCCCGGAATCACCCTCGACCCCGCAACCATCCCGCAGTTTCTCAATCTACTCCCGAACCCGCTGGCGACCGCGTTCAAATTCGATCTATCGGGCACGCCGGAGATCGGCATGGCGCAGACGACCGCGCAGATCCTCCCTAACGGCCCGGCGACCACCGTTTGGGGCTACTCGGGTGATGCACAGGCCGACGGTTTTCCCGAAACCACCTTCCCCGGGCGCACCTTTGAAGTCCAGGCCGGCCAGTCGCTGCAGGTGCAGTGGGAAAACAACCTGCCGGAGTATCCAAAACCTGGGGCTCATCATTTATTACCGGTCGATACGACCGTGCACCTGGCCGACATCGCCGCAGGCCCACCGGTCGTGCCGCACCTGCATGGTGGCGACACGGAATCCAATAGCGATGGCCTGCCCGAATACTGGTGGGCGCCCGACGAAAATCTCGTGGGGCCGCGCTTCGTCAAGACCCTGTACGACTACGCCAACTCCCAGGAAGCCGGCACGATCTGGTATCACGACCATGCGCTGGGCATCACCCGGCTCAACGTCTACGCCGGGCTCGCGGGTTTCTATATCATCCGCGACGAATACGACACGGGGCAGCCGGGCAATCCGCTCAATCTCCCGCCCTCTCCCTACGACGTTCCGCTGGCGATCCAGGACCGGATTTTCGATCTCGGTAACCAGCTCTTCTATCCGTCGGACCCGGCTCTGGCCGCCCAACTGTTCGGCCCGGCGGACTACCCGGACCCTACAGTCTTCGCCGAGTTCTTTGGGGATGTGATCATCGTCAACGGCAAGGCGTGGCCGAAGCTCCAGGTCGAGCCGCGCAAGTACCGCTTCCGTATCCTCAACGGCTCGGACACCCGCTTCTACAACCTGTTCCTGGACTTCAGCGTCCCGTTCCTCCAGATTGGGACAGATCAGGCACTCCTGAATGCGCCGGTGGCGACAACACAGATCTCGATCGCACCGGGCGAACGTGTCGACGTCGTCGTGGATTTCTCCGGACTCGCCGGCCAAACCATCATCATGCGCAACAATGCGCCGGGGACCTTCCGCCGCCCGTTGGTGATCGATCCGGAAACAACCGGCAGGATCATGGCCTTCGAGGTCTCTGTCCCGCTCAACCCGAACCTGCCCGACCCGGCCCTGCCGGCGACGTTGCGCGGCGGTCCGGGCCAGCCAGCACCGATTTCCCTCCCCGCCGAACTGGGCCAGGTTTCGAACACCCGGCAGGTATTCCTCTACGAGGGCCTGGACGAGTTGGGCCGGCTCAAGCCGCTGCTGGGCACGGCCGAAGGCCCGCTGGACTGGTTCGCCCCGGTGACCGAGACGCCGGCGCTCGGCAGCACCGAGATATGGGAGATTTACAACACCACGCCCGATACGCATCCCATCCACCTGCACCTGGTGCGATTCCTGGTCGTGAATCGCCAGCGCTTTAAAGTGAAAGAATTTATGCCAGGCCCCGGCGCCACTGTAAGGCTACAGGGCCAGCCGAAGCCTCCCGCCGCCACCGAGGCCGGCTGGAAGGACACGGTGCAGGTGCCCCCGGGCGAGGTGGTACGGATTGTGGCCACCTTCAACCGGCCGGGACGCTACGTCTGGCACTGCCATATCCTCTCGCACGAGGATCACGAGATGATGCGGCCGTTCGAAGTTCTGGAGTAGCGGGCGAGCCAGGCTGAATCTATGATTCTCACTCAACTTAAGTACCGTGATCGAATCCGGGACAGATTGGTTCATCGAAATTAAATCTGTTCCGGTTTCCGTTCTGATAACCATTAAGAGGTAACCCCAATCACTCCCCGCCTATTGACATCCCTTGACTATCATCAAGAGCAAAGGCTCTCCTTCCAAATACAATTATTTCAGATCAATGTTATAAAGCATTGATGGCTCCCGCTCACTGCGGGCACTGAAACAGGGAGATAAACCATGAAATCCTTTGTTCTAATGAGCGTTTTGTTCGCAATGGTGGGAATCGGAGCACCGGCCCATGCGGAACATCCGCAAAGCAGTTCTGACGTAACATATGTTCCGGATGTAACTTATACCCTGCGAACTGACATCGCAGATGGCAAGCTGGTTTTTGTCAGCGAAGCAGGCCCTACCAAGGGCCAGATCAACCCGGACCTCAATGTGCCTGAGGGCGCGGTGGTGCAGATCAATATCGTGAACGGCGACGGTGCTCTTCATGACCTGGCCATTCCTGCGTTTGATGCCAAGTCCGATGAGATTTCCGGCAAAGGCGCGGCCACGGCTATCGTGTTCAAGGCCAATGAAACAGGTACCTTCGAATATCTGTGCACATTGCCCGGGCACAAAGCGGCAGGCATGTTCGGTAAGCTGATTGTCGGCGAGCCTCGGGAACAGGCGGTTACCCGGGAAGAAGATCTTTCCATGGACCCCAATAACGTCGGTGAGCCCGTAGGCGAGCGTGGCCCGAAAAACATCATCGTCGACCTTGAAACCACTGAAGTCGTCGGCCGTCTCGACGATGGCAGCAGCTACAGGTTCTGGACCTTCAACAACACCGTTCCTGGCCCGATGATCCGGGTACGCGTTGGCGATACCGTGACGGTGAATATGAAGAACTCCGACGAGAGCGTACACATTCACTCTGTCGACTTCCATGCGGTAACTGGCCCTGGTGGCGGTGCTGCAGTGACCCAGGCGGCCCCCGGCCAGACCAAGAGTTTCAGCTTCAAGGCTCTGAGGCCCGGGCTGTATGTCTACCATTGCGCGACGCCAATGGTGGCTCAACACATCACCAACGGTATGTACGGTATGATCCTGGTGGAACCGGAGGGTGGCCTTTCTGAAGTCGATCGTGAGTTCTACGTCATGCAGGGCGAGCTTTACACAGCGCAGCGTCACGGTTCATCTGGACTGCAGGAATTCTCCCTCGACAAAATGCTCGACGAGCGCCCTGAGCACATGATGTTCAATGGTGCCATGGATTCCCTGACCGCCATCCACAAGATGGAATCCGAGACTGGCGACAATGTCCGTATTTTCTTCGGCGTTGGTGGCCCGAACCTGGTATCCAGCTTCCACGTTATCGGCGAGATCTTCGATAAGGTATACGATCAGGCTTCTCTTACCAGTCCTCCGCTTACAGATGTGCAGACAACTCTGGTACCTCCTGGCGGTGCAACAATGGTTGAGTTCGTAACCGATTACCCTGGCAAGTACATCCTGGTAGATCATGCCTTGTCCCGCGCAGAAAAAGGTCTGGTAGGCATCCTGAATGTTAACGGGAAGGCCGACACCGAGATCTTCGAAAGCTCCGGGCTGGCAGATGAGAGTGCCGGGCACAACCACTGATACCCGGACGGATTGAAGCTCTCCAACTGAAAGCGTAATAACAGACACCCCGGCGAAAGCCGGGGTGTCTTACACTTGCGGGCCTGGCCTGTCCCGACTTTCTGGACACTTCGTAATCACTTGCCCTTGGAGTGTTGGCTACACTCATCAGACCCCCAATCGCCAAGGAGGGTCCGGCATGGCGGTTCTTTATATAAATGGTAAGCAAGTCACTCTCGACGACGATCCCCGCACCACTCTTCTTGACACCCTGAGGGAACGTCCGGGTCTGACCGGCACCAAAAAAGGGTGCGATCACGGCCAATGCGGCGCTTGCACCTTGTTGCTTGATGGGCGACGAGTCAATTCCTGCCTGATTCTGGCGATCCAGTGTGAAGGCAGTGAAGTGACCACGATCGAGGGGCTGAGTCAAAGCCAGGGCGAGCAGTTGCATCCGATGCAGCAGGCATTCGTGAAATACGACGGCTTTCAGTGCGGCTATTGCACGCCCGGCCAGATCTGTTCCGCGGTCGGTATGCTTGAGGAAGTGGGCAATGGCGAGCCCAGCGATGTCACCGGGCGGGGAGAGGTTACCCTGAGCCGGGTGGAAATCCAGGAGCGCATGAGCGGTAATCTGTGCCGCTGCGGTGCCTACGCCAACATCGTCGACGCGATACTCGACACGGCCAACGAACACTCCCGCAAGACCGGGGGACCCGCAACATGAAACCCTTTGAGTATCGACGCATCCACACCGTGGAAGAGATCGGCCATGACGATCCTGGCCAGGCCCGTTTTCTGGCCGGTGGCACCAACCTGATTGATCTGATGAAGCACGAGATCGAGGTACCGGATCGCCTGCTGGATATCTCCCGCCTCAAACTCGCCACCCTCAAAGACTGTGAGAACGGTGGCTTGCGAGTCGACACACTGGTGACCAATACGGCGCTGGCCAGTGACCCCCGGGTGCGAAAAACCTGGCCGCTGTTATCGGCGGCCTTGCTGTCGGGCGCAACCGCCCAGCTGCGTAACCGCGCCACCACCGGTGGCAACCTGCTGCAGCGCACCCGCTGTTACTATTTCTATGACACCGCGCGCCCCTGCAACAAGCGCAACCCCGGCGAGGGCTGCAGCGCACGGGAAGGACAGAATCGCATTCACGCGATCCTCGGCGCCAGCGACCAGTGCATTGCGACTCACCCATCGGATATGGCCGTGGCGCTGGTGGCGCTGGAGGCGACGCTGACGCTGCGGGCCGCCGATGGCCGTGAACGCGAATTACCGGTTGAGGAACTGCACCGCCTGCCGGGGGACCACCCGGAACAGGATACGGTTCTGGAGCCGGGGGAGCTGATTGTTGCCGTGACCCTGCCGGCGCCGCAACCAGGCCGGCAGATATACCGCAAGGTTCGGGATCGCAGTTCCTACGCCTTTGCCCTCATTTCTGTCGGCGTCATTCTCCAGGTCGTGGAGGGACGAGTGGAAAGTGTCCGGATCGCGTTTGGTGGTGTTGCCCATAAGCCCTGGCGCGCTCGCAAGGCCGAAGCCGCCTTGCTGAACAAGGCCCCGACCGAGGCCAACTTCCGACTCGCTGCGGAGGCCGAACTGGTTGATGCCAGGGGCTACGGCCACAATGATTTCAAGATACCGCTGGCCCGACGTACGCTGATAGCCACGCTCAGGGATGCAGCCCATTCGGAAGAAGAGGTCCCGACATGACAAATCCAGCAGCCATCGGACAGCCACTGGATCGGGTCGATGGCCCACTGAAAGTGACGGGCCGTGCGACCTACGCAGCCGAACACGCATTCGACCAGCCGCCTCTTATTGGCTGGATGGTTGAAGCGACGATTCCCGCTGGTCGCATCAAACGCCTTGATACCGGTGCGGCGGAGGCCAGTCCCGGTGTTGCAGCGGTGCTAACGCACCACAACGCGCCCGCTCAGACTCCTTTTGGTGAACCCGACGATAAGGGTCGATTTACCCAGTCCCGAGCCATGCTTTTTGACGAGCACATTCGCTACCACGGCTTTCCCGTCGCGCTGGTGATAGCCGACACCCTCGCTAACGCCCGCCACGCAGGGGCGTTGATCGAGATCAGCTACGAGCCTGACGAAGAGGCGGTGACCACCGCGGGTGAAGAAGCTGATGAAGTCCCCGGGGAACTGGACGGTGGCATGGAGCCGGACCTCTTCAAAGGCGATTTTGAGCACGCCTATGACGATGCCGAGGTGACTCTGGACGTCACTTACACCACGCCCAATCAGGCGGCGGCCGCGATGGAGCCCCACGCCACGATCGCCGATTTCGATGGCGATCAGCTTGTGGTGTACATGTCCGTGCAACTCATCGGCCCCTCGGTGAAGGCCCTGGCGAATACCCTCAAGATTGATCCGGACAAAGTCCGGGTACTGAGCCCCTACATTGGCGGTGGTTTTGGCTCCAAACTGGGGGTGCATAATGAGGCCATACTGGCCTGTCTCGGCGCCCTGCATCTGGGGCGGCCAGTCAAGGTTGTGCAGCACCGCCGACACGTCTTCCATAACGCGCCGCACCGGGGTAACTCGGTTCAGCGTATTCAGCTGGGCGCCTCCCGGGACGGCAAGCTGCAGGCCATCGGCCACGAGAGCTTCATGCCCATGGCCAGAGGTTACGAATTTGCCGAGCCAACCGGTGCCTCGGCGAGGACCACATACCGGACGGATGCCATCAAAAGTACCCACAGGGTTAAATCCACCGACATGCCGCTCGCCGATTCCTGCCGCGCACCGGGCCATGCGATTGGTTCGCTGGCCTTTGAATCCGCCATCGATGAGATGGCTTATCAGTGTGGGCAGGATCCCCTGGCCTTCCGTCTTGGAAACATGCCCGATAGAGATCCCGGTACCGGCCAGCCCTTTGCCAGTCACGATCTGGCAGAGTGTTTGCGCGAAGGTGCTGAAAAATTTGGCTGGCCAAGCCGTGAGCCACAGCCCGGCAGTCGGTCCCAGGGCCGGCAGCTCATCGGCTACGGCGTCGCCAGTACCATCCGGCTCAATATTCTGGTGCCCTCGAAAACCCGGATTCGCCTGAGCGCAGACGGCACGCTCACCGCCTGGGCAGACATGACGGATATCGGCACGGGCACCTATACCATCCTGACCCAGATAGCCGCCGAAACCATGGGCCTTTCTGCGGATCGGATCAAAATTGAACTGGGCGATAGCCGCTACCCATCAAGCAGTGGCTCCGGTGGTTCCTTTGGCGCGGCCAGTTCCGGCTCGGCGCTTCTGAACGCCTGTGAGAACATGCGCACCAGACTTCTAGAAAGTGCGCGGGAACAGGGCCTCATTGGTGATGAACCGGCGGACGATGCGCGGTTTGAAAACGGCCAGCTTATTCTGGGTGACAAAACCCTGTCGTTCACCGAGGTGCTCAACAAGTCCGGAGCAGCCTACCTGGAAACCGACGGCGAGGTTGAGCCCGGGGACGACCACGACAATTACTCCCAGCATTCCTACGGCGCCCAGTTTGCCGAGGTCCACGTTGATCGCGACACCGGTGAAGTCAGGGTTCAGCGGCTGCTTGGCGTATTTTCCGCCGGTCGCATACTCAACCCTAAAACCGCCCGCTCCCAATTGCTCGGCGGCATGGTCTGGGGGCTGTCCTACGCGTTGCTGGAAGAGTTGATGCTGGACGAACGCTACGGCGCCTTCATGAACCGAGATCTGGCGGAATATCACCTACCGGTGAACCGCGATATGCCGACTATTGATATTCACTTCCGGGAGCACCCTGATCCCCGTTCGAATCCGCTGGGCTCCAAAGGCATCGGTGAATTGAGCATCTGCGGCGCCGGCGCCGCAGTCGCCAATGCCGTCTATCACGCGACAGGGGTACGCGTTCGCGATTTCCCTATCACCCTCGATAAGATTTTGCGGCACTTGCCTGAATAGATGGAGTCATCTGGAGACAGGTTTTGGATAAATCTGAACGCTGGTCACAGAAGGTGACCGAATCCAGCGATGCCCTGGACCTTGAGCGCGGCGTGTTCGCCCTTGACGATCCCCGGGAAATCGCCTGCTCCCTGAAAAAATCTGCCGAAAAGAGCAGCCGACGCAAATCGGATCCTTACCGGTCTGCCATGTCGATGCTGACGTTTTACATCAATCGGGCGGGTAAACAACTCGCCCCGGAGCAAAGAGACCGCCTTGAGGCCGCAAAGGATGAGTTGCGCGTCCTGTTCGGCAGGCCTCGCAGAAATCAGTGACAACGAATAGGGGCCTCATCCCTGGGAAACCGGGAGGACCGGTGTCAGGAGAGACAATGACAGATGGAACTGCACGCCCTCCCCGGGGACTGGCCCGCATTAAAAGACTGGCGATAAGACTGATCTACTCCCGGCACGCTTTCTGGGGTTTGGGTATCGCGTCTTTTCTTGAATCCATTCTCATACCCATCCCGCTGGAGGCCGTCCTCATTCCCTTGATGCAGGCCCGCCGCAGTCAGATATTTCTCCTCAGCACTATTGCCCTGTTGGGCTGTCTGGCAGGCGCAACGGCTGGCTATGTTGTCGGCTATTTCATATTTGATGCAGTCGGTCAGCAGCTCGTGGAGATGGTTTCGACACCCGAGCAATTCGACAATGTGCGTCTGCGGATGGAGGAGGACGGGTTCTGGTTCATCATCAGTGTAGGGGTTATTCCGATTCCGTTTCAGATTGCCATGCTGGCAGCCGGTGCCACCGGTTATTCCTTCTTCCTGTTCATTCTCGCGTCTGCCCTGTCCCGGGCACTAAGATATTACGGCCTGGGACTGCTGGTCCTCATCGCAGGCAATCACGCACAAGCTATTTTCGCACGACATAAAATGTCTGCCGCCATCGTAGTTACAGTAGTGGTACTGGTGATCTGGGGTGGGTCTTTATTGGGCGGGTGACAAATAAAATATCTATCCCGGTTTTTCGTTCAGGCTGTTCGACCATGAGACTGGAAACCTGAAAGCGGTTAAACCCGACATGCTGGGCATCGGCACCGATACCGGCGACAATCAGCGCACGGATGTCCCTTGCAAGGAACAGGAGCCCCGCCCGCCATGCCACCGCAAACGCCCCTCGCCCAGCCTCTCCGCGCTCGCGAAGACAAGCGCGCACTCTGGTCCTGGGCCTTTTACGACTGGGCCAACAGCGCCTTTTTCACCATCATCCTCACGTTTGTGTTTGCCCAATACTTCAGCGTATCGGTGATGCAGAATGAGGTGAAAGGCACCGAGGCCTGGGGCTATATCGTGGGCATTTCCGGGATATTTATCGCCCTCCTTGCGCCCATACTGGGAGCCATTGCCGACCAGTCGGGCCGACGCAAACCCTGGTTTATCACCTTCACCCTGCTGTGCGTGGTTTCCTGCGCCATGCTGTGGACTGTGACCCCGGATCAGGACCAGTTCTGGAACGCCGCGCTCTGGGTCGGCCTGGGCACGCTCGGTGCCGAATTCGCCTTTATCTTCTACAATTCCATGCTGCCGGACCTCGCCAGCCAGGAGCGCACTGGCCGCTGGTCCGGCTGGGCCTGGGGGTTGGGCTATGCCGGGGGCGTTATGAGCCTGGTGGTGGCGCTCTATGGCTTTATCGAAACCGACGCCAGTCTGTTCAATTTAAACCGCGACGAAGCCGAGCACGTGCGCGCCACCTTTGTTCTCGTTGCTGTCTGGTACCTGGTGTTCGCCCTCCCCGCCTTCATCTTCATCCCTGACCGCCCACCCACCGGACTGGGCCTGGCAGCCGCTACCCGCGCCGGGTTCGTGCAATTGAAAGAGTCCATCGCTCACGTTCGTCAGTACCAAGACATCGTGCGTTTTCTTATTGCCCGCATGCTGTACACCGATGGCCTGGCCACGATTTTTACGTTCGGCGGTGTATACGCTGCCGGCACCTTCAATATGAGTGCTACGGAAGTACTTCAGTTCGCCATCGCCCTGAATGTAACGGCCGGGCTGGGAGCCCTGGGTTTTGCCTGGATTGACGACGCCCTGGGCGGCCGCAACACCATCCTGCTGTCACTGGCGGGGCTTGGCACCAGTGCACTGGCCATCCTGGTGGTAGAAGGCGCCACCGCGTTCTGGGTGTGGGGCATGATCCTGGGCATCTTCGTAGGGCCGCTGCAATCCGCCAGCCGTTCCCACCTGGCCCGCATTGCGCCACCCCATCTGCAAACCCAGATGTTCGGCCTGTTCGCGTTCTCCGGCAAGGCTACCGCCTTCGCCGGTCCCCTGCTGGTGGGCTGGGTAACGGCTGTGACCGATAGCCAGCGCGGGGGTATGGGCACTATTCTGGTATTCCTGCTGGTCGGCTTCCTGCTGATGCTGAAGGTGCCTGCAACGGAACAACGGGAGCCTGACCTCGACGTCTAGGCGGCCACCACATCAACCGCCACATTGACGCTTATAGTCAGTCTTGGCTTTAGCGCGCATGCGGTCGCCGTCCTCATCACTGACAAATACACGCTCCCCTTTATCATTCAAACGGTAGAACGCAGAGATTCTCTCCATATTTGTCAGCCGGCCCCCGCATCCTTGTGCACTTTTCCGTTTGCCTGGCCGCTTTCTCTTCCATTCCGGTGCAGCAGCGGCGACCCATGACAGTAGTAATATGTAGTCTATAAATGCAGGTTTTTCAGATCTAGAATTTCTAGAGGGCCTCCCTTTGCTATTGAATCCGGGACCCGTTGGAGGGTGATATTCAGCAGGCTTACGCTATTATAAAAAGACGCAGCCGCGAAACAGGTTGGTTTCGGAGCCGCCGAATGCGGATTACAGGGGCTTTGAACACGAGTGGTGGTGCGTTGATTACTTGAATCCAGGAAAGGAGGAAAGTTATGAATATGCCCACGTTCGATGAGCTCAGGGAACTGGCTCAGCGTGATCCGGAAGGCTTTGAGATATTACGCGCGGAATTGATTGAAGACTGTATTCGCCAAAGTTCGGGGCGCAATCGACGCCGGTTGCGGGGCCTTCAGTTTGTGATCGAGGCCCGGCGCCGGATAGCCAGCACTCCCATGAGGGCACTACTGGATATTCAGGCCATGATGTTCGACTCGTTACTCGGTCTGCAAAGGACCCTGCTTAGTCAGCAGCGCCCCACTGAACCACCGGCGCCGACAAGGGTACGAGTTCTGCACTTTCGACGGTCCCGGTCATCCGTCGATTAGTGGTTCCACGGCGGGCCTCACCGGTGTCCCGGTATCTGCAAATGAACTGATCTTCACTTAAAGATGTATTTTATATGTTAGTATAAAAAATACTTCCTCCGCCCCACGAACGCCTCCGAGAGTTGGCCTCGGATACACGGGCGGACCAAAGGGGCGATGCAGTTTGGTCGGCAGAAATCATCCAGTTTCAGAGCAGGTGTCATATGTTATCGAAGGAAACCATT
Organism: Marinobacter changyiensis; assembly: GCF_009193265.1. GTDB lineage: Bacteria > Pseudomonadota > Gammaproteobacteria > Pseudomonadales > Oleiphilaceae > Marinobacter > Marinobacter changyiensis. The sequence goes on from NZ_VZZZ01000001.1 coordinate 121,402, forward strand.
GCCACGGTCAAAGCGACCGCACCCGTGCTGCAGCAGCATGGTGAAAAAATCACGACTCGGTTCTATCAAATCCTGTTTCAGAACTATCCTGAGGTAAAAGCCTACTTCAACCAGGCTCACCAGGCCCAGGGTACCCAGCCCCGAGCGCTGGCGAACAGCGTTCTGGCTTATGCTTCAAACATTGACCGGCTGGAAGCCCTGGCCGATACGCTGCCGACGATCATACAGAAACACGTGGCCCTGGATATCCGGCCTGAGCATTACCCGCTCGTAGGCGAGTGCCTGATAGAGGCATTCCAGGAAGTGTTGGGGGATGCCGCTACTGAGGATGTGATCTCTGCCTGGGGCGAAGCTTATCAACATCTCGCAAGCATGCTGATTAAAGCCGAGGAAGGTATCTATAAGGCCCGCGAAGCCCAGCCTGGCGGCTGGCGGGAGCCGCGCAAATTCCGGGTGGTACGTAAAGAGTCCGAAAGCGAGGTGGTCAGTTCTTTTTACTTCAAGCCTGTCGATGGCGGCTCGATCATGGACTTTCAGCCGGGACAGTATATCACCGTGCTGATGGAGGTCGACGGCCAGCCACTGCGACGTACCTACTCGCTTTCCAGCGAGCCCGGCTCGGGATTTTATCGCATTAGCGTCAAACGCGAGCCCGGTGGCGTGGCCTCGAGCTACCTCCACGACCATGTGGATGTCGACACTGAACTGGAGCTGCTGCCACCGTCTGGCGGCTTCACATTGCAGGATCATTCGCGGCCATTGGTGCTTCTGACAGCAGGTGTGGGCATAACACCCGCCATCAGCATGCTTGACGCAACGGCCATCAGCGATCGCGAAATTCACTTCATTCATTGTGCGTTAAACAGTCGTGTTCACGCTTTTCGGGGTCATGTCGACAAAATGGCAGAACAGCATGAGAATGTCCGCCCACACTATATATACAGTGAACCGCTGCCGGGTGATGTCGCCCATGGGGAAGGCCTGATCACCGCCGATACCCTCGCTCAGCTGCTGCCTGCAGATCTCGACGTGGATCTCTACTTTCTTGGCCCGAAACCTTTCATGCAGTCTGTATGGCGCATCACTAAAACACTTCGTATTCCTGCGAACCAGGTCCACTATGAGTTTTTTGGACCAGCAGAGGTGTTAGAGGCAGGCTGAAAGTGGTAAGGAACCCGGTTAAATGCGTCTGGCTCTGCTGGCCAGCGTTATCATCCAGATGCCGGTGAAAATAAAATCGATACCCAGTAGCAGACCCAGAATCCAGGGATAGGCTTCAGCAAGCTGGAACAGGATCAGCAGTCCCAGGGCCAAAGACAACAGGCCGCCGGCAAGTAGCAAACCCCAGCCAATGGCGGGCTTCACCAGAAACGCAAAGGCTGTCTTAAGGATGCCGGTAACGAGGAAGAATGCAGCGACCAGGGTGGTCAGGGTTATAATGCCCGCAAGGGGGTAGAACAGCATAAGCAAACCGACAATCAGTGCGAGTGCCGAAAGCCCGAGGCTGAGGAAGAAGCCTCCCCAGCGCGGAATGGAAAAGGACTGCACCGCCTGTGCGACGCCCGCGACGACAAACAGGATGCCGATGGCGATTTCCAGGGACAGGGTGGCAATTAAGGGAAAGGCGATTGCGGCGATGCCGAGCACCAAAAAGACAATCCCCAGCCCTGTGAACCAGTGGGTATGATGCTTGATATCATCGATCAGATTGCTCTCGACGTGCACCTCATAACGCCTGATTTCCATGAGAAACTCCTTTGCCGATTCTGGTTCCGCCACCAATGCGCTACAACGATTGGCGTATAAAAATTGTAGACACCCGATTCCCCGAATTCCAATATGATCCAAACCAGCGCCAGGCTTGCGTTTACCTTCATTTGAAACGATAGGCTGAGCGGATCCACGATTAAAGGGAGCGTTACCTTGAGAACGACGGCATTCGCATTGGCATTGTTTTCTCTACTTGCCCTTTTGACAGCCTGCGGAGGGCACGCACGGTTATCGGCGCAAGCCGGTACCGGCACTGATCCGCAATTGCCGCAGCCCAACCCCAGCCTGATTCCCACCGTCGAAATCGCGCCGGCGGTGGGGTGGACAGACGACGCCACTCCGAGCCCGGCCGCGGACATGGAGGTGACGGCCTTTGCCGAGGGCCTCGACCACCCGCGCTGGCTGTACGTCCTGCCCAATGGCGACGTACTGGTCGCCGAGACCAATGCGCCACCGGGAAAAAGCGGAATCGGCGGCATCAAGGGCTGGATAATGAAACGAGTCATGAAACGCGCCGGGGCCGCAGTGCCAAGCGCCAACCGCATCACCCTGTTGCGCGATACCGATGGCGACGGCAAGGCCGAATTCCGCAGCGTGTTTCTCCAGGGCCTGCATTCGCCGTTCGGCATGGCGCTGGTCGGAGACACGTTGTATGTAGCCAACGCCAATGCCTTAGTGAAAGTGCCCTATCAGAGCGGTGAGACGACCATAACCGCCGCACCTGCCAAGGTTGCTGACCTGCCCGGCAAGGGCGACGAATTGAACCACCACTGGACCAAGAGTCTGCTCGCCAGTGCCGATGGTGCCTACCTGTATGTGGGCGTCGGATCCAACAGCAACATCGCGGAGAATGGCATGCAGGCCGAGCACATGCGTGCCGCAATACTTGAGGTCAATGTTGCCACTGGCGCCACGCGGGTATTCGCTTCAGGCCTGCGCAACCCGGTGGGTCTGGACTGGGAGCCGCACACGGGTGCGCTGTGGGCGGTTGTCAACGAGCGGGACGAACTCGGCAGCGATCTGGTGCCCGATTACCTGACCTCGGTGCGCCGGGATGCTTTCTATGGCTGGCCCTACAGCTACTTCGGCCAGCATGTTGATGAGCGGGTGAGCCCCCAGCAACCAGAGCTGGTGGCGAGCGCAATTCCGCCCGATTTCGCCCTCGGCGCGCATGTGGCGCCGCTGGGTCTGGCTTTCAACAACAACGGTGTGCTCGGCTTGGGCGAGGGTGCGTTTGTCGGCCTGCATGGTTCCTGGAACCGCCGGCCATTGAATGGCTATGAAGTCGTTTTCGTACCATTCACCGGCGGCCGACCGGTCGGCTCGATGGAGGTTGTGCTGTCCGGCTTCGTCGACGCGGACGGCAACGCCCGCGGGCGGCCTGTGGGGGTGGCACTGGATGGGCGCGGAGGTCTGCTGGTGGCCGATGACGTTGGCAACTCAGTGTGGCGCGTAATGGCAGCGCGCGACCTGCCTGATCGTGTGGTGCGGGCCGAGTGACAGTAGCCGTCGTTACGCCCGAGGGTTACGACGCGAATCCGGGACAGACCTATTTTTTATCGAAGGTGGATTATTCGAGAACTAACACACAAGACCCTACCCAGGGACCTTTGCGCTGAGACACCGCACCGAGGTTCTTAATTTCTCCGCGCATTGCCCATAGCATAAGTACTTTGCGGCTTATATTTGATCACTACCACCTGATAGGTCCGCTTTGAAAACATGTCCCTATTACGTCGTCATATTTCTGTTTGTATTTTTTACACTTTTGAACTGGCGATCGAATTAAATAGTAAGCTTTGATTTTACATCATGTTAGGTAAAAATATAATGTCGGTTTGATGGCATTTTTAATACTTTAGTATAGATAATGCCATTTGATCAGGCCCAGATCTTACTCTGCCGTCATTGAACATGTCGATCAATTTTACTTTTCGAAAAGGGTGTATTGAGCTTGTCTGTGAATAATGAGTTTACGTTCCCACATTAAGTTGAAATAACATCTGATATTTTTCGATGCAACCCCACCTGCTCGTCCCAAATTTAGCGTCAAAATAACTTACAGTTTCTGGCCGCGGCCAAGCGCCATTGTATGGCTAACGGCAAGCTCTCACGTAATTTTTATCCCTTCTCGAGGCCAATTTTTGGAGTTTCAAGATAAGCAGTGCAGGAAAACGTATACCTTAAATCACAGTTTATTTTTATGACCTATGAACATTTTTTAAAACAATGGCTTAAATAACTTATCTGCTTTTTAAAAAAAATTCTAAAATTTATAAGGCTTGTGGAACATTTTCTGCTTGATAATTTTCGGCTTCATTGTGCCCTTCAACGTATTGGCTCAGTGATGACTCGACAGCTCAACGGATATTTAGAAGCAAACAATGTGGATTAACGCGGCGAAGGCTTTGCCTCTTGTTGTGATGCTCGCCCTTGCAGAGTGTTTTGACAGTGGCAGCAACAGCAACTCTGGCGCGAGTAATGATAGCGATCCTCCTGCTAGGTGGGACAAAGCATCCTGGCAATAAATTGGAAATAAATAAAAATCTGGAGGTTTTCAATGAAAAACATACTTTTAGCATACTGTTCGCTAATGGCATTCGCCAGTGCACCGGCGCTCGCAGAAGTACCCTCTGTTTTCGATGCAGGCACGGCGGCTCGTGCAGCTGACATTAACGAGAATATCAGGTCTCTCAGTGAAGCCATCGCGAACGCCGCACCCTCAATGGCTGCTACGTCTAGTTGCCGCGGTCTCCCTGATCATTCTACGCTTAAAACGGCGCTGGAAGCTGCGGTGCTGGCGGAAACCAGTGGTCTGGACTTTGAAATGTGGGCCACCATTGTAAATCGTGACGGGGTGGTGTGTGCAGTCGCATTTTCCGGCGATGACAGAGGCGCTCAGTGGCCTGGCAGCCGTGTCATATCAGCACAGAAGGCCAATACCGCGAATGCCTTCAGTCTCGATGGACTGGCGCTGTCTACCGCCAATCTTTTCTCTGCCGTTCAGCCGAACCAGAGTCTGTTCGGCCTGCAGGAGAGCAATCCCGTGGATGTCCGGGTTGCTTATAAGGGGCCCTCTTCCAACTACGGTCAGGCGAACGACCCGATGGTCGGGCAGAAAATCGGCGGCGTGAACGTCTTCGGCGGCGGTCTCGCCCTTTATGAGGCCGGATCGGTTGTTGGTAGCGTCGGAGTCAGCGGAGACACCTCCTGCGCTGACCATATGATCGGCTGGAGGGTTCGATACAATCTTGCATTGGATGCACTGGGAGGGCCGAAAGGCGTTAACGACGGGGATCCACAGCGGCCGGATAATATCATCTACGACATCAATGATGATGGCGTTAGCGCGAACGGATTCGGACACCCCACGTGTTTGAACACCGGGGACCAAAGCGTGTTGCCCCCAGTGAACTGACCGCAATCCTTGAGCCCCATGGGCTGATCTCAAATCCGGTCTGCCGTGGGGCAACTTTAAGACCCGACTCCCGGGAGCGGGTCTTTGGAAATTTCAACTACAGCCGACTAATCGGTGTTTTGGTTCTTGTGCAGGTATGCCAGGGCGTACAACTCGAGTTCGGTCTGCGTGTAGTAAAAGCCTTTATAGATAATGAGCGGCTCCTGACGCGCCAGGTTGATCATCTTTTCATGGTTTATTCCGTGGTGTGTTGAGATGACGCCTTTGTGCGCCATCTCTGAGCGGAGCGCGTCCACGGACCTGCCCGCCGAGTAATCGCGGAAAAACGGGTCTGCGAGCTGCGCAAGCTGGTCACTGAGTGGCGTTCCGGGCGCGGCTATGTCGCCGCGCTCATGGAGACGCCCGTTGAGCACAAGCCGCGCGCAACTGCTGATGCTGAGCCATGCCGCCGCAGCGCCGAGGCCGGCAAGTACGGTGCGCCTATCCATGAGTATTACCTCTTGAAGTGCTGGCAAGATGCGCGCCCAGGCGCAACGCCATTGCCACAATGGTGTAGGTTGGGTTGGAGGCGCCGCCGGCTGGAAAAACCGACGACCCGGCCACGTAGAGGTTATCGGTCGTGTGCACGCGGCAGTTGCTGTCGACCACGGAATCGTCCACCGACAGCCCCATTCGTGTCGTGCCCATCAGGTGCCCGCCATCATGCAACTTGAATTCGGGTGGCAGGATAGAAGGGCGTCCCAATCCCGAGCGCAGCAGTGCCTTGCCGAACAGGTGCCAGCTCTCACGAGCCAGATCATGGTAGCGGTAGTTGAAGTCAATCCGTGGCATGGGGATTCCAAGGTAATTGCGCTGGTCGCTCTCGCGTACGGAATTCCTGAAATCCGGGGCAATCTCGGCCCGAATGGTAACCGGGGTATGAAGCATCTCGCGTCGCTTGCCCATTAGCACGGTCGGGGTCATCTGCTGCAGATTGAAATCGGCGCTGAAAGACAGCACGCCATGCTCGACACAATAGCTGTCTGATAACTGGAGCGCATTTATCACGTGCGGGTCTTCTTCGGCGCCTACCGGTAGCCGGTCCCGGTCCAGATACATATCCGCCACCGCGTAGAGATGTGGATGCTCCATCAGGCCCAGTCCGACGGGCATTTGCTCAACAATATCAGAGAGCTGCAGCAACCTCGGGTTACCCACTCCACCACAGGCAAGTACAAAATTGTCAGCCGACACGACCGCGGGCGAGAGCTCGGGCACCAGTGAATCTCGCAGTTCCAGAGCGGTGACAGTGCGCCCCCGGGTTATCAGGCGAAATCCGGTGGTGCCAAGTATCAGGTCAACGCGGGGATGGTGCTGGAAGAAGGAATGGTACTTTTTATTGAACCGGACCGGCGGGCTCACATAGAAGGGCTTGTAAACCAGCTCCGATGTTCCTTCAATGGCCACCTTTGGTTGGCGAAAGGCCTTGTCTGGTAGCTCGAGAATGCGGGCGGCCGCTGGATACCATTGGTTCAGTTCCTCGTAGGGGATAGGCCATTCTTGAGCTGTGAATGCCCTCTCCTCCAGCACGGCACAAAACCCACCCCAGATTGTCGAGGTACCGCCAAAGCAACGTTGCGTGTGCATGGGAAAGTAATCGTCGGGGAAATCGCCATGTAACTGAACGTTGGCCAGGGTCTGGATGGTTGGGTATCGCTGCAGAAACCCGCTCTCGATGACGGCGATTTTTAGGGAAGACTGTTTAGACAACTCAAGCGCCGTCGTGATGCCGGCGGGACCGCTACCGAGGATAATAACGTCGTAATGAACGTGCTTGGGTTGATTGAGAATCATAGACTCAGCCTTTCCGGTTGGCTCGCCTGGGACCGCACGATAACGTCGCGCACTTCGTTCAGTATTGACGACATGGCGCGAAAAGCACGTAATTTTTTCGTAACGCTCGGCGACCTCCGCCAGCTGGAGTGGCACTGTCGGTTTTGATAAGCGATTGTCAGAGCGGTCAGGCTACGTGGGGGTCACCCGGAATCCGGGCTAGCGCGGTCGGGCAAAAACCTGGGTCCAGAAAGGGGAATATTTCGAGCCCGGCGCCTCGATTCTCGCCGCGCCCATTTCGGTGAAGTCGGCACGCATTATATTGGCGCAGTGTCCCGGGCTTGAGAGCCACCCATCAACGACTTGATCGACAGAGTTCTGACCCGCTGCAATATTTTCGCCCACCGCCGACCAGTTGTAACCTCTGTCATCCACCCGCTCGCCGATCTGAACACCTTCAGGGCCGGTATGACTGAAGAATTCCAGCTCTGCCATAGCCTCCGAGTGGCCCCGGGCGGCATCCTCAAGCTTGCAGTTCCAGGACAGCGGGCCTGCTGCGTCAAAGTCCTGGTCGCCGCATTGCCGGGGCTGGCTGCGAGCTTCATTGACGCGATCCAGCAAAGCCCGATCGGTTGCGTCCATCTCGCAGTCGCCGGCCACAAGAAAACCGGAAAACCCGAGAAAACCCAGCAGGGCAAGGGCGTAAGATGAACGGGAAAATGAGAACGTCATAACACACCTACCTGGTACGTTACAGAAGCGGCATAAAAAACCAGGCGGCGGCGCATGATGTCAGCCGGGCTTACTGACCAATGCTTTGCCTGGGTTCACCCACCGTCTGATAATCATTAGAAGATACCACCCATTTGCCAGCCGGAGTCAAGGCACAATAAAAGCCCTGACCCCGGTATTCCATAGAGAAAATTCAGCCCCTCAGGCTGGGTTTTGTAGCCTGGAGCGGCCACTCGCCCCTACACTGATTTCATTTGTTGATGAAGGGAGAGCGCAGTATTATAAACTATCGCGCCGAAGATGCTCCGGTGGGTATCAGGACACCCCGGAAGGCCAGTCAAAGCTGAATAGCTTTGGGGAACCTGCCAACCAATTCCGGTTCGCGCGAAGGTCAGTAAATAGCCAAAAAAGCTACTAGTTTCCAGGAGGGAGATGACCATGAACCTGAGACCTGATCCAACGTTCCACCCGACCGCAAAATTGGCCATGGAAGCCCCGGCAGAAACCCTTGCCTTCACACTGTTGTTGAGTCCGGATGGCTCTGAGCCGGATGGTTTGGCGGTAATCGACGTCGACCCCACTTCAAAAACCTACACTCACATTGTCCATAGCCTTTTCATGCCCAACAAAGGCGACGAGTTTCACCACTTTGGCTGGAACGCTTGCTCTTCGGCGCTGTCACCGCTCACCGGTCATGCGTTCCTTGAACGGCGCTACCTGATCATTCCCAGCATCCGCTCCAGTCGTATTTACGTGATCGACGTGAAAGAGCCGCTGAAGCCCACAATTCACAAAATCATCGAGCCCGAAGAGCTGTTTGCCAAAACGGGCTATTCCCGCCCCCACACCGTTCATTGCGGCCCTGAGGGGATCTATATATCGACGTTAGGCGGCGGTGGCGTGGACGGGACGGATGGCCCTCCGGGCATTTTCATCATGGATTGTGAGACCTTCGATATCCTTGGCCGTTATGAAATGGACCGTGGCATTCAGGACAAGCACTACGATTTCTGGTGGAACCTGCCCCGTGACTACATGGTCAGTTCCGAGTGGGGGTTACCGCCGCAGTTCGAGAAGGGCCTGGTAGCAGAGGACCTGCTTAGCAACAAATACGGACACAATCTCCATTTCTGGGACCTGCGCGCGCGCAAAAATATCCAGACCATCGACCTGGGTGCCAACCACCAGATGCCACTGGAAGTCCGGCCGGCACACGACCCCGCCAAGCAACATGGCTTTTGCGGCGTCGTGGTCGATACGACCAACCTGCAAGGCGCAGTGTTTACCTGGTGGCGAAATGACGATGGAACATTCGAGGCCAAGAAAACCATTACCATCGATCCCGTTCCTGCTGATCCCGCTGATCTTCCAGAGATGCTGAAGGGCTTTTCGGCAGTACCTCCTCTGGTCACGGATATTGACTTGAGCCTGGACGACAGGTTCCTTTATGTAGCCTGCTGGGGCCTGGGGGAAATGCATCAATACGATGTATCCGACCCGATGAATCCGACACTTGCTGGCAAAGTCGAAATCGGAGGCATTGTAGCCAAACATAAGCACCCCAACGGCCGAGACTTTGGCTATGGTCCGCAGATGGTCGAAATCAGTCGCGACGGCAAACGCGTCTATTGGACCAATTCGCTGTATTCCACCTGGGACGATCAATTCTATCCTGGTGATCGGGGGGCGGCGATGGTTTGCGCTGATGTCGGAGAAAATGGCGGGCTGACCCTGAACAAAAATTTCTGGGTGGACTTCCCCAAAGGCTATCGAAGTCATCAGATCCGGCTGGAAGGGGGCGATTGCTCAACGGATAGCTTCTGCTATCCGAACGTTTGAGGTTTGAGTGAGCCAACAACGATGACGGCACTTTGGTGGGCCGTCATCGTTTCAGGACTCTATCATGGGGTGAACCCGGGCATGGGATGGCCCCTGGCGGTATCCGCAGCGTTGATGGAACGCCGATCCTCGGCAATGCCTGGGGCACTGGTTGCGTTGGCCGGTGGCCATTTTCTCGCCATGCTGGCCATCCTTTTGCCATTCTCGCTGATGACGACCCTTGTCATGTGGGAACGGGAATTGCGCATTGGCGCTGGGCTGTTGGTATTGTCCATGGGCCTGATCCTACTGATCTACCGCCGCCACCCCCGCTTTCTCGCACGGGTGCCGCCTGGCAGACTGGCACTCTGGTCTTTCCTGGCAGCCATGGCGCATGGGGCGGGACTGATGCTGGTGCCAATCTATCTGGGAATGGGCAGTGATCCAACAACGCATAACGCTGGCCACGGGGCGGCGGGCGCGTTAATGGCCAATAATCTTGGCTTTGCGTTGCTGGTTGCAATCGTACATACCGCTGCGATGAGCCTTGCGGGCAGTGTGCTCGCTGTCGTGACCTATGTCTGGCTCGGGCTGAGGTTTCTGTCGCGCAGCTGGTTCAACCTGGACGTGCTCTGGGCATTGAGCCTTATACTTGTCGGATGCATTGGTGCTGGCACGGCATTGATTCAAACCGGATAAGCACACAGGACACACATGGCCGCCAGCAATTGGTATTCGATTCGCCCCTGCACTACAGGTTTAGCTGCCGTTCTACCCTTTAACTATAGCTACCCTCCAAATCAGCATCTGAATGTGAATCGCGGGACAGGCGCAGTGACCGCAGAGGCGCTTCGCCGTGTCGGGCCGAGCGGAAACGTGACCGGACTCGATCTCAGCCCGGACATGCTCGCGGTCGCGCGTCGAAAAATGCCGGATCTCGACTTCCTGGAGGGCCGGGCGGAGTCGCTGCCGTTCAGGGACGAGACTTTCAGCCTACAAGCGCGACGATGGGGCCGTCGAGTTCGAGTTACCCGCTATCATCGCCACCGAATGGAATTACCTCCAGCCTCCAGTTATCGGCACCGACAGCCACGACGCCCCGGTCTGCAAGGTATTTCGCACCATCGACTATGAGCTGAGTGACAACCTGATGATTGAGGGCGGAATCAACCCCGCTCCTCCTGTTCTTCCCGCAACTTGGCCCGCACGTTCATCAGCAACTTCCCATAACGATTTTCACCCCGACGATCACGGCCGCAGCCCCAGAAGTAATCAAAATTGCGCCTTGGCTGGTGTATCTGCTGCCCTTACTGAGTCAGAGCCAATGGTCACGCCGCCGCCAGAAATAGCACCTGCAGCAAGATGAAGACCGCGCTTCCGGCCGGGAGGGTGCAACGCCATCCGGGGCATGGGGATATCACTACACGGGTGGTTGCACAAACCGCCAACTTCCTGCCCACCGTTGAAGTTGGTGATGGTGGCGGGGGCGGCGAGCTTCCCGTATGTAGCAAGCCCGAACTCGAGAACAACCTGATCCAGAATGGCGACTTCACCGAGTTGAACGGCTGGAACAGCTTCAATCAGGCCGCGTCCCTCACGAAATTTGAAACCGAGCGTAGCTGCGGCCGCGATTACCTATTGCTGGTTCAGGACCGTACGCAGTTTTATAGCGGCCCCATTCAGAACATCACGCCCGTGGTCGAGCCCGGCGCTGAATTCAGGGTGAGTGCGAAGCTTATGATCGCCAACGGCGCCAGCCGGGACAACGTCCGGGTCGCCTTCCAGATCCGTGATGAGTCCGGCACACATTATCAATACCTGCCGGAACTGTCGGTCACCCAGAACGAGCTAAGCCCCTATTCCAAAACATTTCAATTCGACATCAAGGGCACGCTGAGCGAGGCCTCGGTCCTCGTTTACGGACCACAGGCAGGCGTCAGCTTTCTGGTAGATGAACTCAAACTGGAAAAAATTGCTGAACCGCAGGTCGAACCGAAGCTAGTCGTGGACCAGGGCATTGAGAACGGCGCGAGTGGCTGGGGCGGTTACTTCTCCACCAGCCTCTCCTATTCCCGTACCGCCAAAGAAGGCAATTATGGACTGCTCTCGAGCAACCGCAGCAGTTGGCATTCTGGCCCCGGATTCAACGTTCATGGGGCGCTCACCAATGGCGGCCAATATAGCGCCAGCGTGGACGTCTACCTGGGCAGCAGTAGCCTGTCCGGTGACAACGCCGGTCTCTGGCTGTACTTAGTGGACAACGATGGCGGCCACTGGCAACAGCTGACCAGCCGCCGGGTTGCCACCCATAACTGGCATTCGCTGGAAACGACGTTTACCGTCGAGGCCAGTGGTCCTGTCACCCAGATGCGCATGCATGTGTTTGGGCCTCAACCAGCGACCAACCTCTACACCGATAACCTGCGGGTTTTCCAATAACAGCCAGTAACCGCCGCTCAGCCGGTTTAAGGGAGGCCCTCGGGCCTCCCTTTTTTATGGTTCTTCGCAAACAAAACCAGGACTGGTTAATTTTCCAGAAACCGGGTGGATAACCCGCAGCGCCAATGGCGGCTATACTGCCTATTACACAACATCGAGAAACTGGCGAAGTATCGGGGCAACGTTTGATTTCCGAGGCCGGCAGAGACGCAGGCAGAATCTGCAGAAATGCAATTTCCTATCCGCTATCGGCTATAAGCAAGGGGCATTCATGAAACCGTTTCGACTGAACAAACATGGCAAACTGGTGTTTCCCTCGAGCATCTTTACCGAGCTCGACTTTTCGATCATCACCGATCTCGACCAGTTGAAGGCGATCATTCGACGCGACTTCGAAGTGAAAGCTCCGACCGGCACCGAAATCGCCGAGCGGGCGACTGCGGGAAGCTATGCCACGCGCTATGACCTGTTGCGCGACATTGGCTTGCACCTTTTCTGGGCGAACCGTTACGCGTTGGTGATGTACGACAAGCAGCCGATGCGCTGGCGCGATGTCCCGCGGAACCGCGACGATGTCTTCGTGCCTCTGCTGCAGCCCTGGGAGGGGCGGGCAGCCAAGACCGCAAGTGTCCGCGACGCCTACGCGCAGCTGCCGGCGAAGTGGAACGCAGCGGCTGAAGACGAGCTGTTCGACCTACTCTTCGACTGCTTCTCAAACAAGCTCTATCACGCAACGTCACTCCCGCCGATCAAGACCACGATTGCCGAGGCGCTCGCCACTAACGATGCCAAAACGACCACTCTCGGCAGCTATAATCCCGACCACCTGCGCTACAGCATCGACGACATCCTTGATGTCTCGGACGAGCAAGCCGAACTCGAGGCGCTCCGGCGCTGGTCTATGGTGCTGCATAACCAGCAGCCCTGGGACCGGAGCCAGGCCAGGCTGAAGCCGTTGGCCGAGATGCAGGATGACGACATCGTCGTGCTGTATTATCCGAAAAACCGCCACGTGCTCGAATTCATCAACCGCGAAAAGAAGGGTACCACCGTCGCGAAGCAGGCGCCGACGCCAGATCCTGCCGTCGAGCCCGTGAGACCCTATCCGCCAGTGGTGATCGGTGATGATGCGCCGATCCAACCGAAGATCGAGGCGCTGGCCGTCCGCAAGGGTGAAGTCATCTGCTCAAACGAGGATGTGGTGCGGAACTCCCCGTCCTCCTGGTCGCCGATGAGCGCAAAGGAAATCGCCGACAAAACCGGCATCGAACGGCGGCGTTATACCGCCGAGCCACTGGAGAATATCGCCCTTGAGGCGGCGCGGGCAGCGCTGAAACATGCCGGTCGCGGGGCCGAGGAGATTGGTGCGGTGCTGTTCTGCTCCTGTACCTCAAGCCGACTGATCCCGTCGACCGCCACCTGGCTCTCCGGCCAGTTGGGCATCCTGCAGACCCATTGCTCGACCGACATCGTCGCTGCGTGTGCCGGGTTCCCGTACGGCGTCGCCGAGGCGATCCGCTTATTGCGGGAGATCGAACGTCCGGTTCTGCTGGTCATGGCCGAGAAGTTCTCGGACAAGATCGGCAATGCCCGACCGTCGCGGATGATCTTTGGCGACGGGGCCGCCGCCGTGGTGATCGCGCCCTCCGACGGTGAACGTGACATTCATGTGGTCCAGACCTATGCCAGCGGGCCGGCCAGTCAGGTGAACTCGATCATCTGGCCAAATCACGATTTCGACAACGACATCACCGTCTATGGCCCCGAGGTCAAGGCGTTGGTCAAGCGCTACCTGAACCAGATGATGGGCGAGCTGTCCGGGCTCGGACTCGAGATCGACATCATCGTGCCCCATCAGGCCAACAAAACCATGATCATCGAGATCACCGAGGCCCAGGGCATCGACGCCAAAGACATCTACTTCAACATTTCCGAGGTCGGCAACGCCTCTGCGGCAAGCATCCCGATAGCCCTCGCCGACGCCGTCTTCGACGGGGCGATCAGCAAACGGTCGCTGGTTTTCGCTCCGGGCTTCGGCGCCGGCGCCGTCGGTGGCTACGTTATCCTGTCGCTGGAGCCGGCGATGGTCGCGCCGGAGGTGACCACCACCCTCGCCATGAGCCCGTCGTCGTCGAAGGCGCATTCCTCAATCGAAGATATCAAGGAGGCGTTCAATACCTAAAGGCTTATTTCAGCGAATTGACAAGTCGTTGTTGTTGCGCTTTCCGGATTTACCCGAGTTGCCCGGAACAGATTTATTTCCTGAACAACGTAAAGGGAAACCCAGCGTAATAATCGGGCCTGGACGGGCAATAAACCTCTCCTTGCGTCTGAGGCACTGAATCTCTTCAGTGCCTCAGACGCAAACGTTAACCGAGGTGCTGGGGCGTTTCATACCGATCAAACCACACTCCAGCGCACGTTAGCCGGAAAGCCGGCCAGAATATAAATCGGTCCCGGTGCTCCCTCGGCATTCCGTCACCCGTCACGTTTGGCGGTGCCTGTAGTTTTAGAATATTTCTGAATAATCTGAAAACAGTTATGAAAACTACGTCTGTAACCTTCCCCGTCAGAGGATGTCTTAATTCGTGAGAGCCAGCACAACATGGCTCTTGTTAAGTAGTAGCGGATCAAGATGGTTAACAACGCAGAGGAGTACATAATCATGAAACACTTATCATTGATAGCCGTCTTGGCGCTACTGTTCGCAGGAACAGCCGTCGCCGAGGGCGTTGACATGGGAGATATCAAGTGCGAAACACCTACCACTTGCGTCAAAATAGTCGACTTGCCGACTCTACCAGACTCTCTCACCGCTGAGCGTTTTCATCAGGATGTATTGTGAAAGTAGAGCAAGCCAGTTGATAACATCAAAAAACCTGTTGGGGGCACCCTCTGTTAGGCGGCAAGGGTGCTCTTTTGGGCTCATTACAGATTGGCGTGACCGGATCAATGCGCCCTGTTAAAAATGGGGGATTTACTTCGTCGTTCCGTAGCTCCGTCTGCGATTCTGGTTCAGGCGGAATAGATTGAGGCGGTCAGATCATAATGGCGAGGCCGGGCAAAACGCAAGACCTCGTCTATTGACGATGCCACACAAATTCAGGATTCTGATCCTGATGAGTCGGCCCGCAGAGTGCCCGAATATAATGTATATCACTGTGCGGAGGAAACGGACATGAAGTGGATCATACTGATCGTTATCGGCGTTGTTGTGGCTTTCTGGATTTATCGGGGCCGTCGCAAGAACAGCGTTGGGGACCCTGAGATGAAGACGTTCGAGGAAAAAGATTACTACCTCACACCAGATGACAACGCACCCGATGACGAGTCATCCTCGGGTGACAGTAACCCGCGTCACTGAGTTGCTTCTTGTTCAGTCTTCATGAAAACCACTCAGTACCGGTGTGTCACCACGGCGGCGATATCGTCGAACACGCCGGCGCCGAGTTCCTCGGCCCGGTCGCGGTCGGAATCACGGTACTTGCCGGTTTTCACCAGCGCCGCTTCAAGCCCGGCCTTCCGGGCGCCGCCAATATCCGCGTCCACATCGTCACCGATCATCAGGCAGTCCCCCGGCGCTAATCCCATGCTGTCACAGGCCTGATGGAACATGGCCTCGCCAGGTTTGCCAATGATGGTGGCTTCCACCCCGGCCGCATACTCCAGGGCGCGGATAAAGGGGCCGGCATCCAGGTGCAGACCGTCGGATTGTTTGAAGTAACGGTTCATGCCCACCGCCAGGAGGGAGGCACCTTCCATCAGCAGACCGAAGGCCTGATCCAACCGGCGATAATCGAAGCGTTCACCCGCGTCACAGACCACTACCGCATCTGCACCCGAGAACGGGGTCGGTTCGAACTCCTCCTCGATGTCAGGATGCACCAGCAGCCAGGCTTTCAGATTCCGGGCCTCCAGATGGCGTGCGACGGCGGCCGGTGCCGTCAGCACCTCTTCCTCATTGGCCTCGAAACCCAGCTCCCGAAGCTGGTCCAGCACAGCCCGGGAAGGCTTGCGGGACGTGTTGGTGAGAAAACGGCAGGGCACTCCGGCCTCGCGTACCCGGGCAATGGCATCGCGCGCGCCGGCCACGGTTTCACCCTCTTCGTGGAGCACACCGGAAATGTCGATACAGAGTCCCTTGGGCTGGGGCATGCGCTCAGGCCTCCTCAGGTTGACCGATGACGCTGGAAGACATGCGACGGCTGTGATCAGGTTTCCAACGGGAAAGTCAGATTTATTGTTTCAGAGTCGGTCCGGAAAATAAATCAGGTTAAAATAAATCTGAAGATCAGCTTTCTTTTTTCTTTTCAGGATTGTTCCCTGATAAGGATCCGTGCAACTCGGTCCCGGTTTTCCTTTTCGTGACACACTGGGGTGTGAACCGGCAGGATGTGTTCCTTTGCGGCATCGAATAGTGGGTTTAACTGCTCTGGTTCAAGCTGCATATCGGGGTCTCAAAACAATACGTCAGCCCTGCCGACAGACAAGCGGATATCGCGATCCGCATAACCAACACACCTCTCGAAACCCTTGTGGGTAACAGACTGGTGACCGTGTCATCGACTCCTGCTTGCAGCGGGAGGCCATTGAACCCGGGGTTTTCCGGCGCAACATCGTGGTCTCTGGCCTGAACCTGCTGGTCCTGAAAGGCAAAACCTTCCGGATCGGTGGTGTGGTTTACTCAATTACGGTTTAATGCGTCAGACACTCACTTGCCTACAGACACGCCCGTCACTATGCCCATAGTCACATCGCCCGAGAAAAACGTCTCCGAAATTGAGGTAGAGCAGGCAATTCGCGTAGGCATCGAGCGCTATTTTGACGACTGCCGTGCGCGGGTGCCGGCGTTTATTGACCGTCATTTCCATTACCCCGGTGCCATCGCGACCAACCGGATGGCGCTGGGATGGGACATGTTGCGGGCACCCATCAATCTACTGTGGGCGCCGGTGTACGCCCTGGCATGTCTGGTAAAAATTCTGGCGCCCAAACGAACAGGCCTGATGTGGCTGCACGGTTTGGCAAATCGTGTACCGGCCGGTTTTACCACCCGGGTACAACAGCACATCTCGCACCTGATCCTGATGGATTTGTTGAACAATGGTCAGCAGGGCCCACTGCTGGAGAGCTATCTGATCGAGGCTCTGGAGGCGGTCTATGAGCGCCATACCTGCCAGCCGGTCGATCACCAGCAGTTCAGCAAGCTGATTGAGCCGCTGGTCGCGGACACGCTCAGTCAGTACCGGGTGACCCGGACGGCATCTGCCGATATCACCAACAGTATTTCATGCACGGTGTTGGGGGCGTTTGCGTTCCAGAAGTTTACCCCCGGTGGTATCGGGCTCGCAGTGGTGCTCGCGTCCATGCTCGCAAAGACCCTGGCCGCCAGAGACTTTCTCCTGGGTGAAACCATCGGAAGCTGGTACTACAGCTGGTTTCCACCCGAGCCTTCGCTGGCGGCGACGGCCAGCGTTATGGTCGCTGTCATGGCCTCATTGGCGGCGTTTGCGGCCTTGTCCGGTGTTATTTTCGATCCCGTTCAGGCGGCGGTCGGTTTGCATCGTCGGCGCCTGCACAAGCTGCTGGATCACCTGCAGAGGGACGTTACACTCAGTACCCAAAGCAGCTTTCGCCCAAAAGACCAGTTTGTGGCGCGGATTCTGGATACGTTCGACATGATCAGATCGGGTTTTCTGTAGCCTGGCTCCAGAAAATAAATCTGGGTTTTGAAATAGCTGGAAAAACCAGGACCTTGAGAAGTCCTCCACTTGAGCGACGGGCCGATGAATACCTCTCCGGCAAGGCTGCGCAACTGCGCGATTTCCTGGCGGGCAATGGCATTCTGATCACAGCGGGAGATCCCGTCTGCTTCGTGACGCAGCTGGGTGCTATCCGGCGGTTTTACCCATCGTGAGGACCTGCCGCTACTCCACTGTGATGGTAATTCTCTCGGACATGACTGGCGGCTCATGGGGCATGTGCAGGTGATCTCCCACCAGTAATTGCAGAGTATGCTCGCCCGGCGACAACTCCACGGTGGTCTGGGTTTGTCCACCGCCGAAATGAATATGGTGTTCATCTGACGGAACTGGCTCGTCCAACGCCGGCAACTCGTCTACATCCACAAGCAGGTGATGGTGCCCGGTGCCCTCGCGTTCCACGCCAGCCGGCGCCACTCCCAGGCCCTCCAGGCCGAACCTCACCGTAACCGGCGAACTCACGGTCTGTCCATCAAGCGGCGTGACGAAATACACCGCCGCTCCTTCGGGTGCGGGCGTCGCTCCATGGACCCCGGAAACCATCGTTGCAGCAAGAACAGAACAGAAGAGGAAACGCGGTGCACTATTGATTATGTTCATGACCCATTCCTTGAGTGAGGGATCTACCTTTCCAATGGTAGGACACAATTCAGGATTTTGCCGGGTAACAAACTGCTATCGCCGATGTCTCAGTGCCTGTAGCCTTTATCAATAAGGGAGAATGACATGAACAGGCTCTTGATGTTGATCGTTACTGCCCTGCTCTTCACAATCAGTGCAGCACGAGGATGATTTAATACTCACTTTTCTCGGCGGAAAAGCCTCGCAGAAATCCGTGATCTTCTCGAGGTTCACTGAAGGATAGAACGATATGACCAGAGCCAACTACGAATCCGAAAACGGGAATAACGGCGCCTCAGTCGAGTTCCTGAAGCCACTGGACGCGGCCATCAACCGCCTCGCTGAAACCAATGCCATTGAGGGTGTCTCGCCGGTATTCGAGGTAATCGATGCGGCAAAACCCCTGATGTTCAGCCCGGAAGGTCTCGAAGCACTTTACGAACGCGTGCCGGCCATTGAGTCGGCCGGATTGTTTGGTGGCAGCGATTGGGACTATCCCCAGACACTGGTGCCCTCCCTGGCCGCACGCACGGTTCGCCACGGGGAACCGGCCGCAACACTGGTTGAATGCCTGAGCCAGATTCGCCTTCTGGCGGTGGCCAAAGGCGATTACACCCACGCTTCTATCTCGGCAGAACACGCCCATCACTTTCTCGCCCAGGTACTGGCGATGAATCTCGATCTAGTGGTCAGTGATCTCCAGGAGAGCGACCGACTGCGGCCCGATCAGCTCGGCTACGCCGTTCAGAACCTGTATCACTACCTGCTGCGGCATCTGGGCTATGAGAACCTGCTGGAACATCTGGTGGCCGAAGTCTGGCGGATTCTGGCGCAACGCCCTGTCCAGGTCGCGGGTGCCAAACACATGGTGACCCAGATAGCGGTCTGCCTGGAAACACCGGACGCGCTAGGGGGTGAAGGCGGCGAAGTCAGCGACGACGCGGTGCAACTGATTAACGCCGTGTTCAGCCCCACCGAGGGTTGCCGTGAAGATCCCGGCCTTGAGGTCTATGCCGAACGAATTGCGGAAATGGACGACGCCACCCTGCTGCAGGAGGCCATCGCCTTTGCCCAGGCCATGCACAGTACCGGCCTGGTGTCGGTCTACATGCCGGTATTCATACGCTACCTGCGTGGCCGCTGGAACGCCCTGATTCCCACAGCCCTGGGGCTGAGCCCCACCGGTGCCGACGCGTTTCATTGCTACCCCGCATTGATTCATCGCCTGATTGACGACGCCCTGTTTCCAGAGACCAGCCAGTGTGCCTATGGCCTGGCCATGATGCTCGAGCGCGGCATTCTCTACTCGCCCCCGGTGGCGCCATCCCTGTGGCGCCAGATACGCCTGCCGCTGTGCGACGCTGCGGCCGAGAAGATTGTGGCCGTCTTCGGCAGCAGCCGTTCCCCCGCATGTTTTCTTCTCGCCGACGTGCTCAATGTGCTTGGGCGCCCGCTGGGAATCGGACAGGGGAACTATCCCACCTGTCAGTCTACCCGCGCCCTCTCCATGTGGGCCTACAACATGCCGGCAGAACTGCTGCGGATCCTTGCCTGGGCGGCGCGCGACGATGAAATCGTGATGCGCTTTGAAGGTAACAGCATATCCTCGCGGGAACTTGGCGCTGGACTTGCGACCGAGCCTCCGGTGGATGTGGATGCGGTATCCCTGCTGACCGTGCCGCACCTGGATCGCATCTATTTTGAAATGGGTCGACGCAGTGTCGGGCGCGGAGAAGATCCCCACAAATGGGTCAACTCAGAATTCCACGGCGACCAGGTCGGCCACGGATTTCGCATTGCCGTCGACGTTTTCACCGGTGGCCTTAAAGACTTCGACGGGTTTATTCGCGATTTCTATGCCGCCTATCACCCTTTTTACAACGGCGACATCCCGGTCATCAATCCGCAACCGGCCGGTATCGCGGTGACCGACAGCGCCACGCGCTTTCTCGGCTGGCACGCCATCACCATTCAGCGGCTCGCATTGGATGCGGACAAAACCATGCGCGTCTACTTCTTTAACCCCAACAACGACAGCGGGCAGAACTGGGGCCAGGGCATCATCACCTCAACACAGGGCCACGGCGAGCGTTATGGTGAAGCCTCGTTACCGGTGGCCGAGTTCGTCTCCCGCCTGTATGTGTTTCACTATGACCCGCTCGAAAAGGGTAATCCAAACGAGGTTCCGACCGATGAAGTCAATCGGGCCATGGAGCTGGCGAAAGGCAGCTGGGCCTCGGGGCGCGAGTGAGCCCAATTCATGACCATCGACCGTGAACGCCTGGCAGCCCTTGCCGCGGAACCTCATTTTCACCGGGGCAGGTATCGCAACCTGGAACGCGTACCCCACCATGGCCTGGGGGATTTCCTGCGCTGGCAACTGGCCCCCGGCCGCCGATTCCCGCCGGGTAAACGCTACACGCTGCTGCGCCCGGATGCCCACGTGCTGATGAACCCGCCGGAGGCGCCGCAGCTGACCTGGCTGGGGCATGCGTCATTTCTGTTCCAGTATCGGGGCCTGAACGTACTGACCGACCCGGTGTTGTCGGACCGCGCCAGTCCTTTCCGACTGGTGGGGCCAAAGCGGTTTACGCCACCCGCGCTGACGGTGGCAGAAATGCCGCCGATCCACCGGGTACTGATTTCCCACAATCACTACGACCATCTCGACGAAGCAACAGTGCGCCAGTTGCACCGACATTTTGGCGCTAGCCTGTGCTTCTTTATTCCCATGGGGCTGCGACGCTGGTTCGAGAAGCGCGGCGTCCAGACTCTGGTGGAACTGGACTGGTGGCAATCGACGACACTGGCCGCCGAACACGAAGTGTTCTGCCTGCCCGCCCAGCACTTCAGCGGACGAACCGCCACCGACACCAACGCCTCGCTCTGGTGTAGCTGGCTCCTGGAAATGGACGGCTTTCGGTTCTATTTCGGCGGTGATACCGGTTATGGTGAGGTGTTTCGCGACATTGGCGAGCTGTTTGCACCCATTGACCTGGCGCTGCTCCCCATCGGCGCATACGACCCGCGCTGGTTCATGGCCCCGGTGCACGTGGCGCCGGAAGAGGCGGTCAGGATTCACCAGGATATTGGCGCCCGCCAGTCGGTAGCCATGCATTGGGGCACGTTCGTACTCACCGATGAACCCATGGATGAGCCACCCCGGCGATTGCGGCTGGCGCTGGAGAGGCAAGGCATCAGTGAGTCGGAATTTCGGGTAATGCAACACGGGGAAGTCTGGTCGCCGCGGTGATTGGCGGGAACGCGAGTTCAGAAGTACCCCAACAGCCCGCCAAGGATCAGCGCACTGAGCCAAACAACCAGAAACAACACGGCCCCCGCCCTAAAGGCTAAAGCCTGATGATACCTTTACCCTGAGCATGCAACCAACGTCTCCAGTCCAAATTCAACATAGTTACCTTGTACATGCCAAAGGACATCACACGATCAAAAAACTCATAGACATTGTTCACGCCGTCAACTATCTGAAAGAATCTCAGAACTGACTACTATCAAAGTAAGTTAGCGCTAGAGTCGACGTTGCCATGGGACTGTCAATCAAGACAACAGAATTTACGCCGGAAGAGTTTGAACGTTTTGCAGCCAAGGTCCGGACGGACCTTACAGCGCTCACTCGTCTTCTGAACCAGCCCGGCTTTGGTGAGGGAGAGAGCTCCATTGGCGCCGAGGTCGAGTTCTACATCGTAAACCCTGACCTGCGAGTGCAACCCATCAACACAGAAATCGCCGCCAGCGTTCAAGACCCCCAACTGACGGTTGAGCTCAACCGCTTCAATCTCGAATACAACCTCAGCCCCCAGTCTTTCAGGGGATCACCGTTTGCCAGAACAGAGCAAGAGCTGCTCGCTGCCATCCGACGAATCAACCAGCACGCCGCATCATTGGACGGGGAACTGGTACCGATCGGCATTCTGCCCACGCTTCGCCAGTCCGATATGGGCGCAAAGGTGATGACAGACGAGCCCCGCTATCATGCTCTATCGAACGCGCTGCTCAAGCAACGGGGTGAGCCATTCAGCATCCATATTGGTGGCAACGATGTCATCAATCTGGAGGCCGACGACGTTTATATGGAAGGGGCCAATACGTCGTTCCAGCTGCACTGGCGGGTGCCCGCCCATCGATTTGCCGATTATTTCAATGCGATCCAACTGGTCACGCCGGTTGTCCTCGCTCTGGCCAGCAATTCACCCAGCCTGTTTGGCCTCCACCTGTGGGACGAAACCCGAATTGCTCTGTTCAAGCAATCCATTGACAGCCGATCCCCCAACCATAAAACCTGGCGCCATCCACCACGGGTTTATTACGGAAACGGCTGGATACGCAGCGCCTGGGAACTGTTTGCGGCCTCGGCATCGCTGTATCCCCCGATCATTCCACTGATGTCGGATGAAGATCCGATGGCCGTGATTGATCGTGGCGAAGTGCCGAAACTGAACGAACTGCGCCTGCACCAGGGAACCACCTGGCCCTGGAACCGGGCCATCTACGACCACGCCGACGGTGGCCACCTGCGCATTGAGATTCGTTCCATGCCTGCAGGCCCGACGGCCGCTGATATGTGTGCGAACGGCCTGTTCGTGATCGGGGCTGCGCTGGCAGTGCTCGATGACATCCATCATCTGACGTCGATACTGCCCTTCCATTACACCGAACACAATTTCTACCGCGCAGCCAAATATGGCATCGGCGCAGACATCATCTGGCCGCACAAGGATCAGGTTCAATTGCAGGATACGCCCCTGTTAAGCGTGGCCAGAGAGCTGCTGCCCCGCGCCCGGGAAGCATTGAAACAAACAGCCGTGGATGAGACGGAAATTCACCGCCTGCTGGGAATCATCGAAGGTCGCATTGAAACCGCCATGTCGGGCGCCCGGTGGCAGCGCCACATCACCGAGTCTTTGTTCAAATCCCTGGGTCGCGATGAAGCGTTCCGGAGCATGCTGTCTCTTTACATGGCCAACCAGAAGAACAACATCCCGCTGCATGAATGGAAACTGTCGCCGTGAGCAACGCGAACGTACTTGATTATCTGAATGATCCGTCACCCCGGACGCTGGGTCGCTCACCCCTTGAGTGGCTGGATCGACTGCACAAGCCTACAGTTGTGCGTGTCACCGGTCGCGACCGCTCCCGTACCCGAGCCATGGCAACGCTTTTGCACGGCAATGAGCCTTCGGGTCTGCTTGCACTGCACCGGTGGCTGCTCGAGCAGCACACGCCCGAAGTTAACATGCTGTTTCTCCTCGGAGGAGTCTATCCGGCGAAGATTCCACCCAGGTTGACATTTCGCCAGCTACCCAAAGGGCTCGACCTCAACCGGTGTTTCAAAGAACCTTTCGAGGGTGAAGAAGGGGCCATCGCCGAAGCCATACTGGCAGAGCTTCATAAGGCGCAACCTGAGTGCCTGCTGGACGTGCACAACACCTCGGGCACAGGTCCCGCCTTCGCTGTGACCATCACCAATGACGCCGAACATCAGGCGCTGACCTCGCTCTATACCGACCGCCTTATAATGACGGACCTTCGTCTGGGTGCGCTGATGGAATACTCTGAGCAGGAAGTGCCCACGGTCACCATCGAGTGTGGTGGAGCCCAGGATGAACAATCTCATCTACTGGCGTACGAGGGACTCGTTCGGTACACCTCAAGAGAAGACGTGTTGGCACTGGAAAAAGCGGAGTGGGACGTCGCCGTAATGCGAAACCCGATTCGGGTGGAGCTGGCTCCTGAAGCGACCATAGAATATCGTCTTGAGCCTACCGGCCATGCTGACCTAACGTTTCCACCCGACATCGAACACCGCAATTTTGGGATTATTTCCCCAGATGAGCCTCTCGGGTGGATCGGGAAAAAAGGCCTGGGCATACTCACCGCGATCGGCCACAACCGGACCGAGAACATGGAGCAGGTTCTTCGCGTGGAAAATGGGCAGATCTATCCCGCCCAGGCCATCAAAACCTTTATGATTACCACCAACCCGGTTATTGCAAAAAGTGACTGTCTGTTCTATGCGGTCAAAGCAACAGGCGAACCCATTTTTTAGCCCCCAGGGAGGATTCCAGCGACAGCTCAGAAGTATCCCAGCAGCCTGCCAAGGATCAGTACACTGATCCAGACGACCAAAGACAACGCGGCCCCTGCCCTCAAAAATGGAGGCATGCGGGACTTCATCGGGAGGCTCCGGATACCCAGGCGCTTCAACACACGCCCCAGAATCAACGCGTTCGATACACCCAACACGACAAGCGCTATCTTCCCCTGGAACAACAGCGATCCGGCGTAGTCCACAGCCGCCGTGGCAAATAGCAGCGCACCACAGACAACCGCCAACCCCAAACCCATCGCCGAAGTGACTCGAAGCACGTCGACAAACATCATCACGGGGTAGTGGCGCCAGAGTCCCAGCAAACGCAAATCAAGTGGCACAATGCCACCGACCAGCATCGAAACCCCAAAAATATGCCCGGCGTTTACCAGCGGGTACATGTACGTTGAGTTGCGCAGGGCCGCGACAAAGGCCAAATCCTCGACGGAGACCAGCGCCTGTTCAATCATTTCTGGGCTCAGGACGTTCGGCCGGGATACAAATCGTAGTCCTTTCCGTCAATCACAACCCGCTCAGCCTTGACCAGCCGTTCGCCTTCTTTGGCGGAGCGATGACCATGCACGGTAATTTCCCGGCCCTGGCTCAACATCTCTTCGCTAAGCCCGACACGGTCGTTACGCCAGGGCTGACCAACTTCCACAACCCATTCCTCGCCATCCACGTTTATCGTGACCTCGCCATGGGGATTACCCAGGCGCACGGATTGGATGACACCGGTGATTTCAAATTCCTCGTCTGTTGCCCAAGCCCAACCGTGATGAGCCTGAGCCGCAGAGGCAGCGAGAAAAGCAGCAAGAACAGCCAAACCGAGCAGGCAGGTAAAACGAATGTGAGGCATATCCAATCCTCTTATCGCGAGTTTTTCAAGGTAATCGAACCGCAAATTCCATAACACGGTATATGTGACAGTCGGAATGTGGCGGAATTCCCAAGATAGATCTATCTGTCCCGCTGCACCGAAGCTCAAGGGGATATCACTCATTCAACCTGCTTCCCCTGATTCCAGACTCCCCAAAGCACTATCACGGTAACCACCACCATCGCCACCGAGAGCGATGTCAGGGCTATGGCAATGAGGCCCTCTTGAACTGCCGAACCCTCGAAGCCCGCAGCAGCTATCGGCATCATGGATGCGCCTGCCCCGATAAACCCGGCAGCCAGCGTGGCCAGCCAGTTGGTGTAAGTACCGAATACCGCAAGACCAAATGCAATTCTTTCGGCCGTGCGCCCCAGCCGAAGCTTGGGCCAGATCACACCCAGCACAATCAGCACCACTCCGTTCATGATGCCCTCAAGGTGGCTCGAAAGCCCCATTCTGGCATTCTCCATTAACGGCAGCAGAAACCCGGTCAACAGACCCAAGAGAAGCAGGATAATGCCGAGTTGGTACAGTCGAAGCTCGCGGTTGGTAGCCGCCGGCAGACAAGCGTTATTCATAAGTTATCCCCCTGTTTGTAGTCAGGGAGACACGCCCCCGACTCGCGTTCCACACAATTTAAGAATACACTTTGTATATTCAATACGAGAGATTATTCCTCGTTCGCGCGCCTGTCAATATTGAGTATACAGCCTGTATGTCGATTAATTCCCCGAAACGTAGTTACCGCAAAACCACCCGGGCAAAACAGGAAGAGCAGACCCGGCGACGGATTACCGAAGCGGTCGTTGAGCTACACCGAACGGTCGGGCCAGCGCAGACAACTGTTAGTGACATTGCAAACCTGGCGGGTGTCGGCCGCGTAACGGTTTACAAACACTTCCCTGATGACTCTGCGATGTTTCATGCCTGCAGTGATCACTGGATTGCCGATAACCCACCGCCGGATTTTGCGCAGGCACTCGCAGAGCCGAATGAGTTAAAGCGGGCCGCCGGCGTGCTCCGATTGCTTTACGACTACTACCGCCGTACCTGTGACATGATGGGAAAAGTGATGCGGGATGCGAAGACAATGCCCGCCCTGGCGGAGGTGGTTGAAAACGGATGGATGAAGCTGCTGCAAGGCCTTGAGGACGCGTTGATACCAGCCGGGAAGCAAGGGGCCAGTGCAAAACGTTATCGTGCAACGCTCCGGGTGGCTATGGATATCGATACCTGGAGTACGATCTCCGAAATGGGAATTGATGACAAATCGGCAGCAGAGCTTGTGTGCCAGTGGCTGAAGGAAGAATGACAATACCTGCCCCGACATTTCTGAATGTCGCCACTTATTGCTGGATAGTTTCAAAACTGGTCGATGCCCGTTAAACGGCACTGTTCGCGGGCTTGAGCGACAACCCGCAAGTCTTACTCGTGACGCTCAAAATACAAACCCGTTTGATCGCGCTCCAGCATCTCCATTTGTTCGGCAAGCCCTTCATTTCGATTGGCTAAGGGTTCTCTGCTCTCAGTTCTCCTCGACGGCCCGGCGGACATTCTGCTCTGCACTCTGCCAAGCCTCGGAGAGTTTGTCGAAGGCGTCGTCGAAGCTCTCCTTCATGGACTCCCAGGTAACACCGGTGCTGTCCTGCATACGCTCGTACCATTCCGTCACCTGTGAACGCTCCCGGCGCAGCGATGCCAGCGCGGTCTGCGCCTGGGCCCGGGCTAACTTATCGGCCGTATTCCAGTTCTCCTCCAATCGGCTCTCCAGTGTCCCTATACGGGCATCGATGGCGCCGAGAAAATCCTTGATGTCCGTCATCAATTGTTCCCGCCGCTCGCTGGTGGAATCCGCCAACTCCTGATCGAGGCTTTGCATCTCCTGGCGCAATGACTCCTCGGTTACATCACCGTCATCCTCCGCAGCGTGCACTGGGGCCAGCGGCATCACCATGGCCAGCAGCAGAGCGCTGGCCTGTAATCGCAATGGGGCTCGCAAAGTCCGGTACCTCCTTTGAATCAGATTTGAAAATCTCATTTCTCTAAGAATAAGCTCATACGATCAAGCTTGCCGGCAGCACTCCAGTGTACGCGGGTTTGTTCATCCTGGGGATGACAAACGAGATACGCTTACGCATCTTCAATTGAATGGGTTTTCTTCAATTTCTGGAAAACCGGGGCACCCATTCAGCCAGCTGTATTCAAGGCTACGGAACACCATTCGATTGCACCCTGTTCGAACTGAGGCGCCAGGTGTCGAATATCGGTCATTATCAACCTACCTCTGATTGCTTGCTATCTTCCTGGCGCTGCTCTTCGGCTGCGTCGGTTTCGGGTACTTCATCTACGGGCGGCGCAAACAGAACATCTCACCCGTTACTGCGGCATTGCGATGATTCTGTCCCGGAATTACCGTAACTGTGGTTCAATGAGATTTCTGTAGGCGTTTAAAAAGTAGTTTCTTTAGCGAGTAACAAGCATCTAACTATGAAGGCCTGTTTTGTTAGCGCGGTTACATCTGAAAACAAATCAGTTGCGGTTTCTTGATGAGATTCTTCCCGGTCCTGACGGACCAACGTTTTTTAACGACTTTTGTTCTGGCCTTCGTCTGGCTACTGCTGGTGCGAGCGGGTTTTATATTGCAGAGCGGTGTCTGGCCAAGCCTGCCGGGCACAGTTGGGGGCGATCTCGCCGGGGCGTTCATTCTCGCCGTTCTGCTCACCCTGGCCAGTGGCCTGCCGCGGACAGCGCTTGTGGTGCTGCTGGGCTGCGCCGCCTATGTGGCTGGCATGCATCTCACCGTACACGGTACTTTGTTTCAACTGACGTTTGCCGGTAAGAGCCTGAATCCGACGTTCATCACCGGCAGTCTCCTGAACGTCTATCTGGTACTGCTACCCTTCTATATTTTCTTCGCATGGGTGCTGCACCGTGCGCATCGAAAGCTGGTTCCGGAACCTCCCCGGGACTCTGCGGGATTAGTGGGTGCCGCCGTCGCCGTCGTGGTTGTTTACTCTCTCTCTTTTCCCAGCCTGACCACACCGGCCAATAACGTGGTAGCCAGCGTCTTTTCCCAGATTCCCGGAGCGGTTCTGAACCCGCTTGGTATTGCCATTGGCGATGGAGCGCTGGAAAGTGATGAAAAACTTGAACAAAAGACAAACTTTTTCCACCAACAGATCACTTCCCGCCCCACAGACAATCATCCCAATGTGCTGTTAATCATGATTGAAGGGCTTTCTGGCGGGTACTTTCCGGAAGTCAGTCGATACCACGACCTGGAACCAACAGTAACCCTAGAAGACCTGGAAAAAACTCTGAAAAACAAAGGCTTCAGAATTTACCGCAACTCGCTGAGTATGGAGCGGCAGACCGATCGGGGCACTTACTCAATCATCTGTGGGCGCTATCCGGATTTCCGACGCCCGTCCGACAAAATGGATAACGTGGCCGAAGGGCGCACAACACCAGACTGCCTGCCGGGCAAGCTCCGGGATAACGGTTATCACACGGCCTATTGGCAGGCTGCCCCCATCGAGTTCATGCAGAAAGACAAGTTCATGCCCAAAGCGGGCTTCATTGATGTAACCGGCGCTGAGGAATTTGATAATCAGGAAGTCATTGAAGGCTGGGGGCCGCCCGATCCCCAATACTTCCGGAACGTCACTGAGCGTCTGATTGACCTGAATCAACGGACCTCTCCCTGGTTCGTCACGCTGCTCAACGTAGGTACCCATCATCCCTTTAATATCGGAGAGGAAGCCGAGAAGGAACTGGAATCCGGGACCTACTTCGCAAACCCGGAAGACGAGAGCTTGATAAAGCCCCAGGAGGCCCGCAGCCAGGCAATGAAAGTCATGGGGAAGTCTCTCGGGAAGTTTCTGGAAGAGCTTGAAGCCAACGGTGTTCTTGATAACACCCTGGTGATACTGACGTCCGATGAATCCGGCGGGTTTGTTCGTGAAGACCACGAAACCATGCCTCTGAACAACAATGTTGGTGTACTGGCCATTCGCCCCCCGGATCCGGACAATCTCTCCCGTTATGCCAGCGAAAACGCCATTACAGCACAGTTTGATGTTCCTTTAACCATCTTGGATGCAGCCGGTTACGGAGACCAGGCGGGTGACATGATTGGCCGCAGCCTGCTGGTTAACAACGACCCCGAGCGCCGGGATATTATGTTGGCGGATACCTATACCGGCCTCAAGTACTTTCTTCGAGAAACCGGACAACTGCTCACGTGCACCGAATTGATGACAACCTGCACATCGTGGGCCTTCGATCCCGACCGGGTATTCGGGTCTTTCAGGGAGACCGATGAGCCGCCGTTTCTTGAGCTGGAAGAACGTCTCGCGCTGTTCGAGAATGCGACGAATCAGGACCCTGTAGACGAAAACATAACATCACAATCCCCGTAGCCGGCTCCTGTTCTTCACCGGTCTTGCCCTGGCAGCACTGCTTGTCATCCTGCAACAAGCAGGTATGACCTGGATTGCGGCCTCAGCCGGGCATCGCGAATACCGTATCGCCCTGTCTGCAATGTGGGCCATTGCCCGACAGGTCGGGCGCTTGGTCACTCTGCGCAACTGGTTGCGCTAGAAAAAGCTGTCGAGAAGGCAAGGATGCCAAGACCCGATGCCAGTTCCTGGTGGAACTGGCGTGGCGGCCCTCCGACCCAGGCGGACAAGATCAACGTCAATGTGACAGCGACAAAGTAAGCAACGATCAAAAAGAGCGGTTTCATCTGTCTAGCCTGTTTCACTTCCTCTGACCATGCAATCTAGTCTTCCCCAGAACCCATGGACGAGGAGATCCATTATCCTCACTGGCCTGCAAAGTCCGGGTCATGCCCAAAGCGCGACCTGCTTTGACTGGCTCACGACCATTTGCTGTTCTGTAAAACACGACGTTAACTGCCTTCCTTGTCATAGGATCCCTTCCCTGGCGAGAGGCAGTTGGGTCTCGGAGCGCTAGCGCACCGACTGACCAACTCCCTCAGCGTAGATTAGGAGCACGTTCAGACAGGACGTTTTGTCCGCCTGCCCCACCCGATTCGACGGAGAATCCTATGAAAAAGCTACGTTCACTCGCGTTTTATGCATTGGTCACACCATCCATAACCCTGGGTTCAGGTGCTTTGGTCGCCGAAGAAGACAGGAGTGGGGATAGAGATGTGGGAGAGCAGAGCATGGGCCACGATGCTGATCCCGAAACACAGAGCTCTCAGCAAGACAAGGAGGTTATCAAGTCCAAATACAATACTTCCGGGCAAACTGACGAGAAAACGGGCAACCAGGCTGGTAAGCAGAATAAGGGCCATAAGGAATCTTCGCCGGATAACGGCGAGCGACCTGATCAGGACTGATTTAAAAACCAGTGGTGACGAAGGTGTAGGTGAGATCGGTGACCTGATGATTGACCGGAATGCTGTAAAGTTGTCAGGCAATCCCGATGATCGGGACCTGCGGGTCGATATGACTCGTGATGATCTGCAATCTGCGCCGAGTTATGAAAAACTGGATGATTGATTCGAACATAATTCGAATCAAGTGTATGGCGTCAGACTCCAGAAACCATCGGAGGTCCTGGACGGGCACCCCGAGATTCTGGATCTGATGGCTACGAATCTGACCGATACCTCAGCATCTGCCATAGGCGTCAAGCCGAAGACCTTACTCATTAGTTACTTTTCAGGTTAATCTGCTTTGACCCTGCAGAGGCGAATTGCCCACTTTTACCTTTGACTACATAATCAACAGATCCGCCGGACTTCAAAAAAACAGCCGTCTGCTCCTCAATCTTGGCAGTCGTTAATGTCGCTTTTACGGGTTTCTTGCTCATCATATTCCCCAAGTTAAATCCTGGCTTATTCGCCAACTTCAATCGGCCAGTGTAGCTTAAATAGGGAAAAATTGTTGGAAATAGTGATTGAATAAGATTTTCACTATTAGAAACAACGGGCACAATTACCCTGAGAGGTTTATTTTCCAAAGGTCATCCCCAAAGCGCGCCCCGATTTCATTGCGAATGCTGAATCCGGCTCACTGGGGACCGGGAAAATCCGAAGCTTTAGCGCTGATGAATTCGCCACTTACCTTTCCGGGCGCGCCGAGCGAATCCCCCGCAAAAAACAGAACACCTGAAGCCGATGACACCATGGAAGGTAGAGTTCACTGACAGCGCATTGGCTGATCTGGACAACAAATGGATCCTGGAGCTCACCTTTGACCACGCAAATGCAGATTTATTAGGTTCAAGTCAGAAACGCCAGGCGCCCTCCGGACCTCGAAATAGATCCCGGTTTTCCCGCAAACTGGCTCGCGCGTGTTACTACGTGATGCGCGTTCAGGTGCCCTTTCAGGCGGAACGCCTGCTTGGTTAAAACTACGAGTACGTTGACAGATAGGGTGCCAAGAATAAAAATAAAAAAGAGGATAATCTTAATGTATGGCCAGATAGAACATCAGCTGGATATGCAACGAGGGAAACCAATATGAGCGCGCAAGACGAGGTTCGTAAAGCATCAAAAGATTTCTACGCGGCACTGAATCGCATGGCGAATGGGGATGCCAGTTCCTTGTCAGACATCTGGTCGCATGGAGCGGAGGTGACGGCCCTGCACCCGATTGGCGGTCGGCACGTCGGCTGGGATGCGATCAGGGAATCGTTTGAGCAAGTATCCCAACTCGCTTCAGGCGGGAATATTGAGCTGCACGATCAACTGATCCAGGTTGCTGGGGAAGTGGCCTATGAAGTAGGTGTCGAGCGGGGAGAGCTTACGATGGGAGGGCATCAAACCAGCATCGATCATCGCGTCACGAACCTCTATCAGCGAGAAGCCGGAACGTGGAAGATGATTCATCATCACACGGATACTTCTCCAGCGATGCTGGAGGTTCTCAGCCGATTGCAAGCCGAGCAATCTTGAGCAGGCAAGCGGAAAACCAGATCTATTTTTCAGACGCGGCGGGCCGAATTGATCAAACCGGCAGTTCGGTGATTTCTCCAGCCAGACAGTCTTCATTCACCTCCAGTCGCCCTACCGTGATTGGCAGAGTGAACCGACGGGGTCCGGCGCCACCGGCGTGAAGGATCACGTCCGAGCCTTTCAATACCTCCAGGGCTTCGGGGCGCGTTTTGCTGTGGGTGTCTGCGATGACGCCTATTTTCATGTTTCAGCCCTGCCAATAAGCCCTACTGCGCTCATCCATCGGAAAGAAATGCTCGATCCGCAAGTTCTGCGCGGTCACATCCAGGGGCGTGCCGATGGTTGCGATGGTGGAAAAGATTCTGAGCTGCCGCTCCCCCAAGTTCAGGGTAAACGGAATCGCCGGGTAGTCCAGGTGTTCCACCAGGTGGCTTTTCCAGTTTTGCGGCACGCCGGGCACCGTCAGTGCCTGTTCCAGCAATCGGTTGGGTTGATCCCGAAAGGGGCCGGCAAGATGCTCATGGTAGACACGTTGCAGCATGTGGCAGGAGATGCTCTCCCAATCGCCCACGAACGGTTTCATGCCATGGTCATCCAGCAGCGACAGCAGAAAGTTTGGCCGGGCCGGAAACCGAGCGCCCAGCGCCACCATTCTTGCTATCATCGCCTGCATGGCCTGGTTGGCCATCACCAGATAATACTCGTGATCGAACACCACCGCCGGGTACGGCAGGTGCCCCTGCAACAGGTGCTCAAGCGCCTCCCTGATCATGGCCATGCCGGGCGCGCTCAAATCCTGGTCGGAGTAGACCTGGCTGTAACCCGCCGCCGACAGCAGGCGATTGGTTCCGGCCAGGTCCGCTTGCAGCATCTGCGCTAAATGCAGAACCATGCCTTTGCTGGGCTGGCTGCGGCCGGTTTCCAGAAAGCTGATGTGTTTTGAGGACACCTCGCACGCAAGGGCGAAATCCATCTGGCTCAGGCGCTTACCCTGCCGCATTTCTCTGAACAGCGTACCGAAGGCGCTCATTGGGCTTCCTGTCAATTTCGAGTGTTCAGCCATTATCGTAGCCGAGGGTAGGCTGTGCACCATTACCTCACAGGTAATTGAGCCAATCACCGCCCGGGTAGAAGCTTTGTAGCGTAGTCCAACACATTGCGAAACCCGATTGAGGTGATCCCATGAAAAACCTAATCCGTCGATTCAGTGTGAAGCAAATCTTCCTGAGCGATGTCTTCCTCTCCGCGCCCCTGGCATTGGTTCTGATTCTGGCCGCTGAGCCGATTGCCCAGTGGGCGGGGGGCCCCGGCGCGACGTTTTACCTGGTGGTTGGCATTATAATGCTGCTCTGGTGCGTGGATATGGCCGCCCTGACCCTCAATGAACGGTGGCAGGAGAAATACCTGAGCCTGATGATTGCGGCCGATGTAACCTGGAGCCTGCTGTCTTTTGCCCTGATGGTGTGGTTTGCAGCGAGCCTGCAGCCCCTGGGATGGGTTCTGTTCGCCCTGAACGTGCTGGTTCCGCTGGACATGGCGTGGATGAAGCGGGTTGCTGGCAGCAAGGCTTTTGAGCCTGAGTTCAGCTAATCATTGAAGCACCGGGTAGCGGCAGCTTATGCCGCTACCCGAGAGAGCTGCCCCGGTTTTCCCGCTTCATTACGAAGAAGCGGGATACCTGATTTTGATGTGTAGTAATTCAGAAAAACAGCGCCGGAGAAACGCCAAACCGCTTGCAGAGGGCTTCAATATGTTTGCGTGTCAGCTTTTTGCCATCGACACCGTTGAGAATCTTGCTCACGTTGCCCTTTGAACCCAGCTCTGGCAGATCAGCAACCCCAAGACCATGTTGAGCCATCAGGGTTTTAAGCGCAGCAATACCCCGGTCTGTTCCCGCAACCGCGGCATTAAAATCAGAAAACTCTTCAGCGTGGTCCTCCCAGCGCTCAATACTGACCGCCAGAATCTCAATTAACGGTTTATTGGCGTCATAGTCGTCCACTAACTGATCCATTAACTCCAGCGCTCGTTCATAGTCATCCGGCGTCTCTATATGAGCCAGGAAAGGTAATTGGGCCAACGCATCTCTGATCTGATCAACGGCAGGCGATATCATAGGCCTTACTCCCGATTGCGACGGTATTTTTCAGTCAGCCGGTCATACTCGGCATGGCTGCATATATGTTTCACGTACATACGATTGTCACGGAATTCGATGAAGGCGATCAGCCTTAAGTTGTTTCCACCAATATCGACAACCCACCATTTGTCTCTGTACTTGAAATTGTCCAGAGACGGAAACACCCGGCGAAGCTCTTCCGGCGTATCGAACTTGCCATTCCGCAGCGTCATGTAAGTACTGACCAGCGCCGCTCTGTCGTTGGGAAACTTTTTGGCTGCATCGTTGAAGGGCTTCCTTGAAATTACGTGCACAAAACATCCTTGTTTCTTTTTTGGAAACCATAACACAGGGTTTCCGAAATGGAAACCAATCATCAGGCTGCACGTCAGCCTGCGATTGGAAACCCGGCGGCTGGAATCAATCAAACCGTCAGTTCGATGATTTCACCAGCCACACGGTCTTCGGTCACATTCAGCCGCCCTGCCGTGATTGGCAGCGTAAAACGCCGGGGCCCGGCGCCACCAGGATTGAAATAAAGCACGTCGCCGATCCACTCGTTACGGGGTTTGTGGGAATGGCCTGCGATCACCACGCGGTAACGTCCTTTGGGATTGATGTCGAGGGTTTTGACGTCGTGCAGCAGGTAGAAAGCGTGGCCGAGGAATTCCAACTCCTGAACATCGGGAAGATTCGCTGCACGGCCTGTTTTATCGATATTACCGCGAATCGCAACCACGGGCGCGATCGCCTCCAGCGCGTCCAGAACCTCGTCCCGCCCGACGTCCCCGGCGTGAAGGATCAAGTCCGAGCCTTTCAATACCTCCAGGGCTTCGGGACGCATTTTACTGTGGGTGTCTGCAATGACGCCGATTTGCATGTTTCATGCCTTATATCGCTTTTATGTCGTGAAGATAATCCTTCAGTGATGTCCACCCGGCCCATGCGCGTGGCCGTGCGCTATCTCCTCCGGATTGGCAGCACGTACCTCGATAATTTCGATATCGAAGGTCAGGGTTTTACCGGCCATCGGATGGTTGGTGTCGACATCGGCAAACTTGAGGCCGACCTTGGCTATGAGCACATGGCGCGGGCCCTGCTCGGTTTTCACCTGGGCGATCATGCCCGGCTTCCAGCGTTTAGCACCGGTCAGATGCTTGACCGGCACGCGCTGCATGGCATCGGCCTTGCGCGGACCGTAGGCTTTGTCCGGAGCCACGGTGACACTGAAGTTTTCGCCAGCCTCGCGACCTTCCAGCGCTTCTTCCAGGCCCCGGATAATGCCGCCGTGGCCATGCAGATAGGCGTTCGGCTCGCTGCCACGGGAGTTTTCAACAACGTTGCCCTGTTCATCACTGACACTGTAGTGAAACAAGACCACCTGATTCTTTTCGATTGGCATAGGGTTCTCTGAGATGGGTCAAGGTAGGCCATTATAACCAGACGCGGCGTTGACTCCAGCCGTTGCAGTCGACTGGCGCTCCTGATGACAACTGTGCAAAACCGGGACACCTGGAAAATAGATCTGTCCCAATTTTCGAAAGGAGCGTCCGGGACGGGTGTCCCCGCCCCGGACTGGCTCTCAGACTCGCTCAAGGGTTACCGGAACCGGCCGGCATACAGTGTTGCAAACCGGAGAGTGGTTCCTGGCAAACGACAGGAGATCATCCAACTCCTCGTCGCTGCAGTCAGCTTCGATGTCCATGAGGATACGAATGCTCTCGTAGCCGGCCACAGCCTCGTCATTCAGCGCCAGCAGTCCTTCCAGGTTGATATTGCCCGACAGTCTGGTTGACAGTTTTCGGATGGTGATGCCCCGTGCCGCGGCATGCAGGACCGTGGTCGTGGTAACACAGCCGGCCAGCGCATGGAGGAGAAATTCCACCGGGTTGGCACCTTCGTTTTTGCCCAGCAGGACCGGGGGCTCCCCATTGGTGAAGACGAAGTCTTTGTCACGAGATTCGTCTTCAGCGCCGGCGCCATAAAATCCGCGGATAGCAGAGCGATTTTCACCGCCGTCCACCCATTCGTTACGTGCCCGGAACTCAAATTGCGCAAGACCTGGGTCGTTTTTCAGGGCTTCAATGGTCTGGCCCATCTGGATCAGATCGAGGCCGTTACGGGTCTTGATATTTACTTGTGTGTTCATTTTTCTCACCTTGCTTCGTCGTCTAAAGGAACCCGGCGGACCGGGAGGCGCACTTTGTGGCGTCTGGGTATAAAGTAAGGGATGACTGCGTACTGGGTCAGATGGAGACCTGACAAAAAGGAGGCATTTGTGCCACCAATTGCAGGGGGGATGGAACATGGGCCAACAGCAGAAAAAAGTTCTGATTCTGGCTCTGCCCGAAACGGCAGGTTCGGCGCTGTACGGGATGGTGGATGTGCTTATGGCGACGGGCAATATCTGGCAGACCCTGGTGGGCGATCCGATTCCCTATCAGCCGTTTGATGTACAGATTGTTTCCGTCGACTCGGCACCATTTCATTGTGGCCATGGCATTCCCGTTGAGCCGACGTACGCCATCGCGGATGAACCGGCTGCTGATATCCTGATCCTCCCGGAGATCTGGCTGGGACCCCATGAAGAGATCGCAGGCCGCTATGAAGCGCTTATGGACTGGATCAAGCTCCGATTCCGTTCGGGTACAACTATCTATTCTGCCTGCTCTGGATCCGTGTTGCTGGCCGAGAGTGGTTTGCTGGATAACTGCGAGGCAACGTCGCACTGGGGTTATCAGGAGCTTTTTCGAACGCACTATCCCAGGGTGCGTTTCCGGCCGGAGACCAACCTTGTTTATGCCCATCCTGATGGCCGTTTGGTGACCGCTGGCGGCACTACATCGTGGCATGACCTGGCACTGCATATCATTGCCCGGTACGTGGGTATCGGTGAAGCGCTCCGCATTGCAAAAGTGTATCTGCTGAAATGGCACGGAGAAGGCCAACTGCCGTTCACGGGTCTGGTCCGGCAAACACGCCATGCCGACTCGGCTGTGCGCAAATGTGAGGAGTGGCTCAAGATGCATTGGCGGGATCCCCGGGCCATTGCCCTGCTGGTAGAGGCCTCCCCTCTGCCAGAGAGAACACTCAAACGGCGGTTCAAGGCTGCCACGGGTTCTTCAATGATTGAGTACCTTCAGAACCTTCGCATTGAAGTGGCCAAGCGCGCACTGGAACATGGCAGATTGTCAGTGGAAGAGGTGAGCCTGGAGGCCGGTTACGAGGATGTATGCTTCTTTCGCCGGTTATTCAGGCGCCTGACGGGTCTGACACCTGGCGAGTACCGGCGTCTGTTCCGACCTCTTGTTGAAGAATTGGCGGATCTTTCCGAGGCGTAAACATTGATCAGCCGGCGCCCACTATGGCCAGTCAGGACCGGAAACCGGCACATCTGAAGCCGATGAGGCCGTGGAAGATAGATTTCGCTGACAGCGCATTAGCTTCCCAACTGCGGAGAAAATAAATTCGTCCCGATTTTCTTACCGGTTTTCTTTATTGTCCCTTTGCTATACTGCCGGCCAGCCGCCTACCCCGCCCGCCCAGTGAGCCGCCATGCAACCGTCCAACAAGCTCTACACCGACCTCTCCGGTTATTACGATCTGATGTGTGCCGACATCGACTACCCAGAACAAAGCAGCGGCGTGCGCAGGCTTAACCAGTTGTTTGGAAACGGCGGTCACAGCCACCTGGACCTGGCCTGTGGAACCGGCCCCCACATGCGGCACTTCCTCGACTTTGGCTACCAAAGCCAGGGCCTGGACATCAACCAGCCTATGCTGGATAAAGCGAAAATGCGCTGCCCTGAAGCCGAGTTCACCCTGGGCGACATTGGCAGTTTTGCATTTGACCAGCCTTTCGATCTGATCACCTGCTTGCTGTATTCCATTCACTACAGCAGTGACATCGACCGCCTGAAATCCTGCATCACCAGCGTCCATGATGCCCTGCAGGCCAATGGTGTTTTCTGCTTCAATGCGGTGGACAAGAACGAGATCAACAACAACCTGTTCGTAACCCATACCGCAGAGCATCAGGACGGTGCCTTCACATTCAGCTCGGGCTGGGACTACCGTGGCTATGGCGAGCAACAGTCACTCAAACTGTGCATGACAAAAACCACGCACAATGTCAGCGAGACCTGGAAGGACGAGCACCCCATGGTGGCGGTGGGCTTCGACGAGCTTGCACAGCTGCTGGAACCCTGTTTCGAGGTTCATATCTTCGAGCATGACTACGGTAAAATAGAGCCCTGGGATGGGCAGTCCGGCAATGCGCTGTTTGTCTGCGTAAAGACCTAGAGAAAGGTCTCTCAGGTTTTCCCAATACACTTTCAAAGGCCTTACGGCTCATTCGCCTTCCGATGATGCCCCCGATAATCAAAAATCCGCTCCTGCACCTGCCAATAGTGCTTCTGCTTGCGAGCAATCACAAAATCCGGTGCTGACAACAGGGCCTGACTCTCAAGCACCTCATCAACCCTGCTGAACACTTTCGGGGCCTGGCCATTCGCGAGACGACGCCCGAACAGCTTGTTAAACACGTTACGCTGCGCCGGCTTACTGAAATCAAACGACTCGCTGAGTTCCTCCCCATCTTCACTGTGATAGGTGATCCTGAGTATGCTGCCGGTTTTGGAGGCATGGGCACTTAACGTGATCCCGGCGCAACGGATCACCATGGCATCCTTGAGTTTCAGCGCATCTCTTAGCTGATCATCCGGGTCAATGATGGCTTTGTGGCACTGGTGGCAGTTACGGGCCGCGATATCATTCTCGCCACCGCAGTGCGGACATTCCTTGAAACGAAACCGGTAATCGCACTGTTGCGGGCGCCCGCTCTGCTTGGCAGGTTTATCGGCTTCCGCAGGCTCCAGCAGCCCGTGACAGCGGCGCCCATAGTGCTCGATAACACCGCCTTCACCGTCTGTTTTGCCCCAGAAAATATTGGCAAAACCACAGCTCGGACAGAACACCTGCACCGGCTCACTGTCGGGGTTGGGTTTTGGCTCCCCCACCTCCGGATGATGCAGATTTACAGTGTTGCCCGCGTAATCAATCACCAGGCAATCCTGCTTGCCTTCGTCCAGGCGAAGACCACGGCCCACCATCTGCTGATACAGGCTGACCGACTGGGTAGGACGAAGAATGGCAATAAAGTCCACATGGGGCGCATCAAAGCCCGTGGTGAGCACGGAGACATTCACCAGATACTTCAACTGCCGCTGTTTGAAGCGCTGGATCAGCAAGTCCCGATCCTTCAGATCGGTCGCGCCGGTCACCAGGGCGGTTTCGCGCTCCGGCAGATAGCCGGTGATCTCTCGGGCATGATCCACCGTGGCCGCAAAGATCATCACCCCCCGGCGTTCAGCGGCCAGCTCCATCACCTGCTCAATGATGGCACGGGTCACACGCCGATGTTTGCCGAGCAGCTGGTTGACGTCCCTCTCGGCATATTCGCCAAAGCGGTCCTGAGCCAGCGCGGAGAAATCGTATTGCGCCACCGCTGCGTTAACCAGCTCAGGCCGGGTGAGATACCCCCGAGTGATCATGTAGCTCAGCGGCAGTTCATAAATGCAATGCACAAAGGGCTTATCCTGCTCGTCACTCTCACCACTAAAACCGCGAACAAAGCCCCGGTAGTGATAGCGGTAGATCCAGCCCATGGCCAAGCGATAGGGTGTGGCGGTTAGCCCGAGCACCTTGAGGGCGTCATTCTGTTGCCTTAGCAGCTCGATGATCCTTTGATACTGGCTGGTTTCCTCACCGCTGACCCGATGGCACTCATCGATGATGACCAACGAGTATTCATCCCGGAACTGATCCAGATTCGCCGATACCGACTGCACACTGGCAAAGGTCACCTGATGCCGGCTTTCCTTACGTTTCAGCCCGGCCGAGAAGACGCCGCCCGTTAACCCATAGCTCTGGTATTTGGCGTGATTTTGCTCTACGAGCTCTTTTACGTGGGTCAGCACCAGAATCTTGCGCCGGGCGAGACGGGCTAACTCGGCAATGACCAGGCTTTTACCGGCACCGGTTGGCAGCACAATCACGGCAGACTCGTCCGATTGGCGAAAATGCCTCAACGTGGCCTCAACCGCTGCTTGCTGGTAAGGCCGCAGCTTAAAAGGAGCTTTCATTTTTCGGTACTTAATCGTTGTCAGGATGAAAAGTGGGCCATACTAGCAGATGCTGTTGCCGTTACCTCTGAGGCAAAAACAAGTCTGTTCCAGTTTTCGCATCGGCTGGCGCCGCTAACTATTCACACACCGGTGAACTAACTTTGTTTCATCACGGGTCCACTCAGGGCGGAGTTGCTTGTGCGCATCGAGCGAATGGCGGTATACACGGCGAATCTGGAATATACCGGAAAAGCTTATGCCTTTGCTGGCGGCCGCTCCCATCACGGATTCGAGACGACGGTTGTTGTCCTTTCTACAGACACGGGGCTGGAGGGCTATGGTGAGGTGTGCCCCTGTGGCCCCAACTACATGGCGGCTTTTGCCGAGGGCCTTCCTGCCTGCCTATCATTACTGGCACCTGAGGTGCTTGGCCAGGACCCTCGGCAAGTCTCGGTGATTCAGGAGCGTATGAATCAGGCGCTCACCGGCCAGGCTGTAGCCAAGGCGGCCATCGATATTGCCTGCTGGGATCTTTTGGGCAAGGCGTGTGGGCTTCCCGTCTACACACTGCTTGGCGGGCTTCAGTCGCC
Organism: Marinobacter changyiensis; assembly: GCF_009193265.1. Classification (GTDB taxonomy): domain Bacteria; phylum Pseudomonadota; class Gammaproteobacteria; order Pseudomonadales; family Oleiphilaceae; genus Marinobacter; species Marinobacter changyiensis. Next base: position 162,528 of record NZ_VZZZ01000001.1, read on the forward strand.
CTCCATGCCCTTGCATCGGATTGTTCCCCTGGCCGAACCAATGGAAATGGAAGAGTCTCTTCATCATTACCGTGCCGAAGGTTTTCGGCACATTCAGATCAAACTGGGCCATGAGGTGGAAGAGGACATCGACCTGGTTCGCAGGCTTGGCAAACTCAAACAGCCTGATGAACTCTGGATTGGCGATATTAACGCCGCCTGGCGGCGTGATGAGGCACTGCGTTTCTCGAGGGCCATCGAGGATGTGGATATTTACCTTGAGCAACCCTGCCGCAGTTACGAAGAGTGCCTGTCTGTCAGGCGGCACGCCAGGCATCCAGTCAAACTGGATGAAGCTTTCAACACTTTGAACGAGTTGCAGCGTGGCCTTAAAGACGATGCCATGGATGCCATTGCGTTGAAAGTCAGCAAGTTCGGGGGACTGACACCGTCCCGGATCATTCGGGATGTGTGTGCAGACGCGGGCATACCCATGACCATTGAAGACGCCTGGGGTAGTGGCATAGCGACGGCTGCCTATGCGCACCTCGCTGCCAGCACATCCCCCAGAGTATTGCTGAATACCACTGATTTGCACAACTACAACAAAGTGCAGCTTGCCACGGGCGCCCCGGAAGTGGCGAACGGCCGAATGTGGCTCAGTGATCGACCCGGGCTCGGCGTGGTACCAGACTTTACCTTACTTTCCCTGCGGGATGTCTACGAGTAGGTTCAAGCCGTCACTTAACCTCTCTCATCCCTCAATGATGCCCACCCGGTTCATGCACGTGGCCGTGCGCTAGCTCTTCCGGATCGGCGGCGCGAACTTCGATGATGTCGACATCGAAGGTCAGGGTTTTACCGGCCATCGGATGGTTGGTGTCGACATCGGCGAACTTGTGGCCGACCTTGGCGACGACCACGTGGCGCGGGCCCTGCTCGGTTTTCACCTGGGCGACCATGCCCGGCTTCCAGCGTTTGGCACCGGTCAAATGCTTGATCGGCACGCGCTGCACAGCATCGGCCTTGCGCGGACCGTAGGCTTTATCCGGAGTGACGGTGACACTGAAGCTTTCGCCGGCGTCGCGACCTTCCAGGGCTTCCTCCAGGCCCCGGATAATGCCGCCGTGGCCATGCAGGTAGGCGTTCGGCTCGCCGCCACGGGAGTTTTCAACAACGTTGCCCTGGTCATCACGGACACTGTAGTGAAACAAGACCACCTGATTCTTTTCGATTGGCATAGAGTTCTCTGCGACGGTTAAAGGTACGCCATTATAACCAGCTGCGGCGTTGACTCCAGTGGGCACCCCGCCTTCTGCCTGCACGCAAGACCTACGGATCGACAGGCAGGCAGAAGTTATGTCGAAGTATTTTACATTCTCCATACCACGGATATGCCAGGAGTTGCCGAACCCGTCTGAACCTTAATGCTTTGTCTTTTCGTGGCCCGGCAATTGCCTAAAAATTGATCGTCCCGAAGCCAACCGCTTCTCGACTGGTATCATTCAATCAATCATGCGGCCAGGCAGAGCTCGGCCACAGGAGAATAACAATGAAAAAACGGTTGTTGACTCTCTCTTTTTGCCTATCACTGGGTGTACCTGCTGCCTGGGCAACTGACCTGCCCCAGGCTCAAACGACCGAGCGCGAAATGGTCGTCACGGCAAACCCGCTAGCCACGGCAGCCGGCGCGAAGATTCTCAAAAACGGTGGTAACGCGGCAGATGCCATGATTGCGGTACAGACCATGCTCAGCCTGGTGGAGCCCCAGTCAAGCGGGCTCGGTGGCGGAGCGTTTATCGTTTATTACGATGCTGAGACCGGCACCACAACCACTATCGATGCCCGTGAAACCGCGCCAGCGGCGGTTGATGAAACGCTTTTTTTGAATGAGGAAGGCAATGCAATCGGCTTTTTAGAGGCGTGGCAGAGCGGTCTGTCCGCAGGCGTGCCGGGCGTCCCTCGAATGATGGAGTACATGCATCAGCAATATGGCCGGCTCCCCTGGCAGCGCCTGTTCGTACCGGCGATCACCCAGGCTCATAAAGGCTTTTCTCTGACCCAGCGTACCAGCGATCAGGTCGCCGGCCTTCTGGCCCGCAACGCATCCTGTGAGGATCGGTTATTTTTCCGTGACCCCACCGCCTTCAATTACTTTGTTGACAGTGAGACCTGCGAAGCCAAGCCTGCCGGTACACTTATCAAAAACAGGGATTATGCGAACACGCTAAAGCTGCTGGCTCGTGATGGAGCAGATACCTTTTATACCGGCTCTATCGCACAGGACATCGTTAGCGCCGTCCAGACCGACCCTAACATTCCCGGATCAATGAGCCTGGCCGACCTGGCCGATTATCAGGTCATTGAACGGCCGCCGGTGTGCCTCCTTTACCGTGGCAATAACGTCTGCGGCATGGGCCCGCCGTCTTCCGGTGGATTGGCCGTTGGTCAGATCATGGGTGTGCTGGAGAATTTCGATCTGGCAGGCAGAAATCCGCTGGACGAGGAAGTGGTTCATCTTTTTACCCAGGCGATGCGTATCGCCTTCGCCGATCGGAACAAGTATGTTGCAGACAGCGATTTCATCACCGTTCCGGTTGAGGGAATGCTGGACAAGCAATACCTTGAAACCCGCGCTGCGCTGATTGGTGAGAATGACCTTGGTGTAGTGGATCCGGGTACGCCCCCCGGTGTTTTTGATCCCTCTGCTCCGGGCATGGATGAGCCGGGCGCGGGCACCAGCCACGTCTCCATTGTCGATCGATTCGGCAATGCGCTATCCATGACCACGACCATCGAGAGCTCGTTCGGGAATGGCGTAATGGTGGCCGGCCGCGGATTTCTGCTCAACAATCAGTTGACCGATTTCAGCTTCCAGCCCACTTCCAGTGCCGGCGAACTGATTGCCAACCGGGTACAGCCCGGAAAGCGGCCCCGCAGTTCGATGGCTCCGACCATTGTCTTTGATCTGGATGGCCAGGTTTCGCTGGTCACCGGCTCGCCGGGCGGCTTCCGGATCATTGGTTACACCGCCAAGACCATCATGAACGTGTTTGATTTTGGACTTGACCCACAGGAGGCCATCAATGTACCTCATTACCAGAATACCAACAGCGGCAGTTCAAGCTCAGCAACCGTTCTGGAAGCACCCATCCCGGGCGTGACGCTGGACTATGATGTCGCTGCACTTGAGTCCGATCTGGAAGAAGGCAGAGGGCATGCGGTTGGTGTCACGACCCTGAACAGCGGGTTGTCGCTGATACAGGTCACCCCGAGCGGTCTTGTTGGCGGAGCCGACATGCGCCGTGATGGAGCAATTGGAGGGCGCTAGGCTGAGATACGCAAGCCTTGCTTTGAAATCGGGATAGGGGGAGCCGACGCTACCGTGACCTTTGATAAACGGGCAGGTAAACACCCGCTTTTCGAATACCTCGGGGCGTAATGGGTGTCCCGGTTTCCATGCCCATCACATACATTAAGATTATACTCACGGACTAAGCCAGACCCACTCTACTATTGAACTCCAAGCCTCGGGCCTACTACTGTGAGCACCCTCCATCGAAGTGAAAAACGTCAAGCCAAGCCTGTTCGCAAAGGTCTACACCCGCGGAATCTACACAACCAGGGCTATGACTTCCCGGCTCTGGTAAAAAGCCACCCGGCACTAGCCCCCCATGTGAAACCGAACGCTCATGGCGCCCTTTCCATCGATTTCGCAGACCCATTGGCAGTAAAAACTCTCAACGCCGCGTTATTAAACCGATACTACAACATTGTCGATTGGGATATTCTAGAGGGTGCGCTTTGCCCTCCAATCCCGGGCAGAGCCGACTATATCCATTACATGGCGGACCTATTGGGGCTTGGGCTTGAACAGCGCAGTATCAAGCTGCTCGATATAGGGACTGGAGCAAATGGAATCTACCCGCTACTGGCCTGCCAGATTTACGGCTGGCAGTGTGTCGGTAGTGATATTAGTGCCCAGTCACTTGAGAACGTAGCCACGATTATCGCCCACAACCCCATACTCAAAGAACGCTTCACGCTGCGCACGCAGCACGACAAAAACCACATGTTTGAAGGGATCATTCAAGCCGGGGAGTTCTTTGATGTCAGCGTATGCAACCCACCCTTCCATGTCTCGCTTGATGAAGCCCTTAAAGGTAGCCAGCTTAAACTCAATAATCTTGCTCGTAGTCGCGGTGAACAGATAACAAAAACCGACTCCCCCACTCTGAATTTTGGCGGTCTGGGCGCAGAGCTTTGGTGTAAGGGGGGTGAACAGCTGTTTCTGAAAAAGCTGATAAGAGAAAGCCAGGTGTATTCAACCCAATGCCGCTGGTTTACCAGCCTGGTTTCAAAAGCCGACAATGTTAAGCCTGCTCAGAAGCTGATTCGTAAGCTCGGTGCAATTGATGTACGGGAAATCGAGATGAAGCAGGGAAATAAGAGTACGAGGGTATTGGCTTGGACATTCATCTGAAGATCATGTAGCCAGCCACCCACAGCCCGTCATCCGGAGTAAGCTGGTAGCCTCTTGGCGGCGCATAATCCGGCAATCGAGCGGCCGCCGTACCTGGAGCGTTCTCGTCGCACTCAAGGTTGAGGCGGGTTTAGATACGCCGTGGCTGGGTGTAAAGGAGAGGACGTTTTGGTACACATATCAGCTATGGTTTGCGGTGCTTGCTTTTGCGCTCATGCGGGAGAGGCGGTGGCTTAAATGAGGAGCCTACCCGTACTGAGCATGACGACCGGAACACCCATTAGCCAGCCGGAGTCATTGAACCACTACAATAGGCCGCACCCGCAGTTGACTCAGCGCCTTAGCCTTTCTCTTCGGTGAGGGCCTCAATCAGAACTCTGACGCGAGGCGGCACCATTCGGGCGCTCGGATAAACGATGCTGATTGGCAGGGGTGGAGGTTGAAAGGCCTTGAGCACTTCACGCAAACGACCATCAGCAATTGCTGCCGCCGCCATGCCACGATTGCGAGGAAGTCGTGCTCTGTCTGGGAGGCCGGGGCGAGCTCAGAATCGATAATCGGGAAGCCTATCCATTTGGTCCGGACTCCACGGTCATTATTCCTCGCAACGCGCTGCACCAGATTTTCAGCGTGGGCACTGAGGATCTGCAGTTTATTGCAATATTCAGTGCCACACCGGTGGAGGCTTACTTTCCGGATGGTGGTTATATTGAGTTGCCCTGGGCGTCATGACTCTGCCTCGTTGACAGGACGACACAGGAACACCCTCGTATTCAATAACTACGGGGGTGATCCCAAGGTTTCTGGTTAGGTCTAGAAATTAGGTCTGTCCCGGTTTCCTCTAAAACCCGCTACGCCACTGCGTTTGAAATCGACCCCCGCTGGCTGGTGGAAGCCGCCGAAGGTGTGCAATATTGACGAGCCGGATTGCGAAGCCTGCCAGTAACCCGCAAGCCGCACCCACAAGTCGGCGTAGGTCGGATTACGCTGCGCTACGAAAATCACCATGACCAGATTTCAGAGGTAAAAATGCTCAACTGGAACGACGAACCAAACACCCAGGCCACTTCCCAAGGCCTGGCCTACCTGACCACCTTCGACCAGACCGGGGCACAACTGGAGTGGTAGCCGGTCCGTCGCCGGCCAGGATGGTATGAAGTTGATTGAAGGGAGCCTGTGTCCGCTGACGCCGTTGCGCTTTTTCTGTGACGAAATGTTGATCAACGTGGCGCAGTGGCTGCGGGTTGCCGGTTACGACACCACCTTGCCCGCCCCGGGCTCGCCAGACGGGCAACTGGTCGACCGCTCCCGCGCGGAGCAGCGATGGCTGGTTACCGCGGATGCGGACCTGCTGGAGTTTGTCTGTGCGCCGTTCTACGTGCTGTATCTGTCGGGTGGGGATGACGAGGCCCGGCTGAAGGAGCTGACTCTCCGGCTGGACCTGGATTGGTGCCTGGCCCCGTTCAGCCGCTGTAAAAACTGCAACACCCCACTGCACACAGCCAGCGAGCGGGAGAAACAGCTCTTTCGCCCGCGGGTGCGTGGGGTGAGTAATGATGCGGTAAGGGCGTGTGCCACCTGTCGCCAGCTTTACTGGGAGGGAAGCCATGTTAGGCGTATGCGCCGCAGGCTGGAAGCGATGAACGTCTGGCGGGACGCTTTGCGCCCACCGCATTGATGCTGGTAATCGGTATTGCCGCGTTGTTTGGGCCTATACTGAAATGCCAAACAGCGGAGAAAGCCTGATGGAGCTTGGATCTAAAACACTCACCATGACCATTTTGATGACACCCGACATGGCGAACTTTGCCGGGAATGTACATGGCGGTACCTTGCTAAAGTGCCTTGATGAAGTGGCCTACGCTTGCGCCAGCCGTTATGCAGGTACCTATGTGGTCACGCTGTCTGTGGACCAGGTGATGTTCCGCCAACCCGTTCATGTGGGTGAGCTGGTCACCTTTCTGGCCAGTGTGAATTACACCGGGCGCACCTCCATGGAGGTGGGCATTAAAGTGATTACGGAAAACATCCGGGAAAAGGTGGTCAGACACACCAACAGCTGTTTTTTCACCATGGTGGCGATTGATGAAAATGGCAAAGCGATGGAGGTTCCGAAACTGGAGCCGGAAACCAGTGAACAGATCAGGCGCTTTGCCAATGGTCAGGAACGACGGGCAATCCGGATTGAGCTGGCTGAGCGCTATAAGGCACTTCATCGGGCCCGCACGGAATAGCGCGGGTGCGCGTGGGGCGTCGTTGAGCTTCAAAGGCAGATGACTGCCGGGAGCTTGGTGCGGTCTATTGACTCCGGCTGGCTAATGGGCGTCCCGATTTCCACTAAAACCATAACCACAAACAAGCAATCCCGAAAAGAAGCACTGCAAAATGGACAGCCAGGTTCTTATGGGTAGTTGGAGCGGGCTTTCTGGCGAAACTGAAGTAATCCTCACCAAACAGCCCAACGCCGCAGCCCTTACAGTAGTTTTTTGAGTAAGAAACCCGCAGCGCAGATGGCTCAAACTTTTTCCGACAGCTGTAACAACTAGGCTTAAACATTTCGGGCTCCGGGCAAAACGATGTCTTGATCAAACCTACCGAATACCCTTCGATTGCAGCCACTGGCTGATCTGCGCCTGGTTCATGGCACCGCTCTGGCGGGCCACTTCCCGGCCATTCTGAAACAGTATCAGTGTCGGTATGCTTCGAATGCCAAACTGGCCGGCCGGCCCGGGCGATTGTTCGGTATTCAGCTTGGCAAAGCGCACTTTACCCCGCCAGGCTTTCGCAGCCTGCTCGAACTGAGGCGCCATTGCTTTGCAGGGGCCGCACCAGCTGGCCCAGAAATCCACCAGTACCGGCACATCACTGCGCCCTGTATGGGCATCAAAGCTCTGATCCCCCAGCTCCAGCACCTGATCCGGCCACAGCGGCTGTTTGCAGGCACCGCAATTACCGCCGGATGACAGCTTATCGGGTGGCACGCGATTCACTTTGTGGCAATGGACACACACCAGGTGTCGAATATCGGTCATTATCAAACTGCCTCTGATTGTTTACTGGTTTGAACAATCAGGGCAATTTAAGAGAAATCAAGTGAATAGAGCGATTTTCATACTCATCACAACCAGGGCTATGACTTCCCGGCTCTGGTAAAAAGCCACCCGGCACTAGCCCCCCATGTAAAACCGAACGCTCATGGCAACCTTTCCATCGATTTCGCAGACCCATTGGCAGTAAAAACTCTCAACGCCGCATCTATTGGGCTGATTTTGTAACGCCCCTCCCAAAGCGAACCACTGCATTTTTCAAGAGCATTGACGAAGCGGGTTTGGCGACCGGCTAAACGTTTCATCAACTGTGGAATGGCAGTCATGTTATCGTTGGCCTGAACAACCAAATGAACGTGATTGGTCATCAAGCAATAGCTGTAAACCTCAACGTCAAAAACCTCTTTCCACTCCTGCAGGTTCGCCAGGTAATACTCAAAGTCACGGCGCTCGACAAAAACCGGTTGGCGGTTATGGCCGCGCTGGACAATGTGGTGGGGAAAACCGGACACGCGGCAGTATGCTACCCGGTTACAACTGGCCCAACAGTATTTCGGCGCTACCGTATGACGTCCCGCAGGGACCGCTCAATCTGACCACCACAGTAGGCCTTACCCAACTCCTTTCGCTGGTCCTCAAGAAAAGGTCTGATCGACGGACGGTCTTCCACTCGCTGGCAGAGACCCGCCACCCGGGGGGCGTTGTGTTCCAGATCTGCGGCGAGTTCCGGAAAGCTGTGGACGAGGGTGCCAAACAATGCAGCAGTTGCAATATCGGCCACTGTGAGCCTGGAGCCCAGCAGATAGTCCGCGTCCGGTTCGAGGAGATGCGCCTGGCCGGTTTTTTCGAAAATGGCCATCCAGTCGGCCAGGCGATGGGTCCGGAATTCGGCCCATGAATCCTGATCCCACATCACTGTGCCATTGTAGTTGGTGATTTCCATGAGAATATCATTGCAGTCCAGAATCACCTTCAGAGCGAGGGTGTGTTGCTCAGGCTCGTCGGGAAGAAAATGGTAGGCCTTCGCCAGATGCATGAGAATCGCCGGCATCTGGGCGAACCAGACCTGGGCTCTGCAGTCGTAAAGATAGGGTGGTGCCATGCCGGGGTACTGGATGTTCAGGTTCTTGTCAGGGTAGACCTCGCTGGCATCCAGCTTCCGATAATCCGCCCGAACCTCCTCCAGAAAAAGCTGAATAAAATTACCGCGAAAGGGCAAGCCCCAGTAATAGAGTTCGTAGTCTTGCATTGTGACTCCCTCACACTGACAGTTGAGAAGATAACTGCTGTCTGGAAGTGTAGCGCACAGGAAAAGACCTGATTCGAAAGCCAGGTCTATTCAACCCAATGCCGCTGGTTTACCAGCCTGGTTTCAAAAGCCGACAATGTTAAGCCTGCAAAGAAGTTGATTGATCGGAGCAGTCGATATACGGGAAATAGAGACGAACCAGGGAAACAAGATTACGAGGGTATTGGCCTGGACATTTATCTGAGTCGCGACCGGGAACGGGCGGGCTCAACCGGTCTGGACGAACCGGGCCACACCAATGAGGACTTTGAGATGAGTGACAACCTCATGATCGAAAGCGGAATCAGCGATTCCGAATCGGAAATGTGGTGCTGGAATACACGGGCCTTTGCCACCCCTGCAGCAAAATGGAGACATCGCTCGGGGCCGGCGGTTACAACGCCATGCGCGGACATTGGGGTATTACTGCGCGGGTGGTTGAAGAGGGTGACATTGCCTGTGGGGACGAAGTTCAGGCCTGTCTATGAATTGGCGAATTCTCCGAGTCACCTCTGATCCCTCAACCTGGGTCAGCTGCGGGACAAGCCGTGGTAAAGTTCCAGATTCGAGACATTAAAAAGGACAACTCAGGAAAGATGAATAGTAATTACAAGATTGCGCTCCTGATCGACTGCGACAACGTCAGCCATCAATCGATTGAAGGCGTTCTGCAGGAACTGGCCAAGTATGGCGCCGTGAACGTACGCCATGCCCATGGAAACTGGAATGGCCCCCAGCTGGGTGGCTGGATTGAAAAGCTGCACGCGAATGCCATTCGGCCAGTTCAGCAGTTTGCCTACACGTCCGGCAAAAACGCTACTGACGCTTCTATGATCATTGATGCCATGGACTTGCTATACAGCAAAAACGTGGACGCCTTTGCACTAATGACTAGCGACTCTGACTTCACCCCGCTCGTTATGCGAATTCTTGAGGCTGGCCTACCGGTGTTTGGATTTGGCGAGCGAAAAACCCCCATGCCATTCGTCAACGCTTGTTCTCAATTCATCTACACAGAGAACCTGCGGGAGGACCTCGAGCAACAGGAAGACACCGTCGATGGTGGCAGCCAGAAGCCAACCGGAGAAATCAAATGGGGTCGCAACCAGCTGCGGGGAGACACGGTTCTGGTTCGAACTCTGCGGACTGCGGTGGAACAAACCGCTGATGATGATGGTTGGGCGCATCTCGGCCGGGTTGGCCAGTACATTTCCAACAACAGCTCCTTCTCCCCTGTGAACTACGGGTATAAAAAGCTGAGTGACCTCATCCGGGCCAGTGAGTTATTCGAGATCAGCATTCGGGACAAGAACGTTGTGTACATCAAGAGTCCCTAGAAAGTAGGTCTGCCCCGGTTTTCAAGCTGCGTAAGAAGCCCCGTCGTCCTGGCTGCCTTGCAAAGTCCAGGTCATCCCTAAAGCGCGACCCGCCTTGACAAGCGTTGTGATTGTGACACCCGTGTCCTTGTCATCAAGAAGCCGATTAACCACCGTACGGCTGGTATGCATCTTCTGGGCAAGCTGGGACTTGTTAACACCGGTATGTCCCATTGCCTGCTGAATCTGCCAAACGATTACCCGCTTCAGCGCCTCGGCTTCTACCTGATCAAGCGTGCCGTCGGATTCGAACAGGTCATCGAGAAGGCTGCCAACGTGTTTATGCTGTGTCATTTTCTCGCTCCTTTTCAGACAAGACTCTTCTTTCGATCTCTCGCCTTCGCCAACTCTTGATCCGGTGTTTTCTGAGTCTTTTTGATAAAACCATTGAGCAATACCATATCACCGTGAAACATCGTGAATATGACTCGTGCAATCCGGCTGTATGAGAGATCACTGCGCCTCCCACAAGTCTGAATCAGCTTTCCCCGTGTCTTGACTCGGAATGGCTAATGGGTGTCCCGGTTTTCAGGCGATGAGTTGATTGCCCGTCAGGGTCTGTACGCCCAGCTGGACGGAGACCGGCAGGCTTGAGACAAGCACGTAACGATTGTTTACATTTTACGCTGATCCCGGAGAGTTGCGGCACGTAATTCTGCGTTAACTACATATTAAAGAAGAAACCAATAGTGCCGATAAACGTGATTGTGCACGACCGCCCCACCGGCAGCCGATACGCCCGAGGTAACCCCCCAATGAATGATTCCAGCGATGTTGCTACGGCAGAACGTCTTCGCACGGACTGGCAGGTATTGTTGATTCTGCTTGCACACATACCGATTGTGGCCCTGCTGGTGCCGATCGGTTTCGACACGCATTCGTTCGCTGTCTCGGCGTCTCTGTTACTCGGTGTTCTGCTTGGAACCGGCTACGGCCTGCTTCGCGGCAGCCGTGCCCTATCGGCTGTGTTCGCTGCCGTCATGATGCTGTTTTCCGCCACGATGATTCAGGCCCAAATGGGCCGGATCGAGATGCACTTCCATATCTTTGCCGCCATGGCCCTGCTGATCATCTACCGTGACTGGCTGCCGGTTGTAACCGCCGCTGTTGTCATCGCGGTTCACCACCTGGCCTTCACGGGCTTGCAGATGTCGTCTGTCAGTTTCGGTAATACGCCAGTAGCCGTTTTCAACCATGATGCAAGCTGGTCCGTAGCAATGGTGCATGCGGCCTTCGTAGTGTTCGAAGCGGGTATTCTAGTGTTCTTCGCCATCCGCATGGGGCAGGAACGCAAACAGTCAATGCAGATTATTGAGGTGGTCAGGAACTTCGATATACAGAAGGATCTGACCGGACGCATAGAGGACACCGGTAATGACATCACAGCAGCGTCATTCAACAGCATGATGGCAAGGTTTGAAGCCTTGATTGCCATGGTGAGGGACCTGTCTGGCCGCCTCAGTGACAATGCGCGTAGTCTTCAGGAAGTCAGCGTTCAGTCCGCAAATATTGTCAACGACCAGCAGCTGCAAACCGATCAGGCCGCGACGGCAATGAACCAGATGGCGGCCACTATCCAGGAAGTGGCCCGGAACGCCCAGGCCGCCTCCGAGTCTGCTGTACAGGCTTCAGAGGCCTCGTTAGCCGGCACCGACAATGTGAGCGAAGCCGTAAAACTGACAGAGTCTACCAACACTGCGCTGGAAGACTCTGCCCGCATGGTTCAGGAGCTGTTGGACAAGGTTCACTCCATCGCTACGGTGATTGGTTCGATCAGTGAGATATCGGATCAAACCAACCTTCTGGCACTGAACGCGGCCATTGAAGCTGCCCGGGCTGGTGAGCATGGGCGGGGGTTTGCAGTAGTGGCCGATGAGGTGCGGAACCTGTCCCGGCGTACGCAGGCATTTACTGATGATATCCGCACCACTATTGGTGAACTGACCGGCGTTTCAGAGGGCAGCCTTGCGGCCATCGAGATCGGCCAGACTCGTTCCCGGGAGACCACCCATGCTATTCATAAGGTTGGAGATGCGCTGGCACTGATAGAAAGGGCGATCGCAGAAGTCAGCGAGATGAACCAGCAAATCGCTGCGGCTTCTGAACAGCAAGCTACGGTATCCTCTGAAATCAATGAGAACATTCAGCGTGTGGCAGGCCAGAGTAACGACGTAGTTTCAGAAGTAGGCAAGGCGGGAAACATGGCGGAAGAGCTGGAGTCAGTGGTCGCTGAGGTCAATGCTCTGGTCAGCGAGTATCGGACATCCTGATGTCTTTTTCGCGGCGGTATTCACCGCCGCAATACCGAACATTGACAGAACCGCAGTTGAAGTCTGGTCAATCAGTACCGTAGTTATAGGTGACTTCCATCGCCAGAGTCTTTGGGTCAGTGTATTACCCTGGCCTGTCTGGGCATAAGCATCTCCTTGCTTGCGGGACACAGAATCCATGCTGTGCGTTCGAAGACAATGGTAGCCGAGTTGATGGGCGCTTTGTACCGACAACTCAGCTTCAGACAGATTCAATCAGGGAGTATCTCCAAAAATAAATCTCGTCTCGGTTTTCTTCAGCGGTGATGCAGACTTATACGATGTTCTGAAAGCGCATAGTCGATCGCCGCACACACTGCGGCAACCTGAGCGGCATTGCATTGCTCGGGGGTCACTCGGTCGCTGTCTGGGTAGACCTCGGTGGTGGTCCTGTAGCGGGCGTTGGTCATGCTGGTGCAAAGGCCAAGCTGCGCCAGCGGATACTGAATAACGCCCCGAGCGGTCGCCGGTGAGCCGAGGATCTCGCCGTTGTCGTCCGCCGGCGCAATATGGGTGATCTTTTCCACCGCCTTGATCAACGCCTGCTGGAATTCAGGCTGCGGGCTCTCGGCGTCATCCACCAGGTAGAAACCGTCCGGTATGCTACCCGGCTCAAACGGTTTGCCATCACGGGCCGCAAGCGCTGGGCGGAACTCGGTTTCGTCGGTATCAGTAGTCTCGTGCAGGTCGATGTGCAGCAGTATTGGCTCACCAATGGACGCCACCAGTTGCATCAGCGCCGCTGACTCCCCGGCCTGGCCGTCATCACGAAACGAGCGGTTTGGATCAATCGCGTTCGCGTTCCAGCGATGGATGCGTTCGTAAGCCCAGGGGCTGACGCAAGGCGCGACCAGCAGGTTTACAAGACCCGCATAATCCGGTGCATGTTGTTCAACGAACTGCAGCGCACCATGGACACCGCTTGTTTCATAGCCGTGTACCCCGCCCGTTATCAGCACCACCGGCCGATCGGCACGCCAGTTGCGGCTGCGGATCGCGATCAGCGGATAAACGTCCGGGCCGTATTCCAGACGGCCATACTCTTGCACGTCGAAGCGCGAACGCAGACGCTCAACCACGCTCAGTACATCGGATTCGTAACTGCGTTGACGGGTCTGGCGTGACAGCCACTCAGCACGTTCCGCGTCGCCCCAGGGAGTGCCGGGCGTACCGACTGGATAGGCCGCTGAAGCGGTATTCATATCGCTTGTCTCCATCAGTCACTCGCGCGCATCTCGCGCATGCGCATCGGCATGGCATCGACCCGGCGGAAAATCCCGTTGAGGTTGAGGCTGGCTTCGCGGCTCTTGATGCCGCCGTCTTTTCCAATCAGCAGCACCCGACCCTCAGAGCGGGCCTTGTCGAGCAGCTCTGTCACATCCCTTTCACTGATTTACGCATGTATAACAAAAACCGGTGCAAATACTGCCTTATCGATAGGATTCCATTTATCGTATGGCTAACCTCATTTCCTTCATTTATCAGCGGCGAGTCTATTATTAAAAGTGCTTTTCGTTCAGGTGGCGTCATCGCCTTAAACTCATTCCGCCTCTCCGGCTGGCTAATGGGTGTCCCGGTCTTTTGTTTCAGGCCGATCAAGTCCCCGCGGCCTGTTCCTCCGCGGCGTCTATTTTCTCAATGGCCTGCCGGAGGACCTTTTCGGACTCTCCATGCTTGCCCGCCTTGTGAAGCGACTCGCCCTTCGCTCGGAGCTCCTCAACTTCAGCCCTTGTGCCTGCATCCAAATCTGCTGACTCCATCTGAGAGTCGACCTGCTTCATCAGAGTGGGACACTGGCCACTGAGAACCGGTGCGGAAAAAAGCAGCGTTGCCAGTAAAACAAAAAGATAGCGCATGATTGTTCTCCCTTTATTTCATCCATCCATTCAAAAGCATAGTCGATCCAAAGGAAAAGCGAGAAGTAATCGTCCAATGATGCCCACCCAACCCGTGCGCGTGGCCAGGCAGATCAGCGTTGCTATAGTGAAAAAGGAAATGACACCAGAGAAGCGTTCCGGGTTGCCCGATTAAACGGGCATTAGTACTCGACGGCCTGATCAGGCCCGCTATCGCGAAAATAAATCTGAAGATCATGTGGCCAGCCTCCCATAGTCCGTCATCGGGAGTAGGCTGGTAGTTGGCAAAACAAACTCTTTGCCTGATGACGACTTGAGTGCGTGGAGCAACCTGAAAACCGGGATGGTTCAACCAGAAATCTGAATGAGTCTCCAGGCACTCTCCCGAGCACGCTGAGTGTCTGATGCGCCCTGGCCGTAAACCACTCTGAGACTGGCACCGCGAGAGCGGCTAACCATCTATCTGTAACACTTGGACACGGTCAGGCACCGATGATTTTTTGGGGCGAAAGCCAGGGGATAGCTCGGTGAGCTATCCTTGGTCCTGATGGGTGTCTGGTGCGGATCAGTCCGTAACCAAAGTTGAAATAGCGGGTGTGCATCTGAGGGAACCAAAAACCGCAACAAAAAAGCGGTCAGGTCTTTTATTGTGCCTTGACTACGGCTGGCTAATGGGTGTCCCGGTTTTCCCATATAACGAGTTCCAGAACACATGGCAACAGCTGTGCTCAACGAGCTACAGGCTTTACCGGGTTGCCCTAGCGTTCTTCTGAGCCATGCAAGAACCAATTGCCGTCTTCATCGAGACATATTTGCAGCTCAGTCTGCTTGAACAGTTTGTTCGCCTCACGGCTTCTGAGCGCCACAAGTCGACAATCCATCGAGTCAATCAGCATATGGGAAAGTAGCTCGTACTGTAGGGAAATCGTAGGCTCTTCAGTCACGAAGGTCTGAACATCGCCTATTTGGGCGATGGACAAAAAATCTTGCATACGTTTTGTGAGTTCTGTTATGTCGCTTTCAGACAGCTGAGCGTTAGAGGGCAAGAGAACATCGGTCACATTTCCCAGCAGTTTTACCGGGGCTTTAAAGATGCCTGTAATCATCCCTGTGAAAACGTTCTCTCCAGCCTCCGAGGCGATTTCATCGGCCTCCAGCACAATTCGCTCGACCCGATTAAGCGTAGGGGGGATAGTCTCGCGAATCCGTCGACTCTCATCCAGGACTTGAGGAACCAGTGCCCGGTACGCTTCCAGTTCAGCGAGCATTCCCGGAACCTGTTTGCGAAAGAGCGCAGCCTCAGCTCGAATCTGCTCCGACTCTTTCCTCATCAACTCCGTTTGTTCAAGAATGGCTGGCAGGCTTTGCCTGATGGCGGCAGACTCCTCCAGTATTCGCGGGACCACCGAGCGAACCGCTTCCACCTCTGCAACAACCTCCGTTGCCGTGCCTCGGAGTTGCTCGGACTCATCAAGAAACTCCGGGGTCAAGTCAAGGACTGGGCCGAGTTTTTCAGCAATCCCCTCCGACGTCGTTACAATCACCTCAACCCGAGCAGCGGTTTTGAGCAAGGCATAGCCAAGGTAGAAAATGGACGCGGCTAACAACGCGACGCAAACCGAATGGAAGCCTTTCAGGATCGTCTTCACGGGCCGCTCCCCTATGGTTCCTCGCTTCGCAGCGGGATCAAAAAAGACTAGCTCAATGCCTAAGACTCTTGCATGGATCAGGTGGGCTTATCAATAGCGCGCTAGCTGGACACCCACCCCTAAATGCTTATTATGCGTGGCGTCTGCAATGGGTGTCCACGGAATTCGTAAAGCGGACACCCATGTCTAAGGCCAGCCGTCACTATTGATTTAAATAGCTTTTATAAGTGAAGCAAAATCGGGACAGACCTATTTTTCAATTCCGGCAAGGCATCTTTTGAGAAGGCATTTGGCACAGCTAAATCCTGATAAGCATAACCGGTTTAATCTCCAGCGCCGGCGTACTGAAAACTGGCCGGCATCGCATTGCTGTCTAGCGGTTGCGACTTCGAAGCCTCCGGAACCGACCAGAAACTCACCTCCAAGATTTTTTCCTACCCCTTGTAACTTTTATCCGCTTTAACTTTCTAATTTTTAGGTAGAGCACGTCAGGGTGCGCATGATTGAGGTGGTGGGCTTGATACAAAATAACATGCCCGCCTCCTTGGGAAAGTCCCGGTGAAAGCCACCGGGCAGCTTTTTGGGAGGGCAAACCATGAAATCTACGTTCGTTTATCCGGTATTTCTGTCACTACTCCTGACCGCTTCTCCTTCATACGGTTCTGAGTGGGAACGGCACTTGAACGAAGGTGCGGTGGCGCAGGACGCATCAGTCACCATGAGCAACGATTGGTCAGAATTGCACGCCAACCGTCTAAGGCAACTGGAGCGAGGTTTTTACCAGGGAAAAGGTTTTGATATTGAAAGCCTGCCACCTCAGGCCGCCGGACCGCGAGTCAGCTACAGCGGTATGAGTAGAGATTGGAGAAAGATAGAGGCCAACCGTCGGGGACAACTCGAACGCAGCATGCATTAGGATTCGACTGTCACCTCCGGGGGAGTCAATCACCAGGGCCGAGGCCCTGGCGATTGACTGTTACGATGCAGCGCGCAGACGCGCAGGAGGGATGAGTACTACATTCATGGTTGATAGCTCAGTCGAAAGGAGTGTGAGAAAAGGGTCGGCTTACGCCGACAAGCTATCCCTCCCCGCCTCTAAGGATGGGGTTTCTCACGAACCATCTTATGAATTACGAACACGAGGACCGTGAGCACTACTGTACGATGTGCATGAGCGGCAATTGCAAAGCAAAATTCGAAAAAGGAAACTAAAAAAACATAGAGTAACGCTCCTATAAACCTTTTCTTCAGGCATGATCCCTATGCCTACCCGCAAACATATTCTGACACGACTACCAACGCGGAAGAGCATTCAAAGTGTGGAGAGGGTTGATAGCGACTCAAATTAGCCCTGAGCCACCAGAGACAGGGACCGCTCAAATAAGATGAACAGCAAAACTACAAAATCGCTCTACTCATCGACTGCGACAACGTCAGCCATCAATCCATCGAAGGAGTACTTCAGGAGCTTGCCAAGTACGGTGCCGCCAACGTGCGCCATGCCCATGGAAACTGGAACGGGCCGCAACGGGGTGGCTGGATCGAAAAGCTCCACGCCAACGCCATAAGACCGGTTCAGCAGTTTGCCTACACGACCGGCAAAAACGCTACCGATGCCTCAATGATCATCGACGCCATGGATCTGCTCTACAGCGGAAACGTCGATGCGTTCGCCCTCATGACCATCGACCGTGAACGCCTGGCCGCCGTTTCCCTCAGGGTAAATGCTACACGCTGCTGCGTCCGGATGACCACTTGCTGATGGCCGCGCCGGCAGAGCCGCGAATGCTCCTAGGACGGCAGTCCAACCAGCAACCCTTCTTTTTGTAGTAAAGCCATTTCGGCGCAACTGGCAAAGCAGGCGATTTCCCTCTGGCCCAAAGTCGGCCGAATACGGCGGGCATCGCTCAAGGCATCGACTGCCCGTGGGACGTTGCCGTCGTGAATATGGGCAATGGCGAGCACAACTCTGGGCAGGAAAATCCGGTCATCACAACGACAGGCATCACTGGCGGTCCGAATGGCGTTGTCAATCTGGCCAAAATTGAGCATCCCTCTGGCAAGCAACGCGCCCCAGGCCGAGCGACGATTATCACGCGGGCTGATTTTCATGCCCTGGAGCATAAAATCGATGCCTTGAACATCGCCCTGGCGAATCATGGCAGCCCCCAGGGCGGCCATCGCCTGGGCATTACTTGGGTCCAGTTCCACTGCGCGACGTAACATGCCGACACCCCGTTGCAGGTCCCCCATATCGGCAAACGCACAGCCGGCATAGCCCAGAACATCGGTATCCTGACCGTCCAGAGCCACGGCTTTTTCAGCTGACCGGGCGGCCTCCATGAGCCATTCGCGCCCACGGATGAGCCCCACCAGATGACCAATGGCAATAATCAGGGCCAGATAGGCATGGGCAAATGCGAGTTCCGGATCCCGCAGGATCGCCTGTCGCAGAAGGTTGGCAGCTTCGGTGAAACTTTCCTCACTCCAGCCTTTTTGGCCAAGAATGGCGTGTCCCTGGCGATACAGGGCCCAGGCACCGAGGTCCACCGTGCGTCGTTTCCGGAGCTGGCTCAGCTCAGCCCGATTGAGTTCGGGCTCAATTCGGCTCACGATCTCGCGCACCACCTCTTCTTCCAGCGCGTTCAGGCTTTCGGCCGGGATCAGTTTCCGGTCCGACCAGAGCATGTTGCCGCTCGCCGCGTCCAGCAGCTGGACCCCGACTCGCAGATTGTCCCCCATGGCCCACACCGAGCCTTCAATGACGTAGTCCACACCCAGCTCTCTCGCGATGTGCTGAATACTCACTTCCCGCTGACGATACTGAGATGCGGTATTGCGAGACAGCACCAGAAAACCGGGAATGCGGGCCAGGTGAATACTGATATCTTCACTGAGCACTTCCGCAACCCAGGCAGCCTGGTCAACGCCCACGCCGTGAGAGAACGGAAGCACCGCCAGCACGGGCTGCTCTTTCTCCCGTTCATTGCCGGACGAAAACAGGCAGGCGGCGGCCAGCTCCTGATGCGCCTCGGCAGCGCTCTGCTGCATGGCATCTGACTCGGAGTTCGGGGCAAGGGGATCGGAAGCATCAATGTCGGCCACAAAGCGATAGCCCCGACGATTGAACGTGGCGATGAAGCCCTGTGTCTGCCCGTTATCCCCCAAGGCCTGGCGTGCAGCTTTGACGGCACTGCTCAAGGCGGACTCGCTGACGACCTTGCCCGTCCATAGCTGGTCCAGCAGCTCCGTCCGGCTGACGATACGGTCGCGGTGAGTCACCAGATAGGTCAGCAAATCGAAGACAAGCGGCTCCAGGGGCTGGGCTACGCCGGCGCGACGCAGCTGGAGCTGGTGGGTGTCCAACTGAAAATCAGAAAAACTGAAAATCATGGATTGAGTCCGCAATGACTAGCTGTGTATAAAATTAGCAGACAACACCCCGAGATTCTCCACATATTCCCCACATCCACCCCAAGTATGGTCCGGGGCAACCCCGTAGACTGATCTCAAGTTGTTTCACACGCCGCCCATTACGGGAGGCTTCCAACCAGAGCAAGGAGAACGACCATGCCATTAGTCACCATCAATCTGATCGAAAACGTATTCGACAAGACACAGAAGCAGGAGATGATCGCGAAAGTCACCGACGCCATGGTGGGCATTGAAGGTGAAGCCATGCGAGGTCTGACCTGGGTAGTCATTAATGAAGTCAGCGAGGGGGAATGGGGAATCGGAGGAAAGCCCCTCAGTAGTGACGATGTGCACAAAATCCAAGCCTCTGCTGCTTGAGGTCGAGATGGGTCGGTCACTCGATCGGCCCATCTTCTCGCGCGGGCATTGCTGGCGTTGTATTCAAATCGGCAGCGTAAAGCGCCGAAGCCCGGCGGCACCGGAATTGACGTAAAGCGAGTCGGCCTTACGGCCCTCACCTCATCGCCCGTAGTAGGCTGGTAGCTGTTAAAGCAGCCACAACAGGAGTAAATTTAAAGGTGTAAGCTGCGCATGCAGAGCCAGTAACTGGCAGTTCGTATTCAGACCCTGACCGGAGTAGACATGCCGGCTCCACCACCAATACGGTCCACTGGAGTCATGTCATGAACACAATCTCTCGCTTAGTACTCGCGGTTACCATGAGCTTTATCCCTCCCGCATTCTCGCATCAGGACACCATGAATGAAGGTCATACCCATAGCACCGGGGATGACATCGGCACCGTCAATTTTCAGGCCGACTGTGATGACAGTGTGCGCGCTGATGTCGATCATGCACTGGGCATGATGCATCACATGATGTACACCCAGGCCCGCGCCGAGTTCGACGCCATTATCCAGGCCGATCCCGACTGTGCCATGGCCCATTGGGGTGTCGCCACGTCGCTGTTCCAGCCATTATGGGGCACCACTCCCAGTCCTGAGGATATCACCCGGGGTCGCCAGGCCATCGAGCAAGCCCGTAACGCGGCCGAAGATGAGCGTGAACGGCTGCTGATAGACGCAACCGCTGCGTTCTTCGAGCCGGATACCGACCAGGTCCGGGAACGGCTGGCCGGCTGGATTAAGGGTATGGATAAGGCCTATCAAGCCTTCCCGGACGACGCTAACGTCGCTACCCTTTATGCCTTGTCCCGCTTGACGCTGTCGCTGTCCGCCGAAGACCGCAAGGCACTGCACAACGAAGCAGAAAAGGTACTGCGTGGGGTTTGGGAGACCGAGCCCACCCATCCCGGGGCAGTGCATTACTCCATACACGCCACGGATGCCGATGGCCGCGCTGGCAACGCCACTGAAATTGTGGACTCCTATACCGGAATAGCCCCCAGCGTTCCCCATGCCTTGCACATGCCGTCTCACATTTATGTGCGGCTCGGGGACTGGCCCCGGATGATTGAATGGAATCAGCAGTCCGCAGACGTGGCGGTCGATCACAAGGTCGATGGCGCCACGTCGTTCCACTACATTCATGCCCTTGATTATCTGGTCTATGGCCACCTCCAGCGGGGTGAAGACAGCGCCGCACGCAGCGTCTGGGAGACCGCCCAGGCCAACGGACCACATCAGGCCAATTTCCCCGGCGCCTTCCACCTGGCATCCATCCCCGCAAGGTTGGCTGTTGAGGAACGGGATTGGGAGGCGGCCGCCGCCATTACCCCCCGTGCTGTCGACTATATCAGCTGGGACAAGTTCTCCTGGCCCGAGGCTCTGAGTTGGTTTGCACGCGGGCTTGGGGCTGTCCACACCGGAGATCTGGACGCCGCCCGCACGGCCGAACAGCGCCTGGAGACTCTGGTGGAAACCGCCCGGTCCGCGGCCGATCCGCGTTTCTCGACCTACATTGAGGTGGATCGGAGGATCCTTGCCGGGTGGATTGCGCAGGCCCAGGGTGAACCAGACCGTGCCATCGAACTGATGCGTTCCGCCGGGCAGCTGGAAGCCAGCGTCGAGAAGCATCCGGTCAGCCCCGGAACCCTTCTCCCGCCCTACGAGGCGCTTGGCGACCTGCTACTCGCCCTGGATCGCCCGGCCGAGGCCCTCGAGGCCTATCAGCAGTCCGATCGCACCTGGCCAAATCGGTATAACACCCTGGAAGGAGCGGCCCGAGCGGCCGATTTGGCCGACGATACCGGATCCGCCGAGCAGTGGGCCCGTCGACTGCTGGAGATAGCCCCGGAAACAGAGCGCGACTCGATCGAACGAATACAGACGCTGTCTGGGAGAAGCTAGGCCCATCAGGGCGGGAACCTTCAGGTTCCCGCCCCGATGCCGGTTTCCCTGTGAGCCCGATAAATCTGGCTCGAACAAGATCATCCGGAGCTGCGCGGGTCGGGCGTCTCTTCATCAAGCCAGGTGCCGCAGTGTTTACAATATTTGGCGTCGACTTCATGGCGATGTTTACCGCAGCCCGGGCAGGCTTCATCGGAGTAACGTTCCGCGCGCAGGGTGCGAATCACTTCCGCGGAAAAAACGCCGGCGGGGAGCGCGATGATCGAGTAGCCCGTAACCATGATCATCATGGAAATGAACTGGCCCCAGGCCGTCACCGGCGTTATATCGCCATAGCCCACGGTTGTCAGTGTCACGATTCCCCAGTAGATGGATTTCGGAATACTGGTAAAGCCCGCTTCGGCCGGCTCAATGAGATAGAGAAAAGAAGAGAAGATGGTCACAACCATCAGCACTACAAACAGAAAAAGCAGGATCTGGTGCCGACTGCGAACCAGGGCGTCCAGCAGCAGACGGCCCTCGCCCACTATCGTCATCATTTCCAGTACCCGAAACAGACGTAGGGTCCGCAATAGCCGCAGTACTACGAGAGTCTGGGCACCCGGGAACAACAGCGCCAGCCAGGTAGGCAAGACGGCCAGTGCGTCGATAACGCCGTAAAAGCTTCTCAGGTAAAGCTTCGGTTTCTCCAGGCAATAGATGCGCAGGGCCAGCTCAATGGTGAACAGCAGCGTTATGCCCCATTCCACAATGTAAAAAAGCTCCCCGTAGCGGGCGTGATATTCCGCAACGCTGTCCAGGAGAATGATCCCGACACTGAGGAATATCAGCAACGCCAAGAAAACATCAAAGCCCTTGGCCAGGGGGGTATCGGATTCGAAAATGATCTGAAACAGATGTGTTTTAATTCCCAGGCCACCAGGCTTTATCGTCGCCATCCGAGCTGCCTCTCTAATATGCCGAGTTGATAAGCACAACGTCCTAAGCTTAGATTAACAGATCATCCGGAATTCCGTATTTCGTGGCGATTCGCCTTCCTTATCGACACAACGCCATTGAGAGAAGCTGCGATGATGCGCTCAGACAGGACGTTTTTGTCCTCCTGAACCATTGTATTTGAAGGAGAATTCTATGAAAAAGTTCCATTCACTCGCCTTTTATGCCTTGCTCACACCGGCCATAGCCCTGGGTTCAGCTGCTTTGCTCGCCGAAGAAGGCAGCAATGGGCATCAGGATTTGGGAGAGCAGGACATGGACGCCCATGCTGAACCCGAGAATCAGAACTCTGAGCTACACGAGGAGTCCACCAAGTCCAAATACAATTCAGAGGACGCAACTGGCACAACTGACTCGGAAACGGGCGATCAGTCTGGCATGCAGAAAGAGGATCATATGGAATCTTCGTCGGATAATGGCATGGACGAGTGACCTGATCGGATCTGAGCTCAAAGCCAATCGTGGCGAGCGCGTGGGTGTGTCGGATTGATCAAACCGGCAGTTCGATGATGTCACCCGCCACACCGTCTTCGGTCACCTCCAGCCGCCCTACCGTGATCGGCAGGGTAAAGCGCCGGGGCCGGCGTGCAGGATCACGTCCGAGCCCTTTAATACCTCCAGGGCTTCGGGACGCATTTTGCTATGGGTATCTGCGATGACGCCGATTTGCATGGTTCTGCTAGCGATTATCGGTCAATGATGCCCACCCGGCCCATGCACATGGCCGTGCGCTAGCTCTTCCTGATCGGCCCGAACCTCCTCCAGAAAAAGTTGAATAAAATTACCGCGAAAGGGCAGGCCCCAGTAATAGAGTTCGTAGTCCTGCATTGTGACTCTCCCACACTGACAGTTGAGAAGATAACTGCTGTGTGGAAGTGTAGCGCACAGGAAAAGACCTGATCCGAAAGCCAGGTCTATTCAACTCAATGCCGCTGGTTTACCAGCCTGGTTTCAAAAGCCGACAATGTTAAGCCTGCAAAGAAGTTGATTGATCGGAGCAGTCGATATACAGGAAATAGAGACGAACCAGGGAAACAAGATTACGAGGGTATTGGCCTGGACGAACTGGGCTACACCATTGAGGACTTTGAGATGAGTGACAATTACATGATCGAAGGCGGCATCAGCAATTCCGGTGGTCAGCTATTACAAACCCTGTTCGACACCCTGCCCCAAACCGGCCGGGTGGAATGGATTGGTATCCGCCCCGCCCGTGGTGAAGCCATGGAAGCGCTCGATAGCGTAGCAGTCACACCCGGCAAAGGCCTGGATGGTGACCGATTCAAAGGCCGCGAGACCAGCAAGCGGCAGGTGACCCTGATCCAGAAAGAGCACCTGCACGTCATCGCCTCCTGCTTGCACCGGGAGTCCATCGCACCCGAGGTTTTCCGGCGCAACATTGTGGTGTCTGGCCTGAACCTGCTGGCCCTGAAAGGCAAAAGGTTCCGGATCGGAAATGTGGTGCTGGAATACACAGGCCTTTGCCACCCCTGCAGCAAAATGGAGACGTCGCTCGGGCCCGGCGGTTACAACGCCATGCGCGGGCATGGGGGTATTACTACGCGGGTGGTTGAAGCGGGTGACATTGCCCTTGGGGACAACGTTCAGGCCTGCCCATGAATTGGCGAATTGGGAACAAATAAATCTGAAGATCATGTAGCCAGCCTCCCATAGTCCGTCTTCGGGAGTAGGCTGGTAGTTGGCAAAACAAACCTGCCACTACAGGAGGCTGACATGAGTCTATTCTGCGCCATTGATCTTCATTCCAACAACAGCGTTGCCGTCATTATCGACGCTCAGGACAACGTCGTTTTCCAGCGACGTCTGCCAAACGATATTGAGGTGATCAAAGCGGCACTATGTCCTTTCCAGGCGGAGCTCCACGCCGTCGCGGTCGAATCGACCTTCAACTGGTACTGGCTGGTAGATGGCCTGCAGGCTGCCGGCTTTGAACTGATGCTGGTCAATCCTCAGGCCGTACAGCAATACCAAGGGCTGAAGCACACCGATGATGTTTCAGACGCCCGTTGGTTAGCCAACCTGATGCGCCTGGGCATCTTGCCGACCGGTTACATCTACCCCTTTGAAGAACGCACGCTGCGAGACCTGTTGCGTAAACGGCTCCTGCTGGTTCGTGAGCGGGTCATGCATCTGATCAGTGCTCAAAGTCAGATCTGGCGGTCCACCAGTCAGCGGGTCGATAGCACCGAGCTCAAGCGAGCTCAACCTGAACTGCTGAAGGTCTTTGATCACCCCAATTTACGCAGGGCATTGCACTGCCATCTGGTGATGATCCGCACTCTGAACGAACAAATTCAGATGCTGGAACGACAGATCAGCCAGCAGATGCGCTTGAACAAGGCATTTCAGATGTTACTGACCGTCGATGGCGTCGGTCCTACTCTGGGTTTAACCATCGCCCTGGAAACCGGCGACATTACGCGCTTTCCCACCGTTGGACGCTATGCGTCCTACTGTCGCTGTGTGAACAGTCAGCGGCTGAGCAACGGCAAAGCCAAGGGGCAGAACAACACGCGTAACGGAAACAAATATTTGGGATGGGCGTTCGTTGAATTGGCCCACAGCATCATCCGGCACAACAAGACGGCGCACCGGTTCTACCAACGCAAACGAGCACAGCGCAATGGTGCCCTGGCAACCAAGGCTCTGGCCCATAAAATGGCCAGAGCCTGTTACTACGTGATGCGTGACCAGGTGCCTTTTGATCAAACCAAACTCTTTGCCTGATGACGATTTGAGTGTGTGGAGCAACCCGGAAACCGGGATGGTTCAACCAGAAGTCTGAATGGGTCTCCACGCACTCTCCCGAGCACGCTAAGTGCCTGATGCGCCCTGGCCGTGAACCACTCTGAGACTGGCACCGCGAGAGCGGCTAACCATCTATCTGTAACACTTGGACACGGTCAGGCACCGATGATTTTTTGGGGCGAAAGCCAGGGGATAGCTCGGTGAGCTATCCTTGATCCTGATGGGTGTCTGGTGCGGATCAGTCCGTAACCAAAGTTGAAATAGCGGGTGTGCATCTGAGGGAACCAAAACCCGCAATAAAAAAGCGGTCAGGTCTTTTATTGTGCCTTGACTACGGCTGGCTAATGGGTGTCTCGGTTTTCCGTTTTCGTCGGACCAGTTCACGGAATGATGCCCTTACCATAACTGAATGCGCGGCAGGAAAGTCGATGAGGCCAGTGTAACTGGCTCAGTTTCCCAGAACTTCCGGTAACGGCTCACCCACGGCCCCGGAGGGCGCTTTTGCGCCGATCAGGGATGACAGGGTCGGGGCAATGTCATACGGCGCTATTGGTCGACTGACGGTTTGGGCCTTCAGGCCGTATCCGGAAAAAATCACCGGTACATGGGTGTCATAACGCCACGGGGAACCGTGAACCGACGCCACCTCCAGACCGTCAAAATCGTTGATAAAAACATTGGGCTTGAAGACCACGTAGATGTCGCCCGACCGTTTCGGATGGAAGTTATTCAAGACGGCATCAATGACTGGCACTGTCGGGAACGCGCCCGACCGCAGGGCCGAGCTGGGTATCGCCACGGCGACACCTTCAAACTGCATCAGCGTCTCTGCAAGAGTCTGTTCGATCTCCCCTTTATTCAGGCCTTTTTCGTCGATGATCTCATCGTTGAGATACAAGTAGGGTTGGAAGAACGCCTCTATGAGTTCCTCACCAATGCCAAACTCCTTCTTCAGGGCTTCAATGGCCGGCGTCTTGTCGAGCGCCTCGACATCGAAATAGCTGGCAGTGGACACGCCAAGCTGATTGAGATGGCCAGGAACTTCGGGCTGCCCGTGGTCGGCCGAAAGCACCACCAAAGTGTTCTCAAGGCCCACGTGCTCATCAACGACGTTAAGCAGGTCCGCCAGGGTACGATCCAGGCGAGCCATATTGTCCTCGGTTTCCAGGCTGGAAGCGCCGAAAACGTGACCGACATAGTCGGTTGAGGAAAAGCTGACCGCAAGGAAATCCGGAATCTCGTCCTGCCCCAACCCCTCGGCTTTAATCAACGTGGTTGCAAAATCCAGGGTTAATTCGTCACCGGCCGGGCTGAGCGTCAGGCGGGTCGTCATGTACTTGTCGTCGGCCGCCCCCCAGGCGTGGGGGAAGGTACGCCCGAAACCCGGAAAATCGGTTTCGAAACCCTGATCGTCGGCACCACCAAACTGGTAAGCATCCGGCTTCAGGAGCAGCTCCCAGGCCTGGCCCGCGTATTTGCCAGCGGGCTTGCCCGCATTCCAGTCCGTCACCCATTGCGGGTACTCGTCATAATAATACGTGCTGGTAACAAACTCCCCGGTGGCCTTGGAGAACCAGAAGGCTTTCCCGGTCTGCCCAGCCAGGGTAACCGCACCTCGATCTTTCACGGAGACGCCGAAGATCTTCGACCGCCCATTGAAATAAATCGCCAATTCATCACTGAACGTTGACGTCAGTATGGCGGTTGGTGATCGGCCATCCACCTTTGCTGCCTTCTGGGTCGGATCGATTTCAGTCTGTTTATCGACATCAGCACCGACTGTCAGCAACCGATAGCGTGCATCTTCGATGTTATAGATCAGACGTCCCAACTCACGGTCAAACCAGACATTTCCGATCATCCCGTGGCGTGCGGGTACGGTGCCAGTCGCCAAGGATGTGTGGCCAACGACAGTCTCTGTGTTGGCGTGTCGATAGTTGGCGTTGGAATAGGTGATTCCGTTGTTCCAGAGGCGCTTGAAGCCATCGTCTCCCAGGACTGACGCGTAACGCTCGGGCAGATCGGCGCGCAGTGCATCCACCGTGATTTGCAGAATCAGCTTTGGGTGGCCGCCACTTTCAGTTTCCGCAGCGCCTGCTGCGCCAGGGGCCAGACCGACCATCAGGACGGAAAACGCAGACGTGAGCGAGAGGCACGCCCAACTGTTCCGAAACTGCCTCAGGAAAGAGAAATAAAGCCTAATCATGGGAGCGCCCTCATTTGGTTGAATGTCCTTATTAACCAAACAATCACCACCACGGCTCCGCGTTGCTACAGAGTCACTGCCCAGATTGTGTCATTTTTGTATAACACAGCCCCGGTTTTTTTCAAGCTGACAGGGAAAAAATATGTCCCGGTTTTCCCTGGCATCAGTCAGCCCAAAACCATGCGCCATCACGACACACGGCAAACTTCTACTGTCGGCATTTTGCGTGTAAAGAACACCGCGACAGGTTGTACCGTGGCTCGGAAATTCCAGGGGGAGTTTCGATCATTGTTTGGCTCACATGCTTGAAGGTCGAGAGTCTCAGGATAGCGCGTGGCCATGCAGGTAAGCGTTGCTACGGTGAAACAAGTCGAGTTTGGCCGGTTTCCCAAACAGGTATCGTAGTCTATGTTTTGGGTATGGACGAGCGTTTCCAGGGCAGGTTAAAAGTCCCGCTGTCGAAGCCCACCTATCCTGCCGAGGATGCACCATGTTGCAGACTTCACTGAGATACCTCACCGTGGTTGCCTTTGCCGCTAATTTTATTGCTGTTTCCGCTCTGGCTAACGCCACAACACCAATCGACTGGGCATCGGTTCCGGTTGAAGAGGTTACCCTGTTCTATCCCGGACAATCGAGCTTCCAGTGGTTACATAGCCCGGACCATCCCGGTGCGCGTAAGGTGGGACGCGGCACCGCCTGCAAGGACTGCCACCGTGACTCGGAACGAAGCATGGGTAACGATATTGTCTCGGGTGGCCACCTGGAACCCAATCCGATCGATGGCAAGAAAGGGTCACTACAATTGGCTGTCCAGGCTGCTCACGACGAGGAAAACCTGTATCTCCGGTTCCGCTGGAAGACCCAAGCGGAACGGCCCGGCGTGATGCACGACTACATGCGCTACGATGGGCAGGCGTGGGCATTCTACGGCGGCCCCCGATCGGCAAAGCGCGTGCGTCAGGGAGAGGAGCCGCCCCTCTACGAAGACCGACTTGCGATCATGATCGACGATGGCGATGTACAACGTTTTGCCGAGCAGGGGTGCTGGCTCAGTTGCCACACCGGCATGCGGGACATGCCGGGCGAACCTACCTCAGAAGCGGTCCGCTCTCACCCGTATCTGGGCGAAGGTGGCCTGGGCCGCAATGACGTGCGCAAGTACCTTCCCGCCTCCCGTACCGACACATCCACGAGCTGGGACAAGGTTAAATCCCCCGAAGCTCTGGCGAAACTCAAGGAAGAGGGCGTTTTTCTGGATCTGATGCAGTGGCGTGCGGCCCGGAGCAACCCGGTCGACATGGCAGACGACGGCTTTGTACTCGGATACCGCCTTTTCGACGAAGGGAACAACCCATTCTCCTGGAACGTCGATCGCGACTCCATGACCCCCAAATTTATGTTCGATCCCAAGAAAGTTGGCCGGAAATCCCTCACCGTGTCGGATATAGAGACTGGCCCGGAACCTGCGGCCCTGATCCGCGAAGATAACTCGGTTCCCTATGACCCCGACGCCGGGTGGAAAGAAGGCGACGTGCTTCCAGGCCGACTGCTGAGTCGCGTAGACGCCCGAGGGTCGGCGGCGGACAACACCAGGGTTACCGGCAAGTGGGAAGATGGGAGCTGGACTGTGACCTGGATCAGACCTCTCGACACCGGCCATGACGACGACATCACCCTGAAGCGCGGTAACACCTATACCTTCGGCTTTGCCGTGCATGACGACAATGTCACGACGCGTTTCCACTTTGTGTCATTCCCGGTTGTCGTCGGGATAGGCCGAGGCGGAGATATTACAGCTGTCCCTCTGGATTAACCGTCGGCACCAGCAAGACGTTCACGCCCCGCCCGGTCATGGCCTCGGCGACCTGCTGCGCATCCGGTGGAACCTGGACGTTCTTGTGGTACGGCCAGATGTCGAACATGCCATAGTCGGCACAGGGAGCTTCGCGCTGAAAGGTAAAGACCATGTAACGACTTAACGAATGAGGTCATCACTCACAAGCATCATCATCCTGGCCCGGGTATGTTTTTCAGAAGCTCGGCATTTGTGGGGTACTTCTCAAGCAGCTCAACCAGCTTTTTGGTGCCCTCTAGCGGTTTGAGACCGCCAAGCGCCCGGCGCAATGCTGTTATTTTGCCTAAATCTTTTGGATCCAACAGCAGCTCTTCACGGCGCGTACTGCTTTTCGAAATATCCAGCGCGGGAAAGATTCGCTGATTCGCAACGTCTCTCGATAAAACCAGCTCCATGTTCCCTGTGCCCTTAAATTCCTCAAAGATAACCTGGTCCATCCGGCTGCCGGTATCCACCAAAACAGTCGCCAAAATGGTCAGCGAGCCGCCATTCTCAATGTTTCGTGCAGCGCCAAACAACCTCCGCGGGATCTCCATCGCTCGAGCATCCACCCCGCCAGACATCGTACGACCGCTGCTCTTTCGCTCCGCATTATGCACCCGCGAAAGCCTGGTGAGAGAGTCAATCACAATCATGACGTTGTGACCCTCGCCAGCTTGTTGGCGGGCGATATCAAGAAGCTCATCGGCAACGCGAACGTGATGGGCATAGCTTTCATCCGAAGACGAAGCGTGTACCTCGGCCGGGACGCTACGCCTGAAATCAGTGACCTCTTCGGGTCGCTCATCTACCAATAACGCGTAAAGTTTGATCTCCGGATACGCCTTTCCCACCGCCTGGCAGATATGTTTTAAAATCGTCGATTTTCCAGACCCCGGCGGTGCAACGATCAAACCTCGCTGCCCCATGCCAATCGGCGTGATCAAATCCATCGCGCGCACCGTGAGTTCTTCTGAACCCAACTCCAAGCGAATCCCCGGCGCTGGATTGATAGCCACAGCATTTAAAAAACGTTTTTGTGGATCGGCCTCAAACACTGCTTCGACTTCCTCAGCCACTGGTTTAGCGTCTTTATTTCGTTTTCCGGTTAAACCTAATGTCTTTCTCGTCATGGTTGTTTGATAGCTCTTGTTTGATAGATATTTTTCGAAATGGGCTGATAACGTCAAAAAAACAGAAGCCCTAACGGATTGCTGACCGCCATTTTCGACAAAGACAGCCCATGCGCGTGGCCATGCTGATAAGCGTTGCTACAGTGAAACAAGCCACCCCACTTTCCATCTTGGCCAGACGCATGCATACATGCAACGCTCGTTAGGATTTCCCAATGCCCACTTACACTGTCACGGTCGCGAATCTTTCCCTGCCGCTGCAACAGAAATCTCAGATAGCGGACAGAAAATAGATCTGTCCCGGTTTTCCTGTTGCCCTGTTCATCACGGACGCTGTAGTGAAACAAGTTTCGAAGACTATTTTGGTGCCTTGTAATAAGCTTCCCCCAGCCTTCTGACGCCTACGTCTTCCAAATCATTAACGACTTGCCAGCGCGAGATGCCCTGCTCTCGCAACCATATTTCCAGCCGGTCCAGATTACTCCATTCACGACCCTGGTCACGCGTATTGTGCACGCGCGCCCAAAGTCCATCGACCAGTAAGGCCACCGCCCAGACATAGGGATGCTTGTCCGGATTGCCGAAACCGCCGCTCTGGTACTCGCGTTCAATACGGTAAACCGTGGCGGTGTTCTGGATGCGCCACACACTGAAAAGGTCAGCAATATCGGTCGACTTTACGCGTTGCTGTACCGGGCTCTCGAAATCAATATGGGTCATAGTGTTGACAGGCTCCTTATAATTGACCACAGTATGAATCATAGTGACAGGCAACCTGTTACGCAATTGCCAGGAGAAAGAAATGCTACCCACGACTTTTCGCGCACGTAAAATCGGGACGATCGATTCGCAATGGCAAGCTGTTTTTGATGACTACTGGCCGGCTTATAAAGCCTGGTACGCGCAGAAAAAGCGTGATGACATCAACCCGAGTGCGCTCAAAGAGGGGCATCGACAGCTCGTGACGGTTATGCCGGAAATGCAGCCGCTCTACGAAAGTTTTCGGGAGGCCAGTAATGATTGCCCTGTCGCGGCCCAGTTTTTGACGGGTTATCAGCCACCAGCCTATCTGGTGAGCTGTTCACAAGCGGTGTTGCTGAATGAAGAGCCGTCACTCATCCGTAATTATGACCTCAGTCCAGATCTGTCCGAGAACCTGCTGACCCAATCGAACTGGTTGGGGCAAGAGGTTATTGGTACCAATGAGTGCCTTTGGGGGCTGGATGACGGCATGAACAAGTCAGGGCTTGTCGCTTCGCTGACCTTCGGCGGCAGTAACAAGGTGGGGAAAGGTTTCGGCATCCCATTCATAGTGCGCTATGTGCTGCAGACCTGCGAGAACGTCAAGCAGGCTATAAAGGTATTGCAACGGGTACCGTCACACATGGCATACAACGTCACCCTTGTCGACAAGCGGGGGGATTTTGCCACCGTGATGTTAGCCCCTGATCAACCCGCGAATGTTACCCGCGAACGCTGTATCACCAATCATCAGACACGAATAACCTGGCCACAGCAGGCAGTGTTTTCTAGAACGCTTGAGCGCAAACAGTTTCTGGATAAGTTGCTGGCAAGCGGCAAGATGAGTGAGCAGCAACTTCGCGAAGCATTCTTAGCCGCGCCATTGCTCTCTGGCAACTATCCACAACAGTTCGGTACGGTTTACACCGCTGTTTACAAACCAGTGAGTGGAACCATGTCGTATCACTGGCCCGAAGAGAAAGCCTGGAAGCATAGCTTTGCCAATTTCCGGGAAACGTCAAAAACGGTCAGTCTCGGGAAGCAAACAAATCCTGGGAAGCAGGCAAATCTGCTGACGGCGCCTGCTAATCTTCTTGAGCATGCTGATTCGAACCACAGTTTGCCAGCGAGTACTCGACAGCAACTGTTGCAAAGTCTCGTGTACTTACCCGCCTCGGTGGTAGGGCAACCGGATGCATTGGAAAAATTGAAACAGGTTCTACGGGCCGAAAATTCTTTTTCGTGGCAAGACTATGCCGATCAGGTAGCACAGGTTTGGCATTATTCTGTGCCTGCGGATTAGCCACCCCAGTGTAATAAATGCACGCAATTGCGGAAGAGTGGCAGCCTAAAACGCCGGGGGCTTGTTTCGGCCTATTGACTCCGGCTGGCTAATGGGTGTCCCGGTTCCCCCCCGAGTGTCAGTTTTTGAGAGCGGTAATGCCGTCTATCTCAGTCACCGTTTTCGCATCCGCCCGCTCAATAATTTTCAGGAGGGTAGATTGAATCGTTTCATCCTCCCGGGCGTCACCCCCACTCGCAAACGTTTGCTTCTGGGGAGCCGCGCCCTCCTCCATGGTAAATGTAATAACGACCTCGGTGGCTGAATCCGGCGTTTTACCAAAATACTCCAGCGAAACTAACGGATACCCATGAAAGCCCTTCCTAACCTGCTTTGCAATACGCTTCTTTGCTTTATCCATATGCATAAAAGTGCCCGTCGCTGCGCTTGTTATCTGGGTGCCACATGAACACCCAGTCGATACCGTTCACCAAATCTATGCCGTTAAATCCATCAGAAAACAGATGTGTCCCGGTTTTCTTTTATCCCGTTGCATCCAGACCCTCCTCCGCCAGCAACGACAGTTGCACGTCGTGCCAGCGGGACAAAAACACCAACGCAGAGATAGCACCTATCAACGCCATTAACATGTCAGACTGTGTATCCCAGACGTATCCCTGGGCGCCGAGGAACGCGTCCGCGGCCTCGTCCGACAGCAGCGCCACCCACCATTCGATCAGCTCGTAGAAGGCACTGAAGGCCAGTGCAATGGAAATAACAAACAACACCAGCCAACCACCACGCACCACGTTGCGACGTAGAAGAATTTCCCGCGCAATTAACGCTGGCACCAGGCCCTGGAAAAAATGCCCCAGTTTGTCGTAGTTGTTTCGCTCACTGCCAAACAGACCGTCAAACAGCGGCACCTCGGCGTAGGTGTAGTGCCCGCCCACAAACAGAATCACGCAGTGGGCCAGGATCAGTGTGTAGAGCAATGGGGTAAGCGGGAATCGCCTATAAGTGGCTAACAGAAGCAGACCGCCGACGATTCCGGGCGACACCTCAAGGAACCATGTCAATTGATCCTTCGGTTCAATGCCCGACCAGATCAGCACACTTCCGAAAACGAACGCCCAACAAAGAACCCATGGATTCATCAAACGGCAAGCCCCCGATACAGTAGACGCCAGATAGCGTTACACTAAGTCAAAACGGAAAAACCACCTACATTAATGTTTGGCAGCTTGGTCGAACGGAATGTGCGAGAAGGGTCGGCTTATGAATTACGAACACGCAATCGTGAAAGTTAACGGAGACGTTGCCACCCTGCTCTGCAACGGCTGTGGCATCACTATCGCAGAGAGCACCAAACACGAGGACCGTGAACACTACTGTACAATGTGCATGAGCGGCAATTGCAAAGCAAAATTCAAAAAAGGGAAATAAAAAAACTTAATTTAACGTCCCTATAAACCTTTGCTCGAGATATAGGTCTGTCCCGGTTTTCGAAATCATCCTTTACCCGTTTCAAGGAAGCACGACCAGTGAAAACAGCGATACCGAAAAAGCGACCTTTTTCAGCTCGGTCCTCCAGCCTACGCGAGCCCGCAAAACCCCAGGAGATTGTTGTGTATCGTTGGGGACGCATCTTTGCTGCTCTCTTCGTATTAATTCTGATGGTAGGGGGCATAATCTGGGGCGCTTTAGAGATCTTTGGCACCGGGGAACAAAAGGAAGCGCTGGTAGAGAATCAGAGCGTTGAGGCGCCTTCTCTCCCGTCGGTATTTATCGATGAGCCCGCGCCCGAGCCTCCATCTATCCAGTTACCGAAGACCGCAGCACGAGAAGAACCGGAAGTTGGCGCAAGCCCTCCCATGCCGGACCAGACAAATCCAGTTCAGGCAGAAGTCGCCGAGCCGCCTGCCTCCATGTCCGAAACTGCCTCGGAAACCGCATCGAGTGAATCCAGTGCAGAACCAGCACCCCCTCAGTCGGCCAGTCAGCCGAGCGAACCGGTGTCATCGGTAGAGCCCGCCTCCCTTCCGGCGCCGGCTGCAGAAGAATCCGAACCGTCCCGGGAAGATGCTGCCTCCATCGAGCTACTTTCTGATCACATAATCCGGGCGCAACTGAGTACCGGCCTGGAGGAAAAAGAGCCAATTGACGAAATCCCGAACGTTTTAAGGATGGACAGTGACGGAC
Source organism: Marinobacter changyiensis (assembly GCF_009193265.1). Lineage (GTDB taxonomy): Bacteria > Pseudomonadota > Gammaproteobacteria > Pseudomonadales > Oleiphilaceae > Marinobacter > Marinobacter changyiensis. Next base: position 197,404 of record NZ_VZZZ01000001.1, read on the forward strand.
TGATTCGAATTTACCTGTTTACCGAAATCCAGGGCATGGAAGGTCAGCTGCACTTCCACGACTGGTACCTGGAGGGCGAACGGGTTGCGCGGGTGGAAATCAGGCCGTCGGTTGACCCCATGCGCGCATCCTCAGCCAAGTATATCGACCGGCACATGTTGGGAGACTGGCGAGTTGAGGTGGTGACAGAGGAAGGCGAGCTTTTGGCCAAGGGGGCGTTTTCCGTTCTCCCTCAATAAACGAAGTCGGAAGCAGAACATGTAGAAACCCGGGACAGGCCTGTTTTTCAATAAGCTTTGTGGGGCTTGTCCCTCAGCCCAAGCAAAAATAAGTCTGTCCCGGTTTTCCGTTTTCCTCGATTTTTCATTTTTCGATTGACTCTCACATTATGAGCAACTACTTTTACCTCAGCGGGTGACATACGCCCGTTTGTAGTTCTCTGAATGTTGCTTGGCGCAGGAAATCGATGCCTTCTGGCGATCCGAAAGGATCATGACCGGTCACCGCGGGTGTCCTTGCCTCTCAGCAAGCGCGTAGCGCGCGATCTGAGTAACGGGCATGGCCGCCGACGGTTGTCTGGCGTAAAGGAAGGGAGTCTACTCGTAGTCAATGTATATATTCCTGTTTCGGGGAAGTTTGGTCTGGCGCTCCTAGGAGCCTAAATCCATTAACTTAACCGGAGGATCCACATGGATCATTTCAAAATAGAAATACAGGTAACATTCGTAAACAAAGAGAACGCATCCAAGCTGAATGAGAATGATGCTAAGGGTGTGAAACAAGTTGACTCGAGTACAGGACAAAGGTGGCATGGGTTGCCAGCCATCAAGTCTTGGGTTTTTATTCTGATAATGATTGTAAAATCGTTTTTTAGTTAAAGCCGACTCCCCCCCTTTTGCTTTTTCTGCTAATCGTCCCGAATCGGCCAAGGATGACTTTTGGACAAGCCCTATTATCCGCATCTTCCAATATCCACGAATGAGACACTGGCCAAAACGCTAGGAGTTCATCCCAAGCTTTTACAGGACTTTTGTGCTCGCTCAAATAGCTCATACACATCGTTCTCTGTTACGTCAAAATCTGGCAAACAACGCATCGTTTTCGAACCAAAATATGAACTCAAAAAGCTACAAAAACGCATTAATCACCGAATTTTTGAAAAAGTTAGGTTTCCGATTTATCTTCAAGGCGGAATAAAAGATTACGAGAAAAAGCGTGATTACGTGGAAAATGCGAAAATACATGCGAACTCCAAAACTTTAATATCTTTAGATATAAAGAATTTTTACGATAACATTGGAGAAGCTTATGTATATCGAGTATTTAAATATTTTTTTAACTTTCCAGACGAAGTTTCAAAGACACTAACAGCACTGGTCACATTAAACGGGCGAGTCCCTCAGGGAGCATGCACATCCTCATACATCGCAAACCTCATATTCTTTAACTCGGAATATCGGATTGTTGCAAACTTAAGAGGACAAGGAGTTAAATACACAAGGCTGCTAGATGACATTACTCTGTCCATCGAATCTGAAATTAGTGAAGAGCACACTAGCCAACTAATAAAAGATGTCATTGCTCTATTTAAAAAACACGACCTGAAAGTTCAAAACAAGAAAACAAAGATTTCAGTAAAGCACTCTCACGCTCAGCCATATGATGTTACAGGCCTTTGGATTGGTCATTCAAAGCCAAAGTTAAGGAAAAGTGAACGCCGGTATATACGGCAGTTAGTATTTGAGTGTGAAAAGAAACATTCGCAAGGCTCAGCAGAGATTGATTACCATAAATTTTGGAATCATGTCTCTGGGCAAGTAGCAAAAATGCACCGTTTAGGTCACAGTCAAAGTGCCGATCTAAGGTCCAGACTAGCAATGATACTTCCGACTCTCGATGATCTTTCTGAGAGAAAATTGGAAATTGATTTAAACAAACTCATTAATTCGAAAAAACAAACGTCACTTAAATATGGTGATATCACTAGAATCAACAAAGTTTTCTATACACTTGGAATACTATCCAGAACAAAAAGAAATAAATCAAGAAAACTGAGGCGTAAACTTAAGAACGCTTATCCTAAAATCCCCACCAAAGTAGAATACTGGCTATGACTGACGAAAAAGAGCATGGAACCGTTCGAATGTTTGATCCATTTAAAGGATTTGGTTTTATCAGACGCGAAACAGGTAAAGATGTTTTTGTATTCTTTGAAGATATAAAAACAAAAGACAGAGCGTTAGTCGAAGGAGACAAAGTTAGATTTGATGTGAAAAAGGAGCACAAGGGACCCAGAGCCTACGACGTAGAAAAAACTGGATAATGATTACTTTTCCGCTATCAAACCGATGGCTTTTACCATTCGCATCCTAAATTTTAGTGGAAAACACTATATATTATATTTGAGTGCCTAGTTTCAATCGTGGAATGTTTTAAATATTCTTCCCGTTTAAGGTAGTGCCATCTTAGCGTCTTTGCCAGCAGTTAATATCATTGGAAACGTGGATTTTATTAGTCAAGCACCTCCCGCGGCTCCATGCAAAGAAGGTACAGTCGATCACGTTATAGTAACCAGGTTTTTCTCTATACTCAGAATCGGGACTCACACAGACGCACAATCCGCAAGCTCATGTAGAAAATAAATCTAGCCCGGTTTTATTTCCGGTTCTCTTCCTGGTTTTGGCATGCCAAAAAATCGTCACCTTAATGCTACTACACCTTATTTGAACCTCTACTATAACCAATTGACCTCGCAAGACTTAATGTAATTTTAGCGATCAAACAAAGCTTTTGCTTTTCTTTATCAGAAGTATGAACGAGAGAACCGGGACACCCATTAGCCAGCCGGAGTCAAGACACAATAAAAGACCTGACCGCTTTTTTATTGCGGTTTTTGGTTCCCTCAGATGCACACCCGCTATTTCAACTTTGGTTACGGACTGATCCGCACCAGACACCCATCAGGGTCAAGGATAGCTCGCCGAGCTATCCCCTGGCTTTCACCCCAAAAAATCATCCGTGCCTGACCGTGTCCAAGTGTTACAGATAGATGGTTAGCCGCTCTCGCGGTGCCAGTCTCAGAGTGGTTCACGGCCACGGCGCATCAGCGCACTTAGCGTGCTCGGGAGAGTGCGTGGAGACCCATTCAGATCTCTGGTTGAACCATCCCGGTTTCCGGGTTGCTCCACACACTCAAATCGTCATCAGGCAAAGAGTCTGGTTTGGTCAAAAGGCACCTGGTCGCGCATCACGTAGTAACAGGCTCTGGCCATTTTATGGGCCAGGGCTTTGGTTGCCAGGGCACCATTGCGCTGCGCCCGTTTGCGCTGGTAGAACCGGTGCGCCGTCTTATTGTGCCGGATGATGCTGAGGGCCAATTCAACGAACGCCCATCCCAAATATTTGTTTCCGTTACGCGTGTTGTTCTGCCCCTTGGCTTTGCCGTTGCTCAGCCGCCGACTGTTCACACAGCGACAGTAGGACGCATAGCGACCAACGGTCGGGAAGCGCGTAATGTCGCCAGTTTCCAGTGCGATGGTTAAACCCAGGGTAGGACCGACGCCATCGACGGTCAGTAACATCTGAAATGCCTTGTTGAAACGCATCTGCTGGCTGATCTGTCGTTCCAGCATCTGAATTTGTTCGTTCAGAGTGCGGATCATCACCAGGTGGCAGTGCAATGCCCTGCGTAAATTGGGGTGATCAAAGACCTTCAGCAGTTCAGGTTGAGCTCGTTTGAGCTCGGTGCTATCGACACGCTGACTGGTGGACCGCCAGATCTGACTTTGAGCGCTGATCAGATGCATGGCTCGCTCACGAACCAGCAGGAGCCGTTTACGCAACAGGTCTCGCAGGGTGCGTTCTTCAAAGGGGTAGATGTAACCGGTGGGCAAGATGCCCAGGCGCATCAGGTTGGCTAACCAACGGGCGTCTGAAACATCATCGGTGTGCTTCAGCCCTTGGTATTGCTGTACGGCCTGAGGATTGACCAGCATCAGTTCAAAGCCGGCAGCCTGCAGGCCATCTACCAGCCAGTACCAGTTGAAGGTCGATTCGACCGCGACGGCGTGGAGCTCCGCCTGGAAAGGACGTAGTGCCGCTTTGATCACCTCAATATCGTTTGGCAGACGTCGCTGGAAAACGATGTTGTCCTGAGGGTCGATAATGACGGCAACGCTGTTGTTGGAATGAAGATCAATGGCGCAGAATAGACTCATGTCAGCCTCCTGTAGTGGCAGGTTTGTTTTGCCAACTACCAGCCTACTCCCGATGACGGGCTATGGGAGGCTGGCTACATGATCTTCAGATCTATTTTTGAATCGATATCAACCTTCTGCCCCAGCACTACCGGCTCCAAAATAACTTTCGTGAAACGCCGCCTTAGCCCGCATCCCATAATTCACACACTCCACCATGTGCCGGTCCGACTTCCAGTTATCACAGCCCTCGGGTGCCACATAATTCTCATTAAAGGCACGTTCAAAGGCACGCTCCTTCGCTTGCCGGGCTTCCGCTAACCGTTGCCTCTGGTCTTCTGCCTGGCGAGCACGTTCGGCCTCAAGGTTCGGCTGTATCTTTGGGGCTTCAACCTCAGGCCTGGCTGTCACGTTTGCCTGGACACTTTGGGCCACACTCCCCGCAACTAGCCTGGTCAACTCGCCAGGGCCTCCCAAATAGACAAACACAACCATCACCGCGATGATGGCGAGCTTCGGTTTCAGCCCCCCGCCCTTGCGCCGGGGTTCGTTTCGATGAATTAGTCTGTCCCGGTCCGTGGCACCGCCAAAGTCCATCTGCTGGGTCTTGCCGGCAACTATCTCCTGCACATGTCGGACATGGGCCCGATGGGTTTTGAAGGATGCGGTCAGTCGCCTTGCCGCAATGCGTTCAATAACCTCACTTACCTGCTCTGGTGTAAGTACCGTGTTCAGGTGGGATTCGATAAACCGTAAATACCCACGGCCCTTCGTCACATTGGGAGGCATCTCAGTCTTGAAGGTCGCATCTCCCAAAAACACCACCAGCGAATGGATCTGGCTCTCAGTCAGGCCCAGCAGTGCCTGCAGGGTTTTTACATGTTTGTAGTTCTGATGCAGTGGGTTCTGGAACTTCTGGTTGTGCCTGAAGATTTTCTGGGTCCACTGACGCTGTTGGGCGTTACCAAAGATCCAGCCCTTCATGTTTTTGGTTTCCACTACGAACACGCCATATCGGGAAACGATGATGTGGTCGATCTGGGTGGTGCCGTCTTCCGTGGGCAGGGTGACATTCTTGATCAGGTGGTAACGGTCTTTGTCGAGGAACAGGCGAGCGGAGACGTTGACAATGAATTCGCCCAGATGGCCTTTGAACCAGGGAGAACGCAATACGGCTAACAGCAGTAAGAGCGGTATGAAATACCAGAAGTGTAAAAGAGGCTGTAGCAATACTGAGGGGTCCATCCGCCGTTATCCCTTACAATCAGGTGCTTCCGTAGTGTTTAGCTACCTAAGGTAGACCATCCCAACGCTTCTTGTCTGCTTTGATTACATAAATACGTAAATTTTATGCCACAAAAAAACTGCGAGGCATTGCCACGCAGCTTTTTGTTTTGCCGAAAATTTTTAGCTGGCTCTCTCGAAATAGAGCGACTTGAGCCCCACCAATACAGACGTCAGTCTTGCCCGTTCTTCTTATGGCGCATCAATGCATAGATCCCAACGGCAATAGCTGCTCCCGCAGCCAACAGGTATTCAATGTGCAGAACATCGCCAATGGCTTCATGGCCAGAATGGCCCCAAGCCGCTCCAGAGATCAGAATCAGACAGGCAGTCAGAGTGAGTCGGTTACTTATTTTCATAGCTGTATCTCCGTAATGCGTTAAACATTTAAAATCCGTCGTTGTTAAGCGGTCTCAGCCAGCTTCCCAGGCCGCCGTTCCGGCAACATCCCCCGCTCCAGAATAAAGCTGATAATCGTCTCCAGCCCTACCCCGTCATACAGGTTGGCAAACACAAAGGGACGCTCGCCGCGCATCTTTTGGGAATCCCGCTCCATCACATCCAGCGAGGCATGCACATACTCGGCGATGTCGATCTTATTGATGATCAGCAGGTCCGACTTGGTTATACCGGGGCCGCCCTTGCGGGGGATCTTGTCGCCGGCGGACACGTCGATCACGTACAGGGTGAGGTCCGACAGCTCCGGGCTGAAGGTGGCGGAGAGGTTGTCGCCGCCGGATTCCACCAGTACCAGTTCCAGGCCCGGGTGGCGTGCCTGCAGGTCGTCGATGGCGGCCAGGTTCATGGAGGCATCCTCACGGATGGCGGTGTGGGGGCAGCCGCCGGTTTCGACACCTAGGATGCGGTCCGCTGGTAGGGCATCGTGTTTGAGCAGGAAATCGGCGTCTTCGCGGGTGTAGATGTCGTTGGTGACCACTGCGATGTCGTAGTAGTCCCGCAGGGCCAGGCACAGCTGGCGCAACAGGGCGGTCTTGCCGGAGCCGACCGGGCCGCCGACTCCAACTCTCAGGCAATGTTTCATTTTTCATCTCCTCATTGTTTTCTTGCTCCGAGTAGGTCGGCAACCAGGAAACCCTTTTTGAAAAACGCTACAAGCACATCCATGTGCGCTTGGGCTCCGCCATCCATGGCTCCGCACATTTTCAAAAAGGGTTTCCTGCTCGCCTCCCCCATCATCGGAGTTGTTTTCTAGCTTCTGAAAAGCCGTGAATACTGGGTTTCATGCAAGGCGCTGCCGAGCGCCAGGCCCGGTATTACGGGGCCGAGTTCGTGGTCTTCTTTCTCCAGGGCGTTATCCACGGCCATCACCAGTTGCGGGCGTAGCCGTTCGGTCAGGCGCTGGGCGGCGGTGTGGCCCAGGGGCATGGCCTTGCAGGCCACGGCGAGCTGGTTTTCCAGCCAGGCCCAGGCAAAGCCGAGCAGGGTCTGGCGCACCGGCACATTGCGCCGGTGGGCAACCCAGGAAAATACGGTGACGTAGCCGGGTTCGTCGGGCATTAACGCCGGGGCGGGCAGCAGTTCCAGACTCGTCAGCAGGCGGATCAGGGCGGAGCCGAGACGAACATCTTCATCGCTCAGTTCAGCGGTTTCCCTGGTGGCGTGCAGCCAGTCGTTCCAATTGGCAATCGCCTCTGCGTCTGCATTCGCCCAGGCAAGTTGCAGCCTTGCCAGCAGCGGCAACTCGCACCGGCTCAGGCCGTCGTCCAGTACGCCGTCCAGCCATTGCCCCAGCTCGGCCTCGTTGGTCACCCAACCCAGTTCAAAGGCGCTTTCCAGGCCCTGGGACCAGGCAAAGGCACCGATGGGCAGAGCCGGGCTGACCAGTTGCAGCAGGCCCAGCAGTGCCAGGTCAGCGACCGGTGCCGAATCAGTGGGCATGGGGTTTCTCCGGGGCCGGTGTGTTGTCGGCTTCCGGATCGTGACTGTGACTTTCAATGTGGCTATGGCTGTGAGACTCAGCGTGGGAATGAGAATGCCCATGAGAGTGCCCATGAGAGTGCCCATGAGAGTGGCCGTGAGAGTGGCCGTGAGAGTGCCCTTGAGAGTGCTCTTGAGAGTGCTCTTGAGAGTGGCCATGGCCGTGGCTCTGGCCGGCTTTGTCGTAGGCACCCGGTTCCGGGTCAAACGGCGCCTGGTGGTGTTTCAGGGTGGCGCCCAGGCGTTCGGCCAGTTCTTCCAACACATGGTCCGGCGGGAAGCGCACCCAGCCTTTGCCTGCGTCCGGGCCGGTCTCGTTCATGCCGATGGCCAGTTGCACGTGGCGGTTGCCGAGGTGATAGCACAAACGCGCCAAAGAGAAACCGGCATCAAGCGTGGCGGTCACCACCGCTTCGTCGGCGGCGCGGATGCGGATGATTTCGCCGCTCTGGGCCTGCAGACATTCACCTTCGCGCAGCACCGGGCCACGATCGAGAAACAGGCCGACGTCGTGGTTGTTATCCGTGGTGGCCCGGAGACGGCCGCGAATGCGCAGCTCGTACGGCAGGGTCAGGCTGTCGAAGACTTCCGAGGGCGCCACCGGATCTATTCGTTTGGTCAGTTCAATCATGGTCAGATCCTTCGTATTGCAGGTCGGTCATTAAAACAGGTGATAGAGCTGGGCCAGTGGCAGCTCTGTGGCCGGCTCGCAGGTCAGCAGTTCGCCGTCGGCGCGCACTTCGTAAGTCTGTGGGTCAACGGTGAGGTGCGGGCAGGCATCGTTCAGTTTCAGGTCGGCCTTGCGCACGTCCCGCACGCCTTTGCAGGCGGACAGCGGGCTGTCCAGCCCCAGTTGCTCGCCAATCCCGGCGTCCAGGGCAGCCTGGCTGACAAAGCTCAGCCGGGTGGCACTGGCGGCCTTGCCAAACGCTCCGAACATGGGCCGGTAATGCACCGGCTGCGGGGTCGGGATCGACGCGTTGGGGTCGCCCATGGGAGCGGCGGCGATCATGCCACCCTTGATGATGGTGGCCGGTTTGACGCCGAAGAAGGCCGGCGCCCAGAGCACCAGGTCCGCCATTTTACCCACTTCCACCGAGCCCACTTCATGGCCGATGCCGTGGGTGATAGCCGGGTTGATGGTGTACTTGGCGATATAGCGCTTGGCGCGGTGGTTGTCCGCCCCCAGCTCTGTATCTTCCGGCAGTAACCCGCGCTGGGTTTTCATCTTGTGGGCGGTCTGCCAGGTGCGGCACACCACTTCGCCCACCCGGCCCATGGCCTGGGAGTCGGAGGCGATCATGGAGATCACACCCAGGTCATGGAGGATGTCTTCGGCGGCGATGGTCTCGCGGCGGATACGGGAGTCGGCAAAGGCGACGTCTTCCGGAATGTTGGGGTCCAGGTGGTGGCACACCATCAGCATGTCGAGGTGTTCGTCGATGGTGTTCACGGTGTAGGGCCGCGTCGGGTTGGTGGAGGACGGCAGCACGTAGGGTTTGGAGCAGGCGGTGATGATGTCCGGCGCGTGGCCGCCACCTGCGCCTTCGGTGTGGTAGGTGTGGATGCAGCGTTCCTTGAACGCCGCCAGGGTGTCTTCCACGAAGCCGGATTCGTTCAGGGTGTCGGTGTGGATGGCGACCTGTACATCGTATTTGTCCCCCACGGTGAGGCAGTTGTCGATGGAGGCGGGTGTGGTGCCCCAGTCTTCATGGAGTTTCAGGCCCATGGCGCCGGCTTTGAGCTGTAGCTCAAGGGATTCCGGCAGGCTGGCGTTGCCCTTGCCGAGGAAGCCGATGTTCATTGGCATGGCGTCCACCGCCTGCAGCATCTTGCCGATGTGCCAGGGCCCCGGGGTACAGGTGGTGGCGTTGGTGCCGGTGGCCGGGCCGGTGCCGCCGCCAAGCATCGTGGTGATGCCGCTCATCAGGGCCTCTTCGATCTGCTGGGGGCAGATAAAGTGGATGTGGGAGTCGATGCCGCCGGCGGTGAGGATTTTGCCTTCACCGGCGATGATTTCGGTGCCGGGGCCGATGACGATAGTGACGTCGGGCTGGGTGTCCGGATTACCGGCCTTGCCGATGGCGGCGATGCGGCCTTTCTGGATGCCGACGTCGGCTTTGACGATGCCCCACCAATCGAGGATCAGGGCGTTGGTGATGACGGTGTCCATCACGGACTCATCGGCACGCTGGCTCTGGCCCATGCCGTCGCGGATGACTTTGCCGCCGCCGAATTTGACTTCGTCGCCGTAGTGGGCGGTGTCGCTTTCCACTTCGATCCACAGGTCGGTGTCGCCGAGCCTTACCCGGTCGCCGGTGGTTGGGCCGTACATGTCGGCGTAGGCCTGTCTTGTTATCTTCATGCTATCCCCCTCATTGTGCTTGGGTGCCTGGGGCCGATCGGGTAAGTCTTTTCGGGAAACGCTCCTTGCGGCACATCCATGTGACGCTTGGGCTCCGCCATCCATGGCTCCGCACATTCCCGAAAAGACTTACCCGACCGACCCTGCTGATCATTTCGTGACGTCCAGCTTTCCCATGACTTCCTGTCGGAAACCGTAGATTTCCCGGCTGCCGGAAAACGGAATCAGGGTGACTTCGCGGCTTTGGCCGGGTTCGAAACGGATCGCAGTACCCGCCGCCACATCCAGGCGGAAGCCCCTGGCTTTCACTCGGTCGAAATCCAGCGCCGGGTTGGCTTCGGCGAAGTGGTAGTGGGAGCCGATCTGGACCGGGCGGTCGCCGGTGTTGGAAACCTCAATTTTGATGCGTTCGCGGCCTTCGCAGAGTTCGATGTCGCCGTCTTTCAAATCGTATTCACCAGGGATCATGGCGCGGTCCTCATACTATGGGGTTGTGAACGGTGACGAGTTTCGTTCCATCCGGGAAGGTGGCTTCCACCTGCACTTCGTCGACCATTTCAGCCACGCCGTCCATGACGTCGTCACGGGTGAGGATTTCGGTGCCGGCGGTCATCATTTCCGCCACGCTGCGGCCTTCCCGAGCGCCTTCCATGATTTCGGCACTGATGAGGGCGACGGCTTCGGGGTAGTTGAGTTTCAACCCCTTGGCTTTGCGGCGTTCCGCCAGCAGGGCTGCGGTGAACAGCAGCAGTTTGTCTTTGTCTCTGGGCGTTAATTCCATCGGTTATCGCTCCGTTAATCGCATATCGTTCAGGTCAGCCAGATTCTTGGAACGCTGGCTGGCTGGCCGGTGAGTCTTGGTCTGAGCAGTTCCCAGGCTTGCTGGCACAGCGCCCAGGCTTCGTTGCGTTCCTGCCCCAGGTAGCGCAGCAGCACCACGCCCCGGCGGCGAGTCACCGCCCAGCGGTGGCTGGCGGGCAGGGTTTCTCTGAGTTCTTCGATGGCGGCGGCTTCGTCGTCCAGGCCGACGACCCAGAGGGTGGCCTGGACGGTGGCGCCGCCCTGGCCCCAGTGGCCTTTGAACCGGGGATGGTTCGGGTCCATGGGCTGGCGCTCCAGCCACAGGGGGCGGCCGTCCATCAGCAGGCGGAATTTCTGTTCCAGGTGGCCGGAGACGAACGGCAGTTTGCTGGCCGGGCGGCCGAGGGCGAGGATTTCCCAGCCGATGCATTTGGCGCCGGTGGCCAGTTCGATGGTGGTGCTCTGTTCGCCCCGGGAGCCGTCAAAGGCGAGGGTTTCCTGGGGCAGGTATTCGAGGGTACCGCCCCTCTCCACGCTCAAATGAGTGTGTTGAGCCCAGGCGACGCCGTGGCTGTCGGCCTTGTAGAGTTTGGCGGCGGCCGGGGTGGTCAACAGGGTGTGGGCGCCCTCGCCCACCCGGGCCTGGATGCTCAGGGCATCGCCGCTGACCAGCCCGCCGGGCGGGTGCAGCAGGTACACGTGGCAGCAGCCGTTGCGGCCTTCGGGATAGAACGGGCGCTGTACTCGCAACGGGCCTTTATGACGCACGTGGGTCATGCGGGTGGCGGTGTTGTCGCCGTCCGGCCGGGCATCGAAGCCCAGGGAGATGGACGCCGCCCAGCGCCGGCCTTCGTCGAAGCGGTGGCCGGAGTCGTTCGCGGCTTTCAGTGGCTGATAGACCGTCATACCGTCAGGTGCTTCTTGATGAGTTCGTCGGTCAGGCCGGCGATTTCGCCTTCGGCCACGCGGCGGCCCCGGTCGAGGATGGCGAAGCGGTCGGCGTATTTGCGGGCGAACGGCAGCTTCTGCTCCACCAACAGCACGGTGAGGCCGTCTTCTTTGATCAGCTTTTGAATCACCTCGCCGATCTGCGCCACGATGTTCGGCTGGATGCCCTCGCCCGGCTCGTCCAGGATCAGCAGGCGCGGCTCGATCACCAGCGCCCGGCCGATGGCGAGCTGCTGTTGCTGGCCGCCGGAGAGGTCGCCGCCCCGGCGGTTGCGCATTTCTTTCAGTACCGGGAAGAGTTCGTAGACCCGCTCGGGGATTTTCTTGCTGCCGTCCTTGCACACGGCCAGGCCGGTGCGAAGGTTTTCTTCCACCGTCAATAACGGGAAGATCTGCCGGCCCTGGGGCACGTAGCCGATGCCCAGGCGGGCGCGGTCTTCGACTTTGCGTTTGGTGAGTTCTACGTCACCGGCGAACAGCAGGCTGCCGTTTTTGACGTCTTCCTCGCCCATGATGCATTTCATCAGGGTGGTCTTGCCCACGCCGTTGCGGCCCATTACGCAGGTGCACTGGCCCCGGGGCACGTCCAGGTCCAGATCCCAGAGGGTATGGCTTTCGCCGTAGAACTGGTTGAGCTTGTGGATTTTCAGCATTACGCCTCCTCCCCCAGATACACCTTGATCACTTCCGGGTCGTTGGAGACCTCATCCATGGTGCCTTCCGCCAGCACGCTGCCCTGGTGCAGCACGGTGACCTTGCGGGCGATGGAGCGCACAAAGCCCATGTCGTGCTCTACCACCACCACGGACTGTTTACCCGCCAGGCCGGTGAGCAGTTCGGCGGTGCGTTCCATTTCCTGTTCGGTCATGCCAGCCACGGGTTCGTCCACCAGCAGCAGACGGGGTTTCTGCATCAGCAGCATGCCGATTTCCAGCCACTGTTTCTGGCCGTGGGAGAGGATGCCTGCGAGTTTGTCCCGCAGGTCCTTCAGGCCGATCGTCTGCAGCACATCGTCGATGCGGTCCCGGTATTGCGGCTGCATAATGGCGGTCAGCGTGGGCAGGATGCGCTTGTCGGCGGCCATGGCCAGCTCCAGGTTTTCGAACACGGTGAGGGCTTCGAATACCGTGGGTTTCTGGAACTTGCGGCCGATGCCCAGGCTGGCAATGTCCGGCTCGCTTTTGGTGAGCAGGTTGTGGCGGCTGCCGAACCAGACCGAGCCGGTGTCTGGCCGGGTCTTGCCGGTGATGATGTCCATCATGGTGGTCTTGCCCGCGCCGTTGGGGCCAATGATGCAGCGCAGCTCGCCATCGTCGATGGTGAGGTTGAGGTTGTTGATGGCCCGAAAGCCGTCAAAGCTTACGTTGACATCTTCCAGGTAGAGGATGGGGCCGTGGCGCACATCCACCGGGGAGTCCGACGGGGTGAGAAAGTCGAACACCCGGTCACGGTTGGTCAGTTCGCTCATGATGCTCATGCGGCGGCCTCCTTTGCCGTGTGGCGGGATTTGAGCAGGCCCGCAATGCCCTGGGGCAGGAAGACCGTGACCAGTACGAACAGGGCACCGAGGGCGAACAGCCAGGCGTCCGGCATGACGCCGGTAAAGACGGTTTTGGCGTAGTTCACCAGGATGGCGCCTATGACCGCGCCGTAGAGGGTTGCACGGCCGCCAAGGGCCACCCACACCACGATTTCAATGGAGAAAATGGGCGAGAATTCGCTCGGATTGATGATGCCGACTTGCGGCACATACAGCGCGCCGGCCACCCCCGCCAGCATGGCGGACACCACGAACACGAACAGCTGCACCCGCTCCACCCGGTAACCCAAAAAGCGGGTGCGGGCCTCGGCATCCCGGCAGGCCACACTCACCCGCCCGAGCTTGCTGGTCACAATGGCGCGGCACACCACATAGCCAATGGCCAGTGCGACGCCGGTGGCGAGAAACAGCCCCAGCCGGGTGGCATCGGTACGCAGGTTAAAGCCGAGAATGTCCTTGAAGTCGGTCAGGCCGTTGTTGCCGCCAAAACCCATCTCGTTGCGGAAGAACGCCAGCATCAGCGCAAAGGTCAGTGCCTGGGTGATGATGGACAGGTACACCCCGGTCACCCGGGAGCGAAAGGCCAGAAAGCCGAACACCAGCGCCAGCAGCCCTGGGGCCAGCAGCACCATGATGAAGGCAAACCAGGCCATGTCGAAACCCAGCCAGTACCAGGGCAGCTCCTGCCAGTTCAGGAACACCATGAAGTCCGGCAGGATGGGGTCACCATAGGTGCCCCGGTCGCCGATCTGGCGCATCAGGTACATGCCCATGGCATAGCCACCGAGGGCGAAAAACGCGCCGTGGCCCAGGCTGAGAATACCGAGGTATCCCCACACCAGATCCACCGCCACCGCCAGCAGGGCGTAGCACAGGTATTTACCAAACAGTGTGACCGTATAGCTGGTCACATGCAGCGGGTGGCCCTCGGGCAGCGCCACGTGCAGCACGGTGACTACCAGCAGCGCAGCGAACAGAATGCCCAGGAACAGCTGGGTGGAACGCTCATAAAAAGGTCGTGTCAGCCACATATTATTACCTTACCCCTCTGCCGCACGGCCCTTTTGCGGGAAAAGTCCCCGCGGGCGTTTCTGGATGAACAGGATGATGAACACCAGCACCACAATCTTGGCCAGTACGGCGCCCGCCCAGGGCTCCAGCAACTGGTTGAGGGTGCCGAGGGTAAGCCCTGCGACCAGGGTGCCCCAGAGGTTACCGACGCCGCCAAACACCACCACCATGAAGGAGTCAATGATGTAGTTCTGGCCCAGGTTGGGGCCGACGTTGGTGAGCTGAGACAGCGCCACACCCGCCAGCCCGGCCACGCCGGAACCCAGGGCAAAGGTCATGACGTCGACCCGGGTAGCCCTGATGCCCATGGAACGGGCCATGGCCCGGTTCTGGGTGACCGCGCGCACTTCCAGCCCGAGCCGGGTCTTGCGCATGATCAGCATCAGCGCTGCGAACACCAGCAGGGCAAAAGCCAGTACGTAGAGGCGGTTGAGGGTCAGGGACAAGGCGTCGTTGATAATCAGTGAACCACTCATCCACTCCGGCGTAATCACGGTGCGATTGAGGGGTGAAATCACGGTGCGCACCAGTTGCTGCAGAATCAGGCTGATGCCGAAGGTGGCCAGCAGGGTTTCCAGCGGGCGGCCCTTGAGAAACTGGATCACGCTGCGCTCGATGGCGACACCGGCGAGGGCGGCCACTAAAAATCCTGCAGGGATGGACAAGATCAGCGCTAGACCGGGCTGGCCCGGTAACAATTGCTGCATGCCCCAGGTGGTGTAGGCCCCCAGCATGATCAGCTCGCCGTGGGCCATATTGATCACGCCCATGACACCGAAGGTGATGGCCAGGCCGATGGCCGCCAGCACCAACACCGAACCGAGGGATAAACCGAAATACAGGGTCTCGGCGGCGCGGTTGAGCTTGAGTTTCTGCTCGACGGATTCCAGTGCTATCCGGGCCTTGCCCGCCAGCGCCGGGTCGTCACTTGTGACAGCGCTGTTCAGGGCAGCCCGGGCGCGGCTGTGGAGGCTGCCTGCCAGCACGTCTACCGCTTCGATATCACCGAGTTGTTCCACCCGGTAAATGGCCAGGGCCTGCTCCACGCGATTGGTCACCGCCCGGGGTCGGTCCTGGGCCAGAAATTCGGTCAGGGGTTCGACCAGTGCCTCATCAACCTTGCCCAGCAGGTCTTTACCTGCCTGCGCTTGCAGATCGGGGTTGTCGGCGTACAGGTCGAGCATCGCCAGCGTGCCTTCGAGTTGGCGGCGCATGGCATTGTTGATATTTATCCGGTCCAGCTTCCGGCGGGAGATTTCTCCCAGGTTCTCGCTGGTGAGGGCGTCCGCTATGGTCCAGTCGCGGCCACGGTTATTCAGCACGACCACGATTTTGCCAGAGTCTTTGATGATGCTCAGGCGGTTGCTGCCAAAGGCTTCGAGCCAACTCCTGGCTCTTTCATCGCCGCTGTTCGCTATGGCCTTGATGGCTGCTTCCACTTCCCTCGGAGAGGCTGTGGCCAGATCATTCAGCAGGGCAACGCCGGGGTCTTCTTGCTGGGCGGCTGCCAGGGGCGTGAAGGCCATGGCAATGACAAAAAGCAGCGATGTGAGCAATCGGGTGATGCTCATAGTTGTGTCCTGTCTTGGGGATGACTAATCCGTGCGTTAGTAAGCGGACAGGTCTTTCCAAAACACGCTGTAAATACTTCCCTGTACGCTCGTCCTCCGCCATCCATGGCTCCGTACGGTTTTGGAAAGACCTGTCCGCTTACTTTGTTTCTCATCAGTAACATGCCATTGAACGACAGGCTCCAGAGGCGGCCAGTGCCACCTCCGGATAACTCACCTTATTCGGCAGCTAGGGCCTGCTCACCGGCAGAGGCACCGCACTTGCCTTCCTTGACGTTGAAGTTGCCGCAGGACATCGGCTTGCGCCAGTCTGCGATCAGGTCCCGGGAACCCGGCAGGAAGTCAGACCAGGCATCACCCGCGACGGTAGACGGGGTCTGCCATACGGTGGAGAACTGGCCGTTGTCCTGAATCTCACCGATCAGCACCGGCTTGGTGATGTGGTGGTTCGGCATCATGGTGGCGTAGCCGCCGGTCAGGTTGGGTACGGAAACACCGATGATGGCGTCTTTGACCGCGTCCACATCGGTGGTGCCGGCTTTGTTGACGGCTTCGATGTACATGTTGAAGCCGATGTAGTGGGCTTCCATGGGATCGTTGGTAACGGCTTCGTCGTCCTGGGAGAACTTGACCCACTCATCGATGAAGTCGTAGTTGGCGTCGCTGTCCACGCTCATGAAGTAGTTCCAGGCGGCCAGGTGGCCCACTAACGGGCCGGTGTCGATACCGGACAATTCCTGCTCGCCCACGGAGAAGGCCACCACCGGGATGTCGGAGGCGGAGACGCCCTGGTTGCCCAGCTCACGGTAGAACGGCACGTTGGCATCACCGTTGATGGTGGAGACCACGGCGGTTTTCTTGCCGGCAGAGCCGAAGCGCTTGATGTCAGACACAATGTTCTGCCAGTCGGAGTGACCGAAAGGCGTGTAGTTGATCATGATGTCGGCTTCCGCCACGCCCTGATCTTTCAGGTAGGTTTCGAGGATCTTGTTGGTGGTGCGTGGATACACATAGTCCGTGCCTGCCAGTACCCAGCGCTCCACGCCGATGGTGTTCATCAGGTAGTCGACCGCCGGAATTGCCTGCTGGTTGGGCGCCGCGCCGGTGTAGAACACGTTCTCGGATGACTCTTCACCTTCATACTGAACCGGGTAGAACAGCAGGCCGTTCAGCTCTTCAATAACCGGCAGTACCGATTTGCGGGACACCGAGGTCCAGTTGCCGAAGATGACGTCGACTTTTTCCTGGGCCAGCAGCTCACGGGCTTTTTCAGCGAACAGCGGCCAGTTGGAGGCGGGGTCTACGACGACCGGCTCAAGCTGACGGCCCAGTACACCGCCTTCGGCGTTCTGCTTTTCGATCAGCATCAGCATGGTGTCTTTCAGGGCGGTTTCACTGATCGCCATGGTGCCGGACAACGAGTGCAGGATACCGACCTTGATCGGACCTTCCTGGGCGGTAACGGATAGTGAGACTGTCAGTGCCAAGGCGGACAACCCGAGTTTGAGGCTCTTCTTCGCGTTCATTATGCTCGTCCTTATTCCAGTGTTTTTAGCTAGCGTGCGAGATAGGCGCACTGGAAACCGTGCATCGGCCGTTCCAACTCTTTAAAACACCCTTTTAAAACATGAGGTTGAATAGTATACAAGCGACATAAGGCAGGTTTTTGGATGCCCGGGTCTGCACTATCAAACGTCACAAAACCCGCCAGTTCAGCGTTTGAAAGCGCTCGGGTCTGTTTTTATGCCCGTTTGAGAACTGAACTTAAATAACTTATAAAACAATGACTTATTTAATTATGGATGGTACTTGCATCGCAGTGACGCTCCTGCGCACCAGAATGGCGCTATTTTTTGGGCCTGGGTCCCACAGTGGTGCGCACTTAATTAGTCCAGAAGCTTCGGACTTCTCATCAGTTTGTTGTTTTTATTGGCTTTTAAATTAAAACCGAAAGTGGCACGTGGGTTGCGATGGGCAGGTTGTATACAAGATGACTGACCTGATGGAACCCACACAATGCCCTCGACAATTGGATGGACACTGCAGGATTGGCAGCAGGCCTACCTTGATAACGAGCAAATGCCCGCCAACCTGCTGCACGCCCTGCTCGACTCATTGGGCGCGGACGATAGCGCGTGGATTTCACTGGCCACCCCGGCGCAACTGGATGACGGCCTCGCCGGCCTGGACCGCGCAGTGGCTCAAGCCGGAGGGTACCCGTCGGCATTGCCGCTGTTCGGCGTGCCCTTTGCGGTCAAGGACAACATCGATGCCACCGGCTTTGAGACCACGGCGGCGTGTCCGGATTATGCGTACACTCCTGCCCAGGACGCCGCCGTTGTCGCCAGGCTCAGAGCCGCAGGCGCCGTGCTGATCGGCAAGACCAACCTGGACCAGTTCGCCACCGGCCTGGTGGGCACCCGCTCGCCTTATGGTGCAGTGCCCAACACGTTCAATCCGGAGGTGATCAGCGGCGGCTCCAGTTCCGGCTCTGCCTCTGCAGTCGCCCGGGGCCTGGTGCCCTTTGCGCTGGGCACGGATACCGCGGGTTCCGGCCGCGTGCCTGCGGGCCTGAACAACCTGGTCGGTCTCAAGCCCACCCGGGGTGCGATCAGCATTGAAGGCGTGGTCCCGGCCTGCCGCTCGCTGGATTGCGTGTCCATCTTCGCCCTGACCGTCACCGACGCTGGCAAGGTATTCGAACACGCGGGGGTGTATCAGCCTTCGGATGCCTTTTCCCGCCCCCGGCCGGAGTCGCTGCCAGCCGCCGGCCCTGCCATTCGCCAGCCCGGAGCAATCAAACGGCTTGCGGTTCCCGCCGAGCCGGAGTGGTTCGGGGATGACTGCGCGAAGGCCGCCTGGGGCGTCACCCTGGGGCTTTGGGAAAAGCTCGGCGTAACGCTGGTACCGACGGATTTCAGCCTGCTGTCTGAGCTGGCCGCGCTGCTTTATGAGGGCCCGTGGGTGGCCGAGCGTCATGCCGCGGTGGAGGAGTTCATGGCCGCCCACCCGGACAGCATGAACCCGGTCGTGCGGGGCATTATCGGCAAGGCCGCCAATTTTACCGCGACCGATACCTTCAGGGCGCAATACCGCAAGGAAGAGCTGGTACGGGCCATTGATCACCTGTTGCAAGACATCGACGCCCTGCTGGTGCCGACCGCGCCCATCGCGCCCACCATTGCCGCGGTGAATGCGGACCCGGTCACTCTCAACAGCCGCCTCGGCACCTACACCAATTTCGTGAACCTGGCGGATCTCTGCGCCCTGGCGGTGCCTGCGGGTTTCCGCAGCGACGCCCTGCCCTTTGGCGTCACCCTGATTGCCGGCGCTTGGCGGGATGGTGACCTGCAACAGCTGGCCAGCCGTTGGCTCAATGCCAACCCCACCCACCTCGGCGCCACTGACCGCCCCCGGCCTGCGGAGAGCGCCCGCACGGAAAAGAGCAGCGCTATGCCTTCCTCCCTGACAGGCCCCAGTCTTGTCGACACCATCACCGTCGCCGTTGTGGGCGCCCATCTGACCGGCATGCCCCTGAACACCCAGCTCACAGAGCGCCACGCCACATTGCGGGAGCAGACCACCACCAGCCCGAATTACCGGCTGTTTGCCCTGCCAGACACCTCGCCGCCCAAGCCGGGCCTGAAACGGGTATCAGGTGATGAAGAAGGTAAAGCAATCATCCTGGAAGTCTGGCAAATGCCCGCCAGCGCCTTTGGCTCCTTTGTGGATCTGATTCCGCCACCCCTGGGCATCGGCAATGTGGAGCTGGCCGATGGCCGCTGGGTCAACGGTTTCATCTGCGAGGGCCATGCCCTGGAAAACGCCCGGGACGTCACCGAATTCGGCGGCTGGCGCGCTTACATCGACGCGCTCAAGGCCGGCAAAGCATAAGGAGATTTGCACCATGTTCAGCACCGTACTGATCGCCAATCGCGGCGAAATCGCCGTTCGTAACATCCGCACCCTCAAGCAGATGGGTATCCGCAACATGGCGGTTTATGCCCACCCGAACCGTCACAGCCAGCATGTTGAGCGGGCCGGTCAGCTGGCGGTTAAAATCGTGGAGTTTGAAATCAACGCCTCCGCCACCATCAGTGCGCTGCATTGCGAGCCGGGCAAGGCGTTTTCACCAGGGGAGCCCCTGATCAGCATTGCAATATGAGGAAGGCACCATGAGCCGATCCGCTGGCAAGCCGCGCCGCCAGAGCAGCGTGGCGGATCGGGTGTATGAGGCCCTCAAGGACGACATCTTCGAGTTCCGGCTGATTCCCGGTGACAGGTTCAGTGAAGGCGAGATCGCCACCCGCCTGGCGGCCAGCCGCACACCGGTGCGGGAGGCACTGTACCGGCTGCAGCGGGAAGGCCATATGGATGTGCTGTTCCGCAGTGGCTGGCAGGTCAAGCCGCTGGATTTCGAGAGGGTGGAAGAACTCTACGATTTGCGCATCACCCTTGAACGGGCGGCGATGCACAAGATCTGCAGCCACCCGACACCCCCACCGATTCTGCGCCAGCTCAACGCCATCTGGCACCCGGATCATCCGTCTGAACGTGCCATTGGCAGCACCGTTCGCGCCCTGGACGAAAGCTTCCATTGCGAGCTGGTCGCCGCCGCGGGCAACCGGGAAATGACCCGCATCCACCAGGAAATCACCGACCGCCTGCGGATCATCCGCCGGCTCGATTTCACCCGGCCGGACCGCGTCGACGCCACTTATAACGAACACGCAGAAATACTCGACGCCATCAGCAGCAACCAACCCGGCGCTGCCGCAGAAAAGCTCACCGCCCACATCCGCACCAGTCAGGCGGCGGTGCGAGAAATCACCATGGAAAAGATTCGGGAGGCGGCGCGGATGCATCAACAGAACAAGGCAACGCCCTGATTTTAAACCTCCCTGCTTTTGAATTAGAGGCAACTCTAAGGTTGCAAGCTGTGGGAGGGGGAAACCCACATTGCAAAAGATGCTGTATAGTAAATACAAGCGAGCAGCATCCCGGTCCATCCGGGATGCCAAATCCAGAAAACCAAAAGGCCCGCCCATGACAGATTCAAGCCGTATTGTGATTTTCGGCGCCGGCAATGTCGGCTGTTACGTTGGAGGCCGGCTGCTGTCCGCCGGGGCAGATGTCAGAATGATCGGACGTCCCCGCCTGCAGCAACTTTTCGAAAAACACCCGCTGACCATCACCGATTACAAGGGCTTCGAGTTTCAGACCACCTTGAAACCCGGCACCTACTCCACCGATCCGGCAGACGCCAGCGACGCAGACCTGGTGATTATCACCACCAAATCCGGTGCCACGGAAGAAGCCGGTCGGCAATTGGCAGACGTTCTGAAGCCCGGCACGCCGGTGATCAGTCTGCAAAATGGTATCAGCAATGCCGATAGGCTGCGGGAGCAGCTGCCTGAGTGCGTGGTGCTGGCGGGGATGATTCCGTTTAACGTGCTGCAAAAACAACACGGGCATTTTCACCAGGGTACCGAAGGTCATCTAATGGCCACCAGGCATCCGGCGCTTGAACCTTTCCTGTATTGGTTCCAGCGGGCTGGCATACCGCTGGAAGAGCGGGACGACATGCCTTCGGTGATGTGGTCCAAGTTGTTGCTGAATCTGAACAACCCCATCAACGCCCTGTCTGGCCTGCCTTTGCTGGAAGAGTTGTCACAACGGGATTACCGCCGCTGTCTGGCGCGGGCCCAGCAGGAAACCCTCACACTGATGGAAATGGCAGGCATTCCGACCATCAAGCTGATAGCGATTCCCACTCCAGCTATCCCGTATCTGATGAAATCACCGGACTGGTTTTTTACCCGGTTTGCCAAAAAAATGCTGACCATTGACCCGATCGCCCGCTCTTCCATGTGGGAAGACCTGGAAGCCGGCCGGCCAACCGAGGTGGACTGGATCAACGGTGAAGTGGTCCGCCTTGCGGAGCGCCTGGGCCTGCGAGCGCCGATAAATCAGGCCCTCACCAACCTGATCCATCAGCATGAACAGGGGCTCCGTCAGCCCTGGCCGGCGGATGTACTGCTCAAGTACCTCAGCCAGGCCCAGAACGATTACCATCCGGTGGGTGGCTGAACCCCGACCCCTTAAATTGCGGGATTACGCGCGTGTAATCCATCTCTCACACGCGGTGCCAACAAAGGCTGGTTCTCGCCCATCAGCACCTGCGTAAAATGATCCTTAGCACGGAAGCAGTACTCGCAAGGATTGCGGGGTTGCAGGGACGCGCCGCTTGAAAGGAGTTCAGGCATGCAGGATGCAAACAGGGAAGAACCTCAGGGATGACTCGATAAACAGGGATAGTTGACGCCTGACGGATCAGGCGGAAGTTGGCCACGGATAGGGTACACAAGGACTGTGCACCTCTCCGTGGCCTCTGTTGATGAGCCTTTCGTTGAGAATCCTTGCCCGTTTTTGCGTCCTTTCCTGTCTTACTTTAGAGCCTGCCTCTGCGAGTCAGCATCCTTCAGATCTGTTTTCGGCTATCAAAAACCAATAACCCGAAAAAAGGAGCTCTTCATGGCCCGTACATCTTTTCTTGCAACATTCGTATTGCTGTTCTCACTGCTGACCGGTTTTGCCTCTGCCAATCCCGGTGAGACTATCAACATCAACGAGGCCGATGTAGCGACACTGGCAAACCTCAATGGCATTGGCGAAGCCAAGGCAGAAGCCATCATTTCCTACCGCGAGCAGAACGGCCCGTTCGCCACGGTCAACGATCTTGGCAATGTTAAAGGCATCGGTGCCAAGACCCTGGAAACCAATGCAGAGCGCCTGACCGTCAAGTAAGGCTCCCATAACCCGCGCTGACTCAGGGCCTCGCCTACGGGGCCTCTGATTTCTATCCCCAGCTGGACCTTCCACATTTTCCTTCCCCATACTTTTGAGTCGAAAGTCGCCTAGACAGGCCAATTCGTGGTGCCTATCGTAAAGATATAAGAAGGCAATTGATTCAAACGAATCATGCAAGCCGCCCTACCCGTCCGGGAGAGTGATAACAACAATGACTGACGCCATTAAACTGTATCCGTCCAAGCCACAGAAAGTGTATTTCTATGGCACTTGCCTGATCGACCTGTTTTACCCTGAAGCCGGCATGGCGGGCATCCAGCTCCTTGAGCGCGAAGGCATTGAGGTTATTTTCCCTCGCGACCAGACCTGCTGCGGTCAGCCTGCCTACACCTCCGGCTATCACGATGAAGCACGCTCCGTGGCGGCCGCCCAACTTGACCTGTTTCCGGAAGGCTGGCCCATTGTGGTGCCCTCCGGCTCCTGCGGTGGCATGATGCGAAAGCATTACCCGGACCTGTTCAGGGGTTTGCCCCAGGCGGAAACAGCCAACGAAGTTGCCAGCCGGGTATGGGAATTGACGGACTTTTTGCTCAATGTGTGCCACATCAAACTGCAGGACCTCGGGCAACCCGCCACCGTGGCAATGCACACCTCCTGCTCTGCCCGGCGCGAGATGGGCGTGGCCGAAGTGGGGCCCAAGCTACTCAAGCAGCTCTCCAATGTGACACTGGTCGAACAGGTACGGGCCGAAGAATGCTGTGGGTTCGGGGGTACTTTTGCTGTTCGGCATCCGGAAATTTCCGGTGCCATGGTCACTGATAAAGTGACGAGTCTGGTGGAGGCCGGGGCACCGGAGTTTGTTACCACCGATTGCGGCTGCCTGATGAACATTGCTGGTTGCGCGGAGAAATCCGCCCGCCCGCTCAACGGCCAGCACATACTGAGCTTTCTGTGGCAGCGAGTCTCAGGCTCGCCCACGGACCCGGTTGAAGGAGATTCCCGCTCATGAACCAACCGACATCACACTCCGACACCCCATCCGCTGAAAACCTGGCCGCTCACGGTGCGGTTGTCCAGCAATTCCATCCCCGCGCCAGGGTTGCGCTTGAGAACCCGCAAATCCGCCGCAATTTCCGCAATGCCATGGATGGGTTGATGAGCAAGCGCCGCTCCGCGTTTGAAGGCTGGGAGCTGGAAACCCTGCGGGAGCTGGGTGCCAACATTCGCCAACGGGCACTCGCTAACCTGCCAGACCTGCTGGAGCAGCTGGAAAAGAATTTGACGGACAACGGTGTCCGGGTGCACTGGGCCAATGACGGTGATGAAGCCTGTCGGATCGTTCGCAAAATCTGTGTCGCCCGTAATGCCAAAACGGTCATCAAGGGCAAATCGATGGTCTCCGAGGAAATGGAACTGAACCATTACCTGGAAGAACAGGGCATCGAAGCGCTGGAATCAGACCTTGGCGAGTACATCGTGCAACTTGCCGAGGAAACGCCCTCCCACATCATCATGCCGGCGATTCACAAGAACACCGAGGAGATCTCCGAACTGCTGCATGAGAAAACCGGCACCGAGCGTTCCCACGACGTCAACTACCTGACTGCCAGCGCCCGCCAGCAGCTGCGTGAAAAGTTCATGAACGCGGATGTCGGGGTGTCCGGGGTGAATTTCGCGGTCGCTGAAACCGGCACCCTGTGTCTGGTGGAAAACGAGGGTAACGGCCGCATGACCACCACCGTGCCCGCTTGCCACATCGCAGTGACGGGCATCGAGAAAGTGGTGGGGACCATGGAGGATGTCACCGGCCTGCTCGCGTTGCTGACCCGCTCCGCTACCGGCCAGCACATCACCACCTACTTCAACATGATTTCCCGCCCGCGCCAGTTCAACGAACTGGATGGCCCGGAAGAGGTGCATCTGGTGCTGGTGGATAACGGCCGCTCGACCATCTACCAGGATGACGAACTGCTGGCGACCCTGCGCTGTATTCGCTGCGGCGCCTGTATGAACCACTGCCCGGTCTATACCCGGGTGGGCGGTCATGTTTATGGCACCACCTACCCCGGACCGATCGGCTCCATCCTGATGCCCCATATGCTCGGGCTGGAGGCAACTCAGCACATGCCGACCGCTTCCTCGCTTTGCGGGGCCTGCGGCGAAGTCTGCCCGGTCAAGATTCCGATACCTGACTTGCTGGTGCGCCTGCGGAGGGAGTCTGTGGACGGTGATTCCGAACGACCCAGCAATGTCCGCGGGCACGGCGTCAAACGCGGCCACCTCGAAGCCGCAGCCTGGCTGGGGTGGCGCTGGATGCACAGCCAGCCCTGGCTGTACCGGCTAGGCACCTCGGTGTCTGCCCGCTTCCGCAAATTACTGCCCAGAACCATGGGAGGCTGGACACGGTATCGGTCGGCCCCGAAGCTGGCACCCAAAACGCTGCACCAGATGATGGCCCAACGGTCGTCCTCAGTGAGACCTTCAGCCCGCATGCCCCAATCCAGCAACGTCGCTCAACGAGGAAACCTGTCATGAGTGCCCGGGAACAGATACTACAGCGCTTGCGGCAGCGCCATGGCGGCGAAATTGCGGTTCCGGAAACAGACTTCAGCGTGATTGCAGATCGCGAATGGAGCGCTGCGGAGAAGCTCGACCGGTTTCAGAAGATGATCGAGTCGGTCCACGGCGAGGTACACCGCGTAAGCGAAGAAGACTGGCTCGATACCCTTGCCGACATCCTGCAATCCCGGTCAGCCCGGAATTTACTGGTGCCCTTAAAGCATGCCATCGGTCGAACTATTCGGGACGCTGACAGGCCTGACATGCCCGAGCTCCTGGGTTACGACACAGCTATCGAGCACTGGCTACCAAAACTCTTCAACGACGTCGACGCAGCCATTACCTCGACTCGTGGTGCCATCGCCGAAACCGGCTCCCTCATCCTCTGGCCCAACGCTGACGAACCGCGCCTGATGAGCCTGGTGCCTCCCATACACATTGCCGTACTGGAAGCGGACCAGATCTTCGCCACCTTCCACGAAGCCATTGCGCTGCAACGATGGGCCTCCGGCATGCCCACCAACGCCCTGCTGATATCCGGCCCCTCTAAAACCGCCGACATCGAACAAACCCTCGCCTACGGCGTCCACGGACCGAAGGAGTTGATTGTCATTGTGATCGGGGCGGAATAACCTGCCCCTTGCCTCTTGACCGGTACTTCCGGCCCTGAATCATTCCTCTGAAAGGCTTTCTCCATGCCAGCGCCCAGAACCCCCGCCCAGGCTAAAGTCCTCAAAGGCGCACTGCTGATTGCTCTGGCGGCGGCCCTTTGGGCCACGACTGGTATTGCTGCAAAATTCCTGTTTACCGGCAGCGAACTGGAGCCGTTGACCCTGGGCCTCGCCCGGCTGAGCATTGCCTTCCCCTGTTTTTTCGTGCTGATGCTGTGGGAGCGCCGGCATACCGACTCCAGTCAGCGCGCTCGCATCACCCCCAGAATCCTGCTCGCGCTGGCAGCGCTCGGGGTTTTTCAGGCGGCATACCAAGGCACCTATCTGGTGGCAGTGGATCTCACCGGTGCTGGCATCGCCACGCTGATTGCCCTGTGCCTGTCGCCGGTCATTGTCGCGCTCCTGGCGGCGCCGATTCTCGGGGAAAAACCGGGCCTGACCACACTCATCGCTCTGATTGCGGCCATTGGTGGCACAGCGTTGCTGGTGATGGGTGATATGAAGACCACCGGCAACATCCGGCTTGCGGGTATCGCCATGGCGTTGGCAGCGGCTTTTGTTTATGCAGGCTTCACGCTGACCAGCCGACACGCCGCCAGCGGCGCACCGGTATTTGCCACGGCATTTATCTGCTTTTTCACCGGGGCCCTGACCTTGCTACCCATCGTAGCGTTATCGGGCGGTCTGGCTCAGCTGCAGAGTTTAGGCACCGTTGACTGGTTGTTGGTGGTGTATATCGGTCTGGTGCCGACGTGTCTGGGGTATTTGTGTTTCTTTGCGGGCATGAAGAACACACCGGCCACTACCTCCAGCATTATCGTCACGCTGGAACCGCTGTTCGTTGCAGCACTGGCCTGGGTGATTCTGGGTGAAAACCTCGCTGCCATGGGCATACTGGGGGCCGTCATCCTGACTATCGCAGTCGTTGTGGCGTCACGTTCCGGAGCCGCCCGGAAACCTGATATCATTGCCAGGGCCGGCCAGGACTCCCCAGCGGCTTGATATCAGCGTTCCGTCCAGCGTTCTTCCCTTTAGCTGTCTTTCCGTAACTTCTCCAGCATATTCGGCTGCAGGATTTCGATCCAGTAACCGTCCGGGTCTTTGATAAAGGCCAGGCCTTTCATCTTGCCATCATCCGGGCGTTTGACGAATTCCACACCCAGTTTTTCAAAGCGGTCGGCGGCATTGTAGACATCCGGCACGGCGACGCCGATGTGGCCAAAGCCCTGTGGCTCGTCGTTGCCATTGTGATATTCGAAGGTTTCGTCGCTCTCCGTGCCCCAGTTGTGGGTCAGCTCCAGCATGGCCTCACGGCCGAATATGAACGTGGTTCTGTGGGCATCATCCGCTGGCACGGTGCTGGCTTGCCGGTCGTCAAGGTAGGCGAGGAAGTACAGAGTGAATTTCATTTCCGGGAAATCGAGTTTGCGGACCAGTCGCATGCCCATGATGCGGGTGTAAAAGTCGAGACTCCGTTTCGGGTCCTTGATCCTCAGCATGGTCTGGTTGAACACATATCCTTCGGTTTCCGGGACGCTTTCATCGTGGAGGCCGGGGGCCTGTTCGAAATGGCGATGCATGGTTGCACTCCGCTCGCGGGATGAATGGTTAACTCCATACATGCTTATGATTTAGGCGGATTTCAAGGGGGCGTACTGGCTGGCTTCTTCAGGACTGCTTTTTCGCCGAACGGATTCTGGTGGCATCCTCCTCCCCAGACACGCCGTAAATACATCCATGTAGGCTCGGTATTGCCATCCATGGCAATACACGGTCTGGAGAGGAGGATCCCACCAGAACCCATGGAACATTGGCGTTATCGCTTAAGAGGAGATTGGTTCATGCCAGCTGATGCTCCTCCCCTTGGTAATATGCTTCTACCCTCGGATTCATCACTTTTTTCCACAGGGGCGGGAACAGCGCCAACACAATCATTGTCGAGTAACCCGCGGGTAGTTGCGGAGCAATCTCGTGGTGGCGCAGCACCTGGTACCGACGCCTGGCGTGGGCGTGGTGGTCGCTGTGGCGTTGCAGGTGGAACAGGAACACGTTGGTCAGAAAATAGTTGGAGTTCCAACTGTGCTCCGGGCCCGTCCGTTCATATCGGCCGTTTTCAAGCATGCGGCGATGGAGGCCGTAATGCTCCAGGTAGTTGACGATTTCCAGCAGTGTGACGGCGATAAAACTCTGCCCGAGGAAATAAGCCACGCCCAGCCAGCCGAAGACAAGGGTGCAAAGGGCCAATGCCACTGCAGAAATGCTGTACCACCAGATCAGCTCATTGCGCCAGTGCAGCGCCGGCAGGCCTTTGCGTTCCAGTTTCCGGGCTTCCAGGCGCCAGGCGTTGATGAAGTTGCGGGCGTATGCCCGGGGCAGGAAATTGTAAAGCGGCTGGTTGTAGCGGGAGGAGGAAGCATCATCCGGCGTGGAGACATGAACATGATGGCCCCGCAGATGTTCCACCCTGAAGCCGCCGTAGCACACCAGCGCCAGCAAAAAACCGCCCGCCCGGGTTTCCAGTTTGCCATCTTTATGAATGAGTTCGTGGGCAACGTTGATGCCCAGGCCTCCGACAATGCCGATGGAGAAGGTCCAACCGATGGCCCCCGGCAGGCTGAAGATTCCCGAGGCCAGCACCTGCAGCCCCCAGATCAGTAACACCACAAAGCCTGCGACCCAGCCCAGTGTCATGACCTGATAAAAGCGCTCGCTGTTCATCTGAGGAACGTCTGCCTGCTCGTCCGGGTTAAGTGAATCCTGCCCCAGCAGCTTGTCCAGCACCGGAATAATACCGAACACCACAACGGGCACGCCCCAGGCGAACAGGTTGACCAAACCGGTTGCTTCACCGGCGGCCAGCAGTAATCCAGACAGCGCCAGCGGCAACATGGCAATCAGATAGCTGTATTTCTTGAGCTGCAACAACAAGCGACGTCTTACAGGGTCCCGGGGCAGGGAAAGGTTTTTGGCATTCATAGCTCTGCTCTCTTGCAGGAATGATTTTTTACGTTGACCTTGAACAGGTCCGCGACAGTCTCATTTTGTAATATTGTCCTACAATACATCAGTCGTCAATTAATACGTTTGGTGTGCTAAACTTCAGTGAACATACTGGCCACACGCGAGCACCCGGACATTCATGGACTTCCAGATCCCCAATACACTGGCCGAGCAGATCACCAATTTTCTGGCGAACCGGATCATGACCGGTGCCATAAAACCCGGGCAACGGCTACACGAAGCCACGATTGCGGCGGAGCTGAAAGTAAGCCGGGCCTCAGTCAAGGAGGCGCTCTATACCCTTGAGCGTTGGCACCTGATCGACATCACGCCTCGCAAAGGATCCTGCGCCACGCAGTTGGATGCCGAACACGCCTCAGAGCTGTATGACGTCTATATGCACCTGTTGATGATGCTGGCCCGGCGGCTCTGCGAGCGCTGGCAGGAGAAGGACAGGGAGCGCCTGGTCACCCGGGTGGGTAAAGTTATCCAGACTATGCAAGCCACCAATACCGATGTGTCCGAGATGGTCCAGGCCAGTTTCGATGTGATGGACATGTGCAATGAGTTGGTGGGCAACCCCTATCTCACAGAAGCCCTGGCAAACTTCAAACCAGCCGTCAGCCGCATGTATTACCTGTGTGCAGACAAGTATCGCCAGGATCTTGACCGTACCGGAGAGTTCTTCACCCGACTCATGAAAGCCGTGATAGACCGCAACCCTATCGAAGCGGAAAACCAGGTAGCAGGGTTTGCCAACCATCAGAAGAAGCTTATTTATCAGGCATTAGCAGCCACACCGTGACCGGACTCTAAGGCTGCCGGGATGACCTGAAGCAAACTTACAGTAGTTTGTGGTTGCGCTCGGGGAGCGAGTTGTACTTTACTAAGTATGCATTCTTTAACGACATGAGATTAAATGGTACGGCTGAGCGGAATTCTATTTGGAGTTTTATTCACACTTGGCGTGACTCCCACGGCCCTGGCTGCCGACCATCCTGCCGATGAGCTGATTTTCAACATCGGGATGGGAGGTATTCCCCCTTACACCATCAAACAGGATGATGGTTCGGTCAGCGGTATTTTCTGGGATGTGCTCTCCCGCATAGCGCGAGAATATGACTACTCGGTGATAGCAACCGAGGTTCCCACCAACCGGGTCGATGACTTTATTCTTGAAGGCCGGGTAGATGTGACAATGCGTGCCATGGAATGGACCAACGAGCCTCATCGCTTCCTGTTTACAGCGCCGGTTACCATTGCCAGGGATGTCGTGTTCACCCGCAAGGATCAACCCCTGAATCTGACATCACCGAACGATCTTGCCGGTAAGACTCTCATTACCCAACTCGGCTACAGCTACCCTATGCTGGAACCCCTGTTTGAATCCGGCGAGATCACCAGACTTGAGCTCCACGACGAGGTCAGCATGTTTCGACGGCTCGCCGGCGCAGAGCGCTTCGATGGGCTGCTTTCCAACTATCGCAGCGGTAAATGGGTCATGCGCATGCACGGCTGGGACGACGACTTTCAGGTTGAGCCCATGGTGTTGAATGAATCGCCCTATCGGCTGATGTTTGCTCCGCGCTGGCCCCATTTCGTGAAGCTGTTTGATCGTGAACTCGCCGAAATGAAAGAAAACGGCGAACTGAACCGTATCATCACTTCTTACGACTACATGGTGCTGACCAAGTAGTCGTAAGAAGTGATGATGGTTTACGGTCACCATGTGGCGCCAAACCCCGTCTGCACCAGTTCGTCTGACAGGCTGTTCACTGGACAGCCCCCCTCCCTGAGGCAGTAAACTGCGGGCTCCTATCACGACGGGCCCGCCATGACAGACTACACCGAAATCGTTGAGCCGCCGCGTACGGCCTGGCGGCGACTCACTTTTTTCAGCCTGCTGTTTATCGGACTGACAGCCGCAGGCTTATATGCGGTTTACAGTCAGTTTGCAGGTAAGAGCTTTTCCTTTGATTTCCGGTTAATCCAGCCCGGCACTGTGGCGGCTTTAGTGGCACTTTTGATGGTATATTTTGCATCGGATGGACTGCGGCTGCATTACACCCTCAAGGCGCTCGGTCACAGCCTGTCATTCCGGGCGTTGTTTCGCCTGGTGTTTATAAATGTGTTCATTTCCAACGTGACCCCCATGGCTACCGGCGGCGGTGTTGCGCAGGTGTGGTATCTGCAGCGCTATGGTGTACCCATTGGCCGGGCGACTGCGGCCACCACCATCCGAACCGTTCTTGCGATCTTTTTTATTTTCTCGCTCACGCCCGTGTTCCTGCTTACCCTGAACGCGCTCGATAATCAGCCCATCCTCAAGGATATCGGCCTGGCGCTGGCGGCGTTCATCCTGCTCTACCTCAGCTTTTTTGCGGTGGTACTGTTTCGCACCCACTGGCTGATCGGCCCACTGTCGAAGCTGTTGCATGGGTTACGCCGTTTCCACCTGCTCAGTGCCAGGCGGCACAAACGCTGGCAATACAAAGCCCGGCGGGAAATGCTCAGATTCTCCTACAGTTTCAGTGAATATCTGCACGGACCACCGGTAAGTGTTTTGCTGTCCATTGTGTTTACTGCGGTGTTCCTGCTCAGCCTGTTCAGCTTTCCCGCTCTGCTGATCGCGAGCCTGGATTACGATGTCAATTACCTGACCAGCACCGGCCTGCTGGTGGTGACGACGTTTATCATGTACTTCTCCCCGACCCCGGGCGCCTCGGGTATTTCCGAAGGGATTTTCGGGAGTTTCTTCCGTGACATACTGTCTGCAAACCACCTGATCCTGGTGATTGTGGCTTGGCGTCTGCTGACGATTTACCTCGGCATGATTGCCGGGCTTGTGATATTTCAAAGGGAACTTGCCCGTGGCAGAAAGGATGCTCAATGATCAGGCGCCATCCACTGAAAGTCCTGTTCTATCTGAATGTGCTGATTGTCACCTTACTGATCGGCTACAAAGCCTACCTGAACCTGTTTGAACCCAGTTTCAAGGCAATTCACACCGAACAGGTCAACCGCATCCAGAACCTGCTGGAGGACCGGGATACCTTCAGCTTTGCGGTTGTTGGCAACATCAATAACTCCGTAGGTATCTTCGAGCGCAAGATCATCCCGATGATCAACAACGCGGGGGTCGATTTTGTGGTGTCTGCCGGCAATGCCGTCAGCAGTGGCAGTGAGGACAAGTACCGGGCCGTTCAGGGTACCCTCAGCTACCTGGCTATGCCCTACCTGCTGACATTCGGGCAGCACGAGTACGAGAGCTTCGGCAGTTTCCGGTTCTATGAGCATTTCGGCCCCTATTTTTTCACCATGCAGGCGGGCAACAGCCGGTTTGTCTTTCTCGACAGTACCAGCAAAACCCCCTGGCGCTGGCAGACTCGCTGGTTGCGGGAAATTCTGGATCAAAACGGCAGCGCCCATACCTTCCTGTTTGTCGGCCACCCGCTGATGCGCAGTGGCGAAGATGTGCTGTTCGATGAGGACGAGGACTATCTTCACCCCCCCGGATTTCGTGACGAGTTGATCACCATCATCCGGGAGTACAACATTGATGCCGCGTTCTCCGCCAATATCTCGCAGTACGACCGTCAGCAACACTATGGTACGGAGTTCATTGCCACCGGCGGCGCAGGTGGGCTTGTGCTTAACAACGAGGTGAGTTTTCACCACTTCGTGAAGGTCTCAGTGGATGCCGATACCGTCACCAGCGAGCTTGTACCTCTGGAAATCGGCCAGCACCCGGTTTTCAAGCGGCTGGAGAGCCTCTGGTTTTTCATCTACTCGCTGTTTTACGTGGGTTATATCAATTTCATATTGATCGTCAGCGCATTAACGCTGATCGCCATCAAGCTGTACGCCATTGTGTTTGTAGGCAAGGACTATTACCCGGACTACGATCTTGATCCCACGCCCTGGCTGGACAAGCCTCTGCGTGTGGCCATGTTTACCAATAACTATCTGCCATTTATCGGCGGTGTGCCGATTTCAATTGAACGCCTCCGCCGGGGCCTGCAGGCCTCCGGCAACACCACACTGGTGGTCGCGCCACGCTATAAGGAACAACCGGAAAAAGAAGACTATGTGCTTCGGGTCCCCTCACTGCTGGCGATGGGTGAAAAGCGGGAATTCCGGTTAGCCAATATTTTTCTGGGCCGGATCCGAAAACGGGTGAGGGCTTTCAAGCCAGACATCGTTCACCTTCACCACCCTTTCTGGCTGGGTTCGCTGGGGCTTTTTGTGGCGCACCGTCTTCGTATTCCAGCCGTTTACACCTACCACACACGGCTTGAACACTACGCCCATTTTGTGCCCTTACCCGGCACACTGTTCCGCAACCTGATCTCTCACGCCCTGATCAAACGCTTCGCCAACAAATGCGATGCCGTTATCGTGCCGACCTATTCCACCGAAGAATACCTGCGCATGATCGGAGTAAAATCCCCTACTTTTATCCAGCCTACCGGGATTGAATACGAGCGTTTCCAGAGCGTGACAGAGGGGGAGGTGAACACGTTGCGGTCTGAACTCGGGCTGGGCGACGAACGCATTTTTATCAGCGTCTCCCGGTTGTCGAACGAAAAAAACATCGATTTTATGATCGATGCCATTGCCAGCCTGAAGACAAAAACCCGAATGCCCTTCCGGTTCCTGATAATTGGCGAGGGACACCAGCGGGATCGCCTGCAAAGGCGGATCGACACTCTTGGTCTGCAAGAGGTTGTCACGCTGGTGGGCTCAGTGCCACCCGATGACATGGCGACCTATTATCGGTTGGGGGACATCTTTCTTTTTGCCTCCAAATCAGAAACCCAGGGCATGGTCATCCTAGAAGCCATGGCCGCTGGCTTGCCGGTGGTGGCGGTGCGGTCGAGCGGAATTGATGATGTGGTCCGGCACGGGTTCAATGGCTACAAGACACCGGAGAACCGTGACCAGTGGCGGGATTGCATTGCCAGCCTGCTGGCTGATGAAAGCCTTAGAAAGACCCTGTCTGACAATGCACTGGCGTTTGCCAGGGATTATTCCATTGAGCAATTTGCCCGGGATGTAAAAGTCATTTACGGCACCGTCCTCGCCGCCAAGGCCAAACAGCAGCGCGCTGCCAAAGCTAAAAAAAATAAACCGCTGGCGACGGATTAGAACCCGTATAGCAGCGAAAGTGATGTTTCCGTATCCGTATTTTCGTTGCCCGCGGGCGCGTCAGATACGTCCTTGACCCTGAAAGCCACTTTCATCGAAAGGTCGTTCACGACGGTGGCCTGTAATGAGGTCTCAGACTGGGTTATGACGTTGTTCTCATCCAGACCTATCTCTGAACCGAGTTTCTGACGAAAGAGCGCGTTATCCGAGAAGGCATAATCAAATTGAGCGGCCAGCCGGACAATAGCTTCCTCTTCATCCCTGGAACCGTCCTCGTCCGGCTCTTTCAGTTTGTTGAAGCGGTAACCACCACCCACCGAGAGATCCAGAAAAGAACGCTCTCCCAGCTCCCAAACCCGGTTACCGTAACCGGTGGTGGCCGAAGACTGAAAGTCGTAGCCGGAAAAGCGCTGATCATCGTATGCGCCACGCAGGAACAGGTACTGGCGTTGATTAAACTTCAGATTGGTTTCAGCAGAAGTGGCGTAGCGCTCCGCCGTAGTTTCGCCATCGGCTTTGGAGTACAGGGTGCGCAGTTCAAGCAGATTCCGCCAGCGCGCCACTTCATGGACCATTCCAAGACGGCCATTGATGTTGGTTTCCTCGGTATTGCCGGAAGTCACCAGCACACCAAGCTCTGCTTCGCCGGTCCAGTCACGATCGCCAGACTGCGCAAGCGCGACAGAAGAACCAACCGCCAGCAGGCAGGCCGTCACTTTTGAGAACTGCATAGCATCTCCTTAGGGGATTATTAAACACAACGTTCTGATACGCCGCGCGGTTGTACCATGATCGTTACGCTTAACAAATGCCCTCAGATACCACCCACCCTCTCAGCGGCGCTCCCCCGCCAGGCTTTTGCGGGCCTGTAACGCACGCTGTGTCTGCTTTGCCGCCTTTTTTTCAGTAATAAGTCTGGCCGCACCTCCGCCCACGTGAACTTCGCCGCGCTGTTGGGCCAGACGCATTTGCCGCTCCCGTTCGGCAAAGCGAGACTTCTGCTCCTCTGTCAAACCATGCAGACACTGATGGCAACTGACCCCCTGTTCGTACTCCGGGCGTTGCTTGTCGGCTTCGGTGATCGGCCGTCGGCAGGCATGGCACTGGTCGAAGTCACCGCGTTCCAGGTTATGATTCACCGTTACGCGGTCATCGAATACAAAACACTCACCCTGCCACAGGCTTTGCTCCTGGGGCACTTCTTCCAGGTATTTCAGAATACCGCCATGCAGGTGGTAGACCTCGTCAAAACCCTGCTCCTTCAGATAGGCGGTTGATTTCTCACACCGAATGCCGCCGGTACAGAACATTGCCACTTTCTTGTGCTTGTCCGGGTCGAGGTGCTCTTTCACGTATTGCGGGAATTCCCGGAAGGTGTCGGTGGCAGGATTAACGGCGTTCCGGAAACTGCCGATCTCCACTTCATACTGGTTACGGGTGTCGATCACCAGCACCTCGGGGTCTGAAATCAGCGTGTTCCAGTCTCTGGGTTGAACGTAGGTACCCACAATACGGCGCGGATCGATGCCATCGACGCCCATGGTGACAATTTCTTTCTTGAGTTTGACCTTGGTGCGCTTGAACGGCTGGATATCCACCAGGGATTCCTTGAAGTCGATGCCTTCAAATCGGTCATCGCTGGCCAGCCAGTGCTTGATGGTATCGATACCCTGGCGGCTTCCGGCAATTGTGCCATTGATGCCTTCTCGGGCGAGCAACAGCGTGCCGCAGACCTGGTGCTGCTGCATCAAATCGATCAGGGGCTGGCGAAGGGACTTGAAATCATTCAGCACTGCGAACTTGTAGAGTGCGCAGACAACAACGTCGTTCATGGTTTTCTCCTGCGGGCCGGACCGTAAATCCGGAGCATGGTTTGTTGGGCTGCCTCACGGCAGCGGTCAAATTTTAACCGATGGGTTTATTCAATCAAGCGGATGCCTTCTTTCTCGATCAGGATCAGGTGCTTTTTGTACAGTGCGCCGATGGCTTGCTTGAACACGCCCTTGCTGACATTGAAGGTGGAGTAGATCGCTTCCGGAGCGCTCTTGTCATTCAGCGGCAGAAAACCATTGCTGGCCTTGAGGGCATCAATGATCGACTCAGCGAATTCACTGACCTTGCCGTACCCGGGCTGGTAGAGGCTCAGCTCGACCTTGCCATCCTGTCGGATACGCCTGACATAACCGGCATGGGACTGACCCTTGCGCACGGGTTTGAAGAGCTGATCGTGGTAAAGCAAGCCCCAGAACTCGTGATTGATCACAGCTTTTACACCAAGGTCCGTGGTGTCGGCGATCACCAGGTTCACTTCATCGTTGTCTGACAGGCCTTCGGCCCTATCTTTTATAAAGCGGTTGAGTCTGGTGGTTGCCGCCAGGCGGCCGGTGTTGTCTTCATAGATATACACCAGGTAGGAGCGACCCTCCTGCATCTTCACGCCCTGCTCGGAGAACGGCACGAACAGATCTTTTGACAACCCCCAGTCAAGGAAGGCTCCCACGTCAGAAACCGACACCACTTTCAGCCACGCGCACTCATTAACCTGAGCCTTGGGCTTTTCCATGGTGGCAATCGGGCGGTCTTCCGAGTCCAGTGACACAAACACCATCAGCTTGTCACCCGGTTTGCAATCAGCGGGGACGTACTTGGTCGGCAGTAGCAGCTCGCCCATCGAACCGGCCTCCAGCCGGGCGCCGATGTCCTCGATACGTGAGACCTTCAAACGAGCATAGCGCCCAACGTCGATCATAGTAGCTCCGGTGGTCATCATTCAGTTGTCGTGGTGTCTGCGGGCGCGGGGCGTTTGCCCGGATTCGGTGGACGACGGCCTGGCGGCTTGGCGGAGGGCTTGCCCTGGCCGGATGTCCTGGCGCTGGGAGCACCGCTCTTGCCTGCCTTGCCCGCCTTGCCTGCCGCCTTACCCGCAGCTACCTTCTTCGCCCTGAGTTTACCGGGGGACAGCTTCGGCCGCTTGGGCTTTTTGGGCTTGGTGGTCTTTTTCAGTTTCGCAGTGGGCTCGGGGGAAACCGGCACATTGTGTTCTGGCTCGAAGCCATTGATGAAATCGCGGACTATCTTCTTCTTGAGCAACCGCTCGATCCCGCGCAATTCAACCACTTCATCATGACTCACCAGGGAGACGGCACGGCCTTTACTGCCGGCACGACCGGTACGACCGATACGGTGGATGTAGTCTTCCGCCACCTTGGGCAGATCCATGTTCACCACCAGCGGCAGACTCTCGATATCCAGGCCCCGCGCCGCCACATCGGTGGCCACCAGAATACCTATTTTGCCGGATTTGAAATCCTCCAGGGCCTTGTTGCGCATGGCCTGGGACCGGTCACCGTGGATCGCGGTACAGGAGATGCCATCGGCATGGAGCTCTTTTACCAGCTGGTCTGCGCCCTTTTTGGTTTTGACAAAGACCAGCGCCTGAAACCAGCCACGGGAGCGAATCAGGTGGCTCAGAAGCTCGCCCTTGCGCTTTTTGTCCACCGGGTGGAGGTTGTGCTGAACGGTAACGGCGGCCAGTTCCTTCGGGCTGACATCCACTTCCAGCGGATGCTCCATAAAACCGCGAGCCAGGGTGCGGATGTCTGCCGACAGTGTGGCCGAGAACAGCAGGTTCTGGCGCTTGGCGGGCAACAGATCAAGTATTTTCCGGATATCGGTAATAAAACCCAGGTCCAGCATCCGGTCTGCTTCATCGAGGATCAGCACTTCGAGTTGATCAAAGCGCACCGCGTTCTGGCGGTGAAGGTCCAACAGGCGTCCCGGAGTGGCCACCAGGATGTCCACACCCTTGCGCAGCTTCATCATTTGCGGATTGATGCGCACCCCGCCGTAAACCACTTCCGCGGTCAGTTCCATGTAACGACCATACAGCGCGACGCTGCTGCCAACCTGGGCTGCCAGTTCACGGGTGGGGGTAAGGATCAGCGCTCTTACAGAATTGCTGCGAACCGGCTCACCATGTTCGAGGCGATGCAACAACGGTAAGGTGAAGCCGGCAGTTTTGCCGGTGCCGGTCTGCGCGGCCGCCAGCATATCGCGGCCCTGAAGAATTCCGGGGATTGCCTGTAACTGGATTGGCGAAGGCTGCTTGTAACCACGCTCTTCAATGGCCTGAAGCAAAGGTTCGGATAACTGGAGCGCGGCAAAAGACATGATAAAACCCTGAAAGATGCGTACAGGCCACCCCGGGTCTCCGGGGCGGCCACAATAGGTGCGATTATACGGGTTTTACCGGCTGTTCGCGTAAGGGATACTGCGACTATTGCCCGGCGTTGGCCAATTCCCGCTTGACCACTGCCGAGAGCTGGCCCCAACCCGGTTGAGTCAGGCGAATGTTATCCACCATAACGGTAGGGGTACTGGTGACCCGAAGCTGCGTTGCCACTTCACGACTGCGGTTGACGGCCTCAAGATGAAGCTCCGATGTCATGCAGTTTCTAAAACGTCGTTCGTCCAGCTCCAGATCCCCCGCGTAGCGGGTAAACATATCCACTGCGGAATCGGTGGCACTCCACTCGGACTGGTTGTCAAACAGCTTATCGTGCATGGGCCAGTAGGCGTTCTGGTCACCGGCACACCGGGCTGCCAGCGCGGCTGGTACAGCGTTTTCATGCTGGCGCAACGGCAGGTCGTAATACACAAACCGCACATCGCCGGATTCCACAAATTCTGTTTTCAAGCGCTGGCTCGCGCTGGAAAATTGCGCACAGGCCGGGCATTGGTAATCGGCAAACTCACGCACCACGACGGGGGCATTTTCAGCTCCCACCGACACCCCGTACTGATCCAGCTGGGCGGGAAAGTCTCCGGCGTTTTCCGCCGCTTTTGGTAGAGAATCGGAGTCCTGGGACGGCGGCCGCGTGGCAAAAAAGACGATCACCAGAATGACCGCAAACGCAGAAACACCGGCGCTGACCCACAGTGGCTTCTTTTTTTCGACTTTGGTTTTAGGGGCCGGGGTGCCGGTCTCTTTACGACGTTTTGCTTCGCCCATGGGGACTCCTTTTGATTCATTACTTAAGAGGCTACTATCAGAACACGCTGATATTCAGGCGGCCTGGAAAAGTTCCGGGACCCATACTAACAGGAGCTACTATGTCAGTCCCTTCCTCTTTGAAAAACCGGCTTTCACTGCCGCTGATTGCCGCCCCGATGTTTTTGATCTCAGGCCCTGAAATGGCCCTGGCCTGCTGCAAAGCCGGTATTGTCGGCAGTTTTCCCGCCCTCAACCAGCGCACCAGTGAGGGCCTGGAAGAATGGCTGGTGACCATGAACACGGAGCTGGAGGCCTACAACAAGGCCCATCCGGACAAGTCCGCGGCGCCTTATGCCGTCAACCTCATCGTCCATAAAACCAACCCGCGCTGGCAGGCCGACCTGGAACTCTGCGCACAGCATAAAGTACCCATTATCATTACCTCCCTGGGCGCCGCCAGCCAGG
The DNA here is from genome assembly GCF_009193265.1 of Marinobacter changyiensis. GTDB lineage: Bacteria > Pseudomonadota > Gammaproteobacteria > Pseudomonadales > Oleiphilaceae > Marinobacter > Marinobacter changyiensis. The sequence continues at coordinate 236,764 of NZ_VZZZ01000001.1, forward strand.
TGGTTGAAGCCGTTCACGGCTATGGCGGCCTGGTTTTTCATGATGTCACCAACCAGAAGCATGCCCGCAAGGCAGCCGAAGCAGGCGTTGATGGCGTGATTGCGGTAGCCGCGGGCGCCGGCGGCCACGCTGGCACGGTTAACCCGATTGTGCTGGTCCATGAAATCCGGGCGGTGTTCGATGGCACTATTCTGCTGGCGGGCGCGCTATCCCACGGAGAAGACATCCTGGCGGCCCAGGCCATGGGCGCCGACCTCGCCTACATGGGCACCCGCTTTATCAACACCACCGAGTCCCAGGCCGAACCGGCCTATCAGGCCATGGTTATCGAAGCGGTATCCGGCGACATCATTCATACCCCGGCGGTTTCGGGCGTGCCCGCCAGCTTTATGCGCCAGAGCCTGGAAGCCGCTGGCTATCCCATGGACAAGCTTCATGAAGCGGCCGAGATGAACTACGGCGATAAACTCAAACCCGTTGATGACGAAGCCAAGGCCTGGAAAACCGTCTGGTCCGCCGGGCAAGGTGTGAGTGAGATCGTCGACGTGGTGCCGGTGAGGGAGCTAGTGGAACGGCTGACCGGTGAATACCGGGTTGCGAGGGAACAGTTGATAGCCGCAAGCGATTTCTAGTCCATAGGACGAAGGGATTCAGAACTTTCCGGCCTTATCGTTCCGTCTCCCTTCAGGTATGCTCGTTTGTTGTCCAGAACTCACCGTCAGTGTGCCGTGTCCGGTAGCCGGAGCGGTTACCGGGATTCCCCGGCCGACCGGGAGTGATGTCTTGCTCGATGCCTTTTTGCTGCCCCAGAGGGCTTGGCATATAAGCTGATCGTCTCAGCAGGAAGAACCCCATAGTGGCCTGCTCGACCAAGCCGGAATTCAGCAACTCATCAAGTAGTCTGGCGGGAGCGAACCCTTTGCCAGTGCGAATAACCAGGTTAAGCAGTCCGGTGCCGCCGTCTTCCGACAATGGCAGCAGCGCCGGCTCAAGGTTATCATCCAGAAATCTGGTATCCGTTAACCAGCTGTTGAGTACTTCCCTGGCGTCCGGGGATAACAGCAGTTCGACCAGTTCAGTGGTCTCCCAGCTTTGGAATCCATAGCGATGGAACACCGCTGTCATGATTCACTCTCACCGTACCTCAGGAGCAATCGCGCCCGAGGTCGTAGTATCCGCGCAAGAACGCGATAAAAAGATTTGGCGTCAGACTCAATCATATTTGGGACTGCATTCCCATAGTCGATTCAGGATCAGTTCGTAGCCGGAGACAAACCCCGGCCCGCGATCATCGGCTGCCGGAGGGGAGCTCAAGGCCGAGGGCGCTGATGGTAACACCTGTTAGGACATCGAGGGTGCCTTTTATTACTTTCTCTTCACATTCGTCACCCTCCTCACCCTTGTCAATCCCACGAGGGTAAGCTTGACTGAGTAGCTTTATTGATCGTGCTTTATCGTCATTCACCCGTTTGGCCAGAGCATCGGGTTATGAAAGATTTATGAACTTTCCAGTCGGAGTGACGTAAGGTTCTGAACAAACTCACAAAACGGGCGTAAAAAATGCTGGGATTTTTGAAGGGTGATCCACGCAAGAAACTGCAGAAAGAATATGAAAAGAAGCTGACGGAGGCCCTGCATTATCAGAGGAACGGGGACCTCCGAACCTACGCCACGCTGATGGAAGAGGCTGAAGCGATGTATGCCAGACTGCAGGAAATGGACAAGAAATAACGGGTAGGAATAAACCGGGAAAAGCTATTCCCGAGTCAGCTGCGCCAACAGTTGGTTGAGGCGCTCTACCTCCCGTCGGAGTTCCGTGACGTCGTCCAGAAGTTCCAGTGACATGGCGAGGCCGGGCAGGTTCAGCCTCAGATCCCGCTGCAGACGCTGGGCTTTTCGTAGCCGGGCCAGGGCGGGTAAATCAAACGACCACCGGTGTGCATCTCCGCCGTCGATGGGATCGATAACCCCGTAATTGACCAGCTTGATCACAAACTCTGCGTGCACTTCCCCATGTTCGCAGAGTTCACGCAAGGTGAATGTGGTTGTGCCGATAGTGTCTGCTTCCAGTATTGAACGGTTTTTTTTCATCGGTTCTCTCCACCTGTAACTGTCTTCCTCTCTGTCCACGCTCCCTGATCACGCGCGCCCCCGGAACTTTCTTCCTCGCAATAGCCTTCCTCACAATACGCTCGCCCAGAACCTCTTCACTTAAAGTGCACAGCTGTCAGGTCGGCAAGTGGCTGCGGGGATGAAACGATTTCTCTTCCTCCGCCAGTTGCTGATACAAGGCTTGCGCCTTTTCAGTGTGATGCTTCGGCATCGCGACCTGCAGAACCACAATCTGATCGCCGGGGTGCTTGCCTTGCAAACCCTTGCCCTTGAGGCGAAGCTTCTGACCGCTGGTGGCGCCTTTGGGTACCTTCAGGTTGACTGCAGAGCCCAGCGTAGGCACCTTGATGGAGGCGCCAAGGGCTGCCTCCGGGGCGGTGATCGGTAGCGTCATGGTAAGATCACGGCCGTTCACAGCGAACAACGGATGAGGGGCGAGTTCCACTTCGATAAACAGGTCGCCCGCACTGCCCCCGCCGATTCCTGGCGAACCCTGGCCCTTGAGCCGGATGTGCTGGCCGCTGGTCATGCCAGCGGGAATTTTCACATTCAGGGTTTTGCGCCGCCGGACGATTCGGCCCTGAGCATCAGCTTCGGTCACGTCGAACTGCACCTGCTTTTCGCAGCCGTTGTAGGCTTCCTCGAGGAACAGTGCCAGCCGGGCGTGAACGTCCTCTCCGCGCATCCGCATGTTATGTCGGAAACCCTGCCCGCCAGGCTGGCGAGAACCACGCCCTGCTCCGCCGAAGATGGATTCGAAGAAATCACTGAACTGTCCGGCATCGGCTTCGGTGTAACCGCCACCACCAAAATTCGAGGCACTCTGCCAACCCGGAGGCGGCTCGAAAGAGCCGTCGGAGCGGGCGCCGTATTTCCGGATCTGGTCGTACTCTGCGCGTTTTTCCGGATCTTTCAATACTTCGTAGGCTTCGCCAACATCCTTGAACTTGGCTTCAGCGTTGGTTTCCTTGCTGATATCCGGATGATACTTCCGCGCCAGCTTACGATAGGCTTTTTTGATCTCCTCAGGCGGCGCTGATTCGCTCACCCCAAGGGCAGCGTAATAATCTTTGAAGTCCATTATTCCCTCGCATCCGTTAATAACTCAAGCCAGACAAGGCCTTGAGCGACATTTTTCAATACCCATATAATTGATGCGATGCTTGAGAATACAAGGTAAGGCAGGCGGGGTGTTTGATCAGGATCAGGAAATGAACGACGCCCCGGCCAAGGCCGGGGCGTCGCAGAAACCGGGGACGGGAAGAATCAGTTCACTTTCGGGTTCAGTTCACCGCGCTCATAGCGGCCAAACATGTCTTCCAGGTTGATGACTTTTATCTTGCTTGCATTACCAGCGGTCCCGAACGCTTCGTAGCGTGCCAGACAGACGTCTGTCATGGCTTTCATGGATTCCTTCAGGTATTTGCGCGGATCAAATTCCGCCGGGTTCTGCGCCAGGAATCTGCGAATCGACCCTGTGCTGGCCAGGCGAAGGTCGGTGTCAATGTTGATCTTGCGAACGCCATGCCTGATCCCTTCGACAATCTCTTCTACCGGCACGCCGTAGGTCTCGGGAATCTCTCCACCAAATTCATTAATGATCTTGAGCCACTCCTGAGGCACGGAGCTTGAGCCGTGCATGACCAGATGGGTATCAGGAATACGCTTGTGAATCGCCTTGATCTGATCGATCGCCAGGATGTCCCCGGTCGGTGGCCTGGTGAACTTGTAGGCTCCGTGGCTGGTGCCAATGGCAATCGCCAGGGCATCAACCTGGGTCCGCTTGACGAAGTCCGCCGCTTCCTCAGGATCGGTCAGCATCTGACTGTGGTCCAGAATGCCTTCGGCACCGACGCCGTCTTCTTCACCGGCCTGTCCGGTTTCAAGAGAACCCAGGCAACCAAGCTCACCTTCAACCGACACACCACAGGCGTGAGCCATGTCAACGGTCCGGCGGGTGACATCAACGTTGTATTCGTAATCCGTCGGTGTTTTGCCATCTTCCCCCAGGGAGCCGTCCATCATCACTGAACTGAAACCCAGTTGGATAGAACGCTGGCAAATCGCGGGGCTGGTGCCGTGGTCCTGATGCATGACTACCGGGATATGAGGAAACTCCTCAATTGCGGCCAAAATCAGGTGCCGCAGGAAAGGCCCACCTGCGTATTTGCGGGCACCAGCAGATGCCTGAACAATCACCGGAGAGTCTGTTTTATCGGCAGCCTCCATGATGGCGCGCATTTGCTCAAGGTTGTTGACGTTAAACGCGGGCACACCGTACCCGTGCTCCGCGGCGTGATCCAGCAATTGGCGCATGGATATCAGGGCCATGGGAAATCTCCTCAGTTATTCAGTAAGCATACTGTTATCAGGCGGGGCCAGGCCCTACCCGCACATCGACGCTCAAGCGCCGCGTTGTTCCAGGATTGCGACGGCAGGCAGGGTTTTACCCTCCACAAACTCAAGGAATGCACCGCCTCCCGTTGAGATATAGGAAATCTTGTCGCTGATTCCATATTTGTCGACGGCGGCCACGGTATCACCGCCACCGGCCAAAGAGAACGCCGGACTTTCCGCAATGGCATCGGCCAGAGCTCGGGTGCCATTGCCGAATTGCTCAAACTCGAATACCCCGACCGGCCCGTTCCACAGTATGGTTTTGGCGGCTTTCAGCAACTGGGCAAATTCACCGGCGGTCCGGGGGCCGACATCCAGAATCATGTCGTCGTCGGCTACGTCGCTGATGTTCTTGATGGTCGCTTTGGCATCCTCGGAAAACTCCTTGGCCACCACCACATCGACCGGTAACGGAATATCGACCCTGGAGGAAATTTCACGGGCGGTGTCCAGCAACTCGTGTTCACACAAAGACTTGCCCACCGGATGTCCGGCGGCAGCGAGGAAAGTGTTGGCAATACCGCCGCCAACAATCAACTGATCACAGGTGCCGGAGAGTGCCGTCAGAACGTCCAGCTTGGAAGATACCTTGGAGCCTCCGACTATGGCCACCACTGGCTTGGCGGGATTGTCCAGAGCCTTGCCGAGGGCGTCCAGCTCGCGGGCCAGCAATGGGCCGGCGCAAGCTTCCGGGGCGAACTTCGCAACTCCGTGAGTCGAGGCCTGGGCGCGATGAGCCGTGCCGAAAGCGTCCATCACGAAGACATCGCACAAGGCGGCGTACTTCCTCGCGAGGGCTTCATCGTCTTTCTTCTCGCCCTTGTTGAAGCGCACGTTCTCGAACAGCACAACGTCACCGTCCGCCAGATGATCAACGCCGTCAAGATAGTCCTTTACCAGCCGTACGGTCTGACCAAGCAGGCCTGACAGGTAGTCAGCCACTGGCTGCAGAGAGGAGGCTTCATCAAAAACCCCCTCTTCCGGACGCCCCAGGTGAGACATCAACATGACTTTCGCACCGGCATCTCTGGCCGATTTGATCGTTTCAAGGGATGCGCGGATGCGGGCATCACTGGTCACATTGCCATCCTTGATGGGCACGTTCAGGTCTTCCCGGATCAGTACGCGCTTACCGGCGAGGTCCAGATCAGTCATTTTCTTGATGGTCATCAGGCTGTCCTTCCTTTATAGATGTTGAGGATTGAAATACCCCCGCTTCCAGAGAACTGGCAAACGCCTGTCCTGGCCGGCTGGTCAGTGCGGCGACAGGGACTGCTCCCCGGCCGCCAGCCAGCTGCGACTGACGTCCAGCATGCGATTGGCAAAACCCCACTCGTTATCAAACCAGCACAGCACCTTGACCATGCGCTCGCCGGTGACCCGGGTCTGGCCCCCATCAACTATGCCCGAACGCGGATCATGGTTGAAATCAGAACTGGCCAGCAGCTCGTCGGTGTAACCCAGAATACCCCGCAGCGGACCCGCGGCGGCCGTTTTGCGCAACAGGGCGTTAACCTCCGCCACGGTGGTGGCCGCACGGACATTCACCGTCATGTCAATCGCCGACACGTTCATGGTCGGCACCCGCATGGCGACCGAACTGAACCGTCCCTGCATGCCAGGCAGCAGACGCTCGATGCCTTTCGCCAGCCCGGTATCCACCGGCACAATGTTGTGCATGGCGCTGCGGGTGCGCCGCAGATCCTGGTGATGGTAGGCGTCGATGACCGGCTGGTCATTCATCGCGGCGTGGATCGTGGTCGTGCTGCCGTGCTCTACCCCGAAAGCCTCATCCAGAACCTTGATGACCGGTACAATGCAGTTGGTGGTACAGGACGCACTCGATACGATCCGGTCTGTATTCAACAGGTCGGCTTCGTTGATGCCGAACACCACCGTACGGTCCACATCCGGCTCCGCCGGCTGGGAAAACAGCAATCGTTTGGCTCCGGCACCCAGATGGACTTCCGCCATCGCGCGTTCGGTAAAAGCTCCCGAGCACTCCAGTACCAGGTCTATTCCGAGCAGGCCCCAGGGCAAGTGAGACGGGTCAGCCTGGCTGACCACCTCAATGCGGTCACCGTTGATCACCAACGTTTCATCATCGACCTGCACATCGCCCTGAAACCGGCCATGGGTAGAATCATAACGGGTAAGGTGCGCAATGGTGTCGATATCCGACAACTCATTGATTGCCACCACCTGCAAGTGTTCGCGGAAGCCGTTTTCGTAAAGCGCCCGCAACACACACTGACCAATGCGTCCGTAGCCGTTAATGGCAACCCGAAAGGGTGTCCTGTAAGCAGCCATCAGGCGTCCAGCAAGTCCTGTGCAACCGAAATCACATTATCAACCGTGAAGCCGAACTCCTTGAACAGCTCATCGGCAGGCGCTGATTCGCCAAAAGTGCTCATGCCGACCACACGACCGTCCAGACCCACATACTTGTACCAGTAGTCCTCAATGGCCGCTTCGATCGCGACACGATTGGTCACGTCCAGGGGCAGCACGTGCTGCTTGTACTTGGCGCTCTGGGCATCAAAAACATCCGTCGACGGCATTGAAACGACCCGGACTTTGCGGCCCTGCTCTCGCAGTGCAGTCGCAGCATCCTGGGCCAGGCCCACTTCAGAGCCCGTGGCGATGAAAATAAGATCCGGGGTGCCTTTGCTGTCAGACAGGATATAACCGCCTTTGGCGACACCGGACAACTGCTCCTCGTCGCGCTCCTGGTGAGGCAATGCCTGACGCGAGAAGACCAGCGCCGACGGCCCGTTCTTGCGCTCCAGTGCTGCTTTCCACGCCACCGCTGATTCCACCGCATCCGCCGGACGCCAGACACTCATATTCGGGGTGGTGCGCAGGCTGGCCAATTGCTCAACCGGCTGGTGGGTCGGACCGTCTTCGCCCAGACCGATGGAGTCGTGAGTAAACACCATGATGGTACGTTGCTTCATCAGTGCGGCCATACGCACAGCGTTACGGCAGTATTCCATGAAGATCAGGAAGGTCGCGCCGTAAGGCACAAAACCACCGTGCAGGGCGATGCCGTTCATGATGGCGGCCATACCGAACTCACGCACACCGTAATAGATGTAGTTGCCGCCAGCGTCCGCTTTTGAAACGCCCTTGCTGTCGCTCCAGATGGTCAGGTTGGAACCGGCCAGGTCTGCGGACCCGCCCAGCAATTCCGGTAACAGCGGGCCGTAGGCGTTCAGGGTATTCTGTGAGGCTTTGCGGCTGGCGATGGTTTCGCCTTTGGCCTGGCATTCCCGGATGTAGGCTCCGGCTTTGCCGGCGAAGTCTGCCGGCAGGTCACCCGCCATGCGGCGCTTGAATTCGGCAGCCAGTTCAGGCTCGGCCTTTTCATAGGCGGCGAACTGCTTGTCCCAGGCAGATTGGGCGTAGGCACCCTTCTCTTTGGCGTCCCACTTGGCATAGATTTCACTGGGAATCTCAAACGCGCCATGCTTCCAGCCCAGGTTCTCACGGGCTGCGACAATTTCGTCGTCTCCCAGCGGCGCGCCGTGACAGCTCTCGGTGCCCTGCTTGTTGGGTGCGCCAAAACCAATGATGGTCTTGCAGCAGATCATGGTGGGCTGGGTGGTGTTTGCGCGGGCCGTCTCGATGGCGGCTCGGACGGCACCGGCATCGTGGCCGTCAACTGCCGGAATGACCTGCCAGCCGTAGGATTCAAAACGTTTGGGGGTGTCGTCGGTGAACCAGCCTTCAACGTCGCCGTCAATGGAGATGCCGTTGTCGTCATAGAAGAAGATCAGCTTGCCCAGGCCCAGTGTGCCGGCCAGGGAACAGACTTCGTGGGAAATCCCTTCCATCAGGCAGCCATCGCCGAGGAATCCGTAGGTGTAGTGGTCCACGATCTCGTGTCCCGGGCGGTTGAACTGAGCCGCGAGACCGTTCTCCGCAATCGCAAAACCGACCGCGTTGGCGATGCCCTGGCCCAGCGGGCCGGTGGTGGTCTGAACCCCCGGCGTATAACCGTATTCCGGGTGGCCCGGGGTGCGGGAGTGAAGCTGGCGGAAGTTTTTGATGTCATCAATGGAGAGGTCGTACCCGCTGAGGTGCAGCAAAGAATATTGCAGCATGGAACCGTGGCCATTGGACAGCACAAAGCGGTCGCGGTTGGCCCAGTCCGGGTTGGCGGGGTTGTGGCTCAGGTAATCGTTCCACAGAACCTCGGCGATGTCCGCCATCCCCATCGGCGCACCGGGGTGCCCTGATTTCGCCTTCTGTACCGCATCCATGCTGAGCGCGCGAATGGCGTTGGCAAGTTCTTTACGAGATGGCATCAAAGATTTCTCCACTGACAACTGCACGAATTGAAGTGCCAAAAGGACACTGTTCAAAATTAAGGCGCGTATTTTCGCCGATTAGTGACCACTGGAGCAAATAAGACTGACACGAAAAACCTTGTGGATTGCCGAGACCCTATAAAAGAAGCATCAACTGAAGCCGGCCCGATAACTATATCAATTTTTTTTGATATTGCTATTGATCGCGCTGCAAACCCCCTCTACAATTCCGCCTATGAACCAACTAGCCCCCAATAATCTTGCTGTCCCGTTCTCTGTGGACACCCTGGCACCGATCTACAAGGCAAGCGGGGATGCCTTGCGCCTTGAGATTCTGCGGGTGTTGCGGCGGGACACGTTTGGTGTGCTGGAGTTAAGTCAGCTGTTTGATATGCGCCAGTCCGGCATGAGCCATCACCTGAAAGTGATGAGCAAGGCTGGTCTGCTGGAGCCCCAGCGGGAGGGCAATGCCATTTTCTATCGCCGCCCCCTGAACCTGGAAAGCGACAAACTGGCCGATCAGACCATCCGGCAGATTTTCGAGATGGTGGATCAGTTGCCTTTACCGCCTCATCTCCAGCAACGAATCGAAGCCATTCGTACCCAGCGGGCTGAGCAGTCCCAGGCGTTTTTTTCCCGGCATGCGGAGCAGTTCCGGGAACAGCAGGAGCTGATTGCAGCGTTTGAACTCTACGCCGGGCCAGTGGCCAGTCTGCTCCGCCAGCGGGCTAAAAAGCAAAAATGGCAATCTGCCCTGGAAATCGGACCGGGTGAAGGCGCGTTCCTGCCGGTATTGGCAGCGCTCTGCCCCCATGTGGTGGCACTGGATAATTCCAGGGACATGCTGGCGAAGGCCACCCGTACCTGTATCGATGAAAAGCTCAACAACGTTGACCTGATCGAAGGGGTCACCGATACCCTGCTCGACCGCGGCGATGCTTTTGACCTGGTAGTGGCGAATATGGTGCTGCACCACGTTCCCAGCCCTGCAGACATCCTGCTCGATGCAGCCGCGCTGATGAACGGCGGCGGATGCCTGGTGATCAGTGACCTGTGCAGCCACGACCAGGACTGGGCGACAGAAAATTGCGGTGATCTGTGGCTTGGCTTTGAGCCGGAAGAATTAACGGCCTGGGCCACCGAAGCCGGGCTGACGGCTGGAGAGTCCCTGTTCATCGGCCTGCGCAACGGCTTTCAGGTTCAGGTTCGGGAGTTCTGGAAGTCCTCCGGGGGCGGTTAAGCCGTCGTCCGGAAACAATATCAAAACATTTTGATACATGAAATTACAGTTTGTAACCGCCCAGGTCGAAGACCGGGCCATTTAATAAAAGAACCTATGTTCAAGTGCTCAAGAGGAGCTATACCCAATGTCTGATTACAGCGTTTTTACTTCCGAATCGGTCTCAGAAGGCCATCCTGACAAACTGGCGGACCAGATTTCCGACGCGGTTCTGGATGCCATCCTGGCCGAAGACCCCCACGCCCGTGTTGCCTGCGAAACCATGGTAAAAACCGGCGTCGCGATCGTCGGTGGTGAAATCACGACCTCCGCCTGGGTCGACCTGGAAGACCTGGTGCGCGGCGTCATCAAAGACATAGGTTATACCTCCTCCGACGTGGGCTATGATGGCGACACCTGCGGCATCATCAACATCATCGGCAAGCAGTCCGTCGACATCGCCCAGGGCGTTGACCGCCAGAAGCCGGAAGACCAGGGTGCCGGCGACCAGGGCCTGATGTTCGGCTACGCCAGCAACGAAACCGACGTGCTGATGCCGGCGCCGATCACCTTCTCCCACCGTCTGGTCCAGCGCCAGGCCGAAGCCCGCAAAAGCGGCCTGCTGCCATGGCTGCGCCCGGACGCCAAGAGCCAGGTTACCTGCCGCTATGAGAACGGCCGGGTTGCCGGCATCGAAGCCGTGGTACTGTCCACCCAGCACGATCCCGACGTCTCCCAGGCCGACCTGAAAGAGGCGGTGATGGAACTGATCGTCAAGCACGCCCTGCCGGCAGAGCTGCTGCACAAAGGCACCCAGTTCCACATCAACCCGACCGGCAAGTTCGTGATCGGTGGTCCGGTCGGCGACTGTGGCCTGACCGGCCGCAAAATCATCGTCGACACCTACGGTGGTATGGCCCGACACGGTGGCGGCGCGTTCTCCGGCAAGGACCCCTCCAAGGTTGACCGTTCCGCCGCCTACGCCTGCCGTTACGTGGCCAAGAACATCGTCGCCGCCGGCCTGGCCGACAAGTGCGAGATTCAGGTGTCCTACGCCATCGGCGTGGCGCAGCCGACTTCGATCTCCCTGAACACTTTCGGCACCGGCAAGATCGGCGACGACAAGATCATCGAACTGGTGCGCAAGAACTTCGACCTGCGACCCTACGCGATCACCAACATGCTCGACCTGCAGCACCCGATGTACCGGGCCACGGCTGCCTACGGCCACTTCGGCCGTGAACCTTTTGAAATGACCGTGAAGGGCGAGACGTTTACCGCCTTCCCGTGGGAAAAGACCGATAAAGCCGCCCTCCTGAAAGACGCAGCGGGCGCTTGATCGTACAGATTTACCGTTACACATTCTGACCTCACCAGGCCGCCATGTTAACGCGGCCCAGGGTCGCAACAGGAGAACACCATGAGCACTCCAGCAGAACAACTTAAGAACTTTTCCGATTACAAAGTCCGCGACCTCAGCCAGGCGGCTTATGGCCGCAAGGAAATAAACATCGCAGAAGGCGAAATGCCCGCCCTGATGGCGTTGCGCAACAAGTACAAAGCAGAGCGGCCTTTGGCCGGCGCCAATGTGATGGGCTGCATTCACATGACCATCCAGACCGCCGTGCTGATCGAGACTCTGGTGGAACTGGGCGCCAATGTGCGCTGGTCTTCCTGCAACATCTTCTCCACCCAGGACCACGCGGCCGCCGCCATTGCCGAGAGCGGTATTCCGGTGTTTGCCTGGAAAGGCGAAACCGATGATGAATACGACTGGTGTCTTGAGCGCACTGTCGGTGCCGATGTCGAGGGCTGGGAACCCAATATGATTCTGGACGACGGCGGCGACCTCACCGCCCTGCTCCATGAAAAGTACCCGGAGATCCTGAGCAAGTGCCACGGGGTGACCGAAGAGACCACCACCGGCGTACACCGTCTGCAGGAAATGCTGCGGGACGGCACGTTGAAAGTACCGGCCATCAACGTTAACGATGCGGTCACCAAAGCCAAGAACGACAACAAGTACGGTTGTCGTCACAGCCTGAACGATGCCATCAAACGCGCTACCGACCACTTGATGGCCGGCAAGAAAGCACTGGTCATCGGCTACGGCGATGTAGGCAAAGGTTCCGCGGCGTCCCTGCGTCAGGAAAGCATGATCGTCAAAGTCACCGAAGCTGATCCGATCTGCGCCATGCAGGCCTGCATGGACGGCTTTGAAGTGGTGTCACCCTATATCAATGGCATCAACACCGGCACGGAAGCAGGCATCAACAAGGCCCTGCTGCAGAACATTGACCTGTTGGTCACCACCACCGGCAACATGAATGTGTGTGATGCCAACATGCTCAAAGCCATCAAGAGCGGTGCCGTCGTGTGCAACATTGGTCACTTTGACAATGAGATCGACACGGCCTTTATGCGAAAAAACTGGGAGTGGGACGAGGTCAAGCCGCAGGTTCACGTGATTTATCGCGACAAGACTGTCAACGACCACCTGATTCTGCTGTCTGAAGGCCGGCTGGTGAATCTGGGCAACGCTACCGGCCATCCGTCACGGATCATGGACGGCTCTTTTGCTAACCAGGTATTGGCCCAGATGTATCTGTTCGAGCGCAAGTTTGCGGATCTGCCGGAAGATGCCCGCGCCAAGGGTGTGTACGTCCAGGTACTGCCCAAGCAGCTCGATGAGGAAGTAGCCCGTGCGATGGTAGAGGGCTTCGGCGGCGTGATGACCAAGCTGACACCGGAACAGGCGAACTACATCGGTGTACCGGTAGCTGGCCCGTTCAAGACTGACAGCTACAAGTACTGATTGATTGACTGACTGAGAGCCATCACATGCAATCCCAGAAGCAGTTCAAACGCCGGTTCAGCTTTGAGTTCTTCCCCCCCAAGACCGACAAGGGCAAGGAAAAACTCCAGGGTGTCCGGGACCAGCTCGCCGGGGTGCACCCGGATTTTTTCTCGGTCACCTTCGGTGCGGGCGGGTCTACACGCGACCGCACCCTGGAGACTGTGATCAACCTGCACAAACAGGGCATTTCCACGGCGCCGCATATTTCCTGTATTGGCTCCACCAAGGAAAGTATTGCGGAACTGCTGGACCTGTACCGGGAAAATGGCATCAACCGGATTGTCGCCCTGCGGGGCGACATGCCATCCGGCATGGGGTCGGCGGGGGAACTGCGCCATGCCAACGAGCTGGTAAAGTTTATCCGGGACCACTCCGGTGACGCCTTCAATATTGAAGTGGCGGCCTACCCTGAGTTTCATCCCCAGGCCCGCAATGCCGAGGAAGATCTGAAAAACTTCGCCCGCAAGGTGGAGGCTGGCGCCAACAGCGCCATCACCCAGTACTTCTTCAACATTGACAGCTACTTCTACTTTATTGACCGGCTGGAAAAGATGAACGTCACCGTTCCGGTGGTGCCGGGCATCATGCCGATCGTCAACTTTTCCAACCTGGTGCGGTTCTCAGACATGTGCGGGGCGGAGATTCCCCGCTGGATTCGCAAGCAGCTGGAAGCTTATGGCGATGACAGCGAGAGCATCCGGAAATTCGGCGAGGAAATGCTGACGGAGATGTGTGGCAAATTGCTGGACGCCGGTGTGCCTGGCTTGCACTTCTATACCCTGAACCAGGTGGAACCAAGCATCAGCATCTGGAAAAATCTGGGCCTGGGCGAGCGGGACAAAATTGCGTTCTAGGGGCGGACCCTAGCCAGGCGCTACAAACCGGGGAGCCTGTTCCCCGGTTCTTCCTGAAGCCCGGTCAATACGACTTTGCTCCCATCCCTGAAATTTGATTCCGCCCTTCATACCGACCATAGTCTAAACTTGATGGGTTGTAGCCAAACGCTACCCTTAAGTCACCGGACCTCGCGAATACCCACCCGAAGGTTCAATAATTAGAAAATCAAGGAGACAACATGACGAAGACATGGCTGAAAACCCTGGGCGCGGCTGTCGCCCTCTCGATAAGCACCACCGCACTTAGCGCGGAACCCCTGCGTGTAGCAACCGACCCCAGCTTTGTTCCTTTTGAAATGATGGACCAGGAAACCGGTGAAATGATCGGTTTTGACATGGAAATCATTGCGGAGGTGGCAAAACGCGCCGGTTTCGAATATGACCTCAACACGATGGATTTCAACGGCATCATCCCGGCCCTGCAGACAGGTAATATCGACATGGCAATCGCCGGCATCACCATCACCGAAGAGCGCGAAGAAATCGTCGATTTCTCAGACCCCTACTACGATTCAGGCTTGCGCATCCTCAAGCGCGCAGGCGATGACAGCATTTCCGAAGTAGGTGACCTGGAGGGCAAGAAAGTCGGCACCAAAATCGGTAGTACCAGCTACGATTACCTGGTAAAAAATCTTGACGACAACGATGGTGTCACGCCTTATCCGGGCAGCTCCGATATGTATATGGCGCTGATGCAAGGCAGTGTCGATGCGGTATTCTATGACGCCCCTAACGTGGGCTATTTTGCCCGCACCCGCGGCGAAGGCCAGGTAGAAACCGTTGGTCAACTTTACGAAGGCCAGCAATACGGCATTGCGTTGAAAAACGGCAGCGAGTGGGTTGACGACGTCAACGAGGCGCTCGCCGCCATGAAGGAAGATGGTACCTACGAGACCATCTATGAGAAGTGGTTTGGACCCATGCCTGACGCCAACTAGAGGCCTCAGTCCACGCTAGTGCGCCGGGAGTGGTCCCGGCGCGCCTTCCACTTCGCCAGGAGAACCCATCGTGGAGTTCCAGTTTCAATTCGACTGGCAGGCGGCAATCGACTCGATTCCGTTTCTGCTCAAAGGTATTCCGTACACCCTTCTGATTTCTTTCGGCGGCCTGGCCATCGGCTTTGCCCTGGGCATCTTTTTCGGTTTGCTCAGCATCAACAAGAAGTGGTTTCTGCGCTGGCCGGCAACGGCCTATATCGAAATTTTCCGGGGCACCCCTATTCTCGTGCAGGTGCTGTTTATCTTCTATGGCCTGCCAGATCTGATCGGCAGCCCGATTGATCCGCTGGCGGCGGGTATTGCTGCAATTGCGCTGAACTCCGGCGCGTACATTTCCGAAGTTGTGCGCGGCGGCGTGCAGTCCATTGACAAGGGCCAGTCCGAAGCCGGTCTGTCGCTCGGGCTGTCACGGTCCCAGACCTTCTGGTCGATTGTCTGGCCCCAGGCGTTTCGCCGCATGATCCCGCCGCTGGGCAACCAGGCCATTGTCAGCATCAAGGACACGTCACTATTTTCGGTTATCGGTGTCGGGGAATTGGTTCGTCAGGGCCAGGTCTACATTGCCAACACGTTCACCGCTTTTGAGGTCTATTTCGTGGTGGCCATCATGTACCTGTGCATCACTCTGTCCCTGTCGATGTTGCTGCGCTTTGTCGAGCGTCGCGGTCTGGCATCCACCTGAGGAAGGCGACTCTAATGACTGACATTGTATCCATGCAGCGCCTGAACAAATATTTTGGCGATCTTCATGTATTGAAAGACATCGACCTGACCGTAAAGCAGGGCGAGGTCGTGGTTATCATCGGGGCCAGTGGCTCCGGCAAATCGACGCTGATTCGCTGTGTAAATGGCCTCGAGGAATATGAATCCGGGGAGCTCACAGTAGACGGTGAAAAGCTCGCTCCCAAGGGCGGCAGTCAGAAAGCCCTGGCGACCATCCGTAAAGAGGTCGGCATGGTGTTTCAACAGTTCAACCTGTTCCCCCACCTCACGGTGCAGATGAACATCATGCTGGCGCCGATGAAAGTGAAGGAGGCGTCCAAGTCCGCTGCGGCAGAAACGGCCGTGCGGCTTCTTGACCGGGTGGGCATCGGAAGCCAGGCCGACAAATACCCCAGCCAGCTTTCCGGCGGCCAACAGCAACGGGTGGCCATTGCCCGGGCGTTGGCGATGGAGCCCCGGCTGATGCTGTTTGATGAGCCTACTTCGGCACTGGACCCGGAGATGATCGGCGAGGTGCTCGATGTGATGCGCAAACTGGCCAAGGAGGGTATGACGATGATGGTGGTGACCCACGAGATGGGCTTTGCCCGGGAAGTGGCTGACCGCGTCATTTACATCCACGAGGGCCAGATTGTTGAGGAGGGTAAGCCGGAAGATGTGTTTGATAACCCTCAGAATGAGCGGACCCAGTCGTTTTTGTCTCGGGTTTTGAAGCACTGACTTTACTTTAAAGCATGCGCCAGGGTCAGGCGATGTTCTCCCAGACACGCCGTGGATACTTCCCTGTAGGCTCTCTGTTGCCATCCCTGGCAACAGAAGGTCTGGGAGAACATCACCCGACCTCGGCTTCCGGGGTTAATACCAATGCAGCAAAAAATCCCCTCTTTGTGTGTATACCGATCTCACCTGATGAACAGCTCGATTCGGCGATGACCTTCACCGCCGTTAACCCACAAACAGAAAATGGTTTACGGCTGGCGCCTGTTGGCCTCTCACACGTATTATGGGTACCCGGTCAAATGCCCCCTATTCCGTGAACAGACAGGAGAAGCCCCATGCGCAACGCTGATATTGTCGCGAGAGATCTGAAATCGGTCTGGCACCCGTGTACCCAGATGAAGGACCACGAAAGCCTGCCGCTGATTCCGATCAAACGGGGGGAAGGCGTCTGGCTGGAGGACTTCGAGAACAATCGCTACATCGACGCGGTCAGTTCCTGGTGGGTGAATCTGTTTGGCCACGCCAACCCCCGGATCAACGGCGCTATCCGGGATCAGATCGAGCAATTGGAGCATGTGATTCTGGCGGGCTTCAGCCATGAGCCGGTGGTGAACCTGTCGGAACGGCTGATCGAAATTACGCCGGAGGGGCTGAGCAAGTGTTTCTATGCTGACAATGGCTCATCCGCCATCGAAGCCGCCCTGAAGATGAGTTATCACTACTGGAAAAACCACGGCAAACCCGCCAAGAAGAATTTCGTTAATCTCAGCAATAGCTACCACGGCGAGACGCTGGGTGCGCTGGCGCTGGGCGATGTGGCGTTATACAAGGACACCTATCAGCCTTTATTGATGGAAGTCATAACAGCGCCGTCGCCGGATGCCTATAATCGCGAGCCGGGAGAGTCGGAAGAGGACTATGCCCTGCGTCAGTTCGAAGCGATGGAGCGTATCCTGGCGGAGCAGCACGATGAAATCTGCGCGGTCATTGTGGAACCGCTGATTCAGTGTGCCGGTTCCATGCGCATGCACCACCCGATTTACCACACCAGGTTGCGGGAGGCCTGCACCCGCTATGGTGTGCATCTGATTGCCGATGAGATCGCTGTTGGTTTTGGCCGCACCGGGACCATGTTTGCGTGTGAGCAGGCAGGCATTACGCCGGACTTCATGTGTCTGTCGAAAGGCCTGACAGCAGGTTATTTGCCGTTATCCGTGGTGTTGACCACAGACAATGTTTACCAGGCTTTTTACGATGACTATGAAACCCTGCGGGCGTTTCTGCATTCCCACAGTTACACCGGCAACGCTATCGGTTGTGCGGTGGCACTGGCGACGCTGGACATTTTTCGGGATGACCACGTGATTGACAGCAATCGCGCCTTGTCCGCCTGCATGGGGGAGTCGGTGGCGCATCTGGTGGACCATCCCAACGTGGGCGACATCCGCCAGTGTGGCATGACGCTCGCGATAGAAATGGTCAAGGATAAAGCCAGCAAGACGCCCTTCCCCTGGCAGGAACGTCGCGGTCTCAAGGTATACCGGCATTCGCTGACCCGGCAGGCCCTGTTGCGTCCGCTGGGAAATGTGATTTACTTTATGCCGCCCTATGTGATCACCGAGGAACAGATACGGCATCTTGCCCAGGTGGCAACGGAAGGCATTGAGATCGCCATCAAGGACTGACCCATGCGCATTCCCAGAATTTTTACACCCGAGCCGCTGCAGACCGGCACAACGGTTTATCTCGATGATAATGCCGCTCAGCATGTAGGTAAGGTGTTGCGGATGCAGGTTGGCCAGGCGGTCAGCCTGTTCAATGGTGACGGCCTTGATTACCCGGCGACACTGGTGGATGTCGGCAAGAAATCTGTCCAGGTGGACATTGGGGAGGCGAGCGCCAACACCACCGAATCCCCCCTTGCCATTGTTCTCGGTCAGGTGCTCTCCCGGGGCGACCGGATGGATTACGCCATCCAGAAGAGTGTCGAGATGGGTGTCGCGCGTATCGTTCCTCTGGTCAGTGAACGCTGCGAAGTAAAGCTCAAAGGCGACCGGGAAGACAAACGGGTCAAACACTGGCAGTCGGTGGCGATAAGCGCTGCCGAGCAGTGCGGACGGGCGATGGTGCCTGAGGTGGCAGCAATCTGCACCATCGGGGACTGGCTGGCACAAACCGCAGGCTGCGATCTTCGGTTGGTGCTCCATCATCGCACAGCACAATCGCTGGCGGGCCTGGCAAAACCGACAAGCCTGGCCCTGATGATTGGCCCTGAAGGTGGGCTGACGGATGAAGAAATTCGTATTGCTGAAGCGGCCGGGTTCCTGCCGGCTGCACTGGGGCCGAGGGTTTTGCGAACAGAGACCGCCCCGGTCGCCGCCATGGCGGTTTGCCAGTGGCTCTGGGGTGATGCTCAGCCCGGTACGTAATTTTTGAACAATGTTTACGACGAGAGACGGTTCTGTGGCTTCATCCCGGTTGTTGCGTAATGCCAGACGTTTGTTGATTCCGCTGCTGTTGATCGTGGCGACGGTGGTGCTGATTTGGATCTTCAGCTTCATGAAACCCACACCCCCGGAATCCCAGGCCGAAGAACGTACCTGGCCCATTCGCACAGTCACCCTGGATTCCGCCGCCAGAGCGCCCCAACTGCGGCTGCTAGGCCGTGTGGAGACACCGTTTCAATCAACCCTGACGTCTGCCGTCACCGCTGACGTCAAAGCGATACCCGTGCTTGAAGGCTCACCAGTGCGCGCCGGTGATGTCATGGTTCAGCTGGACCCTTCCGAAGTAGAGCTGATTGTTACCCAGCGTCAGGCGGATGTCGCCGAACTCCAGGCCCAGCGGGCCAGCGAGCTGAACCAGCAGCGCGCAGACCGGCAATTTCTTGAACGGGAAAAAGCCCTGGTGGAAATCGCCCGGCGCGGGCTTGACCGAGAGCAACGGCTTTCCGACTCCAACTTCACCAGCCAGTCCCGCATCGACCAGGCTCGACAGCTGCTGCAGACCGCCGAGTTATCCCTGATCAACCGGGAACTGGCGGTTGCCAATCACCAGAGCCGGATACAATCCCTTGATGCCCGGCTTGAGCGAGCCCGGTCATTACTGCAACAAGCCAGACTGGACCTGAGCCGGACCGATGTGGTGGCGCCGTTTGACGGTGTAGTCACAGGCATCGAGGTCAGCCCCGGCGAGCGGGTTCGTGCCAGCGAGCCCCTGGTCAGCCTCTACGCCATTGACCAGCTCGAGGTGCGGGCCCAGCTTCCCATGCGCTGGACCGCGAACGCTGAGCAGGCTCTGGCGTCGGGTCGGGCCATGTGGGCCACCACGGCGTTATCAGGAGAAACCTATACCCTCGCTCTGGAGCGGCTGAGTGGACAGGTCAATGTCGGTGCCGGCGGGGTAGATGGACTGTTCCGGTTTCAGGGTGACCAGCCCCCGGCGGCACTGAACCGGACACTGGATCTGCTGCTCGATCTGAATGCCCGTGAGAACACCTTCTCACTCCCGGTCTCCGCACTCTACGACGAGTCCACGGTTTACAAGGTGATTGAGAACCGTTTGATGTCGGTTCAGGTCGTGCTGATTGGCGACCGCTTTGAAGACGGCAGCCAACGCCTGCTGGTGCAGTCTGACCAGCTGAGCACCGGCGACCAGATCCTCGCCACCCAGTTGCCGAACGCCATCAATGGCCTCAAGGTGGATGTTATCAGAGCGGAGCCTGACGCATGACACTGGGCCCGATCCCCCACCGGGAAGACATTATTGGCCGTTTTGCCCAACACCGGGTAGCGGCCAATCTGCTGATGCTGATTCTTATCCTCGCCGGGGTCTATTCCCTGAGCAATCTGAACCGTCAGTTCTTTCCCAATTTCGCCACCGACTTCATCACCGTTCGGGTAGCCTGGCCCGGTGCGAGCGCCGAGGACGTGGCGCGTTCGATCACCACTCCGCTGGAACAGGAGTTGCGCAATCTCGATGATGTGAAGGAAATGCAGTCCACCTCGTCCCGGGGCTTCAGCAGCATCGTGATCGAATACGAGGAAGACTCCGACATGGGCATTGCCCTGGATCAGGTCAATGAGTTTGTCCCCCTGGTTCGTAACCTGCCCTCGGATGCCGAGCGCCCGGAAATCAGCAAGTTTGTCCGTAACGAATCCGTCGCCACCGTGATACTGACCGGCCCCGCCCGGCTTGAAGCGATGCGACCGCTGGTCTATCAGTTTGAAAAACAGCTGCTGGACCGCGGTATTGCCAAAGTTGAACTGTCCGGGCTGCCGGAGCGGGAAATTGCCATTGAGGTGAGCAGCCAGACGATTTCAGCGCTGGCTATGGACCTGCCGACCATGGGCCAGCGCATCGTGCGCCAGAGCCAGGACATTCCGGCCGGTACCGTGGGCGAGGAAGAGTCAGTGCGGGAAATACGCAGCCTGGAAAAGGGCCGTAGCGCCGATGCCTTTGCACGCATGCCCTTGATAACGACTTCGGATGGTCGACGTTTGGCCCTGGGTGATATTGCGGACGTTCAGCGGCGACCGAAAGACAACAGTGTCGAAATCTATTATCAGGGCCAGCCGGCTGTGCTGATGGAGCTTCAGCGAACCGAATCCTCCGATGCCCTGAAAGCCGCCGAGATCATGACCACCTGGCTGGAGGATACCCGGCCCAACCTGCCCCGGGGACTGCAGCTGATCACGTTTGACGAGCAGTACGAGTTGATCGTTGACCGCATCAATCTGCTGCTGAAAAACGGTATCACCGGGCTGCTGCTGGTGGTGGGCATTCTGTTTATCTTTCTGAATGGCCGGATTGCGTTCTGGGTAGCCGCGGGCATTCCCATATCCTATATGGGTGCACTGGCGGTGCTCTGGCTAAACGGCGGCAGCATCAACATGATCAGCCTGTTTGCACTGATTATGACGCTGGGCATCCTCGTGGATGACGCTATTGTCGTGGCGGAGGACGCCATGACCCATTACGAAAAAGGCGAGCGCTCCCTCGAGGCCGCGGAGGGCGGCGCGCGACGAATGCTTGTGCCGGTGATGAGCTCATCCCTGACCACCATTGCCGCCTTCCTGCCGTTGATGCTGGTGAGCGGTATCATTGGCCAGATTCTGCGGGACATCCCCTTTGTGGTGATTTGCGTGATCATAGCCTCACTGGTCGAGAGCTTCCTGATTCTGCCCGGACACTTGCGGGCCGGCTTCCACAAGAACCACCACCGGGAGCCCGGCCGCACCCGCAAAAAACTCGAAGCAGGTTTTGCCTACTTTCGTGACCGGCAATTCCGCCCGGTTGCCGAATGGAGCCTGAATCATCGTGGCACCGTGCTGGTCGGCACGGCCTGTGCTTTGGCATTAAGCATGGCGCTGGTGGCAACCGGCCACGTTCGTTTCACCTTTTTCCCGACCCCGGAGACTTCCCGCGTGGTGGCCAGCGTCAAGTTTGCCGCCGGCACCCCACCTTCTGACGTCAAGGCCTATGGCCGCCTGATGGAAGATGCGCTCTGGCAGGTAAACGATGACCTGAAACAGGACGACGACCTGGTCAAGATGGCCCTGCTGAACCTCAACCAGGGCTCATTTAATGGCGGCCGCACTATTGAACGTGGCGAGCAGTATGCCATGGTATCGGTAGAGCTGGTGACACCGGATGCCCGGGAAGTGAGAAATCCGGAATTCATAGGTGCCTGGCGTGACCAGTTGCCAGAGCTGGCGGGTGTGGAGCAATTATCCATAACCAGTCCTCAGGGTGGCCCACCAGGCAAACCCCTGGACATTTTCGTGACCGGAGGTGATGCGGGCACCCTGAAAGCGGCCGCGGAAGACATCAAGGCGGCCTTGCGGAATTACGAGGGCGTGACGGACATTCTGGATGACCTGCCCTGGGGCAAGCAGCAGTATGTGTTCACCCTCACCCCACTGGCGCAGTCGGTTGGCCTGACCATTGACGAGGTCGGGCGGCAGATGCGGGCCGCGCTGGACGGTCAGCTCCTCCAGGTATTTTACGACGCCAACGATGAGGTCGAAGTGCGGATCATGCTGCCGAAAGCCGAGCGGGAACTGCAACGTACGCTTGCGACCTTACCGATTGTAACCCCCAGTGGTGACACGGCACCCCTGGAAAACATCATCCGGCTGGAATCCCGCCGTGGCCTGGCCCTGCTTCGCCATACCGATGGCCAGCTAGGGGTCAGCGTCACCGGGGACGTTGACAGTGGTGTTACCAACGCCAACCAGGTTATCGGTGACCTGCAACAGGAGGTGCTGCCTGGCGTTCTGAGTCGTTACGGCGTGCAGGCAACGTTCAAAGGCAAGGCGGAGGAACAGCGGGAAACCGGAGACGACATGCTGGCGGGCGCGCTGATCGGGTTGGCCATGATTTACATCATTCTGGCCTGGGTATTCGGGGCCTACAGCTGGCCCATCGCAGTGATGATCGCCATACCTTTCGGTCTTTGCGGTGCCATTCTCGGGCACCTGGTGCTGGGTATTGATCTTACTATACTGTCGCTGTTTGGCATGTTCGGCCTGTCGGGCATTGTGATCAACGACTCCATTATTCTGGTGACCTTCTACAAGGAATTACGCGCCGGGGGCATGGCGTCACGGCCGGCCCTGCTGGAGGCCACCTGCCAGCGCCTGAGGGCAGTTTTATTGACCTCGCTGACGACGATCGGCGGCTTGCTGCCGCTGCTGTTTGAAACCTCCCTGCAGGCCCAGTTCCTTATCCCCATGGCCGCCAGTATCGCGTTCGGGCTGGCAGTAGGTACGTTCCTGATTCTGTTGGTGGTGCCGGTATTACTGTCACTGATCGAAGACAGTGCCGGCTGGCTGTCGACGCTTCGAACAGGCGCTGCCTCCGGGGCAATCATTGACAATACTGACGGTGCAGAACATCATCCAGACCAACGAAATTCTTAGGTCTGTCGCAACCAACACAGCCTGCAAACCATAGTCAGCCTCTATAACCACCGAGCTTCAGGATGAATGCGCTGTTAACCCAAGTCGAGTTCTGGCAGTACCTCAGCATACCGGTCATCGCAGCGCTAATTGGCTGGATCACCAACTGGCTGGCCATCAAGATGACGTTCTACCCGCTCGAATTCGTTGGCAAGCCCCCGCTACTGGGCTGGCAGGGCATTATTCCCTCAAAAGCGCGCAAAATGGCCGCCATCAGTGTGGATGCCACCATCTCCAAGATTGGCACCGTAAACGAGATATTCGACCAGATTGACCCCCAGGTACTGGCGGCCCACATCATTCATTCAGTCGAGCCCCGCACCGAGGAGTACGTTGATGAATTGATGTTGCAGGAATACCCGACATTCTGGGAAAACCTGCCCTCTTCCGCCCGCCGTATGGTGTATGACCGGGTCCGAAAGTCCACGCCTCACCTGGTGGACAACCTGGTCGGAGATGTGTCGGAGAACATCGAAGGCCTGCTGGACATCAAGGGCATGGTGATTGACCGGCTCGCTGCCGACAAACAGTTGCTTAACCGGATTTTTCTGGAATGCGGCGAAGTGGAGTTTCGCTTTATCGTGAATTCCGGCTTCTACTTCGGTTTCCTGTTCGGCCTCGTCCAGATGTCGGTCTGGTATTTCTATCAAAGCTGGTGGGTACTGCCGTTTTTCGGTCTATTAGTGGGCTGGGCCACTAACTGGATCGCCCTGAACGTGATTTTTCGCCCCCTCCATGAGAAGAAGATTGGCCCGCTCCGGCTTCAGGGCCTGTTTCTGAAACGCCAGGATGAGGTAGCCCAGTCGTTCTGTCATATCGTCACCCACGAAATTCTGACGGTGAGCAACATCGTTCACGCGATTCTCAACGGACCTAATGGTGAACGTGCCCGCAACATGGTCAAGAAACACATCAAACCATTAGTGGATGAAACTACCGGTATGGGTAAGGCATTGACCCAGGTGGCGTTCGGCCCCACCGGGTTTGCGACTCTGAAGTACCAGGTTGGTGAAAAGGCCATTGAAATATCCCGAACCTCGTTCACCAATCCGGTGTTTCAAAAAGACCGGGCCGAAGCTGTGGAGCGCATCATGGTGGAACGGATGATTGCGCTGTCATCAGAAGAATTCCAGGATCTGCTGAGGCCCTGCTTCCAGGAAGACGAAATCAAGCTCATTCTGGTAGGCGCATTCCTCGGCTTCACCGCCGGGGTCGGGCAGCTGCTGTTTATATTCGGCTATTGATGTCCCTCAGGGTCTTACCAAAAAAAACCTCATCGGAAAACGTGCCATAAAACCTTACAGGTTCTATACTCCTGCGGCGGAGTGACCCACTATCAGACTGAGGCCGATGGATTTTGAGATTGCTGTCCTGGATATCAACGCTGTTTTCGAGGCCACCACCTCCCGGCCCGGAGTTACCGTCGCGACTGCTACACCCTGGCCGGGGCGCGCCCCCGCCTGAAACAGACCTTGAGCCAGCTCTCCATAAACTGGAAGAGCACCTTTTCAGCTGGATTCTCGACACCAATCCGGCCCAGCTCGAGAAGCCAGCGCTCCATGGCAATCTGATTCTGCCCGAGCTTGAGACCCGTATCATGGAGGGCAAGCTGGAGGAACTTCCCCGCCAACCCATGACCCTGCCCATGCTGCTGCGGGGGCTCTCTGACGAGAACACTGACCGCAGCAAACTGAGCAAAATCATCCTCGGCGACCCCGCGCTGACCGATCAGCTACTGCAGGTGGTCAACAGCCCGTTTTTCCGGACCGGCGAACAGACGATCGAATCCGTAGACCAGGCTATATTCATCATCGGCATTGACGGTATTCGCAGCGTTATCTCGGCCTCCCTGTTACGGCCGATGCTGGCCGCCCGCAATAGCAGCGAAGCACTGTTTGCCCAGCGGGTCTGGCGGTGGGGCCTGACCTGCGCACGTTCGGCGGAAATGATTGCCCGCCTACATGGCCAGGACACCAACGCGTTCTTCATGGTCGGATTGTTCCCGGCCTTGTCTTACATGACCCTGAGACGGGAAGTACAGCGCCTTTACCTCGTCCGGCTGCCCTCGACGGAAGTGGAGCCACAGGTGATCTGCGAGGCATTGAAGCGATATGACTGGAAAGCGGCCCAGCTGCTGGCCAACGACTGGGCGTTGCCACCCCGTTTTGTAGCTCAACTGCTAACAGCGGAACGGCCAACGCCGGGCGAACAGCATACGCCGCTGAACGATGGCATTATTCTGGGCACTCGCGAAGTCCTGCGTCATGCACATCAGCGCAACCTGCCGGAGGAGGAGCTGAGGCAGGTCATTCAGTTGACCGATCAGGAATTTGATCGGGTGCGCCCAGCCATTGCTGCAATGTTGAAAGAGGGCGACCCTCGGTCTCACTGAGTGTCAGCTTGCTGCGGTCGAAGCAGCTCTGCAAAGGTTTTCGAGGTCGCCTCCCCCCGATCCATAATGCCTGGCGGCAATACATCCGGCAGACGGCGGACCATTTTATCCTCGTCCTCCCGTACCACCGACATCACATCCTCAACCCTGATCAGATCCAGCGAGCGACCGGGCACTAACAGGTCGCTGTTTGGCCCTGCCAGGGTAATCAACCCGCCCCGTATGAGCTTGTCGCTCATGCGCCTGGCCACTTCGCCGGGCACCCTTAATTGATGTTCGAGCTTTTCCTGCTGTGGTGCCGGCTTACCCTCACTGAAGGGTTTGCATACCAGCCACATAATCACCATGGCCACTTTTTCCTGCAGCTCCGGAGAGAACCGCACCCGGTGACGCTTGGCAACGGAGCCCGGATTCTGCAGGTAAAATACGATACTGGCACCCAGCAGAAGGATCATCCAGTTGAGGTATACCCAGATCAGAAGAATGATTCCAATGGCAAAACTGGAGTAGATAGCAGCGTACTTGGCAGAGCCCGCCACAAAAGACGCAAACAACATACCCCCGGCCTGCCAGGATACGCCCGCAACCAGTCCACCGATAAACGCATATTTGACCTTGACCCGGGTATTGGGCATGAACACATAAACAAAGGTAAACGCACCGGCCACCAGGAAAAACGGGGTGAAGCGGCTGAGTATCAGAATCACTGACCCCAGCGGCTCGATCGCAATCAGGGCCTGAACAAACTCGGATGAAAATATCGTTGCACTGACACCAATGGCCGACACCATGAGCAGGGGGCCGACCATGATGACGCTGAGGTAATTACTGAACCGCTGGGCCACTGATCGCCCATCCGGCACCCGCCAGATCATATTGAAGGAGCGCTCGATCTTCTGCACCAGTGACACCACGGTATAGACCAGCAGGGCCAGACCCACGGAACCCAGAACCCCAACTTTCATGTTGTCCACGAAGCCCAGTATCTGTTCCGCGATTTCTATGCCCTGGGGCCCAAGGGGCTGGAAGAACTGATACAAAAATGGCTCCATGCGCTGGTGGACACCCAATGCTTTCAACACCGAAAAGCTCAGCGCCAGCAAAGGCACAATGCTGAGCAGTGTGGTGTAGACCAGGCTCATGGCGTGCAGTGTCAGATTGCCATTAATAATATCCCGCACCAGCGCATAGGCGGTCCGCCCTGAGGTGTGCAGCCAGGTCCAGGGCCATTTCTGGGGAGGATTGGGGTTGGCGAGAATCCAGTTTTCAGCTGCCTGAAGCCGTTCTTGCAAAGTGTTGGAAGCCACAAAACGTCCTGTGCGTAATCGTCAAGGAAAAAAGATCTGGCGATAGTATGGCGTATTTCCCGGCAACTTGCGGAATCCCTTGCCACCTCTTTTACCCCCGGCATGACTCTGGGGGAGCTCAGGCCACCCAGCGCTCCAGAGTGCCATCGCGCATCCCGCGCAGACTTTCGGCGGTCAGTTGGACGATCCTTTGGCGGGCTTCACGGCTGGCCCAGGCAGAATGGGGCGTGACGATCAGGTTCGGAATATCGCTTGCCAGCAGCGGATTGTGATTCCTGGGGGGCTCCTCCGTCAGCACATCAAAGCCGGCGCCGCCGATAATCCCGGCCCGCAGGGCATCTGCCAGCGCTTGTTCGTCCACCAGGCCACCGCGACTGGTATTGATCAGCAAGGCATCAGGTTTCATCATTGCCAACTCCGGGGCACCAATCAGGTGGCGCGTTTCCGGAGTAAGCAGGCAGTGCAGAGACAGCACATCCACCCGGGGCAGCAGCTCCGCCATCGGAATGCGCCGGAGGCCCTCGACGGAACCCGCGGATTGCCCCGGGCGTGCGCCCAGCAACACATTCATACCGAAAGCCTTGGCCCGCTCGGCCACACCCTGCCCGAGATCTCCGTAGCCGACGATACCCAGTGTCCTGCCCTCAAGTTCCATGATCGGATGATTCATCAGGCAGAACTGGGGGCTCTGGGCCCAGCGCCCGGCCTGCACATCACGGTGGTAATCCACCAGCCGGGTCGCCAGCGCCAGAATCAGCGCCATGGTGTGCTGTGCCACGGTAGAGCGGCCGTAACGGATGACGTTCACCACTCGCACGCCCGACGCTCGGGCGGCATCCAGGTCAATATTATTGGTCCCGGTGGCGACGATCGCGATACGTTTTAACTCCGGATTGGCCTTGAAGTGCTCTGAGCCCAGCACCACCTTGTTAACCAACACGGTATCAAACCCGGCAATGCGCTCCTGCACCTGATCCGGCGCAGTGCGCTCATGAAGCACCAGCTCATCGAGAGTGTCCCGAAGGGCAGACAGGTCGACATCGCTGCCCAGGGTGGCGGCATCCAGGAAAACAGCCTTCATCAAATAACCCTCTGTGGTTTGAGCCAGATTAATCCAACAGCTCCAAGATTAAGTTAGACTGAGATAAACCTCCATTACAAGGAGCCTCTGTTATGGACCATGAATTCTGGCACACCCGCTGGGAAAAAAAAGAAATCGGCTTTCACGAAGGCACCATCAACCGGTACCTTCATGACCATTGGTCAGACCTTGCTGGTCACAGTACAGACGCCGTTCTTGTGCCTCTTTGCGGCAAAGCCAAAGATATGTGGTGGCTGCACGACCGGGGCCATCCGGTCATCGGTGTGGAGCTAAGCGACATTGCCTGCAAGGATTTTTTTGAAGAAGCACAGGCCAAGGCATCTGTTCACCCTGGCCAGCCGTTTACCACTTTCCGCCATGACAACCTTGAACTCTGGTGTGGGGATTTCTTTCAGCTCGTGCCCGAGGACCTCAAGCACGTTCGACTGGTTTATGACCGCGCGGCGCTTATTGCGCTACCCCCCGGTATGCGGTCCGATTACGTTGAGCATCTGACAGCAGTTCTGCCAGAACAGGTGTCGATTCTGCTGGTCACTCTGGACTATCAGAATGAAGAAATGAAAGGCCCACCCTTCAATGTCAGTGATCTTGAGGTAGGCGAGCTCTATGGCCGGGACTGGGACATCGAACACGTGGTGACCAATACTCTGGCCAGGGATCACCCCTTTGCCAAGCGCAAGGGTCTGAGTGGTGCGACTGAAAGTGTGTTCAAATTAAAGCGACGTGAAGGCGCGGAATAACCATAAGAAAAATACGTCTATTCACGAAACAAAACAGAGTTGTCACTGTCCAATGCCGTTAGACTGATCTAAGCTAAAATTATCCAAACCAGAAACCGTCTGCTGGCGTATCTGGTATTAAGATTCCATTCAACTCAACTAACTAACAACGAATCGCCGGTACAGGCGGTCCTAATTGATCGGGGAATTTTGCGTGAATCACAGCTGATATAACAGCGAGCGAGGGGCCACTATGAGCATTCTTCAGCACTTCAAAAACCGGTATGACGCGACTCAGGAGGAGGAGTTTTCTCTTGAGGAATATCTGGAGATCTGCAAAAAGGACCCGTCTGCCTATGCCACTGCGGCCGAGCGTATGCTCATGGCCATCGGTGAGCCAGAATTGGTCGATACCTCCCGGGACTCCCGGCTTTCCAGAATTTTCTCCAACAAAGTTATCAAGCGCTATCCGGAATTTTCTGAGTTCTATGGCATGGAGGACGCGGTAGAACACATCGTGTCATTCTTCCGCCATGCAGCTCAGGGGCTGGAGGAGAAGAAGCAGATTCTTTACCTGCTCGGACCGGTCGGCGGCGGTAAATCGTCCCTGGCCGAGAAGCTCAAGCAACTGATGCAAAAAGTGCCCTTCTATGCGATCAAGGGCTCCCCCGTTAACGAATCCCCCCTCAGCTTGTTCAACGTCGATGAAGACGGCGACATCCTGAAGGAAGAGTACGGCATTCCTACCCGTTACCTGAAAACGATCATGTCACCCTGGACGGTTAAGCGGCTACACGAGTTTGGCGGCGACATCAGCCAGTTCCGCGTTGTCAAACGCTACCCGTCCGTGCTCGACCAGATAGCGGTTTCCAAGACTGAACCGGGCGACGACAACAACCAGGACATTTCCGCCCTGGTGGGCAAGGTCAACATCCGCATGCTGGAAGATTTTTCCCAGGATGACCCGGATGCCTACAGCTTCAGTGGCGGCCTGTGTAAGGCCAACCAGGGGCTGCTGGAATTTGTCGAGATGTTCAAGGCGCCCATCAAGGTGCTTCACCCGTTGCTGACGGCAACCCAGGAAGGCAACTACAACACCACTGAAGGCATGGGTTCGGTGCCGTTTGACGGTGTCATCCTGGCCCACTCCAACGAATCCGAGTGGCAGACTTTCCGGAACAACAAACACAACGAAGCCTTCCTTGACCGGGTCTACATCGTCAAGGTGCCCTATTGCATCCGGGTCACCGAAGAGATCGACATCTATCGCAAACTGTTGCGGGACAGCTCGTTGCACGGTGCGCCCTGCGCCCCGGACACCCTCGATATGCTGGCCCAGTTCTCGATCCTGTCCCGCATGAAGGAGCCGGAAAACTCCAGCATCTTCTCCAAGATGCGGGTTTATGACGGCCAGAACATCAAGGACACGGACCCGAAAGCCAAATCGATCCAGGAATACCGGGATTCTGCCGGCGTCAACGAGGGCATGGACGGGCTATCAACCCGCTTCGCCTTCAAGATTCTCTCTAAAGTGTTCAACTTTGATAATTCCGAGATTGCTGCCAACCCGGTTCACCTGCTGTATGTACTTGAAAAGCAGATTGAACAGGAGCAGTTCCAGCAGGAGACCCAGGAGCGCTACCTGCGGTTTATCAAGGAATTCCTGGCGCCCCACTACGTGGAGTTCATCGGCAAGGAGATCCAGACCGCTTACCTGGAGAGTTACAGCGAGTATGGTCAGAACCTGTTCGACCGCTACGTAACCTATGCCGACTTCTGGATACAGGACCAGGAATACCGTGATCCGGAAACCGGCGAAATTCTCGACCGCTCGTCCATCAACGATGAGCTGGAGAAAATCGAGAAACCCGCGGGCATCAGCAACCCGAAGGATTTCCGCAACGAAGTGGTCAACTTTGTCCTGCGGGCACGTGCCAACAATCAGGGTCGCAACCCGTCCTGGCTGAGTTATGAGAAATTGCGCAGTGTGATCGAGAAGAAAATGTTCTCCAACACCGAAGACCTGCTCCCGGTGATCTCGTTCAACCCGAAAGCAAGCAATGAGGACCAGAAAAAGCACAAGCAGTTCGTCGAACGGATGGTCGACCGAGGCTACACTGAGAAGCAGGTACGACTGCTGGCTGAATGGTATCTGCGGGTCCGGAAGTCTCACTGAGGCGACGACCGCATCCTTAGCCAGTAAGGGCGCCCAAAGGCGCCCGGACAATTGCAAGAAAGTGCCACCAGGAGTGCCACTATGGGTATGACCCACATTGTCGACCGACGACTGAACGGCAAGAACAAAAGCGCAGTGAACCGCGAGCGGTTCCTGCGCCGGTACCGCCAGCACATCAAGAAAGCGGTGGCGGAGGCGGTCCAGCGCCGGTCCATCACGGATATCGAACGGGGCGAAAGCGTGAGCATTCCCTCCCGGGATATCCAGGAGCCTGTTTTCCACCATGGCCAGGGTGGCAAGCGCGAGATGGTGCACCCGGGCAATAAGGAATTCATCGCGGGCGACACCCTGCCCAAGCCCCAGGGTGGCGGTTCGGGCCAGGGTCAGGGACAAGCCAGTCCAGACGGCGAAGGAATGGATGAGTTCGCCTTTCAGATCACTCAGGAAGAGTTCCTCGAATTCCTGTTTGATGACCTGGAACTCCCGAACCTGGCTCGCAAGCAACTCAAGGACACCGAAGCCTATAAGTACGTGCGAGCCGGCTTCTCCACTCAGGGCGTGCCAGCCAAACTGGATGTGGTGCGATCCCTGCGGGGTGCTCACGCGCGCCGTCTCGGCCTGGGCGGTGCCCGCAGGAAGAAAATCCGGGAGCTGGAAGCCCAGCTCGCAGCCCTGAAATCCGCACCGGATGATCTGGACCCGGCCTTCAGCCACGAAGACCAGATCGACGTTCTCGAGCTGGAAATCGCCCGCCTGAAGGCCAACGTGCGCCG
Organism: Marinobacter changyiensis; assembly: GCF_009193265.1. Taxonomy (GTDB): domain Bacteria; phylum Pseudomonadota; class Gammaproteobacteria; order Pseudomonadales; family Oleiphilaceae; genus Marinobacter; species Marinobacter changyiensis. The sequence goes on from NZ_VZZZ01000001.1 coordinate 268,430, forward strand.
TATTCCGTTTATAGACGAGATCGATCTCCGGTATCGCCAACACCTCAAACAGCCACAACCGGCCACCAGCGCAGTGATGTTCTGCCTGATGGATGTGTCCGGGTCCATGACGCAGATGCACAAGGATATCGCGAAGCGGTTTTTCATCCTGCTGTATCTGTTCCTGAAGAAAAACTACAAGCGTATTGATGTGGTGTTTATCCGCCATCACACCAGTGCCAAGGAAGTCGATGAGGAGGAATTCTTCTATTCCCGGGAAACCGGTGGCACCATCGTCTCCAGCGCGCTGAAGCTGATGCACAGGATCATCGAGGCCCGCTATTCCCCGTCGGAATGGAACATCTACGCGGCCCAGGCCTCCGATGGTGATAACTGGAATGACGACTCCCCGGTCTGCGGCCAGTTGCTGGCAGAAAGCATATTGCCCCTGGTGCAATATTTTGCCTATGTGGAAATCACGCCCCAGGATCACCAGATGCTCTGGTACGAATACGAGAAAATCCATGAGCGCTTCCCGCAAAGCTTCGCCATGCAGCAGATTGCGGACCCGAGCGAAATTTATCCGGTATTCCGGCATCTGTTCGAGAGGAAAGCCGCATGACCGCTTCAATCGAGAAACCGTCTACCCGGAATCCGATCTCCACTGGTTCGGAATGGACCTTTGACCTGATTCAGCAATACGACGATGAAATTGCCAAGTGCGCGGCCGAGTTCGGGCTGGACACCTACCCGAACCAGATCGAAGTGATCAGCGCCGAGCAGATGATGGACGCCTACAGCTCCGTTGGCATGCCGGTGGGCTACCATCACTGGTCATTCGGCAAGCAGTTCCTGAATACGTCCAAGGGTTATCAACGGGGCCAGATGGGGCTTGCCTACGAGATAGTCATCAACTCCGACCCCTGCATCGCTTACCTGATGGAGGAGAACACCCTACCCATGCAGGCACTGGTGGTTGCCCACGCTTCGTATGGCCACAACTCGTTCTTCAAGGGCAACTACCTGTTCCGGACCTGGACCGATGCCAGCGCCATCATTGATTACCTGGTGTTCGCCCGCAATTATCTGGCGGAATGTGAGGAGCGCCATGGTCTTGATGCGGTGGAGGAAATTCTGGATTCCTGCCACGCTTTGATGAATTACGGGGTCGATCGCTACAAACGACCCTCGCCGATTTCGGCGGCGGAAGAACAGCAGCGCCAGAAAGATCGTGAGGAATACCTGCAGTTGCAACTCAATGATCTCTGGCGAACCATTCCCAGATCCAGCCAGGATGAAGAGAGGTCCCGTCGCAAGAAGCGCTATCCGGTAGAGCCCCAGGAAAATCTGCTCTACTTCATCGAAAAGAATGCCCCGCTGCTGGAAACCTGGCAGCGGGAGGTTATCCGTATCGTGCGAAAACTGGGGCAGTACTTTTACCCCCAGCGCCAGACCCAGGTCATGAACGAGGGCTGGGCAACGTTCTGGCACTACACGTTGCTGCACCGGCTGTATGAGAAAGGCCTGGTCACCGACGGCTTCATGCTGGAATTCCTGCAGAGCCATACGGCGGTAGTCTACCAACCGCCGTTCAACAGCCCCTGGTACTCGGGCCTCAATCCCTACACCCTGGGATTTTCGATGTTTACCGACCTGCGTCGAATCTGCGAAAACCCGACGGATGAAGACCGGGAGTGGTTCCCGGACATCGCCGGCACAGACTGGGTGGAGACCCTGCACTTTGCCATGAAGAACTTCAAGGATGAGAGCTTTATCCTGCAGTTCCTTTCCCCCAAGGTCATGCGGGATCTCAAGCTCTTTGCCATTGCGGATGATGAACAGGAAGAGGTTTACCGCATTACCGCCATCCACGACGAAACCGGCTACCGACGCCTGCGCGAGCAGTTGGCGCGACAATACAATCTGAGTTTCCGGGAACCCAATATCCAGGTCTGGAACGTGGACTTGCGGGGCGACCGCTCATTGACCCTGCGCCATATTCCGGTCAACAGTGTGCCACTGGACGAGTCCAGCGATGAAGTGATCCGGCATGTGCATCGGCTATGGGGTTTTGATGTCCATCTGGAAAGCGTGGAGGACGGCACGGTCGTGGAGGAATTCCACTGCCCGCCACAAGAACTTGGCCTGGATCTGGATGATGAACCACTGGGCCAGCGGCCGCGATATTGACCTGGGCGGCAAGAAGCCGGTCACAATCAAAAGCTGATCCCCAAAAGACAAGGCAAAGGGAGCAACTTACTTGGCTGATGAGTCATCAACGTCTGCCGAAAACCCTGACCTCCGAACTCTGCCCCTGGTAATTGCAGGCCCCATTCTGCGACATGTCACTCCCGAACGGCTGGTAATCTGGTTGGTGACGAGCGAGCGCCTGCCCTTGCATTTGACACTCACAGCCGCAGACTCGAATGAGGTGCTCGAGAACCAGCCCTTGAACGCAGACCAGCTAACGACGCTGTCATTGGGTACCCACGCATTTCTGCAACTGATCGATTTTGTACCCACAGGACCACTGCCCACCGATACGCGGTTAAGCTATGACATCGGCATTGCCAGCGGGACTTCATCCATCAAACTCTGGATCAGGGACTGGGCTTCACATCTGTGTCTTCCCGGCGCCAGCCGGCCAGATTTTGTGATCAAGAGCAGGATTGACCGGCTATTGCACGGTTCGTGTCGGCGACCGCACCATCCCGCTGATGATGGCCTGGTCCGGGTTGATGAGGAACTGATTGCCACCGGTGCTGACATTCTGGAGCGGCCGGCATTGCTGATGATGAAAGGCGATCAGATTTACGCGGACGATGTGGCAGGCCCGATGTTGCGGAGCATCCACGAATTAATCGGCCGGCTGGAGTTGTTCCATGAACATCTCGACGGTAGCGTTGTGGCCAACAGCAGGGCATTGTTTGCTCATCCGGATACCTATTACCACCGCGACAAATTGTTACCGGCAACCAAAAGCAACGAAGCGCTGACCGAACGCTTTTTTGGCGGCGTGAGAAAACCCGTATTCACCACCAGCAGTGCACAAAACCATCTGATTTCCTTTGCCGAAATTTTCGCCATGTATCTGTTGGTGTGGTCACCTGTTTGCTGGCGCCTGATCAACCCCCGACAACCCCGACTCGACGACAATAAAGCTGCCCGCTATCGGCGGGAGATGACCTGTATTGAGCATTTTGTCACCGGCCTGCCCCGCGCTGCCCGGGCAATGGCCCATCTGCCCTGTTATATGATTTTCGACGATCACGACATCACCGATGATTGGAACCTGTCGGCATTGTGGGAAGCCACTGCCTACGGACACCCTTTTTCCAAGCGGATTGTCGGTAACGCCCTGATGGGTTACCTGCTGTGCCAGGGCTGGGGTAACAACCCTTCCGCTTTTGAGAGTCTGATGTCGCAGGCAGAAATTTTGTTAAATCGCGACAAACCAGAGGGACTTCTCGACAGCGGCACCCAGGACCATCTGATAGAGGAGCTTCTTTCATTCCACCATTGGCACTACACACTTCCCACCAATCCCCGGGTTGTGGTACTGGATACCCGTACCCGGCGATGGCGCAGTGAGGTAACCCCTAGTTATCCGTCCGGTCTCATGGACTGGGAGGCATTAACCGAGTTCCAGCAGACTATCATGGGGGAAAAAGCGGTGATCGTGGTGTCCTCTGCTCCCATGTTTGGCGTCAAGCTGATTGAAACCATACAACGGATCTTCACATGGGCTGGCCGGCCATTGCTGGTAGACGCAGAAAACTGGATGGCTCATCGTGGTGCGGCTAACGTTCTGCTGAACATCTTCGGTCATTCTGGCACACCGAATAACTTCGTGATCCTGTCCGGAGATGTGCACTACTCATTTGCCTATGACGTCCAACTGCGTCACAAGAAAACTGGCCCCGATATCTGGCAGATCACCAGTAGCGGACTCAAAAACGAATTTCCCAAAACCTTGCTGGAATGGCTCGACCGGATCAACCGTTGGCTGTACGCCCCCTGGTCTCCCCTCAACTGGTTTACCAAGCGGCGAAAAATGAGAGTAACACCCAGAATGCCGACCGGACGTGAGGCCGGGGAACGGCTCTGGAACAATTCCGGCATCGGGTCAGTGGCATTGAATACGGAAGGCGCTCCGACCGAAATCCGCCAGCTTAACGCGACAGATGGCGAAACGCTGTTTGAGCAAGGGAAATATACCCAGCATCGCTGATGTCCTGTCAGTCTCGCAGCACACCACGGAGATACGCTAGAGCCGCCAGAGCGGCCTGTCCTGCCATTTCATCGGTAATGGTGGCGTAGGTATAGTACGAGTGCTTCATGCAGGCGAAGGCTATCTCCACGGCAATCGTCATGACATCCGGGCTCTCCGGCACTCTGAGCTCCGGGTTGTTATGCATTAGCAAAAGCCTTAATTGCCGCCCGATATCCTGAATGGTGATTTCCTGCGACAGGTAGGCGTTCCGGCTCATCGGCCCGCCCAGTATCAGCACACTGGCAACCGGGTGCTGGTTATAGTAATCCGCTGTCGAACGGGTGGTGAGGCGGGCAATATCCTCAAGGCTGCCACCCTGAAGCTGATCTCGCAAACCCGCTACCAGATCGCTCACGCGCCTTAAATGAATATCCGAAATGGCCAGCAACAGTGCGTATTTATTGGGGAAGAACTGATAAATGGACGCCCGTGGTACGCCGGAGACCCTCGCAACCTCGGGTATCGACAAACCCTCGGGGCCAACTTCGGCTACCAGCTTTTCAGCCACCTTCAGAACCCGGTCAACCCGGTCACGGCTGCGTTCCTGTAGCGGCTTTTTACTACTGGTGGTAATTAGTCTATCGGGCAGTTCCATCGCGGCGGCCTCAGCTTTATCCTCAGAGTGTTGACACTATAACGGACAAAAGTTAACTTTTAAACGGACCCAACAAATGTTGGCTTTTTGTAATGTTGAGCCAAACAATAATAATAGTCAGGAGAGCCCTTGTGAGTAAACCTTGCCATATCTGTGTCATCGGGGCCGGCCCCAGTGGCCTGACGGCCGCCAAGAACTGCCTTGAAGCCGGCCTGCCGGTCACCGTGTTCGAGCAAAATGACCAGGTAGGAGGCAACTGGGTTTATAACGCCAAAACCGGCCACTCCAGCGTCTATGAAAACACCCACATCATCAGTTCGCGAAACTGGTCCGAGTATGAAGATTTCCCGATGCCGGACGACTACCCCGATTACCCGAACCACCGCCAGTTGCAAGCCTATTTCGAAAGTTACGCCAAACATTTCGGGGTGATGAAACAGATCCGCTTCGAAACCACGGTGGAGCACATCAGCCGGAACAACGAGGGCCAGTGGGATGTTCGCTATACCGCTGCGGATGGCGAGACCCATACAGAAACCTACAGCCACCTGATGGTCGCCAACGGCCACCACTGGAACCCGAAGACTCCGGAGTATCCCGGCCACTTCGATGGCACCTTCATGCACTCCCACGATTTCAAGGGCGTGGACGACAGTTGGCGAGGCAAGAAAGTGCTGGTGATCGGCGCCGGAAACTCCGCCTGTGATGTGGCGGTAGAATCCTCGCGCCTTGCTTCCCACGTGGGTCTCAGCATGCGCAGCCCGCAATGGTTCCTGCCCAAGTTCATGTTCGGGTTACCATCGGATGTTCTGGGTGCACGCACGCCCTGGTTACCCGGACGAGCAAGGCAGCTGATTTTTACCGTATTGCTGAAGTTACTCCAGGGTGATTACGCTGAAAAGTACGGGCTACCAAAACCGGAAAAGCCGGTGTTGAGCCACCACCCTTCAGTCAACTCGGATCTGCTCGATTTCATTCGGCACGGTCGTATCAAACCCCGACCGGCAATCAACGCCCTGAAAGGTGATTCGGTGGAATTTGCTGATGGCCGCACCGAAGCTTATGACATCATTGTTGCCTGTACCGGGTTCCGCATTACCTTCCCGTTCTTCGATCGCGATTTTATCGATTTCGAGCAAGCCCGCCACGTGCCGCTATACCGCAAAATGATGCATGAGAAGTATGAGAATCTGTACTTCATCGGTCTGTTCCAGCCTTTGGGATGCATCTGGCCGATGGCCGATTACCAGGCCAAACTGGCCTGCGCCGAAATCAGCGGTCGGTACCAGCGACCCCTGGATATCAAAGCCGCTATTGATCACGAGCTGGCTCATCCTCACCTGAAATTTGAGGGTGGCGGTCGCCATTCCACTGAGGTGGACTATCATAAGTTCCGGGAAGACCTGAAAACCGAACTGGGTAAGGCGGGTATCGACATCGGCAAACCACCGGCCGGTATCCACGGCCGTTACAAACACTTCCGGCAGGCTGGCCAGACAGCACCGGAGCACACGAGTTCTGTCTGATGGTGGATAAAATAACAACAAAACCGCCCGTGGTTTTCATTCATGGTTTATGGAGCCAGCCCGGGGTGTGGGCAAACTGGGAGTCGGTTCTGCGCGACGCCGGCTATCCCTGCTTTGCCATTCGCCTGCCCGGCCACCGGGCCGACGCCGACCGGGCAGCGTTGAAACGACTCGGCAAAACCCGCCTGCACGATTACATAGAAACTGCCCGTGCAGTGGTCGATTCGCTGCCCGAGCCTCCCATCGTGATCGGCCATTCCCTGGGCGGGTTGATTACCCAGATACTGGCCGCCAATGTGCCTCTCGCCGCCGCTGTGCTGGTCAATACCGCAGCACCCGGAGCAGTGTTCCCGCTGAGGCCAAAATCCTTGCCGGGACTGGTTCGCCATTTTATCAAACCCGGCCTGTGGGCCAGAGCCTTCGAGCTGTCTCCGGCGGAAGCGTCCTATCTGTTGTTCAACGCCGTTCCCGAAGCTGAGCGCGAGCCGCTGATTGCCGGACTGGTGCCTGAATCCGGCCATGTCGCCTATGAAATCGCGTTCGGCCGTCTGAATATAAATCGCACCAATGAAGTGGATAAAACCACCATCGAATGCCCGATGCTGGCCATTGCCGGCCAGAAGGACCGAATCGTTCCCATCACTGTCAGCCGCAAAACGTCGGAATGGTATGGCGACGCCCTGACTTACTGGGAATACCCCGACCATGCACACTGGCTGCTCAGCGAACCCGGCTGGGAAGGTATTGTTGACCGCACTCTGAAATGGCTGGATCAGGCCTTGGCAGTGCGTTAACTTTAGGCTCAATGCCGTTCCGGGCTAACGCTCATTCCGGGGTCAGAAGACTGGCTTCAAGGCACGCCGGGGCTGTAAAAGCAGCAACCCCCACTATAAACACTCAGAGAGGCCCTCCATGCCATCAGCAACCTCATCACAACTGAACATTCCCTCCAAAAAAGACAGCGTCAGCGCCGAAGAATGGCAACTGCGGGTAGACCTTGCCGCAGCCTATCGTTTGATTGCCCTCTACGGCTGGGATGATCTGATCTTCACCCATATTTCCGCCCGCATTCCCGGCGATGAACACCACTTCCTGATCAACCCCTACGGCCTGATGTTTGAGGAGATTACCGCCTCCAGTCTGGTCCGGGTGGATCAGGAAGCCAACAAGATCAACCCGGACGATTTCGACATCAACCCGGCCGGGTTTACCATCCACAGCGCCATTCACGCCGTCCGTGACGACGCAGAGTGCGTGATGCATACCCACACCGCCGCCGGCGTGGCAGTCTCAGCTCAGAAAGAAGGGTTGCTGCCTTTATCCCAGCAAAGCCTGTTCCCCCTGGCCAGCCTCGCCTATCACGATTACGAAGGCGTGGCACTGCGGGAGGATGAAAAAGCCCGGCTCCAGAAAGACCTGGGCACCGCTAACTCGATGATTCTGCGAAACCACGGCCTGCTGACGGTGGGCAAATCCATCGCCAATGCGTTTCTGGGCATGTACATCCTGCAGCGGGCTTGCGAGGTGCAAATCGGCGCCCTGTCCGGTAACCGGGAACTGACCCCGATACCCGGCGGCATTGTGGACACCATCAAACAGCAAGCGTCCCAGGTGACCAAAGGCCAGGGGGGCAACCTGGCCTGGCCCGGCCTGCTGCGCAAACTGGACCGTACCAACCCCGGGTTCCGTGACTGAGAAAGGTGAACTGAACATGACTGATACCACAAAAACCCACGCCACCTTTACCCACATGCAAGAGGGCACATCGGAGGACTGGCAGGTAATTGCCAGTCATTTCGGGCAGTTTGCCAAGGGCTTGCCAGACCGCATCATGACGCACCTGAAGCTACTTGAGGGCGACTTCGGCGGCTTTCCGGTAGACCGCCTCACCCACTGTCTGCAAACTGCCACCCGGGCCCATCGCGACGGCAAGGATGAAGAATACGTGGTGTGCGCCCTGCTGCACGATATTGGCGACACCCTGGGCAGCTACAATCATGCCGATGTGGCGGCAGTCCTGCTGGAGCCGTTTGTCAATGAAGAGAATCACTGGATGGTCAAGCACCACGCCATCTTCCAGGGTTATTATTTTTTCCATTATCTGGGTATGGACCGGGATATGCGGGACCAGTACCGTGACCATCCCCATTACGACCGCACCCTTGAGTTTGTCAGCAAATACGATTCACCGGCCTTCGACCCGAACGCGGAAACCCTGCCTTTGAGTTACTTCGACCCCATGATCAGGCGCGTGCTTGCACACCCGAGAAAATCGCTCTACAAGAAAACCACCGAGGCGATGTAGTCCGCTCTGACGGTGGCGCTAAATAGTCTGACTCGGCACTCGTTTCCGAAGCGTTTTGTTGCGTATACTTGCAAAATGCCATGACACAACAACAAATCCGGAGGCGGACTGCCGATCGGGTGCAAGAGGACGCTCAATGAAACGCATGGGAACGCTGGATGCATCTTGGCTGGCAGTGGAGTCTGAAGATACCCCAATGCATGTGGGTAACCTTCAGATTTTTTCCCTTCCGGACAACGCCCCGGAAACGTTTCTGAGGGATCTGCTGGACAGGATGAAAGCCGATTTCGAGTTAGCGCCGCCCTGGTGTTACCGCCTGGTCTACACAAGTTTTCTGGGCCGGCTGATATCCCCCGCCTGGAAGACCGACAAGAACATCGACCTTGACTACCACGTGCGTCACTCGGCGTTACCAAGGCCTGGCAGTGAACGGGAACTTGGTATTCTGGTCTCCCGATTGCACTCCAATCCGCTGGATTTCGCCCGCCCGCTGTGGGAATGCCACATTATTGAAGGGTTGGAGCAAAACCGGTTTGCGCTTTACACCAAAATGCATCACTCCATGATTGATGGCATCAGCGGCGTGCGTTTACTGCAGCGGGTTCTGTCCAATGACCCGACCGAGACCAACATGCTGCCGCCCTGGTCCGTCAGGCCGCAACAAACCCGTGCCCGGCGCACCGACCGTGAGGCCAGCGTACCGGGGGCATTTTCCCAGGCACTGGAAGCATTGCGCATCCAGGCCGATATGGCCCCTCGTCTGGTGGGCGCCATGAACCGGCTGGTGCAATCAGCCCGCCATCCGAACGATGATCTGACGGCACCGTTTACAGGCCCGAAATCGATCCTGAACAAGCGGGTTACCGGCCAGCGCCGGTTCGCCACCCAGCACTATCAGCTCGACCGGCTCAAGGCGCTGACCAAGACCACCTACGCCTCCCTGAACGACATTGTGCTTTATCTTTGTGGCACCGCCCTGAGGCGATTTCTGATTGAACAGAAAAGCCTGCCGGATACCTCCCTGACCGCAGGTATTCCGGTTAACATCCGACCGGCGGATGATGAAGGTACCGGCACCGCCATCAGCTTCATGATCGCAACACTGGCCACCAACGAAGCCGACCCGATCACCCGGTTGAATACGATCAAGACCTCGACCCGCCGAGCCAAGGAGCACCTGCAGAAATTGCCCCGCAGCGCACTGAACCAGTACACCATGCTGCTGATGTCGCCCTACATACTGCAGCTGATGTCAGGTCTGGGAGGGCGCATGAGGCCGGTATTCAACGTCACCATTTCCAACGTGCCGGGGCCGGAGAAGCCACTTTATTATGAGGGGGCAAAACTTGAAGCCATGTACCCGGTGTCGCTGATTGCCCACGGGGGGGCGCTCAATATTACCTGCCTGAGCTACGCCGGCTCCCTGAATTTTGGTTTCACCGGCTGCCGGGACACCCTGCCCAGCATGCAACGGTTGGCAGTGTATACCGGTGAGGCACTGGACGAACTGGAGACGCTGATGGCAGCGAAGCCTTCAAAGCCAGCGGTTCGCCGCAAGACCGCCAGGAAAACATAATCGCCAGCCGTGCCGTGAGTGGATTCGGGACGCGGCATTATGACTCCGTGACGCTTTTCCAGTGGGCAGCTCCCACAAAGATCAGCTGAAGAAAGCGGGTGGTACGGGTTTTAACCTGATTGATCTGGTACTCATCATCCGGGGAGATTCCCAACAGGTCGGTCAGGCTGAAAGCCACACTGCGGACGACCAGGTCACAAGTCATGTCCAGATCGCGGTCATTCAGGTGATCGACCAGCCGCATTCGGCGCAGGTCGTTGGCGAGCTCGCTGGCAAAAAAACGCATTTCACTGCGAATACCTTCCTGAACCGCCCGACTCTCACCCGCCAGCCCCTGCGCCATGAAGAAGAAACAACTGCGATTGGCCTCCACATGGCTGATAAAGATTGCGACCGATTCCGCCATCAACTTGTCAGCGTGCAACACATTGGCCCGGGCTTCCCGCATCATCTTCCTCAAAACCAGCCCCAGCTCATCCACCAACTGAAGCCCGAGATCGTCCATATTCCGGAAATGGCGATAGAACGACGTCGGCACTATGCCCGCCTCACGGGTCACTTCACGAATCCCGAGGCTGGCGAAATGGCGACCTTTGCCCACCAGCGACAGGGCAGCCGCCATCAGCTTGTCACGAGTCTCGCCGGGCTTACGCCGTTGCTTGTCTGCCATTACGGTATGTTTCCTTGATAGCCTGCCATCAGTATTCCGATAACAAGTGTACACATTTTGTCGAGCTGCCGGAAACTCACGCTGTCATTTCAGGTAACAATGCAGGTATTTGTACCTGCCTGATCTTTTAAAACTCGCAATTAAAACCGTAAATTTAATATTGTTCATATAGTTGAACCCTAATCACCCCTGCCGTTGATTTTTGTTGACAGGCTCTCCGCACACTGTGTACAGTCGTGCACATGATGTGCACAACTGTACACATGGAGAGGAAAACCATGCTGTCATTACTAGCAACAAAACCATCGCTGCACTGGCTCGGCAAGCAGCTTTTTAACCGGGAAGACCCGGCTGCTTTTTTTGACCCGTTGCTGGAACGGATCAACCCTATGTGGGTACGCCAATACGTGCCGGCCAGAGTGCAGGCTGTGGTGGATGAAACCGCTGACACCAAAACCTTTATTCTTAAGCCCGCAGCTCGCTGGGGCGGTTTTGTCGCCGGCCAGCACGTCACCATAGACGTCGACATTGACGGCGTGCGGCGCACTCGCACCTTCAGTCTTTCAGGCGCTCCGGCCCAATGGAAGAACGAAGGTACCGTTTCCCTGACGATCAAACGCCTGACCGGCGGCCTGGCCACCAACTGGCTGCATGACAACCTAGCGTCCGGGGATGTTATCGGTATGGGAGAGGCATTCGGTGATTTTCGACTGCCTGAAGCCGACGAGCCTGTTCTCTATGTTGCCGGTGGCAGCGGCGTTACACCGATTCTGAGCCAACTTGAAGCCATGGCTCAAAGGGGCTATCAGGCGCCCGTCACCCTGCTCTATTTCGTCCGTACCCAGGCTGACATTATTGGCGCCGAAAAACTGCATGCACTGCGCCTGAACTGGCCGGCCCTGACGCTGCGCATCATCGCCACAAACGAAGGCGAGTCACCGGAATACCTGAAAGACACGCATTTCGATGACGTGCCCGGTGTGAACGCTCGTCGGTGCTATCTGTGTGGACCCAAAGGCCTTATGGATCTGGCCGGTGAGCTACTGGCCAAGCGCGGTATTGAAGAAGATCGCATTCATAGCACCTTTTTCTCGGTTCCCACGGCCACCCTGGACGGTGACAGCCTGGGGGGCGAAATTCACTTCAGCCGCAGCGATATCAAGGTGACATCAGAAGGCGACGCGGTATTGCTTGAAACCGCCGAAGCTGCGCAGCTTTCCCCCCAGCACGGCTGCCGCATGGGCCTGTGCCACCAGTGCAGTTGCAGGAAAACCAGCGGCACCGTGGTCAACCGCCTTACCGGGAGGGCCTCCGGCCCCGGGGAAGAAACCATCCAGCTGTGTATCTCTGTACCCCGGGGCCCGGTCTCTGTCGATCTCTGACAGCCTTTTAACTCCGCCCCCATACACGATTTCTTACTGCCGGTTGCTATTGGCAGTACTGAGGAGAACAGATATGAAACAACTGACACCCGAACAACTGGACAATCTTGAGCAGGACCTGAACGCCATTCGCGACGAGGTTCTTGCCGATGTCGGTGATCGTGACGCCCGTTACATCCGCCGGATTATCCGGCTGCACCGCGGTCTGGAAGTGGGTGGCCGGGCGCTGATGCCGTTGGGTTTCATCCCCCCGGTGTTTGCAGCGGCAGTGGCCTCTTTAGGCTTGTCGAAGATCATCGAGAATATGGAGATCGGCCACAATGTCATGCACGGCCAGTACGACTGGATGAACGATCCGGCCCTGCATTCCCAGACATACGAATGGGACAACACGTGTACGGGAGACTCCTGGCGCCGCACCCACAATTACGAACACCACACTTTCACTAACATCATCGGCAAGGACCGCGATTATGGCTACGCTTTGCTGCGTCTCAGTGATGACGAGAAATGGAAACCGGCCCACTCCCTGCAGTTCATCAACTACGTTCTGCTCAGCGTTTTCTTCCAGTGGGGCGTGGGCTTGCATGAGCTAGAGTTCGACCGTCTCCGCCGGGGTGAAATCAAGATATCCGACAAGAAGCAGTTCCTGAAAGAATTCTTCCGCAAGGGCGGCAGACAGGCATTCAAGGATTACGTTTTCTTCCCGATAGTAACCTTACCGGTTGCCCCGGTGGTTCTGGCCGGTAATGTGGGTGCCAACCTGATTCGAAACCTGTGGGCCTCGTCGGTCATTTTCTGTGGTCACTTCACCCAGGATGCAGAAACCTTCACCGAAGAAGAGTGCGACAACGGCAGCAAGGGCCAGTGGTATCTGCGGCAGCTCACCGGCTCCAGTAACTTCACCGGCAGCAAGTTGATGCACATGCTGAGTGGCCACCTGAGCCATCAGATTGAGCACCACGTGTTTCCTGACATCCCGGCCCATCGCTACCGCGAAATCTCGCCGAAGGTACAGGCCGTGTGTAAGAAGTACGGCATTCACTACAATACCGGCAGCTTCGCCCGCCAGTACGGCACCGTGGTCAAGCGGATTGTGCAGTATTCCCTGCCCGACCGTCTGCGCCTGAAGCTTGCGCCACAAACCCAGGCCGCCTGAAGAACCGCGTCGTCAATCAAGCCCACCCGCTGAACCGGGCGGGCTTTTTCAGTTTGGGGGACCCGATGACCAACGTCAGGCGATGTGCAGCAATCGTTGCAGCTGATGCTGATTACGGCTGGGCAGAAGATCTTCGAGGGTGTATTTGTCAAGCGTGGCCAGAAATGCATTGAGCGCTTCATTAAGGATGCTCTTCAACCCGCATACCGGCGTTATAACGCAGGTATTGCCGGAAGAGAAGCACTCTACCAAAGCCATATCCTGCTCGGTTTCCCTGAACAACACCCCCAGATTGATATCACTGCAGGGGCGATGCAGCCTCAGGCCGCCATTCTTGCCCCGGACAGTCTCAATATAACCCTTGCGATTGAGTTGATGTACGACCTTCATCAGATGATTCTTGGATATGTCATAACTGGTGGCGATCTCCTGAATCGTCGCCAGGCGATCAGTCTGAACTGCCAGATACATCAATACTCGCAAGGAGTAATCAGTGTAGCGGGTAATATGCATTCGAATACTCCGGCACATCAACAAAGTTGACAGGATACCGTCACAGGGACGGGCGCGTCATAAGAAAAGCAGCGAGGAGGATAAAAAATACCGCGAGTAACCCCAATAGCCAGATACTCGCCCCTGCCCACCAAAGCGTTAGCCAGCTGGACCCAAGCAACAGACAGGCCAGCCATTTTGCTGCGACGGGCACAGCACCGTGCTGTTGCCAGCCATTAATCATGGGCCCGAAATGCCGGTGGTTATCCAGCCAGTTCGCCACTCGGGGCGAACCTCGTCCCGCTGACCACGCCGCCATCAGCAAAAAGGGCGTAGTGGGTATCAGAGGCAGTACCGCGCCAATCAGCGCCAACCCCACACTGACATAAGCAAGACACTGGTAACCCGCCCTGGCTCGCAACTCATCTTTCCTGGCGGGTGCCATGACAGTCACCCTCAGTGAACCGGTAAACCCAGAGCTCGCTGGGACACCAGGCGGGCCACATATGAGATTTTGATTCCCGTGGCAAACAGCAGGGTCCCGATATGGGCGAAAATCTGGCCGGGCATGGACAGCAACTCTGCAAACGGATACGCCAGCAGAATGGACGCTGCCAAGGCAATGGCGCACGCCAACAGAGACCCATTCGATATCGACAGCAGCTTGTTCATACCTCACCCCTTAAACATATATTTTTAATATATCATTAATCTAAACCAATTTGACCACCTTCGCAAGTCGTTGACCACTACCACTCTGAAATCTTCAAGACTATAATTTATATAGTTTTATTCCTTCTATAAGCACGAAATATGCAAATTTCACGAAGATTCTTACACTTTAAGATGTATTTTATTTACCTTTTAATTTTATAGATGTATTTTGTATGTGTATTTTAAGTCGCGAAGGGTTCACTTCCGCAACCTTTCGTCCGGATAAACCTGTGGAGTTAAACACCATGAAAGCGCTTTACCACTCCCCTGGGCAAACCGCCCACGCCATGCCTGGAGCTGTAATGCTCCACCAGCGCCTGAAAACTGACCTGACAGAGGCTTTTCACCCGCAACAACTGATACCGTCCGAGCGCATCGCTGCTGGCCCGGGAGGCTCAAATCATGGGTGAATATCGTCGACTCTGGTTTATCCTGATTGCCGTGGTAGGGATCACCTTTACCCTGCTTGGGTATTTTGGTGCCGAGGTTTATCGCGCTGCGCCACCCATTCCTGATGTTGTGGTCAGTGAAAATGGTGACCCGTTGATGACCGAGGAAACCATCCTCAACGGCCAGACGGCCTGGCAGTCCATCGGGGGCATGCAGCTGGGCTCGATCTGGGGTCATGGTGCCTACCAGGCACCGGACTGGACCGCGGACTGGTTACACCGGGAACTGCTGGCGTGGCTTGACATCGCCGCCCAGGAAACCTTTGGCATGTCGTATCCTGAGCTCGATGGCGCTGAACAGAATGCCCTGCAGTATGAGCTGAAATCGGAATACCGTAACAACCGGTATGACATCGGGACAGCCACACTGGTCCTGTCTGAACGCCGTACCCGCGCCATTGCCGAGACCGCCGACTATTACCATCGCCTGTTCGGGGACGACCAGAGCCTGCGCGGCACTCGCCAGAGCTACGCCATGAAGGAAGGCACCCTGCCCAGCGCGGATCGACGTACAGAAATGACCCAGTTCTTCTTCTGGACAGCCTGGGCCGCAGCCACGGAGCGTCCTGAAGGTGGTGCCACCTACACCAATAACTGGCCCCATGAACCGCTGATAGACAACGTCCCTACCGCCGAGAACATCATCTGGTCACTGGTCAGTATAATTCTGCTGATCGCTGGTGTGGGTGGCCTGATCTGGGCCTGGGCTTTCCTGCGTCGTCATGACGAATCCGAGGTGGCGGCACCACTGAAAGACCCCCTCACTGCCTTTGACATCACGCCCTCCCAAAAGGCCCTGGGCAAGTATCTTCTGCTCGTGGTCGGGCTTTTTGTACTGCAGGTGTTCCTGGGGGGCTTTACTGCCCACTACACGGTTGAAGGTCAGGGTTTCTATGGTATTGAAACCTCCAAGTGGCTGCCCTACTCCCTGATCCGGACCTGGCACCTTCAGGCCGCCATGTTCTGGATTGCCACCGGGTTCCTGGCCGCCGGGCTTTTTCTGGCGCCTATTATCAATGGTGGCAAAGACCCGAAATTCCAGAAGCTGGGGGTCGACATCCTGTTCTGGGCGCTGGTAGCAGTAGTCGCTGGCTCCTTTGCCGGTAATTTCTTCGCTATCAACCAGATCATGCCGCCCAACCTGAGTTTCTGGTTCGGACATCAAGGCTACGAGTATGTTGACCTTGGCCGCTTCTGGCAGCTTGGCAAGTTCCTCGGCATTGTGTTCTGGCTGGCGCTGATGCTTCGCGGCATTGTGCCGGCACTACGTCAACCGGGCGACAAAAACCTGCTGGCACTGCTGACCGCTTCGGTGGTGGCCATTGGCCTGTTTTACGGCGCCGGATTATTCTATGGCGAACGCACCCATCTGTCAGTGATGGAGTACTGGCGCTGGTGGGTTGTTCACCTTTGGGTCGAGGGCTTCTTCGAGGTCTTCGCCACCGCGGCTCTGGCTCTGATCTTCTGCAGCATGGGGTTAGTATCCCGAACCACTGCTACCGCAGCCAGCCTGGCGTCAGCCTCGCTGTTCATGCTTGGCGGTATTCCCGGCACCTTCCATCACATGTACTTCTCCGGCACGACCACGCCGGTGATGGCAGTTGGCGCCACCTTCAGCGCGCTGGAAGTAGTGCCCTTAGTGGTGCTGGGCTATGAAGCCTGGGAAAACTGGCGGCTGAAGTCCCGCGCGCCGTGGATGAAGAATATACGCTGGCCCCTGATGTTCTTTGTGGCCGTTGCGTTCTGGAACATGCTGGGCGCCGGAGTTTTCGGTTTCATGATCAACCCGCCGATTGCGCTCTATTATATTCAGGGCCTGAACACCACGCCCACCCATGCTCACGCAGCACTGTTCGGGGTATACGGTTTTCTGGCGCTGGGTTTTGTGCTGCTGATTCTGCGCTACATCAAACCGCGCATCTTGTTTGATGACCGCCTGATGAAAGTAGGCTTCTGGTGGTTGAACGTGGGCCTTGCCCTGATGCTGTTCACCAGCCTTTTGCCTATCGGGCTGCTCCAGTTTGCAGCCAGCGCGAGCGAAGGGCTCTGGTATGCCCGAAGTGAGGGCTTCATGCAGTCCGACCTGCTGCAGACCTTGCGCTGGGTCCGCACCTTCGGAGACGTGGTGTTTATCATCGGTGCTCTGGCGGTGGCCTGGCAGGTAGTAAAGGGGATCTTCTTCCCGGATCTGGAACCAACCACTCTTGAAACTGATGAGCAAGGGGCTGCCCGCGAGATGGGCGCCTGATATATCGAAGTCCGGACCAGGGAAGGTCCGTCCCAATTACCCCAACCAGAGGGAGTACTAACATGATAATTCCTGATCAAATGGCTCAGGCCTCCAACGAAGAACTGATCGAATATATCCTGACCCGTTATCACGATACCCACCGCGAACAGCTGCCGGAGCTGATCCAGCTTTCCGAGCGGGTGGAGCGGGTCCACGGCGGCCATACGGCCTGCCCGGCTGGCCTCTCGGCGCACCTGAGACAGATGGCCGAAGACCTCGAGGCCCATATGGCCAAGGAAGAGCAGATTCTTTTTCCCATGATTACACGTGGAATGGGCGCCATGGCTGGCGGACCGGTATCCATTATGCGGCACGAGCACGAGGATCACGGCTCCGCGCTGGAGGCGCTGGAGCACCTCACCAATGGTCTGACCCTGCCAGACGATGCGTGTGGAAGCTGGCAGCGTCTCTACCAGGGGCTCTCGACATTCCGCGATGATCTCAAAGCCCACATACAGACAGAGAACAAACTGCTGTTCAGCCGCATTGATGGTGGGAACTGAGAAGGTATACTCCCGTAGGGGTATCGGATTCGACAGGCTGATTTGCCATAATTGAGCTACCCTCTCAAGTGAGAACTCACACAGCAAAGGACAGGAACCATCCCATGCCCCACGCCAAGCTGACAGACCGTTTCGGCCGCACCGTCAACTACGTGCGTCTGTCCGTTACTGACCGTTGCGATTTTCGCTGTGTTTACTGTATGGCGGAGGAAATGACGTTCCTGCCCCGCCAGCAGGTGCTGACACTGGAAGAGATTGCCCGCGTGGCAAGAACCTTTGTGTCCCTGGGCACGGAAAAAATCCGGCTAACCGGAGGTGAGCCCCTGGTACGCAAGGACATTCTGGAACTGGTCAAGGAAATCGGCAGTTACCGCCTGCGGGATTTCGCCATGACCACCAACGGTAGCCAGCTGCCTGCCATGGCAGAGTCCCTGCGCAAGGCCGGCCTCAAGCGGCTGAATATCAGCCTGGATTCTCTGGATGCCGACAAGTTTCACCGGATCACTCGTACCGGGCGGCTAAGCCAGGTACTGGATGGCATTGACGCCGCCAAAGACGCCGGTTTTGAGGGCATCAAGCTCAATACGGTGGTGATGAAAGGTGACAATGACCAGGAAGTGCCTGAGCTGGTGGAATTCGCCCGCAGGAAAAAGGTAGACATCACCTTTATTGAAGAAATGCCGCTGGGGGAAATCTCCGATCATGATCGCGGTCAGGTGCTGTGCACCAGTGACGAGGTCCGAGACATTATCGGCCAGCGCCATCAACTGGTCCCCACTCCCGAAGGCTCCGGCGGCCCTGCCCGCTATTACCGCATGCCGGACAGCGATATCCGGGTCGGTTTTATTTCACCCCACTCCCACAACTTCTGCTCAACCTGCAACCGGGTTCGGCTGACGGTGGAGGGGCGTCTGCTGCTCTGTCTTGGCAATGAGCACTCGGTGGACCTGCGCCGTGTTCTGCGTGGCCATCCGGTGACTAATGACAAGCTGCGCGAAACCATCATCAACGCCATGGATCTGAAGCCGGAGCGGCATCATTTTTCTACGGATGGTGATGTTCAGATTCTCAGATTCATGAACATGACCGGGGGTTAGTCCCCAGCCAGCCTCAGCCCAGGCTTATCGCTTCACCGCTGGCATCTAAGGGCAGGTAGTTGCCAAGGTGCCCCAGGCGAATGGATTCTACCATCATGGTGAGTGGCTGCTGAGCTTCGTCGGTGGATGGCATGGAGCCCCCACGTCCAGACATGGCGGCAACAAAAAGCACATCCCATACCTGTCCGGTATGTCGGGATTCGGCCACCAAGGCCTCGAAATCCCTGGCCTCGGAAAGCGGCTTGTCGACACAGATGACCGGATTCAGAGCTCCACCCTCACCGTTTTGAAATGCTGTTTTCTCCTGCTCAGAGGCCTCATCCGGCAGTTCCGCGCGGCAAAAGACAAAAAGCAGCCGCTGTGGTTCCGCTTGGGTCTGAGCTGTGGTGATCAGGTCGGTATAATTTGAAATCATTGCGCAGTATCCGGGTTGAGTGTGGATGGTCACAAGCGGGCCTGAGTTACTGGCTGATATCGACAAGCCTTTGGGGATCCGAGATGAAGAGCCGGCTGCGGTTGACCCGCACCAGACCGCTGGATTTCAGATCGGCCAGAATCCGGGAGAAGGTTTCCGGTTGCATGGCCAGCCTGGATGCCACCAGACACTTGGGCAGGGGCAGTTCGACCTCACCGCCCTCTTCCGTACCGTTTGGCAGCAGATCGATCAGGTAACGGATCAGCCGGTCACGGGCATTCTGGACGGTCATGATCTCCAGGTCGTGAAACCGGGAGACGGCCCGCTTGGCATAATGCCGGAGGGCGGCCTGGGCATACCGAGGGTTGATTTCGAGCAGGTCCTGGTAGGCCTTGACCGGTATCACCAGCACTTCACTGGCTTTCAGGGCTTCGGCATAGCAGGCGTACCGGGGCGGATCGGCGTAGATCATGACTTCGGCAAAACAGTCGCCGGAGGCGATGCTGTCGAGAGTACGGTCAATGCCGGAGGAGTCCAGGCGGTACAGGCGCAGGCAGCCGGAGATCACGAAGAAGAACTGATGGGCCGGCATGTCCTGGCGATACAACAACTGGTGATGGCCAAGATGGAGCCTTCGGGACTGCTGGAGGATGTACTGGAGGTCCTGACCGCTCAAGGCGGCGAATAACGGGTGGCTGCGCAGGGCCTGAAGGCCGCCTTCATCGTCGAAGGGTTTATTTACGGCGACCAGTATCGGTTTGCTGCATCGGGTTTCCGCAGTTTGTGTCAACGCCATCTGAATGTCCTCTCTGCATATTCATGCATTTCAAATCATGTTTTAAATAGTAGAGAGGTATGGGCTGGGCGTCGCTCCCCCTATGGGGGTATATGCGGGGCTATTTCTGAGTAATTGATTTAACTCAAGGTGGGGTTGGTTCGGGTGTTCTTTTGATTTGGGAGGTTGGGCCAGCGGGCAGGACCGCTTTCCAAAACACGCTCCTTGCGGCACATCCATGTAACGCTTGGGCTACGCCATCCATGGCTCCGCACAGTTTTGGCAATCGGTCCTGCCCACCGGCCTCCTGACAATTGAGTTAGCCTCGGGTTTTACGAACTTATTGCATCAGGGGTGAGTCGGGTAGTTCCAAGTCTACGCCTTCCACTCCGGTTTCCGCTGCCAACACCTGCACGTATTGCCGGAACGCTCTTCGTGTCACGCTTTCGCTCAGGTACTGCCGGATCTGGGGTTTTACGTGCTCGTAGGGGAGCTGTTCGCCGTCGATTCGCTGATCAACTTTCACAATGTGCCAGCCGTAGCGGGTTTCGATCAGTTCCGGGCTGAGACCTTCGCGGAGGCGCAGGACGGGGCGCTCGAATTCTTCCACGGTCTGACCTTTGCTGATCTGGCCGAGACTGCCGCCCTGTTGGCGGGATTCGCAGGCGGAGTATTGTTTGGCCATTCCTGCAAATTGGGCACGGCCGTCGAGCAGGGATGACAGCACCTGGTTGCCGGCTTCTTCCTGACGGAGTCGCTCCTGGACGTCGTCCGGGGCGGCCGCGAGGAGGATGTGACTTACTGCCATCAGGGTTGGGCTGCGAAAGCGTGCCGGGTTGGCGGCGTAGAAGCGTTCGCAGTCCTGCTCGCTGAGGTTGGGGACGTTGAGTTCCTGTTCCAGCACGCGGGCGATTCGATCTTCTTCGTCGGCGATGTCGTCCAGCTTCAGGCGGGTAGCCTGCTGCAGGAGGAGTTCGCGGATGACGAGGCTTTTGGCGGCTTCGTGCCAGGCTTCGGCGACTTCTTCGGCCGGGTGGTGTTGCATTTCCCGGGCGATGGCTTCCTCGCCGATCAGGGTGTCACCCACGGCGACCGGCGGGAACTGGTTTCTGGGTTTTTCGGCTTCGCCGACGGGGATGATTTGCATGGTATTTCTCCTTACGCGCGCTTACGCACGACCTGATACTTGCGCCCGAAATACTCCACGGGAACACTCAGCATGTGCACCAGCCTTGTAAATGGGAACAGCACGAAGATGGTCAGGCCCAGGAAAATATGGGTCTTGTAGATCCAGTGTACGTCGGCAATGTAGTCAGCCACGCCACCCTGCAGGGTGAAGATGCCCTGTGCCCAGGCTGTGAACTTGAGCATGGTGCCGCCGTCCAGGTGACCAAGGGTGGGCAGGATGGTGAGCAGGCCGAGGGCCAACTGGATCACCAGGATCACGATGATCATATTGTCAGCGAAGCTGCTGCTGGCCTGGACCCGTGGGTCGGTCAGGCGACGCCAGGCCAGCATACCGCCACCAACGATGGCCATGACGCCCGCGACACCGCCAACCACAATCGCCATCACCTGTTTCTGGCCCGGAGTCATCAGCCATTCATAGGCCCAATGGGGTGTCAGCAGGCCTACCAGGTGGCCGAAAAAAACCACCAGCACACCCACATGGAACAGCACACTGGCCATGACCATGTTTTTCTTGCGCAGCATCTGGCTGGAATGGGCTTTCCAGGTGAACTGGCCATGGTCGTATCGGGCCCAGGTACCGATGATCAGCACAACGAGGGCAATGTACGGGTAGATTCCGAATAACAGTGTGTTCAGGTAAGACATTGTCGTTTCCTCCTGCGCCCTCAGGCGCGCCCTGCCTGACGGGGTGTGACATCCGTCATCAGCTGATCACTCAGATGAATGGTCTGAGTCTGCTCCAGTTCCCGGCGGCGCTGGCCTACAACGCCACCCGTATTGCAGGAACTCCCCTGATCGTCCACGAACTTGACCATTTCCTCTTCCCAGACTTTATCCAGGGCTTCCGGCGTATCGTCGCGCTCTTCCGAGGCAACGATCTGCGCCAGTTCCTGGCGATTCGACTCACGGCCCGACAGCACCAGCAGTGCATCCATCAAAACGTGATAGAGACTCTCGCGCTGATACAGTCGTTCGCCCAGAAGCCCAAGGATGTGGTGGATGTCCTCAAGCCAATTTCTGATTTCTTCCCCTGGCCGGGTGGAGAGGTATTCCAGAAACAGCGGCAGGTAATCCGGCAGCTCCCTGGCATCGATCTCCAGACCATTGGCACGGTATTGCTCCATCAGGTCCACCATGGCCTGGCCGCGATCGCGGGACTCACCGTGTACGTGCTCGAACAGCAACAGCGAGGTAGCCCGACCGCGGTCAAAAGTGCCCACATACTCTTCCTGTAGATCCAGCAGATTGTGTTCGCACAACCGCTCCACGCAACGCAGCAACTCGCCCTTTTGCTGTTGCGGTAACAGGCGGTCTTCCAGGACAACCGCTACCAGCTCGTCTTTGGCTTGCAGCAGTTCGGCGGTGGGATAATCCAGCAGCCGGGCTATCACTCTTAATAATGTCATGGTGTTTTCCTTAATCCTTTAGCTGCCGGGGGTCCACCTGTTGCACGGTGGTCAGTTTCTGAACCATGGTGGTGGTCTGCTTATTACCGCCAAACATGTTGAACTTGTTGTCGCCGCTACAGCCGTCGCCGAAGCTGAAGCCGCAGCCGCCGCGCTCGCCGTGGGCGTCAGGGAAGGCTTCCTTCGCCAGTTCGCGATGGCTGGTGGGAATTACGAAGCGGTCCTCATAGTCAGCGATGGCCAGGTAACGGTACATTTCGTCAGCCTGGGCCTTGGTCAGACCAACTTCCTCCAGCGCCCGCAGATCTTCCCTGCCCTCCACGGTTTCTGCGCGTTTGTACAAACGCATGGCCATGATCCGCTTGAGCGCCAGAACAACGGGCTTCTCATCACCGGCGGTGAGCAGGTTGGCAAGGTACTTGACCGGAATCCGAAGGCTTTCGATCTTCGGCAAGATGCCGTCAAACTCGACCTTGCCGGCTTCTGCCGCAGACTGGATCGGGCTCAGGGGTGGCACGTACCAGACCATGGGAAGAGTGCGATACTCCGGGTGCAGCGGCAGGGCCAGCTTCCACTCCACCGCCATTTTGTAGACCGGGCTACGCTGGGCCGCCTCAATCACGTTCATGGGAACGCCGTCTCTCTGCGCCTGCTCAATCACTTTGGGGTCGTTCGGGTCCAGGAAAATTTCCAGCTGCTTCTCGTACAGTTCATGCTCGCCCGGGGTGCTGGCCACTTCCTCTATGCGGTCGGCATCGTAAAGCAGCACACTCAGGTAACGGATGCGACCAACACAGGTTTCGGAGCAGACCGTGGGCAGGCCGGCTTCAATACGCGGGTAGCAGAAAATGCACTTCTCGGACTTGCCGGTTTTCCAGTTGAAGTAGATCTTCTTGTACGGGCAGCCGGACACGCACATCCGCCAACCACGGCACTTGTCCTGATCAATCAGCACGATGCCGTCTTCCTCACGCTTGTAGATGGCGCCACTGGGACAGCTGGCCACACAGGTGGGGTTGAGGCAGTGTTCGCACAGGCGCGGCAGGTACATCATGAAAGTGCTTTCGAACTGGCCGTAAATATCGGCCTGGATCTGATCGAAATTCTTGTCCTTGCGGCGTTTGGCGAACTCGGTGCCCAGAATTTCTTCCCAGTTAGGGCCCCATTCGATTTTCTCCATGCGCTTGCCGGAGATCAGCGAGCGCGGTCGTGCCACCGGCTGATGCTTGCTGTCGCCTGCTGTGTGCAGATGCTGGTAATCGAAGTCGAATGGCTCGTAGTAGTCGTCAATTTCCGGCAGGTCCGGGTTGGCGAAGATGTTCGCCAACACCCGGAAGCGGCCGCCGATCTTCGGGCGGATCTTGCCACTGGCATCACGCATCCAGCCGCCTTTCCATTTGTCCTGGTTCTCCCACTCTTTCGGGTAGCCGATACCGGGCTTGGTCTCGACGTTGTTGAACCAGGCGTATTCCATGCCTTCGC
Source organism: Marinobacter changyiensis (assembly GCF_009193265.1). GTDB lineage: Bacteria > Pseudomonadota > Gammaproteobacteria > Pseudomonadales > Oleiphilaceae > Marinobacter > Marinobacter changyiensis. The sequence goes on from NZ_VZZZ01000001.1 coordinate 292,709, forward strand.
GGCTGGTCCAGACGTTTTTGCAGGTCACTGAACAGGTGTGGCAGCCGATACACTTGTCCAGGTTCAGTACCATGCCGACTTGGGAACGGATCTTCATTTTACAGCCTCCTGGACAGTGTCATTGCCTTCGCCATCGAGCCAGTCGATGTTGCTCATCTTGCGCACCACCACAAATTCATCGCGGTTGGAGCCTACGGTGCCGTAATAGTTGAAACCGTAAGAGTACTGGGCGTAGCCACCGATCATGTGGGTCGGTTTCGGGCAGACTCGGGTGACCGAGTTGTGGATGCCGCCACGGGTGCCGGTGATTTCGGAGCCGGGAATATTCACGATCCGCTCCTGGGCGTGGTACATCATCACCATGCCCGGCATCACCCGCTGGCTGACCACTGCCCGGGCCGCGATGGCACCGTTAGCGTTGAAGACCTCAATCCAGTCGTTATCCACCACACCAATTTCTTTGGCATCGTCTTCACTGAGCCAGATAATCGGGCCACCCCGTGACAGGGTCAGCATCAGCAGGTTGTCACTGTAGGTGCTGTGGATACCCCATTTCTGGTGCGGCGTCAGGAAGTTCAGCGCCTTTTCAGGGTTTCCGTTGGGTTTCTTACCGAGCATCGGTGCCATCGCCTTGGTGTTGATAGGCGGGCGATAGACCAGCAGGCTTTCGCCGAAAGCGCGCATCCATTCATGGTCCTGATAGAACTGCTGACGACCGGTCAGGGTGCGCCAGGGGATCAGCTCGTGAACGTTGGTGTAGCCGGCATTGTAGGACACGTGTTCGTCTTCCAGGCCAGACCAGGTCGGGCTGGAGATGATCTTGCGCGGCTGGGCCACGATGTCCCGGAAGCGGATCTTTTCCTCTTCCTTGTTTTTCGCCAGATGGGTGTGGTCCAGGCCAGTCTTTTCGGACAGGGCCGCCCAGGCTTTCACGGCAACCTGTCCGTTGGTTTCCGGCGCCAGGGTCAGAATCACTTCGGCCGCATCAATGGCGCTCTCGATTTTCGGCCGACCGGCATTGGCACCTTCCAGGTGCGTATAGTTCAGCTCCTTCAGGAAGCTGACCTCCTTCTTGGTGTCCCAGTTGATGCCCTTGCCGCCGTTACCAAGCTCATCCAGCATCGGACCAAGCGAGGTAAAGCGGGCGTAGGTATTCGGGTAGTCCCGCTCGACAGTCAGGAAATGGGGGGCGGTTTTGCCCGGGATCAGCTCGCACTCACCGCGTTTCCAGTCTTTCACATCGAGGGGCTGGCCCAGCTCGGCGGGTGCGTCGTGCAGCAGCGGCAAAGTGACCACGTCTTTTTCCACTCCCAGGTGGCCCTCAGCGACCGTGGAAAAAGCTTTGGCTATGCCTTTATAGATGTCCCAGTCACTGCGGGCCTCCCAGGCCGGGTCGGTGGCTGCGGTCAGCGGGTGAATGAACGGGTGCATGTCCGAGGTATTCAGGTCGTTCTTCTCGTACCAGGTGGCGGTCGGCAGCACGATGTCCGAATACAGACAGGTGGTGGACATGCGGAAGTCCAGGGTCACCAACAGATCAAGCTTGCCTTCCGGTGCCTTGTCATGCCACTTGACCTCTGTCGGTTTGACGCCGCCTTCATGGCCCAGATCCTTACCTTGCAGACCACTGGTGGTGCCCAGCAGGTACTTGAGCATGTACTCGTGGCCCTTGCCGGAAGAACCCAGCAGGTTGGAGCGCCAGATAAACATGTTTCTGGGGCAGTTCTCCGGTGCTTCCGGATCTTCGCTGGCAAAGGCCAGAGAGCCGTCCTTCAGGGACCGGGCCACATAATCGGCCACTTCCATGCCGGCTTTCTCGGCCTCTGCGGCGATGCCCAGCGGATTACGGTTCAGCTGCGGTGCGGAGGGCAACCAGCCCATGCGCTCGGCGCGCACGTTGTAATCTATCAGGCTGCCAGCGAATTTGGCCTTATCCGCCAGCGGCGACAGGATCTCGTCCACACCCAGCTTCTCATATCGCCACTGACCCGTGTGGGCGTAGAAGAAGGAGGTACCGTTCATGTGGCGGGGCGGGCGCTGCCAGTCCAGACCGAAGGCCAGCGGCTGCCAGCCGGTCTGTGGCCGCAGTTTTTCCTGGCCGACATAGTGCGCCCATCCACCCCCGCTCTGGCCGACGCAGCCGCACATAATGAGCATATTGATCAGGCCGCGGTAGTTCATGTCCATGTGATACCAGTGGTTCATACCGGCACCCACGATGATCATGGAACGGCCTTTGGTCATATGGGCGTTGTCGGCGAATTCACGGGCAATGCGGATCACTTTCTCAGCCGGAACACCGGTGATTTTTTCCTGCCAGGCCGGTGTGTACGGCTTCACTTCATCATAAGAGGTGGCGCCGTCGTCGTCACCCAGACCCCGGCTAATACCGTAGTTCGCAACCATCAGGTCGAATACGGTGACCACCCGGCCTTCGCTACCGTCGGCCAACTGCACTTTGCGGCTGCCAAGTTTGTGGGTCAGGGTGTCGGAAACTTCCACGTGTTTGAAGTGATCGTGTTTGATACCACCGAAGTACGGGAAGGCCACGTCGACTATGTCATCGTGCTTCTCGACCATGGACAGCTGAAGCTCTACATCATGGCTGCCAGCGGTCTGCCTCAGGTTCCACTTACCTTTTTCACCCCAGCGGTAGCCGATAGATCCGTTAGGTGCGGTCAGCTGATTGGTTTTCTCGTCGATGGCGATGGTTTTCCACTCGGGGTTGTTTTCTTCCCCGAGGCCATCCACCAGATCACTGGCGCGCAGGAACCGGCCCGGCACGTAGCGGCCGTCCTCACGATGCTCCAGCATGACCAGGTACGGCATATCCGTGTAGCGGCGCACGTAATCGGTGAAATACTCGCTGGGCTTGTCGAGGTGGAATTCCTTGAGAATCACGTGGCCCATTGCCATGGCCATCGCGGCATCGGTGCCCTGCTTCGGGTTCAGCCACTCGTCAGACAGTTTGGAAACTTCCGCGTAGTCCGGGGTGATGGCGACGGTCTTGGTGCCCTTGTAACGGACTTCGGTGAAGAAATGGGCGTCCGGAGTTCGGGTCTGAGGCACATTGGAGCCCCAGGCGATGATGTAGCCGGAGTTGTACCAATCGGCGGATTCCGGCACGTCGGTCTGCTCACCCCAGGTTTGCGGGGAAGCCGGCGGCAGGTCGCAGTACCAGTCATAGAAGCTCAAACACACGCCGCCGATCAGCGACAGGTAGCGGCTGCCGGCGGCGTAAGACACCATGGACATGGCCGGAATCGGCGAGAAGCCGATGATGCGGTCCGGGCCATACTTTTTGGCGGTGTAGACGTTGGCAGCGGCAATCACCTCGTTGACTTCGTCCCAGCTGGAGCGCACGAAGCCACCCATGCCGCGGCGGGGCTTGTATTCGGCGGTTTTTATCGGGTCTTCAACAATAGAGGTCCAGGCCACTACCGGGTCATTATGCTGCGCCTTCGCCTCACGCCAGAGTTTCATCAGGTGCTTGCGCATCAACGGGTACTTCAGGCGGTTGGCGCTGTACATGTACCAGGAATAGCTGGCACCACGGGGGCAACCGCGGGGCTCGTGATTGGGCAGACCCGGGCGGGTACGGGGGTAATCGGTCTGCTGGGTTTCCCAGGTGACCAGGCCGTTCTTGACGTAGATTTTCCAGCTGCAGGAGCCGGTGCAGTTGACGCCGTGGGTGGAGCGAACAACCTTGTCATGCTGCCAACGCTGGCGGTAACTGTCTTCCCAGTCACGGTTGACGTCGTGGGTCTCGCCGTGGCCATTGGAGAATGGCTCGCGCTTCTTCCTGAAGTAATTCAATTTGTCGATCAAGTGGCTCATGGCGGTCTCTCTCCGGGTCAATCCGTGTTCAACACAGTGTGTGGGAGAAGGCCTCGGAAATCTGCGTGGTTACCCCGAGATAACCGGTTTGTACCACCAAGGAGATAAGGCCTCTATACGCCCGATTGAAGGAGCGCCAGTCGCTCCTGCCTGCGGACCGATCGTGAAAACAGCATCAGGCAGGTAGCTAACAGAAGGAAGATCATCATGAAGGCCACACTGCGGACCCCCAGCCATAGATTGGCCGCATAGAATGTGACCGGCAGCACAAAGGCTATCAGGCAGGCACTGAGCAACATCATGCCAGCATTGAGCGCAGTGCAGGTTGGTCGCTCGACCGCCATCCGTTGCAACAGGGCCCCCATGGCGCTGCCCAACGCCCCCCCAAGCAATACAACCAACGCCGTTTCCAGCGCCAGGGGAAAAGCGATATCAAAACGTATGACGCCATCAATGCCCTGTATCAGCAGCGTCATGGTCGGGTAGGACAAGACGGCAAGAACCATGAGACCAAGAGCAAGGTTCTGTCTGATCACCCGGTTACTGCCCAGACGGTCAGCCAGGCCACCACCGAGGATCTGGCCCAGTGCACCGGGGACCACAAACCACAAAGCCAGCCGTGCGCCTCCAGTCGCGGTAAGCAGAAACTGCGAGGTCAGCAAATCAGGCAACCAGAGCGCCAGCGCGAGAAAACTGCCGGCGACTGCACCGAACCATAGAGAAATCTCTCCCGAGCGCCGATAGTGGCTGGGGGCGAGAAACTGCCGCCAGGATTGCTCCGGAATTCGATCCCGCAAACCATCCTGATCGTCAGTGAGCAGCACCAGCAACACCAGCGCCAGGAGCAATATAATCAGATAGGCTAAAGGGACCGCTCGCCAGGAAAACGCCGTGATCAGCAGGGGCACCAGGTAATAACTGAGCCCCGCGCCGATTATACCGGCTCCGAAGGTACCGCAGATCAATCCGACATGGTTTGCCGGCCCATACCGGCTGATAAACTGGAGCCCCGCACTGTACATGCCTGCGGTCAGGCCGAGCCCGACCGATGCCAGCAGATAACTGGGGAAGCTCTCCGTCACGAGCAACACACCCATGCTCAGGGCAACACCGGCAAGACAGCCAATCATCACTTTTCTGGCGCCCAAGCTGTTAGCCGCAAGCCCGGCGGGCACGGCGACCAAAGCACCGGCGGCCATCGGTGCTACCAGCAGCAAACTGAACTCGAACTCTGTCAGACCAAGGCTGGCGCGCAAATAGATGCCAGCCACAGCAAACAATGTCCAGCTGCCTGCCGCCGCGGCAAAACCAATGACAGCCAGTGGCAGTATCACCACCAGCGATGTCAGGCTTTCATCATTGCGATCCTGTTCTGATCCCATGTTCCCCCCATAACGGCACACTGCAGTGTCCGGCTTTGCCCGGTTGAGGGTCAAAGACTATGATGGGCGACAGACCATTGGGGTAATTGGCGAAGATAACCTCTCCTGAAGGAGGTATATCCACTCCGTCGGTTCTATCTCAAACGGATATTTGTCAGACGGAAACGTTGGCAGCCACCGGTAGAAGATGAGTCCAAATGAAAGCCACAAGCTCCCTGGTTAATCGAATAGGTGTTGTTGTGGGTGTCGTGGTGCTGACCGCAGTTGTCAGCATGGCCACCACCCTGGCGATTTCCAGGAGCATTGAAGGTAACGCTACTGCCATCAATCTCGCCGGCTCGCTGCGTATGGGGGCCTACCAGTTACTGGCGATTGCGGCCGACCCGGCCCAGCGGTCTGATGCGGGGGAAACTCTTGAGTCAGAGCTCCAGCGATACGATGCCCGCCTTGCCCATCAGAGTATTCGCCAGGCTATTCCCGACTCTGCCGACCACCCGCTGACTCGTAACTACCGCAAGCTTGTTGAAACCTGGTCCGGGCAGCTACGCGAGCAACTCAAGCAAAGCCCTCCCGGAGGGCCCGTGGCTGACACTCTGCTTGCCAGTACCACCCACTTCGTCGGCCAGATTAACGATATGGTCGGGGTTCTGGAACAACGCACCGAAGCACGCATAGATTTGCTGCATGTGATTCAGGTCTTCAGCCTTACACTGTCCGTCATTATTGTTCTGGGCCTGTTCCTGGACTTCAAAACCAGGGTTTTGAAGCCCTTACGCACGCTTATGGGCATCGCCGAAGCGGTCGGGGAGCGAGACTTTACCCGCAAAGCCCGGTTCACTGGCACGGATGAGCTGTCACAACTGGGAGTCGCCTTTGACAAGATGACCGGGGAGCTGGCCGTCAGCTACCATGAGCTGGAAACCGAAGCCCTGATAAAGACCCGCGAACTTGAAAAAAGCCATAAGGCACTGGAACTGCTCCATATTGCCAGTCGTTCGCTGTTTGCCAACCATGACTTGTGTAGTGGCGCCATTCCGATGCTGCAGGATCTGGAGCAACTACTTGGCATCGGTCCGATACGGCTGTTTCTTCACGACAAGAACGTCAACAAAACAGTGGAGGCCATTACTACCGCGACCGTTCAGCGCCCTTACTATTGCAAGGACCACCATTGCAACGCCTGCCTGGTGACACCGGAAGAATACGACGAGCGCCCTTCAGAGAGCTCCGACGGCCGTCGGCTGCTGTTGCCGATTCGGACATCCAGTCAACTTCTGGGCACGCTTGAAGTCTGGTATCCCGCTGATGAGGAGCTGTCCGCAACCGCTCGCAGGCTGCTGGAAATCCTTAGCGACCAACTGGCTACAGCCATTTACCTTGAGCGCCAGATCACCGAGGAGCAACAACTGACCCTGGCGGAAGAACGGGCGGTCATCGCCCGTGAACTGCATGATTCACTGGCCCAGTCGCTGTCGTACCTGAAAATGCAGGTTGCCCGGTTACGGCGGCTTGAAATTGGCGGCGAGCAACAGAGTTTCCACTCAGAAATACTCGACGAGCTGAGTCTGGGCCTGAATAATGCCTACCGGCAACTCCGGGAATTATTGACCACATTCCGTCTGAATCTCGACACCCCGGATCTCGCCACCGCCTTGCAGAGCACCGTCAATGAATTCTCCGACCGGCTGGGTAAACCGGTCGAACTGGCATACACTCTACCCCCGAGCACACTGTCACCGAACGAGGAAATCCACACCCTGCAGATTGTCCGGGAAGGGCTTGCCAATGCCGTCAAGCATGCACAAGCAACGGAAATCACGGTCAGGGTCAGCTTTGAGTCACCCCGGGTGCAGGTGAGCATCCTCGACAACGGCAAAGGCCTGCCAGTGGAGGCCCAGCCGCTTCACCACTACGGGCTGGTTATCATGCAGGACCGTGCCCGCACGCTCGGTGGCAAGATTGCCATTCAGAATCGCCCAACCGGCGGCGTGGAGGTTACACTCAGCTTCGTGCCGAAAAGCCGCCACCTGATTGCGTATGAAGCCTCTAACGGCTGACGAATTCCTGGCTTTACAAAAAGGATACTTGAGATCATGGCTGATTCACCCGCGACTATTTTGCTGATCGATGATCACCCGTTGCTTCGGCAGGGCATCAAGCAGTTGGTGGACATGGAAGACGACATGACGGTGGTGGGTCAGGCCAGTAACGCCACGGATGGTATCCGCCTGGCCATTGAGCTGGAGCCCGACCTGATCCTGCTCGACCTTAATATGCCCGACATCAACGGCATCGAGGCCCTTGGCATACTCAGAGAACAGGGTGTTGGTTCGCGCATCATCATCTTTACGGTTTCCGACCATGAACATGACGTGGTTGCCGCCCTGCGCGCCGGAGCTGATGGCTACCTGCTCAAGGACATGGAACCTGAAGACATGATCAGGCAACTGCACCAGGCAGCGGTAGGCAAGCTGGTCATCAGCGAGCGTCTGACCACGTTGCTGGCTCAGGCTCTGCGCTCCCAAAAACCCCAACCGTCCACACAGCCGAATTTTGCCAGCCTGACCCCCCGGGAAAAAGACATCCTCCGGCTGATCGCCGAGGGCCTGTCCAACAAGATGATTGGCCGCAAACTGGACATCAGTGACGGCACCGTGAAGGTGCACGTAAAGCACCTGTTAAAGAAGCTGAGCCTGCGTTCCCGTGTGGAGGTCGCCGTATGGGCGGTAGAGGGAGGGCTGCACAGGGGCTGAGCTATTTCAAATCGCTGCCAAATGGAACATGACCAGCCCCCCACCCTGGAATAGCATTATCAGTTTATTGGGCCCCGGGCTTCTTCAGGGGCTCTCATTCTGCTGCAAATATTGCCGATACACCCGGATAGAAGCCAACAGACCTTCCCGGTATGCGGCGCCGTATTGGTTACCTCCGGAATCGGTCTCACGAATGGCAGATTCGTACTGACCAACCCCTTGCCTGGCAAAAGCAAGGGCTGCCGGAACTCCGTCCCGGTTGACCACAAACGCAATTCTGTCCCATTCCCGGCGTTCGGCAGAGTCCATACACTATCTCCTGAATGACTTCAGCGCTTCATGAGCTTCCCGAGGAAGGTGGGAACACTGCGGACTGAGCGCCGTCAATGGAGGTAAGCAGCACCGTTAATTATTGGAGTCTGGCACAGAATCCTGATTTCGTACTTTCAGTCTGATGGCATGGGTCATCTGCTAAATTTCATACTGAATACGCCTTTGTTCGAGTGCATCAACTCAAGGCACGGGAGAACAGCGCTATGAGTGGTTTCATCGTCAGGCACTACCGCTACAACCCGGAACAGGATGAAGTACCTTACAATCAGGATGTCGAGGTTGACGACGAATTCCGGAACCGGATGGTGCTGGATGTACTTGAGCACCTGAAAACCCGGGATGCCACATTGGTCTTCCGGCGCTCCTGCCGGGAAGGCGTTTGTGGTTCGGATGGACTCAACATCAACGGTCGCAATGGTCTGGGCTGCATTACACGGATCGCGGACGCCCTGGGCAGGAAAGACGTTCTGGAGATTCGCCCGCTGCCGGGTATGCCGGTGATCCGGGACCTGGTCGTCGACCAGTCACTGTACTTCAAACAGTATGAACGGGTGCAGCCATGGCTGATCAACGATACGCCCGATCCTGCAATTGAAAGACTGCAGAATCACTTCCAGTAGTTGTTGGCCGGAGACATAGTCAGCTCGTTCCGAAAGCTCCACAAACCTCTGGCAAGAGCAAAACCATTTAAACCCAGTATACATTTATTATCAATACATCTTTATGGGGAGGTTCATTAACCAAAGAGCCCCACGCCTCACAACTCACCGTCAAGAATAAAATGACGCAAGGCCACAGCGTTGTTGTGCCGGGTATCCTTGGCGGCAAATACCAGGGTGATCCGTCCGTGGGCTTCAAGATATGTTCGAAGTTTTTCAAGGTCTTCTGCTGCATCCTCCTTTTTGAGTTCGTCAAGGTAACGCTTCCGGAACTCCGACCATTTATCCGGATCGTGACCGAACCACTTCCGCAGTTCGGTGGATGGCGCCAACCCTTTCAGCCAGCAGCTTATATCGGCATCTTTTTTGGCAACCCCCCGGGGCCAGATGCGGTCCACAAGCACTCGTGGGCCGTCTGAGCGGGCGGGGTTCTCGTAGGCTCGTTTCAGTCGGATGTCCATAGTTCCCTCACTATATGAACGCAGTGTCCCCGAGCCTACGCCCTGGTTTCCAGGCGTGCAAAAATCGGGTTGAGGATCAGGTTTGTGAACGATTGCACCCCTCAGGAACAGGTGGCAGGGTCGAGCCCAGTATTTCCACGGACCTGACAGCGAATCCATTTGCGCTTTTCCCGACCCCGGGTCAGCTTCATCTGGCATCCTTTCCAATGTCAGAATCATCGTGCAACAAGACACCACCCTGACCACTCCCCGGGTTGTCATCCCCAACAAACCCGGCTTCAACACAGCGTTACTTATCTGACGCTGGGCCTGCGTTCACGCCTGGCTCAGCGACCTCTGAAAATTCCCTTATTCCGATACCGGAGATAACCATGTCCGCTTTACCTGCTATTACCGTTGCCGAAGAAGACTACAACCGTCTTTCTGCGCTGCTGGAGAAGACCAACGACACCAACGACGTCGCTGAAAGCATGGAAGATGAGCTCAGCCGCGCCGATCTGCGGCCAGCGTTACGCGCCCGGAGTAACTGGGGAGCCGTCCATGAATAGCAGTTATAGCTCTTGACAAATCCGCTCATAAGCGATGTTATTTGAGGGCAGTTTTTTAGTCTTTTAACCTGATCGTCGGAAATACCCGGATCCAGGAACAGCATCCGGGACTTATCATCAGGAGGATGAAATGGATGCTCTGGTCACTTTTTTGTCCGACATCAGTTGGCACAACATCCTTGCCACAATACTTCGAATATTGGTCGTCCTGATAGCTGCCTGGATTGCAATGCGCCTTCTCCGCCGGGGCTTGCAGCGCCTCGAACAGCGGCTGGCACTTCACACCCGGAAAGAAGGCGAGCCACTGACCGAGTCGGCCAAGCGCATTGACACCTTGATCCGGCTTTTACGCCAGGGCATCTACCTGGTTCTATGGATAATTGTAGTCCTGCTGATTCTCAGACAAGCTGGCATTGATATTACGCCGCTGCTGGCGGGCGCTGGCATCATTGGCCTTGCGGTGGGCTTCGGGGCCCAGAGCCTTGTGAAGGATCTGATTTCCGGTTTTTTCTTCCTCCTGGAAAATCAGGTCCGGGTCGGTGATGTCGCCATGATTAACGGCACCGGAGGTCTGGTTGAAGCCATCAACTTCCGGACCATCATTCTCCGGGATTTATCCGGAACTGTGCACATTTTTCCCAATGGCCATGTCACAACCTTGGCGAACATGACACAGGGATGGTCTGCCTACGTGTTTGACCTGGGGGTGGCCTACAAGGAAGACACGGATAAAGTCGTGGATATCATCAACCAGGTTGGCGCAGAAATGAAGGCAGACCCGGCCTACGGGCGCTTCATGCTGGATGAACTGCCGGAGCTGTTTGGGGTGGATAAATTCGGCGATTCGGCTGTCGTCATCAAAGGCCGCATAAAAACCACACCCATTAAACAATGGGAACTTGGCCGGGAGTTCCTTCGTCGTATCAAGAAAGCATTCGACGATCAGGGTGTGGAAATTCCCTTTCCTCATCGCACACTTTACATGGGCGATGCCAGCAAACCCTTCGACATCAGAGCCTCGCAAAAATAAATCGACTCCTGGTGAGTTCACCGTGGAACGCCACATTCGCGGCAAATGGGCCTGGCCAACTACCGTCAGGCACTCTGCGCGATTCTTGTAGATCCTGGCTGGGCGAGCGTGCCAATCCCTGACCGCCAGTAGCATCGCTGCTATTTTGTGTTTAAACCTGCAAAATAAAAGGAATCATTCAAAATGACCGTTATAACCGGAAAATTCCTGGCAACCTTACTGTTGGGCCTGGCAGTTTCAACCAGTTCACTGGCGGCGGAACCTGTCACCCCGAAACTCACTGACAAACTGAGCCAGCTGCTTCAGAAGGAAATGAGGGCGGTGCAGGGGGGCATGGCATCCATCCATTCCGCCATGGTCATGGGACAGCATGAGAGTGTTGCAGCGAACGCCCAACAGATTCATAACAGCTTTATCCTGCAACAGGAACTGAGCGAGCAGGATCGCAAAGATCTGATGTCGGCGGTCCCGGAGGGTTTTATCAAGCTGGACAAGGAGTTCCACAAACTCGCGGCTTCACTGGCCGAAGCGGGCAGAAACGAAGACACAAAAGAACAGCACAAGCTATTCAGCAAAATGACAGGCAACTGTATTCAGTGCCACAGCAAATACGTATCTGATCGTTTCCCTGGCGTTAAATCGTCTGGGAACTAATCGAGGGAAAGCGCCCGGGGCAACACAGCACGGCGGATATCAAAGGCGTCCTTACAGAAAGACAAGGCCTCGTAACTGGTGGCAGAGCCCCGACCAGACAGGTGACAGGGCACACGAGTTCCATAACTATCTCCGCTGGCCAGATGGAGACAAGGTTACCGGCATTCCGCATCCACTGTCTTGATCATTATCAGCGGGTTAGCCTGTCAGATAATCCGTGAGAACCGCTGGCTCGCACCCTCCTTTCGGTACAGATCAAAAATCTGGCAGATGGCCCGGATCAGCAACCGGCCGGCGGGCTGAACCCGCAGCGCGTTACCGTCGTCCGCGATCAGCTCATCCTGAATCATCGGTTTCAGGCGATTCAGTTCATCGGTGAAGTAGCTATCCAGGCGTTCCCCCCATTCATTGGCAAACAGCTTGCGATCCAGCCTGAACTGGCAGATCAGCTGACCGATGACCCAGCGGCGGATGCGGTCATCACGAGTGAGATTAATGCCCCTGGTGATGGCAAGCTGGCCGGAATCAATCGCCGCTTCCCAGGAAGGCAGATCATGGTTGTTCTGGAAATAGGCATCGTCGGTCTGGCCAATGGCCGACACACCCAGGGACACCAGATCGCATTCAGAATGAGTGGTGTAACCCTGGAAGTTCCGGTGCAGTCGGCCTTCCCGCTGGGCCACTGCCAGGCTGTCGTCCGGTTTGGCGAAGTGGTCCATACCGATGTATTCGTAACCTGCCTCCAGCAACCGGTTGATGGTGTTGTGCAGGATGATGAGTTTCTGCTGGGGCGTGGGTAGCGTGTCCGCCAGAAGCCGGGTTTGCGGGTAGAACCGGTCCGGCAGGTGGGCGTAGCTGAACACGGAAAGCCGATCCGGCGACATCTCGATCACCGCTTCCAGGGTTTCGGCAAAGCTCTCCGGGGTCTGGTGCGGCAGACCGTAGATCAGGTCCAGGTTAATGGAACGGAAGCCGAGTCGGCGGGCTTCGCTCAGCACGGCTTCGGTCATTTCCCGGGGCTGGATGCGATTCACCGCCTTCTGCACCTTTGGATTCACATCCTGTACACCCAGGCTGATGCGGTTGAAGCCCAGGTCCCAGAGTGTTGGCAGGGTATCCTGGTCCACTTCTCGGGGGTCGATCTCCACGCTGTAGTCCCGGTCATCACCACTCTGCAGGTTGAACAGTTCCCCGTAGCCGGCCATCAGATGTTCCATCACATCCTTCGGCAGGAAGGTGGGGGTGCCGCCACCCCAGTGCAACTGTTTCACAGGCCGGTTTGCACCGAACAGTCGGGACTGGATTGCGGCTTCCTGGAGCACACGCTCCACGTAAGGCATGGCCTTGTCGCGCTTCTTGGTGATCACCTTGTTACAGGCGCAGTAATAGCAGAGATGGGCGCAGAACGGCAGGTGGGTATAGAGTGACAAAGGCCGGTCGCTGACCTTGCTGCGCCCGGCCGCCAACACCATTTCTTCCACCGGATAGTTCTGGTTGAACTCCACTGCCGTCGGGTAGGAGGTGTAGCGCGGGCCACTGAGGTCGTAGCGGCGGATCAGCGCTTCGTCCCAGATGAATTCCGGGAGGGTCGATTCTATGGTTTTCGATGCGGGGGTGGCGGTCATAATAAGAGCTCTGGTGTCAAAACCGGGGTCATCCTTGAATTGCCGGCATTCTGGGCCATTCCAACGCTTCGCATGTTGATGCGGGTCAGTTGACCGATGATTTCAGTTTACCAGTCCACTGTATGAACCACCCTTGGGCTCTTGGCGTATGCTTGCTACCCCTTATGGGGGGCATTTGGTGTTCGGCACCCCCTCCACTCACCTGACTATTCTGTCAGTCCGCCAACCAAACAACGGAGCCTACCTTCTGCCATGGCAAACCTGATTCTGATTCTCGGTGACCAATTGACCACCGATATAAGCGCACTGGAAGACGCTGACCGAAAGCGGGACCGGGTCGTGATGGCGGAGGTCCATGATGAAGCCAGTTACACCAATCACCACAAGAAGAAAATCGTGCTGCTGTTCAGTGCCATGCGCCACTTTGCTAAAAAGCTGCAAGACGATGGCTGGCAGGTGCATTACCAGGCTTACCATCCGGACAATAATGATCAGAGCCTGGAGGCCGTCGTCGCCAGTCAGCTCGTAGAGACCGGCGCGGACAGAGTGATCACCACCGAATGCGGCGAATGGCGACTGCATGAGCAGATCGGTCAGTGGCATGAACGGCTTGGGGTGCCGGTGGAGATCCGTCCGGATAGCCGCTTTATCGCCAGCAAACAGGAATTTGCGGACTGGGCAGAAGGGCGCAAGCAGCTTCGAATGGAGTTTTTCTACCGGGAGATGCGGCGGAAAACCGGTTTGATGATGACTTCCGAGGGCAAGCCCGAGGGTGGCCAGTGGAACTTCGACGCCGATAATCGCCGCAAGTGGACTGGCAAGCCTCCGGCTCCTGCTCCTTTCCGGGTGGAACCGGATGAGGTGACCCGGGAGGTGATCGATCTGGTGGAGAAGCACTTTGCAGATCATTTCGGCACTACGGAGGACTTCCATTTTGCTGTGACGCCGGAAGATGCGGAGCAGGCGCTGGACTACTTTATCGACTTCGCCCTGCCCTGTTTCGGTGACTTCCAGGACGCCATGTCCGATGACGAGGACTGGCTGTTCCACTCCATTCTCTCGCCATACATCAATTGCGGCCTGCTGGATCCTTTGGCCGTATGCGAAGCCGCCGACCGGGCCTGGCACGCAGGGTGGGCGCCGATCAATGCGGTGGAGGGGTTTATCCGGCAGATTCTGGGCTGGCGGGAGTTTGTGCGGGGCATCTACTGGCTGAACATGCCGGGGTATGCGCAGGAAAACCGGCTCGGCAATACCCGCGCCCTGCCCTGGTTCTACTGGACCGGGGAAACGAAGATGCGCTGCATGCACAAAGCCATTGATGCCACCCGCCGCAACGCCTACGCCCATCATATCCAGCGGTTGATGGTCACCGGTAACTTTGCGCTGCTGGCCGGCGTCAAGCCGGAGGAGATCTGTGACTGGTATCTGGCAGTGTACGCCGATGCCTATGACTGGGTAGAGCTACCCAACGTGCTCGGCATGGTGATGCACGCTGATGGCGGCTACCTCGGCTCCAAGCCCTATGCGGCCAGCGGCAAATACATTCAGCGGATGTCCGACCATTGCCGCAACTGCCATTACAAGGTGAACAAGGCCACAGAAGAGGATGCCTGCCCGTTCAATGCCCTGTACTGGCACTTTATCGATCGACATCGGGATGATTTTGCCAACAATCCACGTATGGGCATGATGTACCGGAACTGGGACAAGCAAAAACCGGAAAGGCGACAGGCGCTGCGCCAGCGTGCCGATGACTTGCTGGCGCGGCTGGAACAGCTCTGACAGTGGTAGCTCAAGGCAGCTATCGCTGTTTGACTAGCCTCGCTACCAGCAGCGTCAATCCTGCCAGGGCAACTGCAATCAGCATTGGCCATACCAGTGCCCACAGCTGATAAGGTGCCGGCAACCAGACCGGTGACTTGACCAGCCCTTCAACCTCCCAGGGCATCCACCAGAAAGCGACAAGACTCACGCCAACAGACGCCAGCCATCCCGCCGCCAGCATTGGCGGGTTTCGGCGGTTTTCAAGTTTGCCTCCAAGCGTCCACAAATATCGCAACACCAGTAGCAGGGTGGCCACCGCCCCGGCAGTCATCAGCGGAGACAGGTAACCGGCAAGAGCAAAATCCAGCGGGTCTTCCGATAGGCCTTCTTTCATGGCCAGTTTGGCGAGCGCACCGCTGGTAAACGGCAACCCGGCCAGGGACAAACCGGGCAAGGCAATCAATAGCCAGACAGCCGCCCGGCGCATTATCCCTGCCGGCAGCGACACCCCCGCAGACAGGAACAGGCTGCCCTTGGCCAGACCATGGTGGAGGGCGTACAGGGCAATGACGGAAAACAGCACGGGTGCGCGCCCGGGGTCCGCCATTGCCGCACCCACCATCAGCACCATCAACCCCATCTGGCTGATACTGGAATAGGCCAGTACCGCCTTGGGTATACGCTGACAAACGCCCAATACAGCGGCTCCGATGGCCGCCACGGCGCCCGCCACAATCATCAGGGCACCCCACCCGGGCAAGGCGGTTTCACCAAACGGCAGGGTGACCAGCCAACCTAGTAACCCGGCTTTTATCATCGCGCCGCTGAGTACCGCACTGGCGGGTGTGGGTGCCACAGGATGGGCCAGTGGGAGCCAGAAATGCAGCAGTGGTAACCCGGCCTTGACCCCGAAACCGGCCACCAGCAGCGCAATTATCAGATCCCGTTGTGACGCGCTGGCGACGGCCGCTGGCAGGTCTGTGAGCAGTTGGCTGTCGGCAGCGGCAGACGCCAGCAGCAATCCTGCCAGAATGGCCATTTCACCCAATACCGCCATCACCAGATAGACGCGCCCGGCGTAGGTCGCCTCATCCGTTCCCTCATGCACCACCAGGCCATAGCCGGCGAAGGTCATTAATGCGAAGAAGCTGTAGAAGCTGCCAACATCCACGGCCACCGTCAGCCCCAGATTACCCGCCAGAGTCAGCCCCCAGAACACACAGAACCGCCGCCGATGATGATCGCCCAGATACCCCACCGCGTAAATGCCCGCTACCGTCCAGAGTACCGCTGTCAGCAACAGGAACAGCCGGCGTAATTCATCCATCGCCCACAATCCGCCATTGAGCAGCCATGGCAGCTCCAGTTGCCAGCCAGGCTCCGCGCCAAGCGCCAGCATGAGTGCCGGCAGTGGCAGCACGGGCATGACATAGCGCATCGCCCGGGCCCCCTCCGCACGCAGGGCCATCGCCGGATACAGTAACGGCAAGCACACGGCCAGCAGAACCAGAACCGATTCAGGACACATCATGGCGAATATTCCCGCAATACAATCAGTTCAGCCCACGACAGCGGGCTGAACGGCAGCGAGGCCAGCACACCGACCACCACCGTCATTACGGCCGTCAGCAGCGGCGGCCAGAACAGCCAGGCGTTGGTCTCCAGGCGCCCCCAGCGTCGTTCACGGGGCCAGCTACCATTCGGCTCCCGAAACCATAGCCGATGCACTATCGGCAGGAAATAAGCGGCATTGAGCAGGCTACTTAACACCAGCACCGCTATTACCCAATCCATATTGGCCGCCAGCGCTCCGCTGCCCAGGGTCCATTTGGTGATAAAACCAGCCAGCGGCGGCACACCGATCATGCCAAATGCGCCGATAGTAAAGGCCAGGGACGTCCCTGGCATACGTCGGCCGGCGCCGTCCATGTCGTCAATGCGGTGAATACCCAATGTTTCGGCGTAGTTGCCGGCACAGAAAAACAGGGTGATCTTCATGATGCCCTGATGCAGCAAATGCACCAGCCCACCGGCGGCCCCTACCGGTCCGAACAGACAAACCCCGAGAATAATGTAGGACACCTGGCTCACCGTGGAAAACGCCAGCAGACGTTTCAGAGCAACCTGTGACAGCGCCCGGACGGAACCATAAAGCATGGTGAATGCTGCCAGCCAGGCCAGCGGCTCCAGCACGCCGAGAAGCGAGGATGCTTCTATGCCGTAGATGTTATAAACCACCCTCACAATGCCAAAGGCCCCGGCCTTCACCACCGCCACCGCGTGCAAAAGAGCGCTGACCGGGGCCGGCGCCACCATTGCCTGGGGCAGCCAGCCATGGAGTGGAAACACCGCGGCTTTCACCCCCAGCCCGGCCACAAGCAATATGAAAATCAGGATCAGCGACAGATGAATGTCGGCATCAGCGTCGATGAAATGGCCACCTTCTCGAAACGGCAGATCCCCCTCTACCCCGTGCAACCATGCAATCGCCAGCAGCAGCACTGCGCCTCCGGTAAGCGTGTAGATCAAATAAGTCCGCCCCGCTTTCAGGGCCTTTTCTGTGCCCCGGTGCACCACCAGCGGATAGGTGGACAACGTCAGCATTTCGTAGAACAGGAAGAAGGTGAACAGGTTACCCGCCAGAGCAATACCCATCGTGCTGGCAACGCACAGACTGAAAAAACCGAAAAACCGGCTGCGGTTGGGTGAATCCTCGAGATAACCGACGGCGTAAACAGTGGTCAGCAACCAGAGCACTGCTGAAAGGGTTGCAAACATCATCGACAAGGCATCGGCTTTCAGAGCAAACGCCACACCCGGCACCATGGTGAAGCTCACGCCATAGTCCACGCCCCGAAACACGCCCCAGACCATGACAACCACCAAGCCCAGCTTCACGAGGGCGGCGCCGAGGTTCACCGCAGTCCGCAAACGGTAGCCCTTTTCCGGCAAGGCAAAGATCACCAACGCGGCAACCAGCGACGTCATCAGGGCAAACACCGGAAGCCAGGCATTTAATGTCATGGCGAGCCCTCTACTTCGAAAGGCAATGCCATCACTGACAGCACCTGCTCCGACACCAGCCCGAGCCCCAGTGCCAGCAAGGCCAGAATCATCGGGATGACTTCCAGGCTCCTGGCCGGGTGGTAAAACTGATCCGACTCCGGGCTTTCCAGAAATGACGCACGGAAAATCCGGAACACATAGGCCGCAGAAAGCAGGCCACCCACCAACAACACCAGCACCCACCACCACTGACCGCTTTCCAGGCTGGCCTGCAGTAGCAGCCATTTTGCTGCAAACCCACCGGATGGTGGCAGGCTCATCAACGACACCCCGGCCAGTCCGAAGGAGAACAGGGAGAACGGCAGAAAACGACTGACCCCGGCCAGCGCATCAACTCGGCTACTGCCAACGGACAGAATCAGGTTGCCGGCGGCCAGGAACATAGCGGCTTTGGCCAGAGCGTGGCTGATGACCTGTAGCGTAATACCTTGCTGAGCCTGCAAGGATACTGATTCAGACACCGAATACGTCAGCGGGAATAACAGAAACAGGTAACCAATCTGGGCCACGGAAGAATAGGCCACCACCTGTTTCAGCTGCAATTGTCGGCACGCCAGCCAACTGCCCCAGACCACTGCCGCACTGCCCAGCAAGCCGACCAGCTGTGCTGAGACCAGATTACCGAGGGGCTCGCCGAGTTCCAGCCACAATCTGGCCGCGATATAAAAAGATGCCTTCACCACCAGCGCCGACAACAATGCGCTAACCGGAGATTTGGCGATTCCATGGGCCGGGGGCAGCCACTGATGAAGGGGGAACAGTGCGGTTTTCAACGCCAGGCCAGCAATCATCAATGCCAGCGCCAAGCCAGAGCCTGCCGGTACCGGATGTTCGGTAAGCCAGGAAGCTATACCTGCAATGGACAGAGTGCCGAACTGCCCGTACATCAGGGCCACCCCAAGCAGATAAGCCAGCGATCCCAACAGTGCGGCCAACAGATACCGGAGCGAGGCGCGTAATGCGCTGGCCTTGCCACCAAGGGCCACAAGGCCAACAGCGGAGAGACTGATCAGTTCCAGTCCGACATAGAGGTTGAACAGATCGTCACCAAGCCAGACAGCGTTCAGCCCGGACCAGAGAAACCAGAACAAGGGCCAGAAATACCGGTGCCAGGGCTTGTCCGGATCGATGTAGATCCCCGCATGCCAGCCACAGGCACTGGCGACCACGGCGGTCAGCAGCACAAAGGTGACGGCGAGCCCGTCCACCCGCAGCTCGATGCCCAGCGGCGCATCCCAGCCACCCAAACCATAGTAGAAGCCCCCGTCCCGGGCGACGGTCAGCCATAATCCCAACGACACCAGAACCTGAACCAGAATGCCGCCCCAGGTGACCAGCCGGCCCCGGGCAAAATCCGTCAGCAACGTCAGCACCGCCCAGGCCAACGGAGTGAACAACAATCCAGCCATCAACCACAGTGTCATTCCGGACCACCTTCCCGGGAGGTGGTCTCACCCTCAAGGCTGGTCATTCCGGACAGATGGTAATAACGTCGTATCAGTACAATGGCAAGCGCAGTGGCGGCAATGGCCACCACTATGCCGGTAAGCACCAGGGCCTGAGGCACCGGATCCTGCCCGCCCTGGTGCTGGGGTAACCCCACCATCACCAGGAACACGCCAGAACCCATAATATTGAAGGCCAGCAGCTTGCGTAGCAGGTGCGACAGCCGCAATAACCCGAACAGGCCAATACCGCACAACATGGCTCCTACCAGCGCGTACAACAGCGGCGCCGTCATGAGGACGAGCCCTCTTCGGAATCCTCGGCATCATTGACTGGAGCGGATACAAACAACGCCAGCAACACCATGGCAATAGACAGGGTCAGAACCGATTCGATAATCACAATCAGAGTTTTGGTTATCCCCGGCGGATACGCCAGAAAGGCCTCCCCCCCGATGGCACTGGCCACCGCCACCAGCAGAAACACCGTAAAACCCAGCGCCAGGCCCAAACGCAACAGCCGGCCCGGGCGAAGAAATTCCATCGGAATGCCACCCAGGCGCATCAATACCCCAGTGGCAGCAAGCACCGCGCCGGCCTGAAA
The DNA here is from genome assembly GCF_009193265.1 of Marinobacter changyiensis. Taxonomy (GTDB): domain Bacteria; phylum Pseudomonadota; class Gammaproteobacteria; order Pseudomonadales; family Oleiphilaceae; genus Marinobacter; species Marinobacter changyiensis. The sequence continues at coordinate 312,873 of NZ_VZZZ01000001.1, forward strand.
TGCACCCCCGGGCCGGTCAGAACCGGCCCATAGCAGGTAGCCCGCCAGCACCAGCATCAGCGGCACGAACCAGCGCTGCAGGGCGTAGAGCAGCGAATCCGAGGTACGCAGTTCCGGGTCCTCCAGCGTTGCAGTTTTCGCCATGGATATCCCGGCGATGCCGGCAATTACCAGAACGCCGATCTCAAGCAGGGTGTCGTAACTGCGGAAATTCAGCAGCACTGCGGTGACCGGATGCTCCACCCCGCTGCGGTCCAGGTTTTCAGACAGCAGTTGCGGCAGATTCACCGGGCTGGGCTTGTCGGCGATGGTCCAGATGCTAGCCGCCAGAACACCAGTGAACGCAAGGCAAACCACAGCAATAAAAAGAGTTCGCAAAGTCCAGATCACTGCCCGCCGCCTCCCTTCTCCTGAGCTCGCGGACTTACGCTACCGAGGTGGCTGACCGCATCCAACAAGAGCACACCGGTAAGCCCGGCTCCGATAGCCGCTTCCGCCAGGGCAATATCGGGTGCCTGCAACCGGACCCACGCCACCGCCATCAACAGACCAAAGGCAATGAACACCACAACGGCCCGGAACAGATCACGGGACAGCAGTGCTGCGGCGGCTGTTACCAGTAGCGCCACCACCAGCAATCCGTCCAGTAGCCACTCAGTCATGGGATTCCCTCCCTTCAGAACGCCCTCGGTCCTGCGACCGGACGGCCCGGGCAATCAGGTGGGCAGATGTGGCGCTGGCCGCCAGGGCCACCAACCAGATCAGGACCACTTTCATTCCTACGGCCAGTGACGGCACTCCCAGCAGCAGGGCCAACAAGATCAATCCCAGCCCCAGATTATCCACCTTGGTGAGGGCGTGGATTCTAGTGAGAGTATCCGGGAAGCGGAACAACCCCAGGGTGCCTACGGCAAAAAACACGCATCCGGCGATCAGCAGAAACCCCTGAATCAACTGAGTGATCTCCATCACGACTCCTTCCCGTCGATACGCACCACCCGTGTCACGAAACCGACAATGGCCAGCACCGACAGCAACGCCAGAACCAGTGCCACATCTCTCAGTGCCGGTGAAGCCTGGGCCTCGGCCAGAACCAGCAACAGTGCAACCCCGGTGGTGCCAAATAGCTGCGACGCCAGCATACGGTCCGAGGGCGTAGGGCCTATCCAGATCCGCACCAGCGCCACCAGCAAGGTAAGCAGCAGGAAAGCCGCTACAGCGTTCAACATCAGTGTCATTCTTTGCCCCCTGCCCGCGCAGCGCTATCCTCCAGCGACAGGCCGAAAACCCGCGCCACTTTTTGCTCCACGGCTCTCACATCTGCCTCAATCGGATCACGGGTATCCAGGCAGTGCAGGTCCAGTCGCGCCCCGTCAAGGCTGACACTCAGGGTACCAGGCATCAGCGACAACGTATTGGCCAGCAGCCAGCGCGGGCCACCTTCCGGCAAGTTGAGGTGAAAGGTAAGAAAACCGGGACTTACAGGCAGGGAAGGTGACAACAAACGACGGGCAACGTCGATGCCTGCGGTTACGGAGCGGCCCGCAAAAAACAGCACGAAAAGACAGAAGGGCATCGGGCGAATCCGCGCCGTTCCCGGTGGAAAAAGGCGCACAGAGATCGCCGTGACCAGTATGACGATCACCAGACCAAATCCGATTCCGGACGGGTCTCCCTCGGTAAGCGTCCACCACACCAGAAGAAGCAGTATCATCCGGCCAGAAATCGTGGTGACTGTCCTCATTGGTGCCCCTCACCCGGACCTGTAAAAAGCTGTCATGAAGCACCTCAGATGCTGAAAAGACTACTCTTCAGCTTTCGCCGGTTCGGCCTTTTTCAGCGACGGCAATACGAGTACCGGACACGGCGCATTTACCGAAACATACTCCACGGTAGCCCGGCGCAAAGGCCAGTGACCACTGCTGCCGCGGGACACCAACAGCAGCAGGTCGGCACAAAGCTGGCCGGCCAGCCCCACCAGCTTTTCGCCAGCGCTGCCCGCGACCACATGCAAACTCGCGTTTCGGTTCAGTGGCAGATATTTTCGCACGAGTAAGTCCAGCACTTCCCGGACCCGCGACTCTTTCTGCTCTGGCGCCTCTTCCGCGACGTGCGGGAAGAACCCGCCACCGCCCGGACTGTAAACACTGGCAAGGTGGAGTTCACCAACTTCGGCCAGCAGATCCATGGCGGCTTCCGGGGCGCGCTTGCCCTCGCCGTCGTCTTCCGGATCAATCGCGATCAACAGTTTCCGGTACATACTGGTTCTCCTGTTTTGTTCCGGAAGTGGCCTCCACTTCCGGGAAAGCCCGTCCCTGGACCAGTTCGTTCATATTGTAGCCCCGGTAATCCGCCCGGAGCGCCCGAAACAACGCAACTGCCATGAAAATCAGCAGAATACAGAACGGCAGGCCCAGTGCGGTAATCACGTTCTGCAGGGCATCCAGCCCCCCTACCAGTAACAGAGTAGCGGCAATGACACCCTGGGCTGCTGCCCAGAAAATCCGCTGCCGCACCAGAGACGGCTGATCGTCCCGCCGAGTCAGCATATCGATGACCAGGGAGGCAGAATCTGAAGATGTGGTAAAGAAAATGATGATGATCACAACGCTCAGGGCCGATGCCACCCCGGCCAGCGGAAGTGTGTCCAGAAAAGCAAAAATGGCTACGGAAGGGTCCTGCTGAACCTGCTCAGCCAGCGCTACCTGACCGTTCACTTCAACCTGAATGGCAGACAACCCGAAGATTCCGAACCACACCAGAGTAAAGGCCGTGGGGGCAAACAGAACACCGGCAACGAACTCACGGATGGTCCGCCCCCGGGAAATCCGGGCGATGAAGATCCCTACATAGGGTGCCCAGGAGATGGTCCAGGTATGCAGGCCGAAGTGATAGAGCGCTATGGTCATGGCATCGCTGGCGGCCCGTTCCGAGCCGGGTTGCACGCCGTCAAAGGGTGGATTGGCGAAGTGGGAAACCGGCTCTGCCACGCCCCAGAACCTCAGAATGGTGCCGATGCCGGCGGCGAACAGCATGGTAAACCAGGTCAGGTCGGAATAATCGGGGCGACTGTCGTCAGTTCCCAGCCGAATGTTGCCATCGCGACTGACCGCAAGACCAAGCAGGAACACCAGTAAAGAAGTAACCGAAAGAATGTAGAACCAGCCCAGGTTACGGGCCACCCAGCCGGTGAGCAGCCCGAAACTGTCGGCAACGGCTTCGTCAAACGGGACCGCCAGGGCAACAAACAGCGTCGCTACTCCTGCCGAGGTGAAAAACACCCCCGGTATGGTCTGCAAACCCAATTGACGTTGCAGCCGTTCCAGCACATGGGTCTCCATTGTTTCAGAAAGATTGATGAAAGGTTTCAAGCTACCACACCCATCCACCGGTGGTGAGACAGAGATCAATTACGGTTCAAATGCCGCATCATCGACGTCATTGCGATCGGGCAGACTGTTGAACTGACGCTACAGGCCTCTAACGGGGCTTCTTTGCTGTTTCAACCTGAGTAATGCGGCCGTTCTGCAAGGTTATGATCCGGCGGAAACGGTTGTCCCCGAACTCATACAGCCATTCCTCGACAGGCACCAGGGCCTGCGCCCCGGTATAACCATGCTGGCGACGGGGAGATAGTGACTGCCAGGTAACCCGCTTCGAGACAGGCTCGCCACAACGGGCAACCAGCTCAAACTCGGTTGTGCCCTGCTGCAATCGTGCAACCGAACAATGGCCGTCATTGTCACCGGCGAAGCCATAGCCCAGGCTGTGCTCATTTCTCAGTACACCATCCCGGAATTCAAGACGCCGAATAAAGCCCTGGGGGCCCGGGTTGTAATACCAGTGCTCCACCTCACGTACCACCCCGATTCCGGGCAATACCGCTGAGGGATAAATGGCAACGTAGTCCGGCTCGCCACAGCGTTCCTCGACTTCCACCGGCCAGTCGCCTACATCCACCAGCGATGTGCCGCATCGAAACGCTGCACTGGCAGACGCCGGTAGCATGGCCGTGAAGATGAGAATGAAAAGGGTGATTTTTACAGGGCTCCAGATCTGCAACATACGAGTCTCCCGGCTGCACTGCATCGTCACCCCTGTGAAAGCTGGACCGTCGATGCTCATTACAATGGTACGCCGCACATCGGAATTTTGGGGCGTGATCTACCGTAAAAAGCGTGTAAATCCGCAGGTCGGCCCACTGTCCTCCTCAGGGCGGACCGATCTCGCAGGCCAGCACCAATGCCCAGAATTCAGAGAAGTCATTCACCACCACATCGGGTTTGTCCGGATGCCGACGGGTGCCGGGAAAGATCTTGTGCAACCACGGCAGATCCCATTGGGCCCCGTTGAAAAACACCGCCGTCATCCCGGCCCGCTTGGCGGCGATGATATCGGTGGTGCTGTCACCGACATACCAGACGCTTGGGTCCGCCGGGTAATTCAGATGTTCCGCTGCCAGCAACAACTGATCCGGATGGGGCTTGCGTAGTGGCGTGTCATCACCACAGACGGTGGTATCGAACAGCTCGGTCCAGCCTGTTCCCTCTACTGCTGCAAGCTCGTGTTCGAAGAACTCCCGGTCCCGGTTGGTAATCACCCCCACTTTAATTTCCATCCGTCGCAGGCCTTCAAGAACATGGCGTACCCGCGGCTCAAAAGCCTCCACGTGGCCATAGTGTTTGCGGTAATGGTGGTTGAACGCCTGATGCGCTATCTGCTTGGCGTCTTCATCATCCCCGAACAGCAATTCAAAGATATCGGTGCGGGAAATCTTCCGGTCGGCCTTTACCTTGGGATGAAGTTTGGCAAATTCCCGCACGTGGCTCACCAGGCGAGCGTCTTCCGGCGTCTTACTGTCCTCCGGTGCCACCATCCGGTCCATGAGATTGAGGCTATGAAAGTCCGGCAGCATGTCGTCCACGGCGTGATACATGGCATCAAGGGTATCCACCAGGGTGGCATGCCAGTCAAACAACACCACCGCGGGGCGGATCAGCTTTGCCACGGCCGGATGCCAGTCCGCCTCAACCCGGGGTTCGGGAGGTCTCGGCGGCGGGAACGATGGGGGCCGCACCGCGGCGGGCGATTGGGTGAACTCGCCCGGGGACGCCTTTTCCAGGGTCTCGAGACAGTCCATCAGGTCATCAAAGCTGTCCAGCAGAATGGCTGGTTTTTCACGGCGGCTGAACCAGCTGTCGATACGGGCCGTGTTCCAGCAGGCCCCGTTGTAAAACACCGCAGTCACCCCCGCATTATTCGCGGTGATCATATCAATGTAGCTGTCGCCCACATACCAGGCGGTGGCATCGGCCGGTAACGTCAGTTGTTCGAGGGCTCTCAGTATCACCTCGGGGGCCGGCTTGTAATCGGTTACGTCATCCGCACAGACGGTGGTATCAAACAGGCCGACCCAGCGGCCATCATCCACCGTACGTATTTCGGTATCCAGAAATTCCCGATTACGGTTGGTCGCTACGGCCAGTTTGATGCCCATTTGCTTGCAGGCCTGCAGGTATTCAAGCACACCTTCCTGGAAAGGCTTTACCTGCCCGAAGTATTTACGGTAGCAGTCATTGTAAGCCTGATGGGCAATGAGCTTGGCGTCGCGGTCATCGCCAAAAATCGCATTAAATATATCCGTCCGGGAGACCCGGCGTTCCGCCAGAATACGGGGGTGAAGGCGCCGAAATATCCGGATGTAACGCACCAGCCGTGCATCTTCAGGAGTCTTGCATTGGTCTTCCGGCAACAGCCGCTCCACCAGCCCAAGATCTTCGAGCTGGGGCAGCATGTCTTCCATGGCGCTGAACATGGCATCGTGGGTATCTACCAGAGTGCCGTGCCAGTCAAACAGCAGAACGACTGGGGGCTGAATCGAATCCGAAAAACGCGCCATCGAGCGGTCTCCTTCGGGGGCGGGGTCGTACAGTTTGTTCAGCAATTTCCCTAGTTAAAACCACTTTGCCAGTGAAAACCATTCACCACTAATCGCACGAGGTATACCAGGGCAAACCAAGGCGTTCACTGCGCTCGAGCTCGGCAATGACCTGGGCGCCCAGCAACAGGATAATGGAGGCCACCTCAAGACTGATCAACAGCACGATAATCGTGGTGAGGGAGCCATAAATCACGTTAACGAAGGAAATATTAAGGAAGTAATACATCATCAGCAGGCGCGTTGCCTCCCACAGAATGGCAGCCACCAGCCCACCTACCACTGCCCGCCGAGGGGAGATGCGCACAATTGGCAGCACCTTGTAGATGGCACTGAACACGAGAAACACACTGATAAAACTGAGCAGGTACAGAATCAGCCCAGGCTCTTCATAGAACGCGTTTACGATAGCGAACAGCAGCGTCAGACCCAACAGTCCGGCTCCCAACACCAGCATGAAGGCGTAAGGCAAAACGGCGGAAACCCAGAACCGACGGCGGGGGTTCTCGGGCCGGTGAAAAATGATCGCGATGGAGTGTTCCAGCATCCGGAAAGCGAAGGAGCTGAAGAACAACATGACCGGGAGGCCGACGAGGCCAATGATGTCCCTGGACTCCATGAAAGCGCGTACCGCTTCCGACACCAGGCCAGCGTGCGCGGGCGCAAGATGCTGGGCCTGAATCGACATCACCTCCAGCAACTGTTCCTCTTCCACTATGCGGGTAAGCAACACCCCGAGTACCGCCAGCATGGGAACCGCCGACAACAGCACGTTGTACCCCACACCGCCGGCCAGCAGCACACCATGATTGCGCAGGAAATTGCGTAAAACCCGGTGTGAAAAACCAAACAGGTGGCGGGCAAGCTCTGCTGGTGATAGTTCGGTATCGCCGGCGCCCTGTGTCACGAAACGATCACCCGAACCGGCCGGGGGCAGGCTTGGTCAGGAAATTAGCCAAAGAGGACACTAGATATCGTTCATCTGGCCGACTTGTCTGGCCAGTCTCATGGATTCGTTCTGCTCCATTTTCAGAAGTTCGTCGAACAGTTCTTCCGCTTCGGGTATTTCTGCCCGGCCCGCCAGGTACTGGTAGAGTTCGATTACCTGATCATGAAACTCGAACACTTCCCGGCAGATACCGTCGAAATCCAGATTGGTGTAATGCTCATCACAGGTCCGAAGAGTCTGGATTGTTTTATCAGCCATGTGATCGTAGACCCGGGTTTCCAGGATCTTGTTATCAGCCTGCCGCTCAAACTCCGTGACGATGCGCTCCAGTTCTGCCTCGTGCTTGGCCAGATAGTCCAGCAACGCCCGGGCGCGCTCCTGCTCATGTTTTTTGGAACAGTCAGCCAGACAATTTGACAGGTTCCGATGCAGATCTCTGGTCCATTCGATCAGGTCTCGAAAGGTTTTTATATCCACGCGTCTCTCCTTGAGGATAGTTGACCGCCCAGTATGCCAACCCCCGGCGTCTCTGGACAGCCATACTAAAGCAACACGATTCGAGTGCGCTTCATACTGGCCTGCCCCGCGGCTCAACAACGGGGGCTGAAGTTCAGCCTGCGGCCAACAAAAACCTGGGGATGTTTGCAGAATTACCCGATAGACTGGATACTTCTGTTGCGTCAACAGAGCAACAGACGCTCCGTCAACAGGTACTCCGGTGATTGAATGTTCTCGCTAGAAATGCTGCTTCCCTACGATTTTTCGCCGTTGACGGTCATTTTCTTCGTTACCGTGCTCGGACTCTACGTCACCGCGTTGAAATTGATGCCCTCGGAGGATCGACCCGGCCCTCTGCGGATCTTTACTTTCCTGTTGGGGCTCGGCATCTGTTATGCCGTCATGCAGACCGTCTTTGATTACTACTCCCAGTATATGTTCTTTGTCCATCGGGGCCAGCATCTGATTCTGCATCATCTGGGGCCTTTCCTGATGGCATTGGCGAACCCGCTGCCGATCCTCCGCTTCTGGAATCGTCAGATTCCCGATCGTGCCCGCCCCTTTCTGGCACCCTTTGGCGGGGTTTACCGGACGCTTCAACAGCCGTTCATCGCTGCTTTCCTGTTTGTCGGCCTGATCTACTTCTGGCTGTGGCCGAGTATTCACTTTGACGCCATGCTCAGCCGCGACCTCTACTGGGTCATGAACTGGAGCATGCTGCTCGATGGAATGCTGTTCTGGTGGCTGATATTTGATCCGCGCTCACCGGCCCGGTCAGATGCGGTTGGCTATGGCAAGCGCATGCTGATGCTGGCCCTGGTGGCGCTGCCCCAGATGTTTCTCGGCGCCTGGATTGTCTTCAACCGGGGCATGGTCTACGACGTTTACGAGGTATGTGGCCGTGCCTGGCCAATGGCACCGGAAACCGATCAGCTGATTGGTGGCGTAATTACCTGGGTGCCCCCGGCGATGATGAGCATTATCGCTATTCTGATCGTGCTCAGACGGGTCATGCACGAAGACAGCAAAAAGACCGGCAAACGGGATTGGAAACCTCAGGAGGCTCACCAATGAGATCAACCGCCAGTGCGCATTGGCAACTAGCCGCGGCCCGGGTGACTGTCGCGTTCTTACTGCTGTTGCTTGCGGGCTGCTTCTCGGATGATGAGCAGTGGAACGCCAAAGACATCAGCAGCCTGATGCCGGATCTGCAGTTCGACCTCATCAGAAGCAACGGCAAGGCGGTGGAGGCACAAGATCTCAGCGGCGAGGTCAGGCTGGTCTTTTTCGGATTCACCCACTGCCCTGACGTTTGCCCGACTACTATGGTGCAGCTCAAACAAGCCATTGAACAGATGCCGGACAAGTTGCAGGAAGAGGTGCGCATTGTCTTTGTCAGCGTCGACCCGAAACGGGATACGCCAGAGCAGCTGGCGTCCTACGAATCCTTCTTCGGTGATCGGGTAATTGCACTGACCGGCTCGGAACCGCAGCTGCGGGAGCTCGCCAAGCGGTATCGCACCACGTTTGGTTATGGCACCCCGGATGAGGACGGCAACTACGATGTTTCTCACAGTTCCGCCGTTTACGTTTTTGATCAGCAAGGCCGAGCCCGGTTGTTGATTCGCGACGGTCTTCCCACCACCGCAATCCGCGACGACCTGACCTCGCTGGCAACCCGGAGCCGAAGCTGAAGGCCTACTGGGGGATGATCCACGCGACCATCACCGGGATATAGGCCAGCGCAAACAGGGTGCTCAGCAGAGTAGTCCCCGCGGCTTGTCGTGGCGATGCGTCCAACAGCGTCGCGATGACCACCGTGTTCGCCGCCATCGGCGTGATAGAAACGAGAAACAGGGCCTGGTAAACCGCCAGGTCGTAGATCTGGAATAACCAGCTGTCCAGCCCCCAAAGCGACAGCGCTGCCACTGGCCAGACCACAAACTTGCCGAAGAACGCCAGCCCGGTAAATCGCAGGTTCCCTGCCAGCCCACGAAAACTCAGGATACTCATACCAATAATCATCATGCCGAATATGCTGTAGGCGCCCCGCAGATTGTCAAACAGCGGCGCCAGTACATCCGGAATTCCGACACCCGAAAGATTCAGCGTAACGGCCAGGGCAAAAGCATAGATGGAGGGCAAGCGCGCCACCCGGCGCAGGCACTCCGCCACATTGTAGCGGCCTCGGGCGGCGAGGTAGAAACCGACCGAAGTTTCGTACAACGTTGTCCCCAACATGCAGACGATATAGATGCCCACACCCTGTTCGCCAAACAGCAGTAGTGCCACCGGAATACCGAAATAGCCGGTATTCCCGGTGCCCGCAGCCAAGGGCAGGATGTTGGCACTACCGTCAGTTAACAGACGCCTGCCGATTATCAGATGGGCCACACCAATTACCGTTGAGAGCAAGAACGTCAACAAGGGCAGCAGGATAACCTCGGCCGAGAGCGGCGCCTTCATCACCCCATAAAAAATCACCGAAGGCGTGATTATATAGAGCATGATACCGGCGATATGCCTGCCGCTGGCCTCGAGATAACGCCCGGCGACCCATCCGAGGGCCACTGTGATGTAAAGCGGGAGCAGCTTGAAAAGCAGGATAAAGGCCGCGGCCATGGCAACTCCGGACAATAAAAGGGTGGAAAGTCTAGCAGTCAATACTTGTGGGCTGAAGATGAAGCCGCATCTACCTCCCATGCCCCGCAGCAATCAGCAGCCTACTCCCTAGGAGTTATATACCTAGTAACTAACTGTAATTATTAAATTTTTATAAGCCATCAGAGAACAATGCAGGTATTGAAAACAGCACTGCGGACGCTCGGAAAACCTTCTTGACCATTATCAATTATTGCACCCTCGCCTATGCCTACAGTCTCTCCATACCCTTTCAGTATGTTTTCTGGAGAATACTATGGTCAGAAAGGCTGCTTCGCCCCGCAAGGAACAGACCCGGGCCCTTGGACTGTCCACATTTGCATTCACTCTGTGTTTCGCGGTCTGGACAATCTTTTCCATCATCGGCATCAAACTGAAACAGGACTTCGGACTGTCGGACACCCAGCTTGGCCTGCTGATGGCCACACCCATCCTCACCGGCTCAATCAGCCGGCTGTTCCTGGGGATCTGGACCGATCGCTACGGTGGCCGCTCAATCTTCAGCCTTCTGATGCTGGCGACCTCCGTCTGCGTTTACCTGCTGACCTTTGCCAACAGCTATCTCATGTTGCTGGTAGCAGCCCTGGGAGTGGGTTTGGCGGGGGGCGCTTTTATTGTCGGCGTTACCTACACGGCCGCCTGGTTCGAACCCGAGCGCCAGGGCACGGCGCTGGGCATCTTCGGCGCCGGCAACGTGGGGGCCGCAGTGACCAATTTCGGCGCGCCTTTTCTGCTGGTGGCTTTCGGCTGGGAGAAAACCGCCCAGGTCTATGCGGTGGTGCTCGCAATCATGGCTATCAGCTTCTTTATCCTGGCCAAGGAGGACCCCCGGGCCAGCGAGCGCGCGGCACGCAGATCCCAGACGTTTATCCAGCAGCTAAGCCCGCTGGCAGACCTGCGAGTCTGGCGCTTTTCGATGTATTACTTTTTTGTATTCGGGGCTTTTGTGGCGCTCGCGCTCTGGCTACCCCATTACCTGATCGAGGTCTACGGGCTGGACATCAGGACCGCGGGTATCATTGCTGCGCTCTATACCATTCCCGCGTCGCTTTTCCGTATTCTGGGTGGCTGGATGTCGGACAAATACGGGGCACGCCGGGTGATGTACTGGACGTTCATTGCCTCTGCCATCTGCACCTTCCTGCTGAGCTATCCGCCGACCGCGTATGTCATCAAGGGCATCGAAGGTGACATCGTATTCAGCCTGGAAATGAACCTTATCGGCTTTGTACTGCTGACGTTTGTACTGGGATTTTTTATGTCCCTGGGCAAGGCCGCCGTGTTCAAGCACATACCGGTTTATTATCCCGGAAGTGTCGGGGCGGTAGGCGGCGTGGTCGGCATGATCGGTGGCCTGGGGGGCTTTTTCCTGCCGCTGACTTTCGGCATGCTGAACGACGTTGTCGGCATCTGGCAAAGCAGTTTCATGCTGCTGTTCGTGATTGCCACCACCGCTCTGGTCTGGATGCACTATTCCATTCGCGCCGCCGAGCGTGTTGAGTGGACTGCCCGGGAGGAGCGGACCGATCTGCCCGAGCTGTCTACCCCGAAGGCCTTTGTGCTTGAGGACTGGCGCCCGGAAGACCCCACGTTCTGGGAACAAAAGGGCAAGAAGATTGCAAAACGCAATCTGTGGATATCCATCCCCAACCTGTTCCTGGCGTTTGCCATCTGGACCATCTGGAGCATTCTGGTGGTAAAAATGCCCAGCGTCGGATTTGACTACAGCCAGAACCAGCTATTCTGGCTGGCGGCACTGCCCGCATTGTCAGGTGCCACCTTGCGGATATTCTACAGTTTCATGGTGCCAATTTTTGGTGGCCGACGCTGGACTGCCATCTCGACGGCATCGCTGCTGCTGCCTTGCCTGTGGATCGGGGTGGCCATCCAGAATACCGATACGCCTTATATCATCATGTTGATTCTTGCCTTGCTGTGTGGCTTCGGCGGGGGCAATTTTGCCTCCAGCATGGCGAATATCAGCTTTTTCTATCCCCAGGCCCAGAAAGGAGGTGCGCTGGGGCTTAATGCCGGTCTGGGTAATCTGGGGGTGTCGGGTATGCAACTGTTGGCGCCGCTGATCATTGCCGGCAGCGTCTTCGGTCCGCTTGCGGGTGACCCCCTGGTGATCGAGCAAGGCAGGAACGCCGGCGAGTCACTCTGGCTCCAGAATGCCGCGTTACTCTGGGTGCCACTCATCGTCATCGGTGCGCTTGCGGCGTGGTTTGGCATGAACGACATCGCCGACGCCAAAGCCAGCTTCAAGGATCAGGCGGTCATTTTCAAACGCAAGGACAACTGGCTGATGTGCTGGCTGTATCTGGGTATGTTCGGTAGCTTTATCGGCTTTGCTGCCGGCTTTCCATTGCTGTCAGGTATGCAGTTCCCCGATGTCGACCCGGTCAAATATGCATTCCTCGGGCCGTTGCTGGGCGCCCTCTCACGCCCGTTAGGCGGCATGGTAGCGGATAAACTCGGTGGTGCCCGGGTCACCCTCTGGACGTTTGCGGTGATGATCGCCGGCGTCTTCGGGGCCCTGTACTTCCTGCCGGACAAAAGCAGCAGCGGCAACTTCTGGGGCTTCTTTGGCTGTTTCCTGGTGCTGTTTGTCGCCACTGGTATCGGCAACGGCTCAACGTTCCGAATGGTACCGGTGATTTTCCGCAACCTGCTGGTTCGGGAATTCGGTGAAGACCAGAAAGACAAGGCACAGAAGGCAGCCAACAAGGAGGCTGCAGCCGTGCTTGGATTCATCTCGGCTTTCGCGGCCTATGGCGGGTTCTTTATACCCAAATCCTATGGCACGTCCATCGCCCTCACGGGTGGCGTGGAGGCGGCGTTGACCGCATTCATCATCTTCTATCTCAGCTGCATGGTTATAACCTGGTGGTATTATGCCCGCAGGAACGCCCCAGCGCCCTGTTAGCTGCAGTTGAACCCCGGCAAGCCTCCATCACCTGGAGGCTTGCCGCCTTCTGCGAGTTCAGAACAGTATTGGTTTATTAATGGCCAGGTGAAATATTGCCATCACCTGAACAAAGGCCAATACCGACGCTATCAGCCGCACCTGCAGCGATAACGTGGTTTTCAAGGCAAATACCCCGGCCACGATATAGCCCACAAGGAGCAACACCTTGGCGGTCAGCCAGCCATGAACAAACGGCATCCACGGAGTGACAAACAACAAGCCGATGGCCGCTCCCAACAATACCGTATCGATAACATGGGGAATCCAGCGCAACGGCGTTTTTCGCCAGGCAGGTTTACCCACGGCATCCAACAACAACCGCAGAGCAAAGATTGGCACGGTCAAATAAGCGGCCGTCATATGGGCGGATTTGAGCAACAGGTAGGTGTTCACGATTCAGACCTCATCCAGTTCATCTACATAAAACCAGGCCACAATACCGGTTAGACGATACCTGTTAATAGGTATGTTGCATACGTTAAGAGTCATATAATATGTATGTTATCGTAAACCGAGTACAGCCTGCAGCAAACGGAGCCACACCATGCACGCCATCCCGACCAGCGAATCCCGGCAGCAGGCCTCTCTGGGCCAGTTGTTCACCTACCCATTCCGCATATTCTTTGTTTCCATGGCAGTGTTGGGGGCATTGGCAATTCCGTTATGGACTCTCCAGATCACGGGTATCATCAACCTGCCACTGGCGCTTCCGGGCGTATTCTGGCACCAGCATGAAATGCTGTTCGGCTTTCTGTCAGCAGCCATCGCCGGTTTCCTGTTAACCGCTGTCTGTGTCTGGACCAAGACCGAACGCCTGCGTGGCGCACCGTTAATAATGTTATGGCTGGTATGGCTGGCAGGGCGATTGCTGCTGGCGTTCGGCGCCGGCGCACCGGAGTGGCTGGTGCATACCGTCAACCTGGCGTTCCTGCCCCTGGTAATGCTGGATGCCGGCCATCGCATCTGGCGTGCACGCCAGGCCCGCCAGTGGATGATACTGGTGGTACTGGGCCTGCTGTGGCTGATGCAGATCGGTTTTGTGACCCGGCTTGAGCCCAGGTTCAGCTACGGCGCACTGATCATGGCGCTGGCGCTGATCAGCATTGTCGGCGGTCGCATCACCCCGGCGTTCACAGTGGGGTGGTTGCGACAGCGGGGTCTGAACGCCTCCGCCGTCAGGATGATTCCCAAACTGGACCTCACCACCCTGGCCAGCCTGATTTTACTGATGGTATCTCTGGTCATCGGCCTCTCCTCACTCACCGCTCTGCTGGCTATAACTGCGGCTGCATTGATGCTGGCCCGACTGGCGCTCTGGCAGGGCTGGCTGGCGCGAACCGAGCCATTACTCTGGATATTGCATCTGTCGCTACTCTGGGTGCCGGTTACGCTGGTACTGCTGGCAGGGTCGCTGCTCGCGGGCTGGCCCGTCAGCGCCTGGACGCATGCTGCCGGCACCGGAGCCGTCGGTTGCCTTGTGCTCGGCGTTATTGCCCGGGTGTCCCTGGGCCATACCGGGCGACCACTGGTGCTGCCTGAAGGGATGGTACTGGCCTTCGTTGCCATTCACCTGGCGGCGCTGGTTCGGGTATTGACGGCGTTCACCCTGATTCCCTGGCACTCAGGTATCGCTGTCAGTGCAGTGTTATGGCTTCTGGCCTACGGTATGTTCCTGCTCCGATATACAAAAATACTGGCCAGCCCTCGCCTGGACGGTCAGCCCGGCTGACAGACTATCACCGTCATTACCTGCCCGTTAATGCCTCGCCGGCCAATTGCGGTATACTCACGACACACCAAATTAATACCTGACTAATTTAGTCTGATATTGTACAATTGGTCATCAAAAGCCTCATCTAACAACGACCCTCAGCAGGTTTACGGGTGCCAAGATCCGGCTCTCGCCCAGTACTGAGGGCATGACACCCGAAGCCTGCAGTAAGGTCCTGAGGGTCTTTACTGACAAAACAGCGGGCCTAGCGGTCCCAATGAGAGAGAATACGGAGCGACGATCATGGCGAACACCGACAAACAGGTGAACGAGCTGATCAAACGGGAATACGAGCACGGTTTCGTCACAGAAATCGAATCTGATACGTTTGAGCCTGGCCTCAGTGAAGATGTTATCCGGCGCCTGTCAGCCATCAAGAATGAGCCTGAATTCATGCTGGAATGGCGGCTGAAAGCTTACCGTCGCTGGCTTGAAATGGATGAGCCAGAATGGGCTCACGTGCACTACCCGAAGGTCGATTACGACAGTATTTCGTACTATTCTGCCCCGAAGAAAAAAGAAGACATGCTCCAGAGCCTGGACGAGGTTGATCCGGAACTGCTGCGCACCTACGAAAAACTGGGCATTCCCCTGCACGAGCGCGCGGCCCTGGCAGGCGTTGCAGTTGACGCGGTATTCGACTCGGTGTCGGTTGCTACCACCTTCAAAGAGCCGCTGGCCAAAGCCGGGGTGATTTTCTGCTCGATTTCAGAGGCCGTCAAGGAGCACCCGGAGCTGGTGAAAAAATACCTCGGCTCGGTGGTGCCTGCTGGCGACAACTTCTTTGCTTGCCTGAACGCGGCGACCTTTTCCGACGGTACCTTTGTCTATGTGCCCAAGGGCGTGCGCTGCCCGATGGAGTTGTCCACCTACTTCCGGATCAACGCTGCCAATACCGGCCAGTTCGAGCGCACCCTGATCATTGCCGAAGCCGGCAGTTATGTCAGCTACCTGGAAGGCTGCACCGCTCCCATGCGCGACGAGAATCAGCTCCATGCGGCGGTGGTTGAACTGGTGGCCATGGACGATGCCCAGATCAAGTACTCCACCGTACAGAACTGGTACCCGGGCGATGAGAACGGTAAAGGCGGCATCTACAACTTTGTCACCAAGCGCGGCGCCTGCATTGGAAAAAACTCGAAAATCTCCTGGACCCAGGTTGAAACCGGGTCAGCCATCACCTGGAAGTACCCCAGCTGTATATTGCGAGGCGAGAACAGCGTCGGTGAGTTCTATTCCGTGGCGCTGACCAATAACTATCAGCAGGCCGACACCGGCACCAAGATGATTCATCTGGGCAAGAACACCAGCAGCACCATCATCTCCAAGGGTATTTCGGCCGGGCACAGCAGCAACGCGTATCGCGGCCTGGTGAAATTCGGACCCGGTGCTGAAGGCGCGCGGAATTTCACCCAGTGTGACTCCCTGCTGATCGGTGACAAGAGCGCGGCCCATACGTTTCCGTACATTGAGACCAAAAACAAGGGTGCCATTCTGGAACACGAGGCGACGACCTCAAAGGTCAGTGACGAGCAGATGTTCCTGTGCCGCCAACGCGGCATTGACCCGGAACAGGCCGTATCGATGATCGTCAATGGCTTCTGTCGGGAAGTGTTCAAAGAGTTGCCGATGGAATTTGCGGTTGAGGCCGGCAAGTTGCTCGAAGTGAGCCTTGAAGGTTCGGTGGGCTAGCAAAGCCCCCGACGCGCCCTGGAATTCAGACAGATTTAACCAGAGAGAAATTGATCCATGCTGAGCATAAAGAACCTGCACGCCACCGTTGAGGGTGAAGAAATCCTCAAGGGCATTAACCTGGAAATCAAGGCCGGGGAAATCCATGCCATCATGGGCCCGAACGGCTCAGGCAAGAGTACCCTGTCGCAGGTGCTTGCAGGCAATGAAACCTTCACTGTGACACAGGGTGAAGTACTGCTGGACGGCAACAACCTGCTTGAACTGGTGACCGAAGAAAGAGCGCGAAAAGGCATCTTCCTGGCCTTTCAGTATCCGGTGGAAATTCCCGGCGTCAGCAACATGCAGTTTCTGCGCACAGCGGTGAACGCTCAGCGTCAGCATCGCGGCGAGCCCGAAATGAACGCCGCCGAATTCATGAAGCTGGCGCGGGAAACCTCGAAACAGGTCGATCTCGACCCCGGCTTCCTGAAGCGCGGCGTGAATGAAGGCTTCTCCGGTGGTGAGAAGAAGCGTAATGAAATACTGCAGGCCCTGCTGCTTCAGCCCCGGCTGGCGATTCTGGACGAAACCGATTCCGGCCTTGACATCGACGCCCTTAAGGTTGTCGCGGATGGTGTCAACGCGCTGAAATCCAAAGACCGGGCGGTGTTGATGGTGACTCACTACCAGCGCCTGCTGAACCATATTGTGCCAGATTTCGTGCACGTACTGGCTGATGGCCGCATCGTCAAATCCGGCGGCAAGGAACTGGCGCTGGAACTGGAAGAGCGCGGATATGGCTGGCTTGGTATTAACGAAACTGCCGCCGCCGCGAGCTAAGGAGAATGCAGGAATGATCGCAGCACCCAGACTTTCCAGCAGCTTCCTCCAGGCGTCAGGGCATGCCTTGCCGGAGCCCTTGATGGCCTTGCGTAAACAGCGGGGTACGGCGCTGATCGATATGCCGTTACCCACGCGCAAAACCGAGAACTGGAAGTACTCCAGCCGTTACCTGAAGCTGGATGACGAGCTGGCAACAGGCCTGCCCGCCGCTGGCAAAACCGGCCCCGAGCTTGCGGTTGCCGGTTACCACGTGGTGTTTCATAACGGGGTGATGGTACCGGAAGCCAGTGATTATCCGGACGTCGACGGCATTACGATTCAACGTTTCGCGGACCTGGATGATGATGAGGCATTGGAGCTCGCTGAGCGACTTGACAACACCCTCGACAGCAACGCGGTGCAACTGGCGCGCCTGAACAGCGCCCGCTTTGAGGATGGGTTGTATATCCGTCTGAAAGCTGATGCCGTGCTTGACCAGCCCCTCTACATTGTGTGCGAAACCGATGCCAGTACCCCCGGGTCGGCCTACCCACGCATCTATGTGGATGCCGGCCGCCACAGCAAAATCACCCTGGTCGAGGAATACATCACCAGCGGCGCCGAGTCGGCCATGGTCAATACGGTGACTGAATTTGCGCTGTCCGAAGGCGCCCAGGTCACCAGTATCCGGCTCGCGCTGGACGGAGACAACGTGCAGCACATCGGTGCCACCGGAGCACGGCTCAAGAACAATGCGCGCTTTGAAAGCCATACCGTCGGATTCGGAGGCCCCCTGCGCCGACACGATCTGCAGGTGCGCCTCGAAGGGCCCGGTGCAGAATGCGTGCTCAACGGCGTGGTCGTGACCCAGGACAAGCAGCACTACGACAACCACACCACCATTGAACACGTGGCCCCCCACTGCAACAGCGATGAAACCTATCGCAACATTGCCGCGGATGAGTCCCACGCGATCTTCAATGGCCGCATCCATATTCATCCGGATGCCCAGAAATCCAATGCCAACATGAGCAACAAGAACCTGTTGCTGTCTACCGGCGCTGAAATCGACACCAAGCCGGAGCTTGAGATCTACGCCGACGACGTAAAGTGCGCCCACGGTGCCACTGTCGGCCAGCTGAACGCCGATTCGATTTTCTATCTGGTCTCCCGGGGCATTGGCAGGCGGGAAGCACGGGCGCTGCTGAGCATGGCATTTATCAATGAGCTGGTTGAGCGCATTCCGGTCGAGCCGGTCAAAGAGACCGTTCAGGCCCGTCTCAACCTCTTCTTCGAACAGACGTTTAACGAGGCCTGATCGCTATGACGGATCTTTCCGTGGCTAACACAGTCGCCAGACAGATGTTTGACGTTGAGTCCGTGCGCAAGGATTTTCCGATCCTGTCGCAAACGGTTCACGGCAAGCCGCTGGTATATCTGGACAACGGTGCATCGTCCCAGAAGCCGACGGCCGTACTGGATGCCATGGATCGTTATTACCGGGAGATGCACTCCAATGTGCATCGGGGCGCCCATACCCTGGGTGACCGGGCGACAGCCGCGTTTGAGGGTGCCCGTGAAACCGTTCGCGAATTCCTCAATGCTCGCAGCACCCGCGAGATCATCTGGACCCGGGGCACCACCGAAGCTATCAACCTGATCGCCAACGGCCTTGCCGGTAAACTGAAAGCCGGTGATGAAATCCTTGTGAGCTTCATGGAGCATCACGCCAACATCGTGCCCTGGCAGATGCTGGCGGAGCGCACCGGAGCGAAAGTGATACCCGTTCAGGTAACGCCTCAGGGCGAGCTGGATATGGATTCCTTCGACAGCCTGCTGGGTGAGAACACCAGGATTCTGGCGTTGACCCATGTGTCCAATGTGCTTGGCACCGTGAACCCGGTGCAACAGCTGGTGGCAAAAGCTCGCAAATTCGATGTCATCACTGTCATCGACGGTGCCCAGGCGGTGCCCCACTACCAGCCGGATATGCAGGCGCTGGATTGCGATTTCTACATGTTCTCCGCCCACAAACTGTTCGGCCCCACCGGCATCGGCGCGCTCTACGGACGCGAGTCCATGCTGGAGGCCATGCCGCCGTACCAGGGTGGCGGTGAAATGATCGAGCGGGTCAGTTTTGAGCGGACCACCTGGAACACCCTGCCCTACAAGTTCGAGGCCGGCACCCCCGCCATTGCTGAAGCTGTCGGCCTGGGTGCTGCAATTGACTACCTGAACAGGTTTGATCGGGCAGCCATGGAGCGAGCCGAGCAAGAGCTGCTTGCCCGCTCCAATGCACTGGTTGAGACGGTACCAGGCATGGAACTGATTGGCACGGCGGCGAATAAAGTACCGGTGATATCCTTTAAAATTGCCGGTTTACACCCCAGTGATATAGGAACGCTGCTGGATCAGCAGGGCATCGCGATCCGCACCGGCCATCACTGCGCCATGCCCCTGATGGACTTTTACGGGGTGCCGGGTACTGCCCGGGCGTCCTTTGCATTTTATAATACGCTGGATGAAGTGGAGCAGCTGTTTACCGCGCTCCGGAAGATCCAGCGGCTGTTTGCCTGATGGAGGCGATACGATGACGGCTGAAACCTTTACCCCGACGGTGGGAGTCACCATGACTCCCACCGCAGTCAATCACGTCAGGAAACAACTGGCCAAGAAACCGGAGGCCAAGGGCATTCGATTGGCTATTAAAAAGAGTGGTTGCTCCGGTTTCAAATATGAGACCCAATGGGTCGAGGAAGCACAGGAAGACGATCAGGTGTTCACCGTGGATGGCGTCGATATCTATGTCGAGCGCAAGCATCTGCCGGTGGTCAATGGTATTGAAATTGACTTTATCACCGAAGGCGTCAACTCCATGTTTTACTTCCGCAATCCGAACGCAACGGCTGAGTGTGGCTGTGGCGAAAGCTTTTCTATCGCTTAAGCGAATACCCTGTTAAACGGCGAGGCCTGAGAGATTCATGCAAGAACGGGAAGTTGTCCTGACCAAACGCGAGGTGGAAGCCCGTCTCGTGCCTACCGGCACCGAGATCATGATTCCGTCGGACACCTTTGTCACTATCACCCAGTCCCTGGGCGGCAGTTTCACGGTCGCGGTCAACGGAAATCTCGCCCGCATTGAAGGCCACGAAGCCGACGCGCTTGGCAAAAAACCGCTGGAAAGCAGTTTCGACACCCCCACTGACGGCACCATCAACGAGAATCAGGTATGGGAAGCCATACGTAACTGCTATGACCCGGAAATTCCGGTCAATGTGGTAGACCTGGGGCTGATCTACGACTGCCAGATTACCAACGGCGGGCCGGACGGCAACGAAGTGTTCATCAAGATGACCCTGACCGCCGCCGGCTGCGGCATGGGTCCGGTGATCACTGATGACGTCAAGCGCAAGGTCGAGCACGTGCCCAACGTGGACAAAGTGACCGTTGAGCTGACCTTTGATCCGCCCTGGAACAGCGATATGCTGACTGATGAAGCCAAACTCGAACTGGGCATGTTTTAGTCCCATACACGGCATTCGCTACGGAGAGAAGTAATCAATGACTGCGGCACTGGAAACCTTCATCAACAACCCGCTCGGCAAAAGCGTCACGATCAAGGACGTTATCGAGGATTTCGAGTTTCTGGACGACTGGGAAGAGCGCTACGCCTACATCATCGATATGGGTAAGCAATTGCCGGATTTCCCCGATGACGAGCGCCGGGAAGAGAATTACGTCCATGGCTGTCAAAGCCAGGTCTGGTTGATCCATCATGTTGACGATGCCACCGGCAAACTCTACCTGCTGATCGATTCCGACGCGATGATTGTCCGGGGGCTGGCCGCCATCATCCTGATTGCGCTCAACGGTCGCGAGCCACGGGAATTACTGACCACAGACATCGACGAACTCTTCGAGCAACTGGACCTGTTCCGCCACATATCACCGACCCGGGGCAATGGGCTTCGGGCCATGGTGGGCAAGATCCGCGATATCGCGGCAGCCCAAGCCGCCTGAATATCCTTCCAATTAGTAAATAACCGCGTAGTCACCAAGCTGAATATTGAGCGCTCCCCCATGCTCCGGCATCCAGGCGATACTTCGGTCCAGGCTAAGACTATGAATATGTAGCTTCACCCCGGTGTCCACCAATCTCGGCGGCGCATCCGGATTGGCCCATGAGGATTGCGCCCGGACAACATTCATTTTAACGCCCGGCAGCAGGCCAGAGTCGGTACCGACATCCAACACCAGATCCTTGCCTGTGACTTCAAGTATCGGCACCAACATCGGCTGACACTCCAGGCGCCGGGTTATATCCCCGGAAATCTCCTCCAGCAAATCGCTTACTGCCTGCCCGTAACCGGTTTCGCCAAAACGCTCTGAATCAATACCCACCCGGTCTGTCCTTGAGACATCCCAACGACCGGAGGTTGCATAGCGCTCCTCCATGACGACCTGGCCGGTATACCCATCATGAACCACCACATCCACCACAAAATCGCGAGCTTTATCCGCGCTGAACAGTGAACGCTTCATTTTCGCGTACGTGGAGGTATTCCAGGCATCAGGGTTATGAACATCAACATTACGCACGACACCGGATACTACAAACTGCACCCCCATTTCCCGGCTGACCGCTGAGTACTTGCTCAAGCGATTGCCGAAACCGGCATGAGTCGGCGCGCTGCCCAAACTGGCAAACATTTGCCGGTCGGGAGCCGCAAATGGCTGGACACTGCCGGTCTCCCGGAAGTTCTGGTACAGCATTCCGGAGACCGCTTTACCCACCTGCCCCAAGCCACCGAAAACACTTTGCCCGGCATGTTCCAGAGTGAAACCGGCGACTGCAAGCTTCTTTCGATACCGAGGCGCCCTGTCATCGGGGCACTGCTGGCCAGGTACAAATTCTGGTCGCAGCTGCTCACTGCTGATGGATTCAGCCAGCACATCCAGCTTGTCCTGGGTTCCGCCGACTTGTTTTGTGATGATCAGGTGGACAGGTTCATTTAAAGCTCCCCCCACTATTTCCATACTCTCAGCCGAAGGCGTTAACTCATCGTCCTGAATTTCCTGATATTGCTCATTAACAACTAAAGCTGACGGCTTCTGGTCAGTATTAGTTGACATTTGCTCACTAGCCTCACCGGAAGCTTGCAATTCAAGATTCGATACTTGCGCATGTGTAAGACCGGAAGTGAGTCCAGACAAGCAAGTTGCCCAGACCATAACGGCCCTGTTTGTCCGACGATACTTGGTGACCAATTTCTTCATGTTTTTCCCCAAAGCCAAAGTCCCGACGATCCCATTACCAGATTTCAACCCCGATTCAAAAGCTTTGTCGCACTTAACATGGAATATTCATGCCAACTCACAGGACAATCAAATAGAAATTCAAAATTGGCCGGAGTTTGATTAAATGAAAGCAGTACCTGCCAATGACAATGCCATTTCAAGTTTTTCCTCATCCTTTTTATGGGCACGAATACTTTTCACTTTGCCCACCAAGCCGATTTTTTCAGAGAGAAGAGTGTCATTTGCCTTCGCCTCACTTACACAACGAAAACAAACCGTTACCCCATCCACGCTGTATTGCCTGGTGAACTGAATTAATCTGAATTTTACGTAATCTTTGAACCGCCAATACCAATGCATCATCAGGATCCATCATGACCGCACATCGTCTGACCAAGCTCACCCTGGCCATCGGCCTTTCCATCGTCACCACTTCGGCCTTGGCCAGCCCGCAAACGTTTATGTCGTCACGGTCCTTTGCCATGGGCGGAACCGATGTCGCTATCGCGCACCCAGCGGCGGCAGGGGCCTCCAATCCGGCCATGATGGCGGCAAAGCACCACGACTGGTCCGACGATTTCGGCCTCGTGTTTCCCTCCGTTAACGCGCGCTTTGCCGACGAGGAAGAAACCGTTGACCAGATCGACAACATTCAAGACACCATTGACCGCTTTCAGGAACTGGACAAAACCTCCAATCCGGAAGGCGCCAGGCAGGCAGCTGGCGAACTGAGACAACAACTGAACGACTTCGATCGTGACACCGTGAGAATCGATGCCGGCCTGGGTATCGCACTGACGGTACCTTCGGACTCCATATCCTTCGGCTTCTTCAGTAATGGCAACCTGCGGGCCACCGTACGTGGCGAGTTCGACAAGGACGACGAGCAATTCCTGGCCGATCTTGAAACGGCAACCATCGACGAGCTGATAGCCGCTGACCTGGACCGGGACTTGGAATCCCGTGGCCGCATTCTTGCCTCCGCCGTGGCCGAGGTTGGCATCTCCATCGCCACGTCGATCGACCTGCAGAACGACTCGCAGCTTCAATTGGGGGTGTCGCCGAAATACGTTCAACTTCGCACCTTCCAATACACCGAAACCGTCTCCGGCTTCGAGGACGATGAATTCGACGGTGATGAGTATCAAACCGACAAGAGCGGATTTAACCTGGACATTGGCGCAGCCTATGCGTTCGGTTCCAGCAACCAGTGGAATGCCGGCGTTGTGGTCAAGAACCTGATCCCGGTGAAGCTGGACTCTGCCGTCAGTGCCAACCCGCTAAAAAATGAGCAGGAACATACCCTGGAACTCAACCCCATGGTGACGGCCGGCATCGCCCACAAAGGCGACTTCCACATACTGACCGCAGAATTGGACCTGACCAAGAAGAAGGCGTTCGGCTACGGAGATGACACCCAGTGGATGGCTCTGGGTGCGGAGCTCGATGCCTTCCGCTATGCCCAGCTCCGCTTCGGTGTGCGCCAGAACCTGGCCAGCAACGACGACAACGACGGCATTGAAGAAGATACCCAGTTTACCGCCGGTATTGGTCTTTCACTGTTCGGCGCCCGTCTGGATATCGGCGCCCTGGTCAGCGATGCCGAAGTTGGCGCGGCCTTTGAACTTGGCGCTGCGTTCTGACCTGAACCCTCAAGCAATGTGCTCCTTACGCCCGGCCCTGCCGGGTTTTTTTTTGTGGCCGACCGGTTTGCCTGTAAACGGCCTTACCCTGATAATCCGTTGAGAAAAAACCACAAGGAGCAACAACCGATTCATGAAAACCTATCTGGTTGGCGGCGCAGTACGTGACGAACTTCTTGGTCTGCCGGTAAAGGATCGGGACTGGGTGGTCACCGGCGCGACGCCACAGGAGATGCTGCAACAGGGTTTCAGACAGGTGGGTGCAGATTTTCCGGTCTTCCTCCACCCCGAGAGTCAGGAAGAGTACGCGCTCGCTCGCACCGAACGGAAACAGGGCCATGGCTATCACGGCTTCAGTGTATACAGCGCCCCGGACGTCACTCTGGAAGATGACTTGCTGCGCCGGGATTTAACCATCAACGCCATGGCCCGGGCCACCGATGGCACCCTCATCGACCCGTTCAACGGGCAGTCGGACCTCGCCAGTCGCACCCTTCGCCACGTCTCGGACGCCTTCGCCGAAGACCCGCTGCGCATCCTTCGGACCGCGCGCTTTGCAGCCCGTTTCTGCGGCCACGGCTTTACCGTGGCGGATGAAACGCTGCACCTCATGACCGAGATGGTCCAGGCCGGCGAGGTCGAGCACCTGGTTCCGGAGCGGGTCTGGCAGGAAATAGCCCGGGCTCTTCAGGAACGGGCCCCTACCGTTTTCTTTGACGTTCTTCAGGCCTGTGGCGCGCTGGCGCGACTGATCCCCGAACTGAATGACAGCACCCGCCTGCAACAGGCAATGGCCAGCCTTGGCTGTACCTGCCAGGCGCCCTCCTCTACCGATGTGCGGTTCGCGGCGCTGTTGTCGGGTCTGGACCCCGCCGACGCCGAGAAACGGGCCGACGCCATGAAAGCGCCCAACGAGTGTCAGGAGCTGGCCAGGTTAACCACCCGATTGGGTACCCGACTTACCTCGGCGACCTCACCCGAGGATATACTCGCACTATTGAATGAAGCCGATGTCTGGCGCCGGCCCGAGCGGTTTGAGCGATTGCTGGCAGTTTGTGAATGTCTGCCCGAACCTTTGACCCGGAGCCGGGCAAATCGCTTCCGACAAGCCCTGGAAACGGCCCAAAAGGTGCAGGCCCGCGAATTGATGGCTCAGGGCCATGAAGGCAAAGCGTTGGGCGAGGCAATCCGGCAAGAGCGCCTGCGTCGTATTGCAGAGCTTGAACACTGAGCCTACATGAACCTGCAGAAGGAGTGGTCCTTGAGCGACCCAGCCCCCGTTGTACTGATTACCGGTGCCGCCCAGCGACTTGGCGCACGAATGGCAGAGCGCCTGCATGATCGTGGCTGGCGGGTCATCATTCATCATCGATCCCGACACGATCAGGCCGCCGCGCTGGTCGATGCACTCAACGCCATCCAGGCAGACTCCGCGGCGATGCTACAGGCAGACCTTACGCAACCGGAAGCCATAATAGAGCTGGCCCGGGACAGCCTTGCCCTCTGGGGTCGCCTCGACGGACTGATCAACAATGCCTCGGTGTTCTACCCGAACCCGACTGGTCAGGCCACCCAGCAGGACTGGGACATGGTCATGCATACCAATCTCCGGGCACCCTTTTTCCTGGGCCAGGCCTGCTTACCGGCCCTTAAAGCAACCCATGGCTGCATCATTAACCTGATCGATATCTACAGCGAGCGCCCCCTGGCCGACCACCCGCTTTATTGCGCAAGCAAAGCCGGGCTGGCGACGCTGACCCGCGCCTGGGCTCGCGATCTTGCCCCGGAGGTCAGAGTCAACGGTGTGTCACCCGGTGCCATTCTCTGGCCAGAGCACGAAGGTGCCATTGAACAAGGTTATCAGCAGGCAATTCTCGCCAAGACGCCACTGAAACGAACCGGCAATCAAGATGATATCGCCGGTGCTGTCATCTATCTGCTGTGCGATGCGCCGTTTGTGACCGGTCAGATACTGGCAGTGGACGGGGGTCGCAGCCTGAACATGTAAGCCGGCACTCCCAGCGGTGCTACACTGTTATCGACTAATCCGAAAATAAGGAGATTTTTATGCGTGACGTAGTGATTGTTGCCGCCAAGAGGACGGCTATCGGTGCTTTCGGTGGTGGCCTGTCAAGTTTGCGGGCAGATGAGCTTGGTACCGCCGTCATCAAGGCTCTGCTGGAAGAATCCGGCGTTGCTGGCAACCAGGTTAACGAGGTGCTGTTGGGCCAGGTGCTCACCGCCGGTGTCGGCCAGAACCCCGCAAGGCAGTCCTCCATCAATGCAGGCTTGCCAGCCTCAGTGCCCGCCATGACGATCAACAAGGTGTGCGGCTCAGGTCTCAAAGCGGTTCACATGGCCGTTCAGGCAATCCAGTGTGGCGATGCCGAGCTGATTATCGCCGGCGGCCAGGAAAGCATGAGCCAGTCACCCCATGTGGTGCCGAACAGTCGCAACGGCCAGCGTATGGGCAACTGGTCAATGATCGACACCATGGTCAATGATGGCCTTTGGGATGCGTTCAACGGCTACCATATGGGCGTCACCGCTGAGAATATCGTCGACAAGTACGGCATCAGCCGGGAAGAGCAGGATACGTTTGCCGCCGCCTCCCAGCAAAAAGCGGTCGCAGCCCAGAAAGCGGGCTATTTCGACGGTCAGATCGTGCCTGTCAGCGTGCCCCAGCGCAAGGGCGACCCGCTGACAGTCGACCGCGATGAAGGCCCGAGGGAAGGCGTTAACGCCGAAGGTCTCGGGAAAATGCGACCAGCCTTTAAAAAAGACGGCTCCGTGACCGCTGGCAACGCGTCTTCCCTGAACGATGGCGCCGCTGCGGTGATTGTCTGCAGTGCTGACAAAGCCAAAGAACTGGGCCTGACACCGCTGGCCACTATTCGCGGTTATGCCAATGCGGGTGTTGATCCGGCCATCATGGGCACCGGGCCTATTCCCGCTACCCAGCGCTGCCTCGAACGCGCGGGCTGGTCAGTGGACGATCTTGATCTCATCGAAGCCAACGAAGCGTTCGCGGCCCAGGCCATTTCCGTGAATCGTGATCTCGGCTGGGACACAGCCAAAGTCAATGTGAACGGCGGTGCCATAGCGCTGGGGCATCCCATCGGCGCTTCCGGCTGTCGCATCCTGGTCAGCCTGATTCACGAGATGACCCGTCGTGATGTCCACAAAGGACTGGCGACGCTGTGCATCGGGGGTGGCATGGGGGTCGCACTGGCGATCGAACGCTGATCGGTGTTTAACGTTGTACTTTTCGAGCCGGAGATACCGCCGAATACCGGCAATATCATCCGGCTCTGCGCCAACACCGGCTGTCGCCTGCACCTGATTGAGCCTCTGGGTTTTACCCTCGAGGACAAGCAGCTCAGGCGGGCCGGACTGGACTACAGTGAATACGCCACCGTCAAGGTTCACCCGGGCTATGAGGCGTTCATTGCGGAAGAACAGCCCCGCAGGCTTTTCGGGTTAACCACCAAAGGCAGTTGGCCTTACCATGAAGTGGTTTTCCAGGCCGGGGATTACCTGATGTTTGGCCCGGAAACCCGGGGTCTGCCGGAGGCGATCCGCAACCAGCTGCCGAACGGGCATCGTATTCGCGTGCCCATGCGCCCGGACAGCCGCAGCCTGAACCTTTCCAACACCGCAGCGCTGGTGGTCTACGAAGCCTGGCGGCAGCTGGGTTTTGAGGGCGGAAGTTAGTGGGTCTGCTCGTCCTTGCCAGCTTCACCCTGGGCTTCTTCCTGCTTGCGCTTGACGGCCTGAGCGTATATCGCATCGAAGTTAACCGGCGCCAGCATCAGGGCCGGGAAGCTGCCCTTGCTCACAACGCCGTCGATTGCTTCGCGGGCATAGGGAAACAGGATAGTCGGGCAGTAGGCGCCCAGCATCTGGCCAAGTTGCGCACCCTCGATACCTTTCAGCAGAAACACACCGGCTTGCTGAATCTCCACAATAAAGGCCACTTTCTCATCGATCTTTGATGTCACCGTCAACGAAAGCACGACTTCATACTGATTGTCGCCGACCTTGTTATGGCTGGTGTTCAGATCCAGGTTAACCTTGGGTTTCCACTGGTCCTGAAACACGAGCGGTGAATTCGGTGACTCAAAGGACAGATCTTTCACGTAGATGCGCTGCAGGGCAAACTGTGGTTGGTTTGCTTCTTCGCTGCCTGCTGCTGCCTGCGGGTTTTCAGCCATGTTCAATCCTTTCGTTTTCTTTCGCGGGCCTCAGAACGACCCTATTGTTATAACGACCGGGCTTGGTTTAATCGCCCGGCCCCCGTGATGTTGTGAAACAGTGCGTCAGTTTACGCTCTAATACAAGATCAGCTGCCAGGCCTATTTTTTGACCAGCGGCAGGTTATTGCTCTTCCAGTCAGCAATGCCGCCGTTCAGGCGAGTCACATTGGTATAACCCTCCGCATTCAGGACCTTGACGGCGGTGGCTGAGTGCTGGCCCATCTTGTCGACGACGATTATCTGTTTATCCTGGTGCTTTTTGAGCTCGCTGGCGCGTTCTTTCACCGCGCTCAAGGGAATGTGCAGAGAGCCGGTAATTCGACCTTCGTTGAACTCCTTTCGTTCTCGAACATCGACCACAATGGCTTTATCCCGGTTGATCAGGTTAACTGCAGCCTGGGCGCTGACTTTCTGCCCACCACGGCGGGTTTCAAGAACGAACAGTGCCGCCAGAAGCGCCACGAACACTGACACCAGAATGTAGTGATTAACGATAAACTCAAACAACCTGTCCATTAACACGCCCTGCTGATTTTAATTTGGCGAGATTATACACACCCGGGGGCGGTGACAGAAGGCGAGAGCATTAGCCGGAGACCACCAAAGCGGGTAGAATCGAACCTTTCATTCTTCAGGTAATCCCTGCATCCGCTGCAAGCGGTTACCAACAGCAACCGGATTGAGTGATGACTGACACCCGCACACCAACTGCACTTATTATTCTTGACGGCTGGGGCCATCGCGACCCGGCGGAAGACAACGCCATCAGCAACGCCAACACCCCGTTCTGGGACAAGCTCTGGCAGCAACAACCCAAAACCCTGATCAATACCTCCGGCATGTTTGTCGGGCTGCCCCAGGGCCAGATGGGCAATTCCGAAGTCGGTCATATGAATCTCGGCGCCGGTCGGGTGGTATATCAGAGCCTGACCCGAATCGACAAAGATATTGAAGACGGCACGTTCCCGGATAATAAGGTGTTGTGCGAGGCTATCGACAAGGCCGTGCGCAATGACGGTGCCGTGCATCTGATGGGACTGCTTTCCCCCGGCGGTGTCCATTGCCATGAAGATCATGTCCTTGCAGCGGCAGAGCTTGCAGCCGCCCGCGGTGCCAAACAGATTTATATTCACGCGTTTCTCGATGGTCGCGATATGCCGCCCCGCAGTGCCATGGCCTCGCTGAAAAAAGCCACCGCAAAGCTGAAATCCCTCGGAGTTGGTCGGGTGGCTTCCATTATCGGGCGCTACTTTGCCATGGACCGCGATAATCGCTGGGACCGTGTTGAGGCGGCCTACAATCTGCTAACCCAGGGTGAAGCAGAGTTCACTGCCGCCAGCGCAACCGAAGGCCTCGAGCAGGCTTACGAGCGTGGCGAAAATGATGAATTTGTGAAAGCGACCCGGATCCAGGCGGGCAATGAGCCGGACGCTACCGTGGATGACGGTGACACCCTCATTTTCATGAACTTCCGTGCTGATCGCGCTCGCGAAATTACCCGAGCATTCGTGGAGCCCGATTTTGACGGTTTCCAGCGCCGCAAACGGCCGAAGCTGGCGGACTTCGTCATGCTGACCGAGTATGCTGCCGACATCAAAGCCTCATGCGCCTACCCGCCAGAGACCCTCACCAACGGTCTTGGCGAATACATCGCAAACAACGGCAAAACCCAGCTTCGCATTGCCGAGACCGAAAAATACGCTCACGTCACCTTCTTCTTCAATGGCGGACTGGAAACGCCGTTTGAAGGCGAGGACCGCATTCTGGTGCCATCGCCCAACGTTGCCACTTACGACCTGCAACCGGAAATGAGCGCCCCGGAAGTGACTGACAAGCTGGTAGAGGCCATCAAGAGCGGCAAGTACGATCTGGTAATCTGCAACTACGCCAATGGCGACATGGTGGGCCATACCGGCAAGCTGGATGCGGCCATCAAGGCGGCCGAATGTATCGACCAGTGCGTTGAACGCGTCATCAAAGCACTCGAGGAAGTTGGTGGTCAGGCCCTGATCACCGCAGACCATGGCAACTGTGAGCAGATGACCGACCCGATCTCCGGCCAGGTGCACACTGCCCATACCCTTGGACCTGTGCCGCTGGTGTATGTCGGCCCTCGCCATATCGGGCTGTCTGACGATGGCAGTCTGAGCGATATAGCCCCCACCCTGCTTCACCTTATGGGGCTTGAACAGCCCAAAGAAATGACCGGGCATAGCCTGGCCAACCTTGACTGAGGTTCTTGAGGTTCTTGCCGTGAGGCTCAGCTTCATCACGGGACGCAGATTTAATGCCCGTTGAAGTCCAAAAGGGTGCCGGATACCACCGGCGCCTTCTCGTTACCAGGTCCCCGGGGCATGCGCTGGCCCTGATTCTGGCCTGCTGGCTGCTGGTTGCTGGCCAACCGGTAACCGCAGAGCAGACCGTAACGCCAGCACAAGTTGCAGCCCTCAAGGACCAGATCAGCGACATTGATGAATGGCTCGAGGACGCAGAGGAAGACCGCAGTGACCTGGAGCAAGAACTGGTCGCAACAGAGCGCTCTATCAACGAGCTGACCCGGGAGCGCCGGTCTCTTGAAACCAGAGCCCGACAGCAGAAAGCGAAACTGGACGAACTCCGGGTTCAGGAAGCTGAGCTGGTATCAAGCCTTGACCGCCAGCGAGAAAGCCTGAAAAAACAGATTCGCGCGGCATGGATGGAGGGCGACGCGCCTGCGGTCAAAGTATTGCTGAATGAAATAGACCCGCAAACCATCTCGCGCACCATGACCTATTACGAATACCTCAGCCGGGACGCCATCCAGCGCCTGAAAGACTTTAATGGCACCCTCGAAAAACTCACTCTCACCCAGAACAATGCCCAAGCGACTCAAGTCGAACTGACGCAACTTCAGGCCCGGGCAACAGAGCGCCAAAACCAGCTCAGAGACCGCAAACAACAGCGCGAAAAAACGTTGGTGGCACTCAGGTCAGACATCAGTAGCCGGGAATCAGAGCGGGCATCGCTGGAGGCCGATCGCAGCCGCCTTGAAAAACTGTTGCAGGAAGTGGAAGAAGCCATTGCCCGGATCCCGTCTCCCAATGAGTCCAAACCGTTCCAGGCCCTCAAGGCTAAACTGCCCTGGCCCGCCCGTGGCAAGGTCGAGCATAAGTTTGGCGACAGCCTGGCGCAGGGTAAACTCAAGTACAACGGCATTCTGATTACCACCGGCAACGACGCCGACGTCACAGCCATCCATTACGGCCGGGTGGTGTTTGCCAATTGGCTCAGGGGCTTTGGCCTGATGACCATCGTCGATCACGGTGATGGCTTCATGAGCCTGTATGGTTACAGCAGCAGCTTGCTCAAAAGCCCCGGCGACTGGGTGGATGCAGGTGAAACAATTGCAGTCGCTGGCCGTTCCGGCGGTACCGACGCCGCGAGTGTTTATTTCGAAATTCGCTACAAGGGTGAGCCGCAGAACCCACAAACATGGCTGAAGCGCTGATTCAAAGCCCTTTTTTGAGAGCTGACAAATGCCTGACGGACCGCCATACTGTCGGGGCGATGCACCGATGCAGGTGCTCAAAAGAACAACCAGTAGACAGGATGCGTAGATGACACGGGTCAGATTCAAGCACCACACTGTTTTATTCGCTGCGATGCTGAGCGCAGGCAGCCTGCTGGCCCTGTCGGGCGCCACCTATGCTCAGGAACTGGACCCGGAAAGCCAGCGAATGCTGGAGGCCATATCCGAGGGTAAGGAGCTTGAAATACAGCTGCCCGATCCGGAAGAACAGCTCCCCCTGGATGATCTTCGAAAATTCACTGAAGTATTCAGCCGCATCAAAGACGCCTACGTCGAAGAAGTCGACGACCGCACCCTGCTTGAAAACGCGATCAAAGGCATGCTGGGCGGGCTCGATCCGCACTCGACCTACCTCGAACCAAAAGCATTTGAACAACTGGAAGAAAGTACCAGTGGCGAATTCGGCGGCCTGGGCATCGAAGTCGGCATGGAAGACGGTTTCATCAAAGTCATATCACCCATCGATGACACCCCGGCCCAGAAAGCGGGCGTACAGGCCGGCGATCTGATCATCAAACTCGGTGACCAGCCGGTCAAGGGCATGTCCCTTGAAGAGGCCGTGACCCTGATGCGCGGCAAACCGGGCTCAACCCTGACCCTCACCATCATGCGTGATAACCAGAGCGGACCAATCGAGATTGACGTGGTTCGGGATGTTATCAAGGTGGCCAGCGTGAAATCGCGACTGATTGAAAGCGGTTACGGTTACATTCGCCTGACCCAGTTCCAGGCCGAAACCGGTATGGAATTCCGGGCCGCCATCGACAAACTCAAGGCCGAAAATGACGGCACTCTGGACGGCCTCGTCATTGATTTGCGCAACAATCCGGGAGGTATTTTACAGGCGGCGGTCGAAGCTGCCGACGCCTTGATTGATGAAGGCCTGATCGTTTATACCGAAGGCCGGATCCAGAGCTCTCGGCTGCGGTTCAGCGCCAAGGCCGGCGACATGGCGGAAGGCACACCGATTGTCGTACTGATTAATGGCGGTTCCGCATCCGCCTCGGAAATTCTGGCCGGCGCACTGCAGGATCATCAACGGGCAGTGGTTATGGGCACGCAATCCTTTGGCAAGGGCTCGGTTCAGACTGTCATACCGCTGGATGAAACTCACGCCATCAAAATGACGACCGCCCGCTATTACACCCCTGACGGCCGCTCCATCCAGGCCAAGGGCATCAAACCGGATATTGAAATCAAACCGGCGCAGCTGACAGAGGTGGACAGTCAACCCTTCTTTACCGAGGCAGACCTGAGCGGCCACCTGTTGAACGGTGACGCCGAAGAGCTGGAAAACCCGGATGACCCCGAGCAGGCGGCCAACCCGATAGCCAGGGACTACCAGCTCAGATCGGCACTTAACCTGCTTAAAGGCTTGCAGATACTCGATAAAAAGGAAGGCGGGACCAACTGACCCCATGCACATCGTCCTGAGAGCTACCCTGTTGATGCTGCTGGCACCCTTGGTGTCAGCGCAACCTCCGGCCAGTCCCTCCCTGGCCCTGGCTACACCCGACTTCACGGACAGCGAGACGCCACCGACCATCGCAATCATCATTGATGATATGGGGCACAGCCTGAGCCAGGGCCGGCGACTGGTGGAGATGGATTATCCCGTCACCCTGGCATTTCTGCCCTTCCGCAGGCACACCACCGAACTTGCTAACGCAGCGCATGCCCACCAGAAAGAAATCATGCTGCACGCCCCCATGGCCAACACCCGCAATATTGGCCTTGGCGCCGGCGGACTGGACGGCAGCATGAATGAACCGGTGACTGCCACCACACTGAGGCGTGCCATTCAGTCCATTCCCCATGTTCGCGGTGTCAATAATCATATGGGCAGCCTGCTGACCCAACTGCAGCCCAACATGAACTGGGTGATGTCTGAACTTTTCCGCTATCCGCTGTATTTTGTCGATAGCCGCACGATTGCCAGCACCATTGCGGGTGAGACTGCAGCAGCCCACCGTGTGCCAACCCTGACCAGGGATGTATTTCTGGACCACGAGCAAACCGAAGAGTATGTCGACGCACAGTTTCAGCTATTGATCGAAACCGCCAAACGTAATGGCAGCGCTATCGGCATCGGACATCCCCACAAAGTCACCGTGGACTACTTGATAAAAAAACTGCCGGAGCTTGATGAACAGGGTATTGCGGTGGCCACGGTGAGCGGAATCTGGGCGATCAGAAACAGCAATCGGGAGATGTTTAACGCGGGCGAAAAGCAGGACATCAGACCTGCTCTGGCGAGAAAAGACTGAGCTGCTCAAGAAAGACTGACCTAGCTAGTCCCTCACTTCAATGCCTTGCGCTTTCATAAAGGCTTTGGCCTCGGGAATCGAAAACTGACCGAAATGAAATATGGACGCTGCCAACACGGCGTCAGCACCGCCCAGGATTATGCCATCCGCCAGGTGCTGAAGCTCTCCAACCCCACCTGAAGCGATAACCGGGACTGCAACCGCATCACTGATGGCCCTGGTCAGGGCCAGGTCAAACCCCGACTTGGTGCCATCCCGGTCCATGCTGGTCAGCAACAGCTCACCGGCTCCCATATCCGTCATCTTAAGAGCCCACTCAATGGCGTCCAGGCCGGTCGGCTTGCGACCACCGTGGGTAAAAATCTCCCAGCGCGGCGGCTCGCCTTCGCCACTGACCCGCTTGGCGTCGATGGAAACCACAATGCACTGGCTGCCAAAACGGTCGGCAGCCTCACGGACAAAATCCGGGTTGAACACTGCGGCCGTGTTGATAGCGACTTTGTCAGCGCCGGCATTGAGCAGTTTGCGGATATCGTCTACCGTGCGAATGCCACCGCCAACCGTGAGCGGAATAAAGACCTCACTGGCCATACGTTCAACGGTTTCATAGGTGGTATCACGGCTTTCGTGACTGGCGGTAATATCCAGAAAGGTGATTTCGTCGGCACCCTGCTCGTTGTATTTCCGCGCGACTTCTACCGGATCGCCGGCGTCACGGATATCAACAAAGTTGACGCCCTTTACTACCCGCCCCTTTTCCACATCCAGGCAAGGAATAATACGCTTGGCCAGTGCCATGTCAGTTCCCCATACCGTTCTGGATACCACTACCAAGGCTGTCGCACCAGGCCTGGGCTTCAGCGACGTCAAGGGTGCCCTCGTAGATTGCCCGGCCGGTTATCGCACCCAGAATGCCACGGTCGGCCACATCGGCCAGTTGCATGAGATCGTCTATATTTGTAACACCGCCGGAGGCGATGACCGGAATACCACAGGCTTCCGCCAGCGCAGCGGTAGCCTCGACATTAACCCCCTGCATCATGCCGTCACGGCTGATATCGGTGTATACAATGGCCTCCACACCGTCATTCGCAAATCGCTTCGCCAGGTCGGTCGCTTTGACCTCAGACACCTCGGCCCAGCCGTCGGTAGCAACCAGCCCGTCCTTGGCGTCGAGCCCGACAATGATGTGGCCCGGAAACCGCCGGCACATGTCAGTCACGAACTCAGGTTCCTTGACTGCCTTGGTGCCAATGATCACCCACTGAACGCCCGCCTGAAGGTAGGCTTCGATGGTTTCGGCAGAACGAATGCCACCGCCAATCTGGATCGGCAGCTCCGGATATTTGCGGGCAATGGCCCGGACGATCTCGCCGTTAACCGGCTCACCTGCGAACGCGCCGTTCAAATCAACCAGGTGCAGGCGGCGCGCACCGGCATCAACCCAGCGGGTAGCCACATCAACGGGGTCATCAGAGAAAACAGTCGAGTCTTCCATTCGGCCCTGGCGCAAGCGGACACATTTACCGTCTTTCAGATCAATGGCGGGAATAATAAGCATGGGATATATCCGTTATCAGTGGTCAGTTTGTCATCAACGGGGTGGACAGACCCGAATGGCTAGGCGCCTGTCCACTGGACAAAATTCTTCAGCAACTGCAACCCGGCCCGGTGACTTTTCTCAGGATGGAACTGCACTGCAAATATGTTGTCGCGAGCAACGGCAGCGGCAATATCAATACCATAGTGGGTGCGGCCGGCAATATCGGGATTGCCTTCGGCTTCGGCGTAATAGCTGTGCACGAAATAGAACCGGTCGCCATCGGGAATGTTGTGCCAGACCGGATGGTCAGTGGTCTGGTAGACCTCATTCCAGCCCATGTGAGGCACTTTCAGGCGGACATCACCTTCTTTCAGGTGATTGCCGAAAAACCGCACTTCCGAGGGGAACAGGTTGATGCAATCTACCCAGCCGTTTTCTTCACTGCGGGACATCAGCGCCTGCATGCCAACGCAGATGCCCAATAGAGGACGGTCAGCCGACACTTCACGCACCAGATCGTCCACGCCGAGCCGGAGAATTTCCGCCATGCAATCGCGGATAGCGCCAACGCCCGGCAGGATAACCCTATCCGCCTCACGTATCTGGGCGGGGTCAGAGGTCACCAGAACGCGAGTGTCCGGCGCCACCAGCTCCACGGCCTTGCTGACGGAATGGAGGTTGCCCATCCCGTAATCAATAATGGCGAGGGTTTTCATATCACAAAAGCTCCGAAACGATTACAGCGAGCCTTTGGTAGAGGCAATAACACCGGCCATGCGCTCATCCGGCTCAATCGCCATCCGAAGGGCTCGTCCGAAGGCCTTGAACACCGTCTCGATCTGATGGTGAGTATTCTTGCCCTTCAGGTTGTCGATGTGCAGCGTCACCATGGAGTGATTGACAAAACCGTGGAAGAACTCACTGAACAGGTCAACGTCAAAACCACCCACGGAGCCGCGGGTATAAGGCACATCCATGGTCAACCCGGGGCGGCCCGACAGGTCGATAACGACCCGGGACAACGCTTCATCCAACGGCACATAGGCGTGGCCGTAACGGCGAATGCCCTTCTTGTCACCCACGGCCTGCCTGAAGGCCTGGCCCAGGGTGATGCCGATGTCTTCCACGGTGTGATGATCATCAATATGCAGGTCACCCTTGGCAACGATATCCAGATCAACCAGGCCATGGCGGGCGATCTGGTCCATCATGTGGTCAAGGAAATGCACACCGGTATCGAAACGGGACTGGCCAGTGCCATCCAGATTGATTTCTACCGTGATCTGAGTCTCGAGGGTATTACGTTCTACCCGAGCCTTACGTTCGGCCATGGGGTCTCCAGGTCATTGAGCGGCTAAAGCCGGTAACTGATAGGCCAAGATTATACCTGTTCTGTTCGCAGGCGTCCTGCCCCAATCCCGGCGTAACTGAGCTCGTCAGACCGGGCCATCAAAACGCTTTTTTGAGATTCGCCATGTAGGTATCCACAAGGCTGTTGAACTCGTGCTTGATCACCGGGCTGATCGCCAGCTTGAGCAGGCCTGGCAGCGGC
Organism: Marinobacter changyiensis; assembly: GCF_009193265.1. Taxonomy (GTDB): domain Bacteria; phylum Pseudomonadota; class Gammaproteobacteria; order Pseudomonadales; family Oleiphilaceae; genus Marinobacter; species Marinobacter changyiensis. The sequence goes on from NZ_VZZZ01000001.1 coordinate 350,281, forward strand.
AACGTCAGCACGGCAGAGGTCTGGAACCTGGCCCGAGTGGTACCCGCATCTTCACTGGTGAGGGTCCAGGAGCCTTTTACCACCCCGTTGCCCTCACCTTTAACCGGTGTCCAGGTGATTTTCCCGGCCTCTTTGTCTGCCACATACTTGCAGGCGTAAACCGATTGAATGGAATACTTGTCGACGCCCACTTTCGCCATCTCCCATCGGTAGATCTCATCACCCAGCTCAATCAACTGGTTGACCTTCGGGAAGTGGCTGGCCGATTCCGGCACATTTGCCAGCAGTGCAAATACGTCATCAAAAGACCCGGGGATCCTGATATCGCGATTCAGCTCAATGGATACGGTAATTGCCACGAAAGACTCCTATCTTATTATTGGTCTGCCCTGACGGACATGCTGATTACCCGACTGATTCCTCCAGCCGAACGGGCTTGCACCCTTTGGCATTGAATAGCGTATTCTGTCTTAACACTACCGTTTTGTCATATGGCATGACCTTTAAATTTGCCTTGTCTACGTTATCCTCTATAGCATCCGGCATTTAAGCCCTGCCTCTACCTGAAAGGATTCTGAAATAATGAAAGTAATCCGTAACATCATTCTCGCGCTGCTCGCAGTGGTTGTCTTGGTGGTGATTGCCATCGGGGTAGTCATATTTGTTATTGACCCCAACACCTACAAGCCACAGATCGAACAGGCCGTTGAAGACAACACCAACCTTGATCTGGTCCTCGCCGGCGACATTGGCTGGTCACTGATCCCCCTGGGTCTTGAGCTGAATGATGTAGAGGCAACCCTTGACGGTGAGCGCCTGATACGACTGGATCAATTGATTGCCCAGGTCGACTTCTGGTCCCTGATCGCCATGTCGCCCAAGGTAAACACTTTTGTCCTGGACGGACTGGATGCAAGATTGAGTGTCGCCGAAGATGGTACCGGCAACTGGACACGGGTCATGCCGGAACCGGATGCCAGCACCGATACCACCGACACGGCAGCACCCGCCGAACCAGCTCCGGACGAAGCCGAAACCGGCCGCGAGCCGCTGAATTTCAATGTTGAAGATATTCGCATAACCAATACCCAGGTCCACTATGACGACCTCAGCACCGGCCAATCGATCATTCTGGAAAATTTCAGCCTCAGCGCCAGCCAGATCGCGCTGGGCCAGAAATTTCCGCTGGAACTTGCGTTCCATTTTGCCACAGGCGAGCCCGAGTTCGATGTCGACGGCCGCATCAATGCCCAGCTATCGGCCAACCCGGCCCTCAATGAATTCGAAATCAGCGGACTGGACAGCCAGTTCAGCCTCAGCGGCGCTCCGTTCGGAGAGGAGACTGTACAGGCAAGACTGACCGGGGCACTGACAGCCAATACCGAAAACGAAACTGCGACACTGACGGAATTCCGGGCAGCCCTTGCCAATATGGAACTGACCACCAACCTGAACGTAAGCGGATTCGGCGATCAACCTACGATAAGTGGCGATATCAACATCCCGGAATTCTCGCTCAAGGAGCTGCTGACCACCCTCGGCCAGAGCGCTCCGGAAACCGACGATCCTGACGTCCTCAACGACATCGGATTCTCTACCGATATAGGCGGGCCGGCCGGCAAGGTCGAGCTCAGCAATCTTACTATCCTAGTCGATGACACCACCTTTGCAGGCAGCGCAAGCTACGCCCTGAGCAACAGTGCCATCGGGCTTAAGCTGAGCGGGGACAAATTCGATGCCGATCGATATCTGCCACCTGCCAGCGAAGAAGCAGAAGCTGATGCTGCGAACGACTCCGGTGAGAGTGCTCCTGCGGCTGAAACTGCAGCAACTCCGGAAACTGACCTGCTTCCGCTCGAAACCCTTCGTGGGCTGGCCCTGGACATCAATCTCGGCCTCGGCGAGCTGATTATCAGCAACTTGACCATTGCCGACATCAAAACCGTAGTAACGGCCAACAAAGGCTTACTCAAGATGAGCGAATTTAGCGGCCAACTCTACTACGGTGATTTCAACGCCAACGTTACGCTCGATGCCCGCACAGATGACCCGAAATGGGTAATCGCCAATCAGGTCAACAACGTACAAACCTTGCCGTTGCTAACGGATCTGGCGGAAGTTGACCTGCTTGCCGGCGCCGCCAACATCAACATGGACATCAACACCCGGGGCAATCGCATGTCCGTCATCCGGGAGCAAGCCAAGGGTGAAATCAACTTCAACCTTGCAGAGGGAAAATTCACCCGCATGAACATGACTCGCATGGCCTGCCAGGGCATCGCGCTGGCCAATGGTGAGACCCTGACTGCTACTGACTGGAGCGAGGGCACACCGTTCAACGACATGAAAGGCACCCTCAAGATCGACGGCAACACGCTCAACAACACCGATCTGGTGGCGGCTCTGGCGGGTATGGAGTTGCGCGGGGACGGCACCGTTGACCTGAAGGCGTCCGAGCTGGATTATGAAATCGGTCTTCGTGTTGTGGGTGAGATTCACCGTGACGAAGCCTGCCGTGTGACCGAGTATGTGGAAGGCGCGGTTATTCCCCTTGAGTGCCGCGGCAACTTCGAGGAAGACCCGGCGGGCCTGTGTTCCTTCGACGGTTCACGCTTCCGCGACACTCTCAAGGATATGGCGGCCAATGCCGCGCGCCAAAAGGCCACCAAGGAAGCGGAACGAGCCATCGATGACAAGGTCGGCAAAGAGCTCGAGAAGCGCCTTGACGGTGAGACCTCGGAAAAAGTGAAAGACGCCATTAAAGGCCTGTTCAACTGATGCCGGAAAGTTTTGCCGAACGGCTTTTGCATTGGTACGACTGTCACGGCAGGAAAAACCTGCCCTGGCACCATAACCGCTCTCCCTACCGGGTCTGGCTGTCAGAGATCATGCTGCAGCAGACCCAGGTGGCGACGGTCATCCCCTACTACCAGGCCTTTATGGCCCGGTTTCCGGAAGTCCGTGCCCTGGCCGAAGCACCAATCGACGACGTCCTGGGACACTGGTCTGGCCTCGGCTATTACGCCCGGGCCCGCAACCTTCAAAAAGCAGCTCAGACGATAGTCCAGGATCACCAAGGAGAATTCCCCGCCGACCAGGAGCAACTTGAGGCCCTGCCCGGCATCGGGCGCTCTACCGCAGCCGCCATCCTGGCCCAGGCCTTTGGCCAGCGCGCTACCATTCTCGATGGCAACGTCAAGCGTGTGCTGGCGCGTCACCATGCCGTGCCCGGCTGGACAGGCCAAACCAGGGTTCAGAGCCAACTCTGGATGCACGCCGAAACCCACACACCCGATCACCGAATCCGTGACTATACCCAGGCCATCATGGACCTGGGTGCTATCGTATGCACCCGCAGCCGGCCCGATTGCGAACACTGCCCGCTGGCAACTACCTGTCTGGCCTACCAGCGCGGCGAGACCAAGCTCTACCCTGCCCCCAAACCCAAAAAGGTGAAACCTGAGAAAACCACCTGGGTGGTCATACTGGAAGATTCCGAGGGCCGGGTTTTGCTGGAACGCCGACCACCCAGCGGCATCTGGGGCGGCCTCTGGAGCCTGCCGGAACTGGATGCCGCCTACAACGCAGAGGAGCTGAGCGACGCCTGTGAAAGAAGCTTCGGCTTCGATTGCGGCGATGCCCAGCCTGATGCAGGATTCCGCCACACCTTCAGCCATTACCACCTGCATATCCAGCCCGCCAGACTGGCCGTCGCCAGTGGGGCGACGAGGTCTACCATCGCCGACCGCGACGACCACCGCTGGGTCTATCGGGATGACGCTCTTGCCCTGGGCCTGCCAGCCCCCATTCGCATCCTGCTCAGCTCACCGGCGCAACCTGTCCTGCTCTGATCTGTTACCATTCGCCTGATCATCGACAACCGGCAATTGCCCAAAGGAGTACCCATGAGCCGCACGGTCTTATGCCGCAAATATAACGAAGAACTTGAAGGCCTGGACATGCCGCCCATGCCCGGCAAGAAAGGCGAGGAAATCTACAAAACCGTATCAAAAAAAGCCTGGCAGGAATGGCAAAGCCAGCAGACCATGCTGATCAATGAAAAACACCTCAACATGATGGACCCCAACTCACGCAAGTACCTGCAGGCGCAGATGGAACGTTTTCTCAGTAACGAGCCGTTTGATAAAGCTGAAGGCTACGTGCCGCCTGAGAAATGAGAATGACCCGGGCATCGGACCTATTGAGCCTGGCATCACAAAAGCACCTGCTTGCCAGACATGCCGTGAATACATCCCTGTAGGCTCGCAATTGCCATCCATGGCAATTGGCGGTCTGGTAAGCAGGTTCTTTTGCGATGCTCCCAACCCTTGGAAGTGCCTGTGAAAATTTTCCCGGACCAGCCTTGACTCAGGCATCCTAAACCGGTTTAATAGCGCCCCGTTGCTGCTGCACCTTACGAGGTAAGTGACAACGCCCGGATAGCTCAGTTGGTAGAGCAGAGGATTGAAAATCCTCGTGTCGGTGGTTCGATTCCGCCTCCGGGCACCATTATTTCAATGACTTAGCCCGCCTCGTGCGGGCTTTGTTGTTTTAGAAGAAGGACAAAGCAGTAACCTCAAAGCAATGCCTCCACGCTGGCCGGCCCAATGGCGCCCCACCACCTCTTCCACTAAGCTCCCCAATTAACTGTTTTCGTACTTTGCCCGCCAAAGCAATAGCCTCTATTGCACCAATGCGCATCCTGACTGGCCAATGAGCCGAATATAAACCATAATCGGCTCACATTCTGATCCGAAAAGGAACGCTATTCAGCTCATGCATATCTGGGAACAAAGCGACTGGCCGCAGTTTAAATGGGATGAAGCAGCACTCCGCCCAAAACTTGATGCCGTGCGTCTTTTGCAGGGCCGATTGCTGGGTCGTACCGAAGCAGCCCCCAAGCGGGTAGACTTGGAAGTGGAGATGGATGCACTGATCCAGAACGCGATCCGCACCAGTGAAATCGAGGGCGAACACTTGGATGTCGGCTCCGTGCGCTCTTCCGTTGCCCGGCAGCTTAGCCTCGAACGAGCCGGAGTATCGGGCAGAACCACTCCGGAATCCGAATCGCTGGTTAAGCTGTTGCTGGAAGCCACCCACCAACCGGACGAGCCCCTGTCCCGCGACCAGCTTTGCCACTGGCAATCCATGCTCTTTCCTGAGGGGCCTGGCCTGCTGTCCAAAATTCGCGTTGGTGAGCTCCGTGGTGAACAGCCGATGCAAGTGGTGTCGGGGCGAACCGATCGGCCAAAGGTACACTTTGAAGCCCCACCTCGCGATCGTCTGGACACGGAGCTTGAAGTGTTTATCAAGTGGTTCAACGACCCACCAACCGGTATTGATCTCCTACTCCGTGCCGGTATCGCCCACCTTTGGCTGATCACACTCCACCCCTTTGATGATGGTAACGGGCGTGTGACCCGAGCCGTGACGGACCGGGCATTGGCACAGGCGGAACGGCAGTCGGTTCGGTTCTATTCCCTGAGTGCGGCCATCATGGCTCGGCGCAATACCTATTATGACCACCTCGAACAAACCCAAAGCGGCGGTCTCGTCATTACAGCGTGGCTTGCCTGGTTTCTGGACACATTGGGGGAAGCCCTGCAGCAAGCACTGTCCAGAGTGGACCGTGTATTGGTAAAGGCAAGATTCTGGCAAGAGTACACCACCACGGTACTCAACGAACGACAGATCAAGGTTCTGAACCGCTTGCTGGACACAACTGGTGAAAAATTTGAGCAAGGCATCAATGCCCGCAAGTACCAGTCACTGGCCAAGGTCAGTAAAGCCACGGCGACCCGGGATCTGGCAGAATTATTGGGAAAGGGCTGTCTGGAAAGACTGCCTGGTGGGGGTCGCAGCACCCGCTATATTGTGTCATTTGGCCGAAACGACAAGGAATAAGTCATGACAGAACAACAGGTACGGATTTTCACCTCAAGCGATGATCAGGCCCAGCTATTCAATACCACACCCGTAAACCAATTCCGTACCTTCAGGAATCCAGAGTATCTCGCCTGGCAGTACATGGTGGGTTTCGTCTGCGGCTGTGACCACAAGCTCGCCTTCGATGACAAATATGACCTCATCGTAGAGCAGTGTCCAGGCCACTTCGGCGCCTTCCCAGCGGGCAAAACCGGTCCCTATCGTGGCGCTCAGCACACTATCAACCGTGCGTCCGATGGCGGCGTGGCCGGGTGGCCCGCCGCGGTGATTAAAATCCGTTTCGTGATGGTCGAATTTAACCGCTCGAACCGGAGATTGGCTCATACACACGTCCTTTTAAAAATCATAACTCGCTCCGGCTCGCCCAGGCGGCGTGAACCATACGTGTCTTTACACCGACACTGAGAAAAGGTTGCGGCGGATTCATGGCGGGCTTGCCGGATACTGCAAGCATATCTGCCAGTTGACTGGAATCCTGACCTGTAGCCAGTTCTGCAATCAACTTGCCGGAGATGGTTCCCCGTGCGGCACCGACACTCTGATGAACCCCTGACATCCAGGCATGATCGCCCACTTCACCAAAGAAGGGCGTGTAGTTGCGGGATAGCCCACAGGCACCGCCCCAGGTGGAATCGAAAGGCACATGTTCCAATGAGGGATAGCGCGCCAGAAACGAGTCCCGATGGCCCTGGCGAATAGCGGTGCGGCCGGCGAGGTTGTCATGGTACTTGGGAACAAACCGGTATTGGTTGCGGATGATTAATCGTCGATCCGGCGTAAGTCGCACGGTTGTACCGGCATGATCCGCAGGTGTCAGGCCAAAGTGGTGTGGCGCCTCACTAAATAATTCCATTTCCTGATCGGTCAGCTCCCGGGTCATGCTGGCGAAAGTCATTACCGGCAACATTCGACCCTTGAGGAAACCGAATTCCTGGGAATAGATATTGGAGCCCAACACCAGATTTTTAGCCCGCACCTCGCCCTCCGGTGTCACGGCGTGCCAATGGCCGTTACTGCGGGACAGGCCGACCACCGGAGAGTCCTCGTGGAGCTCTACATTGTCCGGCAGCGTATCAGCCAGGCCGCGCACCAGAGCGGCCGGTTGCATGAGCGCTGTATCCGCAGTGTAGATAGCAGCCGCATAATGCGAAGTGCCGAGAATTGGGTGTAGGTCTTCCCGTTCGAGCCTTTTGTAGGGGTAACCAAATTCCTTGAGAAGCTTCTCGTAGCCACTCAAATACTTGAGTCCGCGTTCGCCGACCGCGCCCTGGTATTTACCGGCGATGGACCAACCGCATTCAATGTTATGACTTTCGACCAGTGTACCCAGATCCTTGATGGCATTCCGGTTGAGGCCCAGAAGCTTTTGTTTACGGGCAAGATCATCGCCTTCCAGGTCCCGTTTGTGGGGTAGATCGATAACGAATCCGGTATTGCGGCCGGAAGCGCCTTGCCCCACTCGTAAGGCATCCAGCAAGACAACTTTCTGGCCGGGTCGTAATTCCGCCAGGCGTCGCGCGGCTGCCAGACCCGTAAAACCGGCACCGATGACCAGCCATTCGACGTCTTTACGAAGGGCCAATCGACGCGCCTTGGCAGGCTCCGCAAGCAGGTGATACCAGCCGTTGCATTTATCATCGCGGGGAATAATTGACTCTGTCACACCCGTTCCTTATTCGCCAGCAATGCGGATGGCGATATTTTTTGTCTGCACATAACCATAAAGCCCTTGCTGGCCTTTTTCGCGACCATAGCCTGAAAGCCCTACGCCACCGAAGGGTGTTTCCACCCCACCAGCGAACCATTCGTTGATGAACACCTGTCCGCCACGAAGGCGTCGAGCCGTTCGCAGGGCGCGATCCAGATGCTGGTCGAAAACACCGGCCACCAAACCAAAAGCGGTGCCATTGGCCAGGGCCACAGCTTCGTCCTCCGAATCAAAGGCATGAATCACTAACACGGGTCCGAAAACCTCCTGCTGGAAAATCTCACTATCCACCGCTACATCGGTAAATACGGTGGGCTGCATGAAGTAACCAGAGGTGCCGGAAACCCGTTCTCCACCTGTGATGCAGGTCGCGCCTTCGACAATAGCTCGGCGACACATACCCTCCACCTGGGTCAATTGCGCCTCCGAAATCAGCGGCGTCAGGCCCGGATTGGTGACACCCGCACCAATGGACAGACTTTTCGTGAGTTCAGTGACCCGCTGGCAAACTTCTTCCATCCGTGACCGATGCACAAGCAGACGGGACATGGCCGAGCACACTTGGCCCGCGTTGAAAAAGATGCCCGTTTCGACGCTTGCAATCACCTGATCCAGATTGGCATCAGCGTGGACGATGGCCGCCGACTTGCCGCCCAATTCCATGACACAAGGTGTTGCGCGTTCGGCAGCAGCTCGCAAAATCCGTTGCCCGGTAGCAACCGAACCGGTGAACACGATCTGGTTGGTTTCGGTATGCTCGACCAGATGGGCACCGACAACCGCGCCCACCCCACAGAGCAAATTGACTGCGCCACGAGGAAGCCCTGCACGCTCGCATGCCGTCATCAAATAGGTCATTGCCAGGGGCGATATTTCCGGCGACTTGACCACCACCGCGTTGCCGGCGGCAAGTGCTGGCGCCAGGGAACGTGCACAGATCGAAGGCGGAAAATTCCATGGCACAATCTGTACCGAAACACCCATTGGCTCATAACTGGTGAAATCGACATAGCCGTTACCCAGCGGGATAGACGTACCTTCAATTTTGTCAGCCATGCCAGCGTAATACTCGAAATAGCGGGCGGACTCCTCGAACTCGCCGCGGGCAATATCAAGTGATTTGCCGTTTTCCCGGCTCAGTACCATGGCGGCTTCTTCGGTCAGTGCCTTTATTTCACGGGCAATGGCCAATAACCAGGAGACCCTCTGGGCCGGGCGCACAGATGTCAGGGCGCCGGAGTCGACACAACGGCGCGCCGCTGCCATGGCGGCGTCTGCGTCGCTAATACTGGCATCCGCGATTTCCGCATAGGGTTGGCCCGTAGCCGGATCATCGACCATGCGGTAGGTTTCGCTGCCGGTCCACGAACCATCAATGTAATTGTAAAAACGTTCTAAGCTGCCCATGGCGTGCTCCCCGGTAATGGTCTGAATATCATGCAGTCGATGCGTCGCCGCGAACACGACGGGCTACCCACTGGTGGAAAAAGTGAGTCGGGTGGTCAAGAACCGGGGAGAACACGCCCCCCTGGAAGCCGGGTGACCGGCGACCCCGCTGCATACCCTCAACCACGCCGATATCTTCACCAAACACGACCCGCCAGGATTCCAGAGTGGAGGTGCGGCAGGCGCCGTAAGCATCCTCGGCCGCCTCGTCACCCACATAATAGACGCGCAAATGTTCGGTGATTTTTCCGGCAGACACCGGCTCCAGCATCATCGCGAAGGCGTGGTCAGCCTGGATACCGAGCAGCACATTGGGAAAAAAGGAGATGTACTCCGCATGCTCCAGCTTGTCCTGGGGCCAGGACGGGAACTTCGGTAAATGGGTGCCAGCCACATTGGACAGACGATACGCCAGGCTACCCTGGCCGGAGCAATGGTCGCCCGCCTGAATGTTGTAATGGTCTTCCAGGCGCGAATAACTGTTCAAACTGGGATGAACCCATGGCAGGTGATAGCTCTCGCAATAATTTTCTACCGCAAGTTTCCAGTTGCAGTCGACGCTGATTTCCAGACTGCCGCCCATATTCACCCGCCGCAAAAGATCAAAGCCATCGGCACCGATAAAGTCACGCCAGCGGTTTTCCAGCGGCGCCACGTGATCGGTAAACGGCTCGGCCTGACCGTCTGCATTGATGAAGATCATGTCCATCCACACCGCACTGCGAAGTGGCTTGAGACCGTGCTTCTCACATTTGAAGCCTTCGACTTTGTGCTGGCCGACGCCACCGATGTGCGGCGTGCCTTTCAGATTGCCATCAAGATCGTACGTCCATGAGTGGTAAGGACAGCGAATAACCCCCTGCACTTCGCCCTCCTCCGCCATCAATTGCATACCGCGGTGACTGCACACATTGTGAAAAACCTGGGTCTCGCCGCTTTTGTTTCGCATAAGCAGCAACGGCAGCCCCATGAAGTTCACTGGCTTAACGTAGCCATCTTTGACCAGATCACTGGCGAACCCGACACACACCCAGGTACCTGCCATGAGCGTGTCACGCTCCAGGTGGAAAAATTCTTCGCTGACATACGCTGCGTTCGGCATGCCGCTGGCATCCGCGATCGGCGCGAGCACACGATCGATTTGTTGGGTGGGGATCAGGTTCGGATTTGTCATGATGGCCTCTCTGTGCCTCTCTGTGAAATTGGCTGGTTGATGCTTTTTGTTTTCCTCGGCCTTGAACGAAAAGTGGCCCGGATTGCAAGAAGTCTGTGTGCGGAGAGGGCTTTCAGACAATCGATGTTTTGACATCAAACTATGAGTATTTTTCATGCATGAATATTTGTAAGGGCCTCGACCCCACCGTAACCATTGCCTCTAAGATCCTGGTTATTGGATTCGTCATTTTCTGCGCAGTAATGGCAGAACAGGCCGGAGTGATCTTTCAGGAGATTTCCACCAGCGTCCTTAATAATTTCAAGTGGTTTTATCTGGCACTGGTCACCGGTGTGCTCGGTTTCCTTTTCTATCTGATGGTGAGCCGGTTTGGTCATATCCGACTCGGCAAGGACGATGAAAAACCCGAATTCAGCTACCTTGCCTGGGTGAGTATGCTGTTTTCAGGAGGTATGGGCATTGGGCTGATCTTCTGGTCAGTCGCCGAACCCATGTACCATTATGCGGCGAACCCCTTTTCGGCCGACCTAACCGCTGAATCCGCGACAACGGCCATGCGACTGACGTTCTTCCACTGGGGACTGCATCCCTGGGCGACCTTTATTATCGTTGCTTTATCATTAGCCTACTTCGCTTATCGGAAAGGCCTGCCGCTCACCCTCCGCTCCATACTCTACCCCTTCATCGGCAATCGGATTTATGGTCCGATCGGCGACACCGTGGATATCCTGACTGTTGGAATTACGGCATTCGGAGTGTCCCAGTCACCGGGATTGGGCGTCATACAAATGAACAGCGGCGGCCAGAACTACTGGACTGCATTTTACTGGCCGTGGTGGATGACCTGGGCACCGTTCGTCGGAATGTTCATCGCACGTATCTCGCGCGGCCGTACGATTCGGGAAATGATTGGCGGAGCACTGATTGTTCCAACTCTGGTGACATGCGTCTGGATGTCCGTGTTCGGCGGTAGCGCCCTGTACCAGGAAATGCAGGCTCGAACCGCGTACGACAATGCCGTCGCGGCAGATATCAGCGTTGCTGACACACCCTTTACCGGTGGCCCCATCCTGCAGGCTACTCAGGCGGATACCACCTCAGCTTTATTCGCTATGTTTGAAGGCCTGGACCCAGGCGGGCTGAAGACCATTCAGACGGCCTCCATCATTGCGGGCCTGCCGATTGCCTTCTTTATCCTGCTGATGACAGTCAGCCTTTACCGCACCTTGCGACGGGAGCCCATGGCAGCTGCCATGCTCCCAATGCAGGCACGACCCAGCGATGTGAATCTGGATTTCGAAATCAGAGAGATTACCAGAGGGCTCCAGAGTGCAATGTCAGGTCAGTCCAAGACCCCCTACCTCACGGGGTACTGTGTTAAGAAGCCACTCCCGGAAAGCACGCACACTGGCGTGTCGCGAGGGAGCTTCGCCCTTCTCCAACAGACAGAACCGAGCCTCGGTGCGCAGTACTGTGGAGGTAGGACGAACAAGTTGACCGCTTGCCAGGTAGTCATCAACCAACTGTCCCCAACCGAGCGCCATGCCCTGCCCCATAATTGCAGCCTGAATCAGCATTGAGTAGCTGTTAATGTTCAGCCGCCGCTTAGGCGGCGCTACTTCCCAGCCCACCTGCCGAAACCAGTTCTTCCAACTGACCCAATCCACATCCGCCTCCTCCAGCGACAGTAGAGTACAACCAAAAAAATCGTCGGGGCTTTCGAAAGGGCCGTATTGCTCAAGATAGTCGGGGCTACAGACCGGAAACACCTCTTCAGCAAACAGGGTTGTGGCATGCATGGCGGCGGGCGGTGTGCGGCAATAGAACAGTGCGATATCTGCTTCCACGCGACCAAGATCGCGAATTTGTTCAAGAGCGACAATGCGCAAATCAATATTTTCGTGCTCCTGCTGAAATCTGGCAATCTTCGGCAGCAACCATAACGACGCCATGGCACTCGATGTTGCCACCGTAACCTGCTGCATGCTCCGCCACGAACCTATATCGCTCGTCACCGATGCGATCTCTGTCAGAGAACTCCGGATTGCCTGTGCGTACTGTAATCCCGCCATGGTTAAGTTGACCTTGCGGGTGGCCCGGGTAAACAGAGGCTTACCCAGGTAGTCCTCAAGGCAGCGTATCTGACGACTAATGGCGCCTTGGGTCACATTCAATTCCTCGGCTGCCAGGGTAAAACTTAAATGACGCGCAGCTGCCTCAAAAGCGACCAGACTGTTGAGCGGAGGTAATGGAGTGATTTTCACCGGCTGGTTCCACCTGCTTTACGTTGCGTATCGCTTATTTTATCAGGGCAACGTTACCTGCACTCACCCCCAGATCAAACTGTAGACTTGATGGTTTGCAACTCTCCGGCGGCACGCGGTTCTGTCCAGATCGGTTCAAGCGCCTGAACACTATTCGCTGTTCCGAGATACGCCAGCGCAAGCTCCGCCCGCCATTTTTCACGTCAGTCTGATGAATCTCTTTCACGGTCAGATTAAACGCATTCTCGCTCATCATTTCTTTGCCACGGTACCCGGGAAATACGTACACGCCGCAATCTCGTGGCAGTGATTTGAGAATCTCAATGGCCCGTTTCGCTACTCTATTTGCCCTAGAATGCTCTCAAACACGGGACCCGACCCGGTTCCAAGACCGCCGATTACCGAGAAATGATCTGTCCCAGGCACAGCAAGATGGCACACCGATCCCCGTGGCTTCGCCTGCTCAAGCCATGTGACATAGTCCCTGGACTGGCGATGAAACTCCTCGGACTCCAGCTCTCCTACCGCCACCACCACCGGACAGTCCACAACCGATGACTGGAACAGGGGGCTTAGGGTTGTCACTTCCCTCCCACCCAACTGCAGCTTGGGCTGGAGCCAGGAATAAGGGAACGGTGTCAAATCAAACAGCCCACTGATGGCCACTGCGCCCTTGATGATATTATTGGACAGACCGTACTCCCCAGCCCAATCCGTGGCCAGCAACATGCCCACAATCTGACCACCGGCGGAATGTCCCGAGATGGTGATTCGCTCCGGGTCGTAGTCATAATCAGCGGCATTCCCATACAGCCAGGCAAGCGCTGCCCGACACTGGCGCACAATCTCACTTATCGACACCTGGGGGCATAATGCATAGTTGACCACGGCGACAGTCACTCCCGCTGGCACCAGCCCATGGGCCACAAAGGCAAACTCTTTACTGCTCAGCGCCCGCCAGTAGCCTCCATGAAAAAATACATGCAAGGGCGCGTTGGGGGACTTCGCCGAAAACAAGTCCAGATACTCTGGCAAGGTCGGACCAAAAGCCAGGCTCTGCAAACTGTTGAGCTGGGCGCGTGCCGCCCTGCTCGCATCCTGGTAGCGTGCAAGAGCTGAGCCTGCGTCAACAGAGCGAGCCGGGTCATATTGCTGGTCAATCTCTTCCTGGGTGGAGAAACGGCGGTACAGCATTGAGTATCCTTATTAGCGTTCTTGGACGTTTGCTAATCACTGGAATTCGAATCTGACTGGTACCTGTGGGCCATATACGTTAAGAGATTCAAAGCTTTCCATTCATTGCTGGCAACCTTAAGATTAGCTCTCACGGCTTATCCATTCAAGCATGAACATTTATACTTGAAATATATTTTTTTCCGCCCTACATTGATGCTAACACTACAGATTCTTAACCGGCTTGAGGGTGGACAGACAGGCTGGTACCAGGCATACACCTCCCCGACCTGAGTAGAGACCGACAGCATCCAGCATTAGGTAGACAACAATGACAATAGCCGGTCTAAACGGTCATGCCTTGATGACTGATGCCCTCCATATTCGGGGCTCGGCCTGGATCAATTTCCCCCGCGTACTGTGCGAGCGCTGGAGTCACAACAACATCGTGCTGATGGGCGACGCTGCCGCCACAGCCCAACTCTCCATCGGTTCCGGGACCAAGTTGGCCTTTGCCCGTGCGGGAGGCCGGGTCACCAACGTCAACGCCGGAGGAGCCCGGAGCAAGCCGTTCAAGAAAACCACTCTGGAGCAACGGCAACCGCTGCTGGCAGTCAACCTCACAGGGCTATTCCTGACCGTAAAGGCCCGGACCCGATTGACGGGCCAGGCAATCTCTATTTCGGGCGGCGAAGTATGAGCTCCGGCAACCCCCAGGACTCCAGCAGAGAGCGCTTGCGTCTCTGGCTGCGCCTGCTGAGCACGACCCGCGGGGTAGAGGCGCAGTTGCGCGAGCGGCTGCGGACGGAGTTTGGCAGCACGCTCCCCCGGTTCCACGTCCTGGCCGCCCTCTCTCGTCATCCGGACGGACTGAAGATGAACGAAGTATCGCAGCAGCTGAAAGTGTCCAACGGCAACGTGACCGGCGTCGTCAGCCGTCTGGTCAGGGACGGATTGGTCGAACGCTTTGCCATAGAAGGCGATCGCCGGGCCATACGCATCGCGCTGAGCGATGCCGGCCAGGATCAGTTCACCAGCATGGCGACCGCCCACAAGGAGTGGGTTAACAATTTGCTTTCTCATATTTCAGCCGACACGGCACACCATATGAGCGAATTGCTTGCCCACTTACCGAACGATCCGGGAGAGCATGGATGAAAATGGCCCAACGCCAGCCCAAACATATAAAGAAGCGATATTCGGGCACAGCCAGATGGCTTACACAGCAACAACAACTACAAGCACCGCTGGAGAGAAACATGAAAAAATTAATGAGTGCAGGCCTGGGCCTGCTGATGGCCTCCACTGCCGCCGTCAGTCACGCCGAAGACGTAAAGATCGGCATGATCACGACCCTATCGGGGGGCGGCTCCCATCTCGGCGTTGATGTACGTGACGGCTTCATGCTGGCAATGGAGCAAGCCGACCGGGACAACGTTCAAGTGCTGATCCAGGATGACGCCCGCAGGCCGGATGTCGCGAAGAACCTCGCCAACGAATTCATCCAGCGTGAAAATGTCGATATCCTCACGGGTATTGTCTGGTCCAACCTGGCCATGGCAGTGGTGCCCTCAGCCGTGCGCAAGGGCACGTTCTACCTGTCGCCCAATGCCGGCCCTTCCGAGCTCGCTGGGCGACTCTGTCATGAGAACTATTTCAACGTCGCCTGGCAGAACGACAACCTCCACGAGGCCATGGGCGTCCATATGGAAAAGGACAACGTGAAAAAGCCGTTCATCCTGGCGCCAAACTACCCGGCCGGCACCGATGGCCTGGCGGGCTTCAAGAGGTACTACAAGGGTGAACTGGCAGGCGAGCTGTATACCAAGCTGGGACAGACGGATTATGCTGCCGAACTAGCCCAGATTCGTGCCAGCGACGCCGAGAGCATCTACTTCTTCCTTCCTGGCGGCATGGGTATTTCGTTCATGAAGCAATACCAGAGTGCCGGCCTGGACCTGCCGGTCTACGGGCCGGCGTTTTCCTTTGATGAAATAATACTGGGCGCTGTCGGCGACGCATCCGTCGGCGTGAAGAACACGTCGCAATGGACGCACGACCTGGAGAATCCCACTAACAGGGCCTTTGTCGATAGCTTCTCCAAGAAGCACGGCCGGGTACCCACCTTGTACGCATCCCAGGGGTTCGACACGGCCAACTTGATTCTTTCGGCCCTGGACGAAGCCCATCCGGACGACCAGGCTGCTTTTCGCAAGGCCCTGAAAGCCGCTAAATTCGACTCGGTCCGAGGTGATTTTCGCTTCGGTCGCAACAACCACCCGATCCAGGACATCTACGTGCGTGAAGTCGTAGCTGGCGACGGCAAGCCAACCAACAGGCTGGTTGGGGTCGCGGTAGAGGATATTCAGGATGCCTATGTGGAACAGTGCAAGCTCTGAGCTGTAAACCGGGTGTCCTCTCCCAGGCACTCCTTCCCGTAGCAAACTAAGCGTGTCCGAAAACACTGCTCTCGATCTGGCGACACGAGCTGAATCGAGAGCAATGTTTTCAGGCGCACCCGATAGGAAACTGCTGTGACCCTGTCATTGATACTGGAACAACTGCTGAACGGCATCCAACTGGGCACCATGCTGTTTCTGATGGCGAGTGGCCTGACTCTGGTCTTTGGCGTCATGGGCCTGATCAATCTGGCCCATGGTTCCTTCTACATGACCGGTGCTTTCGTCACCGCCTGGGTCGCGGGCGCCACCGGATCGTTCTGGCTGGGCCTCGCCAGCGGAGCCTTGGCGGCCGCAGCCACGGGCGCCATTGTGGAAGTTCTGGTAGTCCGGCGACTGTACCGGCGGGATCACCTCGATCAGGTGTTGGCGACCTTTGCCCTGATCTTGATTTTCTCCGAAGGCACTCGTTGGCTCTATGGGTCTTCACCGCTGTGGCTTAACGTCCCTGAGAGCCTGACCGGTTCAGTGACGCTGCCGGGGGGTGTCAGCTACTCGATCTACCGGCTGGCCATTATCCTGATGGGTGTCGTCGTTGCCGTGGGCCTCTACCTGATGATCAGCAAGACCCGCCTGGGCATGCGCATCCGTGCCGGCGAAAACGACCGGGAAATGATCGGCGCGCTCGGCGTCGACATCAGCACCCTCTATACCCTGATATTTGCCCTGGGGGCGGGCCTGGCCGGGCTGGCCGGAGCCACCATCGGCGCCTTGCAGACCGTGCAGGTCGGCATGGGAGAACCGGTACTGATACTGGCCTTCGTAGTGATCGTTATCGGCGGCATCGGCTCCATCAAGGGCGCTTTGATCGGCTCCCTTCTGGTGGGCGTGGTCGACACCCTGGGCCGGATTCTGCTGCCGGATTTCTTCAAACTCTTCATGGATGCCTCGGATGCCGCCGGAGTGGGGGCAGCACTGGCCTCCATGCTCATTTACCTGCTTATGGCCATCATCCTCGCGTTCAAACCACATGGGTTGTTTGCTGCCAATGACTAGCCTGGATTCCACACAACAAAGCCGGGCCAAGTCCAGGCCCTTACCGGCCTTCACCCGCGAGCAATGGGTCAGCCTGATACTGCTGGCGGGACTGGCTCTTGCAGCATCGGTCGCCCATTTCGCCGGCGAGCCCTATTTCGTCGACCTGGCCTCGCGCATTGCCATCATTGCACTGGCGGGCGTCGGCCTTAATCTTGCGCTCGGGTTTGGCGGCCTGGTGAGCTTTGGGCACGCCGCCTTTTTTGGACTGGGGGGTTACACCGTCAGCGTTGGCGCTTTCCATGCCTTCAACATGACCCCGATTCTCGGGATAGATTTTCTGCCTGCAGGCAGCGATCAGATGGTGCCGCTGTGGATCACCGCCATGTCGGTATGCGGAGTGGTCGCCTGGCTGATCGGCAGAATCTCGCTCGGTACCTCTGGTGTCTATTTCATTATGATTACCCTGGCTTTCGCCCAGATGATCTACTACTTCGCCGTCTCCTGGCCGGCCTATGGCGGTGAGGATGGGCTGCCGATATACATCCGCAATCAGTTCTACGGCTTGGATACCACGAACAGCCTGGTATTTTTTGGCCTCAGTTTCGCCCTGCTGCTGCTGGCGCTCGGCTTTTGCCAGCGCATCATGGCCGCCCGATTCGGGGCTGCCCTTACCATGGCCCGACTGAATCCCGTCAGGCTCGCAACCGCCGGTGTCGAACCGCGACCGATCAAACAGGTGGCGTTCGTTATCAGCGGCATGATCACCGGCTTGGCGGGCGCGCTCTATGCCGACCTGAATGGCTTTGTAGGCCCGTCCATGCTGAGTTGGCACCAATCCGGTGAAATCATGGTCATCGTCATTCTCGGCGGCGTCGGCCGTCTCTGCGGTCCGCTCGCAGGCGCGATCCTCATCGTTCTGATGGAAACCTTTCTGGGCGGACTGACCGAGCACTGGCAATTTTTCCTGGGCCTGATAATACTCATGGTAGTGCTGTTCGCGCCCGGCGGTGTTATGGGCCTTCTGGCGGGGAGAGCTCGACATGCCTGAAGCCATTCTCAGCATCCAAAACCTGGAGAAATCCTTCGGTGCCTTGCGTGCAACCCAGAGCGTCTCGGTTGATCTTGTTCCGGGGGAAATCCACGTCCTGATCGGTCCTAACGGCGCGGGCAAGTCGACACTGATCGCACAG
Organism: Marinobacter changyiensis; assembly: GCF_009193265.1. GTDB lineage: Bacteria > Pseudomonadota > Gammaproteobacteria > Pseudomonadales > Oleiphilaceae > Marinobacter > Marinobacter changyiensis. The sequence goes on from NZ_VZZZ01000001.1 coordinate 368,619, forward strand.
ATTGCCGGCACACTGTTACCGGACAGCGGCGAGATCTGGCTGGACGGCAAAAACATCACCCGCTTATCGGTGGCCGAGCGCGCGCGACGTGGTCTGGGGCGCAGCTTTCAGGTGTCGTCCCTGGCCGAGGACCTCAGTGTCAAACGCAACGTGATGATCGCGGTCCAGGCCCTGCAGGGCAGTTCCTTCCGGTTCTGGACGCCGGTCCATTCCGACCCGAGCCTGGTGGGCCCGGCGCTTGAGGCACTGACCCGCATGGGTCTGGATGCCCGCGCCGATACACCCGTGGCGGAGCTTTCCCACGGTGAACGCCGGCAGGTGGAAGTGGCCTGTGCCCTGGCCCTGAAACCCATAGCCCTGCTCCTGGATGAGCCCATGGCGGGACTGGGACCGGAAGGGACTGCCAAGCTCACCCTGCTGTTGGAAAAGCTCAAGCATGACGTTCCAATTCTGCTCATCGAACACGACATGGATGCGGTCTTTCGACTCGCTGACCGGATCTCCGTGCTGGTTGCAGGAGAAGTAGTCGCTCATGGAGACAGTGACGCCATCCGCAATAATCCGCAGGTGCGGGAAGCCTACTTGGGAGACGACAGATGCTCAGCGTGAACGCCATCCAAACCTGCTATGGACCATCCCAGGCGCTGTTCGGCGTCGATCTGACTGTGGAGGCGGGTGAACTGGTCGCTCTGATGGGCCGTAATGGCATGGGCAAGACCACAACCATTCGCACTATTTTCGGGTTAACGCCAGCCAGTGCAGGCGAGGTCCAATTTGCTGGCCAGAACATTACGCGCCTGGCGCCGCACCGCATCGCCAGACTGGGCCTTGGCCTGGTGCCTGAAGGTCGGCGTTGCTTTACCAACCTGACCGTGCGTGAAAACCTGCTGGCTACGGCCAATCCGGGCGACTGGACACAGAATCGGGTCGAAGCCCTCTTTCCGCGCCTGGCCGAGCGCCGCCACCAGCTTGCACTGACCCTATCCGGCGGCGAGCAACAAATGCTCGCCATCGGGCGGGCGCTGATGACCAACCCCAGGTTGCTGGTGCTCGATGAAGCCACTGAAGGTCTGGCGCCGGTGATTCGCCAGGAAATCTGGAAGGCCATTGCGATCCTGAAGGAGGCCGGTATGTCCATTCTGCTGGTCGACAAGACACTGAATGAACTACTACCCAGAGCCGACCGCTGCCTCATTCTTGAGAAGGGTCAGTCCGTCTGGAATGGCCATCCCGGAGAGCTGGGCGACGCTGTTAAAGACCGCTATCTGGGTGTTTGACAGCCTGTCGTAATTAATCATCTTGTATGCGGTTTTTCCATTTCGCTGGCAACCACGCACCAACCTTCCCGTTCTATCTTTCATTATAAATAGGCAATCTTCCGCCAAACTAAACCTATGTTATTCAACGAGGCAATGTCGGCAGATAAACTGTGACGCTGATTGCTCAAGGCTTGACGCCCCTGGAACTTCAGTTCGGACCTTCCGCGACAGGAATCGAGGACCGTAACACACGCCAACAGCTAAGGGCCCTCAGGGGGATCCCGATACAATGAGATCCTGAAGAGGAGAACACAATTTTGGCGCGTTTGTTGGTAGCACTTACCCAGCCGGGCAATAGACAGATTATTCATCAGGCATTGCCTCAGCACGAGATTATCGAAACCTCGGGCACCGGTTTGCCTGATGAGCCGTTCGATATGGTGGTGATGGACCCCAGCACTTTTTTGCTGTTGCGGGTGGACCTTCAGACCCGAAGGAGTGAATCGGCCCCTGCACTGCTGCCGGTATTACTGCTCCTGCAGCGGGATCAGGCTAACTGGGTGCGCAACCTGCTGGGAACCGAAGTGCATGAAATTCTACTGCGCCCCTCCTCCTGCCTGGAACTTGAGGCCCGTGTCAGCAACCTGATCAAGCTTCAAACGCTTTCAATGCAGCAGCGAGCCGTCCTCAATCAGTCCGAAATAGCCCGCAAACGCACTCATCGTGCTTACCAGGTACTGGCAGCCGGAAACGAACTGGTCCTGCGGGGAGAGAGCGAGCAACAGCTATTCCAGTCAGTCATCGAAAGCCTGATCAGCCTGAGTGACTACGCCCTGGCCTGGATTGGCGTCGCCCGCCATGACGAAGAGCACAGCCTGGAAATTCTGGCCCGGGCCGGAGGCATTGGCAATTACGCAGATCAGCTGCAATTGAGCTGGCAGGGTGGCCGCTCCAGCATAGGTCCGGGTGGCGAGGCGGTGAGAACCCGGAAGCCGGTAGTCTGCCAGGATGTTGCCACCGACCCCGCCTTCCGGCCCTGGCGGCGTATTGCAGAGACCTACGGCATCCGCTCGGCTGTCGCGATTCCCCTGATATTCGGAGAGGATGACGTTGGCCTGCTCACCATTTACAGCGCGCAACCACGGGCATTCACAGACGACGAGGTCTACCTGTTGGAGCGCCTGGCTGCCAACATTTCCTTTGGCGTGTGCACTCTGCGAGTCCGCAGTCACCTCAGGGAACAACGGGCCCTGGCCTGGAGCAGCGCTTATAAAGATTCCCTGACCGGGCTGCCCAACCGGCAATGGGTAATGGAGGAGCTGAACAAGCTGGATGCAGAATACGCCAGGCACCACCGGGTAGCCGCCGTCCTGTTTATCGACCTGGACGGCTTCAAGCGCATCAATGACAGCCTGGGCCACGAGGTGGGCGACCACCTTCTTCATGCGGTTGCCCAACGCCTTGAGGAAGTGGCGCGAATTGAGGATTTCGTCGCCCGCCTGGGGGGCGATGAATTCCTGGTGCTGATGCGTTTCGACGAATCAGATGACCTGATCACCGGCACCGATGATCCGATGTCCGCTGTGGCCAAAGCTGCTGCAAACCTGGCTGAACGTCTGACAAAAGCCCTCAATCTGCCTTTCTACGACGGAGCCCTCGAACATCATCTCGGGGCCAGCATTGGCATCAGCCTTTACCCGGCCGACACTGCAAAGGCAAGTAGCCTGGTAAACTGTGCCGATATCGCCATGTATGAGGCCAAATCGACTGGCCGGGGGCGTTATCGCTTCTATTACACCGAGCTCTCGCTCCGGCATCGCCAGAAACTGGCGTTAAAAAATGACCTTCACCGTGCAGTGGACACCAACACCTTCCGGGCCTATTTTCAGCCCATCATCAACATTTGTTCCGGCCAGGTAGAGTATATTGAGGCCTTGATGCGGCTGGATCTCCCGGACGGTACGGTCGCTACGCCCGACTACTTCCTGCAAACGCTGGAGGAAACCGGGCTGATTTCCCGCGCCGGTCAGACGATGCTGAAGGAGGCCTGCAGTAGCCTTGCCCAATGCCGTCAGATACTGCCAGACCTGAGACTGTCTGTGAATCTATCCGCCAACCAGGTATGGCAGGCTGACCTCATTGATCAGCTGGAAGATATGCTACGACGCTATGATTTACCGGCCAGTGCATTGATGCTGGAAGTCACTGAAGGTTACATGATGACGGATATCCGAAAGGCCGAAGGCTTTCTGGAAGTCCTGCATGAGCGCGGATTCGAGATTGCCATCGATGACTTCGGCACCGGGTACTCTTCACTGAGCCGCCTCAGATCGATGCCCGTCAGTAAGCTCAAAGTCGACAAATCCTTTATGGATAACGTACCCGAAGACCGGGAGAGCCTGGAAGTGGTCAAAGCCATTCTCCAGATGGCCCACAGTCTGGGGCTTGATGTGGTGGCCGAAGGGATTGAGACCTCCTCCCAGCTGCAAGCGCTCATCGAGGCCGGGTGCACTCTCATCCAGGGTTTTCTGTTCGCCCGCCCCATGCCCGCTGAGGAGCTGCTGGCGTATCTGAATCCGCCGACGGCAAGTGTCGGCCAGATAGCGAAACAATCTATGTAGATCGGCAAGCCTCGCTCATTGCGCCCACAATTTCGCCTGAAACGAACTCTGCCGCCAAAGCAGCGCCACCCAGAGCGCATGCAGATTTATCAGTAGTGCCAATATCCATTCAAAAGCGTCGTCGACCTGGCTGTACAAACCAGGTACGACCGCCGTCAGAATGACTGAAAGCACCCCCACGGCCAGCGTTACTTCACACAGCCACAGCAGGCGTTTTCCGCTCTCTTGCCAGCGGTCGTGACCTGTCAGGGCCGCACTGATCAGCAACTGCGCAATGTAAGTGAGCGAAAAATACAGCACAACTCCGATCCGGCGAGTGATGTTAAAGCCATCACCTTCATGGCCAAGCGCCAATGTGTAGGCAGCCAGAGCAACACATGCCACACACCCCAGCCACGGGATCCAGTGCCGGCCACGGCCGGGCGCCTCCAGCTGATGTAGCCAGCGGCCATTGAGCCACCAGAACAGGATGCCGAGCAAAGCCGCCGGTAACATGGTGCCCTTGAAGATGAAATAGGCCGTGCCGTAGCGCCCTGTGCGGCTGATGCTGGTGCAACTGTCCCAGTAGGGTATACACCAGGAGTTGTAACCTTCGAAGACGGAAATGGCAAAAGTGACATGGATGGTAACCAGCGGCACCAGCGCGGCTGCGAGTGCTAACCACCACAACGGAATGCTGCAGCTCCGGATCGTCATAGGTTCCTGCCTCTCGATAACGCAGATCTTCTCAAACAGTAGATGCAACCGCCACTGGCGGCCATGAATTATCGAAAATCCAGGCGCTTCTGAAAGGCGGCGTTTAACCTCGTTGCAATACACGGCGACTCATCTATAATGCGAACGATAATGATTTTTATTTGCTGAAAATCAAAGGACCCGAACATGAACTCGATGACTCGCCCGCTACCTCTGACTCTTGCAATCTCCATGCTTGTAATGGCCGGATGCGGCGACAATCAGGGCACCGCTAACGCCCAGCCCGCCACAAATCAGGCATCCGCTTCCACACCGACCAAAACTGGCGTTGTAGCCCATTATGCAGATCTGGCCCACGCCAAGTTTCAGGATGCGGTGGTAACAGCCGAAGCCCTTGACCAGGCGATAGACACCCTGATTGCAGAGCCCACTGAGTCCCACCTGGAAGCCGCCAAAAAGGCTTGGCTGGCAGCTCGTGTACCTTACCAACAGACCGAAGTCTTCCGTTTCGGCAATGCCATCGTCGACGATTGGGAGGGCCAACTTAATGCCTGGCCACTGGATGAAGGCCTGATTGATTATGTCCGATCCGACGACTACCAGCACCAGCTGGGAAACGAAGGCGCGACCGCCAACATCGTCGCCAACACCGAGATCAACATTGGCGGCACCACCGTGAATGTCTCCACCCTGACACCGGAGCTGCTGGCGGACCTGAACGAGACCGGCGGCTCTGAAGCAAACGTGGCCACCGGTTACCACGCCGTCGAATTCCTGCTGTGGGGTCAGGATTTACACGGCTTCGATGCCGGCAATGGCGAGCGCCCGGTGACGGATTACGCCCGGGGCGCTGATTGCACCAACGGTAACTGCGACCGCAGGGCGGACTATCTGGATGGCGTCACTGACCTTCTGATAAGCGACCTTGAGTGGATGGCCGCTCAGTGGGCACCAGGCCAGAGCGACAACTACCGGGCCCAGTTATTGGCGGAGTCGCCAGAGGCTGCAATTCAGAAAATGTTATTTGGTATGGGCTCCCTGTCCCTGGGGGAACTCGCGGGCGAACGCATGAAGGTAGCGCTGGAAGCCAACTCCTATGAGGACGAGCACGACTGCTTCAGCGACAACACTCATAACTCCCACTACTACAACGGACAGGGCATTGCCAATGTCTACACCGGCAGCTACACCCGCGTTGATGGCACAGAACTCGCCGGGCCTTCCCTTTCCGCGCTGGTTGCAGAGCTGAATCCGGAGCTGGACAACACACTGCGCAATCAGCTGGAAGGCTCCATGGAAGCCCTTGGAACCATGAAGTCCGCCGCCGAGGCCGACGTCGACCCGATGAAGTTCGATATGATGATCGCGCCCGCGAACGAAAAAGGCTCAGAAATTGTTAACGGCGCCATCCTGGCCCTGGTCGAGCAGACGGGCTCAATCGAACAGGCTGCCCGGGAGCTGGGCATCGACTCCCTTGAACCGGATGATGCTGGCCACGCTTTCTGAGAAACCTTTGATTGTTTCGGAATTAATTCTGCGCGCCAATCAGGGCGCGCAGAAGTTACGGGGCTTGGCATTCCGTCAAAATCTCATTCAGTTGCAGTGGGCTTTTGACGTATCGATTACTGACGGTTGTAACCCATTATGTTGAAACGCCCTGTATTGCAGTCTGCTGCCATCGGCCTCGTTGCCCTCGCGGCTTTCGCTATGGCGTCCAATGAACCGGCCTTCCCGCTCCAGAATACCCCCTTGACCGGCGGCGAAGGAACCGTAGAGCAGTTTGACCACAACGCTTATTCCTTGCCCCAGGGCAACCTGTCGATGACCAGGCGACTGGATTTCAGTGTCGGCAACAGCTTCTTCCGCAATCCCTGGGTGGAAGCCCCGGCCAGCACCGATGCCCGGGACGGACTGGGCCCGCTGTTCAACACCAACTCCTGCCAGGGCTGTCACATCAAGGACGGTCGGGGCCACCCACCCGGTATCGATGCCCCCTCGGTCTCCTTGTTTCTGCGCCTGGCCGTACCTGCCGACCCCGAGACAGACGCGGAACTGCTGCGCCGACACGGCTTCAAACCCGCTCCGGTTTACGGTAGCCAGCTTCAGACCGCCGCCATTTCCGGCATGAAACCGGAAGCCGAGATGTTGTTAACCTGGGCGCCATTCATCGCAACCCTCGGGGATGGCATCAGGGTGGAGCTGCACAAACCGGTGTATGACATCGCCAAACCGAATTACGGCCCGCTGCCGGAAGATCTTCAGATCTCGCCCCGGGTAGCGCCGCCAATGATTGGACTCGGGCTGCTGCAAGCCGTCCCGGAAACCGATTTGCTTGCCCAGGCGGACCCGAATGACCGTAATGGCGACGGTATCTCCGGCAGCATCAACCGGGTGTGGGACAGAGCCCGGGAACAGACGGTAGTGGGTCGGTTTGGCTGGAAAGCGGCCGAACCCAACATCCATCAGCAGAGCCTGGGTGCCTTTGCCGGTGACATGGGCCTTACATCAAGCCTTCATAGCCACACCGATTGCACACCAGAACAGAAGTGCGGGCGGTTTGCTAATGGCGGAGAGCCGGAGGTTTCCGACAAGGTAGCAGGCTTTATCACCTTTTATGCCAGCAGCCTGGCAGTACCTGCGCGTCGCAACATGGCAGACCCGGACGTGCAGCAAGGCGCCAAACTCTTCAGCCAGACCGGCTGTGCCGCCTGCCACACTCCACGGCACACCACCGGCCAGGTCGCCGGCCGGCCGGATCTGAGCGACCAGACCATCTGGCCCTATAGCGATCTGCTCCTGCATGACATGGGCGACGCCCTGGCTGATGGCCGCGACGAGTTTCTTGCCGATGGCAACGAATGGCGCACTCCGCCCCTGTGGGGCATCGGCTTGGCGCAAACCGTCAACCCCCGCGCCGGCTTCCTGCACGATGGCAGAGCCCGGTCACTGGAAGAGGCCATTTTGTGGCACGGGGGCGAGGCCGAAAAATCCCGGGAACAGTTCAAGGCGCAGCCCGCGACTGAACGCGCCGCGCTGATGGCGTTCCTGAAATCACTGTAGCGAGCACATTCTTCACCATGACATCACTCCAAACCGGATTCGTCCGCGCGCTGATTACATCGATGATTATGGCTACTCTCTCGCCATGGGCATTTGCCAGCGCCGGGGAATCACGTGAACGCTGGCATACGGCAATAGGAGATGGCTATGGTGCCCCGGCATCCCAATCCGGAGCTTTGGAGAGCAAGGCCAGCAGCTTCTGCGCTCAACCCACGGCGGAATCAAGAGCCACCCTGGAGCAACATTGGCGCTCCGCTTTCGGGGCCTGGCAAGCAGTCCGGTTCGTGGATTTTGGTCCGGTTGAGCAAAACACTCTGACCTAGCAATTCCAGTTCTGGCCAGACCCGAAGAACCTGGTTGCCCGCAAGGCAGACCAGTTGCTGAAATCGGAAGCAAACCCGGACGCCGTCAACCAATCACCTTTTCGCTGGGACAATCATCTCATCTAGTTCGTGCCTGACTCCTTGATCTGTTGGGTCTATTGGGTCCAGCGACACAGGATATTAGCGGTTTGCGGGCAACCACCTTCAACAATCCACGCTTCGCTATTATATTTTGCGCTACCGCCATTAGTGCAACCTTGGGGTTCACTGCTATTGTGGAGAAGTCGTTCAGTTGTTTGGGTGTTCACGACTGGCGGCGGAATGTGCCCTAACACCGGGCGGAGATGTGAAATTGCCCGGGGCTATCCCAGATTTTACATTGATCTACATTTGAACCGCTCACTCCACACTGAGCAATGGCACGGGTCTTTACAGAAGGGATTGATTTCCACTGCAACAATCCGTAAAAAGTGAGCCCTTAGATGATCGCCCGAACAGCCCCTGCGCCCTGCTTGGCGTTTTGGCAGGCAAAATTATTCGCACGCGAACCAGAACACCGCTATCGTTTCATCAAAGAGCAGTTATGAGATCATCCAATAAAGGTTACCCGACGAACCGGTTTCAGGAGTAACTCATGGCGGAGAACGCGCCTTTAATCTGCAAGGATATTTACAAGAGGTTTGACCAGCTTGAAGTGCTCAAGGGCGTTTCGCTGGAAACCTGCAAGGGAGATGTGGTCTCCATGATCGGCAGCTCCGGCTCCGGGAAGAGTACTTTTTTGCGCTGCATCAACCTGCTCGAAACACCTACATCTGGCGAGGTTATTGTGCACGGTGACCCAATCCGGTTCAAAACCAACCGTAAAGGCGAGCGTGTTCCGGCCGACAACAAGCAGGTAGAACTGATCCGCGCCAAGCTTTCCATGGTGTTCCAGAGCTTTAATATGTGGTCACACATGACGGTACTGGAAAATATCATTGAGGCGCCCATTCATGTCCTCAAAGTCCCCCGCAAGGAAGCCATCGAGCGGGCGGAGGCCTATCTTCACAAAGTCGGAATATACGAGCGCAAGGACTACTACCCCGCCCAGATGTCCGGCGGTCAGCAACAGCGTGCCGCCATCGCCCGGGCCCTGGCGATGGAACCAGAGGTGATGCTGTTTGATGAGCCAACGTCAGCGCTTGATCCGGAGCTGGTCGGTGAGGTTCTCAGGGTAATGCAGAGTCTGGCCGAAGAAGGCCGCACGATGATCGTGGTCACCCACGAAATGGCGTTTGCACGGGATGTTTCCACAAAGGTCCTGTTCTTGCATCAGGGCGTGATTGAGGAACAGGGACCGCCTGACAAGGTTTTTGATCACCCTGACTCCGAGCGTATGAAACAGTTTCTCGCACCCAACTTCTGAAAACGAAGCCGTGAACACCCGGGCTGTGTTTTCACGGGGGCGACGCATGGTGCGCCGGATGCTATCTTGATCACAGGCTTGGCAGGCTGACCTACCCGCAAATTCGGGTTCCTTGCAAGGTAAGAAAATGGCGCTGGAAACACGCCGATAATAAAGCCAAATGGCAAACAACTGGAGAAGTGACACATGAAAAAACTGATTGTTGCAGCAAGCTGCGCACTCGCCCTGGTCACCGGGAGCCTTCAGGCAAAAGAGTGGACGGAAATCCGTATCGCATTTGACGTGCCTTACGAGCCGTTCGAATACCGCACCCCGGAAGGCGAACTCACCGGCTTTGAGGTTGAGCTTGCCACCGCCATGTGTGAAGAGATGGGAGCCAAGTGTGAGTTTGTCGAACAGGCATGGGATGGCATGATTCCGGGACTGCTGGCCCGCAAATTCGATGCCATTATGTCTTCAATGTCGATCACGCCTGAGCGGGCGGAACGGGTTCTGTTCTCCGAAGCTTACTACAACACCCCGGGCGCCTGGTTTGGCCGGGAAAGCGTAGACGTTGACGTTACGGATATGGACGCCATGAAAGGCCTGGAAGTCGGCGTTCAGCGCGGTACCACCATGGATACCTACGTCACTGAAAACATGAGCGGCATCGTCAACATCAAGCGTTACACTACCGCCGATGACATGGTGCTTGACCTTGAAGGCGAGCGCCTGAACCTGGTGTTTGTGGACTACCCGGTTGGCGAGCAAACCATTCTGACCCGGGATGGGTTCAAACAGGTCGGTGAGCCGGTCAAATTGGGCGAGGGTGTGGGTGTAGCCATGCGTCAGCGTGATACCGACCTGGCTGAGCAGATCAACGCGGCCCTGGACACACTGAAAAACGATGGCACTTACGACACCATCATGAAGAAGTACTTCGAGTACGACATCAAGATGTAAATCCTCAGCGGCTGTCGACGGCGACTCTGGTTGACGTCGACAGCCCTGATACGGGACTTCCCAATGCTCGACTTGAAGGGCTACGGCCCGGCTTTAATAGAAGGCGCCTTCGTAACGATCGAGCTGGCGTTTCTCTCACTCGCCCTTGCCCTCTTTCTGGGACTCATCGGCGCTGCCTCCAAACTGTCCCAGAACCGCGTATTGCGCGGCGGTGCAACCGTTTATACAACCCTCATCCGCGGTGTGCCTGACCTGGTTATGATGCTGCTGTTCTATTACGGCGGGCAAGTTGCCGTGAACAATCTTTCAGATTTTATTTACGACACTTACGGTGTCGACTTCTTCTTTCAGTTTGATCCCTTTATTGCCGGCGTACTGACGATCGGACTGATTTTCGGCGCTTATATGACCGAAACCTTTCGCGGTGCTTTCCTGGCGGTTGATGAAGGCCAGATTGAAGCTGCCAAAGCTTACGGCTTTACCCGCTGGCATACCTTCCGCAGGATAATGATCCCCCAGATGATGCGCCACGCACTGCCCGGGCTTGGCAATAACTGGCAGGTGCTGCTCAAGACGACCGCCCTGGTATCCATCATCGGGCTGACTGACATGGTCCGCGTCGCGGAGCAGGCCGCAAAAGCCGAACGCTCTCCGTTCCTGTTCTTTATTCCGGTAGCGCTTGTATACCTGTTGATTACAGCGGGCTCGGAGCTTTTCATCAAATGGCTCAACAAGCGGGCCAATGCCGGCGTAATCCAGGGAGACTGACACCATGCCCGAAATGATCGCCGAATGGCTGAATCAGAATGAAATTTTTACCGCGACGACCCTGCTGCATTACTGGGGGGGTCTGGTAACCACCGTTCAGCTGGTGTTTCTTTCGTTACTGCTCGGACTGATTCTTGCAGTCCCGCTGGCGATTCTGCGTACCGTAAAAAACCCCTTCGTATCCGGTCCGATCTGGTTCTATACCTACCTGTTCCGGGGCACCCCGTTGCTGATCCAGCTCTACGTCATCTACTACGGCATTGCACAGATTGAGGGCATTCAGGATACCTTCTGGTGGGAAATTTTCCGGGCGGCATTCTATCCCGCGTTACTCGCCTTCACGCTGAACACGGCAGCCTACACAACTGAAATCCTGCGCGGAGCCATCGTCGCGACGCCCCAGGGCGAGATCGAAGCTGCCAAGGCCTATGGTATGTCCTGGCTGATGCGGATACGGCGGATCGTGCTGCCAAGTGCAGCCCGCCGGGCGGTGCAGGCCTATGCCAACGAAGTGATTTTCATGCTGCACGCCAGCGCCATCGCCAGCGTGGTCACCATTGTTGATCTGACCGGTGCGGCCCGGGACATCTACTCACGATTCTACGCGCCTTTCGATGCCTTTATTGCCGTTGCCCTGATCTACATGGTGCTGACGTTTGCACTTGTTTACGGCTTCAAGCGCCTGGAGCACCGGTTGCTCAGACACCTGCGGCCCGTGGGAGGCTGAACCCGGTGTCCTGGTATGACGATCTCTTCGAAGGCGAAACCGACTGGCTCGCGCATACACTGGCATTTGCCGGGCAGGTGACGCAACCTGCCTCTGTTGTCATGGCAGATGGCACCCGTATTGAACGTTCAGGTATCGGCGTGCTGCGTCTGACACCGGCACAGCCGGAGATTGATGAGCGCTTGATTGTCTCCGCCGGGGTACACGGGAACGAGACTGCCCCTATCGAGGTTCTTAACCGTCTGGTTAACGGCTTACTCTCCGGTGAGTGGGCACTGAGACAGGAAGCTCTGCTGATTCTGGGCAACCCTTGTGCAATGGTGGCCGGCAGCCGGTTTGTTGAGCATAATCTGAACCGCCTGTTCAGCGGTGCTCACCAGAAAGCCCCATACGCTGGTAGCGAAGAAGCCCGTCGAGCCGCATGGCTGGAGTCCCTCTGCCGGGAGTTCTCGGAGCCGGCGGTGGCCGTTGTCCATTACGACTTGCACACCGCCATCAGGCCCTCGAAGCGGGAGAAATTTGCGCTTTACCCCTTCGTTCCCGGCCGCAAGGTCCCCAACCGGCAACTGGCGTTCCTGGCGGAGTCAGATGTTGCCACTTTGCTGCTGCAGCATCAGGCGGGCACCACCTTCGCCTCGTTTTCTTCCACCGAACTTGGCGCCGAAAGCTTCACCATCGAACTTGGACAGGTTCGACCCTTCGGGCAGAACGACCTGACCCGTTTTGCGGGTATCGAGGCCAGCCTGAAAGCCTTGCTGAGTCAGCAGCCCATAGTGACCGAATCCGATGGCGGTATGGCCGATATGGCAGTGTTTGAAGTGGTGGAGGAAATTATTAATACCGGTGACAGTTTTCGCTTCCACGTGCCGGATGACGTCGCCAACTTCACCGAGTACCCCCCCGGTAAAGTGATCTGGGAAGACGACACCCGCTGCTACCGGGTAGGTGATCAGGCCGAAGCGATTGTGTTCCCTAACCCCAATGTTCCGGTGGGGCAGCGGGTGGGGTTGATGGTGCGGCGGACGCCACTGCTTCGCGACTGAAGTCGCTCCTACCAATGCCCGACGCCCGTAGGAGCGGTTTCAACCGCGATCCCAACTCTCGACAATCACCTCATTTCGCGACTGAAGTCGCTTCTACAGTTTGTTGGTGCGGGTTGCTTCTGGGTTCCGGGGCGCGGATCACCATTCGGCATAGTGCGGGTACCACCAGCAGCGTTAACACCGTTGAGGCCAGGAGCCCCGAGATGATGGCCCAGGCCATCGGCGGCCACAGGGTTGAACTGGAGAACGCCAGCGGCAACAGCCCGGCAACGGTGGTGGCGGTGGTCAGCAATATCGGTCGGGTTCGCTGCTCGACGGCGATCCTGACGGCATCCGCTATGTTGGCACCGGCCTCAAGCTGTCGGTCCATCACATCCAGCAACACTATAGCGTTGTTGACCACAATACCGACCAGAGCGATGACGCCCAGCAGGGACTGGAAACCGAACGGTGAGCCGGACAATACCAGCCCCGGGAAAATGCCCACCGTTGCCAGCGGTACCGTGAGCAGGATTATCCCCACCCGACGGAATGAGTTGAACTGCAGCAGCAGGAAAAATAACAGCAGCAGAATGCCAACCGGTGCAGTGGTGAGGATAGCGCTGTTGGCGTCCCCGGAACCCTCGGCATCACCGCCGTATTCAATGCGTGAGCCCGCTGGCAGTGGCTTGTTTGCCAGAGTTTCTTCCAGGCTGGCCAGCACGTCACTGAAACTGTGGCCCTCTCCGAGATTGGATGTCACGGTGTTCACCGGAACACCGTTCCGGAGGTAGCGGGCAGCAGGCTCCCAGGTGGTCTCCGTGGTTGCCAGTGCTGACAGCGGCACGGCTTCGCCCCGGTCGTTATAGATATTGATCGACAGTAGCCGAGACAGCGATAAATCGGTCCCCTCCCGTGACCGCAGTACCATCGGAATCGGGTCTTCTTCCTGGCGATACTGTTCCGCCACCACACCAAAACTCTGGCCATAGAGACTCTGGGCCACATCCGACCGATTCACTCCATAGCGGGCGGCAATACCGTCATTCACGTTGATCGCAATGCTCGGCACCCCGAGATCCCGGTCATGCCGGACATCGACGGCGCCCGGGCTATGGCGCAGGGCCTGGTAGACCTGCTCCGTGGCTTCCGCCCGCTGCTCGTCGTTGACATGATAAACACGAACCTCCACCGGCGCAGCCCGTGGCGGCCCCTGCCCCAGAACACCGACCGTCAGGTCCAGCTCGGGCATTTCTGTGGCGGCGTAATTGCGAATCCACCGCACCAGCCCGCCGGTAGCCTCAAGATCTGGAGTCTCCACCACCAGTCGCCCCCGGTTTGGTGCTTGCGGATAACGCAGCAGATTGTAGTAAAAACTCGGGCCGGTAAACCCCACGAACCGATGGACTTTCACGGTCTCGGATTGCGTCCGGATCGCCCGCTCCAGACGTTCGGAGACTTCGGAGGTACGGGATTGATGCGTACCCTCGGGCATGTACATCTCAACGATAACCTGGGGCCGGTCGGCATTGGGGAAAAACTGCAGCTTCAGAAAGGGGGTTAACAACAGACTGGCGGCTACCATCACAGCACTGGCAATCACCAGCGTTTTCGGCATGGTCGAGACCAGTCGCCCCAGCGTTTCGGCCAGGCCCGCCATCCGGTCCCGGGTACCAAGCTGCCGCGGTCTCAGAAACCGGGCCGCCAGCAAGGGCACAACGGAAATTGCCAGCAAATAGCTGACCGATAGCGTCAACATGATCATTACCGGGATGCCCCGGGTGAAATCGGCGGTGCCGCCCTTGGACAACAGCAACGGCGCAAATGCAGCAAGGGTTGTACCCGTCGAGGCCCCCAGCGGCCCAGCGAGTTCCCGAATGGCGCCGGCAAGAGAGTCCAGGCGCTCAAATCCCTGGTCAAGCCGGGTCTGGATATTTTCCACCACCACAATCGCGTTATCGATCAGAATACCAAGGGAGATTACCATGCCGATCACCGCGATCTGATGCAGCACTCCGCCACCGAAATCATAAAGACCAATACTGATCAGCGTGACCATGGGCAGAATGGAAGCGACCAGTAGGCCCATTCGAAGCCCCATACCGAGGAAAACCACCGCAATGATAATGGCGACACTCGCCAACAGGCTCCAGGCCAGGTTGTCGAGCCGGTCGGATACCTGATCGGGCTGGAAGAACATTTCCTCTACCGCGAACGGCGCAATCTCCGGTCGAATCCTGTCGAGATGCGCGCGGATGTTCCGGCCGAAACTGATGGCATCGGTTGAGCCCTCGCGCATGATCACCGAGACCAGCACAACGCGCTCGCCATCGGCCCAGGTTTCCGGTTCACGGGGTTCGGCAGGGCCTCGCCAGATGTCGGCAGCGGCCGCCAGTGGCACCTGACTGCCGTCGGGCAACGCAATCGGCGTGGCGCGGATAGCATCAAGGTCAGCAAATTCGCTGTTGGGTAGAATCGACAGCCGGCGCCCGTCCGACACCACAAAACCACCCGGTGTTATCTGGTTGCGGTTGGCCAGGGTGTTCAACACGGCCGCCGGGGAAATACCCAGACGATAGAGCGCGGCATCATCCAAAGCCAGGGTAATCTGTTCGCTTACATCCCCTTCCAGTTCCACACGGGAAACCCCCGGCACGCTAGACAGGGCATGTTTCACTTTTTCTGCGGCGGCACTCAAGGCTGTGACCGAAGGCGACCCCCCCACTGCCAGCACCACGGCCGGAATATCAATCAGGCGGTCATCGAGGGCCATTTGACCCACGCCTTCGGGGAATTCCGACCGGGCCCGATCCATCGCCTGACGCACCCGGTCCCACGCGGCATCGGTATCGTAAATGCTGTCCTCAAGACGAATCCGGACCAGCGCCACACCGGTGCGGGCCGTTCCGGACGCTACATTCACCTCTTCAACCTGCAGCAGTTCATCCGCCAACGGCCTTAAGACCAGCCGCTCCACTGCGTCGGCGCTGGCGCCCGGGTAATTCACTGAAATCAGGCCGGCCCGCTGGGGAAATGAGGGGTCTTCCTGTCGGGGCATGGTGTTATAGGCCGCGTAACCCAGCAGGCACAGCATGACCACAACCATCCCGAGCAACCGGCGGCAGCCCAGAAGTGCACGGATCATTGCAGAATCTCCACCGCATCACCATCAGCAAGCCGGGTCAGACCCGCGTATACCACCTGGTCTCCTTGCTCGAGGCTTTCCGAAGATACCACCACCTGCTCACCGATGATTCGGTGCACGGTCACCGGCACCCGTTGTGCGTACCCATCCGTAATGCGAAAAATACTGTTGCCTCCGGTTGCCTGCATCACCGCCAGCACCGGCACACTGATCTCACCCTGAACGTTCGGCACGATACCTACTTCTACCGGCTCCCCGGGTTGGAGCGTGTTCTCCGGCAGGCTAACCAGCACTGGATGCAACTCGCCCCGCACCGACCCTGCCTGGGCAATTTCTGTCACACTGCCGGTGACCGGCACTGCACCCCGGGTTTGCACTGACCACACCGGCATCAGCTGACCCAGGGAGACCTGATTCAGAAGAAACGCCGGAATACGAACCTCCACTTCCCGGCCATCCGGCGATGACAGCCGCACCACAGGCTGGCCCGCAGCCACAAACTCGTCCTTTTCCACCAGCAGGGCCTCAACCCGGCCTCCAAACGGCGCTCTCAGAATGCTTTCATCAAGCATATGGTTGGCTTCTGCCAGCGCGGCTTCAGCTGTGGCAACACTTGCAAGCAAGCCATCCCGACGGGCTGCCAGCTGTTCCAGGGCCTGCACTGACACCACGCCTTTCTCCTGCAGCTGACTGGAGCGGTCCCATTCCCGCTGGGACTGATCAAGCTGCGTGGAGAGTTCTTTCAATCGCGCCCGGGCCGAGGCTCTGGCAGGCTCCAGGCCGGGGTTATATAAACGGGCCAGAACATCCCCAGCCTCGACCCTTTCACCCAGTTCAATGGACCGCTCGACCAGATTCCCGCTGATCTGGAACGTCAGTGTCGCCCGTTGGCGAGCCTGTACAATGCCGGAAAACCGCAGTGGCTCCGCGACCTGGGTACCCATTGAAACCGGTGCGGTCCGGACGGTTACCGGCCTTTGTTCCGGTACCTGGGCTGACTCTGTGGGGCCGCAGGCTGCCAGCAAAAGAAGGGACAAGGCGCCCAATGCCAATGCGAATGGGTGTTGGATCTGTTTCATGACCTGAATCTCTCTGTGACTCTCCGTGGCTATTTCCTTACCTCCCTCCCTGGCCTTGCGCTTCATCCCTGCTTGCCCTTTTTCGCCCAATGGTTAATGATTCACTCATTGACAGACATAATGTCATTCTTTGACACTTTGTCAATTACTATGTTTTAACGGCCACAGCGCTGTGCCCGGACCCATTACAGGAACCCTGAAAAAGCCATGGCAAATGAACTGAAGTCCCGTAGGGAGCAGGAAAAGCAGGCACGCTATGACGCCATTCTGGATGCCGCTGAATTGGTCTTCTCGGAAAAGGGATACGAGCGCACCTCCATGGATGACATTGCACGTACCGCCAACCTCAGCCGGGCGCTACTGTATGTGTACTTCAAGGATAAGTCAGCCATTCAGCGCGGCATCATGTTGCGGGCCGGGGAAAGTCTGCGCCAGCGCTTCGCCCGGGCCTGCCTGGACGCGGAGAATGGGCTGCAGCAGATCGGCGCTATTGGCCGTGCTTACTACCGCTTCTATCTGGAACAACCCGACTATTTCGCCGCCCTGACCAAAGCCGCTACTGCCATACAGGACGCGGATGAAGCTCAGGCGGAACAGATGTCAGGCTGTGACAACGAAACCATGCAACTGATGGTTCAGTCGATACAGGTGGGACTGGAAGACGGCACGCTATGCCGGGAAAGGATCCAGGATCCCCTGCAAACCGCCCTCTATTTGCGAGGAGCACTCCATGGCGTGATCATGCTGTGCCAGCAGGAAATGTCAGAACCGGGGCCGCTGGCCGACTACCCCAGCGAACAGCTTATCCAGCACACCCTGACGATGCTGATGTCATCGATCGCAGCCTGATCTGAAATCCGGCATCGGCGATCGCCTCATTTCGCGACTGAAGTCGCTCCTACAAAACCCGACCTCGCAGGGGCTGTTTCAGCGCTGGAAATCGTAAATCGAGCCCAGGCCCAGGATGCCCGTTAGCTCATCGAGGGCGTGACGGCTTTCCTCCAGCAGCATGGGGTCCGCCAGATCGGCCTGGCTTAACTCGTCCCGGTAGTGCCCCTGAACCCAGATACTTAACCGTTCGAACAAGGCGTCGTCCATCAGCACGCCTTGATGCATGGCGTTGAGCTCGTCATCCATGAGCGCGACCCTCAGCCGCAGGCAAGCAGGTCCGCCGCCATTGCGCATGGATTGCTTGACGTCGAACACCTCAACCGACGTGATGGGGCCGCCAGCAGCCACAAGGCCATCCAGGAAGTTACTGACCGAGGCAATCTCCCGACACTCTCCGGGCACCGCCAGCATCATGCCGCCCTCGGGCGTGGATAGCAGCTGACTGTTAAACAGGTAGGATGCCACCGCATCCGACAGCGGCACATCAGATTCCATCACCTTGATGGCCTGCAGCTCAGCGCCGTGCAGCCGGGCCCGGACATCGGCCAGCAGGCGTTTTTCATCCAGGAACGCTTGTTCATGGTAGAACAGCACATTGCCGTTACCGACCGCGATTACGTCATTGTGGAACACGCCCGAATCAATGGCCGCCGGATTCTGCTGGGCGAAGACCACGTGGTTATCCGTCAAGCCATGCAGCCGGGCAATGGCCTGGGACGCTTCCAGGGTCTGACGGGCGGGGAAACGCACAGGCGCGGGCCGGGACTCGTCGAATGCGGCCTGGCCGTAGACAAACAGCTCTACTCCCGGCGCACCGTGGGAAGCGCACAGCCGGGTGTGGTTGGCCGCACCCTCATCCCCGAACTGGCTCACCGACGGCAAGGCTTTGTGGTGCGCAAAGTAGGCTTCGTCACTGAAAATTGAGCCCAGTGCCCGCCCGGTCACCACGTGCTCGATGGAGCGGTGGAACTTGGCACTGAGGTTGGCGGGGGTAAAGTGAACCCGATGATCTGCGGTGTCGGCACTGGCGGACACTGTCGCTGCATTGGCGGTCCACATGCTGGAAGCAGAGGCAACCGCCGCCAGCACGACCGGATTCTGCTCCGCCACAGCCTTGAGTATGTCGGCGTCTGAACCGGTAAATCCGAGCGCTTTCAGGGTCGGGATGTGAGGCCGTTCATGGGGCGGCAGAATGCCCTGGACATAGCCCCGGCCCGCCAGCCTTTTCATCTTCTGCAGCCCCTGCAGAGCCGCCTCTCGAGGATTGGCCACCGCATGCACATTGGACCTGGAAGCCACATTGCCCCAGGACAGGCCCGCGTAATTGTGGGTCGGGCCGACCAGGCCGTCGAAATTGGCTTCAATTGCGTGTCTAGGCATGGTGCAGATCCCGATCAGTCAATGTGTTCTCGACGCCCGTGTCAGTCAAAGTGGAGACCCGGGGCCAGGTTGGCTGGCAACTCGCTCTTTTTGGCTTCCAGCGAGGCCATCGGCCAGGCGCAATAGTCCGCCGCATAGTAAGCACTGGCGCGATGGTTACCGCTGGCACCTACGCCACCAAAAGGCGCCGCACTGCTGGCGCCGGTCAGGGGGCGGTTCCAGTTCACGATGCCAGCCCGCACCTCTTCCACCACGCGCTCATACAAAGCCCGGTCATCAGTCAGGATGCCGGCAGAGAGGCCGTAGCGGGTGTCATTGGCCAACGCCAGAGCGTCATCAAAACTGTGGTAGCGGTATACCTTCAGCAAGGGGCCGAAGAACTCCTCATCTGCTGTTTCGATGCCGGTGACATCGACTATGCCCGGTGACAGCAACGCCGTCCCGGCTTTCACTCTCTTCATCTCAAGCAGGCTGGTGCCTCCGGCCTCAATCAGTGCGGCCTGGGCCTCCAGCAGCTTGTCGGCTGCCTCCACCGACACCACCGAACCCATAAACGGCTGAGGTTCCGCATCGAAGGCCCCGACCTTGATCCGGCCGGCAACCTCCACCAGCCGTGCCAGCACTTTGTCGCCTTTCTGCCCACGAGGAATGAGCAGCCGACGGGCGCAGGTACAGCGCTGGCCAGCGGACAGGAAGGCGGACTGCAGGGCATGATGGACCGCTCCGTCAATATCTGAAACATGTTGGATAATCAGCGGGTTATTACCCCCCATTTCCAGCGCCAGAATCTTCTCTGGCTGGCCGCCGAACTGCTGATGCAGCCGGTGTCCCACATTGGAGCTGCCAGTAAAGAACAAGCCGTCAATACCCGGGTGGCCTGCCAGCGCGACCCCGGTGTCCCGGCCGCCCTGCGCGAGGTTGATAACCCCGTTGGGCAGGCCAGCCTTGAGCCACAGGCGCACCGTCATCTCCGCCACTCCGGGTGTAAGCTCGCTTGGCTTGAAGACCACCGTATTGCCCGCCAGCAAGGCCGGCACAATATGGCCATTGGGCAGATGACCGGGAAAATTATAGGGGCCGAACACCCCGACCACGCCATGGGGCCGGTGGCGCACCACCGCATGGCCGGCGGCCACATCGGACTCAGTATGGCCGGTGCGGTCATTGTAAGCCTGAATGGAAATGGCAATCTTGCCGATCATCGCCGCGACTTCCGTGCGGGACTCCCACAATGGCTTACCGGTTTCGAGACCAATCTGGTGGGCCAGGGTTTCTTTTTCAGCTTCAAGTTGCGCACCAAACTTTTCGATAATAGCCCGACGCTCGTCAAACGACTGGCGACGCCAGTCGGGAAAAGCCTTACGGGCGGCCCTGACAGCAGCATCTACATCCTCAAGGCTGGCACTTTCGCCCTCCCAGGTCGTTTCACCGGTCACCGGCTGGACCGACTCAAACAAAGGCCCGTGGCCTTCCAGCCAAAGCCCGTTGATAAGAAGTTCACCGATCAGTTTAATGGTCATTTCTGCACCTCCCGGGCATTTGAATCAGCATGGTTGCGACGCACGTTCAGTTCAGTGGGCTACCATCTGTATTGGTGATCGGCCAGCGTCTTTCAAGGGTGCAAGACGAACCAGGTCACCGGAGGACACATCCAGCGCCTCGGCCACTTCGGCTGGAATACTGACGGTATCGGGCTTGATACACTGCATCGGAATCGTGGTCACTCTGAAATCCCGGAACGAACGATTGGAGATCATCACCCGTTCTTCGGCTGGCACCTCCAGATTGATCGGCTTGCGGCTTATCAGCACATGGCGATTCAGGCTCTCCCGAACGGTGCGAATGTTGTGAATAAAGGCTTCGACTAACGGCCCGCCATCAAAGATATCCACCAGCCCGTTGAAGTTGAAACCCTCGGACTGAAGCATTTTCAGGGCCGGCGCCGTGTTGTCGTGAACCCGTCCAATCACCGCCCGGGCGGCACCGGGCAGCAACGGCAGATAAATGGGGAATTTGGGCATCAGCTCGGCAATAAACGATTTGTTGCCTACCCCCGAAAGATAGTCCGCCTGACTGAACTCCATGTCGAAGAAGCGGGCGCCCAGCGCATCCCATAGCGGGCTACGGCCGCTCTCATCGGATACCCCGCGCATTTCTGCAAACACCTTCTCCGAAAAGTGGCGTCTGAAATCATCAAGATACATGAAGCGGCAGCGCGACAGCAGCAGGCCACTGCCGCCCTTGCGATGGGTGTCGGACAACAGCAGCGAGCAGATCTCTGTGGTATCCGTCATATCATTGGAAAGGTGCAGCGTTGGCGTACGCACATGCACTCCCAGCTCCCGGGATGCGTTTACCGTGGTACTGAGTCGGTAGTTGTAAAACACCTCCTCCAGGCCCACCCGGGCTTCAATACCACTGATACCAACGCACTGCTTCAGCTCGGTGTCTTCCAGGGCAAACAGGTACATACCCGCTTCCGGGGCGCAGCGCTGATTAAAGGTCTCCTGGGCCCGGTTGATTTTCCCGGCCAGGCGGTCCTTGTTGGCAGGCAAAGAGGTGAGGCCTTTGCCTGCGGACTTTGCCATCCGGTAAAGATCATCAAGATCGGTTTCCTGCAGGGGACGAATAATCAACATGTCTGGTCCTCAAAATTCAGGCTCATAATGGCACCACCAGCAGCTCATCGCCATGACTGCAGTTGAGCTGGGTTTGAAGTGTGACCGGCATTTTAACGGTTTCAACCAGGCCCTCACTGAGCACTGACAGCACGCAGCGAAAGGCTTCACCCTCGCCGATACTCACCAGGTAGACATCACCACGAATTTCCTCACCGGTACGCAGGGTCTTGCGATGGCTGCCAATCACGCTGCGCAGCATATCTGTGCGTGCTTCCAGCACCGGGCCACCATCAAAAATATCCACATAGTTACCGATCTGAAAACCCTCTCTATCCAGCAGATCGCAGGTCTGGGCAGCCATTGCGTGTGGCTGACCGAGGGCGGCCTGAGCGGCATCGGTCAGCAACGTGACGTATATCGGATTGGGCGGCATCAGCTCCGCTATAAAGGTCTTGCTCAGGGCGCCGGAATGGGCGTCGGCGGTTTCAAAATCCATGTTGAAGAAGTGGCGACCCAGGCTGTCCCAGAACGGCACAGCTCCGGATTCCAGCTGCACGCCCTGGATTTCCACCGCCATCAGCTTGGCAAACAATGCCCGGTGGCGGGCAACAAACAGCAGTCTGGCCCGTGACAGCAGCTCAAAAGCTTCGGTGCCCCGCAACTCGGGCGCAATCATGAAGGAACACAACAGGGTACGATCGGTGAGCGCATGAGAGGGGTAAAGTACATCCACCCGGCTGGAAACCCCCAACTCGTGGGAGGCATGAATCAGAGCATCCCGCCGGTAATTATAAAACGGGTGACCACTGCCGGCACGGGCATCAATTCCGGCGGTACCGTGTACCTTGCCGGTTTTGGTATTTTCCAGCACGAACATCAGACGTTCATTGCCAGCCGTATCCGGTTCTCCCGCCAGCGAGCGGCGGGAGTACTCTATTTTTTCAGCGAGTTTGGCTTCATCCGCAGGAACGGTCGAGGACACTCGGGCCTTCAACGCCGACGCCAACGCCTTGATGTCGGGTAAATCTTTCAGCTGAGCCGGGCGAACAACCCACATGCCGATCACTCCTTTGTTTGCCGGATTATAACTGCCTTATGCGCATACCTTTTTGACCGCTCGCTCAAACCGCTCCAGTCCTTCGTCGATATCCGGTTCCGGGATGATCAGGGAGGGCGCCAGACGAATGACATTCACCCCCGCGATCAGCACCATGACACCTTCGTCAATCCCCGCGTTGAGGAAGTCCTTTGCCCTGCCCTGCCATGCTTCGGTCAGCACACACCCCAGCAGCAAGCCTTCCCCGCGCACCTCGCTGAAGATCTGGTAACGCTCGCCAATGGCCATCATGCCCTTGCGGAGACGCTCGGAGCGAGCCTTGATGCCTTTGAGAATTTCCGCCTGAGACACCGTATCAATGACTTTCTGAGCCACCGCACAACCGAGCGGGTTGCCACCGTAGGTACTGCCATGGGTGCCAACGCCCAGGCTGGCCGCGATTTTAGCGGTGGTCAGCATCGCCCCGATCGGAAACCCCCCGCCGAGTGATTTTGCCGACGACAGAATATCCGGCGTGACGCCGTACATCTGATATGCGAACAAATGCCCGGTCCGACCGACCCCGCACTGCACCTCGTCAAATACCAGCAGAGCATTGTGCCTGTCACAGAGCGCCCGGAGCCCCTCAAGAAAGGCTTTGTCGCCAGGCATTACGCCGCCTTCGCCCTGGATGGGCTCGACCACGATGGCACAGGTTTTACCGGAGATCAGCGCTTCAACAGAGGCCAGATCGTTGAAATCGGCGTGGTGAATGCCCCCGGGCGCAGGCTCAAAACCTTCCAGATACTTGGCCTGCCCGCCGACGCTGACGGTGAACAGGGTGCGGCCGTGAAAGCTGTTGCGGAACGAGATGATTTCGTTCTTCTCCGGACCGAAATGCTCCCAGGCGTAACGGCGAGCCAGTTTGAAAGCCGCCTCGTTGGCTTCGCCCCCGGAGTTGGCGAAAAACACCCGTTCGGCGAACGTCAGATCGCACAGTGTTTTTGCAAGTTTGAGGGCCGGTTCATTGGTGAGAACATTCGACAGGTGCCAGAGTTTTCCTGCCTGCTCAACCAGCGCCCCTACCAGACCCGGGTGGGCATGGCCGAGAGAAGTCACAGCAATACCGCCCGCCAGATCAACGAATTCGCGCCCGTCCTGGTCCCAGACCCGGGAGCCCTTGCCTTTAACCGGAATAATTTTGCCCGGCGCGTAATTGGGCACCATAACTTCGTCAAACAGCTCGCGGGTGATGCTTTGCTTGTTCATTCGGGTCTCACCATTAACAGACGGTTGTTATATTCAGTTTAGTCGCCCAAGACCCTATTGGGTATCGGGATTATACGGATTCAATGGGGACAGAACGGAGGCACCCGTGTCAGGGCATCAATACGTCAGGCTCACCGGTTCCGGGCAGCTCAATGACTGTCAGTTGACGGCCATCCTGACCCATCAGCGCCTTGACTACCAGCTTATAGGAATCCAGATCGAAAGTGACTCGCGCACCATGAACCGAGATCTCATGCAGTTCATCTTCGTGGTGAACGGTCGTGATGTGCAGCCAGTTATAGATGACCAGGATGTCCGTTCGGCCAGTGGCCTGATCCCGCTCCACAACGCCCACCGGCCCCTGCCAGGGCCAGGTTTTCAGGCGCAACCCGTGGAAGCCAATCTGTGCTCGAAGGTTATAGCGCACCACGTCCTCGCCGCCATCGCAGGCGCCGTTGCAGCGGCCCAGTGTGCGTTGGAAGCACGGGCCCTCGCGCTCCGGCTCAAGCCCCAGCAGTTTGTTGCAGAGGTCGTTTTTCTGGGCAATACCGCGCAGTGCCCGCTCGGCGTCTTTTTTACTGCGGAACAGCCCGTAATAATCACCCAGCCGATGGGGCTCAATCTCCCGGACCAACCGGGCTTGCAGATAACCGGACCGGTTTGCCGCCAGCTCAATACTGACCAGGGTTTTTGCCGCCCGTGAGCGCCGGTTGAACAGCGGGCTCAGGCCTTTTATCTGCTTCAGCTCCAGTAACAGGGCGCCCAGCTCTCCGGCGGTCTCCGTCCATTCGACGCGGCGCAGGCTTTCAGAAATGCGCACATCCTTGTTGGTGTTGTGATCACCGGAGAAATGCGACGCCACCCGTTGTTGGATACTGGTGCTTTTACCGACGTACAGCAGTACATCCTTCTCACCATAAAACCGGTACACGCCGGGGCAACGGGGCAGGTCCGACAGAATATCGGCTGGCAAGTGAGAGGGCACGCTGGGCCGTTTGAGTAAAAACCGCAGTGCCTCCTCAAACCGCTCCTGACCTTTGTCGGCCATCGCGTACCGAAAAAACTCGAACATCGCCGATACATCGCCCATCGCCCGGTGGCGCCGCACCTGTGCCAGCCCATAACGGGCAATCAGGGCGTCCATGTTATGGCGAGGGAATTCCGGGTACAGATACCGGGACAGTTTCACCGTACACAATACCGGTGCCGAGAACGCCTGGCCCAGCCGGCGAAACTCGGACTTGATGAAACTGTAATCGAAGCGGGCGTTGTGGGCGACGAAGATGACACCGTCGAGCTTTTCCCGGAGAACGTCGGCAATCCCGGCGAACACGGGGGCATCAGCGACCATGGCATTGGTAATGCCCGTTAACCGCTCGATGAAGCTCGAGATGCGAGTTTCAGGGTTTACCAGGGTTTGATATTCACCAATGATTTCAACGTCTTGCCAAAAGCGGATACCTACCTCGGTGATGCGATCATAGCTGGCATTTCCACCGGTCGTTTCGAGGTCGAGGAACGCGAATATTTCCGAGCTTGTAAGGTGATTTTTCGGGACCATCAAATACCTACGCACAAAAAACAACTATAGACTACAGTAGAATCAAGACAGTCTAACGACACACCTTAGACCTTCGTCTAATTATTAATCGAAAATGTTTGATTTGTCACAGATTCGTAACTAGTTTGTACGGGACCGTACAACAATAACCTGTGGAGACAACAACGATGCAAAGCAACAAACTCAGGATGGCAATCCGTGCGACGGCCGCCGCGGCAGTGCTTGGGGTAAGTGCTCAGGCCGGAGCCGTAAGTTTCGAGACTGGCGGTTACGAGACCAGCGTCTATGGTTACGGCCGGTTTAACGCGAGTTATGACATAGACAATGACAATTCTCTGAGCACCCGCTCAGGATCTTACGCAAACCTTGCCACGGACTCCGGTGTTGATGGCCACTTTGGTGCGGACGCATTCCAGAGCCGGATCGGTGTAACAACTATAAGCCCCGAGGGCGTCAAGGTTAACATCGAAGGTGACTTCCGTGGCAGTGGCGGCGGAACCGTGCGTCTGCGTCACGCCTACGGTGAATACAATGGCGTGCTGCTGGGCCAGACCTGGTCGAACTTCACCAGCTTCGTCGGCAACACCTCCACACTGGACTTCGACTCTCTGCCCGGCGCCGCTGGCCTACAGTCCCGCGCACCTCAGGCCCGCTATACCTCCGGCCCGCTGTCGTTCTCGCTGGAGCAACCGAGTGGTGACATCGGCAGAAACAACACGGACAACAGTAATATTCTGGATATTAACAGCGGCAAGGATTCCCTCCCAACGTTCACTGCAAGATTGCAGGATTCTGCGGGCGGTCTCTCCTACGCTGCAGCAATTCTGGCGCACCAGGTTGAGTATGACACAGGCACTGAAGACGACAGCGCGGTAGGTTTCGCCACTTTTGGCTCGCTGAAAATGGCGCTTACCGATATGATCACCATTCAGGGCTCAGTGTCTTACACTGACGGGGCTAACAGCTACCTGTATCGCTCCGGTGACAACTTTGGCGCAGCCAGCGCCTATATTGATGCCAGCGGCAACCTTGAAACTGTATCCGGCTACGGCGGCCAAGTCGGCACAGGCATTAACCTGGGCGGCGGCAGAAGCGTCAACATCGGTTATGGTATCGTTCAGGTTGACTGGGACGACGCCGAAGACGATGGTATGGCTGTCGGCGGACAGAGCGAAACCAACTCAGCAGTGATGGCCAACTACCAGTGGACTCCGGTTGAAAACGTCATGATGGGCGTTGAGTACCAGTTCCTGCAGCGTGAAAACGTAGACGGTTCTGACGGTGACGGAAGCCGTATCCTGTTCGCAGGTCAATACAACTTCTAAGTCACACCTGGAAGTTTGAATACAAGAAACCCCGGCTCCGGCCGGGGTTTTTTTTGACCTGCACAAAATAATACAAACAAAGCGGATACCTACGGACATCAAACGACAAAGACCGGGGCCTCGTTTCAGGACACGCTATGAGCACCGTCCTGAAACGAGGCCCCGGCCTTTGTCGGACCTCCCAACCTACAGGCCAGGAGGATACCTAACACGGAGCAAAAAACTTAAAGCAACAAGTGCCGAATATCTCCCAGCAACTCGCTGAGCAAGGCCGTAAACCTGGCGGCATCGGCACCGTTCACCGCCCGGTGATCATAGGACAGGGACAACGGGAGGATCAGCCGGGGCTGGAACTCCTTGCCATCCCAGACCGGCTTCATGGCCGCTTTTGACACCCCGAGAATGGCTATTTCCGGCGCATTCACGATCGGCGTGAACGCCGTGCCACCGATTCCACCCAGGCTGGTTATGGAGAAGCAGGCGCCCTGCATCTCGTTGGGCTTGAGCTTCTTGTCCCGCGCTTTACCGGCCAGCTCCATCGCCTCATCCGCCAGCTCCCACAGACCTTTCTGATCGACGTTACGGATAACCGGAACCATCAGGCCGGCGGGGGTATCGACGGCAACGCCGATGTGGATGTAGTTCTTATGGACAATTTCCTTCTTTTCCATATCCAGCGCCACGTTGAACTGGGGCAACTCCGCCAGCGCACGGGCACAGGCCTTGAGCAGGAATGGCAGCGGCGTGAGCTTTGAGCCACGCTTTTCGCCAGCCGCTTTCTGGGCCTTGCGGAAATTTTCCATCTCGGTGATGTCAGCATCATCGAACTGGGTCACATGGGGCACATTCAGCCAGCTACGGGCCATGTTGTTGGCGGTAGCGACCTGCATCCGTGACATGGACTCGCGCTGGATATCACCAAACTGGCTGAAATCCGGCAGCTTGATGCCCGGAATACCGGAACCGCCTGTGACGGCGCCCCCGCCGGCCCCGGCTTCCTGGGTGCGGTGGAGCTGCTGCTTCACGTAGGCGTGAATATCGTCCTTCACAATCCGGCTCTTGGGCCCACTGCCTTTAATCCGGGTCAGGTCCGCGCCAAGTTCACGGGCGAGCTTGCGCACCGCGGGGCCTGCGTGGACCTTTGTGCCCGCAGGTGGCAGTTCTGGCTCGGGCGCCGCCTGGCGCTCTTCTTTGGCGGGTTGTTTTTCCTGTTTCGGAGCAGAGGTGGATGACTCTTGCGATGCCGGCGCTTCGGGCTTCTCGTCTGTGTCGCTGACATCCTCACCCGACTCACCACCGGTTACCTGCATTTCCAGCAGATCATCGCCCTGGGAAATCTTGTCGCCTTCGGACACCAGGATCTTGCCGATCTTGCCGGCAAAGGGTGAAGGAATCTCCATGGTCGCCTTGTCAGACTCCACAGTGACCAGCGGATCATCCTCGGCGACTTCGTCACCTTCCTTGACGTTGATCTCTATGATGGGCACGTCCTCGGAGCCGCCCATATCCGGTACCTGAACCTTCTCTTTACGAGCGCCACCACCGGAAGATGCCTTCTTGGGTTTGCTCTCGGCATCGTCGGATTTACTCTCCGATGCCTCGGCTTTTTCAGGTTCCGGTTTTTCGGGCTTCTCATCAGCGTCGTTCTGCGACTCATCAGAGCCGCCGGATTCGTCCCCGGTCTGTGCGCCTGACTCGACTTCCATCATGCCGACGACATCGCCCTCCTTGACCTTGTCACCCACCTTGACGGTGATTTTGGTGATCTTGCCGGCGGAGGGTGAAGGCAGCTCTACGGATGCCTTATCGGACTCTACAGTAAGGATCGGATCTTCTTCGGCTACGGAGTCACCCTTGCTGACGGTGATTTCGATAACCTCGACTTCATCCGCCCCGCCGAGATCCGGAACTTTGATTTCCTGTTCACTCATGGCGGTCTCCTTAGCTCAACACCGGGTTCGATTTATTGCGATCAATGCCGTACTTGCGCATTGCCTCCAGAACCTGGTCTTCCTTGACCTCGCCGTCACGAGCCAGTGCAGTCAAAGCAGCCACCACAACGTGATAACGGTCCACTTCGAAGAAGCTTCGCAGCTTCTCACGGGTATCACTGCGGCCGAAGCCATCCGTACCCAGAGTCACGTAAGTGCCAGGCATATAGGCCCTGACCTGCTCCGAGTGCAGCTTGATGTAATCTGTGGATGACACCACCGGGCCTTTCATTTTCTCCAGGCACTGGGTGATGTACGCTTTTTTCGGGGTGTCGTCGGGGTGGAAACGATTCCAGCGGTCAACGTGCTGCCCCTCACGGGCCAGTTCATTGAAGCTGGTCACACTCCAGATATCACTGCCGACGCCAAAGTCGTCTTTGAGCAACTGGGCACCCGCACGCACCTCATTCAGGATGGCACCGGAACCCATCAGCTGAACCCGAGGGCTCTTGCTTTTACCCTTCGCTTCGACCGACTCGAACAGGTACATGCCTTTTATGATGCCTTCCTCGATACCTTTGGGCATGGCGGGCTGTTCGTAGTTCTCATTCATGATGGTGATGTAGTAGAAGACATTTTCGTTGCGCTCGTACATGCGCTTCATGCCTTCGTGGACCACCACCGCCATTTCGTAAGCGTAGGCCGGGTCATAGGCAATGCAGTTCGGGATGGTTTGCGCCAGTACATGGCTGTGACCGTCCTGGTGCTGCAGACCTTCGCCGTTCAATGTAGTGCGCCCGGAAGTACCGCCCACCAGGAAACCACGGGCCTGAATGTCACCCGAGGCCCAGGCGAGATCTCCAACGCGCTGGAAGCCGAACATGGAATAGAAGGTGTAGAACGGAATCAGCGGGAAGTCGTTGGTGCTGTATGACGTTGCCGCTGCCATCCACGCAGCCATCGAGCCGTGCTCGTTGATGCCCTCTTCCAGAATCTGGCCCTTTTTGTCTTCCCGGTAATACATGATCTGGTCACGATCTTCCGGTACATACTTCTGACCTTCGGCGGTATAAATACCCAACTGCCGGAACATGCCTTCCATACCGAAGGTCCGGGCTTCGTCCGGCACAATCGGAACCACACGCTTACCGATGCGCTTATCCTTGGTCAGTGCCGTCAGCAGGCGGACAAATGCCATGGTGGTGGAGATCTTGCGGTCACCGGTGCCTTCCAGCAGGTTCTTGAAGATGTCCAGCTCGGGTATCTTCAGCGGCTGGCTATCCTTGCGGCGCTTGGGATAAAAGCCACCCAGATCCTGCCGGCGCTTCTTCATGTAGACCAATTCCGGGCTGTCTGGCGCCGGTCGGTAATAGGGCACCGCTTCCAGCTCATCGTCTTTCAGCGGTATCGCGAACCGGTCACGGAAGGCCCTCAGCTGATCAATGTCGAGCTTTTTGAGGGAGTGCGCGGTGTTCTGAGCTTCCCCTGCTTCGCCGAAGCCGTAACCTTTGATGGTATGGGCCAGAATGACCGTCGGGCGGCCACCGTTGTTGTGCACCGCGTGATGATAGGCAGCGTAGATCTTGTAGGGGTCGTGGCCGCCGCGGTTGAGCTTGCCGATCTCGTCATCGGAGAGATTCTCGACCATTTTCGCAAGTTCCGGGTATTTGCCGAAGAAGTTCTTGCGGGTGTATGCCGGACCATTGCTCTTGAAGTTCTGCAGATCGCCGTCACAGGCTTCTTCCATCACGCGCTGCATGAAACCTTCCTGATCACGGGCAAACAGCGGATCCCAGTGACGACCCCAGACCACCTTGGCTACGTTCCACCCGGCGCCCCGGAACACACCTTCCAGTTCCTGTATGATCTTGCCGTTACCGCGCACCGGCCCATCCAGTCGCTGCAGGTTGCAGTTGATCACGAAAATCAGGTTGCTGAGATTTTCACGCCCTGCCATGGAAATGGAACCCAGGGTTTCAGGCTCATCACACTCGCCGTCACCCACAAAGCACCACACCTTGCGGTCACCCATTTCAATCAGTTCCCGGCTGTCCAGGTACTTCATGACATGGGCCTGATAGATGGCCTGGATGGGACCCAGACCCATGGAAACGGTAGGGAACTGCCAGTAATCCGGCATCAACCAGGGGTGAGGGTAAGAGGGCAGGCCTTCGCCATCGACTTCCTCGCGATATTTATCAAGCTGGTTTTCTTCCAGCCGTCCTTCCAGGTAGGAGCGCGCATAAATACCCGGAGAGGAGTGGCCCTGGAAATAAATCAGGTCCGATTCCCGCTTTTCATCACCGCCATGAAAGAAGTAGTTAAAGCCCACATCGTAGAGCGTGGCCGCTGAAGAGAACGAGGAGATGTGGCCGCCGAGCTCGCCTGGACGCTGGTTCGCTCGCAAAACCATGGCCATGGCGTTCCAGCGAATCAACGAGCGAATTCTCCGCTCCATAAAAAGATCACCGGGCATTGGCGCTTCCCGGGAAACGGGAATGCTATTCCGGAACGGTGTCGTGATGGAGTAAGGGAGTTCAGTGCCGTCCCGACTCGCCCTTTCGGACAATCGCTCGAGAATGTATTTGGCGCGATCAACGCCTTCTTGTTCTATCAGAGACTCCAGTGCATCTAACCATTCACTGGTCTCGATGGGATCATCGTCCTGGTACATCAAACCCTCCCCTAACCTTATTTAGTGCAGCGGCTTCCGCTAAAACAGGCAACCGGCCGCGCGATGTGAAATTCAAACCGTTACAAATGCAGGTGTCTACTCGAATGTTTCCTATACAGCATAGAACAGGATTATTAACTTTCCTGTCTAAATTGGCCGCAACTGCCAAGCCCGGGAGAAACTCGATTAATGAATACCCTCGGCAAAACCTGATGGATCAGTGCGGCTTTAATTTTGTAGTATTTTTACTACGAATTCGCTCAAAAACTCTAAGAATAGTGAGGAATAATGCCCTTAGTTGCGATTTCAAACAACCTGCATACGACCAATGTCGTAGCATTACGAATGGTGAGCCAAATCCTTGCCACTCTAAATAAAATCTTCACGATAAAGCCCCTTTATACCGACACGATTCCGTTCATTTCAACACCAGCCAAGTGTTTGGTCCGCATTAGAGCGCAAGACAGGCAAGAATTTTGATTAGACCTGAAAACAGTTTCACACTTCTGTATACTTTCTCGCCTATTTTTAGTCGATGGGCGAGCCGCCAGATCCTCTCGCCGACAACACAATGCAACTCGAGGACGCTCCATGAACTCTATCGTCAGCTTTCCAGATCGCATCCCCGCTGTCGAATTCGAAGAACGGCGCTTTCAGGTGTTCACCGATCGCCAGATGGACAAAATCGAGGTGATTCAAAACCTGCCGGAAGCCACCCTGTTTGAAATGAAAGTGGTTGCCAGCGTATTGCCGTTCCGGGTCAACGAGTATGTGATCAACGAGTTGATCAACTGGGACAAGGTCCCCAACGACCCGATCTATCAACTGGTGTTTCCCCAGAAGGGCATGTTGAAAGACGAGCATTTTGAACGCATGGCAAAAATGCATCGCGATGGCGCTGATAAAAAACTGATTCAGGCGGTGGCCAAGGAAATCCGCGACGAGCTCAACCCGCATCCGGCCGGGCAAATGGAGATGAATCTGCCCGAGTTTGATGGCGAGGTTCTTGAAGGCGTTCAGCACAAGTACCGGGAGACCGTGCTGTTTTTCCCGTCCCAGGGCCAGACCTGCCACTCCTATTGCACATTCTGTTTTCGCTGGGCGCAGTTTGTGGGTGACAAGGACCTGAAAATGGCCAGCACCGATGCCGGCAAACTTCACGGCTACCTTAGGGAGCACCCGGAGATCAGCGACCTTCTGGTTACCGGCGGCGACCCCATGGTGATGAAGACCAAACATCTGGTGCAGTACCTGGAGCCATTGCTGGAACCGGAATACGACCATATCCAGACCATCCGGATTGGCACCAAAGCCCTCACCTTCTGGCCCTACCGCTTTGTCACTGACAAGGACTCCGAAGAGCTGCTGGACCTGTTCACCCGGCTGGTAGACGGCGGCAAGCACGTGGCTATCATGGCGCACTACAACCACTGGCAGGAAATCACCACCGACATCGCCGAAGAGGCCATCCGTCGCATCCGTGCCACCGGCGCCGAGATCCGCGCCCAGGGCCCGCTGATCAAACACGTCAACGACAACGCCGACGACTGGGCCAGACTGTGGAAGAAAGAAGTACAGCTGGGCATCATCCCCTACTACATGTTTGTGGAGCGGGACACCGGCGCCAAGAACTACTTCGAGGTGCCATTGGTGGAAGCCTTCCACATCTACCGCGATGCCATCAAACAAGTCTCCGGCCTCGCCCGCACCGCCCGCGGCCCCTCCATGAGCGCCGGTCCCGGCAAGGTGGAAATTCAGGGCATCACTGAAATCCACGGCGAGAAGGTGTTTGTGCTGCGCTTTATCCAGGGCCGTAACCCGGACTGGGTGCAGCGCCCGTTCTTTGCCCAATACAGCGAGACGGCCACCTGGCTGCATGAACTGAAGCCGGCTTTTGGGGAGGAGAAGTTCTTCTTTGAGGATGAGTTTGAGGAAATGAAGAGGGGGAATGGCTGAGTCAGAAACCGAAGAACGGGGGTCGGAGCCCCCGTTCGTCTGTCAGTGCATCAGGGTATACAGCTTACGCCGGTATGTCCGCACGTCCGCGTTGTTATTACCCAGCTTGTCGAACAGCTCGATCAATGTGGTTTTGGCGATGCCGTCCTTGTAGGAAGCGTCGGACTGGATCAGTCGAATCAGCAAGTCCATGGCCTCGGCATTATTGTCTTTCAGTACATGCTGCAAGGCCAGCTGATGCAGCGCAGCGGAATCCTTCGGGTTGGCGTCGAGGGTTTTCTCGAGCTCCTGTATTGGCGGCAGTTCACCGGCCTGCTTCATGAATTTCAGACGGGCGGCGAGTTGTCGGGCCTGGGGCTGCATTTTCTCTTCGGGAGGCAAGCTGTTCAACACTTGCTCTGCCGTTTCGATGTCTCCCAGCTCGGCCTTGATCTGGGCCAGGTCAATGAGCACCTTGAGATCACCGGGATCATTCTGGTTCAT
This sequence comes from Marinobacter changyiensis, assembly GCF_009193265.1. GTDB lineage: Bacteria > Pseudomonadota > Gammaproteobacteria > Pseudomonadales > Oleiphilaceae > Marinobacter > Marinobacter changyiensis. Next base: position 402,793 of record NZ_VZZZ01000001.1, read on the forward strand.
TTCGGTCAACACGGTGAGCGCACCGTCCAGATCGCCTTCTTCCCAGAGCCGGTGGGCTTTGTCGTGGGGGTTCTCGGCCGGCGCTTCCACATGCTTGTCCAGCACCTTGCGAACCTCCCCCTCCGGCAGAGCGCCATTGAAACCGTCCACGGCCTGGCCATTCTTGACGAGTATGACGGTCGGCAGGCTGCGCACGCCCAGGCTGCCGGAGAGCTCCTGCTGCTCATCAGCGTTGACTTTGGCCAGCATGAAGCCGCCTTTGTAGTCATTCGCCAGTTTCTCCAATACCGGTGTCAGCTGTTTGCAGGGGGCACACCAGTCAGCCCATACATCCACCAGTACCGGCGTTGTCATGGAGGCCTGCATGACTTTTTCCTGAAAGTTTTCAGCGGTGGCATCGAAAATATACGGCGAACTGCTCATGGTTGAGTCCCGATCCATAAAATAAAAATGATACCTCAATAGGTAGAGGCGGGGCGGGCAAATTCAAGTCCTGACCGAGCCCAGCCTTGAAATAACCGCCAGCGCCGTCACATTACGGGAATAGCCTTTAAACCTGTTGAACCATATAGGGACGCATACGCCGCATGAATGACGACAGCCAGCAGGACCCACATGATGATGTCACCGAATACATCGGTAAAGACGAGAGTAAGAACAGCCTCACGCTTGCCCGTCAGTCCATGCCCCGGCGCATGTACGTCATTCCGGTGTCCAACCGCCCATTTTTCCCGGCCCAGGTTCAGCCAGTTGTAGTTAACCAGAAACCCTGGCACGAGACGCTCAAACGCGTCAGTGAAACGGACCACCACATGTTGGGGCTCTGCTTCGTGGACAATCCTGTTCAGGATGACCCGGTGCCGGAGAGTGACGAGCTCGAAACCATGGGCTGTGCCGTGCGCATACATCACGCCCAGCAGGAAGACGGCAAGATCCAGTTCATCGCCCAGGGCGTGCAGCGGATCCGGATTGTGCAATGGTTGCGTCGCAAACCGCCGTACCTGGTCGAAGTCGAATACCCGGAGGAACCCGAGGAGCAGAAGGAAGAGCTCAAGGCATACACCCTCGCCATCATTAGTGCCATCAAAGATCTGCTTCGCACTAACCCGTTATACGGCGAGGAGGTCAAACAGTACCTGTCCCGCTTCGGGCCGGAGGACAGCTCACCGCTTGCGGATTTTGGTGCTTCGATGACCAGTGCCCGGGGTACCGAGCTGCAAGAGGTGCTGAACACCGTTCCCCTACTGCGGCGAATGGAAAAAGTCTTGCTGCTGATGCGCAAGGAACAGGAAGTTGCCCGGCTGCAGGCCGAGATCAACGAAGAAGTGAACGACAAGGTCCAGAAGCACCAGCGCGAGTTCTTTCTCCGGGAGCAGCTCAAGGTCATCCAGCGTGAACTGGGCATGGCGAAGGATGACAAAACCGCCGATGCCGAACGCTTCCAGGCCCGGATGACCGAACTGTCACCACCGGATCACGTGGTGCAGCGCTTTGAAGACGAGCTGGAAAAGCTGCGGGTGCTGGAACAGGGTTCTCCGGAATACGGCGTCACCCGGAATTACCTGGACTGGCTGACCCAGGTGCCCTGGGGCCAGACGTCCAAAGACCACTTCGATCTCGCGGAAGCCCGCCGCATTCTCGATCAGGATCATGACGGCCTGGACGATGTTAAGGACCGCATCGTGGAGTTCCTTGCAGAGGGCACCTTCAAAGGCGAAGTCTCCGGATCGATCCTGCTTCTTGTTGGCCCGCCGGGGGTCGGCAAAACCTCTATCGGGCGCTCGATCGCCGATGCACTTGGCCGCGAATTCTACCGCTTCAGTGTCGGGGGCATGCGGGATGAGGCGGAAATCAAGGGCCATCGCCGCACTTATATCGGCGCCATGCCCGGTAAATTTGTTCAGGCTCTGAAAGACGCCAAAGTCGCCAACCCGGTCATCATGCTGGATGAGATCGACAAGATCGGCGCCTCCTATCAAGGTGACCCGGCCTCGGCCTTGCTGGAAACCCTGGACCCGGAACAGAACCGGGAGTTCCTTGATCACTACCTCGACGTGCGGATGGATCTGTCCAAAGTGCTGTTTATCTGTACTGCCAACCAGCTGGACACCATTCCCCGGCCCTTGCTGGACCGCATGGATACCATCCGCCTGTCGGGCTACATCACCGAAGAAAAGCTGGTAATTGCCAAACATCATCTGCTGCCACGCCTGCTGAAACGGGCCGGGCTTTTGAAGAAGCAGTTCAACGTGACCGATGCGGCCATTCGTCAGGTCATCGAAGGCTACGCCCGCGAGGCCGGTGTTCGGGGCCTGGAAAAACTGCTCCACAAACTGATTCGCAAAGGCATCGTCAAGCTCCTGGAAAAGCCGGGCACCCCGGTAAGGGTCGGCATTTCCGATCTTGCCGGTTATCTGGGGCAGCCCCAGTTCAAGCGCGAAAAAGCCATGAAAGGCATCGGTGTAGTAACCGGGCTGGCGTGGACGGCCATGGGGGGCGTGACATTGAGTATTGAGGCATCGCGTATCCACAGCAACCAGCGCGGCTTCAAACTGACCGGTCAGCTTGGTGACGTCATGAAGGAGTCCGCAGAAATCGCCTACAGCTATGTGTCCTCCAACCTGAAGCGCTTCAAAGGTGACCTGACCTTCTTTGACAAATCGTTCGTGCATCTTCATGTGCCCGAAGGCGCCACGCCGAAAGACGGCCCCAGTGCCGGCATCACCATGGCCACCGCCTTGCTGTCCATCGCCCGGGGTGAAGCTCCGCAGCAGAATATCGCCATGACGGGCGAACTGACGCTGACCGGGCAGGTGCTGCCCATTGGCGGGGTGCGGGAAAAAATCATCGCGGCCCGGCGACAGAAAATCGATACCTTGATCTTGCCAGAGGCCAACCGGGGTGACTATGAAGAGCTTCCGGACTATCTGAAGGAGGGGCTGGAGGTAAACTTTGCCAAGCACTATTCCGATGTTTACTCGGTGTGCTTTGGCAACAAGCCGCGAAAGGAATCCAGCGTCCATTAATATTTCTGGTCTGACCAGTGTGGGCGCGCATTGACACCAATCATGCCGTTATCTTTACTGAATTCGTCGTAGATCAAAAAAAACAAATAGCCGGTCTCTCCCAAGTCACCGGTTCCCAACTCGATGATCAAAGAGAGCGGCAAACAATGCACAAAAAATTCTCGATCCTGTATGTGGCCGCAGGCCTCGCTTGCGTTCCTTTCGCTTATAGCCAGTCCGACGACACCCTCAAGAAACTGGGTAATTTCCAGACCACCGGAAAGTCCGAATTTACCGTAATCGACCAGAAAGGCGACAGCGCAGACGCCATCCGGAAAACCCTTGAAAAGATCCAGCTCCCAGAGGGTTTCGAGATCAGTCTGTACGCGCTGGTTCCGGATGCCCGCCACATGGCTGTCGGACCCCAGGGGGTGGTTACCTTTGTGGGTACCCGGAAAACAGAGGTCTGGGCCGTGACCGACCGGGACAAAGACCGGGTCGCCGATGAAGTCAAAAATTTCGCGCCCTCGCTGGCCAAAGCTGTGCCCAACGGCCCCTGTTTCTCACCGGACGGCGTGCTTTATATCGCAGAGCAGAACCGGGTGCTGGCTTACCCCGCCGCCGAGTTTTTCTATGAGGGCGGAGACGTGGTGGCTTCCGAAGTCATTCCCGGAGGCAAGCTGATTCCCGAGCAGTTCGTGAGCTACAATCACACCGCGCGGGTATGCGATGTCGGGCCCGACGGGAAACTCTATATCTCCCTGGGACAACCCTACAATGTCGCACCTCCCGAGCATCTGGATACGTTTAACGAGGTCGGTCTCGGCGGCATAATCCGGGTCAATCAGGATGGCACAGGACGGGAGGTATACACCCGGGGCGTCCGGAACTCCGTCGGCCAGGATTTCCACCCCTCCACCGGAGAACTCTGGTTTACGGATAACCAGGTCGACGGCATGGGTGATGACATTCCACCAGGAGAAATCAACCGCCAAACCGCTATGGGCCAACATTTCGGCCACCCCTGGTACGGTGGCGGTGACGTGCGTACCAATGAATATAAAGGCGAGGAAGTGCCGGTGGAGGTGGTGTTCCCGGTTGTTGAAACCGTGGCCCATGCCGCGGACCTCGGCATGATGTTCTACACCGGCAAGATGTTTCCGAAGCAATACCAGGGTGGGATATTCTCAGCGCAACACGGTTCCTGGAACCGGACCACGCCCATCGGCGCCCGTGTCATGTTCACGCCGGTAGACCCGGAGGGCAACATTGCTGGAGAGACGGTTCCGTTCGCCGAGGGATGGCTGGATGAGAACGGCGAATACTTGGGACGCCCGGTCGATGTGACGCAGCTTAAGGATGGCTCACTACTGGTCTCCGACGACCTGGCTGGCGCCGTTTACCGAATCGCCTACACCGGTTCAGACTCCTGAACTCAGCACCGGGGGGAGCACCCCCGGGTCTTTCGGAGAAACCCTATGACAAGAACAACCCAGGCGGCCCTGTCAAGAACATTGATTCTCGCATCTTTTCTGGCTACCGGCTCGATTGCCCAGGGTGCAGATCCTGCAGAAGGGCGGAAACTCGCGGCCCAGTGCAAGACCTGTCATGGTCTGGACGGGATTGCAAAGATACCCATCGCACCACACCTCGCTGGCGAAAGTCAGATTTATATCGAAAAACAACTAAAGGCTTTTCGCAGCGGCCAGCGGGTGAACGAGATGATGTCTGTGGTGGCAAAAAACCTGACGGATCAGCAAATTTCTGACCTTGCAGCCTGGTACCAATCTATCGAGATCACCGCAAAGATGCCGGAATAAGCCTTAAAACCGATGCCGGGTTCTCAGGACCCGTCATCGGCTTTTCCAGCCATCTTCCCGCAGCATTGGCCCGAGGTCGAGTACGGGCGAGGCATCGATGTCGTCGGCGTCCATCATATTGGCGACCCGCTGCAGTGACGCGATGATCATGGTTTGTTCCCATTCGTGCAGGCTCTGGAACTTCTTTACGAACTCTTCCTGCAGGGGTTCCGGGGCACGGGCGAGAATGTCGACCCCGTCTTCGGTCAGGTGGGCGTGAACCTTGCGCTTGTCCTGGGTGTTGCGCACCCTGTAAACCAGCTTGCGGAGCTCGAGGCGATCAAGAATGGTCGTCACCGTGGCCTGACTGAGGCTGACCTTGTCAGCGATGGTGCCGATGGTGACTTCTCCGAGATCCCGGATGGTTCTCATAATCAACAGTTGCGGGCCGGTGAGTCCCGAGTGTTTACTCAGTCGCTTGGAGTGCAGATCTGTCGCACGAATAACCCGCCGGAGCGCAATCAGCACCTGCTCATAATTGTTCACGTCCCTACTCCTCAACTGACCTTACATCAAAAAAGGCCCCTGACCGCTGCCTACGCATTTTATTTATACCACTAACTATTAGAGGTCTTTGCATCGTAGAATGCAAGCGTGGCTGGTTGCTTTATTTCTGCTCCAATTCGTTCCTGAACTTGACAACAAGCAAGGCCTGGTGTTCTTTTAATCCGTTGAGAACATAAGAATAACCCTGACCCAAAGTAGGACAGACCCAATGAATACATCCGTAAAGAAACTTGTAGCAGGTATTGGCGCTTCCATTGCTCTGATGGGCGCCGGCAGCGCATTCGCTGAAATCAAGATCGGTATCGCCGGCCCAATGACCGGCCCGGTTGCCCAGTATGGGGACATGCAGTTCTCCGGTGCCCGCATGGCAATCGAGCAGATCAACTCAAATGGCGGTGTCATGGGGGAAAGTCTCGTTGCCGTCGAACTTGACGACGTGTGTGATCCCAAACAGGCCGTCACTGTTGCCAACAGAATGGTGAACGACGGTGTTCGCTTTGTTATCGGCCACCTCTGCTCAAGCTCCACACAGCCTGCCTCGGACATCTATGAAGATGAAGGCATCCTGATGATCACACCGGCATCGACCAGCCCGGATATTACCGAGCGCGGCTATGAGTTGATCTTCCGCACTATCGGCCTCGACAGCATGCAAGGCCCTGTTGCCGGTGAATACCTGGCCAGCCTGAACCCGGAGCGGGTCGCTGTTATCCACGACAAGCAGCAGTATGGTGAAGGTATTGCCACAGCCGTACGCGATACGCTGCTGGAGAATGACGTTGAAGTTCCCATGTTCGAAGGCATCACTGCTGGCAGCAAAGACTTCTCGTCACTGGTGACCAAACTGCGGGACGCCGGTGTCGACTATGTCTACTACGGCGGCTACCACCCGGAGCTCGGGCTTATCCTGCGCCAAGCGCGTCAGGCTAACCTGGATGCGGTCTTTATGGGCCCCGAGGGCGTTGGCAACAAAGATATCAACACCATCGCCGGCGAAGCTGCGGAAGGCCTGCTGGTAACCCTGCCGCCTGCCTTTGACGAGAAGGCCGAGAACCAGGAGCTGGTCAAAGCGTTTGAAGACAAGGACGAAGACCCATCAGGCCCCTTCGTGCTGACTTCATACACCGCGGTTCAGCTGGTGGCTGAGGGTATCGAACAGGCCGGATCCACCGACCCGTTTGAAGTCGCCGAAGCACTTCGCAGCAACACATACTCCACTCCGATCGGGACTGTTGAGTATGATGAGAGGGGCGATATGAAGTCGTTTGAGTTTGTTGTTTACGAATGGCATTCAGATGGCAGCAAAACTCCGGTAAACTAAGCCGCAATCGTTAATTAACGGTAATGGAACACCTTCTCACCGCGATCCGGGAGAAGGTGTTTTTTTAAGCCCCCGGAAGTTTTCACTTCACCCCTGGCGGCACCCCGGCAGGGGTGAAGTGAAAACTGAAAGGTGCGGGTTTTCGGAGCCAAAAAACAATGCAAGACCTCCTGTACTTCATTCAACAGCTCATTAACGGGCTGACGATCGGGAGCGCCTACGCCCTGATCGCCATCGGCTACACGATGGTTTACGGCATTATCGGCATGATCAACTTCGCCCATGGCGAGGTCTACATGATCGGTGCCTACACCGCGCTCATTACCATAACTGGCCTTGCGACCCTGGGTGTGGCCTGGCTGCCCCTGGTTCTGTTGATTGCCCTGATTTGTGCCGTCATTGTCGCCAGCTCAATGGGCTGGGCCGTTGAACGGATCGCCTACCGACCGGTGCGGGGTCGACACCGGCTGATCCCCCTGATCTCCGCCATCGGCATGTCGATCTTTCTCCAGAATTATGTGCACCTTGCACAGGGCTCGAGAAACATGGGGTTTCCGCTGCTGATCGAAGGCGGCTTCCGGTTCGGCGCTGAAGACTCGTTCCAGACCTCTATCTCTTACATGCAGATCACTATATTCATCACCACCCTGATCTGTATGACAGCGCTCTCCCTGTTTATCGCACGCTCCCGGACCGGCCGCGCCTGCCGCGCTGTCTCCCAGGATTTGGGCATGTCGAACCTGTTGGGTATCGACACCAACAAGATCATTGCGGCAACGTTCGTCATCGGCGCCGCACTGGCCGCCGTTGCAGGCTTGCTGCTCGGCATGTACTACGGCTCCATTGACCCGCTGTTCGGCTTTATCGCCGGCTTGAAAGCCTTTACGGCTGCGGTGCTTGGCGGCATTGGCAGTATCCCTGGCGCGATGTTGGGTGGACTTATTCTCGGCGTATCGGAAAGTATGACCTCGGGCTACCTGAGTGGCGAGTACAAGGATGTGGTGTCCTTCGGACTACTGATTCTGATCCTGCTCTTCAAACCCACCGGCCTGCTCGGCAAACCGGAGGTGGAGAAGATCTGATGGCAACTCACAACATCAAGCACGCGCTGTTTAGCGCCATCATTACTCTGATCATTTCCGCCCCGATCCTGGGGCTTGACCTGGAGTCTGCGGGCACCGAGCTGAAACTGACAGGTGCCAGCACCTCTACGCTGGTGTCCATTGTGCTGGCGGCGATTGTCGTTTTCCTGTTCCAGACCTTCCGCGACAGCATCATGGGCGCGCTCGGGCAGATGCCAAAACTCAACCGGTTTGCAGACCGTGAGCCGATGCCCCAGGAGAAGCGCCTGAAGCTGGAAAACATCTTTCTGATCGTGCTGGTTGCCGGCGCTCTTTTGTGGCCGTTCATCGCCTCCCGAGGCTCGGTCGACCTTGCCACACTGGTGCTGATCTACGTCATGCTGGCGCTGGGTCTGAACGTCGTTGTCGGCCTGGCGGGCCTGCTGGACCTTGGCTACGTGGCCTTTTACGCCGTGGGGGCTTATACGTTTGCCTTGCTGTCCCAGTACTTCGGCGTGTCGTTCTGGGTGGCCCTGCCGACCGGTGCCCTGATCGCGGCCTTATTCGGTTTTCTGCTGGGCTTCCCGGTACTGCGCTTGCGGGGTGACTACCTGGCCATCGTGACGCTCGGGTTCGGCGAGATCATCCGCATTCTGCTGAATAACTGGACGTCACTTACCGGCGGCCCCAACGGCATCGGGGGCATCCCAGACCCAACCCTGTTTGGTATGGAGTTCGGCCGCCGGGTCAAAGAGGAAGGCAACATCTCCTTCCACGACTTTTTCGGTATCGCCTACGACAGCACCCATAAGATCATATTCCTGTACCTGATCGCCCTGGTGCTGGCGCTGGTCACTTTCCTGATCATTCGCCGCCTCATGAAAATGCCCGTGGGTCGTTCCTGGGAGGCCCTGCGAGAAGATGAAATTGCAGCCCGCTCCCTGGGCCTGAGCCGTACCGGCGTAAAACTCTCTGCCTTCACCATTGGCGCGTTCTTTGCCGGCTTTGCCGGCACTGTCTTCGCCTCCAAGCAGGGGTTTATCAGCCCCGAATCCTTCGTATTCCTGGAGTCGGCCATCATCCTGGCCATTGTGGTTCTCGGCGGCATGGGGTCGCAGTTTGGCGTCATCCTTGCTGCGGTTGCCGTTACCGTCCTGCCGGAGCTCGCGCGGGAATTTTCGGAATACCGGATGCTGATATTCGGCGCCGCCATGGTGCTGATGATGGTATGGCGCCCCCAGGGGCTGATGCCGATGCGCAGAATTCACATAATACTCAAGAAGCAGGAGTGACGGATCATGCTTGAAGTACGCAATCTGTCGATGCGCTTTGGCGGGCTCCTCGCGGTGGACCAGGTATCCCTGGACGTTCAGGAACACGAAATTGTCTCGATTATTGGCCCCAACGGAGCCGGTAAAACAACCGTTTTTAACTGCATGAGCGGGTTCTATAGCCCCACCGGCGGGCAGATCCTGTTCGAAGGCAAGGAAATCCAGGGCACTCCGGATTACAAAATCTCCCGAATGGGTCTGGTCAGAACCTTCCAGCACGTCCGGCTGTTCGGGAACATGTCGGTAGTGGAAAACCTGCTGGTTGCCCAGCATCGTCATCTCAACACGAATCTGTTGTCTGGCCTGATCAAAACACCCAACTACCGGGAAAAGGAACGCAAATCCCTCGACCGGGCGGCCTACTGGCTGAACCGGGTTGGCCTGCTTGATCTCGCCAACCGGGATGCCGGTAATCTCGCCTATGGGCAGCAAAGACGGCTGGAAATCGCCCGCTGCATGGTCACCGAACCGAAGCTGCTGATGCTGGACGAGCCAGCAGCAGGTTTGAACCCGGCCGAAACCCGGGAGCTCAACCAATTGATCATCAGCCTCAAGGAGGACTATCGCGTCTCCGTTGTGCTTATCGAACACGATATGAGCCTGGTAATGGAAATTTCAGACCGCATCAACGTCATCAACCAGGGCCGGCCGCTGGCCAGCGGTACCCCGGAAGAAATTCGCCGTAATGATGATGTTATCAAAGCCTATCTGGGCGAGGCCTGAGGAACTCACATGCTTTTACTTGAAGATATTCATACCCATTACGGCAAGATCGAAGCCCTGCACGGGGTCTCCGTTGAGGTGAAAAAGGGCGAGATCGTCTCCCTGATCGGCGCAAACGGAGCGGGCAAGACCACCTTGCTGATGACCGTCTGCGGCAGTCCCCAGGCCACCTCTGGCCGGGTGGTCCTGGAAGGCAGAGACATTACCCGCGACAAGACCTCCGACATCATGCGCTCGGGAATTGCCATTGTGCCGGAAGGGCGCCGGGTGTTCCCCGGGCTCACCGTGGAGGAAAACCTGCACATGGGCGGTTTTTTCAACACCAAAGCCGAAATCCGCAAAAGCCAGCAGCATGTGTACGGGCTCTTTCCCCGACTCAAGGAACGCGAGCACCAACGCGCCGGCACCATGTCCGGAGGTGAGCAGCAAATGCTGGCCATAGGCCGGGCCCTGATGACCAAGCCCCGGATGATCATTCTGGATGAGCCCTCCCTGGGACTGGCGCCGCTCATTATCAAGCAGATTTTCGAGATTATCGGTCACCTACGGGAGGAGGGCATTACGGTGTTTCTGGTCGAGCAGAATGCCCACCAGGCACTGCACCTGGCAGACCGGGGCTATGTGCTTGAAAACGGGCTCATTCGCCTGCAAGACACCGGCGCCAACCTGCTGGCCAATCCGGACGTTCAGAATGCCTATCTGGGGGGCTGAGACCGCGCATCCATCTGTTTGATATCCAGTTGGCGTTTTCATTTTCTGGTCTATACTGACAGCAACGGTTTTTCCGCTTGGAGCGTTTTGGAGTCAGGACCGTTAACGCTTTGTTTTGCCTCAGCGATTCGGGGTCAGCATTGCGTTCAAATGCGACGACAGCTGAACAATCTATCAAGGAGTGGACAATGAAAAAACTGATCGCGGGTGCGCTGCTTATGGGTGCCTCTACCCTCGCTTTTGCCCAGCCTGGTTGCGGTGTAGGAGCCATGATCTGGAAAGGACAATCCGGTATTGCGCCGCATGTTCTGGCCGCCACCACGAACGCCACCTTCGGCAACCAGACTTTTGGCATGACAACAGGCACGCTGGGCTGTCAGACCAACGAGTCCGTTCAATCCATGGCGATGTACATGGACAGCAACATCGACAAGGTCGCCCGTGACATGTCCCGTGGCAGCGGTGAAAACCTCGATACGCTCGCTGTTCTGCTAGGGGTTGATGACGCCGACCGTGATGCCTTCCGGAGTGTGTTACAGAACAATTTTGCTACCATTTTCCCGTCGTCAGACACCACGTCTGACCAGGCCGTCAATGCCATTGTGGCACTGCTTGAAAAGCACGAGTCTCTGAACAAATACGTTGCAGCCTAGACAGGCCGGCTCTGAAGGACTGGAAGGGCGCCAGGGACGGCGCAAACTTCGACTAACCCTCTAACATCCGATCATTCATGCGCTCACTGTTCCGTCTCGGGCTGGCTGCTCTCAGCCTCGCCACCAGCACGTGTTCGCTGGCCGATCTGGCGACCATACCTCCCGGGCTCCATCAGGACCCGACCTGGCTTATGCTCGGCCACTATCAGATGGACCGGTTCGGGAGCGGCTACACCAGCCAGGCCGACGACCCGGCATTCTTTATCAGCCCGAATGGCAAACATTCTCCTAAAGCCGAACTTGAAGCCACGCTCGGCGCCATCCAGTTACCCGGGACCGGGAATGGTCACGCCCGCTGCCGATTCCCTGCCCGGGACAAATGGCTGAGAGCACGCCTGAATCTGCCGCAAGAGCCGGCCAAATGCGGCGACTACCGTGAGTGGCGCGAGGAACTCAATACCGAAACCGTTACACTGGTCTTCGCCGCCTCGTACCTCAATAGTCCCTCGTCCATGTTCGGCCATACCTTTATTCGGCTCGACCCACCGAAGGACGAGGAAGGTACTAACCTGCTCTTGGCCAACACCATTTCTTACGCCGCCGACGCGGAAGCTCACGACAATGAACTGGTGTTCGCCTACCGGGGCATTTTCGGCGGCTATCCCGGAATCACCACAATTCAGCCCTATTACGAAAAAATTCGCCTCTACTCGGACATCGAAAACCGTGACCTGTGGGAATATCAGCTCAACCTCAAACCCGATGAAATCGACATCATGGTGGCCCATGCCTGGGAGATACGGGACCGGAACTTTGACTATTACTTCTTCGATGAGAATTGCGCTTACCGGCTGCTCGCGCTGATCGATGTGGCCCGGCCCGGTACGGACTTGCTCGGGGAAGTCAGCACCCATGCCATTCCCTCCGACACCGTACGCTGGGTGGTGGATAAAAAGCTGGTGGCATCGGTGCACTACCGACCCTCCGCGGCCACCAGTGTCAGTTATGCGCTCGATCAGTTGCCTGACGATGACCAGAACCTGGCTGCAGCCATTGCCAATGGCTACGTCGCTGTGGATAGCAATGAAGTCACCCGGCTTGAACCCGAACGACGTGCGCAGCTGATCGATGCTACTTATGATTACGTGCGCTACCAGACCGAAGCGGAGAGCTGGCCCAGGGGCCATGCAGCACCCCTCTCCCATGACCTGCTGCGGGCCCGCAGCCAGATTCAGGAAGCGGAGCCACTCCGGAAGCCGTCCGCACCGGAGGTTCGTGATGACCAGGGCCACGATACGTTTCGCGCCAGCGTCGGCGGCGGCCAACAAGGCGACCGGAATTATGCCCAGCTTACCCTGCGCCCTGCCTACCACGACCTGCTCGACCCACCAGAGGGCTATCGCCCGGGCGCGCAGCTGCAGTTCCTGAGACTGGACGCGAGGCTCTACACCGATAATGAGGAAGTTCAGCTCGAGCAGCTTACCGGTGTGGAGATTCGCTCCCTGTCCCCCCGCGACCAGTTCTTTTCTCCCCTGTCATGGCAGGTGGGTGTTGGGGGGCGGAGAACCGAGCTGGCGTCGGGCAAGCGCGTATTTGCTCCCTATCTTGAAGGTGGTGCCGGTGGCAGCTGGCGCCTTGGTCCGAGGACCCAGGCACTGGCAATAGCTACTGCCGATATAGAAATCGACGATGATATCCGACGGGGCTACGACGTTGCGCCGGGTGCCGACCTTGGCCTGCTGCATCAGAACAAGCGCTTCAGCCTACTCTCCGGCGCCCGCACCAAAGCCTGGATAGTCAGTAACCAGCACCGTCAGGATGAGCTCTACCTCAGAGCCAATTGGCATTTTGGACGCGACTTCAGCGTTGGCACTGAACTCACCCGGCAACATCACTACCAAAGGTACCAGACCCAATGGCAGCTCGGACTAAACGCCTACTTCTAGGCCTGATACTGGCAATCACCCTGCTCATGCAGGTCGGCTGTAGCGGACTGTTCTTCTATCCTGATCGCAATGTCTACATCACCCCTGACCGACTGAACCTGAGCTACGAAGACGTTTACCTGGAGACCGGTGACGGTGAGACCCTCCATGGCTGGTGGCTGCCCTCTGAAGGCGCTGCAAAGGGTCATATCTACTTTCTCCACGGCAATGCCCAGAACATCAGCAGCCACCTGTTGAACGTAGCCTGGCTGCCCGAGAGAGGCTACAACGTCTTTCTGATCGACTATCGCGGCTACGGGCAGTCTACCGGCGCCCCTGACATCGAGGGCACCCTGCACGATGCCGAGACCGGCCTGCGCTGGCTGGTGAATAATCGTGACCCAAAACCCATCGCGCTAATGGGACAGAGCCTCGGTGGGGCGCTGGGTATCGCGTTGGCCAGTGAATGGAGCCAACGCAGCGAAGAGCCCGCGCTGAACGCCGTCATTCTCGACGGTACCTTCTCGGGATTTCGCACCATCGCCCGGGAAAAGCTGTCGGCGTTCTGGCTTACGTGGCCCCTGCAGGTGCCCCTGAGCCGGACCGTACCGGACGATTACGAAGGTACCAACTACATTGCCGGTATCAGCCCCACCCCGGTCATGGTCATTCACAGCGTGAGGGACGGCATCATTCCCTTTCACCACGGCCAGGCCTTGTTTGAGGCCGCCAGTGAACCCCGGGTATTCCTGCGGACCGACACCCCCCACGCTGCTACCTTTGTGATACCGGCATACAGGGACCGGGTTATTGAATTTCTGGAGCAATAAAAAAACCCACCAACCGTTTCCGGAAGGTGGGTTTCTGGTCTCACTTCACTAATCAGATAGCGGCAAGATCGGTCGGCTGTTCACCTTCCTTGACTTCCTTCATGGACAATTTGACTCGTCCACGGGCGTCAACATCCAGCACCTTGACCAACACTTCCTGACCTTCACTCAGCTCGTCGGTCACGTTCTCGATGCGACGATCGGATATCTGGGAGATGTGGACCAGGCCGTCTTTACCCGGCAGGATGTTCACAAAGGCGCCAAAGTCCACTATGCGCTCAACCTTGCCCTTGTAGATCGCCCCTACCTCGATTTCCGCGGTGATTTCCATCACACGCTTCATCGCTGCCTGCGCTGCGATCTGGGTGTCGGCGTAGATCTTCACGTAACCATCGTCGTCCAGGTCAATCGAGGCACCGGTCTCTTCGCAGATACCACGGATGGTAGCGCCGCCCTTACCGATCACGTCACGGATTTTCTCCGGATTGATCTTGATGGTGGTGATGCTTGGTGCACGATCGGACAGCTCGGCGCGGGGCGCTGAAATTACCTTGGCCATCTCGCCGAGGATATGCAGACGGGCTCCGTGAGCCTGCTCGAGCGCCAGTTCCATGATCTCGTCGGTAATGCCGTTGATCTTGATATCCATCTGCAGGGCGGTGATGCCCTCGGAGGTACCGGCAACCTTGAAATCCATATCGCCCAGATGATCTTCATCACCCAGAATATCGGTCAGGATGGCGAACTTGTCGCCTTCCTTGACCAGACCCATGGCAATGCCCGCAACCGGCGCCTTGATCGGTACGCCAGCGTCCATCAGTGCAAGGCTTGAACCGCACACGGAGGCCATTGAGCTGGAACCGTTGGATTCAGTGATCTCGGACACCGCCCGAATGGTGTACGGGAACTCTTCAATCGTGGGCATAACCGCAGCCACACCACGTTTGGCGAGACGGCCATGGCCAACCTCACGACGACCCGGTGAACCCACGCGGCCAGCTTCACCAACGGAGTACGGAGGGAAGTTGTAATGGAACAGGAACGGGTCACGACGCTCGCCTTCCAGCGCGTCAATAATCTGCATGTCACGGGCAGTACCCAGCGTGGTGGTAACAATCGCCTGGGTTTCGCCACGGGTGAAAAGCGCCGAGCCGTGAACACTGGGCAAGATACCGACTTCAATCTCGATAGGACGGACAGTTTTGGCGTCACGACCGTCAATACGGGGCTTGCCCTCAATCACGTGGTTACGAACCACGGACTTCTCGACTTTGCCGAAGTACTTCTTGACCTCGTCAGCAGACGGCTGGCCTTCTTCTTCACCGGCCAGTTTCGCAACAACTTCGGCTTTGATGATGCTCAGACGGGCATAGCGTTCCATCTTGTCGCGGATGGCATAAGCTTCCTCGATCGCATCGGCAAAGCCTGATTTGATCGCTGCGATCAGGTCGGTGTTTTCGGTGGCTGGCTGCCAGTCCCAGCGGGGCTTACCCGCTTCGTCTGCCAATTCCTGAATTGCCTTGATGGCAGTCTGCATTTCCTGATGGGCAAACAGTACGCCGCCCAGCATCTGGTCTTCCGACAGGCCTTTGGCCTCGGACTCGACCATCAGAACGGCATCTTTAGTGCCGGCAACGACCATGTCCAGCAGCGACGAGTCGAGCTCTTCAAACGTCGGGTTCAGAAAATACCCGCGCTCGTTCGTGTAGGCCACACGGGACGCACCAACCGGACCGTCAAACGGAATGCCCGAGATGGACAGTGCTGCCGACGCCGCCAGGATGCCGGCGATATCCGGATCCTGGGATTTATCAGACGACATAACCGTCAGGATAACCTGCACTTCGTTCATGAATCCGTTCGGGAACAGCGGGCGAATCGGACGATCGATCAGGCGCGACGTCAGTGTTTCTTTATCGGATGGGCGACCTTCGCGCTTGAAGAAACCGCCGGGAATTTTGCCCACAGCGTAGGTTTTTTCGAAGTAATTGACGGTCAGTGGGAAGAAAGGCTGGCCCGGCTTGGCATCCTTGGCACCGACCACGGTGCCCAGAACAGCAATATCACCAACAGTGACCAGAACCGAGCCAGTTGCCTGGCGGGCAATACGGCCCGTTTCGAGAGTGACGGTCTTGCCGCCGAGTTCAAATGTCTTTTTTACCGGGTTCACGGTAACTCCTTATCTATCGTGTCAGTTCAGTCTGATAGCACACCCATGCGCGCTATCTCGATCGCTGCAATTCGTCCCTGCCGGGTGAATGACGAAGGCATGCCGGCCTGAAAGCTAACAGGCTGTTGCAAAAACCCGGTATGGAACCGCCGGGCGTTTCAACAACCTGCTATGGTTTTGGCTTTCGGTTACGACAGACATCCTGCGGATATCACCGGACACAGCCGGAAGCGCAGCGTTGCTGGAGGTGTTGTCGATGCGCCGGAGCGCAAATTACACAATCAGCACGTTAAGCAGTCCTCCTGAACAGGCGGGAGAACCGAATGGCGAGAAGCACAAACAGCGGGGGCAAGCCCCGCGGTTTGATGAATGGCGCAGCATGCGCTGCACCACCCAGACAGATCACTGGACCCAGACGGATCAGCGACGCAGACCCAGACGCTTGATCAGCTCAAGATAGCGATCAGCGTTTTTCTTCTTCAGGTAGTCAAGCAGCTTACGACGCTGGTTAACCATCCTGATCAGGCCCCGGCGGGAATGGTGATCCTGCTTGTTGACCTTGAAGTGACCCTGCAGCTTGTCGATGTTGGCGCTAAGAAGGGCCACCTGAACTTCAGGGGAACCGGTATCGCTTCCATCTTGCTGGTAGTCTTTTACAATCTGTGACTTCTCTGCGGCAGAAAGTGCCATTACTCACCTCATTGTTTGCGATGCGAATGTGACATCCGGCCGGACCGCGCATCTCTGCAGCCCGGCTAGACAGTGACGTTACCCCCGAGGGGGAACCTCAGCTGTTTTTGACCAGACGACGGGGCACAATTTTAATGTCACCGTCATCGGGAATTCCTTCACCCAGACCCACAAACCGATTGTCACCATAAAGACGAACCGGCCCTGTGACGGTCTGATCGGATATTCTAACGGGTTGTCCGTTCAATATCGACCGTAACCTGTCCGACGCCAACTCGAGGCTGGGGAACATCGACAGGGCAGCATCCGGCTCGACCAGCAGAGCATCCAGCGACTCGTCACGGGAACGAATAGCTTCCAACTGATCAATGGTGTGCGTCTGCTCCAGCGTAAACCCGGAAGCCATGGTACGGCGTAAGGCAATAACATGGGCGCCACAACCCAGGACCTGGCCGATATCTTCTACCAATGAGCGAATATAGGTGCCCTTGGTGCAACTGACGGATATATCAAATTCGTTCTCCCGCAACGCCAGCAGGCGAAGCTCATAGATTGTCACCGGCCGGGCCGGGCGCTCTATTTCAATGCCTTCGCGAGCGTACTCGTACAGGGGTCTGCCTTTATGTTTGAGCGCCGAATACATGGAAGGCACCTGCTGGATATCGCCCCGGAAGGCTTCCAGCACGCTTTCAAGGCGGACTTCTGTCAGATCCGACGGCACCGCCTTTTCAACGACAACCTTGCCCTCACTGTCGCCCGTCTCGGTTGTGACGCCCATCCGGGCTGTCGCCACGTAGGCCTTGTCACTGTCGAGCATCATCTGGGAAAACTTGGTGGCCTCGCCAAAGCAAAGCGGCAGAACACCGGTGGCCAACGGGTCAAGGGCACCGGTATGACCGGCCTTGGCGGCACCGAACAGGTGCTTTACCTGTTGCAGAATCCCGTTAGACGTCAAGCCCATAGGCTTGTCGATAACCAGAATGCCGTTAACGTCGCGGCCTTTACGCCGGCGACTCAATCCTTTGGCTCCGCGTGGTGATCAGAGACATCAGAGGCATCGCTGTCATCCGGGCTTGTGTCCTGATTAACAACCACAGCGGACTTCTTGCCTACCGCCTCGTTGATCAATGCGTCCATGTGACGGCTCTTGCCAAGCAGGGCGTCAAAATGAAACCGCAGGTTTGGCACCATGCGCAGCTTCATCGCGCGACCCAACTGACCACGGAGAAAACCCGCGGCCTTGTTGAGCACAGCGAGCGATTCTTTCACGGGCTCCGATTCCGCCGTCAACTCTTCGGTCGTCAGCAGTGACACATAGATGTCAGCGTATCCCATGTCGCGGCTCACTTTTACCGCGTTGACCGTCACCATTCCGACTCTCGGGTCTTTGATATCCCGCTGAATCATCTGGGCCAGTTCGCGCTGTATCTGATCGCCAATCCGATCAATACGGCTAAATTCCTTGGGCATAATTAGGCCTGCAATAGTCAGGGCGCGCTGTCACCAGCGCGCCCCGGGGGTCAATCAATCATCATCTGGCTTCGTTCAGCCTGCGGATTCCAGCTTGCGCTCGACCCTGACGCGGTCGAATACCTCAATCTGGTCACCGACCTTGACGTCGTAGCCTTTAACACCGATACCGCACTCCATGCCGTTACGGACTTCCGCGGCATCATCTTTGTAGCGACGGAGGGATTCCAGCTCACCTTCAAAGATAACCACGTTATCCCGCAGCACACGAATCGGCTTGCTACGGTAAACCGTGCCTTCGGTAACCATGCAGCCCGCAACCTGGCCAAACTTCGGTGACCGGAAGGTCTCACGCACGTCCGCAATGCCAATGATATCTTCACGGAACTCAGGTGCCAGCATACCGGTCAGCGCAGCTCGCACGTCATCTATCATGTTGTAGATGATGCTGTAGTAACGAAGATCCAGGCCTTCCTGCTCAACCAGGCGCTTGGATGCAGCATCCGCACGCACGTTGAAACCGAAGATAACGGAGTTAGTGGCCATCGCCAGACTGACGTCGGTTTCGGCAATACCACCGACACCGGAGCTGACGATTTTAACCTGTACTTCGTCATTGCCCAGATCCTGAAGCGCCTTGGTAATGGCTTCCAGTGATCCGCGCACGTCGGTTTTGAGCACAACGTTGAGGGTTTTGACCTCATCCTTGCCCATATTTTCAAACAAGTTTTCGAGTTTGGCTGCCTGTTGGCGCTTGAGGCGGGATTCACGCTCCCGGCCCTGACGGAATTCCGCCAGTTCTTTCGCCTTGCGCTCATCAGCTACGGCGAAGAATTCATCACCTGCGTCCGGTGTCCCGTTCAGGCCCAGAATTTCAACAGGAATCGACGGGCCGGCTTCTTTGGATGGCTTGCCGGCTTCGTCCGTCATGGCACGCACTTTACCGAAGTAAGCGCCCGCAACGACCATATCACCCTGTCTCAGGGTACCGTTCTGGATCAGCACCGTTGCAACCGAACCGCGACCACGCTCAAGGCTGGATTCGATCACCACACCCTTTGCCGGAGCGTCAGGCACTGCGGCCAACTCAAGGACTTCCGCCTGCAGAAGAATGGCTTCGAGGAGATCGTCAATACCGTCACCGGTGTGGGCAGACACAGGAACAAACTGGACGTCACCGCCCCAGTCTTCCGGTATCACTTCCATACCCGCCAGTTCGGTTTTGATCCGGTCAGGGTCGGCCCCTTCCCTGTCCATCTTGTTAATGGCTACAACCAGCGGAACCCCGGCTGAACGTGCATGCTGAACCGCTTCCCTGGTTTGTGGCATAACACCATCATCAGCGGCGACCACCAGGATCACGATATCCGTGCACTGGGCACCGCGGGCACGCATGGCTGTAAAAGCTGCGTGGCCCGGAGTATCCAGGAAGGAGATCATGCCATGACCGGTTTCCACATGGTAGGCACCGATGTGCTGGGTAATACCTCCGGACTCACCGCTGGCAACCTTGGTGCGTCGGATATAGTCGAGCAACGAAGTCTTGCCATGGTCAACGTGACCCATAACACTGACAACCGGTGCACGCTTGACCTTTTCGCCTTCAAACGAAATCTCGCTCAGCACGGACGCCTCAAATGCGTCGTCACTAACGGCTTTGGCTTTGTGGCCCAGTTCTTCAGTCACCAGAATCGCGCTTTCCTGATCCAGCGGCTGATTAATGGTGGCCATGATACCCATGCCCATCAAGGTCTTGATCACATCGGCGGATTTAACAGCCATGCGCTGAGCAAGATCACCCACGGTAATGGTCTCGGGAATTTCGACTTCTCTAACCATCGGTTTGGTCGGCCTCTCGAAAGCGTGTTGCTTTTCTTTCGGTTTCTTTTTCGCCCGCAATGGCTTACGCAGCGTTGTATCTTCTTCGTCCTCGGCAAGGACCACTTTGGGCTCCTCGGCCGGACGGTTTCTCGGACCACGGTGACCGGCAGACTTTTTCTTCGGCTTACCGTCATCAGGCTCATCCACGACGCGCTCGCGAGCCTTCTCTTTCTTTTTCTTCGGCTTGCGGTCTTTGTCTTTCGCGTTTTCCGGATCAGCAGGCGGGATCGCCATTTCCGGATCGATCAGATCTCCCGGCTTGTCAACCACCGGAGTCTCTTTCGACGGCTTCGCAGGCTCTTCAGAAGCAGTTGCAGCCTCTGACGCTGCGGGTTTCGCCTCATCCGTCGCAGCAGCCACTACCGGTTGCTCCGGTACTTCCGCCGGAGTCACCTCAGCAACTTCCGGGACCACCGGCTCGACTTCTGCCTCCGGCTGGTTGTCTTCACGCTTGATGTACGTTCGCTTTTTCCGAACTTCAACGTTTACTGTCTTGGCGCGACCTGCACCGCTTCCGGCTTTCAGCGTGGTTGTCGTTTTGCGTTTGAGAGTGATCTTCTGCGGCCCTGAGTCTGACTCGCCGTGGTTCTTTCTCAAAAACGCAACCAGCTGCTGCTTCTCATCACTGGATACAGAGTCATTTTCTGAGCGGGCTTTCAGGCCAGCCTCTACAATCTGACGCAGCAAGCGATCCACGGGAGCGCCTACATCTGCGGCCAGTTGTTTTACCGTTACTTCAGCCATACTGGTCATCCTCCCGATTAAGCCTGGTCCTGAAACCAGGGTGCGCGTGCTGTCATGATAAGCTGACCGGCACGCTCTTGTTCCATTCCGTCAATTTCGAGCAAGTCGTCCACCGACTGCTCAGCAAGATCTTCCATGGTGCGGATACCCATGCCCGCCAGCTTGAACGCCAGCGAACGATCCATCCCTTCCATGGCCAACAAATCTTCGGCGGGCTCACTGCCCTCAAGAGCCTCTTCACTCGCCAGGGCCTGGTTCAACAAGGCATCCTTGGCGCGACGACGAAGCTCCGTCACCGTATCTTCATCAAACCCTTCGATTGCCAGCATTTCCTCCATCGGAATGTAGGCTACTTCTTCTATAGAAGTGAACCCCTCATCGATCAACACACCGGCGAATTCTTCGTCGACATCGAGATGGCTGGTGAAGTGCTCAAGCAAGCGACTCTGCTCCTGCTCTTGCTTCTCACCGGCTTCTTCTTCGGTCATCACGTTGAGCGTCCAGCCCGTCAGCTCACTGGCCAACCGAACATTCTGACCATTGCGGCCTATGGCTTGCGCCAGGTTGTCTTCAGCTACCGCGACTTCCATGGTGTGACCATCTTCGTCCATCACAATGGAAGCGACCTCTGCAGGCGCCATCGCATTGATAACCAACTGGGCCGGGTTGTCGTCCCAAAGCACAATATCGACACGCTCACCGCCGAGCTCGTTCGATACGGCCTGAACCCGCGAGCCCCGCATACCAACACAAGCGCCAACCGGGTCGATACGACGGTCATTGGTTTTGACAGCAATTTTTGCCCTTGAGCCCGGGTCACGGGCAGCTCCGCGGATCTCGATCAGCTCTTCAGCGATTTCAGGCACTTCGATGCGGAACAACTCAATCAGCATTTCCGGGCTGGTCCTGCTGAGAATCAGCTGGGGGCCACGATGATCGGTACGAATTTCCAACAGCAGCGACCGTACCCGGTCACCCATGCGGAACGTCTCACGAGGAATTAACTGATCCCTCGGCAGCAGTGCTTCGGCGTTGGACCCCAAATCAACGATTACGTTATCGCGGGTCACTTTCTTAACTGTTCCGGACACTAACTCACCGACACGGTCGCGGTAACTGTCAACAATTTTTGCCCGCTCGGCCTCGCGCACTTTCTGGAAAATAATCTGTTTGGCTGCCTGGGCACCAATACGGCCGAAGGCGACGGATTCAACCTTTTCTTCATGGGTATCGCCGGGCTGGAGCGCCTTATCAATTTCCTCGGCCTCCTGCATGGTGAGCTCGCTCCCCAAAGCCGGTACCGCATCGTTGTCAACTATCAACCAGCGCCGGAAGGTTTCGTACTCACCGGTACGACGATCAATCGAAACACGGATGTCCGCATCTTCATCGTCGTACCGTTTTTTGGCGGCAGTGGCGAGAGCCAGTTCAATGGCCTCAAAAATTACGTCCTTATCGACACCCTTCTCATTCGAGACGGCCTCAACCACCAGCAAAATCTCTTTACTCATTGGATTGCCCTGCCTTTAAAATTAGACTCGCAGTCAACCGATTTACTCGAAAACCGGAATGATGTTTGCCCGCTCAATACTATCGTATGGAAGCAGGTACTCATGGTCGTCGACAACGACCACCACGTCCTGATCCTCAACACCTTTGAGCAGTCCCTGAAAGTTTCTGCGTCCTTCGAACGCCATGCGGAGTCGG
Source organism: Marinobacter changyiensis (assembly GCF_009193265.1). Classification (GTDB taxonomy): domain Bacteria; phylum Pseudomonadota; class Gammaproteobacteria; order Pseudomonadales; family Oleiphilaceae; genus Marinobacter; species Marinobacter changyiensis. Next base: position 425,381 of record NZ_VZZZ01000001.1, read on the forward strand.
ACCTGTACTTTATGGCCCACAAACGCCTCGTAATGTTCGAGACGAAACAGGGGTCTGTCCATACCGGGCGAGGATACTTCCAGGGTGTACTCGGACTGGATCGGATCCTCAACGTCCAGTACACCGCTGACCTGACGGCTGACCTTTTCGCAGTCTTCGACTCCGATACCGTCTTGTGCATCGTCAATAAATACCCTGAGAAGGGACTGATAACCCTGCGATCGAAACTCAAGACCCCAGAATTCATACCCCAGGCCTTCTATGACCGGCCGCAATATGGCTTCAAGTTGCTGTAACTTAGCTGACAAGTGGCTCACTTCTCCGTAACGGTTTTGGTTGCCCTACAAACAAAAAAAGGGCTGTCTATCAGCCCTTTTCATGCACCAGGGCCTGCTGCGCCAGGCCCCGTAATCAAAAAGCCCCTAATACTCAGATGCGCTGGAAACACTCAGCGCCATCTGCCTTGGGGCTCCTTGTAGCAAGAACTAGCAGGTGCCTTTCCAGCCCCTGCCGACAGACACCTGGCCTGTCATGAGCGAATCTGGCACTGCCAAAACCCGCTGCATCAATCGCCGGAGTATAAGGATGCCGGCCATACTGGTCAAGGACTGACCAAAAAAAACGGCTTGGGTCTTCCAAGCCGTTCTTCAAAAAATGGTGCCGATGGCCGGACTCGAACCGGCACAGCTTTCGCCACTACCCCCTCAAGATAGCGTGTCTACCAGTTCCACCACATCGGCTACAAACTTCACTCGAGCTCGGGGATGGAAGACTCTTCCCCGCTCTCGCCTTCACTGGACCGCACTTCACCCGCTGGCGATTCATCCGCCGCGGCTGGTGATTCCTGAACCATCGGGATTCCCGCCTGGCCTGCCACTTCCGCACGCTGCTTGGCAAAAATCGCCAGAGAAAAACTGGTCGCGAAAAACACGATCGCCAAAAAGGTTGTGGCACGGGTCAAAAAGCTGCCACTGCCCTGGCTTCCGAATACTGTCTGCGAGGCTCCGCCGCCTCCAAAGGCTGCGCCGGCGTCCGCGCCTTTGCCGTGCTGGATCAGAACAAGACCCACCAGCGCCACCGCAATCACGACGTGCACAACGACTACCAGCGTTTCTATCCAATCCATAAATTATCTCTCAAAACTCGCTTGAAACTTTGGGCTTCGTTTTCAGACCGCGCGACAAATACTCGCGAAATCGTCTGCCAGCAGCGATGCTCCGCCTATCAGGCCGCCATCAATATCCTGCTGTCCAAACAGTTCGCGCGCATTCTCAGGCTTGACGCTACCTCCGTAAAGGAGCGATATATCAGAAGCAGGAGCACCTAATGATCCCAGCACGCCCCTCATATGGAGATGCATTGCCTGGGCATCCTCTGCCGTCGCTGTCTTACCGGTCCCGATGGCCCAAACCGGCTCATAGGCGACCACTATCTTGTTCCACTTGTCGCTTGCCAGCCCCTGCAGCGCTATCTGCAACTGCCTCGACACGACCTCTTCAGCCTGGCCCGCCTGGCGTTCTGCCAGGGTCTCACCTACGCAAACCAGAGCAACCAATCCTGACTTCAAAACCTGCTGAACCTTCTCCGCTACAACCTGATCGGACTCGGCAAATAACTGTCTGCGCTCAGAATGACCTACGAGCACATACTCACAACCAACATCCGCCGCCATGCCCGCCGAAATCTCACCCGTAAACGCGCCTTGATTCCATTGTGCCACGTTCTGGATGCCGACGGCGAACGGGGCATCCGATACCAAACGCTTAACCTCAGCAACGTAGAGCGAGGGTGGAATAATAACAACCTTAACATCTTTATCAAGTACTGAAAGCTGAACTTTCAATTCACTAATCAGAGACTTGGCAAAGCCTTCTGATCCGTTCATCTTCCAGTTTGCGGCTACTATTTTGCGTCGCATCATAACCCCATAATTCACGGGAGGCGGAACTATACAGCAGTCAATTCGAACAGACAACCGGATTCAGGCTGATGAATTGGAAACCACGACCGCAAGCTCTTCGGCTACCCGGGCTATCACCGCGGCGTTTTGGCCTTCCGCCATAACGCGTATCAGGGGCTCAGTACCGGAAGCCCGCAACAGGATACGACCGGCGCTCCCAAGCTCCTGCTCTGCGGCCTTCACGGCATCGGAGATATCCGACCGAGAGAGCGGATCAAAGCGTTCGGCAATCTTCACGTTTATCATGGTCTGCGGCAGCTTGGTCATGGCCTGGCGTAACTGGTTCAGAGGTTTTCCGGAACGCCAGACTGCTAACAGCACCTGAAGAGCGGACACGATACCATCCCCGGTGGAGGTGGAATCCCGAAGCACCAGATGGCCAGACCCTTCGCCACCAAGCAACCAGCCATTCTTGACCAACTGCTCCATGACATAACGATCGCCCACTTTGGCACGCTCGAAGGCTATACCCTGATCCTGTAGCGCCAGCTCAACCCCGAGGTTGGTCATCAGGGTGCCGACGACACCCCCGACCAGCGTACCCGCAGCTTTGCGCTGGGAGGCGATGATAAACAGCAACTCGTCACCATCAACATAGGAACCGTCGCGGTCAATCATCAGAACACGGTCGCCATCCCCGTCAAATGCAATCCCGAGATCGGCCTTGTTCTCCAGAACAGCGTTACGAAGCCTCTCCATATGGGTTGAACCAACATTGAGATTGATATTCAGCCCGTCGGGATCAGCGCCTATAACAGATACCTCGGCCCCCAGCTCTCTGAACACTTTGGGCGCTACGTGATAAGTCGCACCGTGGGCGCAATCAAGGACAATTTCCAGCCCTTCAAGGGTAAACTCGTTGGGCACTGTGCTTTTACAAAATTCGATGTAGCGCCCCGGTGCATCGTCAACCCGAAACGCCTTACCGAGTTCACCTGAGTCACAGACTACCAGTGGCTCATCCAGCCAGCGCTCTATTTCAGACTCAAGATGATCATCCAGCTTGGTGCCGGCCGCCGAGAAAAACTTGATGCCATTATCATGATGCGGATTATGGGAGGCGCTGATCACAATTCCTGCCGAGGCGCGAAACGTTCTGGTCAGGTAAGCAATAGCGGGTGTTGGCATCGGGCCCAGCAGTTTCACGTCAACACCAGCTGCGGAAAGTCCGGATTCCAGCGCGCTTTCAAACATATAACCGGACAAGCGGGTGTCCTTGCCAATCAGCACGCTATTACGCTGCCCATCACGTTTGAAGGCCATTCCTGCGGCCCAACCCAACTTGAGCATAAAGTCCGGAGTAATCGGAGCTTCGCCGACCCGGCCTCTTATGCCGTCCGTTCCAAAGAATTTTCGTTCTGTCATTGAACCATTACCTCCATAGCTGTGACGACCTTCACTGCATCCACGGTCTCCCTGACATCATGAACCCGAATGATGGATGCTCCTTTCATAGCCGCTATTGTCGCGGCTGCGAGGCTGGCAGGCAACCTTTCCGACACATCCCTCCCGGTAATCTGTCCTAACATGCTTTTTCGTGACAGCCCAGCCAGAACAGGGTAACCCAAGGCCCGCATTTGCTCCACGGCGGCCAGTAGCTGCAGGTTGTGGTCGAGGCTTTTGCCAAATCCGAAACCGGGATCGAGCAGGATATTGTGTGCCAGCACTCCTGCCTCTTCAACCAGGCGCACCCGGGACATTAAAAAGCTGGCCACTTCACGGTTAACGTTGTCGTAGCCGGGCTTGACCTGCATGTCACCGGGCTGGCCTTTCATGTGCATCAGACATACCGGCACCCCGGCTTCGACTGCGGCCCTCACCGCCCCGTCCCGCTGCAAGGCGCGAACGTCATTGATAAGGCCCGCCCCCAGCCGTACCGATTCGGCGATCACTTCCGGAGTGCTGGTATCTACCGAAATGACCGCGTCCAACTCGGCGGCTATCGCCTCCACCACAGGACATACCCGGTCCAGCTCTTCCTGCACCGACACCGGGGACGATCCGGGTCGCGTGGATTCACCGCCGACATCAATGAATGCAGCCCCGTCACTTACCATTCGCCGGGCCTGCATAAGAGCTGCATCGCGCCGAATGAAGCGCCCACCATCGGAAAACGAATCCGGCGTAACGTTAAGGATGCCCATCACGTGGCACTGGGCGAGGTCCAGAGAGCGTCCGGCAAAATTCATCAACATGTCAGGGCTTCCCATTTCGGGCTGAGCTAAAAGCAAAAAAACGCCGCCCGTAACAAGGGCGGCGTTTAGTGGGTGCTGTCACAAACAGGCTCTGCGAAACTTCCCGTCTGGCCTGTGGCAGCGAACTCGTCTAGTGCTCTCCCGCCGGCCGACCAACGCCACCAGTCGGGCGACCTTCGTCCGGGGAGCCTTCAGGCGTCGACCGGCCATCCGACCCTTCCACCGGCACACCACCACTGGGGCCTCTGTCATTCCAACCCTTCGGCGGGCGCGGCGTGCGGCCTTCCATGATGTCATCGATTTGTAGCCGGTCGATGGTTTCATACTTCATCAGGGCGTCAGCCATGTTATCAAGCTTGTCCCGGTTATCAGTCAGTAACTGACGAGCCTTCTCATAACACTCATCGATGATGCTACGAACTTCCTCGTCGATACGCTGAGCAGTTTCAGGCGAGTAAACCGTCTGGGCCTGCCCGGCTGAGCGGCCCAGGAAAGGTTCCTCACTGTCGGTGTCGTACTGCAATGGCCCCAACTTTTCCGACAGACCCCAACGGGTGACCATGTTACGGGCAAGTTTCGTCGCCCGCTCGATGTCATTGGAGGCACCAGTTGTTACACCATCAAAACCAAGCGTCAACTCCTCGGCCAAACGACCACCAAACAAGCTGCAGATCTGACCAATCAGGAAGCGCTTGCTGTGGCTGTACTTGTCCTCTTCAGGCAAGAACATGGTCACACCCAGTGCCCTGCCCCGGGGAATAATACTGACCTTATAGACTGGATCATGTTCAGGCATCAGGCGCCCGATGATGGCATGGCCGGATTCATGATAAGCCGTGTTCAGCTTTTCTTTCTCGTTCATCACCATGGACTTACGTTCAGCGCCCATCATGATCTTATCTTTTGCCAGCTCCAGCTCTTCCATGGTGACCAAGCGCTGGTTACGGCGGGCCGCGAACAAGGCGGCCTCGTTGATCAGGTTGGCAAGATCAGCACCCGAGAAACCAGGCGTGCCTCGCGCAATCAGGGCAGGCTCCACACCATCTGCCAGGGGCACTTTCTTCATGTGCACCTTGAGGATCTGCTCGCGACCAATGATGTCTGGCAAACTCACCACGACCTGGCGGTCAAAGCGGCCCGGGCGAAGCAGGGCCGGATCAAGCACATCCGGACGGTTGGTGGCGGCAATGACGATAACGCCTTCGTTGCCCTCGAATCCGTCCATCTCCACCAGCAGCTGGTTGAGTGTTTGCTCACGCTCATCGTGACCACCACCCATGCCAGCACCACGATGACGACCCACCGCATCAATCTCGTCAATGAAGATAATGCACGGGCTTTGCTTCTTGGCCTGCTCAAACATGTCCCGGACCCGGGATGCACCCACGCCCACGAACATCTCGACGAAATCAGAACCCGAGATCGAGAAGAAGGGAACCTTGGCTTCGCCTGCAATTGCCTTGGCAAGCAATGTCTTACCGGTACCAGGCGACCCCACCATCAACACGCCTTTCGGAATACGTCCACCGAGACGCTGAAACTTGCTGGGATCCCGAAGGAAATCGACGATTTCCTTGACGTCTTCTTTGGCCTCATCAACACCGGCCACGTCTGCGAAGGTCGTCTTGATCTGATCTTCGCTCATCAGGCGGGCTTTGCTTTTGCCAAAGGACATCGGTCCTTTGCCACCGCCACCGCCTTGCATTTGACGCATAAAGAACACGAAAAGAGCAATTATGATCAGGATCGGGAAAGCAGCGACCAGAAGCTGGGTCCAGATGCTCTGACGCTCTGGCTCCTTACCGATGATTTCAACATCGTTCGCCAGCAGATCATCCATCAGCTTGTTGTCAGGCACCTGGGGCCGAATCGTTTCGAAACGGCTGTTATCGCCCGACGTGCCCTGGATTTTCAGGCCATCTATGGTGACTTGCCGTACTTGTCCCTCTTGGACCATCTGTACGAACTGCGAGTAATTAACTTGCTGACCGGTGGTTGTCGGTGTGAAGTTCTGAAACACCATCAGTAGCACGGCGGCTATTATGAGCCATAAAACCAGATTTTTTGCCATATCGTTCAAGGATCGTCACCTGTGAATTGAAAGGTTGCGTGTCAGACAGACCTCTTTCGACACCTTACACTACTTGTACGCCTGTCCACCAGAAACAGCCCATCCGTATCGACCCCAAGGCGTGCGTCAACCTTTGAAACCTTTACAGACCTGATATACCTCCCGGGAACGCGCCCGGGATGAATCCGGTTTTCGACTTACCACGCTGCTGAACGACTGACGCATAGCCGCCAACAATGCTTCGAAACCTTACCCTGAAATACACTCATTACAAACACTCCTTATGGAGCAAGTACTTGCCGAGTCATATCCAGAGCCAGTTCAATCAAACCCAAGGCTTTCGGGATGCCTACCGAAGCCATACTACTAATATTGGGTGCCATATCTGAAATTACAACGTCAGTACGCCGACATCCCGATAATTCCAACCCATCAGCTTGAAAACCTTTGACCCAGGTACCGTCAAAATGTTCCCTGAGCCAGCGGTCGCTGGATTTTGAGCGACCCCCTCTGCACCTCCGGCCCGGGATTCCTGAATGAACGCCACCATAAGTGGTATCGGCAATTTAACCACCGGCGGACTCTGATACAATCTCACTATAATACGGATTTGGCGGCCAGGGTGTCGCCGGCATTTTATCAATAACCTCCATCAAGAGATTGAATTATGAGCCTGTCGCCTGAACAGCGTCGCGAATACCGGGCGATTGCCCACAACCTGAAGCCGGTAGTAATAATCGGCGACAAGGGCCTGACAGAGAACCTTCAGCAGGAACTTGACCGGGCTCTGAATGACCACGAATTAATCAAAGTGAAAATTGCCAGCCCGGACCGGGAGCAGCGCCAGGAACTTACCGACGCGCTTTGCAAAGCCTCGGGAGCCCAACTGGTGCAAAGCATCGGCAAGATTGCCGTGATTATGCGCCGCGCCGCCAAGCCCAACCCCAAGCTGTCGAACCTGCAGCGCACTCAGTAGATCGGGTCGGAACAAGCATTAAAAAAGCCGGCATCAGGAAGACCTGTGCCGGCTTTTTAGCGCTTTCGAATAAGCCTAAACGTGCTCCACTTTCTCAATTTCATACTCGACGGTGCCCGAGGGTACGCGAATGGCGACTACATCGCCTTCGCTCTTACCGATCAATGCCCGGGCAATCGGCGACGACACAGACAACCGGCCGGCCTTGATATCCGCCTCATCCTCACCGCAAATCTGGTAGTGAACCTGCTCGTCCGTATCCACATTCAAAAGATGCACGGTCACACCGAAAATCACCTTGCCGGTATTTTCGATAGTGGTGACATCAATAACCTGGGCTACGGACAGCTTGGATTCAATTTCCTGAATCCGCCCTTCCATAAAGCTTTGCTGCTCGCGCGCCGCATGATACTCGGCATTTTCTTTCAGATCACCATGTTCTCGGGCGGTGGCGATTGCCGCAATTACCCGGGGACGATCCTCAGATTTAAGCTGTTTGAGCTCTTCTCGAAGGTTGGCTTCGCCCTTGACGGTCATTGGAACTCGGGTTGTCATAACATTCACTTTCCTGTGTGCAGTTCCTGGAGCCGGCGTACCGTTCTCTCAGGCCCAAAATTAATTGCCCGGCAGAAAGCTTCACCCCCCGCCAGAGTCGTTGTATAGGCCACTTTGCGCTGCAAGGCGGACTGGCGAATCTGGGCTGAGTCCGATATTGCCTTGCGGCCTTCTGTGGTATTGATAATCAACTGGATCTGGTTATTTTTGATCGCATCAACAATGTGCGGCCGGCCCTCGCGCATCTTGTTGACCCGTTCGACGGCAATGCCTGCAGCGCGTAGCGATTCCGCCGTACCGGTGGTGGCGACCAATTTGAAGCCTGCAGCTACCAGATCCCGAGCCACTTTGAGCGCGCCGGGCTTATCCACATCCCGAACCGAAATGAAAGCAGTGCCCTGCACCGGCAGGCACTCGCCCGCTGCCAATGCAGCCTTGGCAAAAGCCTCATCAAAGCTGTCGCCAATACCCATCACTTCGCCGGTGGACTTCATTTCCGGCCCCAGAATCGGGTCCACCGCCGGGAACTTACTGAACGGGAACACCGACTCCTTCACCGCAAAATGCGTAGGTATGATCTCCTTGGTGAAGTTCTGTTCTGCCAAAGATTTACCCGCCATGCAGCGTGCCGCGATTTTCGCAAGCGAGACACCGATGGCCTTTGACACAAACGGCACTGTTCGGGACGCTCGCGGATTCACTTCAATAACGTAAACCTTGTCATCCTGCCATGCCAACTGCACATTCATCAGGCCAACAACATCGAGCTCCAGGGCCATCTTGCGAACAGTTTCCCGCATTTCGTCCTGCACGGCTGCCGGCAACGTGTAGGGCGGAAGTGAACACGCCGAATCACCGGAATGAACCCCCGCCTGTTCGATGTGCTGCATGATGCCACCAATGACCACATCCTTGCCGTCGCAGATGGCATCAATATCAACCTCGATGGCAGCATTCAGGAAGTGATCCAGCAATACCGGGCTGTCATTGGAAACCAGCACGGCGTTACGCATATAACGCACCAGCTCGGCTTCATCATAGACAATTTCCATGGCGCGGCCACCCAGAACATAAGACGGGCGCACCACTAACGGATAACCTATTTCACGGGCGGCCAGAAGGCCCTCTTCGTGGCTTCGCACGGTGGCGTTCTCAGGCTGAAGCAGGTTGAGCCGGGTAATCATCTGCTGAAACCGCTCCCGATCCTCAGCACGGTCAATCGCATCGGGGCTGGTACCAATGATGGGCACACCGGCGGCTTCGAGGCCCCGGGCCAGTTTCAGCGGGGTTTGGCCACCGTATTGGACGATCACACCCTTGGGCTTCTCGATGTGAATAATTTCCAGCACATCTTCAAGGGTTATGGGTTCGAAGTACAACCGGTCGGAAGTATCGTAATCCGTGGACACGGTTTCCGGATTGCAGTTGATCATGATGGTCTCGTAGCCATCTTCCCGCATGGCCAGAGCCGCATGCACACAACAATAATCGAACTCGATACCCTGGCCGATGCGATTCGGCCCGCCACCGATAACGACAATTTTCTCGCGATCCGTCGGCTCCGCCTCGCATTCTTCCTCATAGGTCGAATACATATACGCCGTGGAAGAGGCAAACTCAGCCGCGCAGGTATCCACGCGCTTGTAGACCGGGCGGATATTCAGTTCATGGCGCAGTTTGCGCAGGCTGACCTCGGAGATGCCCAGCAGTGTGGCAATCCGGCCGTCGGAAAAGCCCTTGCGTTTGAGGCGGAACAACGTTTTGTGATCAATATCCGCCTTACCGGCCGTCTTGAGCTCGGCCTCTTCCCGGATCAGATCCTCGATCTGGGCCAGATACCAGGGGTCAACCTTGGTATGCTGGAACACCTCATCTACCGACATACCCTTGCGAAACGCGTCGCCGATATACCAGATGCGCTCGGCACCGGGAACGTTAAGTTCACGGGTCAGGTTCTCACAGCCGTCCTTGGTGGACAGGTCAACCATTTCCTCAAAGCCCTCGGACCCGACTTCCAGCCCACGTAACGCTTTCTGTACCGACTCCTGAAACGTCCGGCCAATGGCCATAACTTCACCCACGGATTTCATCTGGGTCGTGAGACGCGCGTCCGCTTGCGGGAACTTCTCGAAGGTAAAACGAGGAATTTTGGTAACGACGTAGTCGATGCTGGGTTCGAACGACGCCGGTGTAATCCCGCCGGTGATTTCGTTCTGGAGCTCATCGAGAGTGTAGCCCACCGCCAACTTGGCAGCGACCTTGGCAATAGGAAAACCGGTGGCCTTGGATGCCAGTGCCGACGATCGTGAAACCCTGGGGTTCATCTCGATCACCACCATACGGCCGTTTTCCGGATTGATACCGAACTGGACGTTGGAACCGCCGGTTTCCACACCGATTTCACGCAGTACCGCCAAAGAGGCGTTCCGCATGATCTGATATTCTTTATCCGTCAAAGTCTGGGCAGGTGCCACAGTGATGGAGTCGCCGGTGTGAACACCCATGGCGTCGAAATTCTCGATCGTACAGATGATGATGCAGTTGTCGTTGCGGTCACGCACCACTTCCATCTCGTACTCTTTCCAGCCGATCAGCGACTCGTCGATCAACAGCTCATTGGTGGGGGAAAGATCCAGACCGCGGGTGCAGATCTCTTCAAACTCATCGCGGTTATAGGCAATACCACCACCGGACCCACCCATGGTAAAGGACGGGCGGATAATGCAGGGGAAACCAATGCTGTCCAGTACCTGGAAGGCTTCTGCCATGGAATGCGCAATCGACGCCCTGGGCGTATCCAGGTTAATGGCCTTCATCGCCTTATCAAACCGGTCGCGATCTTCGGCCTTGTCGATGGTGTCCGCATTGGCGCCGATCATTTCAACACCGTGTTCCTTCAATACACCGTGCTTCTCAAGGTCCAGCGCGCAGTTCAGAGCAGTTTGTCCGCCCATGGTAGGCAGCAACGCATCGGGTTTTTCGCACTCTATAATCTTGGCGACGGTTTTCCAGGTAATCGGCTCGATATAGGTCGCGTCGGCCATCGCCGGGTCGGTCATGATGGTGGCCGGGTTGGAGTTGACCAGGATGACGCGAAAACCCTCTTCCCGCAGGGCCTTGCAGGCCTGCGCTCCGGAATAGTCAAACTCACAGGCCTGGCCGATGACGATGGGGCCGGCACCCAGGATAAGAATGCTTTTGATGTCGGTACGCTTTGGCATTTCGTTGTAAACCTGTCAGCAAACTATAAGTTCATGCAGCGCAGAACGCGGCTGTGAAACGGTGGAAGACCCGCAATCAGGCCACTCGCTCTTCCATCAGTCGGACAAACTCATCAAACAGGGGCGCCACATCGTGGGGGCCCGGGCTTGCTTCCGGATGTCCCTGAAAACTGAATGCCGGCTTGTCCTTGCGCCGGATGCCCTGCAGAGTGCCGTCAAAAAGTGACTTGTAGGTAACCTCCAGATTGTCCGGCAAGCTGGCCTCATCCACGGCAAAGCCGTGGTTCTGACTGGTGATCATCACCTTTCCGGTGGCGAGATTCTGGACCGGATGGTTTGCACCATGGTGCCCGTGTCCCATTTTGAGCGTCCTGGCACCACTGGCCAGGGCTAACAGCTGGTGACCGAGACAGATACCAAAGATCGGGATTTCAGTTTCAAGCACTTCCCGGATTGCCTGTATGGCGTAATCACAGGGTTCCGGATCACCGGGGCCGTTGGACAGGAAGATACCGTCCGGCGCCATCGCCAGAACGTCCGCCGCCGATGTGGTCGCAGGCACAATGGTGACGTCGCAGCCGCGAGAGGCGAGCATGCGCAGGATGTTGAACTTTATCCCGTAATCCCAGGCCACCACGTTGAACCGTGTGTTTGCACGCAAGCCATAGCCAGAATCCAGATCCCATTCGGTCTGGTCCCATTTCCACGTTTTCTGTGCACTGACTTCTTTTGCCAGATCCATACCCTTGAGGCCCGGGAAGGCGTTTGCCAGCTCCAGTGCCCGCTCGGCAGTCGCACCAGCACCCGCCACGACGGCTCCGCTCTGGGAACCCTTGTCTCGCAGAATTCGGGTTAGCCGACGAGTATCGATATCGGCGATGCCAACAACATTGTTATCCCGCAGGTACTGATCAAGGGTTTTGGTGGAGCGCCAGTTGCTGGCCAATAATGGCAAATCCCGAATTACCAGCCCGGCAGCCTGGATACGATCAGACTCGACGTCTTCCTCGTTGACTCCGGTGTTGCCGATGTGGGGATAGGTCAGGGTGACAATCTGGCGCGAATAGGAAGGGTCGGTCAGGATTTCCTGATACCCGGTCATGGCAGTGTTAAAGACAACCTCGCCGCTGGTTTCTCCGTCAGCGCCTATGGCGATACCGTAAAACAGGCTGCCGTCTGCGAGTGCAAGGATTGCTGGTGTGCTCAAGGCTTGTATCCTCATCGAGTGGCGTATCGTCAGTTCCGAATCGAGCCCTGCAAACAGTGGACTCCAACGTCACGAACAGGAACGCAAGCGCAAATTCAGGTCGCAAAAAAGCGAGAGGGGTACTGAAACCTCTCTCGCTTTTTCGATGCTAGCTTTTCAGGCTACGCTTGGTGCAGTTAAACCGCCTTATTGTAAGAAAATGGGCGGTCTGTGTCCACGGCTAATGTCCTGCTCGCTGCCAGGGCTACTTCAGGGAAAGCACATCCTGCATGTCGTACAGGCCGGCCGGCTTGTCGGCCAGCCACTGAGCGGCGCGCACCGCACCTTTGGCGAAGGTCATCCGGCTGCTTGCCTTGTGGGTGATTTCAAGCCGTTCCCCGATACCTGCAAACAGCACCGTGTGATCACCGACCACATCACCGGCCCGTACAGTCTCAAAACCGATCTCTGTTCGCGAACGCTCACCTGTGAAGCCTTCCCGGCCATAAACCGCACACTCTTTGAGATCCCGGCCGAGAGCGCCCGCAACCACCTCCCCCATGCGAACCGCCGTGCCGGAAGGCGCGTCTTTTTTGTGACGGTGATGGGTTTCTATGATTTCAACATCATAGTCGTCACCCAGGGCTTCGGCCGCGGTTTTTAACAGATTCAGCGCAACGTTGACCCCTACACTCATATTGGGCGCAAACACCACCGGCACAGACTCCGAAGCTGCCCCAAGCTGGAGTTTTTCAGACTCGGTCAAGCCGGTGGTGCCAATCACCATCTGCTTGCCATGCTCTTTGCAGTAGGCGAGATTCTCGAGGGTCAGGTCCGGGAAAGTGAAATCGATCAGAACATCGAAATTAGCAACAGCTTCGTCAAGGCTGCCAACCATCAACACACCAAGCTTGCCTACGCCGGCAATTTCCCCGGCATCGGCGCCGATAAGTGAACTGTCCGGATTGACAATGGCGGCCCCCAGGGTAACGCCATCCGCATCCTGCACCGCTTCAATCAGGACCTTGCCCATGCGCCCTGCTGCTCCGGTTATCGCTACCCTCATGATGACTGTCCTTAAAACTTCATTTCGTCGAAGAAACTTTTAACACCTTCAAACCAGGAGGTCTTCTTGGGGCCATGCCGGCCGCTACTGCTGTCATCCAGCGTGCCCTGGAACTCCTCAAGCAATTCTTTCTGGCGCTTGGTCAGATTAACAGGCGTTTCCACCATCACCCGACATAACAGATCACCCGCCGGACCACCGCGTACTGGCGCCACGCCCTTGTTTCTGAGACGGAACAGCTTGCCGGTCTGGGTCTCTGGCGGGATCTTCAGTTTGACCCGACCGTCCAGTGTTGGCACCTCGAGTTCGCCGCCCAGAGCAGCATCAACAATGCTGATCGGCACTTCACAATACAGGTTCCGGCCATCCCGGGTGAATATGGAATGTTCACGTACCGCGACCTGCACATACAGATCGCCTGCCGGGCCACCATCCATGCCCATCTCGCCTTCCCCGGTCAGACGAATACGATCACCGGTATCCACGCCCGGCGGCACTTTCACAGACAGTGTTTTCTGCTCCTCAACCCGGCCAGCGCCCCGGCACACCTTACAGGGATTCTTGATAATCTGACCGGCGCCCCGACAGGTCGGGCAGGCCTGCTGAACCGTGAAGAAACCCTGCTGCATCCTTACCTGACCCATACCATTACAGGTACTGCAGTTCTCCGGGCGAGAGCCTTTTTCCGCCCCGGAACCGTCACAGGTGTTGCACTCAACGTGGCCTGGTACGCGAATCTTGACAGTCGTCCCTTTGACCGCCTCTTCCAGGTCAAGCTCAAGGGTGTAGCGAAGATCTGCACCACGAGTGGTGCGACCCCGGCTCCCGCCGCCGCCACCAAAGATATCGCCAAACACATCGCCGAAAATGTCCGAGAAACTGCCCCCAGCGCCACCGAAGCCTCCGGCACCACCAGCCTGCCCATCAACACCCGCATGGCCGAACTGGTCATAAGCGCCACGCTTCGATGAATCCGCAAGCACTTCGTAAGCCTCACTGGCTTCCTTGAACTTGTTATCGGAGTCTGCATCGTCGGAATTTCTGTCCGGGTGATACTTCATTGCAAGCTTACGATAAGCTCGCTTGATGTCTTTCTCATCCGCATCCCGGGCGACACCCAGAATCTCGTAATAATCGCGCTTGGCCATGCTTTAAACCCTGTTTTTTGTGCCGGCAGCGTGAGGCCGGAACATCATCATTCTGGTTCGAAAACGCAGCAGGGCTTTTCCCCACCACACGGGATACCCGACGGGCATCCTTTAGAACGCGGAAAACGCGGGGAGAACTCCCCGCGTTTTTCCAGACTGACAATCGCCTTGTTTAGCGTTTGTCTTCGTCTTTGACCTCCTCGAACTCAGCATCCACGGCATCATCCTTGGCACCACTTTGCTCAGCGCCCTGACCTTCTGCTTCTTGAGCTTGCCCGGCCTGATCCGCGTACATTTTCTGAGCCATTTCAGAAGACGCTTCGGTGAGCTTCTGGGTCTTGGCTTCGATGGCATCCTTATCGGTGCCGGTCAAAGCTTCTTCCAGCTCCTTGATGGCGGTCTCAATGGCTTCCTTATCGTCCGCACTGACCTTGTCGCCAGCTTCATTCAGCGTCTTGCGAACGCTGTGAACCATGGCGTCACCCTGATTTCGCACGGTGACCAGCTCTTCGAATTTGCGGTCTTCGTCCGCATTCGCTTCAGCGTCACGAACCATTTTCTCGATCTCTTCCTCATTGAGGCCGGAAGAGGCCTTGATGACGATCGACTGCTCTTTACCGGTTGCCTTGTCTTTGGCAGACACGTTCAGAATACCGTTGGCATCAATATCAAAGGTGACCTCGATCTGCGGCACACCCCGTGAGGCCGGTGGGATATCGGCCAGATCGAAACGTCCCAGAGACTTGTTCTGGGCAGCCTGCTTACGCTCCCCCTGGACCACGTGGATGGTAACCGCAGTCTGGTTATCGTCGGCGGTCGAGAAGGTCTGCGACTTCTTGGTCGGGATTGTGGTGTTCTTCTCGATCAGTGGCGTTGCAACACCACCCATGGTCTCGATACCCAGGGTCAATGGCGTCACGTCCAGCAGCAACACATCCTTGACGTCGCCGGACAGCACCGCGGCCTGAATGGCAGCACCGACGGCTACAGCTTCGTCAGGGTTAACGTCTTTACGGGCTTCTTTGCCGAAGAAGGCTTTAACTTTTTCCTGAACCAGCGGCATGCGGGTCTGGCCACCGACCAGAATCACTTCTTCAATCTCGCTGCTCTTCATGCCAGAGTCTTCCAGCGCCACTTTACACGGCGCCAGGCTGCGCTCGACCAGCTCTTCAACCAGTGATTCGAGCTTGGCACGGGTCAGTTTCACATTCATGTGCTTCGGACCGCTGGCATCAGCCGTAACATAAGGCAGGTTTACGTCGGTCTGCTGGCTGCTGGAAAGCTCGATTTTCGCCTTCTCGGCCGCTTCTTTCAGACGCTGCATCGCCAGGGAATCACCGCGCAGATCAATGCCGCTGTCTTTCTTGAACTGGTCGGCAAGGAATTCGATGATTTTCATATCGAAATCTTCACCACCCAAGAAGGTGTCGCCATTGGTGGCCAACACTTCAAACTGGTGCTCACCATCAACATCGGCGATTTCGATGATGGAGATATCAAAGGTACCACCACCCAGGTCATAGACAGCGACGGTGCGATCACCGCTCTTCTTGTCCATACCGTAGGCGAGCGCAGCGGCGGTGGGCTCGTTAATAATCCGCTTCACGTCCAGCCCGGCGATCCGGCCGGCGTCTTTGGTGGCCTGACGCTGGCTGTCATTGAAATAAGCGGGAACGGTGATAACCGCTTCGGTCACCTTCTCACCCAGATAGTCTTCTGCCGTCTTCTTCATCTTCTTGAGAATTTCAGCAGCCACCTGCGGCGGCGCCATTTTCTCGCCTTTCACTTCAACCCAGGCATCGCCGTTGTCTGCCTTGGAGATTTTGTAAGGCACCATCTTGATGTCTTTCTGCACGACACTGTCTTCAAAGCGACGGCCAATCAGACGCTTGATGGCATAAAGCGTGTTATGAGGGTTGGTAACCGCCTGGCGCTTTGCTGACTGCCCGACCAGGATCTCGCCGTCATCGGTGTAGGCAATAATGGACGGCGTGGTGCGGTCACCCTCTGCGTTTTCAATAACTTTGACCTTGTCGCCATCCATGATGGCAACACAGGAGTTGGTTGTACCCAGGTCAATACCGATAATTTTGCTCATTGATTCGCTCCAATTCGTAGTTCAATCTGGTTTTGGGCTTACGATCCGTTCTATTCAGCGCGGGTGCCGTTTAGTGCATATATTGGCGCCACATTCGACTTTTCAAGCCTGCTCATCGATTTTTGGTGCATCCTGGGCCTTGGCAACCACCACCATGGCCGGACGTACCAGACGTCCATTCAGGGTGTAACCCTTCTGGACCACAGCCACTACGCTGTTCGGTTCCGCATCCGGCGCAGGCACCATCGACATAGCTTCGTGCAACTGCGGATCAAAAGGCTCTCCGATCGGGTTTATCTGAGCGACGTTGAATTTGCTGATGCTGTTCATGAACAGGTCAAGCGTCATCTCAGCGCCTTCACGTATCGTCGCCACCAGCTCGCTGTCCGTTTCTTTGCCTTCGGTATTTTCAACAGCTTTCTCGAGACTGTCCGCAACCGGGAGCAGCTCCTTAACAAATTTCTCGACCGCGAATTTATGGGCCTTCTCGACATCAATCTCGGCCCGGCGACGCACATTCTGCATTTCAGCCTGGGTCCGGAGCATCTGTTCCTGGTAATCCTGAACCTGCCCGCGCAGAGCCTCAACCTCGTCTGTCGTCAGTTCTGACGCTTCTTCGGGCGGTGTTGGCTGCTGCGATTTTTTCGGTTGCTCCACAGGCTCTTCGCTGATGGCGTCTCTCAGCTCTTTCTCCGGATCGTCGTAGCGTTTTTCGTCCGCGCTCATGAATCACTCCTGCTTAAATCATGTTGAACCGGCGACCGCCGGCCATCTTTAATAACTTGTTGTCGGATATGGGGCCGGTTAGTCCGGTTTCAACCTTACACAAATCACAAACCGATGATTTGCAAACATCAAAAACACTGTATATATTCACATGTACTGTACGTAAAAACAGTGCTGGCATCACAATGAACAGCGCGAAGCACACCGAAGGAGAAAGGCATGCTCACACAACTGACGGTATCCAACTACGCCATAGCAGAAAGGGTCGAACTGCAGTTCAATGGAGGCATGACGGCACTTACAGGTGAAACCGGCGCAGGTAAATCTATTGTGCTGGACGCGCTGGGGCTGGTGATGGGTGGCCGAGCAGATGCAGGCGCGGTGAGGCACGGAGCAAAACGGGCAGACATAACGGCCATCTTTGATGTCACCAACATTTCCGAAGCCACCACCTGGCTGATTCAGAATGATCTCGATGATGATGCCCACTGCATTCTCAGACGCGTGATCAGCAAAGACGGCCGCTCGCGCGCTTACATTAACGGGCAACCCTGTCCGCTTGGCCACCTGCGCGAACTGGGCAGCACCTTGATGGACATACACAGCCAGCACCAGCATCAATCACTGCTGCAGAAAGATACCCACCGCAAGCTACTGGATGAATTCGCTGGCGCCCAGGCGCTGGCACCGGCTGTCAAAGCCGCCTGGAAAGCCTGGCACAAAACCCGGAACCGCCTGACCGAACGCCAGCATAATGCCGACGAAGCGGAAGCCCGGCTGCAATTGCTACGCTACCAGGTTGAAGAGCTTGATCGCCTGGCGCTCGAAGCCAATGAACAGACTCAACTGGAAGAAGAACAGGCGCAACTAAGCCATGCCGATGACGTACTGCAGCGCAGTCAGCAGGCCGCTCTGTTATGTACCGAGGACGACACCAATGCTGCCCAGATGGTTCGGCAGGCCCTGAACCAACTGGAGCAGATGCCCGTTGAGGTCGCGGCCCTGTCAGAAACCCTGCAGATGCTCAATGAAGCCTATATTCAGCTGACCGAAGCCGGGGACAATCTACGCCATTTCATCGAAGACTATGATGCCGACCCGCAGCGGCTGGCGAGCGTGGAGGAGCGCCTGAGCGCGATTTATCAGATGGCCCGTAAACACCGAATTCAGCCCGAGGAGTTGCCGGAGCTTCATCAGCGCTTGTCGGAAGAACTTGCCTCACTGGACCAGGGGGAAGGCAGCATTGAGAAACTGGAAGAAGAGCTTGCGGAACAACTGAGTGCCTATCGTGAACTGGCCGGCGAGCTCTCAGGCCTGCGACAGCATGCAGCCGGTGAGCTTGACCAGAAGATAGCTGCCGAGCTGACACAGCTCAGTATGCCCGCTGTTCAGTTTATCACTCACCTGAACACACAGACCGACGCCGAGCCATTGCCCCACGGCTATGAGGATATTGAGTTTCTGGTCAGCACTAACGCGGGCCAGCCAGCACGACCGCTTGCGAAGGTAGCCTCAGGCGGTGAGCTGTCGCGCCTCAGTCTGGCCATAGAAGTGGTGGTTGCCCAGACCTCCACGACTCCGACCCTGGTATTCGATGAAGTGGACGTCGGGATTGGTGGCGGCACCGCGGAAGTGGTAGGCCGGCTGTTACGCGCCTTGGGCTCAGGCGGTCAGGTGCTTTGCGTTACCCACCTGCCACAGGTTGCCGCGCAATGCCATCAACATCTGTTTGTCAGCAAATTCACTGAAAAGGATGCGACCTTCTCCAAAATCGAACCCCTGGATGACAATGGCCGTGTAACGGAGGTTGCCCGGATGCTGGGTGGGGTCGATATGACGGAGCAAACCATTGCTCACGCCCAGGAAATGTTCAGCAAGGGCCAGGCGACCCACCACTAAACACTCCGATAAACACTCTGATTTCACTATTCCCCTCTCGATCCTGAGAGATTTTCGGGTAGGCCTTCGGGCCTACCCTTTTTTATCACCTTGACAACGTCAGCGAGGGGCAGCTCAGGACTTACGGGGTTTAACGTAAAGAATCAGGCTGTGGTCAACAATTTCAAAGCCGTGCTCTTCAGCAATTTTCTGCTGGCGCTCTTCGATCACCGGATCGCAAAACTCTACCACCTGTCCCGTTTGCGTACATACCATGTGATCGTGGTGGTCATCGCCCGCCATCTCAAACACGGCATGGCCGCCCTCGAAGTTGTGACGAAGAACCAGTCCTGCCGCTTCAAATTGCGTCAACACCCGATACACAGTCGCAAGGCCGACGTCGTCACCCTGCTCCAGAAGTCGTTTGTAGACATCTTCAGCGCTGAGGTGGTGATTCTCAGAGTTCTCCAGAATGTTGAAAATTTTAACCCTGGGCAGCGTAACTTTCAGACCTACCTTGCGTAATTCGACGTTTTCAGATGACATGTTGCTATTCACTCTTTGGTGTACCCTTGGCTTCCGGTATCATAGCCTTCACTAAAGCCGGTTAACCCGTGTCACACCTGCCCTTGGCAGGCGATTCAAAGATAGAGGATTTCCCCCACTGATGCAAAAGCTTGCAGCACTTCTCCTTACCACCCTTGTTCTCGCCGGCTGCTCCTTCCCCGGTGTATACAAAATCAATGTGCAACAGGGAAACATCCTGACGGAGAAAGAACTCACCCAGCTTGAAAAAGGCATGACACGGCAGCAGGTCCGGTCAGTGCTTGGCTCGCCCATTATGCTGAACCCGGTAGACCCGAGCCGTGAATACTATACCTACACCTTCCAGCGGAGTGGTGGCGAGATCAAGGAACAGCGGGTGATTGTCTATTACGAAAACGATGTCTACACCAACTACGAAGCTCAACTGCTGGAAGAGACGCCTGCCTACTGAAGAACTTCAGGATTGTTTTCTGGCCCGGTTCAACCGTGCCTGTTTGGGGTCAATCCTGAGCGGCCGATATAGCTCAACCCGGTCGCCATCCCTCAGCTGATGGGATTTTGGCGCCTTTATCACTTTGCCAAAAATTCCCATATCCACTGTTTCAAGATCAATCTCAGGAAAAACCGCGTCAATACCGGACAACATCGCAGCCTTGAATGCGGTGGTGCCCTCGGGCACATCCACCTTCAGAATCTGTTGCTTGTCCGGTTTTGCGTAAGCCACTTCAACTTTCATAGCCTCTCACCTGCCCGGCAACATCATTTATACAGTTCGTCTGCGCGACGACAGAAGGCATCTACCATGGTATTTGCGGCCTGACTGAATACCGGCCCGAACGTCATCCGGGAAAGCGTGCCCGAAAATTCAAATTCGAGTCGCAATATTACCTTGCATGCGTCATCCGCCAATGATTGAAAGTGCCAAGCTCCCCGAAGGCTCTGAAAGGGCCCGTCCACGAGCTTCATATTAATCGTCTGAGGAGCCACAAGCTGATTCTGGGTAGTCAGACGCTGGCGAATGCCACCCCGGGCAACCTCAAGCGACGCCGTAATTTCGGAGTCATCCTGCTGATGGACCTCGGTAGAGGCGCACCAGGGCAAAAACTCCGGGTACCGGGAAATATCGTTTACCAGTGCAAACATGCGCTCGGCGGAGTGCATAACCAATGCGCTTTTATCAATCTGATGGGCCATAGAAGCCTGCGCGTCCTGTTCAAGAGCGATGGAGATTCATTATCACACGCTATGGTAGAACAATTCATCTTCCTGCGCGGTATCACCACGACCACTCCCTTCCTCCATCACCTGGGGTGACTGCGGCGGTAAATCCGGAACCAGAGGAACCGGCCCCGGCGACTGAGGCAGATCCGGAACAATAGGTTCCAGTGATGGCATGGGGGGAGGGGCATCAATACCTGTGGGAAAACCCGAGGAATCGTTGTCGGGCTGCTCGCACCAGAATGCCCGTTCATCGTTATCGCACATGGCGGTAACGGACGATACGCCATAGGATGCACCGATATAAACGATCACCAGCGGCAATATCAAGCGGAGCACCCAGAACCAGATCACCGAGAGCAATTCCGGCGTTTGCCCTATCAGCGAGAGCGCTCTCACCCTACCCAATTTCCAACCCACAAACACCGCGATAGCGATACTGACCAAAGGAATCAGCAAACCGCTGGCCAGCAATTCCACCCAGCGGAAAATAGTGCCGCCGGCCAGCGTTACGTCTGACCAGATATTGAAGGAGTAGAGTGTTCCCAGCCCTGACAGCCAGGCCAACACCCCGATCAGAAAAGCCGACCAGCCTCTGGGGGCTCCAATCCATTCCTGAAACCAGCCGATCACGGGTTCCAACAGGGCAAGAGTCGACGTCCAGGCCACCAGTAAAACCGCAACGAACATAGCCGTCGCCACAAACTGCCCGAACGGGGCATCCGAAAGACTGCCGGGAAGAGCAAGGAACACCAGTCCGAAACCTTGGCCCATCTCGTCGGACCCGCCGCGGAAGACCAAAGCGTAAATCACCAACCCGGCCATGACCGCGATCACCGTATCCATCAGGACCACCGCGATGACAGAGCGCTTGAGCGGGGAGTCAGGGGGCATATAGGAGCCAAACACTACCCACACCCCCATTCCCAGCCCTAACGTATAGAACGCGTGAGCCAGGGCCAGCTGCAGGCTGTTCCAGTCAAGCTGGTCCGAGCGCAGGCCGAGCATATGCTCCGCCGCCCGGCTTAGCTCGCCGTAAAGATAGCTGTAGACCAACAATCCCAGCAGCAGCAACAGAAACGCGGGCATGATTAACCGGAAAGCACGCTCTAAACCTTCTGTAACGCCCTGTATAGACACCACAATAACCAGCACCAGAAACAAGACATGCCATGCCATGAAATCCCGGTACTGTGACGGATCTTCCACCAGCTCTGAAAGCATTGAGCTGATCTGCGCGTCGGACGCATCAACAAAGAATCCCAGCGCAGCAAAAAACACGTAGGCGAGACAGATCCCGCCGATGACCGCAGTAAATGACAGCACCAGAAAACCGGAAACAATGCTGAGCCGGCCAGCCCACATCCAGCAGCGGGACACTTTGACCGACCGGATTAGACCATCAAGGGACAGCATCAGCCCATGGCGTGTGCTTCGGCCCACCGCAGTCTCCGTCAGCATCAGCGGCAGCGTCACCAGCAGCAGGCAAGCGATGTACATCAGCACAAACCAGCCGCCGCCATTGCTGCTGGCCAGATACGGAAACTTCCACAGGTTACTGAGGCCGACTGTGGCACCGGTTGCCGCCCAGAAAAACGTCGAGCGCCCGGTCCAGGAACCAATCACCGCATGGTAGGGAATAGGCATTCAACATCCTGAGTCTTGGTAAGATAACATTGTAGCCGAAAGGGACGGATGTGCTAATGGCCCTGCGTAGCCGATTTCGTGACCACACCGGCAGTACTGCGCTACAATGCTCGGCTTTATAACGGCCAATTTACGAATCCCTCCAGGATTCCGCAACTCCAGATCGGGCATCCATGAGTAAAAAGAAACCGGGCACGTCCAGCGGCACCATTGCCCTGAACAAAAAGGCCAAGCACGAATATCACATCGAAGAACGCTTTGAAGCGGGGGTGGTATTGCTGGGCTGGGAAGTCAAATCCCTGCGCGCTGGCAAGGGGCAGCTAACGGATGCCTACATACTGCTGAAAGACGGCGAGGCGTTTCTGCTGGGCGCGCATTTCATGCCCCTGACCACGGCCTCAACCCACGTCATCGCGGATCCCACCCGCACCCGCAAGCTGTTGCTTCATGCCCGGGAACTCGGACGGTTGATCGGCCAGGTGAACCAGACCGGCCACACCTGCATCCCGCTGGCGCTTTACTGGAAAAAGAACAAAGTAAAATGCGAGATCGCCCTGGTGAAGGGCAAGAAGCAATTTGACAAGCGGGCCACCGAGAAAGAACGGGACTGGAACCGCCAGAAGCAGCGCATCCTGCGGGACGCAAACGCCACCACCTGACACCTGTAGCCAAGACAGCCTCTTTCCCCCTGCAGTTGTCCGACCTATACTGGCCTGCTCGGGTGGGGGCGCGTTTTCCTGCCGTAAGCGATACGTCAAAACGCACAGCTCACCCTCTCGCATATGGCAAGAAGAGAGGGGTACATGACTGCACCAGATCCTGAATCGCTCAAATATACCAAGATGTCCGCGGTCGACCGATCGTGGCTCAGAATGGAATGCGTCGAAAATCCGATGATGATATCGGCGGTGCTGATTTTTGAGCAGCCCATCCCGATGGCACGATTGCGTCAGGTCCTCGGCGAGCGCTTTCTGAGGTTTCGCCGGTTCCGCCAGAAGATTATTCAGAAGGGCGACAAAGTCCACTGGCACGATGACCCTCTGTTTGACCTCGACAACCACGTCCATCGCATCGCCCTGCCGGGCAAAGCCAACAAGCAGAACCTCCAGCGCCTGACCAGCGATCTCAACAGCACACCACTGGATTTCAATCACCCGCTCTGGCAAATCCATTACATCGACAACTATCGGGGCGGTTGTGCACTGCTGATCCGTATCCACCACTGCATTGCCGACGGCATATCCCTGGTGCGCGTAATGCTTTCCCTGACGGATGCCAGCCCAGACGCCAGCGATACCCGGGTATTCAGGCTGCCTTCCCAGACCCCCCCGACCGTGGATGAACGGTTCTCGCTCAAGCGGGTCATATCCCGCGTATCCGAACTGGGTAGCACGGCTTTAAACCAGCTGGCCGTGCTCGGTGATGCCATTCGAAAAGACGCCCGTTACCCGATCAAGCTCGCAGATACTGCCGGCAAGATCGCGATGGAATGCGTCAAGTTGGCACTCATTCCCTGTGAGCCAAAAACCGGCCTGACCACACCCCTGTCTGGCCGGAAACGCGTCGCCTGGGCCGATCCACTGAGCCTGGCAGAAGTCAAAGTATGTGCCCGAGCATTAAAGGGAACGGTAAACGACGTGCTGATGGCCTGCGCCACCGGGGCTCTCCACAAACACTTCCACGAAACCGGTGAGGCTATTCCGGAGTGTGGCATTCGGGTGGCAGTGCCCTTCA
This sequence comes from Marinobacter changyiensis, assembly GCF_009193265.1. Taxonomy (GTDB): domain Bacteria; phylum Pseudomonadota; class Gammaproteobacteria; order Pseudomonadales; family Oleiphilaceae; genus Marinobacter; species Marinobacter changyiensis. Next base: position 449,606 of record NZ_VZZZ01000001.1, read on the forward strand.
ATTTGAGATCACTGCGTCAACCCATCGAAACCCTCGGCAATCAGTTCGGGCTCGTGCTGTTGACATTACCCGTGGATGTGGATTGCCCCATTATGCGATTCCGCCAGGTTCAGGAGCACATGAACCGGCTTAAACGCTCCTGCCAGGCCCAGGTAACCTACAGCCTGCTTGACCTGTTCGGGCGCGGCCCGGACATGCTTGAACGCCGTGCGCTCAAGATACTGAGCCAGAAAGCCTCCGCGGTACTGACCAACGTGCCCGGCCCGAAAAAAGCCGTCTATCTGGCCGGCTCCAAACTCAAGCAGCCGATGTTCTGGGTACCCCAGACCGGCAGCATCGGAATCGGCATGAGCATCTTCAGCTACGCCGGCACGGTGCAGTTCGGTATGACCATCGACAAAAACATCAAGGCTGACCCTGACGTACTGATGGATTATTTCCGGGAGAGCTTCCACGAACTCCGAGACCGGGCGCTACAGCTACAACACCCGCTGCAGGACGACATGAAGAATGGCGAAAATGCTGGTCAGGCATTCACCCTATAGGTGTAAGACGCAGCCTCCGACATAAAAACAAAGGCGGTTTAACCTTGAAGTCAGCGCAGACGGACGCATATACTGTGCATAAGGGGACGACATGGCTTCGACGCTGGTTGCAAACCCTTGGGTGCATGTCGAGATGGCAGCCAATCTCGTTAATCCAAAGCTGCAAACAAATAGTCGCAAACGACGAAAACTACGCACTAGCAGCGTAAGCTGCTAGTCGTCCTGACCGAGGCGCCTGTAACTCGGAAGCTACATCTCAGGACGTCATCGCTTACAGGCTGCTTCGCTATCCAGAGTTCACTGGCTAGCGACTAAGATTTAAAGAACTCGCCTCTTACACCCTGACCTTCGGGTCGTTTGAGGTTAAATCAATAGAAGGAAGCTAAGCATGTAGATCTTGAGGCAGAGTACTGGCGGACGCGGGTTCAATTCCCGCCGTCTCCACCAAACCTTAAAAAAGCCCCTGAATTCAGGGGCTTTTTTTATGGCCAGCTTTCGAAGCATGCCTAAGTGTCCACGGATTGACCACCATTATGAAATTACCCGTCAAGAGTCTCAGAGACCCGAGCGCAACCCTTTTCAGCAGTTACGCATTCTGGTTTGCGATCGGAATACCTATTGTTTTAGCTGTTACACTAATTTCAATCGCCTCCTATAATTCGGGCCTGCACCCTTCTGTAACCGCGGAAGGCTTCAAAAACATCTACGAATTTTTTAAGCTCCCTATAGCCATTGCTGAACTTTCCATTCCATCCGCACCGCTAGTTGGGGGAGATTCCGGAAGGATGGGAAGTCACCCCAATATCTGATTTTGGGAAAGTTGTGTGTGGTAAGACTCCATCAAAACAGAAGCCCGAGCTCTATGGCGGCTACGGTCCTTTCATCAAGATTCCCGACATGCATGGAAACATGCTTGCAACCAAGACAAGCGACCACCTGAGTGCAGTGGAGCCAGCCTTTCAGTCGAAAAAGGCCATCCCGAACGGGAGTGTTTGGTAAGCGCGTCCAGTGATCCCACCTTGAGCCTGGCGCTGCCGTTGTCCTCGAACTTCCAACAAAGAATAAGCAGCGCTCTCCTGTCATCTGCGAGCGAGGAGAGCACGTGTTCCATTCTGGAACGCATGGCTAGAGAAAATCGGAAAACTCCCGAAGCTTCGAAACCGTTTGAGGTAATTGCTGTTTTTGAAGTGTTGCCAAAAAGGATTCGACACTAAGCGGGGGATGCCTGAGCGCCAAACGCTGGGCCTGAAAGGCTCGGCAACACAGCGTTGGTGCCATATCGATCTGGCACAGGATAAAATCGTCTGGGTGGATCACCTCTATATCGTATTGGCGAAGTGGTTCTTCGGGGAAGTCCTTCAGATTAAAGGTAACAATGGCGTTGGCGTTACAACGAATAGCGGCTGCCAGCACGTGGCGATCATCGGGGTCCGGAAGGTCCAGCCCCTCAATCAGCGGTTCGTAATCGTGCACTTTTGCATCGCTCACGTGCTAGTCCATAAGATCCCTTGCTCGCAGCAAACTCTCCCGGGAATGTTTTTGAGCCCTTAATAACGCGTTAATCCACTCATCGTGAATATGATCCGTCCAATGAGCCATGAACAGGTCCGTCAATGCCAGCGGCATAAACGCATCTCTTAAGGGCGCGGGATACAGCACGCAAGCATCGTAGACGACGGTAAACTTGCTCATGGCCTGTCAATACCCAATACCCCATTCCATCGTCCTGTGACAATTGAGCCAACTCGTCCAGTGTTGCATGCCGTTGGCTGTCTAACTGTTCCTTGTAGCTCAATACATCCTGCAGCTTCACTCGCCGGTGAGCACCCACCTTTCGGAATGGTATATCACCACTCTCCAGAAGTCGCACAAGGAAGGGACGGCTAACATTCAAGAGATTCCCAGCATCTTGTGTGCTAATTTCCTGATGATAGGGGATCAGGCTAATGGCATTTCCTTGAGACACTTGTGCCAGAACGTCGAGGAGAATTTGAAGCCCAGGTCCAACACGAAAGCGGAACAAGATCCCCGGTTTTTGACTCTTTGCAGAAAAACCTCCCGCCTACTGAATAAGAAAGGCGAGCCGATCGCTCAGTACCAAAACCTTTGGTATCGCGAAGTTGATCTGATCCACGGCGGCAATGAATCCTATGCGGTTGGGGATGGCCATACTATCGCTGACTTTGAGACTTGTTCAGAGCCTCCCTAATACTCTTTAGCCAGCCTAGGGTCTCTGAGATCCGCCAGGAATTGATATGCCTCCCATGGATGCACATATGGGATAGCTTGTTCAGCGGTTTCGATTGCAATTTTAGCGATATCCTCATCTGGTGTATCCGGGCGAATATATTGTTCCAACTGTGGGTAGTCGTCGAAAACTTCATACGCGCCTCCAAGATTCCACCCAATTTAAGATAATCTGGCGGCATCGGGCCTGCTATGCTTCAATAAAAGGTGAATAGTCAGGTCAGCCTACAAGGCTGTCTCTTGGTACTTCAAGGCCTGGTGAAAAAACAATGAAAACAGATGAAAAAAAGCTCAAGCCCCGGCGCGCTTCACCTCGTGGCCGTCAACTGGAACCCGTCGTACTGGCGGAGCTACGGGACCTGATCGGTGACGAGCGTATCGACTCGTCTTTGCGCCGCCGCGATCGCCTGATCGAGCACCTGCATGTTTTGCAGGACAACTATGGCCACCTATCCATGCCCCGGCTCCGGGCCCTGGCGTCTTTCATGAATCTGCACATGGCTGCCATTTATGAAACGGCCACGTTCTACGCGCATTTCGACGTTATTCATGACGAACAATCGCCACCGCCGGCCTTGACAGTCAGGGTGTGTGACTCGCTCTCCTGTGGTCTGGCTGGAGCGGAGGCGCTGCATCAGGCGGTAACTGATGGAACCGATCCCGCAACGGTGAGGGTACTGCGCGCACCCTGCATGGGTCGCTGCGAAACAGCGCCCGTTGTGGCCGTGGGGCACCATCATGTACTGAATGCCAACGCCCAGAATGTTGGAGCCGCGGTAGAACAAGGCCAGGTTCAGCCAGAGGAAATTCGCTGGCAACGTCTGCCGGACTACCGCTCGGCCGGTGGCTATCGGCTGCTATTGGATTGCCGTCAGGGCAGTGTGAGCGTCAAAGCCCTTGCCGATGAACTCGAGGTTGCCGGCCTGCGCGGTCTCGGTGGCGCCGGGTTTCCCACCTTCCGCAAATGGCAGGCCGTGCGGGCCGAGCCGAAGCCACGCTACGCAGTGATCAACGCCGACGAAGGCGAGCCGGGCACCTTCAAGGATCGTTATTATCTGGAGAACGAACCCCATCGATTCCTGGAGGGCGCTCTGGTCAGCGCCTGGGCGGTTGAGGCGCAGGCGCTCTACATTTATTTACGGGATGAGTATCCCGGCCTGTACAGGGTGCTGACCGACGCCATCGCCGAGGTTGAGACGGCCGGAATTGCGGAGCCGGGCTTTGTTATCCTGCGCCGGGGCGCGGGCGCCTACATCTGCGGCGAGGAATCCGCCCTTATCGAGTCCCTGGAGGGCAAACCTGGCAAGCCGCGTCTTCGCCCGCCTTTCGTTGCCCAGAAAGGACTGTTTGGTCGGCCCACCCTGGTCAATAATGTCGAGACGGTTTACTGGATTCCGCGTATCCATGCCGAGGGCGCCGAGTGGTTCGCCAGCCAGGGGCGGCATGGTCGTCGCGGCCTTCGCAGCTTTTCGGTTTCCGGGCGGGTCGCCCGGCCCGGGGTGCACCTTGCCCCTGCGGGCATCACCCTCAATGAGTTGGTAGAGGAATACTGCGGCGGCATGGCGGAAGGGCATCGCCTTTTGGCCTATCTGCCCGGCGGGGCTTCCGGAGGAATACTGCCTGCCAGCAAAGCAGACATCCCCCTGGACTTCGATACCCTGCAGGAACACGGCTGCTTCATCGGCTCCGCCGCGGTGATCGTTCTGTCTGATCAGGACGACCTGGCCGCCGCGGCCTCGAACCTTTTGGGCTTCTTTGCCGATGAGTCCTGCGGGCAGTGCACTCCCTGCCGTGTGGGCACCGAGAAAATGCTCACGTTGCTGGAACGCGATACCTGGGAAGAAGAAACGCTCCAGCAGCTGGCCAGGGTAATGGCCGATGCCTCCATCTGCGGTCTGGGCCAGGCCGCACCCAATCCGGTGCTGAGTCTGCTGCGGGACTTCCGCAGCGAACTTGCCAGCCACAACCTGATCGCCAAGGGGTAACAGCCATGAGCGAATCAAAGACTGCCTCCAATACCAGTTTCATCCTGACACTGGACGACGTTGACGTTCACGCCCACCCCGGCGAAACCCTGTGGCAGGTCGCCAAGCGCGCCGGAGAGACCATTCCTCACCTGTGCTTCAAAGACACACCAGGTTACCGGGCTGATGGTAATTGCCGGGCCTGCATGGTGGAAGTGGAAGGTGAGCGGGTGCTCGCAGCAAGCTGTGTTCGCGAGGCTGCTCCCGGCATGGTTGTTCGCAGCGGGGGCTCCGCCCGCGCGCAGGAGGCTCGCAGAAGTGTACTGGAATTGCTGTTAGCCGACCAACCTGAGCGAGAAAATAGCCCAGACCAGGCCAGCCACCTGTGGAATCTGGTGGATGAATTGGCCATCGATGCCAGCGCTGTGCGCCAGCGCCTCCCGGCCCGTTCAGAGCGCGACGAGCCAACGGTTCACCATGTCCAGCCGCGATCGGATTCGCTGGCCCACAGCCGGGGCCATGACGCCACCCACTCTGCCATGAACGTCAACCTGGACGCCTGTATCACCTGCGGCTTGTGCGAGCGTGCTTGCGTTGAGGTTCAGGGCAACGATGTCATCGGTTTAGCGCACCGTGGCGCTGCATCCAAGGTGGTGTTCGATTTCGATGACCCCATGGGAGGCAGCACCTGCGTTGCCTGCGGCGAATGCGTGCAGGCCTGCCCGACCGGGGCGCTGATGCCCGCCACCCTGATTGATGCCCAGGGTCGCGGAGACTCCGCCATGGCCGATCGTACCGTTGACTCGGTCTGCCCCTATTGCGGGGTGGGCTGCCAACTGACCTATCACGTGAAAGACGAGCCTGCCCACGCCCAAAATGGAGCAGGCGAGCAACGAGGGCGTATCCTGTTTGTTGAAGGCAGAGACGGGCCCTCAAATCAGGGCCGGCTTTGTGTAAAGGGACGTTTCGGATTCGATTACCCCGCGCACCCGGCACGGCTCACCCGGCCGCTGATTCGCCGGGAGGGCGTGCCCAAGGAGCTCGACCTCGACTTTGATCCCGCCAACCCGTTAACTCACTTTCGAGAGGCAAGCTGGGAAGAGGCACTGGATCTGGCGGCAAGCGGATTAACCCAACTTAAAACACAACACGGACCAGATGCGCTCGCCGGCTTCGGCAGCGCCAAGTGCTCCAACGAAGAAGCCTGGCTGTTCCAGAAGCTGGTGCGCACCGGTTTCGGCTCCAATCACGTTGACCACTGCACGCGGCTCTGCCACGCCAGTTCCGTGGCCGCACTGATGGAATGCCTGGGTTCCGGCGCGGTCACTGCTTCGTTCATGCAGGCGCTTCAGGCCGATGTGGCGATCCTCATCGGCTGCAACCCAGCAGTGAACCACCCGGTGGCCGCCACCTACTTCAAACAGGCGGCACGCAACGGCACCAAGCTGATCATCATCGACCCGCGGGGCCAGGCCCTGGATGCCTATGCCTGGCGCAGCCTGCGTTTCTCACCGGGTGGCGACGTGTCCCTCCTTAACGCCATGCTCAATGTGATTATCAGCGAAAAACTCTTTAACCAGGCCTACATTGATGCCCACACCGAGGGCTTTGAGGCACTGGCAGCAAGTGTTGCGGATATGTCGCCGGAGGTGATGAGCCCACTCTGCGGCGTTGAGCCAGAAGCCATTCGTGAAGTGGCGCGCGCCTACGCGAAGGCAGAGCGAGCGATGATCTTCTGGGGCATGGGCATTTCCCAGCACGTGCACGGCACCGACAACGCCCGCTGCCTGATTTCCCTGGCCCTGGCATGCGGCCACACGGGCCGGCCCGGCACCGGCCTGCATCCTTTGCGTGGGCAAAACAACGTGCAGGGCGCCTCCGACGCAGGCCTGATCCCCATGGTACTGCCTGACTACCAACCGGTGGGGGATGCCCAGGTGCGCGCCGCATTCGAAGAACTCTGGGGGACAGAGCTTGACCCTGAGCCCGGACTTACCGTTGTGGAGATTATGGACGCCATCACGGCGGGCACGATCAAGGGCATGTACATCCTCGGCGAAAACCCCGCGATGTCCGATCCGGACCTGACCCACGCCCGGGCCGCGCTTGGCGCGCTCGAGCACCTGGTGGTACAGGACCTGTTCGTGACGGAAACCGCCCAGCTTGCCGACGTTATCCTGCCGGCGAGCGCCTGGTCAGAAAAGTCCGGCACCGTCACCAACACCAACCGGCAGGTGCAAATGGGCCGTGCCGCGCTGGCGCCGCCGGGGGAGGCAAAGCCTGACTGGTGGATTATTCAGGAAATGGCCCGGCGTTTCGGATTGGGTTGGGATTACGCCGGCCCCGAGCAGGTGTTTGCTGAGATGAAGCAGGGCATGCATTCACTCGATCATATCTCCTGGTCACGCCTGGAACGCGAAGGTTCCGTGGTCTATCCATGTCCCGCCGACGATGCGCCAGGGCAGGACGTTGTCTTCTCCGATGCCTTCCCGCGCAGCGGGGGCCGGGCCAGGTTCTCGCCGACCTGGCCGCTGCCGCCGGATGAGCCAGTGGATGAGGCCTATCCCATCGTGTTAACTACCGGGCGACTGCTTGAACACTGGCACACCGGCGCCATGACGCGTCGCAGCCGGGTGCTGGACGAGCGTGAGCCTGAGGCTGCAGCTTTTCTGGCGCCCGCGGATTTGGCTGGCCTTGGCGTAGCATCGGGTGATGCAATCCACATTGCCACGCGGCGCGGCAGCATCACTTTGACGGCACGAGCCGATCAGACTATGCCCAAGGGCATGGTGTTCGTACCCTTCGCCTTCGTGGAGGCGGCCGCCAACGTGCTCACCAACCCGGCGCTGGACCCGGACGGGAAGATTCCGGAGTTTAAATACGCAGCGTGTCGGCTGAGCCCGGCATTTGGTAAGCACCATTGACGATTGGTACGAATTTGGGACAGGTGAAGGCGACCCCGAAACAGGGTTGTGGTGGATCGTCAGGCAGGCACGGGCCGGTCAGAAATCTACTGCCTTAGCAGGCTCGACCGCGTGCCTAAACCAAATTTTACGCCCGCAAAACTAGGCTATTGAGTTCCAAACGTTGCCAGGAGTAGCGCCTTAATTATAGGCATCGCCGACGAACTCAATAAGACAAAAACCGTGACCAAACGGATCCGCGAAGGTGATGCATTTTGAACCTCTCCAATCCACACACTCGCTTTCCTGACAGGCTCCTGCCTTTATAGCCCGATCAGCGGACGCCGCAATATCGTCGACAACAAAATCAATGTGCACGGGTGTCCAATGCCTGGAATATCGGCGCGCCTCTGCAGCGGACCCGGCGGGAGCCGGTCCTGGTGCATTAGCTAACAGGTAAATGTCTGACGAAGCACCGGCGAGTTCTGCCACATCGTCATCGATGATGCGGCAGAGTTTTAGACCCAGAGCGGCCTCGTAAAATTCTATGGCTGGCGCGAGTTCTGGCACTTCAATGTTCACCACCATTCTCATAGCGTTGCTACCCACTCGGGTGAGGGCCAAGGCCGCAAGTGATGCGCAGTCCGGTACAAACAGGAGCGAATTGCTGAGTCTCGTTACGTGTCACTGCTTGATGACACCAAATGAATAATATTGGACGGGCTCGATATCCAGAATGCGCTGAACCCCTCAGGCAATGGCTCGATTTCGTCCCGACGAACACAACCCTGGTCCCTGAGATAGTCGGAGGCCTGGCCAATATCGCTGGCGACTATTTCGAGCCAAATCTCCGCTTGGCTTAAACTCGGCATACGGTCAAGCCAGAGAACCTTGTCTCCGAACTCAAATCTTGGCGTGGCGTCTGGGCCCTTCGCAGGGATTTCTTTCAGACGAAGCACATCTCTGTAAAAACGCACCGTACTTTCGTATTCGTGCGTGGGAATCTTCATGGCCATGTTTCTACCTGGGTGAAATTCTGGATCCATAGATCTTCCCCCTCTTTAGGTGTTTTCCACACGGCGTCCACATCAAGCAATACGAGTACAATTATTATTCAACTATCCCCGCTCTGGGAACCAGGCAATTCATCGCCGTAATGGATAAATCCCGAAATACGGCTTCCGAGGCAATAACAGCCGGGAACCGGTCATAGATCATGCGTCGGCAGCTCGATGTTCGAGCTTCGCTTTCACTGACACAGTTTGAGCGGGCCTCGGCATCGCGGCTTTGTTCCGTTGCATCCGCGCAAAGAGCCGGGATTTGAGTAACGATCCAGTCCACGGCAATACTGCGCTCGACCGGATTCGCAGACAGATTGGTAAAGCGGCTGGCAGTAGCGGGCTCTGGCTGTTCCCGGGTTTGCTGCCACAGAATGAACAGCAGCGCTGCGGATACCAGTACCACGGTGACTTTGGGAAACTTCATAGGCGCCTTTTCTGTCCGATAAAACAGGCTTTGGATGATAAACGCTTGGGAATGCTCTGTCCCGGTTTGCGCGGCTACCTTGAGATTGAGGGACGCTCAACAATCAGGCTCCCACCAACTTCAAAACTCGATCCAGCATAGGATCTCGCTCCTGTTCCCGGCCTTTTCTGCCCAGAAACTGCAGGCGAATATGGGGGGGGATGCCGACGTCTTCGTATAGCTGGCCATCGTATGCGCGATAGATTTCGTTGGAGAGGGTGAAGTGCCAGCCGTTTGGGAGGTGGCGCTCCAGGGTGTCCGAGAGGATTCCCTGGGTGGGTTCGCCGATCAGGGTCAGGCGTGGGTGCTGGAGTAACGCCAGCACAAAGATTTCGGCTGCGCTGGCGGTAAGTTCGCTGGTCAGGACGTACAGGTTACCCCGGTAGGTTTCGGTGGCCGGCGGTGTAACGTGGATTTTCTGTTGGCCGGTGAAACCGTTTCCGTGGCGGGCGGACTTACTGAAGGCGAATCGCTTTCTGTCCATCAGGTGGGAGGCAAAATGCAATGCCACTCCATCGTAGCCGCCGCCGTTGCCCCGGATATCAACAACAAGATTCGGTAAATCTCCGAGTTCTGTCAGTATGGTTGTCATGACCGCCGCTGTGGCCGTCAGATCGTCTGCCGGGTGGCCTATCTTGCCGCTCTGGCCGGCCATTGCACGGATGTTCAGGTAACCGGTGGTACTACTGAGCCGGCCCCAATCCACGGTGTGGTTGGCACCATGTCGAATCCCACCCCTTAGATAATCGTCCTGGATGATTTCGTGCAGTCGCTCTCTGAGTTCACCGAGGTAGTTTGCGATGCCACGATCATCTTGAGCGCCTTCCAGTTCGGATTCCAGCCGTTTGTAAAGTGCAGGCCGAGCGCCCGCGCCGTAATGTCCCCAGGGTGTATGGAGACGGATATGGCCGTCACGGAGCGGGCGCAGCATCGCAGCCATGTTGGCAAACAGGGTCTCCCTTGGGCAGTCAGCGGCAATGCGGGGCCGGAACGTTCGGTATGACTGCTCCCACGCGACCCCTTTGAGTTCGAAGAGGGCATAGTGCTCAGCGAAGGTGTGCCAGAAGACGTCAAAATTATACTCGGGATCGCGGCTCGCCTTGCTGCGCTCATCAAAAACGGCCGGCGGGAGCTCCTTCAAACGACGAAAGCCTACTCGTGTCACTCCCGTTGCCCGGTGAGCGCTGAACGCCTGCCTTCCGGGGGATATCTGTACATCTTCGTAATACAACCCCAGCTCCGGAAGCGTGCCGGAATAGAGCTTTCGACAACTGATGGCCGTTTCCTCAAAAAATACGTAGCGATCTCCGTCAATGAGCAGGACTTTCCCATACCCCTGGGATCGCCACACGCCCTGGAGCTGGCTGAAACTTTCTGCAGCTCTGGCAGCCTTATCCGAATTTTCGGTCTTCATAACGTAGTCACTCCGTGCCAGTACACCACTACACTTGGGAGCTGCGTACTTCTTCCACTCAGCATAGCACTCGGCTGGCAGGGCACCTTATCGTGGCGGTATCAAAGGGCAGTATTGCAGTTATGTAACTGTTGCCACCGTGCGACGGGTGACCGCTTAATGATAACTTTGTCGTTATCGTAATGTAACGCTGACGGTGGGCACCCCGGACTGGCAAGGGAGTGGCGATGAGCAGCTCTGAAAACCTGACGAATATGGAACAGTTACTGGACCGCATCCGGAGTTCAACGGAAGGCAAGGACCGGGTCTCCGTGGGGGACATTCTTGCGGCGGTGGGAAAACGGTCATTTGGGCCGGTAATTCTTGTGGCGGGGCTGATTACCATAGCACCGTTAATCGGGGACATCCCGGGGATGCCCACCTTGCTTGGCCTGATTGTTCTGCTCACCCTGGGACAGCTGCTGTTTCGCCAGCAGCATATATGGCTGCCAAACTGGATAACGGCTCGCAACATACAACGTGACAAGCTCACCAAGGGTCTGGACTGGCTCCAGAAACCTGCCCGCATACTGGATAAGCTTACGCGGCCACGACTGGTTTTCCTGGTGGAGGGGCCAGGGCTTTATGTGATGGTTGCGCTTTGTATGGCAGTCGCGCTGGCGATGCCCGCGATGGAAGTCATCCCCTTCAGTGCCAACGGCGGAGGAGCGGCGATGATGGCGTTCGGGTTGGCAATTATTGCGAGTGACGGTGTGGTAGCGCTCATGGCTACCATCATTACCGTTGCTACCGGATGGGTGATATTCAGCAATCTACTCGGTTGACGCATTGTTTACCCCAGCTCCACTTAAACGAAGGCTGCTCAAATAGACACTTCGCGGCGCTGTCAGACCGGTCGCAAAAAAACCCAGTCGGCGGACGTCCGCCATATCCATGAGACGAGTGGCGGGGGCTGACTCGACTTCAGACAACTCAACACGGTAGGTATTCCACCCTGGCTCCGCCACAAACCTGCGATTGAATCGGTCGTTGTGGGCATTGTCACCGCGATCATGGACCGAATCGTTTATCCGAAGGGTCATTTCCAGCGGCAGAGTATCCGGGTTATAAAATTCAAACACCAGTTGCTGGTAGCCCTGCCAATCCCCCGGCATGTTGTCGAGAAAGGCGCCAGAGTATTTCGCAGTTCCCATTCTGATCTCGAGAGTCTGGCCGGAGACCTCCCCTGGCGAGGGCACCCGCGCCACATCACCGCTCCAGTAGCGAACAGCCTGGGGCTGGCCAATGTCGAAGACCATTGGCAGCTGTCGAGCCATCCGATACTGCTGAAAGCCGATCTCGATCACTGGAACTACCTGAAACAGCAACAAAACGGTCACAAGAGCTCTCAACGGCCAAAGCACAGCCGCCGGAAGCCAGCGGCCTGCTCCCCTGGATGGCTGGTGCCATGCCATGACCAGCCAGGCCCCTAACATATTGCGAACCACATCCTGCCAGTCGAGCGCCCGACCCAGACCGTTTTGTATCAGCTCGACAATGGCACCGACAATGAAGATCGCAGCGCTGAGCAGCAACCACTGTCGCCACCCACCGATGCCGAAAACAACCTGCCAGGTGAAGACGACCAGACCAAAAAATAACAGATGCCCGAGATTCCACGCGGAGCGGTACAATGGCCCTGACGCCCAGTCTGGCCCACCGACAAAAAACAACGGGAATATCACGCATAATGATAACCCCAGGACGACCGGAGTTGCTGGAAATCTGGTTTTCATCAATGAAAATTCCTGAAAAAACCCCCAAGCCAAAGCCTGGGGGTTCAGATGCTCCCTGTAAGACTAACTCACCCGGCCGAGGAATCGACGCCCGTGCTGGCCTGGAACTCCATCGCCGGCACCCGGTCAGCACCCCAGCTACGATGAACGTGGCCGATAACACGCTGGAGCTCTTCCTCCGTCACGGTCGCCAGTTCGCCACGCTCGAGGGGGTCAAAGTGAAATATGTAAAGCCTGGAGGCGAACTGCTCAACAGGCAATGACGCCTCACCGAAACGCTCACCGTGGCCGGAAGTACTGACCACCACACCATCACCCCAATTCTGGCCACTGTCATTATTCGGGTTGAAGAAGTACACCCGCATCACCTCCTGAGGGTCCAGGGTGACTCGCAAGATCGTGATCGCATGCCAGCCGATAAACCGTGCGGCGCTGTCAGTCACCGCAATGCCTGCAGGCTGTGGATGGATCAGCGGCTGATTGCCATTGTAATAAGGATGATAACTGGCGTAGAAATGCCGGAGAAAATCTTCCAGATCCTCCAGTTGCCCAGTGGCCACGTCCACGTTGATCCGGAATCCTCGCCCTGACCACCAACCGTGGAATTCCGGGTTTACCCAGCGGTGGGGGTCGCCTTCCCGGCCAACGCACCGGCGGCCCATTTCGGCGTAAATACGGTCCAGGTGCGGCACCACAAGCAGGGATACCGGGTCCAGGTCAATGGGCAGGCTCGTCGCAACCCCTGACAAACTCGCCATGGAAGAGATCGGCTGACCCTCGAAGTGGATGATGATCTCATCGTCCCGGGCTGCCCAGACCACCATCTGCAACAGGTAGTCCGGATCGTTGTAAGCCCACATCGACATGGCGCGCGCTGACTGACACGTGGGGTTGTTGCCCTGACCCACCCCTAATGGCTGGCCCAGCATGCACAATACCCCTTCCAGCAAGCGGGCACGGGGAGACGGGTCATCCCCGTACGCAAGATTTAACCGCTCACGGGAATAGTGAGACAATGGCAAAGCTACTTGCCGCCAAAGCGCTGGCGCCACTGGCGGCTGGTAGAGGATACCACGCTCCAGCATCAGCGCCAGGCCATAGATACCCTGGGCGGTGCGAGGGTGAATGGCTTCGCCAACTATTGCCTGAACCAACTCGTCGTAGCACAGCAGACAATCGCGGCCCGTGCTGGAAAGTCCGAGCGCCTCACCAAGCAAGTGCGTGCTATGGCCAAGCAGATGCCGAACCAGAACAGCATGGTAAGGCGATACCAGTCCAGTATCGTGCATGGCCCGGGCGAAGCCGGTCGCCTCATATTGCAAGGCACCGGCATCCATGGTTTCGAGACGTTCGAGATATATCCCTATACCCGGGTCTTCCCGGCTCGCCTGAGTAGTCCCGTACAGACTGCTGATCAGTCGGTCAGCGCCCTGGCCGCTGGAACCCAGATCGATATCCGGATTAGCCCGACAGACCGCTATCTGGGTAACCATCTGCTTGATGCTGTCGACCTGAATCGGCCGCTGCTGAAGGATCCGCCAGATCTCGTCGATCAGCTTATCGATGACATGCTCATAACCGATGCGTTCAGCCAGATGCTTGACCAGGGACCGGCTGATAATGGCCAGGCGGCCCTGAGACTCACGCTCTTCCTCACCGGCAGTGCCGAACAGCAGTTCGAGGTTGATGGCCAGCACCTGGGTGAGGTAATGGTGCGCCTGCTCCACCGACATGGAAGGATGTTCGTAATCGCCCATGGCAATAGCGAGCAGGCGCAGCTCACTGATGGCCTCGATGACTACGGTATCGGCCTGGGGGCTTTTCAGGGCAAAGGTGCTCAATGACGGCACCAGAAACTGGGGATTTGCCCAGTCTGAGCCTTGAAAGATACCTGCTTCTTCAAAGCGCTGGGCACGCTGCTCGACCAGCGCGCAGCCACCTTCTTGCATCAGCACGCGTTTGGTTGCTTGAAATACGCGACCCAATTTCATGGGTTTGGCAAAATCCGGCGCCTCCGCCAGCGACTGCAAAGCCTCATCCAATCGCTTGGACAAAGACTCCAGCTTGCTGGCATCAGCGCTACTGTTAGCCTCTGAGTAACTCAAGCTGACTCCTCGTATCGGGTTGCGGCAACGACGAAGTACTGGCCGCTGCCCTTAATTATACATAGAAATCGAGGTCCTCCTGATGCTTGAGCAAGTCGCGCATAACATGAGGGTCCTCACCGAAGAAATATATCAAACCCCAGTGGGTACCAAATGCCGTTCGCTTGGTGACCGTCTCTTCGACCGGCGGCGTCAGTTCATGGGACTCGAAGTAGTCGTGATCTTCGGTCTCGGCTGGAATTTCCAGCTTGCTGACAACACGACGACGGGGATACACCCCAAAACAACCAGCTACACCCTTGGCATCGACCACTGCTTTCGGGAAGAAAGCGGTGATTTCTTCTTCGGTGGTCTTCGGATCGAACGCCATGATCATACCCTGATAGGCGTTAAACCCATAGGCACGCTCAAGTAGCTCAAACACCTTGAAACCCGGTGGACGATAAGCCACCTCACCAAAGTACATTTCACCATCGCTGGTAACAAAGTACTCAGGGTGAATAAAGCCGAATTCAATATCAAAGGTCTTGATCAGCTTCTCGATCTGCCGGGTGATAGCTTCCCGGTATTGCTCAAGTTCGGGAGTGGCCGGCACGAACACCGAATAACCGAGAGTGACATACTCGGAGATGTTGAGGAACCGGATTTTGCCATTGTGAATCCAGGCTTCAACCGCAAACTCCCAACCATCAAGGTGTGATTCCATCAACACCGGAAACTCTTCTTCCGGAATGCTGTCGACTTCATCCGGGGTACGAATCACCCGGTGACCCAGGCAGCCTGCCTTATCAAAGGCCTTCAGGTGAATCGGGTCATTGGGGTCACCATCCAGCTTGAGCAAGGTCTGGTTGACCCGCTTCAGGAACCGGATGACGTCTCCCTTGTCGTGGGCTTCCTCAAAAATACCCACCCGGATACCACCCAGCTGTGCACGGCGCTTCATAAGCGCCTTGTCACGAAGCAACATGGCCTGGCCAAACAGGCGGGGGTTATCCATCAATACCGAGTTGATAGCACCGGCCCACTCGACCGTTTCCTCGAACAGCGGGATTGCCACATCCACACCCATATCCTGCAGGGTTTGGGCAATCTCCATTGAGCGGTCGTTCAGGCGTTCAAAGTTCCAGGGCACGTAGGGAATATCGTGCTCCTTGCAGTAGGCCTCAGCCCATTCCGGCGCCACAACCACATAGCGTCGATCAAACCGGTCAGCTGCCTCAACCGCGTTCAGACTCCAGCCCAACAGTGCGACATAACCTTTGTTCGGATCACGGTTTACAGTCTCTCGCTTCGCCATTCGTTGTACCTCTTGCTGCGACATATTTCGTTACAAAGGTACACGTTTTTGCGCTGTATTTGAAATCCGGAACCTGATCAGGGGCCTCAGAAAAGCCCTGAAAGCCTTGCGCTATCAGGGCTGGAACGCTGACAATACCGCTTCGCTTAACGACTCATTTGTGTTGCTAACCGACCTCTCCAGAGAGCCCCAGCGTGGCCAGAGTCCGGGCCCGCACATCTTCCAATAATGATTTGTCGTCCACAAGAGACCGCCCGTAGGATGGCACCATGGTTTTCATTCGCTGCTGCCAGACAGGATCCTTCATGCGTTCGGGAAAGCATCGCTCGAGCACGTCAATCATGGCGTGAGCGGCGGTGGAAGCGCCTGGAGAAGCCCCCAGCAGAGCGGAAAGTGTGCCATCCTTAGAGGCCACAATTTCAGTACCGAACTCCAGTTTGCCTCCGCCGTTCGGGCCTTCCTTGATAATCTGCACTCGCTGGCCTGCCATCTGCAGCTTCCAGTCTTTTTCGTCGGCATCCGGATAGAAGTTCTTCAGAGCTTCGACGCGATCTTCGTGAGACTGAAACACCTCACCGATCAGGTAACGCGTCAGATCCATATTGCTCTTGCCGGCAGACATCATTGAACGCAGGTTATTAGTCTTGACCGTGCCGAATAAATCGAACACCGACCCCTGCTTCAGGAATCGGGTGGTGAAGCCCGCGTAAGGGCCGAACAGCAGCGCGGGCTTGCCATTGATAATCCGTGTATCCAGGTGGGGGACCGACATCGGCGGCGCACCCACCGGTGCCTTACCGTACACTTTGGAGCGGTGTTGCTTGACAATTTCCGGCTTCTGACACACCAGCCACTGGCCACTGACGGGAAAGCCGCCATAACCAGCAGCCTCGTCAATGCCGGACTTCTGCAGCAATGGTAAGGCACCGCCGCCAGCCCCGAGGAACACAAAGCCGGCTTCCAGCTTTTTGGTGATCCCGGTTTTTTCATCCCGCACCCTCACTTTCCAGCGGCCGTTGTCCCGCTGAGCCAAGGAGCGGACCGGATGGCCCAGCAGCAACTCGAAGTTGGGCTGGCTTTGCAGGTATTCCACCATGCTTCGGGTCAGCGAGCCAAAATCAACGTCCGAGCCGTGCTCAACCCGGGTCGCGGCAACCGGTTGCATAGGGTCCCGATGATTGACCACCAGCGGCATCCACTCTTTCAATTGCTCCGGAGCATCAGAAAACTTCATCTCCCGGAACAGATGATGGCCACTAAGTTTTTCGTGGCGCTTGCGCAGAAACTCGACATTCTCCTCACCCCAGACAAAGCTCTGGTGAGGAGTCCGGTTGATAAACGAAGAAGGCCTGGGCAGCATGCCCTGCTCCACCATGTACGACCACAACTGCAGCGACACTTCGAACGCGGCATTGATTGTCAGTGCCCGCTGAATCTCTACCTCTCCGGCGTCTGTTTCGGGGGTATAGTTGAGCTCACAGTAACCGGCGTGACCGGTGCCGGCGTTGTTCCATCCGTCAGTGCTCTCATGGGCGACGTGATCAAGACGCTCTACCATGATGATGTCCAGGGTCGGATCGAGCTGCCTGAGCATCGTGCCGAGGGTGGCGCTCATGACGCCACCGCCGACCAGCACTATATCTGCCTGTCTAGCGGACATTAGTTTCTCACTTTAGCAAGTTGGAAATCGCGCCGATTATCCCGCGTTTTTTCCGGTTAATAAATTGCGTTTGACACTTGATTGAAACGAGCACGGCTAAATACCGGTTTATACGAGCAAATCTGAGCTGGGCCGCTAAAAAACCGTGTTCCTGATCTCGCGATTCATGAGCGACGACAGTGATCTTGACCCCATTCTGGAATACGTCCGTGCCATTGAGTTTGAAACCCTGGTGTTCTTCCTCGGTATTCTTTTACTGGTCCGTATGCTGAGAGAAATTCGGGCCCTGAATTCACTGGTGGTAGGTTATGACCTGATACCGCCGGGATCGTGGCGATGAGTAAATACCGGGCCTTACTTTTGCAAACTACCTGAGGTATTTTATCCTCCTTTTTATCGCTTACACCGTGGGTTATGCGGGGATTTTCCTGCTTGGCCAGGTAATCAACCGAGGTTTTACGATGACAATGGCTTTTCTGGCAATCCTTGGTGGACTGGTCCTGCTGGTCTGGAGTGCCGACCGATTCGTGGAGGGTGCAGCCGCCACCGCCAAGCATGCCGGGATGCCGCCACTGTTAATAGGTATGGTGGTGATCGGTTTCGGCACTTCGGCCCCGGAAATGGTGGTGTCTGCCATGGCGGCCGCGGATGGCAATCCTGGCCTTGCTCTGGGTAACGCTTACGGCTCCAACATAACCAATATCGCGCTGATCATTGGCCTGGTTGCATTGATCAGTCCGATCAATGTGCACTCTCAGGTTCTGCGTAAAGAACTGCCGCTGCTGTTCGCCATCTCACTATTGGCGGGCTGGCAGTTACTCGATGGCGAGCTCTCCCGCATGGATGCCTGGGGTTTGCTGGGTGCGTTTGCGGTGGTTATGGGCTGGTCGATTGTCCAGGGCATGCGCAAAGGCCCTGATGCCCTGGCCGGAGACGTTGATAACGAGTTGATCGCCCACCCCATGGCGCTGAACAAGGCGCTGATGTGGTTGGTTATCGGGCTGGTGTTATTGGTGGTCAGTTCCCGCTTTCTGGTTTGGGGTGCGGTAACCGTGGCCCAAAGCCTCGGGGTAAGCGACCTGGTCATCGGCCTGACGATCGTAGCCGTAGGTACCTCCCTGCCCGAGCTTGCATCATCACTGGTGGCGATAAAGAAAGGCGAACACGACCTGGCCCTGGGGAACATCCTGGGCTCGGGCATATTCAACACCCTGGCGGTGGTGGGTATCGCGGCGGCGATTCACCCTCTGGCGGTCGAATCTGCGGTTTTGTATCGGGACTGGGCACTGATGACCGCATTAACGGTTGCCCTGTTCTTCATGGGCTTCGGTTTCTCCGGTCGGCAAGGCCGCATCAATCGCCTGGAAGGCTCCGCCCTGATGGTGGTTTACGCCCTGTATACCGGCTATCTGGTATCAACCGTCATTCGTTGAGGGGGATTATCTTTTAAAAATGGCCCTCCTTGGCCTTGTCGGGCATCCAGCCCTCAATGAAACCGTCGGGGATGACGGGCACAACTACAATGCAGACCCTTGCAGTGTGCCGACTGAACATGACGTTCTGGTGACAGTTCCGATCAGATTTGTGCCGGGCGAAAGTCCAGTGCTACGGAGTTGAGGCAGTAACGCTGGCCGGTCGGTGGCGGACCATCAGGGAAGACATGCCCGAGATGGCTATCACACCGGGGACAACGCACTTCAATGCGGGTCATACCGAGACTGGTGTCCTCGATAGCGCGTATGTGGCCAGAGTCGAACGGCTGGAAAAAACTGGGCCAGCCGGTTCCGGAGTCGAACTTGGCGTCCGAGCGAAACAATGGCAAATCACAAAGACGACAGTAATAAACACCGTCTTGCTTGTTGTCGAGCAAGGTTCCACAGAACGGCCGCTCAGTGCCATGATCCAGCAGCACCGTGCGCTCCTCCGGTGTCAGCTTCGCAGCCAGGCGCTCGATCTCGGCAGGGCTCAGGGGTTGCAGGTCATAACCGGATGCAGATGTGCTCATAATGGCCTCCTCAGGCTATGAATGATCAGAGTATTCCGGCTTGAGCCGGTCGGGAAATCCTTCGATGAGTTTATTCAGTTTGGGGGCCGCAACGGCCATCACATAAGGCTGATAAGGATTTCGGGCGGCAAAATTCTGATGGTAATCCTCGGCCGGATAAAACGCTTCCAGTGGTTCCAGGGTCGTTGCTATGGGCGCCGGGTATACACCCGCGCTATCAAGCTGCCGGATATAAGCCTCAGCGACCCGCTTTTGCTCTTCGTTTTCATAGAAAATGACGGAGCGGTACTGGGTGCCGCGGTCATTGCCCTGACGATTGAGTTGGGTCGGATCATGGGCCACGGAAAAGAACACCTTCAGCAACTCGCCAAAACTCACAGCGGACGGATCGTATTGCACCGCGATCACTTCCGCGTGGCCGGTCTGGCCCGAACACACGCTGTCATAATTTGCGCTGTCGGCAGCACCACCGGCATAGCCGGAGACCACGCTGTTTACGCCACTGATCGCCAGATACACAGCCTCCACACACCAGAAACAACCACCACCCATTACCAGGCGCTGCTCATCCCCTGAGGCAGGGGCGGGTAAGTCGAATTCCGGACCGGGAAACCGGCTTTTCGGGACGGTCAGGCCCGGAAGGTCGCAGGATGTGCTCGAAATGCTCATAGGTCCCCTCATCGTCTTGATAAACTTGAGTCCCCATTCTGGGAGCTCGATAACACATTTGCCAGCCCTCATTTGGCGGCAGACTTACAACCACCCTGCTCCTGCCAGAGCGCAAGTCGGTGCCATCAGCCAGACCGGAATGCGCCAGAGGGCCAGCGCAGCCCATATCAGCAATACAAATGCCAACGCCTCCGGGGATTTTACTGCGGCCGTCCAGACCGGGTCATAGAGCGTAGCCAGCAACAAACCCACAACCCCTGCACTGACACCCGCCAGAAAATAACGGGCACCCGGATGTCGGCGCACGTATGTCCAGAGCGGCAGCCCGGCGAAAACCAGCAGGGTGCCCGGCAGAAAGATCGCCACCACCGCGATCAGCCCACCGACAAAACCGGACGCTGCTGTACCAAGAAACGCCGAAAAGCTGAACAAGGGGCCAGGCATTGCCTGCACGATGCCGTAGCCCGCCAGAAAGGTATCTGCCGGCATTGCGCCGGAAGCAACAAACGAGGATTCCAGCCAGGGTAGAACCACGTGGCCACCACCAAACACCAGGGCACCAGACCGATAGAGTTCGGCACCAATCCAGGGCAGACTGCCGGTAGTGAACGGCAGCAAAGACGCCAGCAGCAAGATTACAAACGCTGCCGCAAAAGCCAGTGGTCTGCGGCCCTGGACGGGCATCAGCAGAGCCTCGTTGCCGGGGTCACCGGCTGTCTTTAAACCCATGCCTGCTGCTCCTGCGGCAATAAGGGCAAGCACCTGAACCCACACTGAACCGACGAGCAGAATGACGGCTGCGACAGCCAGAGCGACGGTCAGGCGGGCAGCATCGGGACACAGTGTTTTACCCATCTGCCACACTGCCTGCGCAACAACTGCCACCACAAACAGCTTGAGCCCTTCTACCCAGCCACCCTGGCCGGCTTCCGGCCAGACCGCAAGGCCGGCAGCAAATAACCCCATCAATAACGCCGAAGGCAAAGTGAATGCCAGCCATGCCAGCCCCGCGCCCCGGTAGCCCCGTTGCAGAAAACCCAAAGCCAACCCCACCTGGCTGGAGGCAGGGCCCGGCAGCAACTGACACAAAGCCACCACCTCTCCAAAGGCTGCGTCCGACAGCCATCGTCTACGGTGGACAAATTCATCGTGGAAGAATCCCAGGTGCGCCGCCGGCCCGCCAAACGATGTCAAACCCAGGCGGAGAAAAATCCAGAACACTGTCGGCAATGTCGGGCTGTCATCGGGTCGCGGGCGGGTCATAACCTTTCCTGAACGTTACAGTTTGCGTTGTATTCGTTGCGAGAGTTGCGAGTTTCCCAGAGCGAACCATACTGGAGGAAGCTTCACTCCCCCTGTCGATAACAACGGTTACTCACACTATCAGATCACTATGACGGCACAGGCTCATTCCTACAGAACGACGGACGAATTACTGGAATACCGTTTAAGTCTCCGGCTGGGCCCGGTACACGCCCGCCAGCGGCTGCGCATAGAGCAGGAATCGGAAGCGCTGGTGTTTGGCCAGGACCATCATTCCTTTCATCTCGAAAACTGGAGCGCAGCCCACCGCTGGATCCGGGGATGTCTCTGGGTTTCTGGCATGTTGAAACGTGGCCAGAACAACAGCCGCAAGCTCCGAACCGCTTACAACACCTTCAGCCTGCCCAATTTACCAGTGGCATTTGACGGACTTCGTATTCTGCATCTGACTGACCTGCACGTCGATATGGATGCCGCCAATCTGCAAGCCGTCACAGATCATATCGCTCCGCTGGAGTATGACCTGTGTGTGTTAACCGGAGATTACCGAAAGCAGACCTGGGGAGCCATCGACGATGCCCTGGCGGGCATGAAAAAACTCCGGTCAGCAATCAAGGGAAGAGCCATCGCGGTATTGGGCAATCACGACAGCATCCGCATGCTGCCCGGGCTGGAAGATATGGGCTATCAGGTATTGCTGAATGAGCACGCCTGGCTCGAACGAAAGGGCGAAACCCTCTACATTGCGGGTGTTGACGATGCCCACTTCTACAAAGCTCACAACCTGCACAAGGCTGGCGACCAGATCCCCAATGGCTCAACCACCATTCTGCTCAGCCACACCCCGGAGATCTGGCGGGAGGCAGGTTACGCCGGTTATGACGTTTTCCTCTGTGGCCACACCCACGGTGGCCAGATCTGCCTGCCAGGCGGCATTCCCGTCACGCTGGATTCGGATTGCCCCCGGTCCCTCGGTCGGGGAGCCTGGCAGCGCAATGGTATGCAGGGTTACACGTCACCGGGCTCCGGCACCTCGGTGGTCAATGTGCGGTTGAACTGCCCGCCGGAAGTAACGCTCCACACGCTCACCCGGGGCCCTACCTGATACCCGGGCAGCCGACCGGTACCAGACACGCCTGGATCAGTGGGGTTGCTTACGAATACCGAGGCGATGCATCAAAGGTGACAACACCATATTGGCGATCACGAACAGAATCGTCACCGCCAGGGTAACGGCCCAGCCAAGGTCCAGCCACAGGGCCGCAAAACCCATCGGAAGTATGGCTTCCGGAATCTGGTCAAGCCCGGGGACACGAGCACTGGGGAGCAAACCGAACCGGCGTTTGAGAAAACTGCTGATCAAGTCACCGGTCAGCGCCAGTAAACCGAAGACAGCTCCAAAGACCAACCCTGCGCCCGCCAGGCTACTGACCAGTGCACTGGCAAGCACGCCGGCAACGACACCCCGCCAGGTCTTGTTGGCACCGAAAATACGCCGCCGGTCAAACCAGTTATGGCCGCCATCAACCGGGTAATTCCAGCGCTGATGCAGCAATTTTCTCGCGATTACCGGGGCACCGTTGGCCACGATCAATAGCGCCAACAGTAGCAGCGCAAGCATGTTCCCCCCGGTCAGCCCAAGGTCGGGCCCGGGCTCAGCCCAGGCCACCCCGGGTCAGTTTGAGCGGATCAAGCAAGGCTTCCAGTTGCGCCCGACTGAGATCACAACGCTCTTCTGCCACATCAATGATCGGCCGGCCGGTTTTGTAGGCTTCCTTGGCAATATCAGCGGCCAGGGCATAGCCGATTTCTGGGTTGAGTGCCGTCACCAGAACCGGATTTTTCCCCACCGCCGCATCCAGATGGGCAGAGTTGACCGTGAACCCGGTAATGGCTTTATCCGCCATCAGACTGGCCGCGTTGGACAGCAGGTTGATCATATCGATCAGGTTGGCACCCACCAGGGGCAGCATGACGTTAAGCTGGAAGTTACCAGACTGCCCCGCTATGGCCACAGCGCTGTCCAACCCGGTGACTTGAGCCGAAACCATCGCCACCGATTCCGGAATCACCGGGTTGACCTTGCCCGGCATGATACTGCTGCCGGGTTGCAGGGCCGGGAGACTGATTTCCGCCAGCCCGTGAATCGGGCCACTGTTCATCCAGCGTAAGTCATTGGCGATCTTGGTCAGCACGATACCCACACCCCGCAACTGGGCAGACAATGCAACCGGAGCATCGACCGCACTCTGGCCCACAAATTTGTGTTCCAGCGAGCGGAAGTGGAAGCCAGTATGGTCTGACAACGCCTCGACAAAGCGGCTGGCAAAATCGTCATGGGCATTCACGCCGGTGCCAACAGCCGTACCACCCTGGGGCACTGCGAGCAATTCTTCACAGGCGTGCTCCACGCGTCTCTCCGCAGCGTGCAACTGCTCCCGCCAGGTCCGCAATTCCTGACCGAGCGTTACCGGCATGGCGTCCATCAAGTGAGTGCGACCGGTTTTGACCTGTTCTGAAAACAGTGCCTCCCGTTCATAGATCATGCCCTGAAGGTGCGACAGTGCAGGCAGTAGCTGTTGATGTACCTGAGTAACGGCACTGAGATGGATAGCCGTCGGAATTACGTCATTGGAGCTCTGGCTCATATTGACGTGGTCATTGGGGTTAATCGCCTGTCCCGCCTGTTCAGCCAGCCGGGCGATAACCTCGTTGACATTCATGTTGGTGCTGGTGCCGGAGCCGGTCTGATAACGATCAATCGGGAACTGGTCCCGGTGGTCGCCTTGAAGTAACCGGTCGCAGGCATCCACAATTGCTCCCCGCTGGGGCTCATCCAGCAAACCAAGAACTTTATTGGCTTCCGCAGCGGCGCGTTTGATACGGACAACCGCGTCAATAAATGCAGGCGGCATCGGCAACCCGCTGACCGGGAAGTTTTCAATGGCCCGCTGGGTTTGGGCGCCCCAGAGTGCCGAGGCGGGCACGTGGACCTCCCCAAGGCTGTCCCGCTCTATCCTGTCATCGCTCATGGCTGTTTTGTCGCTCATAGCTGTTTGGTCGCTCATGGTAGCTCCTCCCGTGTGAACGGCACTTGCTCTATCAACCAATACGAATCTTAAGCCCTTATGTCTCAGGGCGGCACCCCGATGCAAACTCGACGTCAGCTGTGCTTCAGCCTGACATGATCACAAATACCGGTGACCTGTTCAAAGCTGAGGATCAACGTGTGTACCGTATTGGTATAGGTGTCGTGCAGGTGGAATTTGAATCGGCGCTGCTTCTCCCCCAGGAGAAAACCGTCGTACTCCTTTACCAGTTCCCTGACGTCTCCGCCCTGATCCTTTGACCAGGTTGCATTAAAGGGCCCCAGTATTGCGCCACCGGCCAGACACACAGTAACTTCATGATTGGTCAAAGCATTTTCCGAATTCAGCATACAGAACCCTCGCGATCAAAAGGTGGTAGTGACACCTCAAGTGTAGACTCGATTCGAGTCAAGCCTAAACAACTCAACGGCAACATGACGCGACTTTAAGGGTTGGCGATTGCAAGAGACTGGCTTGGCGGCTATTTAACGGCGCTGTCCAGGTGTGAAGGGCTGACCAGGCTCGCCAGTAACGCCCGCAGCCGATTGGGTTTTACCGGCTTGTTGAGTACCGGAAACGCCTGCGCACGCAGCGATCGCAGGCAGGTATCACTCCGGTCTGCGGTAATGATGGCGGCGGGTATCTCCTGCTCAAGCGCCCGCCGAACCGCCTGAATTGCATCACAACCGGTTTTGCTGTGGTCCAGGTGATAGTCTGCAAGAATGGCATCCGGGGCTCGAGAAGAGGCCAGGCAATGGTCAACAGCATTTTCCGGACCGGTCGCGGTGAGTACGTCGCAGCCCCAGCGCTCAAGGAGCGCCCGCATGCTGACCAGAATCGCTGGCTCATTATCAACCACCAGTACCCGAAACCCTGCCAGCGAACCGTCCGGGGCTGCTTGCACGGGCTGAGAAAAAGCAGGCGGCAAAACATCCACCACCTCAAGCGGTAAAGACAGCGAGAATCGTGACCCTTTGCCGGGCACTGACGCCACGTCAATGCCACAACCGAGCATTCTCGCCATGCGCTCCACGATAGCCAGACCCAGACCAACACCCTGACGCCCGCCCGACTGTGGTGGCAGTAATTGGTGAAACTCCGTAAATATGTCCGTCAGCTTGTCGGCGGCAATACCTACGCCGGTGTCCCAGACGTCGATGCGCAGAGCCGTGCCGCGTCGGCGCATCGCCAGTAAAATCCGACCTTCAGGTGTGTAACGGAAGGCATTACTCAGCAAGTTCCTCAGGATGCGCGTCAGCATTCTGGGATCGGTTCGCACCAGTGCCTCCTGTGAGCGCAGGTGAAAAGCCAGCCGGGCATTGCGGGCAACCGGCTCGAATTCGTCTGCCAGGCCTTCAACCAGCTGGCGGATATCCACCCAGCTGATATCAGGCTGCATCGCTTGCTGGTCAAGCTTGGAGATATCCAGCAGGTCCGCCAGCAAATCTTCGGCGCCTTCCAGGGCGCGGTGAATCTGCTCGATCAGCCGGCTTTCGCGCACCGGCAGCGCACTGTCCTGCAAGGTGCTCACCAGCAGGCGGGCGGCATTCAGTGGTTGCAACAAGTCATGGCTTGCAGCAGCCAGATACTTGTCTTTGCTGCGATTGGCTTCTTTTGCCGCTGCCACGGCGATGGTCAGTTCGCGCTCTACTTTTTTACGCTGCTCAATGTTGTAACGCAGACCGTCATTGGCATTCTGCAGCGCCTCCGTGCGTTCCTCCACCCGCCGTTCCAGTTCGGCATTCAGCTGCACCAGCCTGACCCGGGCGATGTGACGCTCGGTGATATCGGCCACAAAGGCTTCTACCACTTCAACGCCCAGATCCGGACGACGCAGCAGGGTCATGGCAACGGTAACAGGTTCACCGTCAGCCCGGCGTAACTGGACTTCCCGGGCACTGATGCGGCCCTCAGACAGCAACTCGTGACGAACCTGATCAAAATCATGGGCACGCCAGAACAGTTGCTCCCGCAGTCGGATAATACGACGGCCAAGGTCCTCGGGGCTGTCGTAGCCGCAGATTTTGGCCATCGCGGGGTTTATGGATAAGAAACCGCCTTTCAGGTCACCCTGGAAGATACCGTGCAGGGCGTTCTCGAACAGCCACTTATACCGGTTACGTTCTTTTTCCAGCTCTTCAATGCGGGCCAGCATGGCGGGATAATGACTCTTTCGGGCCGAATGGCTGCCCAGCCCGAGCAGGTCGCCGACATCGTAATCTGGCTCTGCCGGGTCAGAGGGCTTCTTCATAAACCACTTCAACATCTCGCTGGGAGGACTTTCGGGGGTTGGTCAGAATGCAGGGGTCCTGCATCGCAAAACCGGACAGCGACGGGATATCGGACCTCGTCACGCCCAGTTTGGCCAGTTTGGCCTCCAGCCCGACCGCACGCTTGAGCAGGATAATGCGCTCCATCAACCTCGACTTCACCGTCGCCATGGTCATGCCACGGGTATCAATGCCCATGGTTTCCGCTACCCGCTTGAAGCGCTCATCGGCGGAAGCGAAATTATAGGCAACCACGTGCTCCAGCAGCATGGCATTGCACAGCCCGTGGGGCAGGTCCAGAAAACCACCAAGACTATGAGACATGGCGTGCACCGCACCGAGAATGGCATTTGAAAACGCCAGGCCTGCCTGCATGGACGCCAGCATGATGTGCTCACGCAACTGGCTGTCGGACGGATTTTTAACCAGGGGTTCCAGATGCTGGTTGATCAGCCGGATTGCCTCCAGCGCGTGGCTATCGGTCAGCGGGCCGCTGCCGGTTGACACATAGGCTTCAATTGCATGCACCAACGCATCGACCCCGGTGCAGGCCGTGAGAAACGGGTCCATGGTCCCGGTCACTTCCGGATCTATCAGTGACACATCCGGCACCACAGCCTTGCTGATGATCGAGAATTTGAAGCGGCGAACGGGGTCGGAAATGATGGCAAACTGGGACACATCCGCCGAGGTGCCTGCCGTGGTGGGTATCAGTATCAGCGGCGGCGATGGCAGGGTAATGGTATCGACGCCTTCAAACTCGAGAATATTCCGGCCATGGGCGCTGACAATCCCGATGCCCTTGGCACAATCCATCGGGCTGCCACCACCGATGGCCACGATGACATCACATCCCGCACTCTTATACAGCTCGGCACCGGCCATGACCTCATCCACTTTGGGGTTCGATGTCACACCAGTAAAGGTAACGTAATCAATACCTCCTGCACGCAGGAGTTCCTCGATTTCGGCCACCCAGCCAACGGCCTTAACTCCCGGATCAGAGACCAGCAATACCCTGCGCGCGGCGAAATTACTGGCAAAATTGGCAACCGTTTTGCGTGAACCTGCACCGAAGACAATCTCCGGAGAGACAAATTTGCGCAAGGTCGAAATGTCGTGACTCATAAGCGCCCTCAATCAAATTATTGTTATTGTCACAATCCACTCTTAGTGTACTCCCAATGCACTCTCGCTGCTCTTTAGTGGATGAGTGGATTAGTGGGCACCCGCGGCTGCACAATGACGCTGATAGAAATCCAGCAGCCGCTCCAGCATGAAAACCTGACGGTCCGGCTGGCGAAAGCCATGGCCTTCCTCGGCGAAGTAATGATACTCAGGTTCGAAGCCTCCGCGGCTGAGCGCTGCCACCATAGCTTCAGTCTGTTGTGGCACCACCACTTTGTCCTGACCGCCCTGAAAAAAGATCACCGGGTGTTTTATCCGGTGGCTTTGAGCCACCGGGGTACGGTCTTGCCAACGCCGGGCATGGGTTTCCGGATCACCCAGCAACCAGTCCAGATACCCGGATTCAAACCGGTGGGTCCGGGTGCGTAAGCGGGCCGGGTCACTGACACCGAACAGGCTGGCACCGGCCAGGAAGACGTCAGAATCCACCAGTGCCATAAGCGCGGTGTAGCCGCCGGCACTGCGACCCTGGACGAAGGCTCGCCCGGCATCCGCCAGTTTTTTCCCCGCCAGATAAACAACGGCAGCCTGGACGTCTTCCACATCCGATACGCCCCATTGTTGCGCCAATGACTGCCGGAAGAGGCGGCCGAACCCGGTACTGCCACGATAATTCACCGCTGCCACCGCAAAGCCATGGTGGGCCCAGAACTGCACCTGCGGATCAAACACCGGGTAAGCGGCCGAGGTCGGACCACCGTGGACCAGTACGATCAAGGGCGGCGGCTGAGTCGGGATAACCGTTGAATTTTGTGGGCCAGGCGGCCGGTAATATAGCCCGGTGACCGTTTGTCCGTCTTTGGCCTGAAACCGGAAACGGCTGGGCAAAATACAGTCGCTGGCGGGTAAGGGTTGTTCGCCACCGGCCAGAACTTTCACACTACCGGAGCGCAGGTCAATCTCAAGCACGCTGTCCGTTGCATCCGACCGTCGCGCAATGCAGATGAGACGGCTCCCGACTCCCTGCAGAGCGCGGAAATCCACATACCCGATAGCCAGCCGTTGAGGCGCGGCATGATCACCGGAGTGATACCAGAGCTCACCAAACCCCTCCTGATACCTGACACTGGCCCAGCCCGAGGCCTCGACCCCGGTCCATTGGCGCTCGCCCAATTGCCAGGGCGCATTGCCGTGGTCGGCAGCGACTTCCGAGAGCGCTTGCCATCGAGTTCTGCCAGCGCCCGTAGCTTCGACCCGAAATGGCTGCCACCAGCCCAGATGATCCGACAGTACCACCAGGTCATTGCCAATGAAACCGGGCTGCTGCACCGACGCCGGGGTGGGGGTATCACAGCTACAAACGTCCGACAGTTCACCGGTTTCTTCCACTGTGGCGAACCAGAGCCGGCTTTGCTGCCAGGGCATATCGGGCAACTGCCAGGTCACCCAGGCCAGGCACCCGCCATCATCACTGACCGCGGCAGCGCCATAAAAATCATCCCCTTCCCGAACAACCTTGAGGGAACCGGACGCGATATCCACCGCTACCAGCTGCTGCCGGACAGCTCCGTCCGTCAGAGTGAGCTCCCGGACCGCCAGCAGACGATTGCGCACCGGGTCGGCCACCAGCCCGCCAAAGCTGCTGTCAGAATCCCGGGTCAGCGATGCCATACTGCCGGTAGCCAGTTCCACTTTGCTGATCTGCTGGCTGGCACCATCGACCACGTAGGCACAGTCGCCCAGCAGGCAGAGGGCGCCACCGCCATAGCCGTTGACGTTACTGCGTATTGTCATATCAGGATGGCTGGCCAGTACCGGCTGGTTGTTTTCCAGCCGCCAGAGCCGCACTGAACCATCGCCAGGATCGAACTCCAGCCACGCCAGGAACTCGCCGGCAACCCGGAGACCATCGCGCTGCCGCAGTGCCGCCGCAGCTTGCCGGGCGCTGAAGACCGAGGGGATTTCAGCTCCGGAAGAACAGCCGGGAGTTGTTGGCGTTACGATAGGTCAGATCCTTGAGTCCGGCGGTGGCGTGGTCGGCAGCGCGCCGGGCGGCCAGCACCCTGTCGTGATGGGGAGATTTGTCACAGACCGGATCGGCATTGTCGGCGTTGCCTGTCAGCAGATACGCCTGACATCGGCAACCACCAAAATCCTTGCCCTTTTCATCACAGGAACGGCAGGGCTCCGGCATCCAGCTGTCACCCCGGTAGTGATTGAAACCCGGGCTGTCGTACCAGATCGATTTCAGCGTGCTCTCGCGGGTGTTCGGGAATTCAATCGGCAGCAATCGGGCACTGTGACAGGGTAGCGCCGTGCCATCCGGCGCCACCGTCAGGAACAGGCTGCCCCAGCCGTTCATGCAACCCTTCGGACGTTCCTCGTAATAGTCCGGAGTCACAAAAATCAGCTTCATGGCCGAACCGCTGTCCGCCAGCCGCTGGCGATAGACATTCACTTCCCGCTCTGCCACTTCCAGCTGCCCGGCGGAGGGCATCAGCCCTTCCCGGTTCTTGAAGGCCCAGCCGTAATACTGGCAGGTGGCGAGCTCGACGTAATCGGCGCCCAGTCGATCACACAGTGAGATGATGTCATTCATCTGGTGAATGTTGTGGCGATGTATGACGAAGTTGAGCACCATCGGGTAGCCGGCTTCCTTGACCGCCCGGGCCATGGCCAGCTTCTGTTCGAACGCTTTGCGGGAACCGGCGACGGCATTGTTGAGCTCGGGGTCGGAGGCCTGAAAGCTGACCTGGATGTGGTCCAGACCGGCTACCCGGAAGTCGTTAACCTTGGCGTCGGTAAGCCCGATTCCGGAAGTAATCAGGTTGCTGTAATAACCCAGGTGCCGGGCCTCGGCAATCAACTCCGCCAGATCCTGCCGCACCAGAGGCTCACCCCCTGAAAAACCGAGCTGGGCCGCACCCATTGCCCGGCCCTGGCGCAGCACGCTCACCCACTGTTCGGTGCTGAGTTCGTCCTTACTCTGGGCAAAATCCAATGGATTGGAGCAATAGGGACATTGCAGCGGGCAGCGATAAGTCAACTCCGCCAGCAGCCACAGTGGCGGGCCTATGGCTTTTTCCTGACCGTTCAGCAGCCTCGTCATTGCAACAGGATCCAGTGCTTGCCCAGGGCGTCGGCCAGAAATTCACAGACGTCCTCCTTCAACGGGCCGGCCTCGGGAAACTGTTGCTCCAGCCGGGCGACCACCTGCTCCACCGTGCGGGTGCCGTCCAGCTCCGCCAGAATTGCCGAGGCGCTGTCATTGAGCTTGACCATGCCTTCCGGGTAAAGCAGCACGTGGGCGTTCTGCACCGGCTCCCACTGGAAGCGAAAGCCCGGGCGCAGCGCTGGCACCTGGTCGAGCATCATTCCAGCCCCCGGTGGTAGACCTGTTGCGCGGTGACGGTGTGATACGGCGGCGTCTGGTGCACATACGCCATAGTCATGGCATCCAACATAGACCATAAAATATCCAGTTTGAACTGCAGGATTTCCAACGCCCGGCTCTGGGCCGAGGCGGTGTCAAAGTGATCAAGGGTGATGGACAGACCATGCTCGACATCCCGACGGGCTTCCGACAGGCGTTTGCGGAAATAGGCGTAGCCCTGGGCATCAATCCAGGGGTAATGGGTGGGCCAGCTCTGCAGCCGGGACTGGTGAATCTCCGGGGCGAAGAGCTCCGTCAGGGACGAACAGGCGGCCTCTTGCCAGCTGGCGCGACGGGCGAACTGGACATAGGCGTCGACCGCAAAGCGCACCCCGGGCAACACGTGACGTTGATCGATGACTTCTTCCCGGCTGAGTCCGACAGACTCCGCCAGCGCCAGCCAGGCTTCGATACCACCGGCATCGTCGCCGCTGCCATCGTGATCCAGCACTCGTTGCAACCATTGGCGTCGAATCGCCGGCTCCGGACAGTTGGCCATGATGGCGGCGTCTTTGCGGGGAATGCTGATCTGGTAGTAATAACGGTTAGCCACCCAGCCCCGAATCTGTTCCGGTGTGCATTGCCCGCTGTACATGGCCTGATGGTAGGGATGATGAATGTGGTAGAACTGCCCTTTTGCGCGCAATGCCTTTTCGAAGGCTTCCCGATTCATAGCGGGCTCAGGCCTGTGACTGACTATGGCGTTCATGCTGCCCCCGGCAGTTCCAGATGGAGACCGTCCCACGCCACCTCGATGCCATGCTGGTTCAGCACTGCGCGCTCTGCCGAGTCCTCATCCAGAATCGGGTTGGTGTTGTTGATGTGGATCAGGATCTTGCGCCTGGCCGGCAGGCTGTCCAGCAACTCGATCATGCCGCCAGGGCCACTCTGGGCAAGGTGACCCATTTCCTGACCGGTCCGGGTGCCGACTTCGCAGCGCAGCATTTCATCGTCATTCCAGACGGTACCGTCCACCAGCAGAGTGTCGGCACGGGCCATCCACTGGCGGATAGAATCATCGGGCTGGCCCAGCCCCGGGGCGTAAAAAAGCGTGGCACCGGTGCGGGCATCTTCAATGAACAGACCCACGTTGTCCCCCGGATGGGTCTTGTTGCGACGCGGTGAATAAGGCGGCGCATTACTGAGCAGAGGGATGGCGGTTATCGTCAGGGAGGGCGCGCAAGGGACGTTAAATGACTGGCCCTCCCGACAGGGCATTTCGTGCCAGCGCAAGCCGCCGTTCCAGTGCTCAAGTATAGTAAACAGGGGAAAGCCTGTACTCAGGTCTTCATGGACCTGGGCGGTACACCAGACGTCCAGCGGGCAACCTTCCCGCAGAGCCAACAGACCGGTGGTGTGGTCGACCTGGCTGTCGATCAGAATAATGGCGTTGATACCGGTATCCCGGAGGCTTCGGGCGGGTTGCATGGCAGGAAAAGAAGCCAGCTGAGCCCGAATATCCGGCGAGGCATTGCAGAGAATCCAGTGCTCCCCATCCTCACTGATGGCAATGGAGGACTGCGTGCGCGCGCTGGCATTCAGTGTGCCCTTGCGGATGCCATCACAATTGCTGCAGTTGCAGTTCCATTGAGGAAAGCCCCCGCCGGCCGCCGAGCCGAGAATATGAACGTACATGGAGTGTCTCCGGAGTGGAAAACGGCCAGCGGTTTAAGGCTGGCCGTCAATTTTCAGCGGTTGGCGAAGTACATGGTGACTTCGAAGCCGATCCGCAGGTCTTCATAGGCAGGTTTGGTCCACATAAGCTGTTCCTCTTGTTGTTTGGATCATTCGTTACCTGAACTCTCACGATAACGTTCTTTCATACTAGAGCTAGTTCAACTCCCGCTACATGGTACTTTGGAACGAGATTACAACTTACCAGAGGCCGGGAGCTCTCTATAGCTTAGCCTAGTATTGGATATCCCGGCCGACCAGAAAGTTCCTCAAAAAAAACGGCCCTGGGAAGGGCCGAAAAATAGCAGGAAGACCCAGGATCTCCGAAACGATGCAGTACGGAAACCACCCCGCCACATGGCGGGTTAAACAGGACACCTCCCTGTGTCAGCTGGCCTCACGGCCAGCGTTGGCACAACAACTCTCAACCGTTTTTAACAACTCTCACCAGGTCCGACTCAGAAAAAGCCCAGCGGATTCGTGTCGTAGCTGACCAGCAGGTTTTTGGTCTGCTGGTAATGATCGAGCGCCATCTTATGGTTCTCGCGACCCACACCGGACTTCTTGTAACCACCGAACGCCGCATGAGCAGGGTACTGGTGGTAGCAATTGGTCCAGACCCGACCGGCCTGAATAGCGCGGCCCATGCGATAGGCCCGGTTGATGTCGCGAGTCCACAGACCGGCGCCCAGTCCGAACTCGGTATCGTTGGCAATTGCCAGTGCTTCTTCCTCGTCCTTGAAGGTCGTGACACCCACGACTGGCCCGAAGATTTCCTCCTGGAAGGTACGCATGTCGTTCCTGCCCTTCAGCAGGGTCGGCTGAATATAGAAGCCGTTGGCGTATTCACCTGACATCTCCTGGCGGCCACCGCCGGTCAGCACTTCTGCGCCTTCCTGCTTGCCGATCTCGAGATAGGACATGATCTTGTCAAACTGCTCTTTGCTCGCCTGTGCACCTACCTGAACGTCGGTATCCAGCGGATTGCCGCGCTTGATGCTCTTGGTGCGGTCGATAACCATGGCCATGAATTCGTCGTACATGTCTTCCTGTACCAGGGCACGGGACGGACAGGTGCAGACTTCACCCTGGTTGAAGAACGCCAGCACCAGACCTTCCACACACTTGCTGATGAACTCGGGCTCGGCTTTCATGACGTCAGAGAAGTAGATGTTAGGGGACTTGCCTCCCAACTCCACGGTCGACGGAATGATGTTCTCGGCCGCACACTTCATGATGTATGAGCCCACCGGGGTAGAGCCGGTAAACGCAATCTTGGCGATACGCTTGTTGGTGGCCAGAGCCTGACCGGCTTCAACACCGTAGCCGTTGACGATGTTCACCACGCCCGGGGGCAGCAGATCACCGATCAATTCCATCAGCACCAGGATGCTGGCAGGAGTCTGCTCAGCTGGCTTCATGACCGTGCAGTTACCGGCAGCGAGACAGGGCGCCAGTTTCCAGACCGCCATCAGGATTGGGAAGTTCCAGGGAATAATCTGACCTACAACGCCCAGCGGCTCGTGGTAGTGATAAGCCACGGTGTTGTTGTCAATAGCGCTGGAAGTGTCTTCCTGGGCCCGGATACAGCCGGCGAAATAGCGGAAATGGTCAACCGCCAGAGGAATGTCAGCGTTGATGGTCTCGCGAACGGCCTTGCCGTTATCCCAGGTTTCCGCCACTGACAGCATTTCGATGTTCTGCTCAATGCGGTCAGCGATTTTCAGCAGGATATTTGAGCGTTCGGTCGTTGAGGTCTTACCCCAGGCTGGAGCAGCTTTGTGGGCGGCGTCCAGCGCCAACTCGACATCTTCAGCGCTGGAGCGAGGAATCTTGCAGAACACGTCGCCGGTAATCGGCGTAACATTATCAAAGTATTGACCCTTCACCGGTGCGACCCATTCGCCACCGATGTAGTTTTCATATTTGGGCTTGAAGGAGACGACTGAGCCTTCCGTACCTGGATTTGCGTAGATCATGATGGTTTCCTCTTATTCTGATTAATGCTGTTCGATGCGATGTGCGCATTTACCCAATTACTGTAGACCTGACACCCTCACCCTTAAACAGTTCCTTCGGTGCGTAAAACACCTCATTTAGTATTAGATGCCAATGCCGGGCTTTTCTATACGGGAGTCCTGATGCCGGACCACCAGTACCGAACTATCCATGTAGTGCTTTCAATGCAGTGAGGGCCGCGGTGCGGCCCTCACTTATCTCTGCTTTGGCTTAACGACTTGCTACCCGGTCTTTCGGCAGTTTGAACGTCCAGACCATGCCACCCTGGTTGAAGTCCTTGACCACTTTGGCCACTTCTCCACCCCACAGCGGTACCGCGCCACCCCAGCCGGAGGCAACAGACACATACTGTTCGCCGTCCATCATCCAGGTAACCGGCGTGCCCACAACGCCTGAGCCGGTATTGAACTTGTAGAGCTCTTCGCCGGTTTTGGCATCAAAGGCTTTCAAGTAGCCTTCAGGAGTTCCGGTAAAAACCAGATTGCCAGCGGTGGTCATTACCCCACCCCACAATGGAGCCGGATTCTCATAGCGCCAGACTTCCTCGCCGGTTTTGGGGTCCATGGCCCGCAGTACTCCGATGTACTTGTCATTGGTCGGCTTGATGGTGAAGCCCGCGCCCAGATAGGCAGCACCTTTTTTGTAGGAGACCGGCTCGTTCCAGATATCCATGGACCACTCGTTGGAGGGCACGTAAAACAGGCCGGTGTCCTGACTGTAAGCCATTGGTTGCCAGTTCTTGCCACCGAGGAACGACGGCTGCGCCAGCACGGTTTCGCCCTTTTCACCCTGGGTGTCTGCAGGATTGCCCGGGCGACCATCCTCGGTGTTATAGATTGGTCGGCCGTCTTTATCCAGCCCTTCCGCCCAGGTAATCTTGTCGACAAACGGAAATCCACGAATGAAGTCTCCGTTGGTCCGATCCAGGACATAGAAGAAACCGTTCCGGTCCGCCGTCGCGGCGGCCTGGATGGTTTTGCCACCGTCCTCGTAATCAAATGAGATCAGTTCGTTGACGCCATCATAGTCCCAGCCATCGTTAGGAGTGGTCTGGAAATGCCACTTGATTTTGCCGGTATCAGGATCAATTGCCAGGCGTGAGGAGGAGAACAGGTTGTCACCCGGACGCAAGTGCGAATTCCAGGGCGCCGGGTTACCGGTACCAAAAAACA
Source organism: Marinobacter changyiensis (assembly GCF_009193265.1). GTDB lineage: Bacteria > Pseudomonadota > Gammaproteobacteria > Pseudomonadales > Oleiphilaceae > Marinobacter > Marinobacter changyiensis. The sequence continues at coordinate 485,762 of NZ_VZZZ01000001.1, forward strand.
ACGAATTGGTACTGGCGTCATAGGTGCCGCCAAGCCATGGGGCCGCACCACCACTTTTCCACAGGTCGCCCGGCCAGGTTTTTCCGGCTTCACCCCCGGTAATACCGTTTTCAACTTGCTCGCCATCCTTGTAGGTGTAGCCCATATGACCTTCTACGGTCGGACGGGTCCAGACCAGATCACCCGTCTCGGCGTCATAGGCTTCGACTTTGCCAACGATACCGAACTCACCTCCGGATACCCCGGTGATGATTTTACCGTCCACCACGGTAGGTGCCGCCGTAATCGCATAGCCGGCCTGATAATCCGCTACCGTCTTGATCCAGACGGGCTTGCCGGTGTCCTTGTTCAGGGCAACCAGCTTGGCATCCAGTGTACCGAAATAAACCTTGTCGCCGTACAAGGCAACACCCCGGTTAACCACGTCGCAGCAGGGCATGATGCCGTCTGGCAAACGTGCATCGTATTGCCAAATTTCTTCCCCGGTCTTAGCGTCGATGGCGTAAACCCGTGAGTAGGACGCCGTCACATACATGACGCCGTCTTTGATCATCGGCTGGGATTCCTGGCCACGCATTTTCTCGCTACCAAACGAAAAAGCCCATGCCGGCTGCAGGAACTGGATGTTATCGGCATTCAGGTCCTTGATGGGGCTGAAGCGCTGGCCCTGTTGGCCCATGCCGTAGCTGACAATATCTTCAGGGCTGGCCTGATCGTTCAGGATATCTTCGTCGGTGACCGCCTGGGCCCCCATCGAAATCGCCAGCGCAAGGGCGCTGGCGGCAAACTGCTTTCCGATCGTATGCGATCTCATTATGGTGCTCTCCAAGTCTCTTGTTTTCAGTTTCAGCGGAGAACCGGGAACTTTCCCGCTTCTTTTACCATTCTTGGCCGGGCTGCCGACCACAACAATTACCCCCCCGACCAACTTCTCTCATTACTTGGTCGTACGACCCTGTAACGCAGACCCCGCGGATCCGGCGCCTTGCCTGCCTACTCCGCGCTCACACCGAGAATTTCATCGTAGAAGGCGGGCATGGAATAACGCAGCCCGTGGCGGGCAAAAATTGCCTCGATCTCGCCGTCGCGAACCATGCCGTCGACGATAGCTTCGATCGCATAACCGAGCTGGCGGTGGGTATGTTTCACCGCCATACCGACATCCCAAACCTGCTTGCCGATCGCAGGAAACCCGTTGGTCGCCGCCACGAAACCGCTGTCCGGACGTTTGTGGAGTTCCAGGTCGACTTCGGCCCGCATGCCCATGACCGCACTGACCTCACCGGCGTCCATGGCGTCAAAGGCGGCCCGGATGTTGGTGTAATGTTTAACATTGTTCCGGAGCCGTCCCTGAAAGGTGGAGCTCAGGTAAAAATCCGGCAGGGTGTCGATCTCCACACCGATCGGATGGTATTGAAACAGTGCGATGGTGGTTACTTCCTGGATCTTGTCCGGGTTGTAGGCGATCTGCCATTGTTCCTGATGATACGGCCCGAACAAAACCACCTGCTCGTTCATGTATTCGCCGGTGGAGTCCTGCATGTAGGCGTACTTCTTATCGTAGGGCACCCGCATCATGATGTCGGCAATACGCCGTTTGGCCAGGTAATGACCTTTCCAGACGTTGTTGCGCAAATCGTCAGAGAGGTTTTCATCCGGCACGATCCAGTGCGCCCGGAACTCCACCCCCAGCTCTTCGGCGATCCGGTGGCCAATATCGATATCCACCCCGGTGGGCTTGCCATCCTTCAGATAGGAATAGGGCGGGAAGTTTTCATAAGTACCAACCTTGAGAAAACCGGACTCTATGACAATGTCATAAGGCCGCTCCGGGGGGCGGTCCAACAAACTCTCCGCCTGTGCCGGAAAAGCAAAGAGCAACGCCAGTAATATGCCTGTCAGGCAACGAGTCGCTAGCACTTGGCCTCCTTTTATTGCTTCGTCAGTGCCCTTGATGAATCCACCGAATCAGCAGAAAACCCGCCACTTATTGCGGCTTTGCCAGCGATTCGACGTAGGTCTTTATCGCCCACATTGCGTTCTGATCAAGGGTGCCACTGAACGATGGCATGTTGCCATACCCTTTCATGACACGGCCGATAAAGTACTCGTCATCCCACTCCGTCAGCTCTCTCAGATCCGGCGTCATACCCCCGGACATCGCCTGAATGCCGTGACAGGCCGCACAGTTACCAGCATAACCGCTCTCACCAACAGCAATGGCCTGAGCGTTCATGTCGCCGTGTTTGCCGCCCTCACGGAATGGGTTTTCAGCCAGCGGTTCGGATCCGAGATCCGGCAAGGTACCGGTGTCCGCCCCTTGCGGCGTGACATTACCGTGGCCGATCGCAACCGTGGCGCTGCCCAGAACTGCCGCTGCAACAATTAACTTTAATGAAAAATGCACTGACATACACATACCTCGATAGAGTTCTCACACATTTCCGCAGATTGCTTCTGCGAAACGAATAAACGGATGCCACAAGTTTAGGAACCTGACAGCAGGTTCCGAATGCCACTTTCGGGTCTTCGTGCTAGTTCCTTGGTCGTAGGCTTTGCGTCTCTCACCGCCCGGATTGCCCGGACAATTAGTCCTTTGGTACTGCCAAACTTCTACTTTCTGAATATTTCAGTGCGGTGGGTGCTTCTCTAAACTATTAATTACTTGCGACTCAATGATTTTTGCGCCACCGGAGCGACACATGTTGCGACTGCCTTACATCTCCCACGCTGTGTGCATGCTTGCGCTCACTCTGGTGGCATTGGCTGCGGCCCCCGCGGCAGCTGTCGACATCCGCATGGGCTACATTCAATGGGTGCCCGATCGGGGGCCGGTGCTGTCAAACATCATTCCGGAACCCGAGGATGGTGGACTCCGGGGTGCGGAGCTGGCGGTGCAGGACAACAATTCGACGGGGCGATTCCTGCAGCAGAGTTACAGCCTGAAAACGGTCATGGCGGATTCGGCCGAGCAGGCCGTACAGACTCTGTCTACGATGATGGACCAGGGTATCGAGCTATTTGTCCTCAATGTTCCGGCAACTACCCTGCGCACCATGGCCGCGACCGCAGGGGACAAGGTGTTGTTGTTCAACGCAGGCGCCAAGGATGATGCCCTGCGCATCAGCGAGTGTTCCCCCAATACCCTGCACACCATTGCCAGTTACAGTATGCTCACCGATGCCCTCGCCCAGTGGCTGAACAGTCGACGCTGGAACGATATTTTCCTGATCACCGGCCCCACCGACCAGGACATCCAGTGGGCCGAGGGTTTTCGCCGGGCCAGCAAGCGCTTCAACCTGGATATCGTGACCGAAAAGCCCTGGACCTTCGACGGCGACTTGCGCCGTACCGCCTCCAAAGAGCTGCCTCTCTTTACCCAGGGGGCGGACTACGATGCCGTAGTGGTCGCCGACGTGCGTGGTGATTTTGGTGAGTACGTGCCCTACAACACCTGGCTGCCGCGCCCGGTCATCGGCACCCAGGGCTTGACCCCTGTTACCTGGCACCGGGTGGTGGAGGCCTGGGGCGCCGCTCAGCTTCAGAGCCGGTTCCGGGATCTGGCAGACCGCGGCATGAACGACCTGGACTACGCTGGCTGGATTGCCGTCAGATCGATCGGGGAGGCTGTGACCCGGGCCGGATCGCCAGCCTCCGGAGATGTCCGTGCCTACGTTCTTTCCGACCAGTTCCAGCTTGACGGGTTCAAGGGCCGTAAACTGAGTTATCGCTCCTGGAATGGCCAGTTGCGGCAGCCCATTCCGCTGGTACACCCACGCGCCCTGGTCGCCCAAACGCCTATTGAGGGTTTCCTGCATCCCAAGACCGATCTCGATACGCTCGGATACGATGCGCCCGAGAGCACCTGCAGGATCAGCCGATGATAAATGCTGCAATGCGGTCAGAACGCCCGCATTCCAATAAAAGAACAGGGAAAACTCCATGAACAAAAAAAAAATCAAAACCCTTACTCTCACTGCCCTGGTCAGCATAGCGTCACCGCTTTGGGCCGAGATGGCCTATGTTTCCAACGAAAAGGACAACACAATCTCGGTGATCGATCTGGACGCCATGGAAGTCGTGGACACCATCGATGTCGGTCAACGACCCCGTGGCATTCTGCTCTCCAAGGACAAGAGCACGCTGTATATCTGCGCCAGCGATGACGACACGGTTCAGGTGATGGATCTGGCCACCCGCAAGATTGTCGACTCCCTTCCCTCCGGCGAAGACCCGGAACAGTTTGCCCTCCACCCAAACGATCGCCACCTCTATATCGCCAACGAGGATGACGACATCACCACCGTGGTGGACGTAAAGACCAAAGAGGTGCTGGCCCAGATTCCGGTCGGGGTCGAGCCGGAGGGCATGGCCGTCAGTCCCGACGGGCGCTGGGCAGTCAACACCAGTGAAACCACCAGCATGCTGCACTGGATCAACACCGAGACGTTCGAAATCGAGAAGAACATTGTGATTGGCCAGCGCCCCCGCCATGTCGAATTCAGCCATGACAGCAAATTCGCCTGGGCATCCGCCGAGATCGGCGGCACTGTGCACATCATTGATGTGGACAAACTGGAAGCGGTAAAAGTCCTCGATTTCAAAATACGGGGGGTGAACCAGGACAAGGTGCAACCGGTTGGCATTGAACTGACTTCTGACGGCCGTTACGCCTTTGTCGCACTGGGTCCCTCAAACCACGTTGCGGTGGTTGACGCACAAACCTATGAAGTCCTGGATTATCTGCTGGTAGGCAGCCGGGTATGGCAGCTTGACCTCAACGCTGACCAGTCTATGCTCTTGACCACCAACGGCGTGAGCGGTGATATTTCAGTCATTGATGTAGAGGATATGAAAGTGATCAAATCCATCAAGGTGGGCCGCTACCCCTGGGGTGTGGTGATCGCACCGTCGTCCTGATACGGAATCAAAGCAAAGCCATGACCATTGAAGCTCGTAACATCGGTTTCCGGTACGGCTCGAAACAGGTTCTTACGGAGGTCAGCTTTACGCTGGCCGCTGGCCGTTTTCATGCCCTGCTCGGCCCCAACGGCGCCGGTAAATCCACGTTGTTCGGGTTGATGACCCGCCTGCTGGCGCTGCAAACCGGTGACTTGTTCCTGGATGGTCAATCCCTGCGCAAACAGCCAGCGGATGCCATGAGGCACATCGGTGTGGTATTCCAGCAGAACGCCCTGGACCTGGACCTGACAGTACGCCAGAACCTGCTGTACCACGCCGCCTTGCACGGATTATCCCGCAAGGAAGCGCGCCTGCGCAGTGACCGGGAACTGGAGCGGTTCGCCCTCGCCGAGCGCGCCAATGACCCGGTACGGCTGCTGAACGGCGGCCACCGGCGCCGGGTAGAAATTGCCCGCGCCCTGCTGCATCACCCAACCTTGCTGTTGCTGGATGAACCGACCGTCGGCCTCGATGTGGCCAGCCGCGCCGCGCTGAACAGTCACGTCCGTAAGCTCTGTGCCGAGGATGGCCTGACGGTGCTCTGGGCCACGCATTTGATTGAGGAGGTACAACCGGAAGACCGGGTGCTGATCCTGCACGAGGGCGTGTTGCTGGCCAACGGCGAAGGTCAGGCGCTGTGCGACCACGAAGGTCAGCCGGACCTTGCCACCACCTTTCACGCCCTCACCGGAGCCGGATCTTCATGAAACCCGTCCATTACTGGCACTGTTTTGTCGGCATCCAGGTTCGCGAGTGGCTCAGGTTCTGGCAACAGCGTACCCGCTTCTTCAGTGCCCTGGTGCGCCCGTTACTGTGGCTGGTGGTGTTTGCCGCCGGGTTCCGGGCAGTCCTTGGGGTGTCCATCATTCCGCCTTACCAGACTTACATCACCTACGAGACCTACATCGCCCCCGGCCTGTGCGGCATGATCGTGCTGTTCAACAGCATGCAGGGCGCACTCTCCATGGTATATGACCGGGAACTGGGTAGCATGCGGGTGTTGCTGATGAGCCCTTTGCCGAGGCCCTTCCTGCTGGTCACCAAACTGCTGTCCATGGGAATCGTATCGATCGGCCAGGTATATGTGTTCCTGCTGGTGGCCCGGCTGCTGGATGTGGAACCGCCCGCCTGGGGTTATCTGGCGGTGCTGCCGGCCCTGCTGTTGGCGTCTTTGATGCTGGGCGCCCTGGGGCTGCTGATTGCGACCTGGATCAAACAACTGGAGAACTTCGCCGGGGTGATGAATTTCGTCATCTTCCCGATGTTCTTCCTGTCCTCGGCGCTCTATCCGCTGTGGAAAATGCAGGAAGCCAGCCCCTGGCTCTACTGGCTGTGCCAGTTCAACCCCTTCACCCACGCCGTCGAGGCCATCCGCTTCGCCCTCTACCTGCAATGGAATCCCCAGGCCTTTGGCATCACCGCCGCTGTCACCCTGGTGCTCGCCGGCCTCGCCACCGCGGGCTTCCGGCCACAGCGCACCAAGATCCTGGATACCAAAACCGCTTAGGCTGGGCCCGCGAGTGCCCGTAGCCGCAGTGTCAACGACTCTGCGGTCGCGGATGCGGTCAGTGGATCATCCCACTGCAATCGTGCCGGCACACCATCCAGATACCAGAGGCGGTTGGCGAGGCGGTCTGCGTCCCGGGGGTCGTGGGTGACACAGATCATTGCCATGGCGGGGTAATCGTCCAGCAGGGTGCTGATCAAGGCCCGCAACTCATCTGCGCGATCCGGGTCCAGGGAGGCGAAAGGCTCATCGAGCAACAACAGGTCGGGCTTGATCGCGAGGCAGCGGGCCAGGGCAGCGCGGCGCGCCATGCCCAGGGAAAGCTGGTCTGGCAGCACATCGCCGGCGCCGCCAAGACCCACCTGTTCGAGCAGCCGGTCGACTTCCCGGGGGCTGGCTCCCACCAGCAACAGGTTCTGCCTAACGGTGCGCCAGGGCAGCAAACGGTGCTCCTGGAACAGATAACCGATGCGAAGGCCTGGCTGGGTCCTGATCATCTCACCGGTCAAGCGGCGGTCGAGGCCCGCAATGCCATTGAGCAAGGTGGTTTTGCCCACGCCGGAGGGGCCCAGCAGGCAGATGCGATCCCCTGCGTCTACTTGAACAAAAATCTCTCCCAGCACCGGATGACCTGCCGCGATGCCGTCGATCCGCAACTCAAGCATGATGCATTCCCGCTGTGCGCCAGCGCGAAGCCTTGCGTTCCAGCGGTTGCAGCAGGGCGAGTTCGATCAGCTGCACCACCGCAATAAACGCCAGGCTGTATGCCAGGATACTCGCCACATCGAAGACCTGAAACGCCATATGAAGCTGGAAACCAATGCCATCGGAGCGACCCAGCAGCTCCACCACCAGCACGATTTTCCAGATCAGTGCCAACCCACCCCGGGTTGCTGCCATCATGTAGGGGAACAGTTGCGGCACCCAGACATGCACGGCCCGCTGCCAGTGACTGAACCGGTACACCCGGGCCATCTGTTCCAGCCGCCCGTCCAGACTGCGAGCGCCCTCCCGCACAGTGACAGCAACGTTGGGCACCTTGTTGATCACCACCGCCATTACGGCAGCAGTTTCGACCAGCCCGAACCAGACGTAAAGCAGGATAATGACGACCAGCGCCGGTAGGTTGAGGAACAGCACCAGCAGCGGATCAAGCAGCGCATTGGCGAGCAGGGAGCGTCCCATCCAGATACCCAGCAGGGTGCCGAGGGTCATAGCAAGAACAAAGCTGATGATCACCCGGCGCAGAGTCACGCCCAGGTGGTATTGCATGTCACCGGTCTGGACCGACTGCCAGAAGCTCTCCAGCACGATGGCCGGCGTCGGTAGCAATGCTGTATCCAGGACTGCTGCCGTCAGGGCCCACACCAGCACCGCCAGGGGCAGCATGATCCAATAGGCCCAGCGCGGGGGATTCATGGGGTGGGCCTGAAAAACAGACTGTCCGGCAGCGGCCTGTGGTTTTGCGTTCCCGCTGAAAGTCGGAGCAAACGCTGGAGATCGTTGATACGACTCGGGTCCAGAGGCTCCGGAATGCCCGCGACGAAGCCCTCGCGCAGGGCCTGGAATACCCCGTCATCCTCGGCACGCATCAGCGGCCTCAAAGCCGCCCAGTGCGCCGGATTGGCTGCAAGCTCGGCTTTGGCTTGCCGCAATGCCCGGTCAAACCGGCTTAGCAAGGTCGGGTTCCGGTCGGCCCACGATTCGGGAAAAACATAGCCCAGTACCGGCAGGTCAGGGTTCAGCTCCAGCGCGCTCAACAGGTCGTCCATGCTGAATGCGGTGCGGACCCCGCCTTCGCCTTTCAGCCGGGCGGCAAAGTGCCAATAGGTAATCAGGGCATCCACCTGCCCTCGCCGCAACGCCTGGCTTAGCAACGGAGGCGCCGCATACTGCACATCAACATTACCTGCCAGCTCAATGCCCTGCTGTTGAGCCACTTTTTGCAGCAGTATCCAGCCCTTGGCGTCCGGCCCGCCAGCCACCCCGATACGTTTGCCCAGCAAGTCCGGCAACGCTTGTATCGGGGAGTTTTCCGGTACAACGATGTCACCGATGGCGGATGAGAAAGGCAGGTAAAGAAAGGGAGCACCAGAGTCGTAACGGGATTGCACCCACAACAGATCCGCCACCGCGCCGTTGACGTCACCACTGGACACGGCCAGATGGGATGCTGCCAAATTGGCTACCTCGCGCACCTCAAGCGTGAAACCGTGGGCGAGGTCCAGCTGTTGCCGTTGCAGATGATCAAGCTCCCAATGGGCGGTGCCGAACTGGAGGACACTGAGCGACAGCACGGGTAAGGGCTCGGCAGGCCCGCCTGGCGGGGCATCTGCTAGCGCCGTCAGGGTGACAGAGAAACAACTGAACACCAGCAAATACCGGCACAACCTGTCACACAGAACTCCGGTTAGAGCCCCCATGACACCGGAGTCAGGGCGAAATATCTCTGAAAATTTTCTCATTTGTTCACGATACGAACCCTGGCCACTGACAAGAATAGTACTTTGGTGCATCTTTTTTGCTGCGATGGTCTCATTCACCCAAAGCGAAAATCGGCGTCTACTGACAGGACTATCATAGCTGCCTGAAGTTTGTCCAGACACCCGATAGCATCATCCGGCTCTAACACCCGAATCGATAACAACAACAGAGGGATAGCCATGCTGACCCCGACACGGGAAGCAATACCGGCCAAAACCGACTATGCTGAAAAAAATAGCGAACTGGCCAAAAGTGAAGCTGACACCATGGAAGTGACTACACCGGTATACAAAATTCTGATCGCGGATGATCACCCGTTGTTCCGCGAGGCGATCACCAGTGTGATCGAGTCCGGGTTCGCAGGCAGCGAAGTGATCGAAACCGCAGATCTGGACAGCGCCTTGCTGCTTACCCACGAACATGACGACCTCGATCTGATTCTGCTGGACCTCAACATGCCGGGCATGCATGGCCTGAACGGGCTGATTTCCCTGCGCAATGAGGCCCCGACCATTCCGGTAGTCATCGTCTCGGCGGAAGAGGACAAGCAAGTCGTCTTACAGGCCATTACTTACGGCGCCATTGGCTTCATCACCAAATCGTCGCCCCGGGCCCAGATGACGGAAGCCATCCAACAGATCCTCAATGGCAATGTGTACCTGCCCTCTGACATCATCCGCACCGGTAAAGAGAGCACCCGCCGGCACCGGCAGGACGACAACCTGATCTCGGCTGAATTGCTGAACTCCCTGACCCGAAGGCAGCTGCTGGTACTGGAGCGTATGTCCAAGGGCGAATCCAACAAGCAGATCGCCTATAACCTCAATATTGCGGAGACCACCGTTAAGGCTCATGTATCGGCCATCCTGCGCAAGCTGGGCGTTCACAATCGGGTACAGGCTATCCTGTCGGCCAGTGACGTGGACTTCAGCCAGTACCTGAAGCGCTAGCAAGGCGAAGCGCAACGCTCAGGCGCTCCTTAACAGATGCGTCAGGGCGCTCCGCAGCTTCAGGGGCTTGACCGGCTTGTTCATCAGCAGATAACCCTGAGCCCGGATATGCTGTTTGAGTTCATTGCTGTAATTCGCGGTAATCATCAGCACCGGTAGTGGCTGGGCACGACGCCGGTTAACCTCTGCGACGGCGTCTACCCCGTTCTCGTCGTTGTCCAGATGATAGTCCGCCAGAATCACGTCAACCTTCTCGTTAGCCAGATCAACTTTGCCGGCCAGGTCCTCCAGCGATACCGCTGTCACCACCTCGCAACCCCAGCCTTCCAGCAATGTAGCCATACCGCTGCAGATCGCACGATCATTGTCGATCACCCAGATGCGGGCATCATTCAGATCCTGATCCTGCCGGATGCTCAGGGCGACATCTTCCTGCATCTGTTTGGGCTGCAGCTGTCCCAGGGGCACCTCGACGGAAAAGACCGAACCCTTACCCTCGGTGGAACTGACGGTGATTCGATGGTTCAGCATACGGGCGATTTTATCGACGATAGCCAGCCCCAACCCCAGCCCCTTGTCGGCGGGTGAGCCCGCGGGGCGGATGCGTTTGAACTCCTGGAAAATCTCGGTCAGTTTGTCCGCCGGAATGCCAGGCCCGGTGTCCCATACCTGCAGCAGTAAACTGTTCCGGCGCCGACGGCAGCCCAGCATGATCCGGCCTTTGCCGGTATACCGGATGGCGTTGGTTAGAAAGTTACGCAGGATCCGCGCCAGTAACTGGGAATCCGACTGCACCACCACCGACGAAGCTACAAAGTCCAGCTCCAGACCTTCCGCCAGCGCCATCTGGCGGAACTCCCGGGCCAGGTTGTTGAGCAGGTCTCTCAGATCAAACGCCGTGACATCGGGTTTGATCACGCCGGCATCGAGCTTGGAAATATCCACCAGCGTGCCCAGCAGGCTTTCGACATCATCCAGGGAGGTGCTGACCGAGCGCACCAGGCCTTCCGCTCTGGAACCGAAGGAATGCTCCAGCAGGGCACTGGTAAACAGCCTGGCTGCGTTCAGAGGCTGCAGCAGATCGTGGCTGACCGCCGCCAGAAATTTGGTTTTGGACAGGTTCGCCCGCTCGGCTTCCAGCTTGGCATCCCTCAGGCGCGCTTCCACGGCGGACCTTTCGTTGATTTCCTGGCGCAGCTGGCTGTTCAGTCCGGTCAAGGCTGACGTGCGTTCTTTTACCCGGCGCTCAAGGTTGTCGTAGGCCTGCTGCAACGCCAAAGCGGTCCTGCGCCGGTCAGTAATATCGCGAATCATCACGAAGAACCCTACCACTCGGCCCTTATCGTCAGTATTGGGCACATAGGAGCGCAACATGTAACGCTGCTCGCCCCGGGCATTGGACTCTTCGAACTCAAAGGTTACGTTTTGCCCCGCCATGGCTTCCTGCATCTTGGGTAACAGGCGCTTGAAGAGCTCTGGCCCATGAACGCTGGAGAGATCACGGCCCAGCAAGGACTGCTGGCCATCTCCGTACCAGGCATCGTAGACCTTGTTGCAAAATTGGATGGTGAAATCCGCCCCGATGTACGCTATCAATGCTGGCACATGGTCGGTCACCAGCCGGATCCAGCGTTCGCTTTCCTTGAGCGTTTCGGCGTAACGGTAACGTTCGGTGATATCGGTATAGGTGTTGACGAAGCCACCGTCGGGCATCGGGTGAGTCTTGATTTCCAGCACCGTGCCATCTTTCTGGCGGTGCACTTGCTCTTCCCGGGCCACTCGTTCGGTACCATCCGATCTGGCCGCCGGCAAAGGCAAAGCCGAGCTGGCCATGATGGCGGCAAACGGCGAATGGGTGCTGATCCGGGTAGCATCCAGGCCTGTCAGGGCCAGAAAGCCATGGTTCCAGATCTCCGGATAGCCCGCTTCGTTGACCAACACCACACCCTGGGAGAGATTATCCACTGTGGACTGCAACAGGCGGGATTTCTCTGCCAAAGCCAGTTCACGACGAGCGGTTTCCGTATTCTTGATATCGGTGATGTCGGAATACAGAACCACCAGCCCGCCCTCCCGGGTCGACCGCTCAGTCATCTGTACCCAGCGCCCATTGGACAGCAGAAACACCGAACCCTCGGCGGCGGGATCATTGTGCTCTTCCACAATCAGCCCCGAACTCAGTGCCCGCGCCTTGACGTCGCCAATCAGCGTGCCCGGTTCAATGCCTTCGCCATGGGCACTCCAATAACTGCGAAACCGGCTGTTGGCCTGAATCAGGCGGTGCTCGTGATCAAACAGTACGAAGCCATCGGCAATGCTTTCAATCGCATCGCTCAGGCGCTGGCGGGTAGTTTCGGCTTCGTACCGGGCCTTACTGAGGGCTTTGTTGCTGGATTTGAGGTCGCCCATGGCGATGTTGAGGGCTTCGGTGCGCTCACGTACCTGCTCGGCCAGGATGACGGAATGCTCAAAGGCAGCATAGGGCTCCGGTTTATGAGCCGTGCTGGACTCTACCCGGGTAATCAGGGCATCCCGGATTCTGTGCAGACGCAGATTTTCTGCCTCAAGCTCGCGAATCCGGATATCCTTTGGGTCCTCAGGCGGAATATCAGAGGTCTCCGGCGCTGGCATCAGGTTGCCCAATCACCACCCCCGTGAATGTCTGATTAATATGCATGCCCTCAAACTGCTCGCCGTAGGTATTGAATCCGATCACCTTGTGGGCTTTCAGGAACTCGGAGGTCTGCTCTGCGACACCCGTCAGTTCGGCTTCCAGGCGCCGCAGGAAACAGTCACAGCCAATAGTCAGCAATGGAGGTCCGACCTCTGCTTCGGCTTCCTGCAGGTGCTGCCGCAGGTTGTCCAGTAACGGCCCCGGCTCCATGGCAGTCATGACAATACCGGTTTCAACCGCGCAGTAAAAAGTCAGGCTCTTGTCCGGATTCACCCGCTGGATAGAACGGATAAAGTAGTGATTGCCGATTTTGACCGCCATCGGCCGCAGCGCAAAGGTCTTGCGGTCAAGGTCTTCAAACGCCACGCCTGCCGCCCGGGCATAGGCTTCCCCCGCAGGCTCCGCGTTCAGCTCGAACACCGTTCGGCTGTCGCTGTCTGCTGACGTCACCACCAGCTTGTCGTTACGTTCCTGCATGTGGTGAGTGGAAAACACCCGGAAATCCAGCGACGTGTTTACCAGCAGCACCGTCGCGGCCCGGGTGTGAAAGCAGCCGTCATAAAAAACATGCGTGTTGGCCAGGCGTTCGTCATCGCCGGCGGAACCACCGAAATGTGGAATGCTCCCCAGGGCTGAATTCAGGGTGGCAAGCACGAGTTCCTCACGGCTGGACAAACCGTCGAGCAGGGTTATGGCAAATGTGTTGCCCTTCACCGGGGCAATGTTTCCGCCTTTGCAGGTGCTCAACAGGCCATCGATCAAATCCTGGGCACCCTGCAGGGAGAAACTTTCCAGCTCGCTGATCAATGCGCAGCCAATGGCAAAGTAACGCTGGTCGAACCCGATGGCAGTGATACAACCCCGGCCATAGCCTTCGGGCGTGATTTCCCCTGCCGACGTACATCCGCATACGCGCACACCCGCAAACACGTGTTCAAGGGCGGTACCGAGCCGTAGGAGGTCATATTCAGCCGAGCAAAAGAACAACACACACCCCAGGTGTTCATGGTTGAGCTGGCTGGCCAAATGGGTGGCTGCCAGCACCGGATCTCGCGTATTGGAGCTGGCAACACGCACCGCAGATACGGCAGCGGTAGAAAGAGTAGTCGCGGACTTCATCAACGCTGGCTCCAACATCGGGGGCTGATCTGTCGATTGTACGACTTCCCCTGGCCGGGCCAATGAGACTTCAGTGCTTTTGATCGGCGCGCCAAATCTCATGTAGGCCATTGATTATCATGCCTCCAGAACAAAACCCCTTCATTTTGCAAGGCGCGAGACTCAGCAAAACAGCACTTTAGTGCTAGATCCTTTGCTAACTCCTTTACCGCTTCTCTGGTATTCCGGCAATGCAGGGCCGTTGTTGCCCCGACATTGCCAGAGAACGAGCTACTAGAACATAACTACTGCGCCAAGTGCGAGGGTGTCGGCTTCGTCGGTGGTATCGCCGGCGTTATTGGCGGACTCGAACATGTTGTACTCGGCCACCAGCTTTAAGTTGCTGTTTACATCGTGGAACACAGCAAAGGAGGTGTTCTCCGTCTCGAAATCGCCCTGATCCGAGTCCGTTTCGCCGTAGGAAACCACAAAACGGTTGGCGCCCAGTGTATAGGAACCCTGCACCAGGTAGCCGTCGGCATCCTCCTCGGAGGCAAGGGGCGTATCTGAAATCAATACGGGAACATCACCCTCGGATGTGAAGCCCGATGCGGTTAATGAGAAACCCGCCACCGACGCATTAAGGCCGTAACCGATACCCTGGCTATCCACTTCGGTAGTTGAGTTTTCAGAACTCTGATGACGGCCGTTCAGCCAGCCAGTCAAAGCCACGCCACTGAGGTCAGCACTATAGGTCACCTCGGCTTCAAAGCGCGGCGCCGACTGCTCGGACTGCGCACCTGGGGTCGTATCGGCCGGTTCAAAAATACCCGCTGCAACCTTCAGGCCACCCATATCCGGAGTCCGGTAGGTAATCTGTGCTGACGGATTCGGATAAGGGTAGCCCGTGCGGATATTGCCGAAGGATACACCGGTTGCCGCACCTGGGGACCCGAACCCCATGAGAATTTCATCCTGGAATATATTGGAACGGGCGTACAAGCCGAAATCCTTACCCAACAGGACCTGGCCGAAGGAACCGTCCACGGTGGCGTAAAACTGACGCACATCGATGGCGGTGTCAGTAGGCGACTGCAGGCTGTCGTTGATAGTGGTCCAGAATGAAGACCGGCCGCCCACGGTCAGATCGCCCATCTCTTTGCTGAAGTTGAATCCGATGGTGTTGGGCAGAAAACCCATTTTGACATCGGAATTGGTGACGTCATTCACTTTATCATCACGGTTGATGTAAAAAGCGTTGAAATAGCCATCTACCGAGAAGGTCGTGCCGTCCTCGTTATACAGCTCGACGGCGGCCTGAGACGTGGCGCTCATCCCCGACAGTGCGGCCAGCGCAAGTGCCAGCCCAGACAATTTGAAGTTGTTGTTTTTCATAGCTCCCCCGGAAATGTTCGACTCGATGTTGTTTTAGTAGGGAAAGCCGGCGCATCAGTACCTCCGGGCCTCCCCAAGGCCGTCAATCCAGACCCAATAGCTATAATCGGATAAGCGCTTGCGCAGAGGTATAAGCAAAGGGAATCGTTTGTCTGCTCATTTAGTAGGCCGCAAAACCAGCACTTTGGGATTACGACTGCGAGGGATTAAGGCAGAATTCATACGACGAATTGATCAACGATGGGGCGAGCCGGGTTAGTCGGTGTAACCCGGATAGTCATTAAGTGCCTGAAGGCAGTCGGACAGGAAACCGGCAGGGTCAGCCATCACGGCTTCGTCGGATACGACGCCGAACTGCACCCGGCCGGCGTAGCTGACAATGCTGATGCCCAGGCCGATATCGCCAGCCTGGGGCACCCAGTACATCTGCTCCATAATCCGGCAACCGGCAAGGTAGCGGGGCTCTGGTGTGCCGGATACATTCGAGACCACCGCGCTGGCTTTTCGACACAGCAGTTCCCGGAAGGATTGCCGTACGGGTGATGGCAGCAGACTGGCGCTGCTGGTCAGCCCCCAGGCGATGCAGGGTTGCCAGCTCTTTTTGAGTTTCCGGGTTTCATGTTTAACCCGGTACAGCCGCTCAAGTGCGCTTTCGCCATCCACCGGCAGCGGTACAAATACCGTGCCGAAATAGTTTCCGAGGGTGCCCGGTTCCGGCTCTATACCCTCCGGAAGGCAGCCCCGGATATTCACCGGCACGGCGGCGTGGAGCACCACCTCATCAAGGTCCAGACCGGCGTTTTCAAGCTGTTTGCGAACCGCGCCGGATACACAAGCCAGCAGGACATCGTTGATGGTGCAGCCGGTCGCCCTGGCGGCCGAACGAAAACGGGACAGCTCGACTGGCACGCTCCAGCGACAGCTTCTTCGCCCCAGCAGCGGCGTCGTCAGAGGCGAATCGGTATCCTCTGGCTCAATCAGGAACTGGCTGAGCTCATTCACCAGGCGGAGGCCGTTAAAAGCCGCTCGCTCAAGGGGACGCCGCGGCCCGGTCACTTTCTCAAGGTCCGCCACGCCACCGGTCTGGCGAGCATCCGCCCGGGTTTGCAGCGAGTGCAACCAGGCCTGGGCTGCCCGGCCCCAACGACCCAAATCCGCGCGTTCCAGGGCTCCATACAACACCGGCGCCTGTTGCGGGGAGCGGGTACAGATCCGCTCAAATACCCCCATAAGGGCAACGCCATCACCGTAACAATGGTGAATGCGCAGCAACAATGCAGCCCCACCCTCGGCATTGGGTAACAGCCAGAATTTCCAGCGCGGACGATACTCCGGCAACGGCTGGTTCAGCCGCGCCGAGACCCAGGTCTGAAGCTGAGTCTCATCAAGAGCGTCCGGTACCGTTTCGATATGGTGCTGCAGCGCAAAGGTCGGGTCAGACTCCCACCACCAGCCGGATAAATGTTGAACCGGCATGAACCGGAACCGCTCCCAGGCCATCCAGTAGATTTTTAGAAAGTCGATTAGCCGGTCGGTGGTCAACGCTTCTACCCGCATCAATACAGTGATGGTCATCGGGTTGTTGGGACGCTCCAGCGCCAACCAGGCCGAATCCACGGGCAAGAGCAAACATGATTCCTCGTGACTCAAGGCCTGACTACCCCGGCTGATAAAGAAGAGAGTGAAAATCGACCCGGCATTGTGCCAGACAAGCACCTGTGGCTCCACAAGGCCTGAAAAACAAAAAATTACACCATGTTCAGGTTCACCGCTTATAATCAAAATTAAGCAGTATTTAACATTTGTCGGGGCTGATTGGCCCGGGGGAAGGCCGAACTAACTCCGGCCGCGGTCGTATCCCGGCCGCCCTGAAAGGATACAGAGAGCATTGTTGCGAGTATAAACAAGCATTAAGGCAGTGCCCCGTCTGGCTAGCCTTTGGGAGAGTGGTCATGAAAGCAAGCCATGTTCGAAAGCTGACCAAACCGATCGACAGCGCCTATTCGGAAATGTTTTCCGGCCGCGTCTACCGGGTCGGACGGGGCGCCGTCTCTGTGCGCAATCACAGCGGCAAGGCAGAGCAAACCGTGATCGGCGTTCATGGCTTTCTGGAAAATCACTGCTACTTTACCCAGGCTTACGAATCCCCCAACACCGAACTGGTGCTTCTGACCTGCAGTAATTATCACATTCCGGTTAACGGCGTGAACCTTGAGGCCCCGGACTGGGAAGTCCCCATCAAGCACCTTGAGGCAACGATTGAATACGATGCCTGCATACTGAACCAGGCACTGGCCAACCTTCCCAGCACCAATAATATCCGGGTGCACGGCCATTCCCGGGGCGGGGCCGTTGTACTGGAAGCGGCCATCCAGTGCCCGGAGTTGTTCGAGCACGTGGACATTGTGCTCGAAGCGCCAGTGCTACCCAAAGCCAGGCTGCATGCTCTGGTCACAACGCTGCTGGAGCCGGTCAGCCACGGCATGTGGCCATGGCTGATTCGCCTGATTAACAGTGCGCCCTCCTCCGCCTACGGACAAACCTTTTTTGGCAAGATGAACCCCCGCAAAAAGCAATTGCTGGCGAAAATGTTTTCCGCCACCCAGGACCATCTGACTATTGTCCGTAACCTGGAAAACCTGATGGCGTGGATGGAGCGTACCGATACCGATGTGTTTGACAACGTCCGTCACGGTACCTTCCTGATTCCACAGATTGATCGTATTCTCGATCGCACGGCGATGCTGGCCAGCGCACGCAAGAGCCCGACCACGATGCGAATCGTTGAAACCGAGGCACCCAGCCACTTTATTACTCTCGATAGCAAAGAGTGGATACCCGGCTTCGAACACCTGCTGGCCACTGCCCAAGGCTGAATCCAGACTGCCATCACAGCCGATGCTCCGGTAAACTGTCGGGTTTCACCGACACAATTACGCGGAGGCTCGCCTGCCATGTTTCGTAAACGCCTGGTTGCGACACCGGTACGAAGCGAGAGCGCTCGACAGTTGCAGTCCCGGCTGCTCGCCTATCACGATTTCCGTTATTCGAAAGCCAACCATCCTCTGGCAGGCTATCAGGCCGCACTGGCCCAATGGCAGAGCGAGCGGCTGAAAACCACCCATGCCGACCTTTATCGTCACCCATCGTACCACCAGGGCCTGGCCTTTCTGCTCAGCGATTTATATACGCCGGTTGCAGACAACCGCCGGGATGACGACATCGATCGGGTATTCCCCAAAATGATCAAGTGGCTGCCGGACTCTTTGCTGGACACGTTCGCCAGCATGGTGGAGCTCAACCATGTCACCCAGCAACTTGACCTGAGCTTGCTGGAGCAACTCGTCCAGACCGGCGTCAACCTCGATTTTCTTCATCAGGAGGCCTACTGCGCGGCCTTCCGCGCCACCGGAAGTATTGATTCGAGAGAGTGCCAGATCAGTCTGATTGCAAAAGTCGGCAGTCAGCTGGACCGCTACGTCAAAAGCCGAAGTGTTGGGTGGTTACTCGGAATGAGCCGTGGCCCCGCAGACATGGCAGGGCTGGAGGATTTACACGCTTTCCTGCATCGGGGCTACAGCGCCTTTCAGTCCATGGACCGCGTCGAGGTGCTGATTAATGAGGTGGTGGCGCGGGAGCGCCAGGTGTTGGCACAGATCCTGGCAGGCGCCCGCGAGCCCTTCAGCGTCACCGGCCGCCTGCGCATCTGAACTGACTCAGGCCTTACCCACGAGCTGGTCCAACTGACTGTTTATCTCCTGTTCAATGCGTGACTTGAAAGGGCGCAACATAAGGCCCAGCTCCAGATGGATGTGAATGGTGTCCGGGCTCAGATCCATATGACCTTTAACACCGGTACGCTTGAACCGGAGCAGGTCGCCGTCCCACTGGTAATCCACATCGAACTGCTGGGAAAGGTCCCGGGCCAGGGCTTCAGCCGCGTCGCGGGCATGGGATTCATCAAGTGTGTGGTTGCGGCGAACATCAATAGTGGACATGTTGGGTCTTCCCGGTCAGCAAAGTTCACGACAGTTTAAGAAAATGACGCCCGAGCGCAAATTTAAAACCAGACCGCCTGATTTGGGGAATGTGCTTGTAGCCAGCCCCGTGACCGTTAGAATACAGGGTTCAGACTCAATCAGGATCATCACATGACCCAACAACACACGCCCACCCCGCCGCCAGGCGAGCAGCTGCCCCGGGATGACACCACGCACTTCGGTTTCCGCTCTGTCGCCAAGGATCAGAAGGCGAGCCAGGTGGCGGATGTGTTTCATTCCGTGGCGGGCAAATACGACCTGATGAACGACCTGATGTCGATGGGTGTCCATCGGCTCTGGAAACGCTTTACCATCGAGCTCAGCGGTGTCCGTCCCGGTCATCGGGTACTCGACATTGCCGGCGGCACTGGTGATCTGACCATGAAATTTGCGGATCTGGTTGGCCCCGGTGGCCAGGTCGTACTGGCCGATATCAACGCCTCAATGCTCCAGGTAGGGCGCAGCCGCCTTACGGACCGGGGCTACGCCGGCAACATCGAGTACGTTCAGGCGGATGCCGAGCGGCTGCCCTTCCCGGACAACAGTTTCAATGCCGTCAGCATCGCGTTCGGCCTCCGGAATGTAACCGACAAGGACCAGGCCCTGCGAGACATGACCCGGGTCCTGAAGCCCGGCGGCAAACTCATGGTGCTGGAGTTTTCCAAACCCACCAACCCGCTCCTGAGCAAGGCCTACGATCTGTACTCGTTTAACGCCCTGCCCCTGATGGGCCAGCTGATCGCCGGTGATTCTGCCAGTTACCAATACCTGGCGGAATCCATCCGCATGCACCCGGATCAGGATACCCTGAAAGGCATGATGGACGCGGCCGGACTGGTCAACTGCAAATACTACAACATGACCGGTGGCGTCGTGGCACTGCACGTGGGAATCAAGCCCTGATGTTCCCAGGGCCTACTTTACAGGCAGCGCTGACCCGGGTCATCGAAGGCGCTCTTAATCAGGCCCTGAACATGGACCCTGCCGGGCGTACGGCCTTGCTTGACGTTCTGGCCAGACCCGTTCAGTTCTCCGTGACTGAGCCCGCGCCCCTGACGCTGACCCTCACCGCAGTCGGCCAGCAGATCAGCGTTGGCAGCATCGCGGCAGAGAAACCCGCGCTGGAATTATCCGGCCGGCCACTGGCATTTGCAGCCCTGGCGTTAGGGGACAACAGCGTATTGGCCAACGGGCGGCTGACCGTGACGGGTGATGCCGCGACCGCACACCAGTTCCAGCGTGCCCTGAGCCAACTCGATCCGGACTGGGAAGGCGCGCTGGCCCAATACCTCGGCGACATTCCGGCTCATTTTATCGGCCAGCGCCTACGCGGGGCGATACGCTGGAGCAAATCGGCAGCTTCCGTGCTCAACGCCAACGTAGAAGAATATATCCACGAAGAAAGCCGGAGCCTGCCCGGCAGACGGGAACTGGAGGCCACTTTTACCGATATTGACCAGCTGAGCCTGCAGGTCGAACGTCTGGATGCACGCATTGGACGGCTCAGTCACCAGGCTGACTCCTCCGACCCCGCCGATATACCACCGGAGCACTCGTGACTCGCCTGCAACGCCTCTTCCGAATTGCCTGGGTATTCTGCAAATACCGGCTCGATACCTTTTTACCGATGGCGGAACTGCCCACGGTACTGAAAGTTCTGTTCCTGCTGGCGCCCTGGCACCTGTTTCCACAACCGAAACTGGACCGGGGGGACAGGCTGCGGCTTGCGCTGCAGGAACTTGGGCCGATTTTCGTCAAATTCGGCCAGATACTGTCAACCCGGCGGGACCTGCTGCCTGACGATATGGCGTTATCGCTGCAGCAACTCCAGGACCGCGTACCACCATTTCCGGGGGCGCAGGCCCAGGCCATTATCGAGCGTTCGCTGGAGGCACCGGTGGGTGAGCTGTTTGCCGAATTTGACCCGGCACCGATGGCGTCCGCCTCGGTCGCACAGGTTCATGCCGCCACTCTGAAGACCGGTCGTCGGGTGGTGGTCAAGGTCATCCGTCCGGCCATCCAGCGCACCATTCGCCAGGACATCGCCCTGATGTACTTTATGGCCAACGGACTCGAGCGCTACTGGTCGGAGGGCCGCAGGCTTCGACCCGTGGACGTTGTGCGGGATTACGAAACCACCATATACGATGAGCTCGACCTGCAACGGGAAGCCGCTAACGCCAGCCAGCTGCGGCGTAATTTCGAGGGCTCCTCCCTGATCTATATCCCGTCCATTGACTGGGACTACACCCGCAAGTCAGTGCTGGTCATGGAACGCATCCAGGGAATTCCGGTGGCCGATATTGATGCCCTCAACGCCGCCGGAGTCAATATGAAAGTGCTGGCGGAGAAAGGTGTAGAGATCTTTTTCACCCAGGTGTTCCGGGACAGCTTCTTCCACGCCGACATGCACCCCGGTAACATTTTTGTCGATGCCACCCACCCCAATGACCCTAAGTACATTGCTATTGATTTCGGTATCGTGGGCACCCTGGCGCCGGATGATCAGAGCTATCTCGCCCGTAACCTGCTGGCATTTTTCAAGCGGGATTATCGCCAGGTGGCGCAACTGCACATCCAGTCCGGATGGGTGCCACCGGAAACCCGGGTAAACGAATTTGAAGCCGCGATACGCACCGTCTGCGAGCCTATTTTCGAGCGTCCGCTGAAAGATATTTCCTTTGGCCAGTTCCTGCTGCGCCTGTTCCAGACCGCCCGTCGCTTTGAAATGGAAGTTCAGCCCCAGTTGGTGCTGTTGCAAAAAACCCTGCTCAACGTGGAGGGGCTGGGGCGTCAATTGTATCCGGACCTTGATCTCTGGAGCACCGCCCAGCCGTTTCTGGAAAACTGGATGCGCAAGCGCATCGGACCTTCCGGCCTGCTACACTCCTTGCAATCACATTTGCCTGCCTGGCTCGAGCAGTCACCGGAAATGCCTCAACTGGTGCACGACGCCCTGGTTCAGATACGCAGTGCCCGCCCTGCTGGGGCACAGCACGAGACCATGCTGGCCCAGCTCCGGGAACAGCAGAACAGGGTCAACAAGCGTTGGCGGTATACCCTGCTGGCCGCCGTCCTGGTCAGTGTTACCTGGCTGACCACTCAGGCCGATGTACTGACACTGACCCGGGACTTGCCTGCTCATGGGTGGCTGATGCTGGGCGCAGCGGCATTCCTGGTGTTTCGGGGCACGCGCTGAACAATTTTGATTAACGAAAAGCTCGGGATTCACAGAAATGCAAGATTCAACACCTACTGTTGAAAGCCTCGACTGGCTGGATGCCATCCGCTGGACGGATGATGGTCTGGTCCCTGCCATCGCTCAGGACGCCACCACCGGTGACATTCTGATGATGGCGTGGATGAACCGGGAAGCTCTGGCGCTTACTGCCGCCGAGGGCCGGGCCGTGTATTGGTCGCGGTCAAGGGGCAAGCTCTGGCGCAAGGGCGAGTCATCCGGGCACCGTCAGAGGATTGTCGAGGTCCGGCTGGATTGCGACGAGGACGTCGTGCTGCTAAAAGTGGAACAGGAGGGTGGCATAGCCTGTCACACTGGACGCCGAAGCTGTTTCTATCGCCGTCTTGAGGACGGGCAGTGGGCAAGTGTTGACCCTGTCCTGCGAGACCCGGGTGAGATTTATGGCACCAACCACGGAGGCAGCCAAGATGAATGATGTACTGGAGCAACTCGCACAGGTTCTGGAGGCTCGTAAGGAAGCGGACCCGGACAGTTCCTATGTCGCCAGCCTTCATGCCAGGGGTCTGAACAAGATTCTCGAAAAGGTGGGTGAGGAATGCATCGAAACGGTCATTGCCGCCAAGGATGCCCAGCAGTCGGGGGAGACAGACGATGTCGTCTATGAAACCGCTGATCTCTGGTTTCATAGCCTGGTGATGCTGTCGAATCTGGGCCTCGGCCCGGACGATGTGCTGAAGGAACTCGCGCGCCGGTTCGATTTATCCGGGCACGATGAGAAAGCGGCCCGAAAAAACACTTGACGCCTCCGGACCAAATTTTCGATTCCGGGCAACAGTGGCGTACAATCAAACTGACATTATGTTCTTGTTGATGAGGACCCGGTTATGGGTATCAGTATCTGGCAACTGTTAATCGTACTTGGCATTGTAATTCTGCTGTTCGGCACCAAGAAACTCCGCAACATCGGTACTGACCTTGGTGGCGCTATCCGTGGATTCAAGAAATCCATGGGGGATGAAGACACCACCAAGGACGATGCCAACACCAACATCGAGAGCAAGTCCGACGAACAGGTTTACGAAGCTACGGCAGAAAAGACCGAAGACAAGCCTCGCACCTGAGTATGGCCTGAATGTTCGATATCGGCTTTCTTGAACTCCTGATATGCGGCGTCATAGCGCTGCTGGTTCTCGGCCCCGAGCGGCTGCCCACGGCAGCCCGAGCGGCAGGTCGCTGGGTCGGCAAGACCCGCCGTATGGTGGGGCAGTTTACCTCGGAACTGGATCGTCAGCTGAAAGCAGACGAGCTTCGGGAAGAATTGCGTAAGGCCGGCGATATCGGTCTTGATGACGTCCAGAAAAACGTTCGCGGTGCCCTGGACGAAGCCAAACGATACGAACACATGATTTTGCCTGACGACAAAGCGAAGCGCCCGGCGCCCGCAACACGGCGACAAGCCCCACCCCGGACAACCGAGGCAGGTGCTGCTTATACCCCCCAGGCATCATCGGTGCAGGCTGAAAAAACCGAGCCGCCGGTAGCACAAACTTCTACCCCGACATCCCAGGATAAACCGCCGGAAAACCATTCATGACCGCGATACCCCCCGACCATGAAACGTCGGAGCCGACGACACCGGAAGAACATCAGGAGATGCCGCTGGTCGAGCATTTGCTCGAACTGAGGAATCGGCTGCTCAAAATCGTTCTTGCTGTGGTGGTGTGTTTTGCGGTGGTTTACCCGTTTGCCAACGAACTTTACCTCTGGCTGTCCCAACCACTGCGGGATTTGCTGCCGGAAGGGCAGATGATGATCGCAACCGATGTCACCTCGCCATTCTTCGCGCCTCTGAAGCTGGCGCTGGTGGTGGCGGTATTCATAGCCATTCCCTATATCCTTTATCAGATCTGGAGCTTTATTGCCCCGGGGCTCTACAAGCATGAGAAAAAGCTGGCTTTCCCACTACTGGCGACATCCGTTCTGCTGTTCTATCTTGGCGCCGCGTTTGCCTATTACGTGGTGTTTCCGCTGGTGTTCGGTTTCTTCACGGCCATCGGCCCCGAAGGCATTGTCGAGTTACCGGATATCAACAGCTATCTGAATTTCGTGCTGAAAATGTTTTTCGCCTTCGGGGTCGCGTTTGAGATACCCATTGCGACCATATTGCTGATTCTGTCCGGCGCTACCACGGCCAGCGATCTCGCTGCCAAACGCCCCTATGTGGTGGTTGGGTGTTTCGTCATCGGTATGATGCTGACACCTCCGGATATCATTTCTCAGACCTTGCTGGCGGTACCCATGTGGGTACTGTTCGAGCTCGGCATTCTGTTTGGCCGTTTAGCCCAGCGCCGGGTGCCTGCTGAAGATACGGAAACTGCTGGCGAATGAATCTGGCGTTACTGTTCGAGGAAGACTTCACCCGTCCGGATCAGGTACGCCTGACCGGGCGACGTCGGGACCATCTGGCCACCATCGTCAAAGCCGGAGAAGGTGACTCCATACTGGTGGGTAAGGTCGATGGGCTGATAGGGGTCGGAAAAGTACTTCAGCAGACGGCAAGCTATATCGACCTCGAGGTCGCTTTTAACCAACCCCCTCCCAACGCTTTACCACTTACGCTGATTCTTGCCATGCCTCGCCCCAAGATGCTCCGCAGGGTGCTCCAGACCTGCGCAACGCTTGGGGTAAAGGACATCTGGCTGATCAACGCTTACAAGGTTGAGAAAAGCTTCTGGCAGACCCCTTTACTGGAGGACGCCGGCATCCGTGCAGACCTGACCCTCGGTCTTGAGCAAGCTCGCGACACCGTGATGCCGGAAGTGCATATCCGCAAGCGGTTCAAACCCTTCGTTGAGGATGAACTGCCCGGGCTGCTGGCGGGCCGACAGGCGCTGGTTGCGCACCCCGGCACCTCGACTCCCTGCCCCATGCAATTGCGCGAACCCGCCGCTCTGTGCATCGGCCCGGAAGGCGGCTTTATCCCCTACGAAGTGGATAAACTGGTATCCGCAGGCTGCCAGGCCGTGCATCTGGGCGCGCGTATTTTGAGAGTGGAGACTGCAGTGCCGGTGTTGGTAAGCCGGTTGTTCGACGCCTGCCAATAACAACCGTTTACCGATTGCCTTTATCACCGGCCCGTTTTTGCCACCACGCCAGCAAAGGCGTAATCATGGCGACCAGAATGGCACCGGCGATCAGACCCACAAGGCCATCGACCAGAATGGGCAACACGGCCTCCATAGCTCCGCCGAACGAGACGGCAAAATCATGGATGGCCTGGTATACCGGAGGCACCCCATGAGTCAGGATGCCGCCACCTACCAGGAACATCGCAATGGTTCCGAGTATCGACAGAGTTTTCATCATATGAGGCGCCAGCCATAAAATGCCTCGCCCCAGGGCTTGTTGAAACTGGTTATCCCGCTGGCTGAGATAAAGGCCACCATCATCCAGTTTCACGATACCGGCGACCAGGCCATACACTCCGATGGTGATAAACAGGGCCACCACCGCAAGCACCAGAAACTGCATGCCAATAGACTCGGCACTGACCGTCCCCAGGGTGATGGCGATAATCTCCGCTGACAGGATGAAGTCAGTACGGATAGCACCTTTAATTTTTTCTTTCTCGACGGCTTTTATATCGACCTTGGGGTCTGCAAGTGCCTTTCTCAGTTCATCCTTATGGGCCTTGTCTTCCTTGCCATGCAAGAATTTATGGATCAGCTTTTCAAAACCTTCGTAGCACAGGAACCCGCCACCAAGCATCAACAAGGGCGTCACCAGCCAGGGCACAAAAAAACTGATGGCCAGGGCCGCCGGGACCAGAATCGCCTTGTTGAGCAGCGACCCTTTCGCTACCGCCCAGACCACCGGCAGCTCCCGGGCTGGCTTGACACCACTGACCTGCTGAGCGTTAAGTGCAAGGTCGTCCCCCAACACACCGGCGGTCTTCTTGGCCGCGACCTTGGTCATGACCGAGACATCGTCAAGCACGGTGGCAATATCGTCGATCAGCAGTAACAGGCTACTTCCGGCCATGGCATTCAGTCCTTATGGATTTGATGAACACGATCACTGCTTTGATAAGCACTAGCGATTCAACCCCATCGCTTCGGCAGCAAGTCGATTTTTGAGGGGGCCAAGCCGGTCCAGCCAGCGCATACCGGTGTTGCGCAGCCAGCGCAGAGGCAATTCATCCCTGGCGAACAATTGTTTGAACCCCTCCATGGCCGCCATCATCGCCAGGTTGTCGCCTTTGCGGCGACGCTGATAGCGGGCAAGAACCTGCTCGTTGTCAGGTCTCAGCCCACTCTGGCGGGCTCGGGCTAATTCCTCGAGCAACACCGTCACATCACTGTATCCCAGGTTGGCACCCTGGCCCGCCAACGGGTGAATCGTGTGGGCCGCATCGCCAATCAGGGCAAACCCGGGGCGAACGTAATCCTTGGCGTGGCGCTGTCGCAGCGGGAAAGCAAAGCGCCTGGATACCGCCTTGATCTGGCCTAACTGCTGCTCAATGGTCATTTCCAGGGCGCTGATAAACTCGCTGTCTTCCAGAGCCATCAGACGTCGGGCTTCGGCGGTATCCTGGGACCAGACGATCGAGCAGAAATGGTTATCGCCCGCCTCACTCTGCAACGGCAGGAACGCCAGCGGGCCGGTAGTTGAAAAGCGCTGCCAGGCAGTGAATTGGTGAGTCTGGCTGGTTTCCACGGTGCAGACAATGGCCTGCTGGTCGTAGTCCCACTCCCGGGTCGGCAGACCGACCCATTGCCGCATCCGTGAGTTACCACCATCGGCGGCCACCACCAGCGAGGCACTGAGCTGGCGTCCGCCCTCAAGGCGGATGCCACACTGGCCATCCTGCTCCACCCAGCCCGTTACCCGGGTGTTGTCGAAAACCTCGACGTCACTCTGCTGAAGGCCGAGAAACAGCGCCCGCACAATATGACGGTTCTCCACAATGGTACCCAGGGAGCGGACCTGAAGTTCAGCTGCCTCAAAGTGAATACGGCCGGTGCCGTCACCGTCCCAGACGGTCATGGCCTGATAGGGGCAATGGCGTTGGCCGGCGATCGAGGCCCATACTCCCAGGTCTGCCAACAAGGCCTGGCTGGCAACGGAGATCGCGCTCACCCGGGGTTCAAAATCATTTACCGTAGTCGCCGGTGCAGTATCAGCCATGACGGCGGCTGCGCTGGCACTCTCCACCAGAGCGGTTTTCCAGCCCTGGCGGGAAAGCCCTAACGCCAGTGCGGATCCCGTCATGCCGCCGCCCACCACCAGAATATCGAAGCTTTGGGAATCATTCATGGTGAGCCTTATCCTCCACCGCAGCTCCGGTGGGCCGGATCACCGCGCGGCGCCCCCCCATTCCCATGGCCTTGCGGCCAAACCAGTGTTTCGCCCCGGGTACCAACCCCAGGCCGATCAGGCCGAGATCCCGCGCCGCCGCGATGGCGGGTAATTTGTGGCCAAACAGTTGAATCAGCGTATCCGAGAACCGGACCGTTTGTTGCCAGTCCTGGCGATGGGTTTCCTGGTAATGTCGCAGCCGCCGCAGATCACCCAGACCCATGTTCTGCTCCGTCGCTATCCGGAATTGTTCCACCAGGGCCATCAGGCCTCGCAGTGCCAGATTAAATCCCTGACCCGCCACCGGATGGAGCGTATGTGCCGCATTCCCAACCAATACTACCCCAGGCTGCACTGATTCGTGGACGGTAGTCAGGGTCAGGGGGTAATGGTTGCACTGGCCGATACGGGTAAAGCGTCCCAGCCGCCAGCCGAAGCGCTGCTGCAATTGCTGACATTTGCCAGCATCCTCCAGGGCGAGCACTTCGTCGAGGGCGGCATCATCAAGAGTCCAGACCAATGCCGCAGTATTGCCCGCGGTCTTACCCGAACTGTTACCAAAGCCCTGCGGCAGCAGTGCCATGGGACCCTCGTCGGTAAAACGTTCATAGGCGGTAAACTGATGACGTTCCGACGTGGTGACATTCGCCACCAGGGCATGCTGACCGTAACTTTGCTGATCTACCCGGAAGCCGAGCTTTTCCCGCAATCCGGAGCGACCGCCGTCTGCCACCACCAGGCACTGGGCCGACAATGCGCTCTCCGTTCCGGTCTCGCCATGGCGCAAGTTCACGGTGATGCCATGGGGTTGCGGGCTCATGCTGACGACCTCAGCGGGCGCTTGCCAGCGCACGTCAGTCTGCCGCAACTCCCGCATCAGGCAGAGGCCCATCCAGCGGTTATCCGCCACATAACCCAGGGCATCCTGGCGATGGTCTTTCCCATGCAGATGGGTTGCGCCAAAACGTCCGCGGTCCGAAACATGTATATGACGGATGGGAGTGGCGTGCTCCGACAGCCGCGACCACAGGCCCAATTCTTCAAAGATCTGCCGCGAGCCCCAGGCCAGCGCAGTGGAACGCGCGTCATAGCTGGGCTGGTAACTTTCCGGCAGCGCTTCAGGCGATAGCGGAAAAGCTTCCACCACGGTGACGCGCAGTTGCGGCAACACCCGGGCTAGGGTCAGCGCCAGTGTGGCGCCCGCCAGGCCTCCACCGGCAATGACAATGTCAGTATCGAGGCCGGCGCCGTGTGCAATCGCGGAAGCGGTCACCGTCAGCTCGCCATCAGGGCTTCGATATCATCGACGGCTTTGGGCACCGCCCTGGACAGCACCCGGCAGCCCTCCCGTGTCACCACCACATCGTCTTCAATCCGGATACCGATACCACGCCACTTCTCGTCAACGGTGGTGTTGTCCGGAGCAATGTACAGGCCGGGCTCAACCGTCAGCACCATTCCGGGTTCCAACTGACGCCAGGCGTCGCCAATTTTGTAATCACCCACGTCATGGACATCCATTCCAAGCCAGTGCCCGGTGCGGTGCATGAAAAACGGCTTGTAGGCCTCCTCCTCAATGGCTTGTTCCACAGTACCGGTCAGCAAACCAAGTTCAATGAGGCCCTGCACCAGTACCTTCAGCGCTGCCTCATGGGGCTTGTTCCAGTGGTTGTCCGGATGGACCGCCTCAATGGCGGCGTACTGGGCGGCCAGGACCACTTCGTAGAGTGCCCGCTGTTCCGGGCTGAATTTACCGCTGACCGGGAACGTCCGGGTGATGTCTGAGGCATAGCATTCCAGTTCGCAGCCGGCGTCGATCAGCACCAGATCGCCATCCTTTAACGGAGCGCTGTTTTCAATGTAGTGCAAAATGCAGCCATTGGCTCCACTGCCCACAATGGATGGGTAGGCCGTGGAGCGTGCGCCGTGATCCATGAAGGTATGAATCAGCTCCGCTTCCAGGTTGTATTCAAAACCACCTTTGCGAGCTCGTTTCATGGCCCGGCAATGGGCCTCGGCGCTGATCTCGCCGGCCTTTTCCATGACCTTGATTTCATTGACACTTTTATAGAGGCGGAGATCATGCAGCATATGTTCCAAAGCCACGAACTCGCCCGGGGGCTGGGCTCCGGAACGCACCTTGCTGCGGATCACTTTTACCCAGTCCATGACCTGGGCATCGAACGCGTGGTCTTTGCCCAGCGGGTAATAAAGCCGGCTCCGGCCCTCGATCATGCCGGGCAGGATGTCATCGATATCAGCAATCGGAAAGGCATCGTCGAACCCGTACTGCTCAATGGCACCGTCAGGCCCCACCAGAAAACCGTCCCAACGCTCTTTCTCCGGATTGCGCTCTTTGCAGAACAGCACCGACTCCCCGTGCTCCCGGCCCGGAATCAGCACCAGCACGGCATCCGGTTCGCCAAACCCGGTCAGATACTGGAAATCACTGTCCTGGCGAAAGGGATGCAGCACATCGCGGTTCCGGGTGCGCTCCGGCGCTGCTGGCACAATCGTTATACTGTCCGGCGCCATGTGCTCCATTAACCGACGACGACGTTCGGCAAATTCTTTGATCGGAATCAGTTGGCTCATGTCTGCAGCTCCAGAAAAATATTAAAACTCAGTGCAAGGTTTTTTCGGCAGTTGCTGGTTTTTCCGGCGGATTGAACTCGGTAAATACCGCCAGCGCACCGAGGCGCACATATTCAGTAACTTCAGTCAGCTGATGCTCACCTTCTTCACTGTCTTCTTCGGTTTCAGAAACATGGCTGATGGCAACAAAATCTTCGATCAACTCCCGGATCTCGTCTGGCGCCTGGCCCAGCGAGCCCCCGGCTGCCAATGCCATACCTTCCAGAAACCCTCCGACCCAGGCCGACAGTGCCTGCAGACGGTGGTCCAGCGAGTAATCATCATCTGGCAACAACGGCCTGAAACTCATATCCGCTGCTTTCAACTGTTCGAGCGAACTGTCGTAGGCCTCGGTCATGAATGCAACCAGCTCCGGCGAGTCGTCCGGGGCTGTGACCGGCAACCCCATGTGCTCACATGCAATTTTAAGCCAGGCTCCTTCATCGATACGGTTGCCCGCAGCTAAACGACCGCAGAGGCTACCATGAAGCTCTGAGGGGTGGCTGAATGCTTTGTGTACCGTGTAAACATTGGCCCAGGTTTCGAACCCGGCGGGGTCACCGCCCGTGTTGTCGGTATGAGGCATGTAAAGATGATTTCCTGTACGCAATGGATGGACCCTCTATCGTAACACCCGCTCCCTGCGTTCGCATCGTCAGCGCTGCGCTTCAAGGCTTGACCCGAGACGTAAAGCCGGTTAAATATATGTTATAACATATCATTATCCCGGAGCATTCCCATGACATTCGCCCTGCCACCCCTTGCCCTCGCCTGCCTCAGCGCCGCCGTGTTTACCCCAACTCTCGCGGCTGAAAATCCGGGTGCCCACGTCCATGGCCAGGCATCAATGCAGGTGGTCGTTGACGGAGGGCGGATTGACGTTATTTTCGAAACTCCCGCGGCTAATCTGGTGGGTTTTGAGTACAAAGCAACAACTGGGGCTGAGCGTAAAGCCGTGGAGGAGGCCCGCCAATGGCTGGAGCGCACCCCGCTGATCAACACGGCCGATTCAGTCTGTCGTGTTGAACAGGCATCGGTGAGTAACTCCCATGATGATCATCAGGGCCACGAGGATCATGGCGAGCATGAAGAAGAACATCATGACGACCACGGCGATCACACCGGGGGGCACAACGAGCACCATCAGCAAACGGACGCAAGTCATAGCGAATTCGAGGTGTCTCAGCTATTGGTCTGCGATGCCACTTCCAACCAGAATCTGGTAACGCCTGTGCTGACAAAATACCCCGCCATCACGGCTCTGAGTGTTGACTGGGTTAACAAAGATGGCCAGGGCAACACCCGCCTTGAGGCTGGCGAGTCGAGGATCCGGCTGGGCCGTTAAGTAGTCCTCTAGTCGGTGTAGGGCTCAATATCATCCGCGACAATCGTGTAGGAGGACGAGGCGACGACATTATCGGTTTTCTCAGTCTTCAGCACGCCCTGCACCCAGTACGGATCGTAAAGTACATCAAGCTTGAGCCCTTTCTCATACTTTACGTGGATAATCTGGTTAGGTGGCGGCGGCGGCACATGGATACAGGCGCCGTAATACGGCACCAGGAAGAACTCCACGATGCGCTGGTCACCCACGGTTTTCAGCGGCACTACAAACCCGGGAATCCGGGCAGGTGTGTTGTTCATTTCAGGCACCACTCGTCCGGTCATGATTTCGTCGGGCAAAGTCACCGGGCCGGAGCCTTCATGTTCGATTTCTGGCAAATTTTCCAGCAGTCTGAGATCCTCTTCCGGCATCAGCTCAAGCCAATCCACTTCACGCCACTGGGGCGTCTCTGCAAAAGCGGAGCTGCCAGGGAACATCAACATCGCAACGATCAGGGCGCCCGGAATGCGCATTGTCAGCATAAATCTCTCCAGTTCAGATTATCGAATCATACACGGGACAATTGTTTACTGACATGACCACTCAGACACCTTTTACGACAGCATCCAGAAACCCCACCAAGGTCATGGCCATCAGCAGTGAGGCCCTGAGTTATGCGTGGTCAGAACGCAGCACCCCCATAAAGTTCCCGGACATCCAGCTGACTTCTGGCGCTCACCTTTTCTTGCGTGGCGCCAGCGGTAGCGGCAAAAGCACCCTGCTGTCACTGCTGGCCGGGCTGGCCGTGCCTCGTTCTGGCAGGCTCCGGATTATGGAACACGACCTGCCAGAAATGTCGGGCGGGCAACGGGATCGGTTTCGGGCGGACCACCTCGGTGTAATCTTCCAGCAGTTCAACCTGGTGCCCTATCTCTCCGCCATCGATAATGTGCTGCTGCCTTGCCGACTGTCTGCACGGCGTCGGCAACATGCCTTGCCGAGGCCTTCCGCGGAGGCGGAAGCACTGCTTACGGCGCTGGACGTGCCGCCGAATCTCTGGTATCAAAAAGTCACTGCCATGAGTGTTGGCCAGCAACAAAGGGTGGCGGCGGCCCGGGCCCTGATCGGCTCGCCGGCGCTGATCCTGGCGGATGAGCCGACGTCGGCACTGGACGCCGACAATCGGGATCGCTTCATCGATCTACTCCTGAGCCAGGCCCGGGTCAGGCAAACCTCGGTGGTATTCGTCAGCCATGACCAGGCGCTGGCCCGGCACTTCGGGCATCACCTGACCCTGGGGGTGCTGCAATGAAATTCCGGCTCGCAATTTACCTGGCTCTGGCCAGTCTGTGGCATCGTCGCGGTGTGCTGGGGCTGGTCACCCTCACGTTGACGTTGAGCGTCACGCTTCTGCTCGGGGTGCAGTATCTGCGAACCGAAATCCGGCAATCTTTCAGCAACACCATCTCCGGCACCGACCTCATTGTGGGGGCCCGTAGCGGCCAGCTGAACCTGCTGCTATACACGGTTTTCCATCTGGGGGATGCCACCAACAATATTCGCTGGTCGACCTATCAATCCCTCAAACAGGACGATCGCATCGACTGGCTGGTCCCCCTATCCCTCGGCGACAGTTTCAGGGGTTACCGGGTCGTCGGTACCGATGCAGGTTTTCTGCGGCACTTCCGCCATGGCAATGCCCAGGCACTGAAACTCGAAAGTGGCGGCTGGTTCGATGATGTGTTTGACGTCGTCCTGGGGGCCGAGGTAGCGCGGGTACTGAGCCATGAAGTCGGTGATGACATCGTGATGTCCCATGGCACCGGCAGTGTCAGTTTCATGAATCACAAAGACACGCCTTTTCAGGTCGCCGGCATTCTGTCGCCCACCGGCACACCCGTCGATCGGGCGGTCTACGTCAGCCTGGAGGGCCTGGAAGCCATCCATATCGGCTGGGAATCCGGGGTGGCCATGCCGGGGCGTACGGCGACACCAGAGCAGGCCCGCAGTCGTGACCTGACTCCGGGCAACATCACTGCCGCGCTGGTAGGCATTGAACGCAAGGTGCTGACTTTCCAGATCCAGCGCCAGATCAACGAGAGCCAGACCGAGCCCTTGAGCGCCATACTGCCGGGCGTTGCCCTGAGCGAACTCTGGCGGGTACTTGGCCAGTTCGAAAAAGCCCTGCTCGGGATTACGGGTTTTGTGGTGATCACCAGCCTGATCGGTCTCACGGCCGTGCTGCTTACGCTGCAGGCGCAGCGACGCCAGGAAATAGCCATTTTGCGTGCCACCGGTGCCTCTCCGGGACTCATTGCCAGCCTGTACCTGCTGGAATGTGTGATGCTGGCAATCGTCGCCTGCGTCATCGCAATCGGCCTCGGCGCCGCCGCGATTGCCCTGGCCGGGCCCTGGCTGCTGGCGCAGCAGGGCATTCAGATTGGCCTCCGGGGCCTCAATTCGTCGGAATGGATGATTCTTGCCTGCGTCCCTGTCGCCGGACTGCTGGTGGCGTTGATACCGGCCTGGCGAGCGTGGCGCGGCAGCCACCACCAGGGACTCTCCCGAGGACTCTCCGGCAACCCGTAAAAGCGACCGCAGCGGTGATGGCGTTTGCGGTGATGGTGTCTGGAGTGACAATGCCGTAAATTGACCCTTTCGCAGTCCACACTTATAGTTAGTGGCAATCCATTACAACGTTGTCGGATACACCATGGAACAGCCCGAACTGCAAGCCTTGGCGGACAAGCTGGATCGCCTGATTGAGCGTTGCCGCACACTGGAGCAGGATAACGCAGCCATGCGGGAGTTGCAGGATGACTGGAACCGGGAGCGGGCTCAGCTGATCCAGAAAAATGATCTCGCGAAGAACAAAATTGAAGCCATGATCGGGCGCTTAAGAGCCCTGGAGCACCATTAAATGCCACAGCACCCGACCACCGTCGAAGTCGACATTCTCGACAAGGAATACCTCGTCGCCTGCCCGGACGAGGCCCGTGAGTCGCTTCGCCAGGCCGCACGGCACCTGGACGCCAAAATGCGGGAGATCCGGGCCAGCGGCAAAGTTTTCGGCACCGAGCGCATCGCTGTCATGGCTGCCCTGAACATTACCCACGACATGCTCGAACAGAACACCATGTCGGACGCCGCGACCGGCCTGTTGCGCACCATGGAGTCCAAACTGGATAACGCTTTGGGCGACAGCAAGACCGGGACCTGAAGGAAATTTGCCATTACATTTGCATTCGGCCCCGGTTATCCACGTATAATGAAATCACTTCCTGGGCTGTTCGCTGGTCGGTTACGTCCTCGAGCCGATGCGCATTACCCAGGTGGCTACTTCAGGGCATTGTGAGCATGTCCCCCTCGAGGGGAAAGCCTAATATGTCACAGCGGCCACCAACCTTGAACTTTGGGTTCAAGGGCAACAACCGATAACGGCAGCCCGGGAAGCTTTCTTTCAGTGACTCATCCTCTCCCCTTGTCCCCTGATCATTCCGACACCCCGTCCCGCAATGCCTTGCGCAAGGAACTTCGCAGTCGCCGCCGTGCTTTGTCCAGTGCGCAGCAAAGTCTCGCGTCAGAACGCCTGGCCTTGAGCCTGCTCAATGACCCTGAACTTTTCCGCACCCGCCACGTGGCCATTTACCTTGCCAACGATGGCGAAATTGACCCCCAGTGTTACATCACCCAAGGCCGCAAGCGCGGTATCCAGTTCTACTTGCCGGTTTTGCATCCTGTTCATCAAGGCAGGCTGGTGTTCAGTCCGTTTAATGAAGACACCGTTTTGACCCCTAACCGTTTCGGCATCCCCGAGCCCGGCTTCAAGAGCGCACTCAAGCGGCCGCCCTGGGCGCTGGATGCGGTATTGATGCCATTGGTGGGATTTGATACCGAGGGAGGGCGGCTAGGGATGGGGGGCGGCTTTTATGATCGCACGTTCGCGTTTACCCGCTACGCGCCGCGCATGGCGCCCAAGCTGATCGGACTGGCGCACCATTGTCAGCAGGTGGAAGTGTTACCGGTTGAAATCTGGGATGTCCCACTGCACGCAATTGTCAGCGATCGCGGTAAATATCGGGCATAGCGCCCGGGGTTCGTTCTTGCAGCAACGACAAAAAAGAGGAGGCTGGTGCAAGCTCAACCGTGCGCGCGTCATTTTCAGAGCCCGGTATCGACGTGAAGCCGGTGATAACGAGGCCAATGGCAAAAACCAGAACGACTGCCCGGATAATGTCAGGCTTTCGATCCATGGGGCATTTACTCCTTTGCAAAAGCACCAAAGCCTTGCAAATCATACAGCTAATTGGGTTTAACAAATTAGCTGAAAGACTATCACGCATCCTGAATTTTACAATTTTTAACAGGTTAACATGCGTTAATCTTTTGATTTGCCGCCGTTGCCCGCCCCGAGAAACAGGCGGTAAGCTTCATTATCGGTCATATTCTCGTAACGAAAGCCCACTTTATTCAGCATGGCTTCGAACTCACCCATCTCGTTTTCTTCAACCTGGGCACCCATCAGTACCCGGCTATAGGCAGCGCCGTGGTTGCGATAATGAAACATCGAGATATTCCAACGGGTGCCCAGTGACATCAGGAACTTGAGCAAGGCTCCCGGCCGCTCAGGGAACTGGAACTGATAGACCTTTTCGTTGCCAATATGGGGGGCGTGGCCACCGACCATATGGCGGATATGCTGCTTCGCCATATCACTGTCGGTCAGATCCACCACGCCATAGCCATTTTCCCGCAGATCCTGCACCAACTCTTCACGACCGAGGCCACCGTGCTGGATCTGGATGCCGACAAAAATCCGCGCTTCCTCGTTATCGGAATAACGATAATTGAACTCGGTGATACTGCGCTTGTGCAACGCATTGATGAACGACTTGAAAGCGCCCGGGCGCTCCGGAATGGTCACCGCCAGAATAGCCTCACGCTTCTCGCCGATTTCCGTACGCTCAGAAATGTAACGCAACCGGTCGAAGTTCATGTTGGCGCCGCTGAGGGTTCCAATCAGGTTCTCGCCTTCGATTTGCTCCCGCTCGATATACTTCTTGATGCCGGCAACCGCCAACGCCCCGGCCGGCTCAGCAATGGAACGGGTGTCTTCGAAAATATCCTTGATCGCAGCGCAGATTTCATCGGTCGAAACGGTAATCACCTCGTCCACCAGATCCTTACAGATCTCCCAGGGGTATTCCCCAATCTGTTTTACCGCCACCCCGTCTGCAAAAATCCCCACTTCGTCCAGAATCACCCGCTCGCCAGCAGCCAGTGCCGCCTGCAGGCAATTGGAGTCGTCCGGCTCCACACCGATAACCCTGGTTTCCGGCCGGAGATACTTGATGTAGGCGGCCATACCGGCAATCAGCCCACCACCACCCACGCAGATAAAGACCGCATGAATTGGCCTGGTGAACTGCCACATCAACTCCATGGCAATGGTTCCCTGCCCCGCTATCACATCCGGATCATCGTAGGGCGGGATGTAGGTATAGCCGTGCTTTTTGATCAGCTCCTGAGCGTGCGCTGCCGCTTCGTCAAAGGCATCGCCCTTCAGCACGACTTTTGCCCCGTAGCTTTTCACCGAGCGGACTTTGATTTCCGGTGTGGTCTGGGGCATCACGATCACTGCCTTGATACCCAGCTCTTTTGATGCCAACGCCACACCCTGGGCATGGTTGCCTGCCGAGGCGCAGATGACGCCCTTGGATTTCTGTTCCTCGGACAATTGGACAATTCGGTTGTATGCGCCACGAATCTTGAAAGAAAACACCGGCTGAAGGTCTTCACGCTTGAGGAAAATATTATTCCCGAAACGCTTGGAGAGGCTCTTGGCTTCCGTCAGCGGTGTCTCGATGGCCACGTCATAGACACGGGCATCGAGGATTTTCTTGATATAGCGTTGCGGCATAGTGCTGTAATCCAGTGGTCGGCAATACAAATAAAACAGAAATCGGGCGTGACTCCCGCGAAAACAGTCGCACAGTGTAGAAAGTTTGCAGAGGGCTCGTCTATAACCGGCAACGCTTGAAGGCTATAATTGCCAAATCATTTTGTTTTCCCACCGGAGCGGACCATGAATCAGGACGAACTCAAACAGTCAGTTGCAAAGGCGGCGCTGGACTACATCGTGCCCAAGCTCACCAGCAACAGCATCATCGGTGTCGGCACCGGAAGCACCGCCAACTTCTTCATCGATTTGCTGGCAAGCCACAAAATGGATTTTGAGGGTGCCGTCGCCAGTTCCGACGCGACCGCAGACCGGCTGAAAGCCCATGGCATTCCGGTCTATGATCTCAACAGCGTGGCAGACCTCGAGTTCTATATTGATGGTGCAGATGAGACTAATGAACGTCTTGAGCTGATCAAGGGGGGAGGTGCCGCACTGACCCGCGAAAAAATAGTCGCGGCGGTCGCCAAAACGTTTATCTGCATTGCCGACGAGTCCAAGCGCGTCGATATTCTGGGAGCCTTTCCGTTACCCGTTGAAGTGATCCCCATGGCCCGCAGCCATGTCGGACGGGAAATCGTCAAGCTTGGGGGCGACCCGGTTTACCGAGACGGGGTCAAGACCGACAACGGCAATATCATTATCGATATCCATAACATGGATCTGAGCCGGCCCATCGTGATGGAAGAAAAGCTCAACCAGATCGTCGGCATAGTCACCAACGGCCTGTTTGCTCGCCGGCCCGCAGACGTGCTGATGCTGGGATCCGCTAAAGGCGTTGATACCATCCACCGCAAAGGCATTTAACGGCTGGCCTCCCGTTCTGACAGTGTCCCTGGATCGGGGCGCCTCACCGGGAAGGCCAGACAGGAACCAAGCGCTTGCTTGGTTTCGAGAATTCAGCGACACTTTCCCAATGCTCGACCAAAAGGGATTCCAAAGTGTCTGATTACTTCAGCGAAACTCACCAGCAAGTACGCATGAGCGCGCGTAAATTCGTCGCCACCCATGTGCTTCCTTACATTAACGACTGGGAAGAGGCCGGAGAGTTCCCGCGCTCGCTCTACCGCCAGGCGGGCGACGACGGCCTCCTGGCCATAGGCTTTCCGGAAGCACTGGGCGGTGTTGGTGAGAATGACGTATTCCTCAAGGTCGCGGTCTCCGAAGAGTTGATGCGCTCGACTTCCGGTGGTCTGGTGGCCAGCCTGGGATCCCTCGATATCGGCTTACCCCCGGTTGTGAAGTGGGCCAGGCCCGAGATTCGCGAACGTATCGTGCCGCCGGTTCTGCGCGGCGAAAAGATCGCCGCGCTTGCCATCACCGAACCCGGAGGTGGCTCCGATGTCGCCAATCTGAAAACCCGAGCGGTACGTGACGGCGATCATTACCTCGTCAATGGCAGTAAAACCTTTATCACCAGCGGGCTGCGCGCGGATCACTATACCGTAGCAGTGCGCACTGGCGGCCCCGGACATGGCGGCATCAGTTTGCTGCTGATTGATCGAGGCATGCCGGGCTTCACCACGGGCAACAAACTGCGGAAAATGGGTTGGTGGGCGAGTGATACCGCCGAGTTATTTTTCGATCAGTGTCGGGTACCGGCAGACCGCCTGATCGGCCCTGAGAATGCGGGTTTTATCGCCATCATGAGCAACTTTCTGCAAGAGCGCCTGATGCTGGCCATCATGGCGTACATGACAGCGGAAATTGCGCTGGAAGCAGCTCTTGAATATGGCCATAGCCGCGAAGCCTTTGGCCGTCCCATAACCGGTTTTCAGGTCACCCGGCACAAACTGGTGGACATGGCCACCCAGGTCGATGTGGCCCGCGAATACACTTACCGGTGCGCCGCTCTGATGCAGGCTGGCAAAAACCCCATCAAACAGGTGGCGATGGCCAAGAATTTTGCTACTGACGTGTGCGAAAAGGTCACCCGGGAGGCAATCCAGATTCACGGAGGTATGGGCTACATGCGGGAGTCGGTGGTCGAGCGCCTGTACCGGGACGCCAAGATTCTCTCGATAGGCGGCGGTACCACCGAGATCATGAAAGAGCTTATCGGTAAACAGATGAGGCTGTAACCGGCCCGACAAAGGGGTTTGGCAGGTAGTCTACCAATGGTCTAGTTTCGATTGCGATCAGATACCCGTATAATTGCGACCACTTTTTAAACGCAGTTTAAACGGACCGATGACAGAGGATTGCACATGAACTTTGACCATATCCCCGCTGGCAAAAACCCACCGGAAGACATCTATGTTGCCATCGAAATTCCGGCCAACAGCTCGCCGGTAAAATACGAAATTGACAAGGACATGGGCGCTTTGCTGGTTGACCGGTTTATGGCGACTCCGATGTTCTACCCCGCCAACTATGGTTTCATCCCCCATACGCTGGCGGACGATGGCGATGCACTCGACGTCCTGGTGGTAACCCCTTATCCGGTTCAGGCGGGCTCTGTGATTCGCTGCCGCCCGGTTGGGGTACTGAACATGGAAGATGAAGCTGGCGGCGATGCCAAGCTGGTTGCCGTTCCCCATGACAAGCTGACCAAAGCCTACACTGACGTCAAAGACATTGAAGATCTGCCGCAATTGCTGCGGGACCAGATCAAGCACTTTTTCGAGAACTACAAAACTCTCGAATCCGGCAAGTGGGTCAAGGTTCAGGGTTGGGACAATGCAGCGGCGGCTCGCAAGGCCATCGAAGAGGCGGTCGCCAACTACCAGGGCTGAACCGCACGACCATAAAAAAACCGGGCTTCATCGCCCGGTTTTTTTATGCCTGGAATCAGCCCCGGGACAACAGCTCTCGCAAATCAATAATCGCCGCGTTGGCGCGGGAGAGATAAGCCGCCATGGTCAGAGAGTGGTTGGCCAATACCCCGAAACCGCTGCCATTGAGGATAACCGGGCTCCACATGCTGCCCTGGGTTCCTTGCAACTCGATGATAATCTGACGCACGCTGGTAAGCGCATTCTTGTCATTCAGAACACTCCGGAAATCCACTTCAATGGCTTTGAAAATATGCAGCAAAGCCCATGAAGCTCCCCGGGCCTCGTAGAACACGTCGTCGCGTTTGGTCCAGGGTGTCTTGACTTCCTCCCCTTCGATCTCCTCTGCCAGCGGATCAGTATTGTCCGTCTGGGTCATGGCATCCTGAACCGAGGGTTTGCCCACACTCTCGCCCAACGTACGGGACAGACTACCCAGGCGGGTCTGCAAGTCGGCCAGCCAGCTATCCAGGTTATCAGCACGGGCGAAGAACTGAGCATCCGGCTGATTGGCGCGGGACAATCGGTCAAGGTAACTTTTCAGCGCGGAGATACCACGGCGGTACTCGCCCTCGGTGGAAGGCAGCGCCCAGCTACCACTATCGAAATTGAACTGCGGCTCGACTATTACAAGGTCGCGATCTTCGGAAGACTGGCTCTGGGAGCGGCTGATGTCCTGGCGCATGGCGCGGGACAGATCCCGTATTTGCACCAGCACGCCGTATTCCCAGGACGGCATGTTATCCATCCAGATGCCCGGAGGAAAAAGGTCGTTGGAAATGTAACCGCCGGGCTTGTCCAGCAGGGTTTCACTGATACGTATCATGGTGCTTACGGTCGCAAACCCGACTACGGGCTCCCGCTGCATATCATTTGCCAGCGTCCGGGTGTTCTCCCTGACGGAAAAGGTGTCCGGCTCATCACTCCAGATAATCCCGAGTACAATAGTGACCAGCAGGTAAACGACAAGTAGCACGATAATGATTTTGCCCAGGGAGCCTCCGGTACGATCTCCCACATCTTCTTTGCGTGCACGAAAGTAACCTTTTATTCGGCTCAGCATAATATCTTTACCCTGTAGTCCTGTGTTGTGAAGGCCCTTGAAACCGGCGCCGGTCATTCATTCCTGGCGCAAAGCCCGATAAGCTGCCTTACCATGACGCAATGCACCACAATCTGCAACGAACCCAGGCCGCTGCCGTCCCTCCAGACAACCGCTGGCGCGGTCTGCCAAGGTAGCTGCAACGTCCACTGAGTTGCATCCGTGCCGTGCCTCGCTTTGGTTAAGAGACTGGCTAAAAACCCGACCGCAATGCAAGACGGTCCGAATTGACAAACATTTACACAGCGTCACCTACGCGGACAACATTAAACACTATAGACTCTGTAAAACGACTAGTGTTGATAATTAAAAAGAAAGCAGGCCGGAGCCCGATGAACGACGATACCCAGAAGGATAAACTCAGGCAGCATTTTGCCCGCCGCGTGACTACACAGGCGAGAGTTGTACTGGATACCTGGCAGAAACTTCGCGAAACACCCGACAAGGCAGCTGCTTTTCACGCCGATCTCATTTCGGCCGCAGACAAACTCGTTCGCTTCGCCCAGCGCTTTGGCCTGGACAAGCACGCCAACGCCGGTCAGAAGCTCTCGTCGATGCTGGCACAGTGGCCGACAGGCAGCCCTCTGGATTCAGAGTCGATGGCGGTACTGCAACAGGCCATTGACGAACTCAGCCGGAGCACCCTGCGCCGAACCGACCAGTATATTGACGAAGCGCCCCGTACCTTCCGCAGAACACCGGTCTATGTGGCATTGGATAACATGGAAATGGCCGGAAGGCTGATCAAGCAACTCGAATTCTTCGGCTTCCGGGCCTCCGCCTTTCCCAACCCGGAAGCGCTGATGGACGCCTGTGCGCTGCACAAACCCGAATCCATCCTGATGGATGTCGGTTTCGGTGGCCAGCCCAACCAGGGCATTGCAACCGTCGAGCGGCTGCAGGCGCGTCACGACACTCCTATCCCGATCGTCTTCATGAGTGATGAAGACGGTACCATTGAAACCCGCTTGCGGGCCTCCCGTTGCGGCGGCGAGGAGTTCTTCTATCCCGCTGTAGACCCCGGCCAGCTGATCGAGAAAATCGAAACCTACACCCACGGCAACACCGTTGAGCCTTACCGTGTGCTGGTGCTGGACGATTCCCGGGCCCAAGCCAAGTTTATGGAGACGGTACTCAAGAAAGCGGGTATGACGGCCCACATCATCACCGACACCATGCAGATCATCCACGCACTGGAGTCCTTTACGCCTGAGATCATCATCCTGGATATGTACATGCCTGGCTGCACCGGTATGGAAATCGCCCGGGTGATCCGGCAACAGGACCGACTCCACAGCGTGCCCATCATCTACCTGTCCGCCGAGGACGATGTCAGCAAACAGCTTCACGCCATGAGTCTGGGCGGTGATGACTTTCTCACCAAACCGATTGATCCCAAGCACCTGATTGCAACCATCCACAACCGGGGGCGCCGGGCACGATCACTGCTGGCACTGATGATTCGTGACAGTCTGACCGGGCTCTACAACCACACCCATACACTGTATTTGCTGGACCAGGAGATTGCGAAAGCCAAACAGAAGGGCCACGGGCTCTGCTTCGCCATGATGGATATTGACTACTTCAAAAAGGTTAACGATACCTTTGGCCACCCGATTGGTGACCGGGTATTACGCAGCCTCTCCATGTTTCTCAAGCAACGCCTGCGCAAAACCGACCATATCGGTCGCTACGGTGGCGAGGAGTTCGCGATCATTTTGCCAGATACCCGTGAAAGCGACGCCCGCAGTGTGCTCAACGAAATCCGCGAGCGCTTTTCCGAACTTGTGCAGCCCGCGGGCGAACGTGAATTCAATGTCACCTTCAGTTGTGGCATTGCAAGCTGGAACGGCGACAGCTCGCAAGCCCTTTGCGAGCGGGCCGACCGCGCCCTGTACCGGGCCAAGGAACGGGGCCGCAATTGCGTGCTCTCCTCAGACGACTGAAATGACTGCACTTTAGCTGCCTGAAGCACCGGGGTCATGGGACACATTATGAAACCAACGTCTTATGGACTCGGCGCCGCTCCTTCCTGACAATGGCTCTGCGTTACCGAACAATTGTCAAAATTTGTTGATCAGATTTCATTTAGCTCGCACGAAGGCTGGAAAATGTCGCTATTTTCGGCGATCCTGTTAAAAACAACAGATAGGCATGGATGAACGATGGCCACGATTCTGGTCTTGCATGGCCCTAATTTGAATATGCTCGGCGTTCGCGAACCCGAGGTCTACGGTCATGAAACCCTGTCAGACATCAA
Organism: Marinobacter changyiensis; assembly: GCF_009193265.1. Lineage (GTDB taxonomy): Bacteria > Pseudomonadota > Gammaproteobacteria > Pseudomonadales > Oleiphilaceae > Marinobacter > Marinobacter changyiensis. The sequence continues at coordinate 529,482 of NZ_VZZZ01000001.1, forward strand.
TGAGCGGCTGCACCGGCAAGCAGCTGATCAGGGCCATCATCTCATGCACCTGCAGTCCAATGCCGAATATGAACTGATTGAACGCATTCATGAGGCGCGGGCCGAAGGTGTTGATTACATCCTGATTAACCCGGCGGCATTCACCCACACCAGTGTTGCACTGCGGGATGCGCTGCTCGCATCCGACATTGCCTTTATCGAAGTGCATCTTTCCAACGTGCATGCCCGTGAAACGTTCCGACACCACTCCTATTTTTCCGATATTGCCGATGGCGTCATTTGTGGCCTTGGCAGTATCGGGTATGACTTGGCGCTCCAGGCAGCGCTTAAACGCATTCACCGATAAGATATTAACGGGACCGCTTATGGACATTCGCAAGATCAAGAAGCTGATTGAGCTGCTCGAGGAATCCGACGTCGAGGAGCTGGAGATTAAAGAAGGCGACGATTCGGTAAAGATTTCCCGACGCCGCGAACAGCTCGCCAGTGCTCCCATGATGAGCCACTACGCACCGCACCCCCAACAACAGGCTACGTCGTCGCCCGCACCGGAAACACCCGAGCCCGTCCCGACGGCTGAACCGGCTGACCGGGGGCATCTGATCAAGTCGCCCATGGTCGGTACTTTCTATGAAGCCGCCTCTCCATCGTCAAAAGCCTTCGTTACCGTAGGTCAGACTGTCGAAGCTGGTGATGTTGTCTGCATTATCGAGGCAATGAAAATGATGAACCAGATCGAGACCGACAAGAGCGGCACAGTCTCTGAAATTCTGGTGGAAAACGGCCAGCCGGTCGAATTCGATCAGCCCCTGTTCATCATCACCTGAAAGTGTAGCTGACCTATGGCCATGATCGAGAAAGTACTAATCGCAAACCGGGGTGAGATCGCGCTCCGGATACTACGCGCCTGCAAGGAACTCGGCATTCGCACTGTCGCCGTTCACTCCCAGGTTGACCGTGAGCTCATGCACGTTCGTCTGGCGGACGAGACCGTCTGCATCGGGCCAAACAGCGCTACCGAGAGTTACCTCAATGTACCGGCACTGATCAGTGCGGCTGAGGTCACCGACTCGGTGGGCATTCACCCGGGCTACGGCTTTCTTGCGGAAAACGCCGATTTCGCCGAGCAGGTCGAGAAGAGCGGCTTCCGCTTTATCGGACCGCCGGCAGATGTTATCCGTCTGATGGGTAACAAGGTGTCGGCCATCAATTCCATGATCAAGGCGGGCGTGCCCACGGTGCCCGGTTCCGACGGCCCCATCGATGGCGATGACGAGCGCACGCTGACCATTGCCCGTCGCATCGGCTACCCGGTCATCATCAAGGCGGCATCCGGTGGTGGCGGCAGAGGCATGCAGGTTGTGCACTCGGAAGCTGCGCTGCTGAAGTCGATCCAGATTACCCAGACCGAAGCTCGCAATTCCTTCGGTGACGAGACCGTCTACCTCGAAAAATACCTCGAGCGCCCCCGACACGTGGAAGTTCAGGTGCTGGCCGATATGCACGGCAACGTCATTCACCTTGGCGACCGTGACTGCTCGATGCAGCGCCGGCACCAGAAGGTGCTGGAAGAGGCCCCGGCTCCGAACATCGACCCGAAAGCCCGCAAGAAAACCCTGAAAGCCTGTGTTGACGCCTGTAAAACCATCGGCTACGTCGGCGCTGGCACCTTCGAATTCCTGTATCAGGACGGGGAATTCTATTTTATTGAAATGAACACCCGTGTTCAGGTTGAACATCCGGTTTCGGAAATGGTGACGGGAGTGGACATTGTTCGTGAGCAACTGCGCATTGCCAGCGGCCTGCCACTGGAATACACCCAGAACGACATCAAGATCACCGGTCACGCCATCGAGTGCCGCATCAATGCGGAAGACCCCGAAACGTTCGTGCCCAGCCCCGGCAAGGTCAAGCACTTTCACGCCCCCGGCGGCAATGGCGTTCGGGTAGACTCCCACCTGTACAGTGGCTACACGGTACCACCCTACTACGACTCCCTGATTGCCAAGCTCATCACCTGGGGGGATGATCGCGAGATCGCCCGCAAGCGCATGAAAAACGCATTGGACGAACTCGTTGTCGAGGGCATCAAGACCAATCAGCCACTGCATCGCAAAGTATTGCGCGACGGCGGCTTTAAACAGGTAGACTTCACCATTCACTACCTCGAACACCTGATACGGAAAACTCATGCCCTGGATTCAACTCCAGATCCCGGCTGATCCGGATAACGCCGATCAGCTTGAGGATTTGCTCATGGAGGTCGGCGCGGAAGCCGTCTCCATGGAAGACGCCGCAGATCAGCCTTTGTATGAGCCAGACCGCGGCACCACGCCACTCTGGTTTGAAACCCGGGTAACCGGCCTGTTCGATTCCGAGCGCAACATAGAAGAGCTGTGTGCGGAAATCACCGACCGCTGGCACCAACAAACCCAACAGTCCCTACCCGACATCGGTGTCACGCTGGTGGAAGACAAGGACTGGGCGCGGGCCTGGATGGAGGACTTCAAACCCCTGAGGTTTGGCGAGCGCTTATGGATTGTCCCGAGCTGGCACGAAGCACCCGATCCAGACGCCGCCAATCTGTTGCTGGACCCCGGTCTTGCATTTGGTACCGGGACCCATCAGACCACAGCGCTGTGCCTGGAATGGCTGGACGGTCATCCGGTGGCAGGCAAACAGGTGATCGATTACGGCTGCGGCTCCGGTATTCTCGGCCTGGCAGCACTGCTGTTGGGTGCAGATCATGTGATTGGCGTCGACACGGACCCGCAGGCTCTGGAGGCCAGCCGGGAAAATGCCCGTCGCAATGAAGTGCCGGAAGACCGGCTGGACCTCTATCTCCCCGAGCACGAACCTGACACCGTGGCCGATGTGGTACTCGCCAATATTCTGGCTCAACCGCTGATCGGCCTGGCTCCGCACCTGGCCGCTCGGGTCCGCTTTGGCGGCGATATCGTACTGTCCGGGATACTTTCTCACCAGGCCCGTGATGTCATGGCGGCGTATGAGCCCTGGTTCATCATGGACGAGCCGGAAGAACGCCAGGAATGGGTGCGCCTCACAGGCCGCCGACGTGACAGATGACGAACGGGGCTTGAGCGACTAAACTGCCTCACTCATGGCTGTTCCTCTTCGTGACAGGATTTAAGGATGACTCAAGGTATATTGCTGACTCGCTGCCCTCATTGCGACACCCGTTTCAGGGTCACCGATGAGCAGTTGGCCATTGCCACAGGCAAGGTTCGGTGCGGCAACTGCATGGAAGTGTTCAATGCCCTTGAGAACCGTCATGAGGATGTTTCGGAGTCTGTCGCCGGGACGAAATCAGACACCAACGCCTCAAGCGGTCTTTCTTCGGAAGATGACTTCGTCTTTCAGGACAATCCCAACGAGGATGCTGCAGAGGGCGCCTATGCCGGCACCCGCCTGACGTTTTCCGATGATGAGCTCAGTGACAGCTTCCGGTCTTTTGACGAGAAAGCCCCCGGCAGCTTTGACACTGACGATGAAGACAACGAGTCCCAGACTGTTGACGAAAGCTGGGCTGAGGCGATGCTGAACGACGACGACAAGCCAGACAGCAAACCTGTGGATAAACGCCACCCGCCCGAAGAACAGGAACCGCCTTCGCTAGATATTCCTTCAGCACCCGGGCCATCAGCACCCAAGCCCGAATGGCACAAAACGCCGGAACCGGAACGACCAGAGACTGAGTCGTCCCTTGATGTGCCTGTAACCGGTACGTCCGGAGAACAGGATACCGGTTGGCCCGAACTGAATGATGATGAACTGTCGGAAAACCTGAAAGCCGATCCCGATTATACCAGCAACCCCTATTACGAGCTGGGTCATGAACCCATCGCCGTCCGACAGCGGCCTTCCCGGGGCTGGCTAAGCAAGACGGTCTGGTTTCTGGTAATCGTTGGCCTGATTGGCGCCCTGGTATCCCAGGTGGTCTATTTCCAGTTTGACCGCCTGTCCAGCATTCCGGAGTTGCGGCCGTTCTACGAGAAAGGCTGTGAACTCGCCGGTTGCGAGCTCACACCCCTGGTTGCTGTTGACCGGATCCAGAGCCGAAAACTGGTCGTTCGAACTGCACCGGAAGATCGCAACTCACTCATTGTGGACGCTGTCATTCTGAACGATGCGGAGTTCGAGCAACCCTTCCCTGCAATTGGCCTGACTTTCTCGAACCTCAATGGGGACGTGGTAGCCCAAAGCCTGTTTACACCGGAGGAATACCTTGCAGGGGATGCCCGGGAATTATCGGCGATGCCACCAAACACTCCTGTGCGGATTGCTATCACCATCCGTGATCCGGGCCGTGATGCAGTGAACTACAACATTTCATTTCGACCTGACGGGCAGTGAGTAATAACTTACCAGCCCGTAATGAAGTTGCCGGCCAGCGCAAAAGTCAATCAAAAAGATCGAAAAATAATCAACTTTTTCACTGATATACCTCTTTAATCCCTCAGGCCCCAGCGGTATCATTGTCAGCCCTTGTGATCTGGTGGTTAAATATTCACCAGTAATACAGACTTGAAACTATGCTACCGACGGCAATAATCGGGCCTTATACGCTCCCAAACCCGCTGATTGTTGCTCCGATGGCAGGGGTAACAGATCGCCCTTTTCGTCTCTTGTGCCGGCGTCTTGGCGCCGGCCTGGCGGTCTCCGAAATGGTGATCGCAGACAGCAGTCTCTGGCATACCCGAAAGTCCCGTTTACGCCTGGACCACACGGGCGAGCCGGAACCGCGTTCGGTGCAGATAGCCGGCGGTGATCCCGAGATGCTGGCCAATGCCGCCCGTTTTAACGCCGCCCACGGTGCGCAGATTATCGACATCAATATGGGTTGTCCGGCGAAGAAAGTTTGCAACAAGGCCGCGGGCTCGGCCCTGATGAAGGATGAAGCTCTGGTGCGGGAGATCCTGATAGCCGTGGTGGCTGCGGTCGACGTGCCGGTTACGCTGAAAATGCGGACCGGCTGGGACAGCAATCATCGCAATGCGCCGCTGATTGCCCGAATGGCTGAGGATGCCGGTATACAGGCTCTGGCGATTCACGGTCGCACCCGGGCTGATGCCTATCGGGGCCAGGCTGAGTACGACACCATTGCCGAGGTAAAGACGCAGGTAGGTATTCCAGTCTTTGCCAATGGCGATGTCACGTCCCCTCAGGATGCCGCCCGGGTGCTGAACCATACCGGAGCGGACGGTCTGCTGATCGGCCGGGCAGCCCAGGGCAGTCCCTGGATTTTCAGAGAGATCCTGCACTTTCTGAAAACAGGCCAGATATTAACACCTCCGGCGCTGGACGAAGTGGAACAGATATTGGTAGAGCACCTGCTTGCCCTGCATGAGTTTTACGGCGAACGCATGGGTGTCCGAATCGCAAGAAAACACGTGGGCTGGTATCTCCAGTCCCACGACGAAGGCAAACAGTTCAGCAGACGCTTCAACGATATAGAACACGCGCGGGAGCAACAGGACGAAATTCAACGGTATTTCGAAGGCTTACGAAATGGAGAGGTATTCGCAGCATGACCGCTGAGACACTGGCAAATGACAAGATGGCACAACCCGCGAATGATGATATACATCAGTTGCAGACGGTAAACAGCAGCGGCAAGACCGTTACCCTTCGGGATAGCGTGGAAGTGGCGCTGAAAAATTATTTCGCTCAGCTCGACGGCGCACCGGTAACTGAAGTTTACCAGTTGGTCCTCTCCGAAGTGGAAGCGCCCCTGCTTGAGCAGGTCATGAAGTACACCCGCAACAACCAGACCAAAGCCTCCACCATGCTTGGCCTGAATCGTGGGACACTGCGCAAGAAGCTCAAGCAATACGGTTTGCTATAATACTGGCAACCCGACTTATACAGGGCCTCCCGGATACCATCTGCGAGGCCTTTATTCTTAATCACCCAAGGACTTTCTGAACAAGCCCCCTGACGCGGCCACACATGCTCCGGTGACTTTTCCAGAAACTCCCCAGCGAAAAAGTGACTCATGGCAAATCAGGCTAATACCCCCGTCCGTCGCGCATTAATCAGCGTTTCTGATAAAACCGGCATTGTTGACTTCGCACGCCAGCTATCGGGCCTGGGCATTGAGCTGCTCTCTACCGGCGGCACTTTCCGCCTGCTCAAGGAAAACCAGGTTGCAGTGACCGAAGTCAGTGACTACACAGGCTTTCCGGAAATGATGGAGGGTCGTGTCAAAACCCTGCATCCGAAGATCCATGGCGGCATTCTCGGTCGACGTGGCGTAGATGATGCTGTCATGGCACAACACGACATCGCACCCATCGATATGGTGGTCGTCAATCTGTACCCTTTCCAGGCCGCCGTGGCGGACCCGGATTGTGATCTCGCCAACGCCATTGAAAATATCGATATTGGCGGGCCCACCATGGTCAGGGCCGCCGCAAAAAACCACAACGACGTGGCCATTGTGGTGAATGCGTCGCACTACAGCCGAATTTTCAGAGAGCTTTCTGATAACGGCGGCCAGCTCAGCTATCGGACCCGGTTTGACCTCGCCGTTAAAGCCTTTGAGCACACCGCAGCGTACGACGGCGCCATCGCCAACTATCTGGGTGGCCGCACCGGTGACAACGCCAACCCCGACTTCCCCCGCACCTTCAACACCCAATTCATCAAGGTGCAGGACATGCGCTATGGTGAAAACCCGCATCAGCGGGCCGCTTTTTACATCGAGAGTGAACCACGGGAAGCCTGCGTAGCTACGGCCAAACAGATTCAGGGCAAAGAGCTGTCCTTCAACAATGTTGCCGATACCGACGCAGCACTGGAGTGCGTCAAGCCGTTCGCCGATCCGGCCTGTGTTATCGTTAAACACGCTAACCCTTGTGGTGTGGCGATCGGCAGCGACATCCGCCAGGCCTATGACCTCGCCTTTGCCACCGATCCCACGTCAGCATTTGGCGGCATCATCGCCTTCAACCGGGAACTGGACGCAGACACTGCAAAAGCCATTATCGAGCGCCAGTTTGTTGAAGTCATCATTGCCCCCAGCATTGCACCGGAAGCGGCGGAACTGATTTCGACCAAAAAGAACGTCCGGCTGCTGGTATGCGGTGAAATTGGTGGCGAGCGTGCCCAATCGATGGATTACAAACGCGTCACCGGGGGCCTGTTGGTGCAGGACAGAGACCTCGGCATGGTTGCCATGGAAGACGTCAAGGTTGTGACTGACCGGCAACCTACCGAGGCAGAGCTGAACGACCTTCTGTTCGCCTGGGAAGTGGCCAAATACGTCAAATCCAATGCCATTGTTTACGCCCGTGCCGGCCGCACCATTGGCATTGGCGCGGGCCAGATGAGTCGCGTATACAGCGCCCGCATTGCTGGCATAAAGGCGGCCGACGAAGGTCTGGAGGTCAAGGGCTCGGTGATGTCCTCCGATGCCTTCTTCCCGTTCCGGGACGGCATCGACGCCGCCGCGGCAGCGGGTATCACAGCGGTGATTCAGCCCGGTGGTTCAATGCGGGATCAGGAAGTCATCGATGCGGCCAACGAACACGGCATTGCGATGGTCTTCACAGGCATGCGCCACTTCCGGCACTAATACCTCAAGGGAATCTGCATCATGAATATTCTGATCATCGGTAATGGCGGCCGTGAACACGCCCTGGCCTGGAAAGTCGCACAGTCGCCCCAGGCGGATCGGGTATTCGTGGCGCCGGGTAATGCCGGGACCGCGACAGAACCCGGGCTTGAGAACGTGGCCATCGAGGTTATGGACCTCACCGGTCTGGCGGATTTTGCCACAGCCCATCAGGTCGGCCTGACCATTGTCGGCCCCGAGGCGCCCTTGGTTGCAGGTATTGTCGACCTGTTTGAAAGCCGGGGGCTCAGGGTGTTCGGCCCCTCAAAAGGTGCGGCCCAACTGGAAGGCTCCAAGGCTTTCACCAAGAATTTTCTGGCACGCCACAACATTCCAACCGCAGATTATGGCAACTTCACCGAGGTCGACGAGGCGCTGGCGTATGTTCGCAAACAGGGCGCGCCCATCGTGGTCAAGGCTGACGGGCTGGCAGCCGGCAAGGGTGTGATAGTCGCGATGACCCTGACCGAAGCGGAAGATGCCATCCGCGACATGCTCGCAGGCAATGCCTTCGGCGACGCTGGCAGCCGGGTGGTTGTGGAAGAATTCCTGGAAGGCGAGGAAGCCAGCTTTATCGTGATGGTGGATGGCGAGCACGTGTTGCCCATGGCGACTTCCCAGGATCACAAGCGGGTGGGTGACGGCGATACTGGCCCCAATACCGGCGGTATGGGCGCCTACTCCCCGGCCCCGGTGGTGACTGCCGACGTTCACCAGCGCATTATGGATGACGTGATTTACCCGACGGTTCAGGGCATGGCAGCCGAAGGCCATCCCTACAAGGGCTTTCTGTACGCGGGCCTGATGATCGACGGTAACGGCGCACCCAAAGTGATCGAATTCAACTGCCGCTTCGGCGACCCGGAAACCCAGCCGATCATGCTGCGCATGAAGTCGGATCTGGTGGCGCTGTGCAACGCTGCCATCGATGGCAAGCTCGACCAGTGCGCCTCTGACTGGGACGACCGCGCCTCGGTCGGCATCGTACTGGCCGCCGGCGGTTATCCGGACAGCTACAACAAGGGTGACGTGATCTCCGGTTTGCCAGCGCAGGAAACTGCCGGCGAAAAAGTCTTCCACGCCGGTACCCGCCTTGAAGGTGATCAGGTGGTGACCAATGGCGGGCGGGTCCTGTGCGCCACCGCCTTGGGTAACACCGTCACCGAAGCCCAACAGCGTGCCTACCAACTGGCAAAGACAATCCGCTGGAGCGGAAGCTTCTATCGCACCGATATTGCCTATCGCGCCATCGCGCGGGAGTAAATCATCACATTCCCAAGCGGACTTGAGTGCCATGAACCCTATCCGACCCACCCATGCAATCCTGATGCTGATGCTGCTCTCAATCCTGGCCCTGACAGCCTGCTCGCAGGCTGAAATCTATGACGCAGCGATCGGTTACGAACGGCGCTTGGCCGGGCTTGAATCAAGACATCTCGAAGTCGATGACTTCACCATTGCCTATCTGAGCAATGGTGAAGTCATCGCCAACGCCCCGACTATTGTCATGATTCACGGTTTCGGGGCAAACAAGGATCACTGGCTCCGAATGGCCGCTCACCTCACCGCTGACTACAATGTCTATGCGATTGATCTGCCCGGCCACGGTGACAGCTCCAAACCCCTCGATATCGGCTACAGCATCTCTGATCAGGTCGGTTACCTGGACCGGATACTCCGGGAGCTGGTGCTCGACAACATCCACCTCGCTGGTAACTCCATGGGCGGCGCGATAGCAGCCCTGTATGCCGCTACTTACCCGGGCAACGTCCGGTCAGCGACGCTGTTTGATCCGGCCGGCGTGTTGGAATTCGACAGCGAACTGATGGCGCGGATACTGCAGGGCGAAAACCCGCTGATTGTCGAGAAACCGGGGGATTTCGAGAAACTGCTCGATTTCGCTCTCGAGAAGAAGCCATACGTGCCCTGGCCGATCTATAGCGTGATGGAGCAAAGAGCCATTGCCAACCAACCGGTAAACGAGCGCATTTTTGCCGACATCCGGGATTCTGGTTACCAGCCGGATTTCCGCGAGGCTCTCAAGCATATTACCGCGCCGGTGCTGATCGTATGGGGCCGCGAGGACCGGGTGATCAACTATCGCAATGCTAAGGCCTTCCAACGGGAGATACCTCAGTCAAAGGTCGTCATCATGGACGATGTCGGCCATGCACCCATGGTAGAGGTACCTGGGCAATCGGCAGAACTGATGCGCGAGCTGATCGAAGGCTCGGCAACCAATGCGCCTTGAAGCGGAAAGCCTGTACAATATTCATCGATATTAATGGCCTGCTAACTTACTCCGTAATACGGTAGTTCCCTATGATGACGCAGATGACGTCGCTGCACGAAGAGCGGCTTGATCATGTTTTTTCGGTACTGAAATCCACCGGCGCCAAACGGGTGCTGGATCTGGGCTGCGGCTCCGGCTCGCTGCTGTACCGGCTGGTGCGGGACCCCCAGTTTTACGAGATCGTAGGTCTTGAAGAGTCCGGTGTGTCTCTGTCTCAGGCCAGAACCATGATGTCTGAGCATCTTGTGGGTGAGCAGCCAAGGCTGCGCCTGGTGCGCGGCTCCTATGCGGAAAAGAATGACAGGCTTGCCGGGTTTGATGCAGCGGCCATGGTCGAGACCATCGAACACGTCTACCCGAACGCCCTCTCCAGCGTCGAACTTGCCGTCTTCGGGCAATATCGGCCCAAGGTGCTTTACATGACCACACCAAACCGCGAATACAACCCGCTGTTTGATCTGGCACCGGGGGAATTTCGGGAACAAGACCACAAATTTGAATGGGACCGGGAAAAGTTCCGTCGCTGGGCCAGAGGTGTGGCCCAACGTAACGATTACGAAGTCGCCTTCGGCGGCATCGGCGCTTTTCATCCGGACCACGGCGAACCCACCCAAACGGCCCTGTTTACCCGCAAAGACTGAGAAACAGGTTTGCCTGATGGGCCGTCGCGCAGCCCAGGGCGACGGGGTAACAGTATCCGTCAGGCCTGTTTTCGGCGCCAGGCACTGACTTCCGCTATCGTGTGCTGGAACTTGCGGCGGGTTTCACGGATGACGAAAGGCAGGTCCACCGGCTCCTGCACAAGCTCGAAATGCGGTGCCAACACCTCTTTCATGCCGTCGAGGATAGTCACCGCAACGCCGTTACGCTCAAAACCGCCGATCCAGTTCGCTTTCGGGGTGTATTCTTCCAGCAGCGTGTAGGGTGAACTGATTACCAGTGTGCCCTCGTCCGTGAGAATCCGGGACAATGACTCGAGGAAAGCCCTGGGGTCCTGCAGACGGTCAATCAGATTGCCGGCAAACACCAGGTCATACCCGGTATACTCGGGCTCGAGATTACAGGCATCCGCCACTGCAAACTGAACCTTCCTGGCAGCATTGGTGAGATTCATATCCGCCAGCCTGGCTGTCACCCGGGTTCCGATGTCGCCCTGATCCCTCAGAAAATAGTCCATTTCGCCATCGGTTTTCATGCGGTTAGCCGATTCTATAAAGCTATTCGACAGATCAAGGCCGGTAACCTGTTCGAACACCCGGGCAAGTTCAAAGGTGCTTCGACCCACCGCGCAACCCAGATCCAGGGCGGAACGCTTTTCCCGTCCGGCCATTAATTCCTGGCAGATGCCCGCACAGCGGGCCGGATAGTTACCGATACCGAAATAACTTTCGCCGTAGTGAAAAGCCATGTACTGGCCAAGAAGTTCGTCAGTTTCGTAAAGATTCATAGTCAGGAATCCTGAAGTGCGCAGGTACGGAAGCCCGTATAGACGTCATTTCGCTGCGGTAAGTAAGCCTGCCGGTAGGTACCCCGGATCAGCATGGAAGAAGTGGCGCAGCTACCACCTTTGGTGACCTTGTGATCGCCGAACTGCAGGGTCGACATATAGGGGTACATATCAACCGAAAAACCGTCATACGGCAGAAACTGATCTGTGGTCCACTCCCAGACCGTGCCGATCATCTGCCGGCAACCGAACGGACCGTCACCTTCGGACAGGGCAGAAACCGGAAGCTGCGCCATCAGGCGGGCATCCATGTCCACCCGGGCAGGATCTTGCGTGTCACCCCACGGAAAACGATGAAAGGGCCGCCCCGGCTGATTGCCAAGCGCCGCGGCCTCCCACTCTGCTTCCGTCGGTAAACGCCGCCCGGCCCAACTGCAGTATGCTTCTGCTTCCCAGTAGCTGACGTGGATAACCGGGTACTCCGGTTGCAATGAACACCACTGGTTGAAGCGCTTTTCCTGCCATTGGCCCTGGTGCCAGCGCCAGTACAGCGGATGTTTCGGTACCCGCGAAATCGGCTCGGGGCTGTCATGAACCAACGCCACATCAGTCTCTGTGCCCAGCCACTTGCGACCACCAAAAGACCATAAATCGGAACGCCGGTAGCCGCCGTCTTCCACAAAGTTCAGAAATTCGGCGTTGGACACCAGGGTTCGGGAAATCCTGAAACCGCTTAGCAATTTCTCAAACCGGGGCTTTTCATTATCAAAGCCAAAGTCGGTGGTCGCAAAGTCCGGCGACCCGGTAGGCATTCCCATGAGATAGGTGCCCGCCGGGACCACCGCGTCGCCGGCACTGACCGGTTCGGGCTGCCGCTGCCACGGATTCTCAGTAACACCCGGCGGAGCGGGATAACCGACCGTTTGGCGACACCAGATCATCGATTCGATATGCATGTGCTGATGCATGATGGCATAGCGGTAAAGGTAGGCGTCCTGATCGGTCAGGGGGCGGCTCTCAAGCCGTGCTGCAATTCGGTCATACACCTGCTGGAAGTAGTCACGGGTTTGCGCCCGGCCCGGAAACAACCCGGGTTGCCAACGATCCCGGTGTTCAATATGAAAGGAGTCCCAGAGGTCGTCCATGCTCGGGTCGATGCTTGGCAAGCCATCCAGTGCAGACAATACAAACACTTCGTAAAAAAAGGCAGCGTGGCCCAGCTCCCAAAGGGGCGGATTAACACCCTGATGGTAAGGCACCACCAGCCTGTCATCTGAAAGGCTGTCGATCAGTGCCAGGGTGCGCTCGCGGGTAACGGCAAGAGCGTTCAGCAGTGTATCGCGTTCATTGGCGTCCAATTTATTCCCTCTGTCTTTGCGTCGAACCTGACGAATATATCGGTCGACGCTTTCGTTTACGCTCCGATTATCACAGGGGATCAGAACCTAGGTCCACACCCAGAGAATGACCGGTATAGAGACCACAACGACCAGAACGGACAGGGGCAGCCCCAGGCGCCAGTAATCACCGAAACGATAACCACCCGGTTCCATTACCAGAGCATTGGACTGATGGCCGATGGGCGTCAGGAAAGCACAGGAAGCCCCGATGGCCACGGCCATCAGAACCGGATCAACGGACAGGTCCAGCTGGTTTGAGAGACTGATGGCAATTGGAGCGACAATGATCGCCGCCGCCGCATTGTTGACGACGTTCGATAACACCATGGTGCTGACCATAATCAACGCCAGCATACCGGCAATCGGTAAGTCACTGCCCACCACCAGCATCTGGTCAGCAATCAGTTTTGCGCCTCCGGTGGTTTTCAGCGCCTGCCCCACCGGAATCATCGCTGCCAGCAGCACGATGATCGACCAATCAATGGCGCGGTAGGCCTCGGCGGTGGTCAGTAAACCCACAATCACCATGGCAACCGCCGCGCCTACCAGCGCCACCGGCGCGGAGAGCCCGCCCGACACAATGATGACCAGCGCAACCGCGAACAGGCCAGTCGCCATAATGGTGCGACGAGGGCTGCCAATTCGCAGGCCACGCTCAGCTAGCGGCAGGCAGCCGAGGGTGGACAACGCTTCCGCCAGCGATTCCTCCGGCCCTTGCACCAACAGAATATCCCCGGCCCTGAACCGGATATTACCCACCCGCTCCTGCAAGCGTTGCCCCTGACGAGCCACCGCAATGACGTTCATGCTGTGGTGCTCCCTCAAGTTCAACCGGTTGGAGGTTCGCCCGATTAACTGGGAGTCGGTAGTGATCACCACCTCCTGTAGGACCACGTCGCCTTCTCCAAGGCTTTTATCTTCCCTGTCCTCATCGTCTGCCAGCTCAAGGCCGGCGGTATCCAGTAATTGCTGCAAGCTGTCCGTGTCCGCTTGTACCAACAGGATGTCGCCGGCCTTGAGCACTTCGAAGGTGGAGGGTGCCAGCTCGCGACTGTCATCACGAATCAGACCCACCACGGCAATATCGGCATCCTTCTCGACTTTTTTCAGCAAATTGTGAAGGGTTCGGCTGGCGGCTTCTGCCCCCTCTGGAATACGCACTTCGGTAATGTAATCGCCCACACTGAACAGGTCCTTGCCGTCATCGGAGTCCTTGCGATGCGGTGTGAAACGCCAGCCCACAACAGCAATAAAAAGAACACCCACCAAGGTGATAGCCACGCCGACGGGCAGGAAATCAAACATGCCAAACGGCGCTTCGCCTGCGCCGCCCCGATAAGATGCAATGATAATATTGGGCGGGGTACCGATCAGCGTCATGGTGCCGCCAAGGAGGGAGCCGAAGGCCAGTGGCATCAGCAACAAGGATGGTGAATGGCCTCCCTGCCGGGACATCCAGATAGCGACTGGCATCAGCAGAGCCAGGGCGCCAACGTTGTTCATGAACCCCGAACACAACGCCACAATCAACGTCAGGGTGGTAACCTGAATCACCGGATTGTTGCCCACCCTGCCGAGAAACCGGGCAATGGTGTCCACCACCCCGGCATTCACCAGGCCCTGGCTGATGACCAGCACCGCCGCAACGGTGATGACTGCCGGGTGACCAAACCCCGAAAACACAGTGTCCGCTGGCACAAGCCCGGCGACCGCAACCACCAACAGCGCCAGCATCGCCACCACATCGAAGCGCAGCCGGTTCCAGATAAACATCCCCAGAGTAGCCAGCAATACGCCGAAGACAATTCCCTGTTCCGCGTTCAATCCTGCCTCCAAATCCCTGATGAATGGTGTAGGCTAAAGCCCTGTTTCAAAGCCAGAACGAGTGCCGGATCATGACCAAAGCCAAACCTGTCGCAAACTCCGCCATCGAGAACCACGTCTATAAAGTATTCCCCAATGACATGAATGCCCAGAATACCGTCTTTGGTGGCATGATCATGGCAAAATGCGATCGCTTGGCGCTGGTGGTTGCCGAGCGCCATTCCGGCCATGTCTGCGTCACGGCAGCCGTGGACTCAATCCACTTCCGGGCGCCGGCCAAAGGCAACGACACCTTGCTGTTCAGCTTGTCTCTGAACCGCAGCTGGGGCTCCTCGATGGAAATTGGCGCCCGGGTAATGGCCGAAAACAGCTATACCGGCAAGGTCCGCCACATTCTGTCAGCCTTTTTTACCTTTGTCGCCCTGGACCCCGCCAGCAAACCAGTGGAGGTTCTGGCCGTATTACCTGAGACCGACGAGCAGATACGACGCTTCAGTAATGCTGAAATACGCCGCAAAGGCCGTCTTGCCATGCGCAATCAACTTCAGGACAAATAATGCGAGGACTCTCGTTACCGCCGGATGCCGAATCAAGCCAACTCAGTTGGAAAACCCTGAAAGCGCTCTGGCCCTATCTTCTGGAATACCGCTTCCGCATCGTCATTGCCATGTTGTGCCTGATCGGCGCCAAACTCGCGACGGTCGGGGTACCTTTTATCCTCAAGTACATCGTCGATGGGCTGGACGCCAAGGCCGCACCGGATCTTGCCGTTGCACTGCCACTCGGCCTGCTGCTCGCCTACGGCGCCGCGCGCCTGGCCACCACACTGTTTGGTGAGCTGCGGGACACGGTGTTCGGCCGGGTCACCGAGCGTGCCATGCGACGTATCGGCCTCAAGGTATTTCAGCACCTGCATGCCCTGGAGCTGAACTTTCACCTGAACCGGCGCACCGGTGGATTGTCCCGGGATATCGAGCGCGGCGTGACCGGTGTCGGTTTCCTGCTTCGCATCATGGTGTTCAACATCGTGCCCACGCTGCTAGAGCTGGCGATGGTGACGGGCATCCTGCTGATCAACTACAACATCGGGTTTGCGCTCATTACGGTCGCTGCTGTGGCGGCCTATATTGTATTTTCCGTGCTGATCACCAACTGGCGACTCTCCTTCGTGCGGGAAGCAAACGCGGCTGACTCCACCAGTAATACCCGCACTGTCGATAGTCTGATGAACTACGAGACCGTCAAATACTTTGGTAACGAAGCGTTCGAGGCCAGTCGATACGACGAAGATCTCGCCCACTGGGAACAGGCCCGGCGCAAAAACCGGTTGTCGCTGTTCCTGCTCAATGGGGGTCAGGCGCTGATTATCGCGGTGGCAGTTACTGCCATGACCATTCTAGCGGCCAGCCAGGTGATTAAGGGCAACATCACCCTGGGGGATTTTGTGCTGATTAACGCCTTCACCATGCAGTTGTTCATTCCCCTGGGCTTTCTGGGTTTTGTCTATCGCGAACTGAAAACCGCCATGACCAATATTGAACGCATGTTTGAACTTCTGGACAAGACCCCGGCCATCACCGACGCTCCCGATGCCAAGCCTCTGCAGGTTACCGATGGCGCTATCGAGTTTGACCACGTCAGTTTTGGCTACAGCGACCGGTTACCCATCCTGCAGGATCTCAGCTTCCGGGTGCGGCCCCACCAGAAAGTCGCAGTAGTCGGCAGCAGCGGCGCAGGCAAATCCACTCTGGTGAAACTGCTGTTCCGTTTTTATGACATCACCGGCGGCAGCATACGGATTGACGGTCAGGACATTCGCTCTGTGACCCAGGAATCACTGCGCAAAGCCATCGGTATTGTGCCCCAGGACACCGTGCTGTTTAACACCACGCTGTTTGAAAACGTGCGTTACGGCCGCATCGACGCCACCGAGGCCGAAGTACTCGAAGCCATTCGGATGGCCCATCTGGATGACTTCATTCGCGAGTTACCCGACGGACTCGAGACGGTAGTCGGAGAACGGGGGCTCAAACTCAGTGGTGGCGAGAAACAGCGGGTGGCCATTGCCCGTACCATCCTCAAAAGACCGCCGATTCTGGCATTTGACGAAGCGACCTCCTCTCTCGATAGCCACTCTGAGCAAATCATTCTCGATGCCATTCGGGAAATTTCCCAGGGCCAGACCAGCCTGGTGATTGCTCACCGGCTTTCCACCGTTGTGGATGCCGATGTCATTATGGTGATGAGCCATGGCCGTATTGTGGAGCAAGGCAATCATGAGGCGCTGCTCAGGCAGGAGGGAACCTATGCGAACCTGTGGCGCATCCAGCAAAGGGAAGCTGCTGAAAACTGACAGGGAAATGGCGCTACGGCAAGCCACGCTGAAAGAGGCGTTTCGCGCCTGCCTGGTGTTAGTGAAGGGCCAATCCCTGAGGCGACTTTTTTCGCTCCGGCGAGTTCATGGGCGCCAACGCCCTGGCTTTGCCCGATGGGGCCCTGATTGTTAACGATGCACTGGTCAAACTGGCAGCGCACGGGAGCAGCCGCGCTGGCGAGTTCCTGTTGTCACATCCGGTTTTCTGAAGAACGAATCAAACTGTTTCGGGATGCCAGCTCCGAGCTATAGATAAAGCCCGTAAACGGGCTTTAGTCTTTCTGCCCCGGGCCTGAGTTCCCTGACCTGATACCTGGATATTGTGTCGATGGTATTTACACGTTTTACCCGGCAGAAGCCTCTCCGCCCACTTAAGCGACTGATAACCTGCCAGCCAGCTCCCAGTGGCACGCAATTTGACTGATTACCAACCAGCCTCCAGCACCGCACTCAAATCATTGCGTAGTGCAAGGGTCGCATTAGCGTAAAGCAGTCAAATTTCCAGCAGTAATCTCAAAGGGGATTCATCATGCAGGAGAAGCGACCGCTAGTCTGGTTGTCGGCGGCACCTCACAATTTAACCCATCACCCGGTGCTGGAGTCACAATGGCGGGTCTATTCTCTCGATCTCGGCAAACCGCCATCAACGAGCATCAAACCTCCATCAGCGAAGGTCGGTATTCTGGATCTTCGGGAAGCTGGGGAGGACCAGCAGCTCTACATCGACGAATGGCTTGGCGCTCTGGAACTTCCCAATTGGGTAGCCACACTGTCGGGCGTTCCGACCGCTGCCAACAACAACTTTCTGTCCGAGATTGTCTCCAAATACTGCTCTGACTATCACACGGACCCCGTTGACCCCCAGCGATTAAGCACCGTAATCGGCCACCTCTGGGGCATGACCGAGCTTCAGGAAACTTGCCAGAAAAGCACTCAACGTGGTTATCAGTCGGTGGCTTTTGAGGGTAATTCCAGAGCCATCAAATACGCCAGGTTACTGATGCGCAAATTCGCTGGCACCTCGGAACCCGTGCTGATCCAGGGGGAAGGCGGCACCGGCAAGGAAGCCGCAGCCAGATTTATCCACCAGAACTCGGCCCGGCGCCAACACCCGATGGTGACAGTCAACTGCGCCGCCCTGCCCGTGTCTCTTACCCAAAGCGAGCTGTTCAGTTATGAGAAAGGCGCTTTCACCCATGCCCTCAAGGCCCATGTTGGCCGGCTGGAGATGGCAAACGGTGGCACCTTGTTGTTCGCAGGCATTGATGAACTCAAGCAGGAACAGCAGTCAGCCATTCTGCGTTTTTTACAGGAAGGCCAGATCGAGCGCGTGGGCGGGACCACACCAAAAACCGTTGATGCCCGCATTATTGCTACCAGTACCCGGTCTTTGGAAGCCATGGTGGATGCCCACGAATTCAGAAGCGATGTCTTTTACCGGATAAGCGGCCTGCAGGTGACGCTGCCGCCCCTGCGTGAACGCCCGGAAGATTTGCCAGAGCTCTGCAAGAAGATTCTCTCCGATTTTCCGCCCTCTGACTCTCGACGAACCTTCAACAAAAAAACCTTGCTGGACATGGCCACTTATAGTTGGCCAGGCAACCTTCGGGAACTGCAGAACCGGTTACGACAGGCGGTTTTGCTTACCGACGGCAGACAGGTAAAGCCAGAGGATCTGGGGCTTCCCGGCAGTGTTGAGCTCGCTAACGGGAATAACGGACTCACCCTTGAGCAATCACGGGCCCGGGCAGAGCAACATGCACTTTCATGCAGCCTTGCACTGACCAACCACAACGTCTCGGCCGCGGCGCGCATGCTGAAAATATCACGGGTTTCATTCTACCGTCTGATGGAAAAGCATGATCCGACATCATTGTCGAAATAAACGGACAATATCGACCAAAATACGTAATAAAAAGGAGTATCAATATGACACGTTGGCGTTTCATTCCGATTCTGGTGACCACCTGCGTCCTCGCCGATCTTGCCTCAGCGCAATCTGACTATGATGATTACGGCAAATCGGAGCAGGACTCACAAACAGACAAGGCCACTGACATCGCCTCCATCACCTCTGACCGGGGCATCGTTACCCGACCGGGCCGTTTCACAATCGAGCCTTCGTTCTCCCATGCCCACAGCAACGCCACGGCGGTCGCGGTGGAAGGTTACACGATCATACCTGCCCTGCTCATCAGGCTGATCAATATTTCGGAAATCCAGCGTGATATTTTCGTCGGCGCGATGTCACTCAAGTACGGCTTCACCAGCAAGCTCGAAGCGGCAGTGCGGGTACCCTATCTCAGCATCAATGAGGACCTGAGAGAGCGGGAGATTTTCCAGGGCACACCGGTGGATATTCTGCGCGAGTCTTCCAGTGAGGGTCTTGGGGATGTTGAACTCTCGGCTCGTTACTAGATAACCGATGGCCTGGGTGGCTGGCCCTTCAGCCTGGGCTATGACCACTCGATCATCCGGAAAACAACATTCGAGAGAGAGATCGATCTTTTTGCAGCCAACTTTGACCGTATCCAGATCGGGTCACTGTCGTTGGCTTGTCCCAACGTCTGACACCTTCCACAACTCTGAGCCTGACGGTGGGCGTTGGGGTTACGGAAAATGCACCCAACAGTGAAATTACTCTCAGACTCCCTATCAGCCTCTAGGTAATCAGACCGAGTGGGTATCAGCGACCAAGCAACTGGATCAGTTGATTACTGAACCGCGCCGGGAACTGGTTCCCGGCGGCACCCAG
The DNA here is from genome assembly GCF_009193265.1 of Marinobacter changyiensis. Taxonomy (GTDB): domain Bacteria; phylum Pseudomonadota; class Gammaproteobacteria; order Pseudomonadales; family Oleiphilaceae; genus Marinobacter; species Marinobacter changyiensis. Next base: position 549,211 of record NZ_VZZZ01000001.1, read on the forward strand.
ATTATTCAACTCAATATTCAGTTGGTGTATATTCTGTATCACGGTGCTATCAAGACTGTTTTGAACCACCGTCATCCAGCCGTTGGGGCCGGATCCCCCACCAGGACCTCGTCCTCACTGATCCCCTTGATCAGGACAAAATGCCGGAAACCATCAATGTTCAGCAACACAATCATGGGTAAGCGCACTTTCTCTTTAAGCCCGGCTAACGGCATGCGAAAGCCATCGGCCTGGTACCCTCTGGACTCAAGATAGTGCTTCATATCGAGCATGGAGAAACCATCCTGGCGCACTTTCTCCTCGTCTGCCAACGCAAACATGTCGATGAAGACATCGTGCTCTGTTACCTGGTCCTCGTAGTGAAAGGACAACAACGAAACTACGGCTGCGGAGCCGCAACTGAAGTCGTATTGCTGGCGCATGACACTGTCAAATCGTCGGTCCTCAAAACTTTTTACATTTATCCGGACATCACCGCCAATACCCGGCACCATTACCGAGCCCGCGAAGGCAGTGGACCATAGCATCCCGGCACTCGCGCAGTTCGCAATAAGTACCTTTCTGACCATGGTCCCTGTCCTGAATGACCACCTGGTTACCGGTATTCTGGATAACCGTGGCAACCCCGCTCATATTGCAGAACGCGTTGTCGGAAATGCCGTTATCACCCGTGACAACATTCCCCGACAGCAGGTTATCGGACACATTCGCATTTTATCGGTTATCGTTAATCTGCCATCGCCTGCATTCCGGGCAAACGCGCCAACGCCGGTGAAGTTCGCTGAATTGTCAGCGATTTCGTTGCTGTGGTTTACATCAGTGTCGGAACCATCAGCACTGACGTTGCCATACGTGGTGGAAGTGCCAGTTACAGAACTATTAAGCTCCGCATTGTTCTGATACACGCCACGTCTATAAAAAGCCCCACCGTTTTACCGGCAGGGCTTTTCCTTGAACATGCCCGGGTCGAAACCCGGGCCAGACAACCGAACCGTTCGATTAACCGAACTGGTTCATGGTGTTGTCCTTGCCGCCCGCTTTCAGGGCAGCTTCACCGGCAAAGAACTCTTTGTGGTCGTCACCGATGTTCGAGCCTGCCATGTCCTGGTGCTTGACGGTGGCAATGCCCTGACGCAGCTCTTCGCGCTGAACACCTTTGACGTAGGCCAGCATACCTTCCTTGCCGAAGTAGCCCTTCGCCAGGTTATCGGTAGACAGGGCTGCCGTATGGTAAGTCGGCAGGGTGATCAGGTGGTGGAAAATACCGGCTTCGCGAGCGGAATCGCGCTGGAAGTTGGCGGTCCACTCGTCAGCCAGCTGACCCAGCTCGGTGTTGTCATACTCGACACTCATCAGCTTGTCGCGGTTGTACGCAGACAGGTCTTTGCCTTCTTCTTTCCAGGCGTCGAAAACCTGCTGACGGAAGTTCAGTGTCCAGTTGAAGGACGGGCTGTTGTTGTAAACCAGCTTGGCGTCCGGCACCACCTGACGGATGCGGTTCACCATAGCCGCAATCTGGCCAACGTGGGGCTTCTCGGTCTCGATCCACAGCAGGTCAGCACCGTTTTGCAGGCTGGTAATACAGTCCAGTACCACACGGTCTTCGCCGGAACCTTGCTTGAACTGGTACAGGCCGCTGGCAAGACGCTTGGGCTTGACCAGCTTGCCGCCCTGCTTGATCACCACGTCACCGTTGTGGATATCTTCTGCAGAAGCGATTTCGTCGCCATCCAGGAAGCTGTTGTACTGGTCGCCGATATCGCCCGGCTCTTTGGTCACGGCGATTTTCTGGGTCAGGCCGGCGCCCAGGGAGTCAGTACGGGCCACGATAACGCCGTCATCCACACCCAGCTCCAGGAACGCGTAACGTACAGCGTTGATCTTGGAGACGAAGTCTTCGTGGGGTACGGTTACTTTTCCGTCCTGGTGGCCACACTGCTTCTCGTCGGAAACCTGGTTTTCGATCTGGATACAGCAGGCGCCCGCTTCGATCATCTTCTTGGCCAGCAGGTAGGTCGCTTCGGCGTTACCAAAGCCGGCATCGATGTCAGCAATGATCGGCACGATGTGAGTCTCGTGGTTGTCGATCTTGCTTTCGAGTTCCTTGATCCTGGCTGAATCGCCAGCCTCGTTGGCTGCTTCCAGATCACGGAACAGGTGGTTCAGTTCCCAGCTATCCGCCTGACGCAGGAAGGTGTAAAGCTCTTCGATCAGGCTGGCAACGGTCGTCTTCTCGTGCATGGACTGGTCAGGCAGCGGGCCAAACTCGGAACGCAAAGCGGCAACCATCCAGCCGGACAGGTACAGGTAACGACGCTTGGTGCTACCGAAATGCTTCTTGATGGCGATCATCTTCTGCTGGCCAATGAAACCGTGCCAGCAACCCAGAGACTGGGTGTACTGAGCGGTATCGGCGTCGTAGTTGGCCATGTCTTCGCGCATGATTTTGGCGGTGAACCTGGCAATATCCAGACCGGTTTTGAAACGGTTCTGGGCGCGCATGCGAGCAACGTGCTCGGGGTTGATGTTAGCCCAGCTGGGGCCATTCGTTTCGATCAGGCTCTTGGCGGCAAGAACGTCGTTTGAATAGGGCATGTTCAGTCCTGTTGCGTAATGTTGGATGACATTGGCGAATCAGCGAAGCCGCTCAAAAAACGAGCAAACCGCTGATGTTGGGAGTTACTTTAGTGGCTCTCGATTTATAATTGAAATTTATATTATCTATATTCGGCATTTTTTGTATGAATGGTTAGGTGGCCCGACGAATTGTGCCAATACCCGGCGCGAAGGCGAGTTCCGCCAACCCGGGTCAAATCCTCAGCCCGACCAGCACAGACTTACCAGCCGGTCTCCGGGTAACAGGTCGAGCCAGGTTTGCCGTGGTGGATTCAGTTGCAGGTGACGACCGGAGGCGTCGGGCTGATGGCGATACACCCCAAGTGCGATTTCACCCTCCGCAGCGAGCGCTTTTTCCAGTAACTGGAAGCTGACGCTGGCAGGCAGGGAGTAGTTGTCCGGCGACCTGAACTGGATCTCGGCACCGCCCGCCGTGAACAGCTCATCCAGAACCACCCTCAACTCACGTCGCAGGGCGACCTGTGCCAGCACATGACTGATAATCATCGGCCCGATCATCATCTCGCTTTGGGAGCCAGTCAACAGGTCACGATTGTCGGGGTCGCTCAACTCCATTATGAGCTGGGGCCGGCGGCTGCCTTCGCTGAGAATATCCTCCAGTTGCAGGTAACCGACCATCGCCCGGGCATCCGCTTCCTCGCCGGAAGCCAGCCGGTCACTGCTCAACAACACAATCGAGTCGTAGTTGAGCGGGCCGACACGGCGCAGTTCGCCCTCCACCATGTAATCGGCTTCCACATGACGACAGACCACCCGCTGCTGGTCACCCAGATAGCGGTCAATCTCCTGCTGCCGCTCTTTGGCCGGCACCACGGACACCACTTCTACCTCGAACTGCTTTTGGTGATAGCTGGCGAACTCGCCAATCAGGCTGGGCACACGGCGATTCCAGCCCAGTACCAACACCCGATGAACCTGCTCACCCTGAGCTGGCGGCCGGCTTACGGGTTCGCCCCGGCTGATTTCAGACAACCCGGGAGCTTTCCCATCCGGTTCGGTTTCCGAGTACTCCCGGGCCAGTATGATCACCCTGTCCGAGCTTTCAATCACCGAGGCCGAGGGCGCCGGCAATCTGATATCCCAGCCGGTGTCCCTGGCTTTCAGTAACCCCAGAACAATAACCTTCGGTCGTTGTGCCGCCACCTCCGCCAGCGTCATTCCGGCCAGGGTTTCACCGCCGCGCACATAAATTTCGTTGCCATAGCCTGCTGTGAGCAACTCGTTATAGATTTCCGAGAGCCCGGGATGAAGGATGTTCTGCACCATCAGGCGGCTGATGGTGGCATCACCGGCGACCACCTCCACAGCGCCCGGGTAGGCCCGCTCAATAACGGGAAGCTTGCGGATATCCTGAATTTCAGCAACGACATAGGGCAACGCTGTCTTTCGATGACGGGCCTGAGCGGCGATGGACAGCAGTGCCTTGACGGTCTCGACGTCGGAAGTCACCAGACTGCCGGCCTGGTGGGCCGCGCTGGGGACAATGACGGCAGCGGCTTCCAGACAAGCCACTCTCTGCAGGGCATCGGGCTGGATGGCCAATCCGGAACGCAGAATGATCTGGCGCGCCTTGTTACCAATGCCGGGTTCAATGCGCAGCTCGTGGGCTTGACCGGCAGAGGCGTCCTGGGACAACACCACCAGACTCAGCCTCCTGGTTTCATGCTTTTCGAGAAACCGCCGCATACGGCCGGAAGCCCCCAGCAATTCGCTCAGCAAAGGCAGGGTCTGGCTGGTCCAGCCCAGCACCACGATATGGTTGCGCAACGTGACCGGGGTCAGCCCACGCTCGAGATCGGCCATCTTCGCGATCAACCAGCGCGTCAGGATCGCCACCAGCGTACCCATGAAAACCACATAACCGCTGATCGTGAGAAGCGTGGACACCAGCCGTTGCCATTCGCCAACATCATCCCCGAGATAACCCGGGTCCGTCAGCCTCAAAAAGGCCCACCAGACAGCCTCACCCATGTTGCCAAACGGTTCTCCCAATGGCATCACCAGCAAACCACCGATCAGTGAAATCAGGAATATGAATACCCCGACCACCAGCAACTGAAAACCGGCGCCTTTGACAAGCTGTCGTTCCAGAAGAAATTTCACACGATCTACAAATCGAAACGGCAACATAGATGTTCTGTTCCTTGTTATCCTGGCACGCAGAATGAGTGTGAGATTGCTGAACCGATTAAACGGAGGCAACTGAATGTATGGCTTCGTCCAGCGAGCCATAGAAGCGGCTCACGCCCTCCACCGGCTCTACCCCGGCCCGGGCCAGGGTTCTGAGGGGTTGAAACTGGAGATCCGCAATCACGATCTGGGTGCCATCACGCTTGCAGGTCTCGACCAGCTTGTTCAATGCGGCCAGGCCACCGGCATCCAGCACCGTAACCCCGTCCATATACAGGATCAGGCCCCTGGCACTGGCAGTCTGTGACGCCAGCTCACCGAAAATGCGGTCAGCCGCAGCGAAAAACAGCGGCCCGTTGATCTTGAACACCTGCCAACCTGACGGCAGACCAACCCCGGCCAGCCGTTTGCTGCCGGTAATGTCGGTCACCTTCGTCATCTGGGCCATTTCCCGCATAAACAAGACCGCAGCGAGCAGGATACCGGTGGTGATGGCGATCACCATGTCCAGTAACACCGTCAGCGAGAAGCAGGTGAGGAACACCAACACATCACTGCGCGGGGCTGTTTTCAGCAAATGCACCGCCTTCGGAGCTTCGCTCATGTGCCAGGCCACCATCACCAGCAGAGCCGCCATGGCCGACATGGGTAGATAGGCCAGAATGGACGCCAGAGACACCAGCCCGGTCAGCACCACCAACGCGTGCACCATGCCTGCCACCGGCGACTCGGCCCCCGCCCGATAATTTGCCGCAGAGCGTGCCAGTGCTGCCGTTGCAGTGATGCCCCCGAAAAAGGGCGCCAGGATATTCCCGATGCCCTGCCCCAGAAGCTCACTGTTGGCGCTGTGACGCTTACCGGTCATGCCGTCGAGTACCACTGCGCACAACAGGGATTCGATGGCACCAAGCATGGCAATCGCGAAAGCCGCAGGCAGCAGCTCGGTCACCATGTTCCAACTCAGCCCCAGGGGCGCGCCGGAAGCATCGGGTCGATCCCAGGGCCAGGCCAGTCCCGGCAAAAAAGGCGGGATGCCACTGCCAACGGAGCCATCCGGCAGCAGATAACTGAAACGGGAGCCTATGGTTTCGACAGCGGCACCGTTCATGTTAAGCACAAGCGCCAGCAAGCTTCCGAGGACCACTGCTGGCAAGTGCGGCGGAATTGGCGTTTTCAGTCGCGGCCATAGTAACATCACTGCCAGCGTGGCGGCGGCAACCAGTGTGGTCATCCCGTCCAGCTCCGGCAACGTCTGCGCCAGAGCCGCAAGCTTGTCCCAGTATTGCTCCGGCATTTGCGCCACCGGCAGGCCAAAAAAATCCTTTATCTGCAGGGTGGCAATAACCACAGCAATGCCCCCGGTAAAACCCAGAGTGACCGACTCCGGAATATACTCAATGAAGCGACCAAGCCGCATGATGGCCATGACGATCAGCAGGCCCCCGGACATGAGAGTGGCCAGCAACAGCCCGCCGAGGCCGTATTTTTGAGCAACCGGGTAAAGGATGACCACGAAGGCCGCCGTGGGACCGGATATGCTGAACCGGCTCCCGCCCGTCAGGGCGATCACAAAACCACCGATAATTGCCGTATAAAGGCCGTATTGCGGAGCAACTCCGCTCGCTATGGCCAGAGCCATCGCCAGGGGAATCGCGATAATCCCGACCGTGATGCCCGCGAGCACATCCCTGACAAACCGGCGACCAGTGTAGCTCTCGTCAACACAAGCCTCACGAAAAGCGTGGGCGATCCGGAGGGAAAATAAATAAGCTCGATGAGCCATAGCACTCTGACCTGACGACTAAGTGTCCAAATAGTAAGGCAAACATTACCATTAAGCGATCCACTGACCGCGCTCTTTGGTCTATGCTGAAGATACCAGTACGAGGAGGAAGCGTTTCCATGACGGATAAGCACAAAGTCATCGCCTTTTACGATGAACGGGCTCTTACCCATGAGCCAGACGTTGACGTCCCTTTCCTGCCTGGACGCATGGACAAGCGGGTGCGCAAACTGCTTTCAGGTCTGGGTGCGCCCTGGAAATATCCAGAGCACCCGGGAAGACTCACGGCCATAAAGGATCTACTGGACAGTCACCCGATCGAGGGTCTGGTTTTTGAAGCCGGTGCGGCAGCAACTCGCGAACAGCTCGCCCGTGTCCATACCAATTCCTATCTGGAAGACATTTATAAACTGAGAGGCAAAAATGCCTGGCTGGATGTAGACACTACCGCGGTATCGCCCGGCAGTGTTGAGGCGGCTGAGGTGGCCGCTGGCACAGCGATCGCGGCCGTCGAGGCCGTGGTCAGCGGGCGGACAGAAAGTGCCTTTGCCCTGGTCAGACCCCCAGGACATCACGCTGAACCCGTGCGTGCCCGCGGGTTTTGCCTGATCAACAACGTTGCGGTTGCAGCCGCCCATGCCCAGGCCGAACTGGGCTGCGAGCGGGTGATGATCGTTGACTGGGATGCGCACCACGGCAACGGTACCCAGGACATTTTCTGGGCTGATCCCGACGTGCTGTTTTTCGACATCCACCGAGGGTCACCATTTTACCCGGGTTCCGGCAAGATGGACGAGGTCGGCGCCGGGCTTGGTGAAGGCACCACGGTGAACGTGCCAATACCGGGCGGCTCTGGTGATCAGGCCTATATCAAGGCTTTCGAAGATATTCTGACGCCAGCGGCGGAATGGTTCCAACCGGATCTTATTCTGGTATCGGCAGGCTTTGACCCCCATTGGAATGACCTGGCCATGAACGTGTCCTACGAAGGTTTTGCGATCCTGACAAGCATTCTCCAACGCTTGGCCAAACAACACTGTCAGGGCCGCCTGGCTTTTGTTCTGGAGGGTGGTTACAACCTGGAATCTCTGGCCCATGGGGTCAGGTCGGTACTCGAAGTGCTGGCAGGGGCGGAGCCGCCCGAACCTTGCAGCTATGGCCTCCGTGAGGTTGAAGAGGCAGCGGAGTTTCACCGCGATGCCTTTATTACCCCGGACGATTAATCACAATCCGTTCTGAATGAGCTGTCCGTGCCCGGCCAGCGTATGGAACAACATGATCCACCCCCTGAAATTTCTGTCACTGGCTGGGCTGGGAATGCTCACGGGCTGCGCCATGACTGCCGACAATCTGCCTTCAGAGCAGTCTCAGGTTATGCTCGCTACCCTGTATGACAGCCATGTGGTGGATGCGGCCACCACCAAAGCCATGTCGCTGACCGAACTTGTGAACAGCCTCGAGAACGCCGACGTCGTGTTCTTCGGCGAATACCATGGCCATCAGGGTGCCCACCTGCTGCAATCGCAACTGCAAGTGGCGCTCCACCGCCAACAGCCCAGGCAAGTATTGTCCATGGAACAGTTTTCGGTGGACCACCAGGCAACGTTGAACCGTTACCTGTCCGGGGAGCTCGGCGAGACGGAGCTGATTGAAGACGCCGATGCCTGGCCGAATTATCGGGCCTCCTACCGTCCCCTGGTGGAATACGCCAAATCCCGGGCGTTGCCAGTAGTGGCCGCGAACGCACCGGCTGAAATCGCGCGGTGTGTCGGGCGCACCGGGGCCAGCTATCTCGACAATCTGGACCCCGTCTCCCGGTCACTGTTACCGGATCAGCCTTTTCAGGAAGTATCCGCGTACCGGGCGAAATTTCTCCAGGCCATGGCCCACGGCGCTGACCACAGTGACCGGATGGAAAACCAGTACCAGGCCCAGCTGCTGCGGGACAACACCATGGCCGTCAGTATTCTGGATGCTCTGAACCGTCACCCCGGTCATCAGGTCCTGCACATCAACGGCACCTTTCACAGCGAACAATCGCTGGGCACCGTCGCAGCTTTACGGGCAAGGGCGCCAGACCTTGAGGTGCGAGTCATCAGCCCGGTGTTGAGAGACGATGCCACCACACCACTGTCCGAACGCGAGCTGACACTGGGGGATATAGTTTACCTGGTACTGCCGTTACCCGCCGAATATCGCGACACCGGCCGTCAGCTCGAAAGTCTCAGCAAACAGTTCAATAATGCGCGAGCGCAGTCCTGCGGTTCCGAAAGTTGACGATCAGACCGTGCGCTGCCTCTCATAAATCACCAGCGCGATCCCGCCGAGGATTGCAACCGCAGCAATCACCAGACGCCAGCTTAACGGCTCGCTCAACAGCACCACACCGCCCACCGCTGCCAGTACCGGAACGCTCAACTGAATAGTGGCGGCGGACGTGGCCTTGAGCAGGGGTAACGCCATATACCAGACCGCGTACCCCATGCCGGACGCAATGGCACCGGATGCGATAGCGTACCCGGCGCCCGGCACATCCACACTGACGTTGGCCGCCATCAGCACACTCAACACCAGAGCAAAGGGCACTGCCCGGACAAAATTTCCCGCCGTCACCCGGGTTGGGTCACCGGCACCCTTGCCCCGTAGGGAATAGATCCCCCAGGCCATACCCGCGCTGAGCATCAAGCCTGAATTGAGCAACGGCGGTGCTGTCAGGCCGGGCAGCAGCAACCCGACCAGGCCAGCGAACGCCAGCACAAACCCCAGCCACTGCAGCAGTCGCATTCGCTCACCCCTGATCAGTCCGTAACTGATCATCGTGGCCTGGACCGCTCCGAACAACAGCAGCGCGCCCATGGCGGCGGACAGTCCGAGATAGGCGTAGGAAAATGCCGCGGCGTAGGTGAACAGCGCCAGCGCCGACCACCAGCTCCCCCGCCCCAGAGCCTTACCGTTACGCAGCTGCACCAGTAACCACAGCGTCAAGGCCCCGGATACCAGGCGGATGCTGGTAAAGCTGGCAGCGTCAATATCCGTTTCCCGGAGCGCCACCCGACACAACAGTGAGTTGCCTGCAAAGGCGATCATCGCTACAGATGTCAGCGCGATGGTTCGGATCGGGGACACTGGCCGCACTCCTGTTGTTATTGTTGAGCTTTCATTGTTCAGCGGTGCTCTGACACACCAGTGTAGCCGCCAATCCAGTTCCCGGCGCTCTTCGACGGTTTCAATAAGGCTTTCTTTAGTCGCACATTGATCAGCTGGCCCGCTGCTTCAGCCTGCGCTGAATAACCTCCAGGCCCGGCTGGTAATCGCCGTTTACCGCCGCCAGGGCTTTCGCCAGCGTAACTTGCGCTATCACTTCGTGCTGTTGAGGCAGTGAATTTACCGACAGCGGCAGGAAATCCAGCAAGCGGTCGTCACCAAAGGTCGCCATTCGGAGGTTTTTGGGGAGGCCTTCCGGGCGTTCAAGCAGCACATCGAGAACGCCCTGAAGCAGGGTATAGGAGGCCGTGATCAGGGCATCCGGCAACCCGCCGGATTGCAGCAGCGCCGACATCAGGCGGGCACCGGTTTCCCGATCATAACGCTCACCGGAAAGTTCAGTGGCCTGGCCGGGCCTGCCGGTCATGGCTGACCGAAAGCCTTCACGGCGGTCCTGGGTCAAGGCGAGGGAGGATACTGCGTCCATCCATACCACCTGTGCCAGACCGTCGGTCAGTACAGAGCGGGTGAGAGCCTCCGCATCCCGGCGGTTATCGCTCACCACGCAAGCGATATGAGACGGGTTCTGGGATCGGTCGACAGCAATCACCGGCAGACCCTCGGCCATCAGTGTGCGATAGAACCCGCTGTCTGGCGGCAAGCAACTGGCCACAATAAGCACATCACATCGTCTGGCTTTCAGCGCCCGGGCAAGAGATTGTTCGGTATCGGGGTCATCGTCGGAGCCTGCTATCAATAGCTGATACCCCTGCAACCGCGACCCCCGCTCGAGCAGTTTCGCCAACCGCGCATAACTGGCATTTTCGAGATCCGGCAGAATAAACCCGATGGTCCGGCTGGCTCCGCCCCGTAAAGCAGCGGCATGGGCATCAATGTGGAAGTCGTGTGCCCGGGCCACCGCATGTACATGTGCAATGGTGTCAGGCTTGATTCGACGCGCCCTCGCCTGCCCGTTCAGCACATAGCTGGCGGTGGTGCGGGACACTCCGGCAAGGCGGGCGAGTTCAGCTAACGTCATCAACCTGACTCCTTCAGCAAACGGCGAATTATGCCAAATCCGGTGCTTGATTTCTGATCAATTCTGTTCCATGATCCAATTTAAGCATTGCTGACACGATTCAGCAAGTAGTAAAACCGGTACAAAAACAACTCTGCTTCACCACCGGAGATAGCTGACATGCTGACACTGACCCGTGACGATATCCGCCTGAATTGCCAGGCTGCTGACTGGCAACAGGCGATTGCCCTTGCCAGCCGGGAGCTTGAAGCCGCCGGGCGCACAACTCCGGACTACCACAATGGCATGCTGGATCGCGAGGCGCAGTCTTCCACTGTGCTGGGCAACGGCATTGCCATCCCCCATGGCACACCGGAGAGTCGCGATGCCGTTCGCAGCACCGGCGTCTGCGTGTTGCAGTTTCCCGCAGGTGTGCAGTGGCACGATGGTGCCGATGTCCGGGTTCTGGTCGCCATTGCCGCCCAGTCTGACGAGCACCTCGACATCCTCCGGCAACTTACCCGGATCCTGAACCAGCCCGGCCTGACCGAAACCCTTGCCACAGCCCGAGACGAAGACACCCTGCTCTCGGCGTTATCACGGGCACCCGTCGCCGGACGCTGTGATGCCCACACCCTGTGCCTCGGGCTGGCGGCGAACGACCCGGCCGAGCTGGCGCTGAGTGCCGCCGGGCGCCTGCGCGCGCTTGGTTGTGTTGAGACAACGTTTGTGACGGCTATTGCGAGCCAGCAGCCGGTCGCCATCGGCCAGGGCTTCTGGCTCGCCCACCATGGACAAAAGCTGAAGCAACCGGCCCTGGCCCTGGCCACACCGGCCCAGGAAACGCCCCTGCTAAGGGGCGTCTTCTGCCTGGCAGGGCACGACGACGGGTGCCGGGATCTGCTGGAACGTATCGATAACCTGCTGGCGGGCAGCAGCAGTCTGGCGGGCTTGTCGACCGACGCCGTGCTGGCGCAACTGGCAGGGGAAAACGCCAATGTTCCCGCGGCCCGGGTTCGTATCCTGAACGCCCATGGTCTTCATGCCCGCCCGGCGAAACAGCTGACTCAGGTAGCCCGTCAGCAGTCTGCAACCCTGAAGATCCGGCTGGCGGACAGTACCGAACAGGCGGTGTCTGCCACCAGCCTCACCCGTATTCTCGGGCTTGGCGCTCGCCGGGGCCAAACGCTGGTCATCTCGGCGACTGGTGACGGTGCGCAAGCGTCTGTTCACGCGCTTTGTAAAGCCATTGAAAGCGGTCTGGGTGAGGCCGTTACGCCCCTGCGCGAAAGCGACAATGAAACCCGTGAGCCAAAACCTTCGCCGGAGCCCCTGGTCCCGGACCAGGCAGTCAAAGCGGTTGCAGCCTCCCCCGGGCTCGCCCTGGCACCGGTATTTGTGCTCCGGATACCAGAGCTGACCTACGCCAAGACCTCCGACGTCCCTGACCGGGAAAACGAGCGCCTGGCCACTGCCATTGAAGCCTCCGACCGCCAGTTGCAAACGCTGATTCGAAAAGCGGAGGGCGGTGAGGCCGGTCCGATTCTTTCGGTACACGCCGAAATGCTCCGGGACGAGGATCTGCAACGCGCTGCCCATGAGGCTATGGACGAGGGCGCATCCGCCGAGGCTGGCTGGTGGCTGGCCATTGATACCGCTGCCCGCGCCCAGGAAGCACTGGCGGACCGGTTGCTGGCCGAACGTGCCGCCGACCTGCGGGATGTAGGTCGGCGGGTATTGGCCAACCTCTGTGGTATCGAGATGCCAACACCGCCGGACACCCCCTATATTCTGGTGTCGGAAGATCTCGGACCCTCCGATGTCGCACAACTGGATACCCAGCGTGTCCGTGGCCTGGTCACTGCAAGGGGCGGCGCCACTTCCCACAGCGCAATTCTGGCACGGGCACTTGGATTGCCTGCGGTGGTCGGCGCAGGCGACAGGGTATTACAGCTGCAAGATGGTATCGATCTGGTGGTCGACGGGGAGCGTGGCTGTATTGTGCCGGAACCGGGTGCCGAGCGACGCCAACGGGTGGACAGCCGCCTGACCAGACTGGCGGCACTCCAGGCCGCCGCCCACGAAAACCGCCACCAACCGGCAACCACGCGGGACGGTCACACCATTGAAGTATGCGCCAACCTCGGCAATACCGCCCACACCCCGGACGCAGTCGAGCGCGGTGCCGACGGTATCGGCCTGTTGCGGACCGAATTCATTTTCATGGCCCATTCCCAGGCGCCAGACCTGGCGACCCAGGTAAAAGAATACCGTGTCGCGTTTGATGCCCTTAACGGCCTGCCTCTGGTCGCACGCACGCTCGATGTCGGCGGCGACAAGCCCCTTGATTACTGGCCGTTGCCAGCAGAAGACAACCCCTTCCTGGGTCTGCGCGGCATCCGCCTGTCACTGACCCGACCGGAGATTCTGGAAACCCAGATCCGAGCGCTTTTAACCGCGGCGGGCGATCGTCCTCTGCGCATCATGTTTCCCATGGTCAAGGATCTGGCCGAATTGAGGGCAGCAAAAGCCATCGTGGACCGGGTGCGGGCCGAAGTCCGGGCCAGCGACGTGCAGATCGGCGTGATGATTGAAATTCCCTCCAGCGCCCTGCTGGCAAGTACCCTGGCGCCGGAAGTGGATTTCTTCTCCATCGGCACCAACGACCTGACCCAATACACCCTGGCGATTGATCGCGGCCACGGCCAGCTCTCGGCAGAATCCGACGGGCTTCATCCGGCGGTTCTGAGACTGATCAAAATGACGGTAGAGGCCGCCCACGCCCATCAACGCTGGGTTGGCGTGTGTGGCGAACTGGGCTCCGACCCCCAGGCCATTCCGGTGTTGCTGGGTCTGGACGTGGACGAATTGTCCGTGACCAGCCGTCGGGTGCCGCTGGTCAAAGCGTGTATCCGGGCGCTTACCCGGGAGGACGCCCGGCGTCAGGCCGGGATCGCTCTCAGCAAGGCTACCGCCGCGGAAGTGCGTGACGCGCTGGAGGCACTCTGATGGCCCGGATACTGACCATCACCCTGAACCCGGCTCTCGACCTGACGGTGGAGTCTCCGGTCCTGACTCTTGGCACCGTCAACCGGGTGCGGGCCACCCAACTTGAGCCCGCCGGCAAGGGCATCAACGTGGCCCGGGTATTGGCCCGGCTCGGACACACCGTCTGCGTGTCAGGCCTGCTCGGCGACCTGAACCCGGAACCGTTCGAGCGTCTGTTTGCAGCGGAGAAACTGGCGGATCACTTCGTACGCGTGCCTGGCGATAACCGTATCAACACCAAAATCGCAGAACCGGATGGACGAGTTACGGAGCTCAATGGACCCGGGTTCACCGTGACCTCAGACGTCCTTCACCGATTGAAAAGTCAGCTGGAGGGCCTGCTTGGCGGCCAGGATGCCCTGGTGATCGCCGGGAGCATGCCATCAGGAATGCCCGCCGCTGGCCTCTGTGACCTGATCAACTTCCTCAAAGCCGCGGGCAAGCCGGTCTGGCTCGATACCAGCGGCACCGCCTTTAGCGCGGGTATAAAGGCCATGCCCTTCGGCGTGAAACCCAACCGGGATGAACTGGCCGAGTGGGCGGGTGAACCTTTGGCCAACCTCGCCAGCCTTGGCAATGCCGCCAGGCAGTTACAACAGTCCGGCATAAACAACGTGGCGGTCTCCATGGGGGCCAACGGCGTGCTCTGGCTTGAATCCGGTGCCGGCTGGCTGGCTTCCAGTCCAAAGGTAGACGTGATCAGCACCGTATGTGCCGGCGACACTCTGCTGGCAGGCTTACTTCACGGCCAGCTGTCCGGGCAATCCCCGCAAGATACCCTGCGGCAGGCAACGGCGCTGGCGGCGGAATCCGTTCGCCACATCGGCGTGGGTGATCCCGACGCTGCCGATTTCCACCAACTCCAACAACAAACCCGGATCACCCCCTGGCCGGGGGCTGACGTCAACGGGGAGATGCCACTATGAACCTCATCATCATCACTGCCTGCCCCCAGGGCATTGCCACGACGTTCCTGGCCGCACGGGCGCTTGAGCGCGCCGCCCACGCTCGTCACTGGACGGTCACCACAGAAATGCACTGTCAGGGCACGGACGTTGAACCGCTGTCCGATGAGACCATCGCGGCGGCCGATCTGGTCATTGCTGCCATCAGCACCCCGGTGGACCTGTCGCGCTTCGCTGGCAAACGTCTTTATCGCATCACCGCGGCGGGTGCTTTGCCGGATCCTTCAGCCACGCTGGATGCCGCCGAACGCGAGGCCACGCTATACCAGCCAGGCGCGGACACCCCATTGCAGGCAACCACTGAGACCCCGGAAACCCCAGCCATCGACACACCCAGGCACTTGGTGGCTGTTACCGCCTGCCCGACCGGCGTCGCCCATACCTTTATGGCGGCCGAAGCACTGAGCAACGCCGCCAGTGCTACCGGTCATGCTCTGCGGGTGGAAACCCAGGGTTCCGTGGGTGCCCAGGATGCGCTGACCGACGCCGAAATTGCCGACGCCGAAGTGGTTATCCTGGCCTGCGATATTGAGGTTGACCCCACCCGGTTCGCCGGTAAACGCATCTGGCGCACCTCCACCGGGGCCGCCCTGAAAAGACCCGACCAAACCATCACCGACGCCCTTGCGCACGGAAAAGTCGAGTCGGGGGCGGGCGCCGCCAAGGCCTCCTCGTCGTCACAGGCTCAAGGGGAGAACCGCGGCCCCTACAAACACCTACTGACCGGCGTGTCTTTCATGTTGCCGATGGTGGTGGCCGGGGGCTTGTTGATTGCACTGTCGTTCGTCTTTGGCATCGATGCCTTTGAACAGGAAGGCACCCTGGCGGCGGCGCTGATGCAGATTGGCGGTGGCACCGCCTTCCAACTGATGATTCCGCTCCTGGCGGGTTACATTGCCTATTCAATCGCGGATCGGCCAGGCCTGGCGCCGGGTATGATTGGCGGTTATCTGGCGGCCACCCTGGGCGCAGGCTTTCTCGGCGGCATTGTCGCTGGCTTTCTGGCCGGTTACGTTGCCCGTTTTATCAGTCAGAAGCTGCCGTTACCCGCCAGCATCGAGTCGCTCAAGCCCATTCTGATCATTCCGTTGCTGGCGAGCCTGGTTACCGGGCTCGCCATGATCTATGTCATCGGTGAACCCATGGCCACTATCATGGCAACCCTCACCAACTTTCTGGAGAGTCTGGGCACAGCCAATGCCGTGCTGCTGGGTACCGTGCTCGGCGCGATGATGTGCTTTGACCTGGGCGGGCCTGTGAACAAGGCCGCCTATACGTTCGGGGTTGGATTGCTGTCCGAGAGCAGCGGTGGCTCGGCCCCCATGGCCGCGATCATGGCAGCCGGCATGGTGCCTGCCATTGGCATGGGGGTCGCGAGCTTTATTGCCAAAGCCAAGTTTGCCGAAGGCGAACGCCAGGCGGGCCGGGCCTCGTTTGTGCTGGGTCTGTGTTTTATATCCGAGGGTGCTATTCCGTTTATGGCCAAAGACCCCCTACGGGTCATTCCCATCTGCATGGTCGGCGGCGCTATTACCGGCGCGCTGTCGATGTATTTCAGCGTCGCCCTGCTGGCCCCCCACGGCGGGCTGTTCGTGCTGCTGATTCCCAATGCGGTCAGCGCCGTGCTGCCCTATTTGCTGGCCATTACTATCGGGTCACTGGTCATTGGGGGCGGCTACGCCGTATTGAAAACCGGCCGGACCGAGGTGGCACCGGCGACCTGATTTATGGGGGCCACAAGCGGTCGGGTTCCGGCGAGGCGCCCCGTGGGCGCCACCGTCCGGCCGCCGGTCCTACTGGGTTTGAACCTCTTCCCCGGTAATGCTGAAACCACCTTTCAGCCAGCGGACAATCTCCTGGGCGCCGGGATGATTGAACCGTTCATAGCGGGCAAGCAGTTGCTGCTGGCGGTCCTCTGCCAAACGGTCAAGCCCGCCATCCTGAAATGTCATCAGGTCGGCGATAACTGTCTCTGCAAGTTCCGCCCCGAGTACCGCCCGCGCCGCTTGACGGAAGGCCTCTCCGTACTGGTAATCGGTACCCAGGCGATAGCTCTGCGCCAACGTGAGAGCGGGAATACAACTCAGCGTGGACTGCAGGGCCGGGTTAATACCGTGGCCGGAAATCCAGTTGGCGTTTTCCGCGGGCCGACCGGTAAAGCCACGCAAATGCAGGAACTGTGACATCCGGGGGCCGTCATTAACCGGGTAGTTGTCCCACAACAGCGGTTTGCGACGAAGTTGCCGTGACACGCGCGCCAGATGCCCCGAAGACAGCTCCCGGGCGCAGACTTCTTCGCCAGTCCAGAACACGTCCACCGCCGGGTCAAGCAGCTCACCAAGGCGTTCAAGGTAACCCTCGGGGCGTTGCCCGAAAACACGGTCCAGTACCTGATCGTCCGAGTAGTAGGTTGGGCAGGTCATCAGCCGGCTGGCACTGGTTCTGGCCTGGACCCAATGAATAATCTCCGCCTGCCGATCGGCCAGTTCGGGGAGGTCTCCGCGCATGTCATCAAACAGCAGCGCCAGGTCATCGACGCCCAGTTCATCAAACGCCTCGAGCTTCTCTGACAGCGCGTCACGGACGCCCTGATCAAAGCTCCGATAGGCTTCAAAGGGGCTCAGGCCAATACCAAAACGCATACCCCGCGCGCGGCAGAACTGGCCGAAGCTGACCAGAGCATGGCGCATCTCTGGCGGATGCGGCTCGGTCCAGCGGCGCCGGAGAAACGGATCAGCCTTGGGCGCGTAGAGGTAAAAACCATAGCCATGGGGCGCCAGCGTTTCGCAGATGCGCTCGCGCTCTGGCCAGCCCCAGGGCTGGCCAAAAAAACCTTCAATAATGCCCAACTCAACGCTGTTGTGGTTCTCTTTAGTCACAGTATCGCTGTTCATAGTATCGCTCTTGCTCCGCCACCCCGACTGAAATTAACCGTCACCGGACCCACCCGGTCATCCAGCCACGATACGCCAAACTATCAGAAAGCAGCCATTTGCACAGTAGCGCACAGGCCTGAACCGGAGAGCGGGCCATCGGCGGGTTACCACATCGTAAGACAGCTTTCATCGAATGGTAGGCAACCCCCATGGGCCTGAGCGCCGAACCCGACTAGACTGGTTCCTCACCCACAGCGACCAACCCCATGACTGATGCCAACTCCCGCTTAAAGTCCCTCGACGCCCTGCGTGGTCTCGCAGCGCTGATCGTGGTGCTTTTTCACTACGTGCCCTACTACGACAAGCTCTATGGCCACGGGTTTACGCCCTGGTCGGTACTGGAGTATGGCCGCTACGGTGTTCACCTGTTTTTCATGCTCAGCGGCTTTGTGATCTTCATGACACTGGAGCGCACCCAGTCTGCGGGCTGGTTCGGGCTAGCGAGAGCATTCCGGTTGCTGCCGGCGCTGTGGGCCGGCATCGCGGTAACCTTTGTGTCGGTGCATCTGATGGGCCCCGCGGATCGGGCGGTGTCGTTCTCCGAAGCCCTCGTCAACATCACACTGCTGCATGAGTATTTTGATGTCCCCCACGTGGATGGGGCCTACTGGAGTCTGGTAATCGAAGCCACTTTTTATATCTGGATGGTGCTGCTTTTTTATGGTCTCGGCAACGGGCGGGCGTTGCAGAGCATTTTCTGGGCCTGGCTGGTGGCCAGCTATCTGGCGGTTATTTACTGGACATCAATACCGGATGCCCTTGATTTCATCGTCAAGGATCTGCTCTTCACCCGCTATGCCCCGCTGTTTATCAGCGGCATGCTTATTTATCGCTGGCACCGTCACGGCCGTCCCTTGTGGCAGGATCGGCTCATGCTATTGTTCGCCATCGGTCACTGCCTGGTCGCGTATAACGCGCCTTTCAGCTACTTCGTACTGGGCTGCTACGGCGTATTCATACTGGCGGT
Organism: Marinobacter changyiensis; assembly: GCF_009193265.1. Taxonomy (GTDB): domain Bacteria; phylum Pseudomonadota; class Gammaproteobacteria; order Pseudomonadales; family Oleiphilaceae; genus Marinobacter; species Marinobacter changyiensis. The sequence continues at coordinate 567,899 of NZ_VZZZ01000001.1, forward strand.
TACCGGAAATCTTAACTGGCTGGCCACCCGTCCGTTGCTGTGGCTGGGCAGCCTGTCCTATGCCCTGTACCTGATACATCAGAACGTTGGGTACGGAGTGATTCGCTGGAGTTATGATGCTGACCTGCCGGGCTGGGCCGGCGTTTGCCTCGCCCTTGCCATCGCACTGATACTGGCCGCCAGTATTCATTATGTCATTGAAAAACCTGCCTTGCGCTGGTTTCGGAACCACCGGCAAAAATCCGAGTCGGTCAGCGCTCCCGAGCCTCTGCAGTCGCTTCCATAAACATCCCGCCAGCGCTTTTTCACACATTCAATGGTCAATTCCCTGACGCCATCTAGCATTACACCGAGCTCCAGGGGGCAGAGCGTGAGCACCGGATCCCGCGCACTACAAGAGCGCAGGAAATCAGTTGGTGTGCTTTTTCAGGGCGCGAATCACTACGCTGCGAGGGCTCCCGGGCCCGACTCACCGCAGTGGCGCATTCATTGCATTACCAAAGAGCACGATCAGAGGTGTTGTTGAGTTACCACTAACCAAGCCTCAGCTGTGGCGCGGTTGTCTGCTCACTCGTTCAAAGAGCTCCGTTTATGCAGATCAAAAGACCTTCAGCCGGTATGTACGATGAAATTTTTGATGAGAACCACCTGGTCCGGCCCCATTGCGAAGTGCTCAGGCAGTGGCTTCTTCAGGCCGACGAGCATCTGATTGCAGAAAAGCGCCGGGAAGCCGATGTGTTGTTCCATCGTCTCGGGATTACCTTCAACGTTTATGGAGAAGACCAGGGCACCGACCGCCTGATCCCGTTCGACCTTATCCCCCGGATTATCTCGGCGCCCGAATGGCAGCGCTTGCAGGCCGGCCTGCGCCAGCGCGTGCAGGCGCTCAACCGGTTTCTTTACGACATCTATCACGATTACGACATCATCAAGGCCGGCATCATTCCCGCCGAGCAGGTGTTCGCCAATAACCAGTATCAGCCCGGCATGCAGAGCCTGAAACTGCCCCGCAACATCTATGTGCATATTGCCGGCATTGACCTGATTCGCCATAGCGACGGGGATTACTACGTGCTGGAGGACAACCTGCGCTGCCCCAGTGGTGTTTCCTACATGCTGGAAAACCGCAAGATGATGATGCGGTTGTTTCCGGAACTGTTTGCGGACTGCCCGGTGGCACCAATTGACCACTACCCGGCCCTGCTCGGCGAAACCCTGCGGGCGTCCTCCCTGAACCCTGACCCCACCGTGGTGTTGCTCTCCCCGGGCCGCTTCAACAGTGCCTATTTCGAGCATGCCTTCCTGGCCCAACAGATGGGGATCGAGCTGGTCGAAGGCCCGGATCTCTATGTCCGGAACAACCAGGTCTTCATGAAAACCACGTCCGGACCACGCCAGGTCGATGTTATTTACCGTCGCATCGACGACGACTTCCTCGATCCATTGATTGGCAACCCGGATTCCATGATCGGGGTGCCCGGTCTTTACGCCGCCTACCGGACCGGCAACGTGGTGATTGCCAACGCCATGGGCACCGGCGTCGGGGATGATAAATCGATTTACCCCTATGTTCCGGAAATGATCCGGTTCTATCTGGGCGAAGAGCCCATCCTGAAGAACGTGCCGACCTGGCAATGTCGTCGCAAGGAAGACATGAAATACGTGCTGGAGAATCTTCACAAACTGGTGGTCAAGGAGACCCAGGGTGCCGGCGGTTACGGCATGCTCATCGGACCCGCTTCCACCAAAAAAGAGCGGGAGTGGTTCAAGAATGCCATCACGGCCCGGCCCGACAATTACATTGCCCAGCCCACGCTGTGCCTGTCGTCCTGTCCCACATTTGTGGAACAGGGTATTGCACCCCGGCATCTGGACCTGCGGCCTTTTGTGCTGTCCGGCAAAAAAATCCAGATGGTGCCCGGCGGCCTGACCCGCGTCGCCCTTAAGGAAGGGTCTCTGGTTGTCAACTCCTCCCAGGGTGGTGGCACCAAAGATACCTGGGTGCTGGAGGGTGAGCCATGCTGAGTCGCGCCGCTTCAAGCCTGTTCTGGATGGCCCGCTATCTTGAACGGGCCGAAAACCAGGCCCGTCTGCTGGACGTCAGCCTCACCATGGCCCTGATTGATGTGCCTGAGGACCGGGAAGAACAGCTCTCGGTGCCACTCCTGGTCAATGGTTCCCTGGACATTTTCATGGAGCTCTACGGTGAGATCACGCCCCTGAATCTGATCACCTTCCTGCTGATTGACGACCGTTTCCAGGGTAGTGTCTACAACCTGTTCCGTAATGCCCGGGACAATGCGTTGCACGTGCGCGGCAACCTGTCGTCAGACGTCTGGGAGGGCATCAACCTGTCGTGGCTCGAATTCAAGGAGCTTCGGCTCAAAGGTGTAACGGAGTCCTCCGCCAGCCAGGTTTTTGACTGGACCCGGGAGCGCTCACACGTCTTTCGGGGCGCCGCTTACGGCACCATGCTGCGCAACGACACCTTTCACTTCCTGCGTCTGGGCACCTTCATAGAAAGGGCCGATACTACCGCCCGTGTGCTGGATATCCGGCAACAGCTGGCGCTCCAGCCAGGGGACGAGCGCGCCTCCCGCCCGTTCTTCGAATGGACAGCCCTGCTCCATTCCCTGGCCGCCTTTGAGGCTTACCAGACCACCTACGGCCACAATATCGAACCAATGAATGTCGCAGAGCTGCTGATTCTTAACGCGGATCTGCCCCGATCTTTACACGGCTGCCTGCAGGAAATTGCCAGCCTGTTAGAACAGATCGAAGGCCAGCGCGGGCGCCGGGCCAAACGTCTGGCCACCAGCCTGTTCGCGAACCTGCGTTACGGCGACCGCCATTACATCGAAGAACACGGGCTGCATGAATATCTGGCGGATTTTCTGACCCGCATCCAACGCATTGCTGATCAGATTCAAAAAGACTACATGGGGTGGCAAATATGAGACTGCGTATCAAGCATGACACCACCTACCGTTATGAATCCCCGATAAGCGGAAGCATCCAGTACATCCGGTTGCGGCCACGCAATACCACCCAGCAAAGGGTGGTGGAATGGCACCTCCACACCCCCGGCGATACCAGCCAGATGATCGACGGGTTCGGCAATCAGGTCACGGTAATGACACTGGACGACGAGTTCTCGGAAATCACCCTGACCGCCGAAGGCACAGTGGAGCTGACCGGCAAACCCCTGGCCCTCAATGATTCGGTGTTCCCGACCCAGGTTTTGCTGCGATTTACCCGCTTGACCGAGCCCGACGCTGAGCTGAAGGCCTTTGCCAGCCAGTTCTCCCCCAACAAGCGCGGTCTGTTACGAATGATGGCGCTGATTCGTGACCGCATTGCCTTCACCCCGGGCGTCACCACTGTGAACCATACCGCGTCGGAGGCATTCAAGATGCACGCCGGTGTATGCCAGGATCATACCCATGTGTTTATCGCCTGTTGCCGCTATATTGGCGTGCCGGTTCGATATGTCAGCGGTTATGTACACTCCCATGACGACCACCACATAGCTACCCACGCCTGGGCTGAAGCGTTTCTCGGGCGCAACTGGCACACCTTTGATGTGGTCAATAATCTGAACGTGGCGGAAAGCCATATCAAGCTCGCGGTCGGGCTGGATTATCTGGATGCCGCGCCCGTCCGGGGTGTTCGTCAGGGGGGTGGAGTTGAAGTACTGAGCACCGTCGCCAGGGTATCCAGAATGACGGAAGCCCAATAAACGGATATCAAACGCCAGAACCGGACACAATAAATCACGATCCTTCAGGCATAATACCGGCTAGTATGACCGCTTGAGTTGTGCCTGAAGGAGGCCTGAATGACCTACTGTGTTGCCATGCGCCTGGCTGACGGTCTGGTGTTTGCGTCTGACACCCGAACCAATGCGGGTTTTGACCAGATATCCACATTCCGCAAGATGCATACTTTCCAACAGCCCGGTGAGCGCTTGCTTACCATTATGACTGCGGGCAATCTTGCCACCAGCCAAAGTGTTATCAGCCTGCTGGAGAAACGCATTCACTCGGATCAACCCAATCTGATGAGCGTCGTATCCCTGTTCGAGGCGGCTGAATTACTGGGTGAAACCATGCGCGAAGTAGTCCGGCGGGATAACAGCACGGCGGGCGAAGCCAGCCAGGTGGACTTTACCTGTTCAATGATTCTGGGCGGCCAGGTCCGTGGCGAAGTACCGAAGTTGTATCACATCTATCAGGAAGGCAACTTTATCGAGGCTACCCCGGAAACACCCTATTTCCAGATTGGCGAATCAAAATACGGCAAGCCGGTGCTTGACCGGGTGTTGAGTTTCGAGACGACTCTCGACCGGGCCTACCAATGCGCCCTGATTTCCTTCGATTCCACCATGAAGAGCAATTTGTCGGTGGGTATGCCCATGGACGTGATGCTATACCGCAACGACGGCTTCGAGCCGGCGTACAAAGTTCGGCTGGAAGCCGATGACAGCTACTACACAGAACTCAGACGCCAATGGAACAAGGGCATCCGGGATCTGGTAGCAAGCATGCCGCTTCCTGATATCGGGGCACACTGATCATAAACAACGGATCCTGATCAGAGTTTTTACTCGAAATTGATGCCCCGCTGATAGATAAAGTCGAAAGAAAAGCCCTTGCTTTTGGTCCGGCGCTCGAGGATGTCCGACAGCTTGTCCAGCCGGGCTGGTACTGCCATCAATTTGTCCTGTGCCTCGCGCCCGGCGGCATCTTCAGGCCGCAGATCCGCAATACCCCAGGATTCCAGGCATTCTGCCACCACCCGACGATAATCTCTCGGGCCATAGATACCTGCGCGACGCACCACTTCAGCCATCTCGATATAACCACCGATGGTATGTCCCGGCATCGCCAGGCGCGGCATGACCTTGAGCGCGGACTCCATGGCACGGGTCGGATCCACTTCCAGCAGACCGATAAACGCATCCCGATAGAACTTGAAATGCCGGGATTCATCAGCTGCAATGTGGCCCAGAATACGCTGGATCATCGGCTCGTATTTGGCCGCCAGCTTACCGGTATTGGCATGGGCGGATTGGGTCGCTCGCTCCTGCAGACTGGTGTAAGCCAGCAACTGATAGGGGTCGTTATGCCAGTCCGGATCAAAGCCCGCTTCCAGATACTGGTACTGCAGACGCTCGAAGGCTTTCATATCAAACAGACGGGTATCACGGACATAGTCGTGAAGCACACAACCGTGGCGATCCTCTTCGGCGGTCCACAGGAAATTCCAGCGCGACCAGGCGTTCCCGCTGCCCATGTAAACCGCAATGAGACGGTGGAAGTGTGGTAGCCCTTCCTCGGTGAGCAGGTTCAGTGCCAGTGACACCCGAACAGCATCCGGTATGCCCCGGACACGGTCCGGCAGTTCCCGCAGATCCCGTTCTTCTTCAGCGGTCATCTGCTCACTGGCAGGCATGAAGTCGCTCGGCATCCAGAGCTTACGCTCTTCGATATGCCGGGCCATGTTCCTCTCGACCAGGGGCTCCAGTGAGGCCAGAACCTCAGTCTTTGAGGGAAGTGAAGTTTTCTGAGCCGTTGTAGTATTAATGACATGCGCCTCCTGTGGCGAAATGATGGCAAGCACCTGACCGGGGGAATTCAGCCCAACCCTAAAAATAGACCTACCAGTGTTAATCTTCAAATTAGCACCCCTATTCTGCAAGAGGCAAGTTACACAAAGGTGGCATTGTGCTGGGAGAAACCTGACTTTAATGGCTACAGCACCTGCTTAAGGACCCTGTTGTCGGTACTGGCGTGCAGTCTGGTTGGCTTGATTCCGTGTAAGTTGCTGACAAGTATGAGTATGCCACTGCAGGGGTCACCAGCGATCCAGACCCGGGGAGGGTCAGATTTCCGGGGCAATGAAATCCGGGAAGATGCCCGACTCTGCCATGCAGGTGCCTATGTTCAGCCCCTTGAGAGCCCCATGAGCCGTCACCAACATCGTGCTCAGGCCGGCACAGCGGCCCCCCAGAATGTCGGTGTGCAGGGTGTCTCCCACCATCAGTAGCCTGGAAGCCGGTATATGGGACAGCTTGGTTTTCGCCGCATCAAAGGCATTGCTGAAGGGTTTGCCGAAAAACACCGCATCAAGGCCGATGGTGTCCGCCAGTTGATGGGCATAGTGCCCCGGCTCCAGGGACAGACCATCTTCACGGGGCGCCACCAGGTCAGGGTTCGCAACCCAGACCGGTCGCAGGCGGCGGCGAAGGCTATCGGACAGACCTTGCTGCAATCGGTCAGTCCAGCCCTGGGTGCTGAGCATGAGAACCGCATCGGCGTTGTCGAGCCGATCGCGGTTGGCTTGAATATCCTGATTGGCGATCAAAAAACTGCGACAGGGCAACTGGTCGGAGCGTGCCCAGGATGGCGCCATCACAGCCCAGGTCTGGTCGGTCTCTGAACCCAACGCAGCACTTACCAGCATGCGACTGGAAATCAACTGGTCCGACGTAATCGGAAAGCCAAGGTTGCGGTACTTCTGAACCAATTGCCGTTGCGGTGCCGTGGCAGCATTCGACAGCACCAGACAGCGCTTTCCCATTGCCTGCAAATCGTGGAACCGGGCCCGTGCCGTGGGCAACGCCGTGTTACCCACATTAAGCACGCCAAACGCATCAAAGATAAAACCATCAAAACGATCTGCGATTACCCCCAGGGACGCTACCGACTGCGGCTCGACAGAATCTACAGTGACTGCAGGTAGTCGCGAGCGAATGCGCTGATACGAGTCAAAGGCCCAAAGTGTTGAAGGTGTCATGGCTGGTTCCTGCTGGCGGCCGCATAAACTGCACCGTAAGAGCGACTCCGTCACGATGCGGTGAAGACATTTCGTGTGGCGGAACCAGAGCACAGCCTGCCGTACTTCGGCAGATACCCACTCGGAGACGACGACCGTCACCAGAATAACCAGAAGTATCATGGTTACCTGGTTCCAGGCCAGTGTATTCAAAGACGACTAAAGTTGCAGGACCTGCGGCACGATGGCGTAATCAATAACCTGGGCACCAGCGGCCCCGGTCGGCAACATTCTGCACCAGAGGGGCCAATCATACCTACCAGTTGGACCGGCAGTTGTGAACCACGCCGTTGGCCCCATCAATGTTGCAAATGACTTATCGGTGCTCCTGAAAAGTCATGGGAATAAACTGCGCCTCCTGACTTGAAGAACTCCGCCGTCGGAGCGGTGCCGTTCCGGTCGAAGGAGCCATCAGGGCAGCGCAGGTCAGGGTTTTCAATTTGTTCAGGGCATACCAACTTGGGGTGCCCTTGCTATCCGCTTCAATACACTTTTTCCGCGCCCTCGGGACGGCTCTTGAAGCGCTTGTGCAACCACAGATACTGATCCGGATACTGACGGATAGTCGTTTCGATAAAACCGTTCCAGACTGCGGCGTCTTGCTGATCGTCCTCGCCGAACCCTTCCTGGATTGGAGAAAACACCACCTGATAGCGGCCCTGCGGCGTTCTCAGATGGCTGACACAAATGACTGAAGCGCCCGACTCCCGGGCCAGATGGCTGGGCATGGTAATGCAACCAGCCTCGACCCCGAAAAACGGCGTGTAGATCTTGTTCTTTTTGCCGAAATCCTGATCGCAGGCGTACCAGACCTGCCCGCCATTCTTCAGAAACGTCATCATTGCGGGCATTTCCCGCTTGGTAAAGGGCTGGATATTGAAATGGCGTCGACGGCCTTTCTCGATGATGTGGTCAATCACCGGGTTGTTATTCGGACGGTACATATAGCCGGGTTTGTCCAGCTTGCTGGCTATCAGCGGCAGGGCGAAATCCAGAATGCTGTAATGTCCGCCAATCAGCAACACACCGTTGCCTCGGGCTTTGGCTTCCTCAAGGTGCTCCAGGCCGAAAATTTCAGTGGTGTCCAGGTAAGGCGTCATATCCCGCCACCAGGCATGGGTACTTTCCAAAAAACCCCGGGCACAGGCTATAAAGCAGGATTCCACCAGTTCGTCGCGGGCCTGGGCATCCAGCTCGGGCATGCAGACTTTGATATTGGTCTGCGCCACCCGGGCGCGGGATTTCAATCGTCGGTTCAGCAGACGGCCAATGCCAGCACCCCAGCGCTGCTTGGAGGCCATGGGAAGTTGCGCCAACAAATACAACACGCCCCCCAACAACCACGAGGGCACTAAAGCCGGGTGCCACAACGGGCGGGTACGTTTGTAATGATCCGGATTCATGGCAAAGATCGCTTTTGCAGACTTGGAAACTCAGCCTGGAATTATCGCACAGAGCGGCCTTCGATCACAGGCGCCGGACCAGGCCCGTCCGGCGCTTCCAGAGACGATTAACCGAAGTGGAAAAAGGCGACTTTGTTGCCATCCGGGTCACGGACATAGGCGCCGTAAAACTGGTCCGGAATGCGCTGACCGGGTTCACCATCACAGGTGGCGCCGAGCTCAATCGCTTTATGATAGAACTTGTCTACCAATTCCTTCGAGCCCGGGTTGAAAGCTACCATGTTGCCGTTACCCGGATGGTTGGGTTCGTTATTGTAGGGTGTGCATACCGCCAGCATCGGGGTTTTCATGTTGTTGCCGATAAACGCTATGCGGTCCATATCCAGCAGCAACCTGGCATCAAGGTCCGCCAGCAGTTCCGTGTAGAATTTTTTGGCTTTCGCCATGTCGCTAACGCCAAGCGTTACATATCCGATCATTGAAATTTATCCTTGTTGTCCGTGGGAGTCATTATCACAGCAAATCAACAAATGCCATGCCTGACGTTCTACGCTTATCATCTGCACAAAGTCCACTATTCACCCAAACCCGAGCACCACACCCTAACCTGACAGGCCTTTCCAGAGCCCGATACAGCTGATCAGCAATAAAGTGCCCCCGAGCAGGCGGAAAAAAACCGGTGTTTCCGCCGACATCATACGCTCATGGAAACGCAGGCCTGTGACATGGCCGATAGCGGCGCAGGGCAGCAGCCACAGGTGATGAATCAGTTGCAGATCCACCCCCGCATAGATGAACGCCGCCATTTTGATGGTCACCAGAATAAACCAGAGTGCGAACAGGGTATCCCGCAACTTCTCTTTCGGCAGATGCTGGGCCACCACCGCAATGATCAACGGCGCCCCGATCAGCGAGGTGCCGCTGATGTAGCCGCCCAGCATCAGAAACGCCCCATCCACCACTTTGCTGTTGCTGCGAAACGGCTTGTCGAGGATATAGGAGATGGAGTAAAGCGCCACGATGGAGAAAATAATCACGCTCATAATGTTGGCCGGCAGGGTCAGCAAGCCCAGCACCCCGACCAACTTGGGCACGATCATGATAGCCAGAATTCGCCACAGGTAAGGCCAGTCCACCGTGCCGACCATCGGCTGCCCCGGAACCGTGCGCCTGCGGTTGTTGAGGACAATGGTAAGGGAGGAGAACACCAGCAGATGCACTGCAATCAGCGGCAGATAAACCAGCGGCTGATTCTCCACAAGAAGCAGGAACGGCAAAGACAACACGGCCCCACCGAAGCCCAGACCCGAACGCACAAAGCCGCTCCAGATAAAGATCAGGGCGATGAGCACATACTGGATGAGTGAGAGATCCGTCATAGGTCTGTATCAGCAGGCATAAATGAGGGGAGCACTATAGTCCGCCAGCAAAGAAAGTGCATCCAACGGACCATCAACTGCACAGCCTGGCGGAGGTCGTGTTCGATGGGGGCGTCATGGTCAAGAACTCTTTGTACCGCCCAAATTACTGTACATTTATACAGCTATATCTGCTAGACTTTTGGTACTGTGCCTCCGTGGCGAGACACCTTCGGACTCTTAATCTGGACAGGGGGCTCAATGCGAACACGCGGAACCGGCAACAATCCACACAATCGTTTTCAGACCATTGTCACAGACCGGCAGGTGGAGGATGACTGGTACCGGGACCCGGAAGACGAACTCAATCCCGACAGCCTGGCTACATCGGTCAGCGATGAGATGGTGAAAACCATTATCAGCCGCAACCAGTCGCCAGATGTGCCCTTTGACCGGTCAATCAACCCCTATCGCGGATGCGAGCACGGCTGCATCTATTGTTTTGCCCGACCCAGCCACGCTTACTGGGACATGTCCCCGGGGCTTGATTTCGAGACCCGGCTGATTGCCAAGCCCAATGCGCCCGCGCGCCTGCGGGCGGAACTGGACAAGCCCAACTACCGCTGTTCGGCGATTGCTCTTGGGGTGAATACCGATGCCTATCAACCCATCGAAAAACAGCGGCGCATTACCCGGCAGCTGCTGGAGGTGTTACTGGAATACCGTCATCCGGTGACTATTATTACCAAGGGTGCACTGATACTGCGGGACCTGGACCTGCTCTCAGAGCTCGCCGCCAGCGGGCTGTGTTCGGTAAGGGTCAGTCTGACCACGCTGGATAATGATCTGAAACGTCGCATGGAGCCCCGCACGGCCGCACCAGCGACGCGGTTACGTATCATTCGGGAATTGACCTGCGCCGGTGTGCCGGCTGGCATCATACTGGGCCCGGTCATCCCGTTTGTGAACGATCAGGAACTGGAAGCCATTCTGGAAGCCGCATTCGATGCCGGTGCGACCCGGGCGAGCTGGATCATGCTGCGACTGCCCCATGAAATTGCAGAATTATTCGAAGACTGGCTGCACCGTCACTTCCCTCATCGCGCCAGCCATGTCATGAACCGGATGCGTGATCTGCGCGGCGGCAAAGTCTACGACAGCAGTTTCGGTAAGCGCATGACCGGTCAGGGGCCTTATGCAGACCTGATCCGCCAGCGCTTCAATCGCAAAGCCCGGACTCTGGGAATGGCGCTCCACGAAGCCGAACCGTTAAGGACTGATCTGTTTCAACGCGCTGAGGGTCAACAACTGAGCCTTTTATAACCGAAGGAATAAAAGATTCTTCTTTATATCCACTAATTAACTGTCCTTATCAATTAGAATTAGCCAGCTACGTGACAAAAATCGCCTATTTTCTATACTGAAATCTGGTGTTGTTGATATCGCATCGGGAAGTAGCTGTATCCACCCTTTTACACGAGGTGTACCGCAAAGAATGAACATCAGTGATCATCAGGGAGCGAGGAGTTATGAGCCAAAGCACCAGCAAAGAGGACACGCTGCAGGAACAACTGTCTAACCGACCCCATAAGTTGTCTGAACCGGTGCCAGAGGAAAGCACGGATCGCAAGACTCACAGTTACGAACGCTGGCTGATCGCAAAGTTGTTGAGAATGGCCGGTAACCCACCCGTTCGCTTCCAACTCTGGAATGACGAAATCATAGAATCAGACGTCGGCGCCGCCAGTTTCACGCTCCGGCTGGCTGATCCCAAAGCGCTTTATCAATTGGTCAGCAACCCCAATCTGGCATTCGGTGACCTCTACAGCTCCGGGCGTTTGAAGGTCGAGGGCGATCTGTCAGACCTGATGACGGCGCTTAATCGGGCCGTGCACAAAGCACGTGAGCAGTGGCCAAAGTGGCTTGAGGCTGTCTGGCGTAATCACAACCCCCGCTCTACCAGTGTTTCGGATGCCAGGGAAAACATTCACCATCATTACGACCTTGGCAACGAGTTCTATCGGCTCTGGCTTGACCAGGCCGAAATGCAGTACACCTGCGCCTACTATGAAAGCCCGGACTTGTCTCTGGAGCAGGCGCAATTGGCAAAGTTGGAACACATCTGCCGTAAATTGCGACTCCAACCCGGCCAGACCGTGGTCGAGGCTGGCTGCGGCTGGGGCGGCCTGGCACGCTATATGGCCCGCCAGTACGGCGTCAAAGTTCATGCCTACAACATCTCTCGGGAGCAATTGGCATTCGCCCGAGCAGAGGCTGAGAAACAGGGCCTGAATCATCTGATCGAATACATTGAGGATGATTATCGCAATATCGCTGGCCAGTACGACGCGTTTGTTTCTGTCGGCATGCTGGAACATGTGGGCAAGGATCACTATGACGAGATGGCTCAGGTAATCCGGCGCTCACTGAAACCGGAAGGTATAGCGCTGCTGCACAGTATCGGTCGAAACCGCCCTATGTTGATGAACGCCTGGATCGAGAAGCGCATTTTCCCCGGCGCCTATCCACCCAGCATCGGCGAATTCATGGGCATTTGTGAGAGTGGAAATTTCTCGGTACTGGATGTGGAGAATCTGAGATTGCACTACGTCACCACCCTGGAGCACTGGATGGCACGGTTTGAAAGCGTCCAGGACAAAGTCACCGAATTGTATGATGCTCACTTCACCAGGGCGTGGCACCTGTATCTGGCGGGTTCGATTGCGGCCTTCCGGACCGGCTCATTGCAACTGTTTCAGGTTGTGTTCACCCACGGCGATAACAACAACCTGCTCCCGACCCGCAGACATCTCTACAGTTCTCCCGCTGCGCCGGAGACCTGGTGATATGGAGCCTTCCATGGAGCACTATGACATCATCGTGATTGGCGGCGGCCCTGCGGGATCGACCCTGGCGTGGTCCCTGGAAAAAAGCGGTAAACGGGTGCTGATTATCGACAAACAGGATTTCCCCCGGGATAAAACCTGTGCGGGCTGGGTGACTCCGGCCGTGATGGATACACTGGAAATCGATCTGGACGATTACGCCCAGGGCCGGACGCTACAGCCCATCCGTGCGTTCCGGATCGGCATGATGGGGCAGGCTCCTGTGGACAACGATCATGGTGAAACGGTCAGTTACGGAATTCGCCGTTGCGAGTTTGATGACTACCTGCTGGGGCGGGTGAGTGCCGACAAAAAGTTGAGAACACCGGTTAAATCCATCGAACAGAATGGCCGTAACTGGGTAATCAACGACACCTTCGAAGCACCGTTACTGATCGGGGCGGGGGGGCATTTCTGTCCTGTTGCCAAAAAGCTGGGAGACGGGCCCGGCAGCCATGAGACCGTGGTAGCGGCCAAGGAAATCGAGTTCGAAATGACGGCCGCCCAAGCCCGCGTCTGCCTGGCCCGGGGCGATACACCGGAAATCTGGTTCTGCCGTGACCTGAAGGGCTATGCCTGGGTATTCCGCAAAGGCAATTTCCTCAATATTGGCCTCGGTCGTGAGGACAACCACAAGCTGACGGCTCATCTCAATGACTTTGTTGACGAGATGAAGGCCCAGGGTCGCATTCCCGCTGACGTCCCCGGCCGTTTCAAGGGTCACGCCTACCTGCTCTACGCTCACGCCGAGCGGCCGCTGGTGGATGAAGGCGTCATGCTGATCGGCGATGCCGCAGGCCTCGCCTACACCCAAAGCGGCGAAGGGATTCGTCCCGCCATTGAATCCGCATTGATCGCCGCAGATGTGATCCGGCGTGTGCCGGATGTTTCAGCCGGCAGCCTGCAGCGTTACGGGGAAGCGATATCCGAGCGCTTCGGCACGCGCACGCTGAACGATCAATCCGGCTGGCAAACCCCCGACTGGGTCAAGCTGCCCCTGGCCAGCTGTCTGATGCGGTCCCATTGGTTCACACGCAAAGTGGTGACGGAGAAGTGGTTTCTCCATCAGCAAGTGCCACCACTGGAATCTGCCCTGTAGCGTTCAGCTGAATTTGGCAACCATCACACCACAAAAAGAAACGCCGGATAGTCCCCTGCCCGGCGTTTACCATACTGCATTCAAAACCCGTCAGATCAGTGGGTCTTACTGACCCAGATAGCTCCGGTACATCCAGACAGTTTTTTCCTGCTGGGATATGTAGTCGCTCATCAGAGCAACCGTGCCCTCGTCACTGGCTTCACCCGCAAGGTTTAAAAGACCCCGTTGCTTGCCAATCAGCTTGGCGAAACTTTCAACGATGTTCTCCACGGCTTCTTTACCGCTGTGCACATCTTTGCGCTCGGGGACTTCAGAGCGCTCGATGTAAGTGCTGTAGGCGTGAGCCGGGCGATGCCCCAATGTCAGAACGCGTTCAGCGATCTCATCAATCTTGAGCAAAAGATCGTCGTAAAGTTCTTCGAACTTGGCGTGCAGCTCGAAGAAATTATCGCCCTTTATATTCCAGTGATAGCCACGAACGTTCATATAGAAAATCTGGTAATTGGCCAGCAGTTCATTCAATGAATCGGCAAGATTTTGGGTCTTTACGGTGTCTAAACCAATAAAATTGGTGCTCATAGAGTCACTCCTTATGATTCCGAGCGAAGGATATTGACGCTCAATGTAAAACGGATACGGCAGCCAGTGAAATTCAGACCGGCAATCCCGTTCATAGCCTGCCTGTATAGTTGTGATCTGATTCGATGAATTCAATGGCACCTCTACCGATTGACCAAAGCTATCAGATATCAAAATACAATTTACTTAACAATGATTATCAATCAGCGTCTAATGGAGCCATCGAATCGCCGAGTGTGGAGAAAAACATGGGTGTCCTGAAACCATTAATGCACAATCACCATGGCAAACCTGATAATTCACTGATGAAAACCATCACGTTTGCGGCTACTCACTTCACGGTCGCATTCACGGTCGCCTATCTGCTGACAGGTGACCTTCTGATCGGCGGCCTGATCGCTATAGTGGAACCTGCAATCAATACAGTGGTTTATTTCTTTCACGAGAAGCTGTGGGCGAAAAGCGAGAAAGCCTTGGCCGAACGGCAGGTTATCTGTGAACAGGCCAACGGTTACTGAACATCTCGATGGTAGCTCAGGCACCCGGACCGCAATCCATGCAGCGTTCAACACTTTCAGGACCCAGCTGTAGCTTATAGTTAAGATCTCTCAGCGCAGTTCGCACACCCTCTTCAATGACCGGATGATAAAACGGCATATCCAGCATCTCGCTGACGGTCATTCGCTTCTGGGCAGCCCAGGCCAGCAGATGGCCGATATGTTCTGCCGATGGCCCAAACATTTCTGCTCCCAGGAACAGACCGGTACCGTGCTCGCCGTAGACGTGTAACATACCCTGGTTCTTGCCCAACACCCGGCTTCGGCCCTGGTCTTCGAAGGACACCTCGCCAACCGCGTATCCATCCTTGCAGCGGTCCTCTACCTGTTCAAGCGACAGCCCGACAGTAGCAATCTGAGGCTCGGTAAACACGACGCCGAGAGACGTGCGGCGCAAACCCGCCCGAACATCCGGATACCCGCCCGCATTATCACCCGCAATTCGACCCTCGTCGGCTGCCTCATGAAGCAGCAGCGCGTCATTGTTGGCATCGCCGACAATGAATACATGGCTATTGCCGCATCGCAGAGTGTATCGGTCAAAGAGCGGTGTGCCACGTTCGTCCAGTTCAATCTCAGCGTTCTGGATATCCAGCTTGTCAACGTTCGGACGCCGACCGGTCGCAGCCAGCAAGTAATCAAAGGTTTCGGTAAGCTCGCCTTTTTCGGGGTCGTTAAAGGTAACCTGAACACCCTTATCTGTGCGGGATACATCCGTTACATCCGAATCCGGATCAAAGCGGAATTCCTCGTTAAAGCTTTTGCAGGCGTACTCGCGGATGCCCTTGTTAGTTATCGGGCCAACCGAGCCGCTGACGCCAAACATCCGGATTCGGACCCCGAGCCGGCTGAGGGCCTGGCCGAGTTCCAGGCCAATGGCTCCGGGACCGAACACCGCGACCGATCCCGGCAAATCGTCCCATTCGAAGAGGTCGTCGTTTACAACAAGACGGTCACTCGCAGCCTCCAGAAAGCCGGGGATGCTGGAGCGGGAACCTGTCGCAATAACAATGCGATCCGCTTCAACTTCAAGATCCTCCCCCACCAGCAATCGGTGGGCGCCCAGGAAGCGGGCATTGCCGACCAGCCGGTGCTCTGCAGGCAAGCTCTCTACCGCTTCAACAACAAAGCCCACAAAACGGTCCCGCTCTCGTTTCACCCGCTCCATGACAGCCTTGCCGTCAATTCGGGAACCTTCCGGATATACGCCAAACAAGGGCGCCTTGTGCACATTGTGAGCGCTTTCGGCGGCGGCGATCAGCAGCTTGCTCGGCATACAACCAACCCGCGCGCAGGTAGTACCGTATTGCCCGCCCTCAATCAGAACCAGGTTGTCAGTATGCTTCCGGGCCGCGCGATAGGCGCCCATACCTGCAGTTCCCGCTCCGATAATCGCTACGTCAACTTTGCGCTTTTCCACCTTGCGGCCTCCTTATCAACTGTTATTCGATGACTTTACTATAGCCCGCATACGATGGAGTCCGCCGGTTTTGGCCACTGCCTGAAATAAATCAGAGTGTCCGTAGCAATGTCTCGGTTTGTTCCCATCCAATACACGGGTCGGTAATCGAGCAGCCGTAAACCAGTTCATCTCCATCGTTCTGGCGACCGTACTCGAGGAAGCTTTCCAGCATCAAGCCGCGTATGTGCGCATTACCGGCTCTGTTCTGGGCCATCACCTCCCGGGCAATGTCCAGCTGACGTTCTGCCTGTTTGCAGGCGTTGTCGTGACTGCAATCCACCATGACCGCAGTGTTCAGCCCCGCAGTGGCAAGCAGGTCGGTAGCCGATAAAATACTGTTGGCGTCATAATTTGTAATACCCCGGCCTCCCCGCAAGACCAGATGGGTGTCCCGATTGCCCGCCGTGGTAATCATCGCCGGTTGGCCGGCCTGATTCAGGCCAAACCGGTGATGGCTGTGGGCCGCCGATTTGATTGCATTGATGACCACACCGATACTGCCGTCGGTGCCATTCTTGAACCCCACTGGCATGGCACAGCCACTGACCATCTCCCGGTGAATCTGGGATTCGGTGGTTCGGGCGCCGACTGCGGCCCAACTGATAACGTCCTCCATGTAGTCCATGGCCATCGGACTCAAAGCCTCCGTCGCCAACGGCAAACCCAGGGCCGCCAGATTCAGCAACAGGCGTCTTGAGCGCATCAACCCCTGATTCAGGTCCCCGGAGCCGGTACGCTCCGGGTCATACAACAGCCCTTTCCAGCCCACAGTGGTTCTGGGCTTTTCCAGATACGCCCGCATGACAATATGAAAACGGTCACTTACCTCGTCTGCCAGCGCCGCCAGACGTTCGCCGTACTCCAGGGCAGCCACTTCATCATGCACTGAACAGGGGCCCACCACTATCAGAACCCGGTGGTCTTCCCCGTGCAAAATACGGCGAATGGCTTCCCGATGGCGACCAATTTGCGCCGCCAGCAGCGTCGATACAGGTAATTGCGCCCGCAACTGGTGAACTGTGGGTAACACCGAAGCATCTTCCGTGGGCTGGGCGGTCTCAAGGCTTTGGGCCTTCATGGGCATGGTCATTATCGGTTTTCCTGTTTCCCTGGGTCAGAATCAAAAAAGCCCCGGCTGGGCTACCAGTCGGGGCTTTTCGAGTCCGGTGGCAGCCTGGGCTTTCTCCGGGCTACCTTCCTCGCTAATCAGTCGGTGAAGATCTTACGGGCGGCCCGGGTACTGGCTAAAATAAAAGCCATATCCAAACCACCAAGAACATACAGGCGCACAGCCCGCCATCGAGTTACCGAAAGCTTTCAGAACATTCAATTGACAGGGCGCAGCTGTAGTCTTCATGCTTTTTACTATAACGCCGGCTTTCAGGTTTGCAAACCGTTTAAACGGTTTTTCCTGACGGCACCGACAGGGTCTGACAGGAAACCTTCATGAAACTACAGCTTATCAGTGTCCTGTTCGTTGTTCTTTCCGGTTTCGCAGCCTCCCTGTCAGCAGCTCCGGAGGCCCGCACCCATGCCCTCAATAACCGGCCTGCCCAGGAGATTGCGACTCAGCTGCGGGAGCTTTATCCGGGCAATCAGCTTGCCATCAGCACCAGTGGACAGCAGCTGATCATTCGTGGAGAACCTCAGCTCCTGGATGAAGTCGGCATGCTGGTGAACACCATGGATGTTGCGCCGGTCCAGATGCGCATCACTGTACGCAGCGGCAACGCTGATGACCGGTACCGCCAGGGTGGCGGTGTAACCATCAGCGACAATAATGTGAACATTGGGGCCGAACAGACAGTAACCACCACCCGCCGCAACCGCGAGCAGAACATCGTGGTACAGGATGGCCAGTCGGCGCACATCAGTTCCGGCCAGGTCCGAGCCCTTCCGATGGCCATTCGGGGTGGTCGCAACCCGGCGGCAATTTTTCAGCAGGTGGATATCCGCAGTGGCTTCATCATAATGCCCCAGGTCATTTCTGATCGTCAGATTGAGCTGAAAGTAATGGCATTCGACGACGACCCGAAAAATGACCTCCCCGGCTATGAAACCGAGGCCGTGATGACCATCCGGCGGGTCGAACCCGGCCAGTGGGTGAAGCTGGGCAGTACCGAAACCTCCAGCGCGGGCAGTCGCTCCGGAATCCTCTACGACGTTGGTGGCAGCCGGGTGCAAAGCCAATCCTTTGAGGTTCGGGTAGACATTATGTAACCGGGCCACGGGCCGCCTATGACATCCCTCGGGCAAGCAGAACACTTTTAGCTTCATTCACCTTGGCCGCCAGGTAATCGTTACCCCCCCGGTCAGGGTGTATTTTTTGCATCAGTCGCCGATGAGCGGCAACGACCTCTTCACGGCTGCAGCCCTGATTCACTCCCAGTATCTCGCAGGCCTCCCGGATACCCATCTGGCCCGTTGCAATCGGTGCTTGCTGTCTGCCCTGTTGTCTGTCGTTTTGATGTGCGCCGCCTTTGTAATCCTGATACAGCTTGTTGAGCCACGGCAAGTGCCTCAGCAGCATCGGTAATCTTTTTAAAAGCGGGATCAGCGCTGCAAAACCCGCCACCAGCACATGGACCCGGCCAGTCAGCACCAGAACCACTAAAATGGCGCCGAATATGGCCAGGGCGACCTTCCAGGTGGCCGCTTTTCTTTTTTCCGGCGTCAGACCACCCCACTGCTTCAGTATGACGAACATCAGAGCGGCAAGGCCAATGCCGAGAATCCAGTGCATTCAATCATCCTTTTGTAAGGGATATCCGTAACACCTCAGGAATGTCACGGTGACGCTGCTATCATACCGAGCTTAACGATAGGCAATGTTTACAGCATCGCCGGCATGTGCATCCGAACAAGCATTTTAACGGCCCTTCCTGACAGGTCCACTACAGCTATTCGTCAATTGCATAGGCAGCTATCTTTCACGCTATACTCACGACCATTAAATTAACACATTGAACATGCCCGCTACGGTGACTTTCCGGTGTTTCCGATTGTCACCCATGGACACATGGTAATCAGGACCCGACTCATGCGAACAGCCTCCCGTTTCTTAATCGTCATTCTCTTTCTTGGCGTTGTTCTTGGTGGCATTTTTGGCTACAAGTTTTATCAGTTTGGCCAGATGCAGGAGCAGTTTTCCCAGCCTCAGCCGCCAGCGGTTATCTCTGCGGTAAAGGCCGAGATTGCGTCCTGGCGGCCTGCTGTAAAAGCCGTTGGCAGCATCGTCGCGGTCAACGGTATTGAAGTGGCCAATGAGGTGCCGGGTGTGATTGAGGAGATCAATTTTGACTCCGGCGATACAGTACAAAGTGGCGATGTCCTGATCCGGCTCAACAGCGCAATCGATGAAGCGGCCGTTCGTACCCGCAAGGCAGAAGCCCAGCTGGCCGAACAGGAATTCAAACGGGTCTCCGACCTGCTGCCGAGGCGCGCGGTGTCGCAATCCCAGTATGACGAGTCCAAGGCTAATTTCGATGCGGCTGAAGCCAGGGTCAATGAAGCAGAAGCCCAGCTCAGCAAGAAAGTCATTCGGGCTCCCTTCGACGGCACCGTAGGCCTGCGCATGGTGGATCAGGGTGAATACCTTGCCACCGGCTCTCCGATTGTCGAAATCAATATGCTTGATCCGATTTATGCGGATTACACCCTGTCTGAGAAAGAACTTTCCGAGATCGCCATTGGCTACACTGTTGAAGTGACAGTGGCCGCCGTACGAGGAGAAACCTTTGAGGGCGAGATCACCGCCATTAACTCCTCGGTAAACCCCGAAAGCCGTACCGTTCGACTACGGGCAACACTTCCGAACCCGGGCAACAAACTCAAACCCGGCATGTTTGCCAGCGTTCTGACCCGCCAGCCGGAAGATAAAGCAGTCGTTACCGTACCCAGAACAGCCATTTCCTATAACACTTACGGTGACTACGTGTTCGTGGTCGAGAACAATGACGAGGACGAACTTATCGTTAATCGCCGCACCGTAACCAGCGGCGAGACCCGCGACGGCCGGGTTGCCATCACCCGCGGGCTGGAAGCAGAAGAGCAGGTTGTTGAGAAAGGACTGCTGCGGCTGCGGGCTGAACAGCGCGTGACCATCCAGAAGGATTCGGACTCCGGCGATGACAAGACCACCGATTCATCGGCGGAGGCCTCTGACTGATGCGCTTCACTGACATTTTTGTCCAACGGCCGGTACTGGCCACTGTTGTCAGCCTGCTGATTCTTCTGCTGGGCGCACGGGCGGCCATGGAGATGGAAATCCGCCAGTACCCCGAACTGGAAAGCACCACGGTGACAGTAACCACCGCCTATCCGGGGGCAAGCTCTGATCTGGTCAAAGGGTTTATCACCACGCCACTTCAGCAAGCCATAGCCGAAGCCAGCGGCATTGATTACCTGAGTTCTACCAGCTCCCAGGGCCGGTCCACCATCGAAGCAAAGATGGTACTTAATTACGACGCCAACGCAGCACTGGCAGAAATACAGGCCAAGGTCGCCAGCCAGCGCAACGTGTTGCCAGCGGATGCCCAGGACCCGGTTATCACTTCGACCACCGGCGACTCCACCGCCCTGATGTACATTGCGTTTTACAGCTCCGAGTTGCAGGTACCGCAAATCACCGATTACCTCACCCGTGTGGTGCAGCCCAAGCTACAGGCGCTGGCGGGAGTCGGCAAAGCGGATCTGCTGGGGCGTAAGTTTGCCCTTCGGGTATGGCTCGATCCCGAGCGACTTGCCGCCGTCGATATGACGTCCCGGGAGGTTGTGAATGTATTACTCCAGAACAACTACCAGGCCGCTGTCGGCAACACCCGCAGTGAATTCGTCAAAATCAGCATGACCAGCGATACCGATGTCGGCGATCCGGAACAGTTCAAGGATCTCGTGGTCAAGGAATCGGACGGCTCCCTGATCCGGTTGAGCGACATCGCCCGGGTCGAGCTGGGGTCGGAAACCTACGACCAGCTGGCGCTCTACAAGGGTCAACCTGCCACTTATGTCGCCATTGAACTGTCCCCCGGCGCCAACCCGCTGACCGTCGCCAAACTGGTGAAAGATGAGCTACCGGGTATTGAGCAGCAGCTGCCCGCGGGACTCGATGTACGCCTGGCCTACGATGCTTCCGACTTCATCGACAACTCGATCAATGAGGTCATCAAGACCTTGCTGGAAGCCATGGTCATCGTTCTGGTGGTGGTTTTCCTCACCCTGGGCTCTGTCCGTGCCGCTATCGTCCCCTCCGTGGCAGTGCCACTGTCGCTGGTCGGCGGCGCTTTCGTCATGCTGTTGATGGGGTTTTCGCTGAACCTCCTGACGTTATTGTCGATGGTTCTGGCCATCGGTCTGGTGGTGGATGATGCCATCATCATGGTGGAGAACGTCCACCGTCATATCGAAGCGGGTGAGTCCCGGTTTGATGCGGCCATCAACGGCGCTCGGGAAATGGCTACGCCGATTATTGCCATGACCACGACGCTGGTCGCCGTTTACGCCCCGATCGGTTTCATGGGCGGACTGGTAGGGTCGCTGTTTACCGAATTCGCCTTTACCCTTGCAGGTACCGTGGTTATTTCCGGTATCGTCGCCCTGACCCTGTCACCCATGTTGTCGGCACTGGTGCTCAAACCCCACGGCAATCCGGGCCGCTTTGAAAACCTGGTCGAGCGCACTTTCACCGGCCTTGCCAATGGTTACAAGCGTGCGCTGACGTCAACCATGCAGACAATTTCGGTGGTTATCTTCTTTGCTCTGGTCGTGCTGACCTCGATTTACTTCATGGTCGCCATGAGCCAGAACGAACTGGCCCCGACGGAAGATCAGGGCATTCTCTTCTACCAGGGTCTCGGCGCCCAAACCTCAACGCTGGAATACCTGCAGGAGCATGGCGACGAAGTGCAGG
This sequence comes from Marinobacter changyiensis, assembly GCF_009193265.1. Lineage (GTDB taxonomy): Bacteria > Pseudomonadota > Gammaproteobacteria > Pseudomonadales > Oleiphilaceae > Marinobacter > Marinobacter changyiensis. The sequence goes on from NZ_VZZZ01000001.1 coordinate 589,987, forward strand.
AGCGGATGGCTGGAATCGAGGGCTATAACGAGGATTTCATGATCCTCGGTATCACTGGGCCCAACGCTGTGTTTGGGGGTTTCAAAATGGCACCCTGGGGTGACCGTGAGATCAGCCAGTTCGAGGTCCAGCCCAAACTTCAACAAGAGTTGTCCAAGGTCACGGGTCTGCAAACAGCCGTGTTCCCGCGCCCGTCACTACCGGGCTCCGGGGGCGGCCTGCCCTTCCAGTTCGTACTGACCACGGGTGAGGATTACGAGCGTCTGAACGAGGTTGCCAACGAGTTGCAGGGCAAGGCCATGCAGAGCGGTAATTTCATGTTCCTGCAGAAGTCGATCGATTTTGATCGCCCGGTCACCAACGTCAAGGTGGATCGCGACAGGGTGGCGGACCTTGGCCTGTCGATGCAGGACGTGGGTCAGGCGATGTCGAGCATGCTGGGGGGCGGCTATATCAACCGCTTCAATATGCAGGGCCGTTCCTATCAGGTGATTCCTCAGGCCGATCAGCAATTCCGGACCGACGAGCAAGCCCTGAACGAATATTACATACGGGCGGATAACGGCGAACTGGTGCCCCTGAGCAGCGTCATCACCTTTGAGAAATCGGTGGAGCCCTCGCAACGGACCCAGTTCAATCAGCTCAATTCGCTCACCCTGGAGGGCGTGCCGATGCCCGGCACCACCGCAGGCGATGCCATGGCCTTTATGGAGCAAACAGCTGCAGATACGCTGCCTCAGGGCTTCAGCTACGATTACACCGGGGAAACCCGCCAGCTGGCCAATCAGGGCAGCGCCCTGATGGTGACGTTCTTCCTTTCACTGTTGGTGATTTACCTGGTGCTGGCGGCGCAGTTCGAGAGCTGGCGTGACCCCTTCATTATCCTGGTGTCGGTGCCCATGTCGGTGGCGGGCGCCATGGCCTTTATCGTGCTCGGGTTTGCCACTATGAACATCTACACCCAGGTGGGACTGATCACGTTGATCGGCGTGGTCTCCAAGAACGGCATTCTGATTGTCGAATTCGCCAATCAGCTTCAGGTCGACCGTGGTCTGAGCAAGCGTGAAGCCGTTCTGGAAGCTGCGGCTATACGGTTACGGCCGATCATCATGACCTCGCTGGCATTGATCTTTGCCATGGTGCCGCTGTTGATCGCGGTTGGGCCTGGCGCTGAAAGCCGGTTTGCCATAGGTCTGACCATCGCCACAGGCCTGGGTATCGGCACCTTGTTCACGGTGTTCGTGCTACCTGCCTTCTATATCCTGCTGGGCCGGGACCACAACGGCAGCAAACCAGAAGAGGGCGACCAGACACCGGTGCCCGCACACTGAACCGGATGGTCCCATAAGCCCGACAGCCACCTGGTTGTCGGGCTTTTTTTTGCCTACTCCCCTATACTGAGGAATGACTATCATGACTCGACGGACACCTCGCCCGTGACTCTCAGCTCGCTGTTCTGGATATTCGTTGCCGGTTTTCTGGTGTGGTACTGGTGGAAAGCCAAAGCCATAAAGGACTTCGTCCTGACCGCTGCCAAAGCCTACTGTAAAAAGATGGATGTGTTGCTACTCGATGAGGCTGTTTATCTGCGCGGGCTCTGGATCAAACGTGACCAGCAGGGCAATCTGCGGGTGTGGCGACGTTTTATGTTTGATTTCACCTCCACCGGTGAAGAGCGCTACCTGGGGCGGATCATCATGCTTGGACGCACCATCGAGCACATGGAACTGGAACCCCACCGGTTCAGCGGACCGGAATACTGAGCCCGCCACGACACTTCCCTGTTAGCCCCTCCCCCAAATGGGTGATTCTGTTAAAGCCCCCAATCGCAAATAATCTTCGACGCATTGGAGACAAAGGCTGCCAATCATGACAGCCGCAGACAAAAACAACAGGAGTCAACCATGCGAAAACTCATCACTCTGGCCGTGGTGTTGGGCTGCGTCGTGCTCGCCGCGCCCACTCTCAGCTATGCAGACTACACCAAAACCAAGTATCCGATCGTACTGGTTCACGGCGTTACCGGCTTTAACACCATCGGCGGCCTTATCAATTATTTCCACAACGTTCCCTGGAACCTCGAGCGGAGCGGTGCGCGGGTCTATTCCGCCAGCGTCTCGTTCGTCAACAGCAGTGAGCAGCGCGGGCAACAACTGGCCAACTACATCAACGGCCTCGGCCAATCAAAAGTCAACATCATGGCTCACAGTCAGGGCGCGCCGACCTCCCGCGTGACGGCTTCCCTGATCCCACACAAAATTGCCTCCATCACGTCCATTAACGGGGTAAATAAAGGCTCCAAGGTTGCAGATGTTGCTCGGGGCATCATTCCCCCTGGCAGCTATGTCGAGGGTGGCGCTAACGCCATCGCTGGCGCGCTGGGTGACCTGGTCAACGCCCTGTCAGGATCCAACAACCCTCAGGACGGTGTTGCGGCACTGGAAACCCTGACCACTAATGGCACCACCCAGCTCAATAACGCGCTGGACTGGAAAGGGGTCAACCGCTGGTCCTGTGCGGGAACCAATGAGGACGTGTGGATCAATGGTAACCGGATCAAGTTCTTTTCATGGACCGGCCGCGCGATCTGGACCAACTGGACCGACATCACCGATCCCTTTCTGGGTGTTACCTCTCTGGCCTTTGGCAATGAACCCAATGATGGCCTGGTCGGCGTTTGTGCAACTATGATGGGCAATGTCATCGGCACTCATTATGAGATGAACCACGTGGATGCGATTAATCACCTGTTCGGTGCGCGCTCCTGGTGGACAAACCCGATATCGCTTTATCGCAGCCAGGCTAACCGCCTGAAGAACCGCGGTCTTTAGCCCGAAGCTGAAAACTCTGAGCGAGCCAGGACCCCGGACCGGAGTAATCCGCCGGGGGACTTGCCGTAAGCCGCATTTTCGGGATCTGCTACTATGTCCAAACGTCATCTTTCTTCACGGGGGAAATCCCTGCTTGTGCTGTCTGGAGCAGGTCTTATTGCCGGTTCTGGCTTGTGGTTTTTCGGCTATGATCAGACCCCTCAAGCAAGCGTTGCCGAATTCAGCTCCGGCCAACAACAAACAATCTCCTCTGCGGCAGCTCCAGACCCAATTGCAAGCCAGCAGAAAGCTCAGGTTGCACCTGAAGAGCCGACACAGGCGAACTCATTCCGTACCCCCGTGAGCCTGGGCGACACACCGTTTGTAAACTCGTTGGAGGGAACCGACATTGACGGGCAATTGCGCACCAATGCCGCCGGCAATCTCGTGGTTGACCTGCAAACAAAGGACTTCTTTGACTACTTTCTCAATACCGTGGGCGAAGTGGCGCCCAAGACGGCTCTGGACAAAATTGAAAGTCTTGCCCGTGACAGCTTGCCGGGGCCCGCTGCCGGTGAGGTTATGGCATTGCTGGAGCAATACCTGGACTACAAACAACAAGCTCTTGTCCTGGGGAATGCTCAGCTTGATCCCGCCCGCCAGCAAGACCCCGCCTATCAGCTCTCAGTATTCCGACAGGCGCTGAACGATCTGAAACAGCTTCGCAGCTCAACCTTCAGTTCAGATACGCACCGGGCTTTTTTCGGCCTTGAAGAGGCTTACGGGGAATACACGCTTGCCAGCCTGGACCTTCAGCAGCGAACCGACCTCTCCGAGACGGCCAGAAACACTCTGCAAGCCTGGCACCGTCGCCAATTACCGGATGTTATCCGGCAAACCGAAACCCGCCTGATCGAAGAAGAGGATCTACACTCCCGTCGGCAGGCCATACTGGCGAAAGCATCCTCGCCAAAGGACGCCGGGGAACAGTTAAGAAAGTCGGGGATGGCCCCTGACCAAATCGATGACGTGGTGGCCTACCTGAGTGAACGGGAGCAGTTTGAGGGCACTTTTGACCAGTACCAAGCTGAGCTTACACGATTGCAACAGGCTGGCCTGGCCCCGGCTGATCTGGCGGCGCAAAAAGACCAACTGCTGGAGTCTCATTTTGACGATGAGCAGACCCGAACATGGGCCAGACTGAAATCTATGGAATCGCCATCCCGGTAATATCACCCAGTTCCTTTTTCGGTAGCAGGACAAGGTTACACTAGGGCCTCCGCTTCGCCTCTACCGGAGCCCTCCCGATGAAGCTGACCGAACTCAGAACACAACGCATTGCCGGCTTTCGACACTTACGTTTCGAATCCGGGCTCGAAGGCCGCTATCGCGCTGAGCGGGACCATGCCCTGCGCTTGCGCTCCCGCCCGGTCACCGCGGCGGCACTGGCGCTGTTCCTGCTCTATGCGCTGCTGGACTTGACGATGCTGCCCGCGGAGCTTGCCCGTCATACCATTGCCGTGCGCCTATTCTTTACCTGTCCGGTGATCGCTCTGGTGTACTGGCTGTCCTACCGCCCTATCACCCTGACCACCTTTGTGCGCAGCTATACCCTGGCCTACATGGCTGGGGGTTTCAGTGTGGTCCTTGTTATTGGCCTTGCCCGACAGGCACAGCACCCTATGCCCTACGACGGTATTCTGCTGATGCTGATGTTCGGCTACTTCGTAATGGGCTTGCCTTTCCGAACAGTCTCGGTCGCCTCCGCCATGATCATTCTGGCCTACCTCTCCATGGAACTGGCCACTGGCATGGACTCGGACGAGCTGATGACCAATGGCTTCTTTATCGGCACCACCAACATCATCGGCATGGTAGGTTCGTGGCTAAGTGAATACCGTCAGCGCGCGCATTTCCTGGACCGTCAGATGCTGGAAATTTCTCGGAAGAACGCAGAAGAGGAAAGCCACCAGAAGACCCATCTGATCACAGTCGCCAGCCACGATCTGCGCCAACCCCTGAATGTGATCAGCCTGATGCTGGAGAACCTGATCGCCGAAGGGCTGCCACGGACGCAATCGGAGCTGGTGACAAAACTGAAAACCTCGGTGGCTCACTTCAATAGTCTGCTTGGTTCTGTGCTTGATATCTCCCGCATTCACGAAGGCATGATCAGCCCGGAAAACAAAGCGCTGGACGCTTACCAGGCGCTGCTGCAACTGCAGGATGCCTGTCTGGAGGATGCCAGGAACCGGAATGTCCAACTCGATTTGTTACCGATCGCAACAGGCACCGGCGTCATTGCTGACCCCCAGTTGTTACACAGAATCCTGCAGAACCTGGTAGTCAATAGCCTTGAGCACAGTGCCGCCAGCATCATTCGTCTGCATGCCCTCCGACAAGGCAAAGAAGTCTGGTTTGAGGTAGTCGATAATGGCCAGGGCATCCACCAGGACACCGTCGGCCGAATATTCGAACCCTTCTTTCGCGCCGCTCCTGAACAACAACCACACTCAGGGCTCGGGTTGGGCCTGGCCATTGTAAAAGAACTGACAGAGCTGATGGGGGGCGTCTGCGGTGTCACATCCACGCCGGGGCAAGGCAGCCGTTTCTGGGTCAGATTCCCCGCCACCAACCCGCCGGCTCTGCCTGTCGCTATGGCACCGATAATACCCGGAACTGCTATCGGTGGCGTGACCTTGCTGGTCGTGGAAGATCATGACGAAACGCGCCACTGGCTATGCGAAACCATCAAAGGCTGGGGTTATCGCACTGTTGTATTTTCGAATGCAGAGCAAGCACTGGCAGCGCAAAACGCTGGGAGCACGACCGGAGAAATGATGGAAAGCGCTGGTGAGCGCGCGACCGGACGCCATGGTGAAGGAACCGCAGAAACTTTTGATTTGCTGGTGAGTGATATCCACTTGCCAGGCATCTCCGGACGGGAACTGTTTGACGCCCTGTCCCGCAATGGCGCCATCCGGGGTGGCATCCTGATAACCGCCGATACCAGCGTATTCCAGGGCTATGACGACAATCGGCACCGGTGGGTGATGCACAAGCCTCTGACACCCATGCGTCTGAGGGCGGCTATTGTGCAACTGGCTTCGCAGGCTGAACCCGCGTTGATCTCAACATAACCCCATCAGTTCCGGCCTGATCATTTCTGGGGTCAGATCAGCCCCAGAGCTCGGGCCCGGACAACGCATTCCGTTCGGTTGTGTACATCGAGCTGGGAAAAAACGGCTTTCAGATGGGTTTTTACCGTGTGCCCTGTCAGATCGAGGCGCTGGCAAATACGTTTATTGGGTAATCCGTCCGCCAGCAGTTTCAATACTTCCAATTGCCGGGGCGTCAGCTGTCCCGGCGCGTCCACAATGGGACCCAGGGTCGGATAGAAAATGCCACCTTCACTGATACAGCGAATCATCCGGACCAACGCGTGGCGCCCAGCCGACTTTGGCAGGAAGCCGACAGCACCGGCTGCCTTGGCGGCAAGCACAGAGATTTCATCCTCCCGGCTGGAAATGACAACCACCGCAACCGGCATACTGAATTCCGTCAACCGTTGAAACAGCGTCAATCCTGCCTCGCCCGGTAATGTCAGGTCGAGCAGGATCAGGGCGGTTTCCGGGTAGTCACGCAAATTTTCCAGCGCCGAGGCTATGGAGCCGGCCTTTCCCACCGCACTGACCAGTTTCTCCTGGATCAGGATGCTCGCCAGACCATCTGAAAAAATCGGGTGATCGTCCACAATCAACACCCTGGACAGGGGCATATCAGTTTTTGAGCGCGAACAGAGGTTGCCTGCTGACTGAATATTCATGAGCTCTCCGCGTATGCGCTGTTTTTGTTGTGGCGGTTACAGGCACTATACGCGCCCAGAAGCACACAGGCAGTCATGCGGTTAACCTATTTGTGACGCAGGTCCCTTGTTAGCAGCCCAGCGGGCACCGGCGATTCCGGGCAACGCTGGTGCCAGCATGAAGCTCAGCTGATCCGGAAGCGCTGGACGGCGGAGTCAAGGCTTTCGGAAAGATGGGTAAGCTGCTCGGCAGCCGCTGAGCTTTCGGTGGCCACATCGGCGTTCTCATTCGCCATCTGGGCAATCTGCTCGACATTGGCCGCCACGTCGTTACTTACTGTCGACTGTTCACGCAGTGCGCTGGAAATCACATGAACCACCTCAAGCACCTGTTCGGCACTCTTGCGGATATCGTCCATCGATGCACCGGCCTGGTTCACCATACCCACGCCTCCTTCAACCAGTCCTTCCGCGCCTTCCATACCCTTGACGGCGTGTTCCGCGCCTTTTTGCAGGGTTTCAATCATGCGGGCTATTTCGTCGGTGGATTTCGACGTGCGCTCGGCCAGGCTGCGCACCTCGTCCGCCACCACAGCAAAACCGCGACCCTGCTCGCCCGCCCGCGCCGCCTCAATGGCAGCATTGAGCGCCAGCAGGTTAGTCTGATCGGCAATTTCCCTGATGACGTTGATGATGGTGGAAATCTGCTGGGAGTTCTTACCCAGCTCGGCTATGGCCTTGGAAGTCGTCTGCACGGTCTCGCTGATCCGGCCCATACTGTCAATGGACTGGTTGATAATGCGATAGCCGTCGGTCGCCAACTGGCCGGACGTTGCGGAGATGGTATTCGCTTCCTCAGCACTGTTGGACACATCCGCAATACTGGCGGATAGCTCTTCCATCGCGGTCGCCATCCGGCTGGCGGCATCACTCTGCTGGCTCGAGCTGCTGGCGGTTTGTGACGAGACGGTGGAAATACGCCCGGCAGCCTGGCGCAACTCGGTAGAGCCCTGGGCAATGGTTCCCAGCATGTCACGGAGGTTTTTCTGCATCCTACTCATGGCGTCAATGACGGCGCCTACTTCATCGGACGTGTCGTTATGGATTGTGACGGTCAGATCGCCGTCAGCAATGGCCTCGGCAATCTCGCCCATGTAATTGAGACGGCGTGAGATGTAGCGTCCCAACAGGGTCGCGACCATCAGGGCAATCACGATAGCGGCAACAGCCAGGATTAACTGAAGCAGTTCCAGTCTGGCCTGGTCGGTGTCGGCCCGTTCAGTACGACGCTCGAGCAACGCTTCCTCGGTTTCACGAATCTCCCCCATCAGGGTCCGGATGCGGTCCATGCGTTTCTTACCGCGCCCCTCTGCCAGCTCTTCAATCAGGGACAGTGACGGCTGGGGACTGGCACGATTCTCCCGACGTTGCTTAATAAAATAATCAATGGCGTTGGCTTGCCAGTCCCGAATGGCCACTTCCAGCTCACCGAGGCGCTTCAGCTGGTCAGGATTATCAGACATCATTTTCTTGAGCTGAGTGAGCTCCTCCCGCAACCGGGCCTTGCCAATAGTCAACGAGCCAAGAAACTCCTCCCGAGCAGATATCAGGTACCCTCGCTCACCGGTTTCAATATTACTCAGGGCAAGTCGGACCTCTTCTATTGAGACCAGTATTTCATAGGTGTGGATATTGCGGTCATTGTTGTATTCCAAGGTCTTTCCTGCAGAATAGCTCAGAGCCACCACCGCCAGGATCAACACGATCAGGATCAGAAACCCCCCATACAGCTTCGTTGACAGGTTGAGTGACTTCAGCATGTAAATCTCCAGAACATCCAGGGGGGGGTGCAGCAAAGATCTGCTGAGCAACCTGTTTAACGGCAGTATCCGGGAGGACTTGAGTCTCTTCCTGACAATTCATACTTTACCGTGCGATGACATTACCAAACCGGCATTATCGACGGTTTGCGGGGTTTATGACGCGATCATACCTTGTCGGAATAGCGGTTTTTGCCGCATAGTCGTGACTGTTTGACGAATCTAAAAAGGATGACCATGACAACCACTGACCAGCTGCAGCCACCACTCAAAGGCTCCGACCTGTTTGTTAAGGCCCTCGAGAACGAAGGCGTCAAGTACATCTTTGCGGTACCGGGTGAAGAGAATCTTGACCTTCTGGAGTCCATCCGCACGTCCGGTATCACCCTGGTGCTGAACCGCCATGAGCAAGCGGCCGGCTTTATGGCTGCCACCTACGGCCGGCTGACTGGCCAGGTTGGCGTGTGCCTGTCGACCCTCGGTCCCGGCGCCACCAATCTGGTCACGGCCGCCGCTTACGCCACTCTGGGCGCGATGCCGATGCTGATGATCACCGGGCAGAAGCCGATCAAATCGTCCAAGCAGGGCCTGTTTCAGATTATTGATACCGTTGACCTGATGCGGCCATTGACCAAATACACGCGGCAGATCAGCAACGCCAACACCATTCCCGCGAAACTGCGGGAAGCTTTCCGGCTTGCCACCGAAGAGCGCCCCGGCGCGGTGCACCTCGAACTGCCGGAAGACATCGCCGCGGAAATGGCCGATGGCGGCACCCACATTTTTTCGGCCAGCGACGCCCGCCGTCCGACCGCCAGCAAAAAAAGCCTGCAACAGGCCTGCGATATGATTCTTGCCGCCCGCCATCCACTGATCATGATTGGCGCGGGAGCGAACCGGAAGCGGGTTTCCCAGGCCTTGCTGAACCTGGTCAATGCCACCGGCATCCCCTTCTTTACCACCCAGATGGGCAAAGGCGTGGTGGATGAGCGCCACCCGCGCTACCTGGGTAACGCGGCGCTGTCAGCCGGGGATTTTGTTCACTGTGCGATCGATCACGCGGATCTGGTCATCAATGTTGGCCACGACGTTGTGGAGAAGCCGCCTTTTTTCATGACCCCGGGCGGCAAACGGGTTATCCACATCAATTTCAGCCCGGCGGATGTCGACCCGGTGTACTTTCCCCAGCATGAGGTAGTCGGCGACATAGCCAACACCATCGACTGGCTGGCCGAACATTGTGGTCAGAGCAAAGACCACGACTTCAGCAACCTAATGGAGGTGAGGAGTGCTGCCGAGCGACACCTGGCCGAGCATATCCACGATGATCGCTTTCCGTTGATTCCCCAGCGCATCGTAAACGATGTGCGGGAGGTGATGCCTGAGGATGGCATCATCGCCCTGGATAATGGCATGTACAAAATCTGGTTCGCCCGCAATTACAAAGCCTATGACAACAACACCGTACTGCTGGACAACGCGCTTGCGTCCATGGGGGCGGGGTTGCCCAGCGCCATGACGGCCGCAATGCTCTATCCGGATCTGAACGTCATGGCGATCTGTGGTGATGGCGGCTTCATGATGAACAGCCAGGAACTGGAGACGGCAGTCCGGCTGAATCTTAATATTGTGATCATGATCATCAACGACAACGCCTACGGCATGATTAAATGGAAACAGGACCAGGAAGGCTTTACCGATTTCGGCCTGGACTACAAGAACCCGGATTTTGTCAAGTACGCCGAGGCTTATGGCGCCACAGGCTATCGTGTCAACAGCGCCAGCGAACTGAAGCCGACCCTTGAAAAAGCCCTGGCCGCCGATGGTGTGCACCTGATCGAAGTACCGGTGGATTACAGTGAAAACAAGCGGGTATTTAACGAAGAACTGAGCCAGTTAACCTGCCAGCTATAACGGCAGAGCAGTGAACTTGCTCTATACCCAACAAAATGAAGTTCGGCATATCAACTCATTACAAGACATCCGGGTAGGTTAATGACTGGTCGTACCCTCTGTTCAGTGCTCACTGCTCTCTTGCCCTTGCCGTCACTGGTTTTTGCTGACGACAGACCAGTCATGCAGATTGTCACCTCGGAGTACCCTCCCTTCGAGTACTCCGAAGACGGCCGCATTGCTGGTACCGATACCAAGGTAATCCGGCAGGTGGTCGAAGCCATGGGTTACGAGCCGCGCATTGAATTGCTGCCCTGGATCAGGGCAGAAGCCAAAGCACGCCGTGGCGACGCCGATATGGTTTACTCGCTGACCCATTCGGATGCCCGCGCGGCCCATTACCATTTTACCGACCCGATCAATCAGGTCCACGACATGTTCTTCGCACTCCGCGATGCCAACATTGACTGGCAAACCATGGATGATCTGAATGACCTCAGGGTTGGTATTTCGGCGTCGTACAGTTACGCCCCGGAATTCATGGAATGGATCGAGCGGCATCCGGCCAGTGTCACCCAGGTCAGTCATGAGCAACCGGAGCTGACCAGCCTGAAGATGCTGGTTCACCGCCGGATAGACCTGTTTATTTGTGAGCGGTCTGTCTGTGAATACCTGTTGGAAAAACATGTGGACGAGGAACCGGAATTATCCCGGGTCAGGTCCATTCCCGGTATCGTCGGTGCAAGACGTCCGTTCCGGGCGGCGTTCTCCCGTCGGAACCCCGAGGGCGAAGTACTTCGTGATGCATTCAACCAGGCCCTCCGCAAGCTCAATCCGTCCCTTGGTGACGCCGCCGAATAGGTTGCGGCAATCCCCTATCTGATTTTTTTCTCAATACTGTCGGGGTTTCCTATACTGGTTTCACGTTTCCCAGAATCAGATGGATCCCATGGATATTAATAACGATCATCGTTTTGCCATCAACCTCAACGTAAGAGGCATTCAGCCCTCTGCCACCTTGAGAATCAACGAGCTCAGCAATCAGTTGCGGGCCGAAGGCCGGGATATTATCAAACTGGGCCTGGGACAATCGCCGTTTCCAGTGCCCGAACGCGTGGTTGCAGCTCTGCAGGAAAACGCCCACCAGAAGGACTACCTGCCAGTCAAGGGCCTGAAAGGGCTGCGGGAATCCATCTCCGGTTACATCAATCGCACTGAGCGCATGCGTTGCTCCTGGGAAGACGTCTTGATCGGCCCGGGCTCAAAAGAGCTGCTATTCATTCTGCAATTGGCGTATTACGGGGATCTGCTGATCCCCAGGCCCAGCTGGGTGTCCTACGCACCCCAGGCAAGAATCATCGGCCGTTCGGTCCACTGGCTGCCCACCCATGCGGAGAACAACTGGCAACTGACCGCCGAGGAGCTGGACATCATCTGCCGGGATGACCCCTCCCGGCCACGGATCCTGATTCTGAACTACCCGTCCAACCCGACCGGATGTACCTACACCGACGATCAGCTGCTGGCAATTGCCAACGTCGCCCGCAAGTATCGACTGATTCTGTTGTCAGACGAGATTTACGGGGAGGTCCAGTTTGATGGCAAGCACAAGTCGATCGCCCGCTATTACCCCGAAGGCACCATTATCAGCACTGGCATGAGCAAGTGGCTGGGAGCTGGGGGCTGGCGCCTGGGCACCTTTATTTTCCCGAAAGAGCTGCGACCGCTGCAGGATGCCATGGCCATTATTGCCAGCGAAACCTACACCGCTACCAGCGCCCCGATTCAGTATGCCGGTATCACTGCCTTTAACGGCGGCGATGATATTGACCACTATCTGGAGCAGTCCCGGCGGGTGCTGAAGGTCATTGGCGAGTACATGCACCGCCGCCTTACGGCTATGGACGTAAAGGTGCAGAAGCCGGAAGGTGCGTTCTATCTGTTTCCGGACTTTTCCGCTTATAAAGATGACTTTGATCGGCACGACATCAAAACCAGCGCGGCCTTTTGCCAGAACCTGCTTGAGGACACGGGCATCGCTATTCTGCCCGCCAGTGATTTTGGCTTCGCGCCTGATCAGCTCAGTGCGCGGCTGGCGTTTGTCGATTTCGACGGCACTGCGGCCCTGGCGCTGGCCGACAGCAACTACGCAGACCAGGAGCTGGACGATAGCTTCATTGACCAGGCTGGCCCCAGGCTGAAACTGGCCATGGACAAGCTGGAGGCCTGGCTGAAAAGTCTCTGACAGCGGTGTAGGCTAAACGCCACCGACATTTCGCCCCGGCAGTTTCCGCTGCCGGGAGTACTTCGTTATGAAAGGATTATTCTGTGCAGAGCATCGCTGACTTCGCTGAACAACTTGCCCGGGAAGCCGGCGACCTGATCCGCCATGAACGTGAGAACAGCCCTCTCAGAACCGGTTACAAAGATCAGACCGAACTGGTGACCCACGCTGACCTGATGGCCGACAAGTTGATTACCGAAGCCATCCATAGCCGCTTTCCCGCTCACCGTATCCTGTCGGAAGAATCACGGCCCGATAAAAGTCAGGCCGCTGATCTGGACAGCCCGTTGTGGATAATCGACCCCATCGACGGTACCGTGAACTATGCCTACGGTCACCCTCAGGTGGCAATTTCCATAGCTTACGCCGAGCGCGGCAACGTGCAGGTTGGCGTCGTTCATGCTCCGTTCGCCAGTGAAACCTTTCGGGCGGTGCGCGGCAAGAGGGCCACTCTGAATGGCGAGCCCATCCATCACAGCGGCGCCACCGTGCCCCGTGATTCCCTGTTTGCGACCGGGTTTCCCTACACCAAAGACAAGCTGGCGCCGTTGCTGAAACGTCTGGATGTGATGATTCACCATTGCCGCGACTTGCGGCGGGTGGGGTCGGCGGCGCTCGATATCTGCTGGGTCGCCTGCGGGCGGCTGGATGCCTACTATGAATCCGTCAGCCCCTGGGATTTTGCGGCCGGGCGGCTGATTGCCCTGGAAGCCGGTGCCAGCGCCGGGCACTTTACGGAGGTGCCGGAGGGCTACCCGGAAGATTTGTGGGGACAGGATATACTGATCAGTGCGCCGGGAATTTATGACTCAGTTCGGGGGTTGTTGAAGGGGGCCAACTGAGCGCTTCATTTTACTGAGTAATGACTGCTGGTTCGGGAGTCGGGCGTTGTTGGGAGAGGCTTTCCCAGAGACGCTCCGAGTACGTCCCTGTAGCTTGTTTCCGGCCATCCCTGGTCTCCAACACTCTGGGAAAGCCCCTCCCAAAAACACCTTTTGAACAATTTCGCTGCCTGCAAATGCTGCAATGACTTTGCCTGACGCCTAACTTCCCGCCGCCCAAAATCCTGCTGCTAGCAAAACCCAACTTTCGTCAAAATCCGTCGAGGGCCGCCGCTCGAAAGACGATCGTACGAAGCGTTGAATGCGACCTTCGATAAACACCATCATCCAGTCAGCACTGTGGCCGGCACTGGTCAGTGGCCGTAGACCCTGGCGGATGTCGCCTTCTTTCAGAATCTGGCGTACCTGGGTTTCGAGGCGGTCGAAAAACTGCGACACACGCCGCTGCAAACCCTCGTCTTCCCCCACCAGAGCCCCTCCGGTCAACACCCGGCACAGCCCCGGATTGCGTTCTGCAAAGACCAGCACCAGGTGGGCCAGTTGCTGAAGCCGAATGCGAGCATCTTCATGCTCCTGCAGAATGAGCTGGCAGCGGGAAAACACCGCCTCTTCGGCAAACTCGATCAGGCCTTCAAACATCTTGCGTTTGCTGGGGTAGTGGCGGTAGAGCGCGGCTTCGGTAACACCGACCCGCTTCGCCAGACCGGCGGTGGTAATCCTCGCGCCGGGATCGCTTTCCAGTAAACCAGCCAGAGCCTGAAGAATCAGCTCACGACGACTGGGTTCGGTTTGCTTCATAGTCAGAGTGCCGAAGAATGAGGGTTTCATACCAATGCGGGCGTTAGTAAGCGCACAACATCGGTACCTGAAGTCTGTTAAAAGAATATGCCGTCAACCGGCGAAGACGCACTGGCATAAAGTCTCTTAGGCATGCGCCCGGACAGATATGCTTCGCGACCGGATTCAATGGCCAGGCGCATGGCGTTGGCCATCCGCACCGGGTTTCGGGCCTGGGCAATGGCGGTGTTCATCAAAACACCGTCACATCCCAGCTCCATCGCAATGGTCGCGTCAGAGGCGGTGCCGACACCGGCATCCACCAGAACCGGCACGGTCGCATTCTCGACAATCAGTCGGATGTTATAGCGGTTCTGAATACCCAGACCGGAGCCGATCGGCGCTCCCAGGGGCATGATCGCGATACATCCCATATCTTCAAGACGCTTGGCCAGCAGCGGATCGTCGGAGCAATAGACCATCACCTGGAAGCCATCGCGGACCAGCTCCTCGGTGGCGACGAGCGTCTCCGTCATGTTCGGGTACAGAGTCTTTTCCTCACCAAGCACTTCCAGTTTGACCAGGTTATGGCCATCCAGCAGCTCGCGGGCAAGCCGGCAGGTACGAACCGCATCCTTGGCGGTATAACAGCCTGCCGTGTTTGGCAGCATGGTGTAGTGGTCCGGTGAAACCACATCCAGCAGGTTGGGTTCGTCCGGATTCTGGCCAAGGTTGGTTCTGCGCACCGCAAAGGTGACGATTTCCGCTCCGCTGGCTGCAATTGCCCGGCCGGTTTCGTCCATATCGCGATACTTACCGGTTCCTACCAGTAGACGGGAGTTATAGACACGGCCCGCAATCTCGAGGGGCTTGTCTTCGGGTAACCGCGCTTCGGATGGTTCGCTCATTCAACACCTGTTTTGATCAATAAAGTAGAAAACCCGATAATCGGGTACCCGGTTCCGGATTAACCACCGCCGATCGCGTGGACAATTTCGACCCGGTCACCGGCACTCAGCTGGAATTCTGTATGCTGGCTGCGGGGAACAATGTCTTCGTTAACTTCCACTGCAAGCCGTTTTCCGGTGACCGACAACTGCGTCAGCAACACTGAAATAGTGGCATCGTCTGACACCTCGGTAGTCTTACCATTAACCTGAATTCGCATCATCATAATGACTCCTTACCTTTGCCTTGCCGTAGCCCGGCAATCACCACCAATACCCAGCCCGCCATGAAACAGAGCCCACCCAACGGGGTGACCGGGCCCAGCCAGCGCATCTCCGTCAGCACCAGCAGATACAGGCTGCCACTGAACATCACCACACCCGCCGCCAGAAAACCGGCGGCCAGCACCAACAGACGACGGGATAAATCGAGGGCGCCCAGGATGGCGATCAGGATCAACCCGAGGCCGTGAATCATCTGGTACTGCACGCCGGTCTGGAAAACCTCCAGGCTGCGCTCAGAGACGATCGCCCGCAAAGCATGGGCACCAAAGGCACCCGCCATCACCGCCAACAGGACCAACAGGGCACCCAGTACCAAGGGACATCGCAGGACACTGCCGGAGCTAACAATCACAGTGGGTTTTCTCGCCGGTGTCCAGATTCATGACCGTGAGCGCACCACCCCATACGCAACCGGTATCAAGACCGATGAACTGGTCGGCCGACGTATTGCCTTCCAGCGCTGCCCAGTGGCCAAAAATCACCCGGGTATTATCCGGCCGGGGGAAACTGAACCAGGGTGCATAACCCGCCGGCGATTCGCCTGCCGACTCCTTGGTAGTCAGTTCCAGCGTGCCATCCTCGGCAATAAACCGCATGCGGGTAAAATAGTTGGTGGCTGCGCGCCAGCGGTCCATACCGGTCAGATCTTCCCGCCAGCGGGCCGGCTCGTTGCCGTACATGTGGGTGAAATATTCAGTGGCCTCCGGGCCGCGGATCACGCTCGCCAGCTCTTTCGCATACCCCAGAGCCTGCTCCACCGACCAGATGTGAGGCAAACCGGCATGAGCCATCAAGAAGTTGCGATCCGGGTCGTAAACACAGAAATTCTGTTGTCGTAGCCACTCGATCAGCCTGTCGAGGTCCGGTGCCTGCAAAATGTCATCGAGTGTATCCTTGCCCCGGGTTTTATGGCCACCCAGAGCGACCGCCAGCAGGTGGAGATCATGATTGCCAAGCACGACTTCCGCCGACGCACCCAGACTTTCAATAAAGCGAAGGGTCGCCAGTGAAGACGGGCCCCGATTGATGATATCCCCGGCCACCCAGAGCCGGTCCCGGGAGGGCGAAAAGTCGATTATTGCCAGCACCTCCAGCAGCCTGTCGTAACAGCCCTGGATATCGCCGATGGCATAGTCAGTCATTGTCGGCTCCGTGTGAACACTGCTCGCTCTGCCCGGCGTCCGTTAACGCATCCGCTATGGCAACGTAATTTTCCAGCGTCAGGTTCTCCGGTCGAAGGCCGTCATCAATACCCAGGGCGTGGAGCTGATCCACGGTCACCAGGCTACCCAGCGCCTTGCGAAGTGTTTTGCGGCGGGCGTTAAACGCCGTGCGGACAACGACCTGGAGTGTTTTCAGATCCTTGGCCGGGTAAGGCAAGATGCTGTGAGGTACCAACCTGACAATGGCAGAATCCACTTTTGGTGACGGGCGGAAGGCACCCGGGCCGACCTCGAACAATGGCTGCACCTTGCAGAAATACTGCGCCATGATACCCAGCCGACCGTAATTGTTGTCTCCGGAAACGGCCGCCAACCGCTGCACCACTTCTTTCTGCAACATGAAGTGCATGTCCTGCACCACACCAGACTGGCCCAGCAGGTGAAAGATCAGCGGGGTTGAGATGTTGTAGGGCAGGTTCCCCACTATCCGCAGGGGTTTGTCCGTCACCAACTGGCTGAAATCGAACTTGAGGGCATCCCCCTCGTGAATCTGGAAACCCGGATAGTTAAAGAACTTGGTTCGCAGGATCGGAATCAGGTCCCGGTCCAGCTCCACAACCTGAAGATTCGGGTTAACCGCCAGTATCTCTTCTGTCAGCGCCCCCAGCCCGGGGCCGATTTCCACCATGGTGTCGTCCGGCTTCGGGCTGATCGAGCGCACAATCTGCTCTATCACCCCGGCGTCGTGGAGGAAGTTCTGACCAAATCGTTTACGGGCCTGATGCCCGTGTTTACTGCGGCTCACGCTTGAGCTCCCTGTTTGCTGGCGGCCATTTGAGTTGCCACGCTGATCGCTGCACGCAAACTGCCCGCATCGGCCTTGCCGGTGCCCGCCAGATCCAGCGCCGTGCCATGGTCGACGGAGGTCCGCACAATGGGCAAACCCAGAGTAATATTAACCGCCCGGCCAAAGCCCTGATACTTCAGCACGGGCAGGCCCTGATCGTGGTACATCGCGAGCACCGCATCGGCGTTGTCCAGCCAGTGTGGCGTAAACAGGGTATCGGCCGGTAACGGGCCGATCAGCTGAATACCTTCCCGGCGCAAGGCGTCCAGGGTAGGCTCGATAACGTCAAGTTCTTCGTGGCCAAGGTGACCACCCTCGCCTGCGTGGGGGTTGAGTCCCGCCACCAGGATACGGGGGTGATCGATACCGAAATAGTGCCGCAGATCGCGGTTCAGTATCCTTGTTACCTGGCTCAGACGTGCCGGTGTGATCGCCGCGGCAACGTCTTTCAGGGGCAGGTGTGTGGTGACCAGCGCTACCCGCAGTGACTCGGTGGCCAGCATCATAACGACACGCTCAACCTGGCACATCTCCTGTAGAAATTCGGTGTGGCCGCTAAAGGAAATACCGGCATCGTTGATTACACCTTTATGAACCGGAGCGGTCACCATGCCAGCGAAAATTCCGTCAAGGCAGCCCTGGGTGGCCACTTCCAGCGTCCTGAGCACATAGGCGCTGTTGTTGCGGTCAAGGGTACCGGCCTGGTCAGAGGCCAGGCCCTTAACAGGCAACACCGACAGCTTACCGGGGTCGGTTGCTGCGGCCATGCCCGCTTGCCAGGGCACCAACGTTACCTCAAGACCCAGCTGCTGTGCCCGGGAGGCCAGCAGTCCCATATCAGCAATCGCCACCAGCCCCGCCGCGCGCGACTCCAGCGCGATCGCCAGACATAGCTCTGGCCCGATCCCGGCAGGCTCGCCAGGGGTCAGCGCCAGGGTGACAGAATCACTCATGAATCCTCGTTCGCATCGGCTTCAGGGTCGACGTCGCTTTTGAGATCGACGTAGGCCTCATCGCGGATTTCACGCAGCCAGTTCTGCAGCTCCACATCAAACTTGCGACGGTACAGGGCTTGCCGGGCTTCGGCTTCCTTGATTTGACCGCCCATGTCCTGCCGCCGACGCTCCTGAACTTCCAGCAGATGCCAGCCGAATTGCGAACGGACCGGGCCCTTCAGTTCACCGACCGCCGCCTCTTCCATGGCCTTTTCAAAGGCTGGCACCATTTCGCCGCGGCTTACCCAGCCCAGATTACCGCCATCAGAGCCGGAGATCGGATCATCGGAGAATTCCTTTGCCAGTTCGGCGAAATCCGCGCCATTTTTCAGCCGCTCGGCCAGTTCATTGATGCGCCGCTCGGCCTCCGCGTCCGTTACTGTCTCGGTGGGACGTACCAGGATGTGACGAACCTTCGACTGCTCCACCAGTTGCTGGTCGCCGCCGCGCTTGTTCAGCACTGTAATAATGTGGAAGCCGCTGCCGCTCTCCAACACTTCGGAGGGCTCTCCAATCTCCAGAGCCGGTGCCACATCGGATACCAGCGACGGCAGCTGGTTTTCAGGGCGCCAACCCATCACGCCACCTTCGAGAGCATTACTGGCATCCGATTCCGCCACCGCCACTGCCCGGAAGTCGGTACCGGCACGAATGCGCTCCAACAGGCTATTGGCCTTTTCCCGGGCGGCTTCGACAGCCAACGGGTCGTTAAAATCATCTACGGCCACCAGAATGTGGGCCAGCTGGTATTCCACCCCGGTATCTCCGCCAGCAGCAGTAGCCGCCAGGAAATTGTCAACTTCGCGCCCGGTCACCCGGACCCGGTTGTCAACATTGCGCTGCTGTACCCGGCTCAGCAACATCTCGCGGCGGATCTGCTCACGGGCTTCGCGGTAAGTCAGGCCCTCCTGCTCCAGCTGTTGTTCAAACTGCTGCAGGGTCATGTTGTTGCGGGCAGCAATATTCTGCATGGCATCATTGAGCTCATTGTCGCTGACGCGCATGCCCATTTTCGCTGCCATCTGGAGCTGGATGGAGTCGGTAATCAACTGTTCCAGCACGCGCTCTTCAAGGGCTTCCATGGGCGGTAACCGGGTACCCTGGGTGTTGAGCCGGGAGACGATGGTGCGAACACGGGCGTCGAGCTCCGATTGCAGAATGACATCGTCATCGACAATCGCAATTACGCTGTCCAGTTGCTGGCGCTCGGCAAGAGCCAGGGGCGCACAGACGAGCGCTACCATTAACAAAACGGCTTGTGCGCATTGGCGCAGGGTCGCCTTCATAATCACCTCGGTTGTAACATGCAATAGCGGTCCGGGTTGTCGTTTTATTCACGAGGCCCGAACCGGCGGCGTTCTCTTTCATCAAAGCCATAAATGGCTTCGGAAATCCGCCCCGATGAACCGCCGCTGCCGCCCAGACCTTTTAACTGGACCTGAAACAGAATGCGGTTCTCGAGGTTCTGATCGTCGGTCAGATAATTCTGGCTGACCAACTGGACACTCCAGCAACAATTATTATATTCGATACCGGCCAGTGAGCCGGCAGTTCGGTCAGTCTGGGAATCGTAAACCCAGCGGCCGATCAGGCTGACCTTATCTGTGACAGGGAAAACCGCCCCGATATCCGACTGTTCAAATTCACCACGACGATAGGTGTGTCCGAGGGTGGCCAGATACCGGTAATTCTCCGAGTGGAACACCAGTTGGCTCCGCCCTTCCAGGGTCTGGCGGGTGCGCGGGTCCCAAAGCCCGGAGGTCCGGATATCCAGCGTATCCATTGGCCGCAGAACCGCTTCTCCCGCCAATGCCGAATCACTTCGGTCATCTGCGCCCTCACCGTTCAGGGTGACGTCACGATCATCGTAATAGTACAACTGACCGAGACTCAACCGGGCCCGCTCGGCGCCTGTATTCAGGTCATTGAAACGGGTGGTGACGGCAGTCGCCAGCTGATTGGCGTCACCTACCCGGTCGCCGCCGGTGAACCGGTTGCGGGAGAACAGATCATCGAAACGAAAGCCGCGAATGGCCGAGTCAAAATCCGGTATGAAACTCTGGTCATCGGCATCCGCCCAGGCGTAATAGAGCCTTGGCTCCAGTGTTTGATTGTACGGTATATCGAACAGTGTGGACTGACGATCAAAGTACAACCCCGAATCCCATTCGAACACCGGCACCGTGCGCTCGAAACTTCCGTCGCCAAGGGATCCATCGTCAAGGGTGTAGTCTTCCAGTTCGTAAACGGTATGGTCCAGAGTAACCGAAGGCCGGGCATAACCCCAGAGCGCTCGCATCGGCAGCGCCAGCTCGGGCAGCACGCGCAAACGCTGGCCCGTGGCACGATCAAGACCGGTCAGACCGGAGTTGTCACGATCAAACCAGGTGTACTGGCTTTCAAACACTGTCTCGACCACGCCGAGGTCCCTTTCAAAGCCATAAATGGCTTCCGGTAGCTGATCGAAGGGTTTGTTTTGATCCGCTATCCGATCCGTTATGGTCTGGTAGCCATTCACATAAAGCTCGAAAAACTGCTGACGATCGGTATACCGCACGCCACCACGACGCAAAAGATGGGTGGCCTGGCTGATTTCAAGACTGCGATTAAGATCACTCAGGTAATCGTTATCCGATACCACCGAGTAATCACCATAACCACGCCAGCCCGCCCCAAGATTGGCCCGGGTGCTGAAATCCAGTGCCCAGCGCTCGCCATCCGCGCCGGGTTCTTCATCTTCGTAGGCGCTGTCGTTGGCGATGTAGCCCAGCTGGAGAACGGACTCTCCGAATGGTGACAGATAGCGCCCCTCCACCTCACTGAATAACCCCCGACCATGGATGTACTGGGGCGTCAGAGTGGCATCATAGTAAGGTGCAAGGTTCAGGTAGTAGGGAACCGAGAGGAAAGCACCGCTGCCGGTATTCGACGTCCCGAAGGCAGGATACAGAAAACCGCTCTTGCGGCGATCATCGATCGGAAAGCTGGCGTAGGGCACATAAAACACCGGCACATCTTTTATTTCCAGGCGCACGTGCCTTGCGGTTCCCACACCTTCGATCTGATCAAGCTCGATCTCCGAGGCCACCAGAGCCCAGTCATTCTGGTCCGGAGCACAGGTGGTCAGATTACCCTGCCGAATCAATACCCGTCCTGCCTGCGGTTGCGACAGGCTGAGTGCCGAGCCGCGCATTTCTGCCTCGTGAAGCAAAAACGTTGCGGTGTTGATATCGAGACGGCCGGTGTCGGTGTCATAGTCCGCCCTGTCGCCGGTTAACAAAAAGCCCTGGCCTCGGCTGACCAGCGGACCCGACAGGCGGAGCTGACCGTCTGCCTGGTTATAACGGGCCTCTGACCCGGTGACGTCAAACTGGCCCTGGCGCAGACGGACATCCCCTTGCAGCCAGAGCGTCTGATCGATTTCATAGCGGGCGGACAGGCCGCTGGCCTGTAGTGGCTCATTACTGTTGTCTGTCGGCACGGCTCCGACGTTCTGCCGATAGCCTTCCGGTTGCAGGTAGCCTCCGGAACAGAATTCGGGCAGCGCGTCCCGCTGCTGCTCAGGCAGGTCGGGCCGTTCCCGCCAGTCGGTCTCGGCAGCGGTTAAGGGCTGCTCGGCCACTGCCTTGACGGGCACTGTCATGACCGTCACCATCGCGGCAACCATACCCAGTTGGCACAGAACACGCCCGCCAGCTGGCTGCTTTGGCAGCGCCGGGGCGAGCACATTCCTTGGATAAACTGGCACGTTGGGGGAATCCTGTCCGGAGATGGATGACGATTATTCAGGACCGCCTAGTTTACACGCCGCACTCAGCCTTGTTAACGGAAACCGTTTTAATAAAACCCTTTTACGCGCCATGGCAGCATCTGCTAACTTTCGTGTTTCACAACCCCCAAGAAACCAGCAGAGCCGTCCATGGACACCAGACTTAACGCACTCACCCGATGGGTTCACCAACAGCCCGGCTTTGAGCAGGCAACGCTGTCACCGGTTTCCGGCGACGCCAGTTTCCGGCGCTATTTCCGGGTCGCGACGCCCTCCTCCCAGCGCATTGCCATGGACGCCCCACCGGAACACGAGGACTGCCGTCCATTTGTGGCGATCGCCCGGTACTGGCACCAACAGGGTGTTTCGGTTCCGGAGATTCACGCCGAAGACCTGGCACAGGGCTTTGTGTTGCTTGAGGATTTTGGTAACCAGCTGATGCTCGACGCCCTGTCTGATGACAATGCAGATCAGCTGTATACCAGCGCCCTGGATGAACTTTGCCGGATCCAACAGATTAAGGATCAACCCGGACAACCCCTTCCACAATATGATATTGCCCTGCTCGACCGGGAAATGGCGCTATTCCCTGACTGGTTGTTAACCCGCCAGCTGGGCATGAATCTTTCCAACGGCGAACAATCCATGCTGGATACCGCCTTTGCGTTCCTCCGGGAAAGCGCGCTGGCACAACCGGAAGTGACCGTCCACCGGGACTATCATTCCCGCAACCTGCTGATTCGGAAAAACCGTACTGCTCCCGGAGTTATTGACTTCCAGGATGCCGTACGAGGGCCAGTCACCTATGACCTGGTGTCATTGCTGAAGGACTGTTATGTGCGCTGGCCCGAGCAACGGCTTGCCCGATGGATCGAGTATTACCGCACCATCAGCCTGGCAGCCGGCCTGCACCACGCCGACCCGGACACCTTCCGTCAGTGGCTGGAGCTGATGGGCATGCAGCGTCACCTGAAGGCCGCCGGGATTTTCGCCCGGCTGGCCATCCGGGATGGCAAGCAGAGTTATCTGGCGGATATCCCGCGAACCGTGCACTATCTGGTGGAGGCGAGTGGACGGCAACCGGCGCTGCGACATTTCCACGCCTGGCTCAGAGACGTGGTGGAACCAGAGCTGACAACACTTTCGAAACAGCCGCAGACAGCTGACACTGGAGGTCACTGAACAGGTGAATGCAATGATTCTGGCCGCTGGCAAAGGGGAGCGAATGCGGCCACTGACCTTAACAACCCCGAAGCCCCTGCTCGAAGCCGGTGGCAAAGCGTTGATTGTTCATCATCTGGAACGGCTGAAGGCAGCCGGTTTTTGTCAGGTAGTCATCAACCATGCCTGGCTCGGCGAACAGATTGAGTCCGCCCTGACGGATGGCTCTCGCTTCGGCGTTGTCATCACTTACTCCCGGGAGCAAGAGCCGCTGGAAACCGCCGGTG
Organism: Marinobacter changyiensis; assembly: GCF_009193265.1. Classification (GTDB taxonomy): domain Bacteria; phylum Pseudomonadota; class Gammaproteobacteria; order Pseudomonadales; family Oleiphilaceae; genus Marinobacter; species Marinobacter changyiensis. The sequence continues at coordinate 613,672 of NZ_VZZZ01000001.1, forward strand.
GTATTTTACAGGCACTTCCCCTGCTGACCGGTGCCGGGCAGGACTGGTTTCTGGTGGTGAACGGCGATATCTGGTGCGACTTTAACCTTGCCCTTTTGACGCCACCGGCAGGAGAAGCCACGGCGGTGCTGGTCATGGTGGACAATCCACCCCACCATCCTGACGGCGATTTCAATCTTGACCACCATGGTCGCGTTCACGATCGTGGCCGTCCCGCGCTGACATTCTCAGGCATCAGTCTTTTGCACCGCTCGTTGTTTGAAGGCCTGGAGCACGGCAAGCAAAAACTCGCGCCGATCCTGAAAGCCGCCATGGGCCGAAATCAGGTGCACGGCATCCATCATCGCGGCCTATGGTTTGATATTGGCACACCCGAGCGGCTGACCCAGCTCGACCAGCAGCTGACCACGCTGGAAGGAGCTTGAATAATGCCTCTGGCCGCCGGTGACCGAATGCTGCCTGCGCGCATTGAATCGGAATTCCATGTTCTGTTGGAAGAATTGAATGCCTGTGGTCACCAGGCCAACGAACTGATCGCCCGCACCCGGCTGCCGGGGTGGTGCAGACGAAGCCTGTTTTACTTTCTTGGTTATATTGCCAAAGCCGAAGGCCCGGTAACCAGTGCTGACATCGGTTTTGCAGAGTCACTGATGAAAGCCCTGAAGCTGTCCCAGCGTCAGCGACGTCATGCCATTAACCAGTTTCAATCGGGCAAGCAGGCAAAAGAACCCTCGTCGTGGCGCGCCTTGCGGTTGCGCCTCAGTCAATGGGCCTGGCCCTCGCCGGCATTACGGGTCGTCTTCTGCCTTTGCCACGCAAGCCAGCTGCACGGCCAGCCTACCAAGCCACGCCGATACCGCTGCGAAGACGCCATTGACCGGCTGGGATTGCCCACCGGCCTGATGCAGGAAATCCTCGATAGCTACGCACGTAAGGTCTGGATTACCCGGCCGGAACTGCAACCCTTGCCGGACAGTTATGACAAAGCCTGCAAGCTACTGGGAGTCGGCACCCGGGACGAGTTCACCAAGATGAAACAAGCCTATCGCCGACGGGTGTCTGAATGCCATCCCGACAAGCTCGACCGCAATCTCGACGCAACCGAAATTGCCCTGGCCAAGGAACGTTTGCTGCGTTATCAGAAAGCCTGGGAGCTGATCAAGCGTCGACAGTAATGTCCTGCCTGACCCGATCAGTCCCGGGGCCGTAGCCAGGCGGTAACCCGATTGACCAGTCCACGGGCGTCCCTGGGTAATGGCCGCGGCCCCATAGCCACGGCCTGCTGCTGATAGCCCGTCATACCCTCTCGCTTCATACGGCTCTGACGCACTTTTGCCGCAGCGCGGTCGGAACGACTGCTGACAATATCCAGTAGCGACAGCGTCGCCACTGCGCTCAGACTGTCGATTGCCGGCTGCCTCTCGGCCGTCTCGAATTCCGGCGCAATCAGCACCAGCGCTGCGGGCCCGGCAGCCCCGCCCGCCACCTGCGATATCGCATGGCCTGCGCCGCGGCCCACGCCGACCAATACCAGGCGCGAATAGCCGCGTGCTTTCAGATCAACCACGGCCGCAGCCAGGTGCGCCTGGATTCGGGCCCGGTAGTTCTCTCTCAGGTCATCCAGTACGTCGTCACTCTCCATCACGTCAATCATGATGGATTGCGGTTCCGGCGCAGCGTCCGCGTCAGCCGCATCGGGCGGCTGCCGTTCGGCCTTACGCGCCGGTTCGAGAGCCAGCGGTAATGGGGGCAAACCCAGGGTCATCGCCGCCCAGCCAGCTTTGGCAAAGAGCCCCCTGACCGCACCCGCCAGACCGGCGTCGGCGGACTGACCCTCATCGGCCAGCAGCAGTACAGCGCCCCTGGGCTGAGCGGTCTGCTCGGGTTCGAACAGCGCAAGGGCGCGGCCAAAACGCTCGCTTTCCAGCCACACCGCCTGATCCGGATAGGCCATGGCGAGGGTCTCTGAATCCAGTCCAGGAGACACCATCGCGCGCTCCGTTAGGGGTTCGCTATCATCATCCTGCGAGAATACAGGAGTCCAGGGCGCGGTAGCGGCGAGCACCCCGACCATGAACACCAAACCCCTTGTCAGCTCCTGCTGCATGATCAAACCCCTGCCCCCCAAACTGTTCGCAAAGTGGTAGACTAGCACTCTTTTTAAGTTGGCAGTTGCCGCTTTTGAGGTGGTAGCTGCCACCGGAATCCTTACAGCCTTGTCGAGAGAGTTGTTATGAAGCCTTATCAGATTGCACCGTCCATCTTATCCGCTGATTTCGCCCGGCTGGGAGAGGAAGTCGATCGCGTACTGGCCGCCGGGGCGGACATCGTGCATTTTGATGTCATGGACAACCATTACGTACCCAACCTGACCATTGGGCCGATGGTCTGCGAAGCCCTGAGGAAACACGGCGTTACCGCCCCGATCGATGTGCATCTGATGGTTTCCCCGGTGGATGATCTGATCCGCATGTTCATTGAGGCCGGTGCCAGCTATATCACCTTTCACCCGGAAGCGACGGGCCATATTGACCGCTCCCTTCAACTGATCCGCAACGGCGGCTGCAAGGCCGGCCTGGTATTCAACCCGGCAACACCGCTGCACTATCTGGATTATGTGATGGACAAGATCGACATGATCCTGCTGATGTCCGTCAACCCCGGCTTCGGTGGCCAGTCGTTCATTCCCGGTACGCTGGACAAGCTGCGGGAGGCCCGCAAGCGCATTGACGACAGCGGCCTGGATATACGGCTTGAGATCGACGGCGGCGTCAAGGTAGACAACATCCGTGAAATCGCAGCCGCCGGAGCTGACACCTTTGTCGCCGGTTCCGCCATCTTCAATACCGATGATTACAAAGCCACCATCGACAAAATGCGGGCTGAACTGGCTAACGCAAAATGACCCTGACCGAACTCTTCAAGGGCCAGGGGCCCGCCACCGTATTGTTTGATCTGGACGGCACCCTGGTCGACAGCGCCCCCGATTTGTCGGCCGCTATCGACCAGATGCTGAGGGCATTGGGCCGGCCACCGGTTGGCGAGGACCGGGTGCGGGAGTGGGTCGGAAATGGAGCGGCGGTTCTGGTTCGGCGCGCCCTGGCCGGCGCTTTTGATCACGAGAAAGACACGACAAGCGACGAGCTGACGTTTCGCCAGGCGCTGGATTTGTTCTTCACCGCCTACGCGGACCTGAACGGCCAGCAGGCCAAGGTCTACGATGGCGTGGAAATCTGGCTCAGAGCACTGAAGAGCAACGGTTGTCGCCTGGGTGTGGTGACTAACAAGCCTTACGCTTTTACCGACCCGTTGCTGAGAAGGATGGGCCTGGATCGCTGGTTCGAGGTGTCCGTGAGCGGAGATTCACTGCCCCAGAAAAAACCGGACCCGGCACCACTGCTCCATGCCATGTGCAAACTGGGCGGAACCCCTGAAACCACCCTGATGGTCGGGGATTCGATAAACGACATACAGGCCGCCCGCAATGCGGGTATGCCGGTGGTCGCGGTTCGCTACGGTTACACCTACGGCACCCCGATTGACGACCTGGGCGCGGATATAGTGGTTGATTCACTGGCGGAGCTTTTGTAACCTCGTGGCTGGTTCCTTTCACTTTCTTGATCTCGGGGGATTCCTGCCGTGCAGGGACTGACTCTGACTGCAACTCACAGTGTACTGACCACCCGGGCCACACGATGGTGGCGATGGCGTACCGGCTGAATTGAGCCCGGCGGTTTAGAGTGCCACTTTGCCGGTGGTAACCAACCGCCCAACCGCTGGACCGGTGTTGTTGCCACAGCGCCGCCGGTCAGCCCAGCAGATCAGAATTCAGGACGATTATCATGACACCCGAGCACTTCGCCTCGCTCGCCGAGGCTGGTTTCAATCGTATCCCTGTGTATCGCGAAGTACTGGCCGACCTGGATACGCCGTTAAGCACCTATCTCAAGCTCGCCAACGCGCCTTACTCCTATTTGCTCGAATCCGTTCAGGGTGGGGAAAAATGGGGCCGCTATTCCATCATCGGCCTGCCCTGCCGGGAAGTGTTACGGGTGGACAACCATCATATTTCCATCAGCCGTGACGGCACAGTGGTCGAAGAAACCCACAGCGAAGACCCCCTGGCCTTTATCGAAGCCTACCAGCAACGCTTCCAGGCACCGGATCTTGAGGAACTGCCCCGCTTTAACGGTGGTCTTGTGGGCTACTTCGGCTATGACACCGTGCGCTACATCGAGAAACGCCTGAAGCAGAGCTGCCCGCCCGATAAAATCGGCACGCCGGACATCCTGCTGATGGTTTCCGATGATCTGGTGGTGTTCGACAACCTCCGGGGCCGATTGCACCTGATCACCCACGTTGACCCCTCCCTTGAGGATGCCTATGGTAACGCCCAACGTACTCTGGACGAGCTCGAAGCCCGCTTGCACCGACAGGTGGCTGATGCCCCGGCGACACCCGCCCATCTGCGCGGCAAGGTAGTGGATGAGAGCGATTTTGTCTCCGGTTTCAACCAGGAAAAGTTCGAGGCCGCCGTGGGCAAGATCAAGGATTACGTGTTGGACGGTGACGTCATGCAAACGGTGATTTCCCAACGCATGTCGATTCCGTTCGAGGCCCCGCCGCTGAATCTCTACCGATCCCTGCGGGTACTGAACCCTTCTCCCTACATGTATTTCCTGGACCTTGGGGATTTCCAGATTGTCGGCTCGTCACCGGAGATCCTCGCCCGGGTGGAAGATGAAGAAGTCACTGTCCGGCCCATCGCCGGCACCCGCAAGCGCGGCGCCACCGACGCCGAAGACAGGGCGCTGGAAAAAGAACTGCTGGCCGACCCCAAGGAAATTGCCGAACACCTGATGTTGATCGACCTGGGTCGCAACGACGCTGGCCGCGTATCAGAAACCGGCACGGTAAAACTGACCGACAGAATGATCGTGGAACGTTACTCCCACGTGATGCATATTGTGTCCAACGTGACCGGTCGTCTGAAAGAAGGCATGTCCTGCATGGATGTGCTGCGGGCGACCTTACCGGCTGGCACCCTCAGTGGTGCACCCAAAATCCGCGCGATGGAAATCATCGACGAGCTGGAGCCGGTCAAACGTGGGGTCTACGGCGGCGCTGTGGGCTACCTGTCGTTCAATGGCAATATGGATACCGCCATCGCCATCCGCACCGCCGTCATCAAGGACCAGACACTCCACATACAAGCCGGTGCCGGCGTCGTGGCGGATTCAGTACCTCGTCTGGAGTGGAAGGAAACCATGAACAAGGGCCGCGCAATTTTTCGCGCGGTGGCCATGACCTACAACGATTTCGACCACTGAGGCGAGGAGACGATTATGCTGATGATGATCGATAACTACGATTCCTTCACCTACAACGTGGTGCAGTATCTGGCGGAACTTGGCGCAGACGTGCAGGTGTACCGCAACGATGAAATCACCATTGAAGAAATCGAAGCCCTGAAGCCCGAACGTCTGGTGATTTCACCGGGACCCTGCACGCCCAACGAAGCGGGCATTTCCATGGCCGCCATCCGGCATTTTGCCGGCAAGTTGCCGATCCTCGGCGTCTGCCTGGGCCATCAGGCGATTGGCCAGGTGTATGGTGGTAATGTCATTCGGGCCGGGCGGGTCATGCATGGCAAGGTGTCGCCGGTCTATCATTCCGACACCGGGGTGTTTCGGGGTCTCAATAACCCGGTGCAAGCAACCCGCTATCACAGCCTGGTCATCGACAAGACTACCCTGCCGGACTGCCTCGAGGTCACCGCCTGGACCCGCAATGACGATGGTTCGGTGGAGGAAATCATGGGCGTGCGGCACAAATCCCTGCCCATCGAAGGCGTACAGTTTCATCCGGAATCGATCATGACCGAGCAGGGGCATGAATTGTTGCGGAACTTTCTGAGAAGCTAATATCTTTAATCCGGAAGACCACAAAGACAAGAGGCCATTCAGATGGACATGAAAGAAGCTCTGAACCGAATTGCTTCCAATCTCGACCTCTCCCGTGAGGAAATGAAGCAGGTCATGGGAATCGTCATGAATGGTGAAGCGACCGATGCCCAGATCGGCGGATTCCTGATGGGGCTGCGCCTGAAAAGCGAAACCATTGACGAGATTACCGGCGCCACGGAAGTCATGCGGGAGCTGGCCAGCAACGTATCGATTAACGCCGAACCCCTGGTGGACATTGTCGGCACCGGAGGCGATGGCGCCAACCTGTTTAACGTCTCATCGGCCGCCTCGTTTGTGGTGGCTGCGGCTGGCGGCTTTGTTGCCAAACACGGCAACCGGGCCGTGTCGTCCAAAAGCGGCAGTGCCGACCTGCTTGAAAAAGCCGGCATCAACATCGCCCTCACACCGGAGCAGGTCGCTCGCTGCGTCGAGCAGATTGGCGTCGGCTTCATGTTTGCTCCCGCCCACCATGGCGCCATGAAAAACGCCATAGCCCCCAGGAAAGAGCTGGGCATCCGCACCCTATTCAATATCCTTGGCCCGATGACCAACCCTGCCGGGGTGAAGCGTCAGCTCATCGGCGTCTTCAGCCGGGAGTTATGCCTGCCAATGGCACAGGTACTGCAACGTTTGGGTAGCGAGCACATTATGGTGGTGCACTCCAGAGACGGGCTGGACGAGATCAGTCTGGCCAGCGCCACCCACGTGGCTGAACTCAAGGACGGCGAAATCCGCGAGTACGACATTACTCCGGAAGAACTCGGGGTCCAGAGCCAGTCCCTGGTAGGCCTGAGCGTTGACACCGTGGAAGGCTCCCTCAAGCTGATCCAGGCCGCTTTTGGCCGGGGCCACGACAATATGGCGGAAAAAGCCCGGGATCTGATCGCACTCAATGCCGGCGCCGCCATCTATCTTGCTGGCCTGGCAGACTCGCTGGCCCACGGTGTGGATATGGCACAGGATGCCATCGGCAGCGGCCTGGCCGCCGGTAAGATGTCGGAGCTGGCGGACTTCTCCCATTGTTTTGACTGATTCCGGCTTTTATCAACGATCTTGGTGACCAATATCTATGACCACTCCCGATAACGACAGAACTCCCACTATCCTGCGCAAAATTGTGACGCGTAAATGGGAAGAAATAGAGGTCCGCAAGCGGTTGGCATCCACGGAAGACCTTCGTGCCCGGGCGGGAGATCAGCCGCCAACCCGGGGCTTTGAAGCTGCGATGCGCCACCGTATGGACCAGCGTAGGCCAGCTGTGATCGCGGAAATCAAGAAGGCCTCCCCCAGCAAAGGGGTCCTGCGCGATCCATTTGATCCTCCTGCGATCGCAGAAAGCTACGCCGAAGGCGGTGCCACCTGTCTTTCGGTACTGACGGACCAGGATTTTTTCCAGGGCCACGAAGACTTCCTGATCAGCGCGCGCAACGCCTGTGAACTACCGGTTATCCGCAAAGACTTTATGGTGGCGCCCTATCAGGTTTATGAAAGCCGCGCCATTGGCGCCGACTGCATACTGCTGATTGCTGCCTGTCTGAACCGCAACCAGTTACAGGAACTTGAAGGCATCGCTTTTGAGCTCGGGATGGATGTGCTGGTGGAGGTGCATGATGACGAGGAACTTGAGGATGCGCTGACACTGAAAACACCCATGGTCGGTATCAACAACCGTAATCTGCATACCTTTGACGTGGCCCTGGCCACCACGTTTGAACTTCACCACCGCATTGCCTCCGACCGGCTCACCATCACGGAGAGCGGTATCCTTACCCGGGATGACGTCAATGCCATGACCGAGCACGGGATCTTCGGATTTCTGGTGGGGGAATCGTTTATGCGGGCGGAAGCACCGGGCTCCAAGCTGCGGGAACTGTTCTTCTGAGCCGTCTTGCACCGGTTACCTGCGTTAACCATTGTTTACGATTGAGTACGCCATAGCCAGGTCAGCCGCATTATACTCCGTGGGCAAGCTCCACTGCTCCCCATGGAACCCCCTGCATCATGAAGCGTGTTGCTCGACTCGTTGTGACGATCGGCGCCATTTTTTTCCCTGTCCTGGCGGGCGCCCAATCGCTCCAGATTCGCACACTTGAAAACCCTCCCCTTGAATTCGTGTTCGACGGTGAAGTCACCGGCGTAGCCGTTGACCTTACCCGTGAAGCTGTTCGGCGCACGAACCTTGAAGCAAACGTTGAAATTCGACCCTGGAAGCGGGCACTGTATGAGGTGGCCGAGGGGCAGGCGGATGCCGTCATCAATACCGGCCGGTCGGAGGAGCGCGAAGCCTGGGGTCTGTTTCCGGACGAAAGCCTGATCGATGAAACCTACGTTTTGTTCTCGTCCAGGCCGATGTCATTACCGAAAGACCTTGCCGGCATCGAACATCTCTCACTGGGGAACCAGCTCGGATATTTCTATGGCGAGCACTTTCACACCAAGGTCACCAACGACCGTTTCCGATCAGTGGAGACCACGCTGACGATTGAACGGAATCTTGAAAAGCTGGCGGCCAAACGGATCGACCTGTTTATCGGTGATATGCTGCCGACCCACTATTACATCAGCCGGAAGGGGTTCGGTGACGATGTCCATATCGTATTGGAGGAAGGCACCAATCAGCCGTTGGTGGTCTCCATATCACCCACCTACGCAGCCTTCTCTCGCAAGACCGTGTCGCCGGAATATGTCGAGCGCTTCAGTCAGGCACTCAAAAAAATGAAAGCAGACGGCACCTACGCCCGGATAGTGAATTCCTACCTCCAGGAATTCTAGCCGTCGCTCTCTCGACCAGTCCGGCCTCAGCGAGTCACCATGTTGCGGGCATGCTTGATCAGCTCCTCTGAATCCTCGATCCGGACCGGTTTGGCAATACCACTCTGGCAGCCGGGCCGATCATAGAGTTCGTCCAGCCAGCGGTTGAGATGCTCAAGGCCTTCTACCGATGCCCCGGACCAGTTATGGGTGCGCACCCAGCACCAGTTGGCAAAATCCGCGATGGTGATTTCGTCCCCGGCCAGATAGGGGGCTTCCGCCAACCGCCTGTCCAATACCTCAAACAAACGCCGGCATTCGTTCTGGTAACGTTCGATGGCCGGTTGGATTTTCTCCGGAAAGTACCGATAGAACACGTTAGCCTGGCCCATCATCGGACCCACCCCACCCATCTGGAACATCAGCCATTGCAAGGCCCGGGAGCGAACTTTCGGGTCCCGGGGGTAGAACTTGCCGTATTTTTCGGCGAGGTACACCATGATCGCACCGGACTCGAACACCACAAAATCGTCGTTGTCCCGGTCCACGATAACCGGAATCCGGCCATTGGGATTCATCGCCAGAAATGCCGGGATTTTCTGTTCCCCACTGGCGAGATCTACCGGAATCAGATTGTACTCAACCCCCATCTCATCGAGCGTAACAGTGACCTTATGGCCATTGGGGGTCGGTGATGTGTAAACATCGATCATGACAGAACGTCCTTCTGATATCTGTGGTGGTCAGGGCCGGGATGACGGAGGTTAAACCCGCGCAGACGGACGGGCCTTGATACGCTCATACCAGGCCTGCAAGTTCGTCTGTTCCGGCTTGATACGAATATTGTTGACCTTATTGAATTCGATGGCGGTAAAGGCATTGATATCCGCAGCGGTGAACTCGTCACCACAAATGTAATCACGATTGGCCAGTTCTTTATCAAGAAAATGGAAGAACTTTTCCACCGTAACCCGGCATTCTTCACCCCATTCCTTGATCGGATTCATCCGGTCCTTGAAGTAACCGGTGGAGTGCTGGAAACACATTCCCGTAGGCATGAAAAAATAGTACTCAATCCACCGCAGCCATTGCTCAATCTGGGCTTTTTGCAGTGGCGAGGTACCCAATAGGGGCCGTTCCGGGTAGCTTTCCTCAAAATATCGGCAGATGGCCATGGTCTCGGCAATACAGGTGCCGTCATCCAGTTCCATCACCGGAACCTTCTTCATCGGGTTGCGGGCCGCGTACTCCGGCGTCAGATTCTCACCTTTCAGCAGGTCGATCTGAACAAATTCCGCTTTGTCGAGCAAACCTTTCTCTTCCATGAACATTCTTACGCGGCGGGGATTGGGTGCGGTTTTGGTTTCGTATATTTTCATTGTCATGACCTCGTGTTCGTTAGGTGCCTAGGCAATAGCCCACACTGAAGACTGCCGCTCCGCAGAGCGGTCGTCAAGTCTGATTGGCCTGGCAGAAAGTTAACTGCGCAGATAACCCACTATCTGGGAAATGACCCAGTCGGGCGCGTCCAGCGGCAAGTCGTGCCCAGCACTCGGATGCACCCGGAGGGACCATTGCCAGCGCCGTTCGAATTCCTGGCTGCAGCGCCAGTCAACGATCCGGTCACCCTGACTTGCCAACACCAGAGCACTTCCAAGCGGGCGCTTTGCCGACAGTTTGAAGCGGGCAGCAGCTGCAATCTGGCGCAGCGCCGTTTGCCAACTGACCGGACGCTGGCGCTGGATGCTGTACCAACGTTTGATGGTAGCGGTAGCCACCGGCTGATTCGATGTCAGAGCCAATATGCCAGCTTCGCGCTCGAACAGCTCTCGCCGCGCCAGCAGCCCCAGCATCCGGGGCAATGCGGTCGGTTTCATGCGATACCAGGGGGGCTGAAACCGGAGCTGGTGTTGATCAGAACCAGATGCTGGATTTCGCCAAGGGCGGCATGTTGCGCCCAGTCAAGCGCCACCATACCGCCCATTGACAGCGCGATAACCCCATAGGGACCGGGAATGTGACTGATCTGGTGACTGACCTGCTGGCGGATCTCGGCAATGGTCCACGGGCTCTGTTCTTTGTAATGAACACCGGTGCCGGGCAGATCAACCGGGTGAAAATGGTGCTCGGGTAACGCATCCCGGAGGGCACTCAACAGCCCACCCCAGTGAGTCTGTTCCCGAGTAAAACCCCGCAACAGAATCCAGTGCATGATCAACCGTGCTCCCGATACCAGTGCATTATCGCGGCCTCTCTTAGCATGGACTCCTGCTCTGCCCGGGGCAACCAGCTTTCGTGGCTGGCCGCTGCACTCATCAAAAAGTCAATGAAGCTCAGGTGGCTGCGCAATACCCGCTGGTGCCGATGAGGAACCTGGGGGTTAAACAGCCCGTCAAGCCGTAATAATTGCCGGGGGCGATTCGGCGCATGGGACGTTTGCGATAGGCATAAGGAAACCATATCCGGTCCTGCCAGCCAAAACCGGATTGGCAATCAAGCGACACGCTGAACGGTCGAGCAGACAGTAGCTGCTGGATTGCCGCCTCCGGGGTAGGATGTTAGCGGGCAAATGCTACAGGTTTGCTACACTTTCACAGTGAAGCCGTTTTCAACGGGAGCCTGACATGGATCACAAAGCGTACCGATTTGCCCTTGCCTCCACCCTGAAAGCCTCCGAGCTGGCGTTTCCCGAAGCCGAATTTGCCGCGCGCTGCCAGCGCGCCCGCCACACGATGGCAGCGGAGGGCCTGGACGCGCTGCTGGTCACCGACCCCTCGGACATCTACTACCTGACCGGCTACAACACCTTTGAGGTGTCCGTGCACACCTGCCTGGTATTTTCGCTCCAGGAGGCCATCCTGCAGGTGCCGTCGATAGAAACCGGCCCTGCTGTTGTGACCGCCGTTGCCGATGACATTCTGGGTTATCGCTGGGAAAGCATTGCGGAGGTGATTGATCCTTTATGCGAGTTGCTGGCGGACTTTCAGGCTATCGGCCTGGACACCTGGAGCCCCACCCTGCGCCACGGTGTCATCAGCCAGTTACAGGACCGGCTGGGAGCACAGTGTTTCAGAGATGGCGGCGCCATACTCGACCGCCTTCGTATTGTGAAAACCGAGGCGGAGCTGGGTTGCCTGCAGGAAAGTGCCCGTATTACCTCTGCCGGAATGCAGGCCGCGCTTCGTGTAATCCGGCCCGGCATCAGTGATAACGAGATTGCAGCCGAAGGCGCCCGGGCGCTTTTAGCCGGGGGCAGCGAGTTTATGAGCCTCCAGCCAATTGTCACCAGTGGCAGGCGCATCAGCGTGATCCATACCAACCACCGCAGGAACCTCATTGCGCCTGGAGATCCGGTGTTTCTGGAATTCGGCTCAGCCTACAAGCGCTACACCGCCCCCATGATGTGCACTGCGGTTGCCGGGCCCGCCACAGCGAGAATGCAGCAAATCCGGGATGTTTGCCTGGCCCTTTACGAAACGCTCAAATCCAACATGCGGCCGGGCAAGAGTTTCCATGACGCAGCTGTTGCCGCTGAAGAAGTGCTCGCGCCCTGGGGCGAGACGGTGTTTTTTTCCGGCGTGTTCGGCTACGCGGTGGGTGCCCAGTTTCCGCCCAGCTGGGTTGAAGGTACCGGTTACATCGCCCGCAATCAGCACGAACCGTTCCAGACCAACATGGTGTTTCACTTGCCCCTGTGCCTGCGGCTGCCGGGACTCTGGGGCATCGGGATCAGCGATACCGTTCAGGTTACCGGGCAAGGTGGCCGGGCGCTGACCGACAATGACTGGCAACTCCAGATCTGTAGTCAGTAACCGCAGCTTCAGACCATTGCCGCGGCTTTGACCCGAGACAAGGTTTGTGGCGGTATTCGCAAATTACCCACGCCTACCCCGGAACGGGGGATATAATTAAAACATAGACGCTTATGTTCAAATGAAGGCGGAGCCATGCCCAGCAACCCAGCCCACTACAACCCGGTGGCATGAAGCTGCCAGGAGATACAACTGGAACAGCAGTGGTGCCTTTCCTGTTCCACTGGATAACCAGCCCTTCAACATGCTTTCGGTGTACCACAACGCCCGGGGCTTCTTTGATGCGGAGACCCGGCACCTCTTCGAGGAACTCGCGATCAACATCAGCTTTGCCCTCACCACTTTCAGACTTGAGCGGCAACGTCAAGCCGTAATGGAAGCGCTACAGAGCAGTGAACAGCGGGATCAGTTGCGCAGCAGCACCCTGGAGAGCGTTGCCCGCGGCCTGCCGCTTCCCGAGGAAGAGCGCCACCTGACTGACCTGATCTACCAAAGCAGCAGCGAAGCGATGGGGGTGACAGATGCGCAAAACCGCATCATAACCGTCAATCCTGCCTTCACGCAGATGACCGGATACACGTTGGAGGAAGCCTACGGCAAAAGTCCCGGCATCCTGAAATCGGGCAAACATGACGACGCCTTTTTCACCGCCATGTGGCAACAGGGGCCGTGGCCAAGGCCGAAAGTCTGCTGAGATGGCACCATCCGCAGCTCGGCCTGATCGGCCCGGCAGACTTCATACCGCTGGCGGAGGAGACCGGACTGATCATTGAAATCGGTGATTGGGTATTTCGCCAGACAGCCAGTTATGCCGCAGGCTTGCAACGGGCAACCCCTTTGCAGCTCTCAATCAGATTGTCCGCCCTGCAGTTCCAGAGCGATTCCCACCAGATTGAGGAATGGCTGGCATTACTGGCGCAGCTTGATCTTGCCGGACAGTCACTCAACATAGAGATTACGGAATGTCTGCTACTGAACGCCGTCACCCATGTTACTGCAAAGCTTCTCAGCTTCCGGGATGCCGGCATCCAGGTCTCCCTTGACGACTTCGGCACAGGCTACTCCGCCTTGTCCTATCTGAAGCGGTACGATATTGATTACCTGAAGATTGACCCGTCTTTTATTCAGAATCTTGAGAGCGATTCCAACGACCTGGTGCTGTCCGAAGCCATCGTCATCATGGCCCACAAGTTGGGCCTCAAAGTCATTGCGGAAGGTGTGGAAACCGAGGCCCAACGCCAACTACTGCTGAGTATCGGCTGCGACTACGGGCAGGGCTATCTGTTTTCCCGGCCGTTGCCCGCCAGCAAATTCGAGCAGTTAATCGCCCGGACTGCCCAGGGCAACGAACTCTGGTAACCTGGCAGGCAGTTAAAGATTTGCCAATGCAACCTCCAGTGTCTCCGCAATGCGGGCGCAAAGCTTCAGATCCACCAGACTGTCTGCACGTGTGCGGCCAAGATTGAGCGTGGCAATCGGTTTGCCCATCTCATGGGCGTGGCGGCAGAAACGGAAGCCGGAATACACCATCAGGGAAGAGCCGATCACGAGCAGGCCATCACTCTTGCGAAGGACTTGCAGAGTTGAATCCACTCGCTGCCTGGGCACATTGTCGCCAAAAAACACCACATCCGGCTTGAGGATACCGCTGCAGCAGGGGCAATTGGCCAGTTCGAACTCAGTGAAATCGACTTCCAGGTCGGCATCACCGTCTGGCGCAGCGGTGGCATGGTACTGATGAAAAGCCGGATTCAGTTCGTGGCAACGTTGGTGGACCTCCTCCCGGTCACATCGGTAACCACAGGCCATGCAGATCACTTCATCCGCGCGGCCATGAAGATCCACAACCGACCGGGTACCGGCACGCTGGTGTAAACGATCCACGTTCTGGGTAACCACCAGACCGCTAACGGCCCGGCGCTCAAACTCCGCAATATGGAAATGCGCCGGATTAGGACGGGCGTTACGAATCACCGGCCAGCCAATCAGGCTACGCCCCCAATAGCGCTGGCGAGTCGCCTCGGATGCCATAAAATCCTGATGCTGGACCGGCTGCTTGCGTTTCCAGGCGCCCTCACCGTCCCGATAATCAGGAATACCCGAATCGGTACTGACGCCTGCACCGGTAAGAACCATCAGCTTCGGGTTTTGCGCGATGAACGCTGCCAGCCGGACGCCAGCTTCGGCGGGGCTGTGGGAAATGACCCGTTGATCCGCTACCGGCAGGGTGACGGATCGAGGGGCTTGCTCATTCTGGGCCATGATTCCAACCTGCTATAAAGCATGCTTCAAACTTCAACTTTAAGGGTTGGATGAAACGATACCAAGGGTAATGCCGATTAAATTGCTGACAGTCAGCGGGTGCCGTAAACCACCATGGTCTTGCCTTTTACTTGCACCAGCCCCTGCTCTTCAAGGGTTTTGAGAACACGGCCGACCATCTCCCTGGAACAACCTACAATACGACCAATCTCCTGGCGGGTAATCTTGATCTGCATGCCGTCCGGGTGGGTCATCGCATCCGGCTCTTTACAGAGGTCCAACAGCGTTCTGGCTACCCGACCCGTTACATCCAGAAAGGCCAGGTCGCCCACTTTACGGGTGGTCTGGCGGAGCCGTGTCGCCATTTGTTCGCCAATGAAATAAAGCACCCGCGGGTCCTGCTGGGCGATCTCGCGGAACTTGGTGTAACTGATCTCGGCAACTTCGCACTCGCTCTTGGCTTTTACCCAGGCGCTGCGGGAATCCAAATTATCGAACAACCCCATCTCGCCGAAGAAATCACCGGCATTGAGATAAGCCATGATCATCTCGCGGCCGTCGTCGTCCTCGATAATGATGGTGACGGACCCTTTAACGATGTAGAAAAGTGAATCGCTTTTGTCGCCGGCATAGATAATGGTGCTTTTGGCGGGGTAGCGCCGGCGATGACACTGCGACAGGAAATAATCGAGATGTTTTGTCTTTTGCTCAACCGGTCTGACGATCGTGGCCATAATGCGAATCGCGCCTCCTTTACTGACGAATACCGATGTTATTTTAATGTCCCGGCTTTCCGTGCGGGTTTCTTGTGATGTTGCCGTTCTTACATTGCGGTATTGGGGGCACTGACTGGCACCCCGGTAGCGCTCCGCATACGACCAACGTCAAACCTTATAGCAAGATGGCCCGGTTTCAGCAACCGGGGTGCGACCCTTCGCAAGTATAGCGCACTTTGTTTTTTTGCACCGGCCCCTCTCCGGGCCTCAATTCAGTGAAGGAAACCGCAATGATATGCTAGCATTGGCGGCTGACTAATTGGAGGAACCCCATGAAAGCATCCATCGACTGGGCCGGAGAGGCCAGCTTCAAGGCCACCAGCGGCAGTGGGCATACGGTGCAGATGGATGGCCCGCCGGATCATGGCGGTCGTGATCTCGGGCCACGGCCCATGGAAATGCTGCTAATGGGGCTTGGTGGCTGCTCGTCTTTTGATGTCATGAGCATTCTTCAGAAAAGCCGGCAGGATGTTACCGACTGTCGTGCCGAGATCGAGGCCGAACGGGCAGACGAAGTACCTGCTGTCTTCACCCGCATCCATCTGCATTTCGTCGTAACCGGACACAAACTCAAGGACAATCTGGTGAAACGGGCCGTCAGCCTGTCGGCTGAGAAAT
This sequence comes from Marinobacter changyiensis, assembly GCF_009193265.1. GTDB lineage: Bacteria > Pseudomonadota > Gammaproteobacteria > Pseudomonadales > Oleiphilaceae > Marinobacter > Marinobacter changyiensis. Next base: position 629,857 of record NZ_VZZZ01000001.1, read on the forward strand.
ACTGTTCGGCCTCGATCATGCTTGAGAAAGCCGGAGTCGCTATCACCCACAGCCACGAAATTCGCGAAGCCTGACGTCCCAAAACGCTATTCAATGCCTTACCGGGTGTGCATAATACGCACCTTTTCCGCCGGTCTGTTCAATTGGTGATCACCCGTTCAGCTATCGGTGGCGGCCTCGGTGCCTTAAATCGTTGGCATGTTCGAGCAGGCATGACCACACTCATTCAACTCCAGAGCTGGGGGGCTGAACATGGAATCAAAGCTTAAACTACATGGGTTTAACAACCTCACCAAGTCGCTGAGTTTCAATATCTACGATATCTGTTTCGCGCAGACCGAAGAGCAGACCGAAGCCTACATCGACTACATTGACGAAATGTACAATGCCGAGCGACTGACCCAGATTCTTTCAGATGTGGTCAAGATTATCGGCGCAAACGTTCTCAATATCGCCCGCCAGGACTATGAGCCTCATGGCGCTTCGGTGACAATGCTGATTGCCGAGCATGAGCTGACCAATGGCGAGCCGGACAACGAAGAATCCCCGGGCCCACTGCCGGACACCATTGTTGCTCATCTGGACAAGAGCCACGTCACGGTACACACCTACCCGGAAAGCCATCCTTATGAGGGCATCAGTACCTTTCGGGCCGACATCGACGTCTCGACCTGTGGACTGATTTCGCCGCTGAAGGTATTGAACTATCTGATCCACAGCTTTGATTCAGATGTGGTAACCGTGGATTATAGGGTCCGAGGCTTCACCCGTGACGTTGATGGCACCAAGCATTACATCGACCACGACATCAACTCGATCCAGAATTACTTGACCGAAGATACCCAGAACGCGTATCAGATGATCGACGTCAACGTGTACCAGGAAAACATGTTCCACACCAAGATGATGCTGAAGAACTTCAAGCTTGATAACTACGTGTTCGGAGTCAATGCTGAAGACCTCGACCCGGCGGAAGCGGAATCAATTGAACAACGCCTCAAGCGCGAAATGCTGGAGATCTTCTACTCCCGGAACGTCGAGTAACCTTCCTTGATGGACGGGTGCGCCAGCGCACCCGTCCATCATTCAGTTTTTTTGAACTGCCTGTCCAGTTTTCTCCGTTTTCATCTTAGTACTGAACAGCGTTAAATAGGTCCATGTCCTGAATTCACAGGCTTGGAGACACCTACCCATGAAAAATATCCTTGTCATCACCACCAGTATTTTTGGTCAAAACGGTCAATCCTCTCAGCTGGTCGAGCAAACCATTACTAACCTGAAGGCACAACACCCGACCGCCGCGGTGATCTATCGCGACTTGTCGAAACAGCCGGTACCCCACATCGACGCGGACCGGTTCGGTGCTTTCACAACGTCCGCCAACGATCGGTCCGACCTGGAAAATCAGGTCATTGCTTACTCCGACGAGCTGATTTCAGAAATTGTCGGGGCCGATGCCATCATCCTTGGCGTGCCCATGTACAACTTTGGCATTCCTTCCACGCTGAAAGCCTACTTCGACCACATCGCGCGGGCCGGGGTGACCTTCCGCTATACTGATCAGGGTCCGGTTGGCCTGCTGGAGGATCGACCGGTCTTTATCATGGCGGCAAGGGGAGGCATCTACGCCGGCACCGGGAACGATACCCAGACCCCCTACCTCCGGACGTTCCTGGGCTTTCTCGGCCTCAAGGACGTCAGCTTTGTCTACGCAGAAGGGCTGGCCATGGGAGATGACAAGAAGGACGCCGCACTCGACAAGGCATCCTCCAAAATTGATGCGTTAACCGCATAATCACCCCAACATGACAGGAGGTGTACGATGACAGCACGTTCAATCAAACAGGTGATTCCCGCTATCGACACCTCCGATGGTGCCGGCGTGAAGATAAAACGTTCCATCGGCCAGAGCCAGACTGTGCGGCTCGACCCCTTTCTGATGCTGGACGAGTTTGGCTCCGATCAGGCTGCGGACTATCTGGCCGGCTTTCCGTCTCATCCCCACCGCGGGTTTGAGACGGTAACCTACATGATCGAAGGTCATATGCTACACGAGGACCACCTTGGCAACCGTGGCAACCTCAGGAATGGTGGCGTGCAGTGGATGACCGCTGGCCGCGGCATCATCCACTCGGAAATGCCGCAGCAGGAAGAAGGTGTCATGCGGGGGTTCCAGCTGTGGCTGAACCTGCCGGCAGCCGAGAAGATGACCGCCGCAGGCTATCGTGATATCCAACCGGAAGCTATCCCCGAAATTCCGTTTGACGGCGGCAAACTCAAGCTGATAGCCGGTGAACTCGACATCGAAGGGACGTCGCAGCGTGGCGCGGTAAGCGGGGGTACCACTGCCCCCGTCTATGCCGACATTCACCTTGAGACCGGCGGCCACCTGGAGTTGCCGCTATCCGCGGCACTTGACGGTATGCTGTATCTTTATGAGGGTAGTGCCCATCTCGGGGAGGATCCGCTAAGCCACAGTGCCGCCAATGTTCTTGGCGCCGGTGACAGCATTACCTTGACGGCGGGCTCTGAGGGTGCCCGACTGCTGCTTATTGCGGGCAAACCCATCGGTGAGCCCATCGTGCAGTATGGCCCGTTCGTCATGAACACCCAGCAGGAGATCGAGCAAACCTTACAGGACTATCGGGACGGGCGCCTGACCGCCTGAACAGCACAGCACCGTGGCACACGCCGGCAAAACCGCCCGCCAGGGCGGTTTCTTGTCCGCGCGTCAGGCAAAAGATTTCTGCGCCATCAACTCCGTTACCATGGGCCGCATGATCAGATCCATCGCCAGGGAGAGCTTGGGACCCGGGATTACCAGGGTATCGTGTCGCGATACGCTGCTATTACCGATGAGCTGCAGCAGGTAGGGGAAATCGATTGCCGACGGCTCACGAAAGCGGATGACGATCAGACTTTCGTCTTCGGTCGGTACATCCCTGACGACAAAAGGATTGGAGGTATCGACCAACGGGATGCGCTGGAAATTGACATGGGTGTGGGAAAACTGCGGGACGATATCATGCACATAATCGTCCATTCGATTGATGATGGTTTTTACCACCTCGTCCTCGGAATACCCGCGAAAACAGGTATCACGGCGGATTTTCTGTATCCATTCGAGATTGACAATCGGCACCACGCCGATCAGAAGATCAACATACTGCGCAATATTGTAGCTTTCACTGATCACGCCGCCGTGTAGGCCTTCGTAAAAAAGCAGATCGGTGTCAGGGGGCAGCGGTGACCAGGCGGTAAACGTCCCGGGTTTATGGCCGTGCCTGATCAGTTCCCGGTCTTCATCGTGGACGTAGCGGCGGAACTGGCCACTGCCTGAGTGGCCGTAGTCATAAAACAGCGCTTCCAGTTTATCGATATGGTTGGCGCCGAGCGCGAAGTGGTTGCGCTCGCCAAACTGGCCCTTGGCCGCCAATCGCGTCATCTGGTCCCGGGTATAGCGATGGAAACTGTCCCCCGCCACCATGGCGGCATCAATACCTTCGCCGGTGAATATACGGCTGAAGCTGTTACTGGTCGTGGTCGTACCGGCACCGGAGGAGCCGGTTACGGCAATAATGGGGTGACGTCGGGACATAGGATGACGGTTCCGGAAGCGTTAAATCAGGCTGTTTAACAGCCGTGGCTTTTCAATAAAATAGCCTTGCGCATAGTCCACCCCAAGCACCCTGAGCGCTTCCAGCGCTTCCCGGGTTTCGACCTGAGAGGCAATGACTTCCCGCTTCATATAATGGGCCATTTCCACCATGGAGCGAACCATGGCGTAGTCAGTCTCGCTCGTGGCTACCTGTTGTGTAAAGGCCCCGTCGAGCTTGATCAGATCCACCGGCAAGCTTCGCATATACTGGTACGATGTCGGCCCGCTGCCGAAGTTGCCAAGACAGAAGCGGCAGCCCAGTTCACGCATCTCCTCGATGAATTCCGCTACCCCCTGGACATCATTGATAGCCGCAGCCTCGGTAATCTCGAACCAGAGCCGCTCTATGGGCGCATCTTTCTGGCTCAGCTTGTCATAAATGAACTCCAGCAGCGACTCATCGTTCAGAGAATAACCCGACAGGTTAATGCACATGCCCCCCAGGTCTGTAGCCTTGGGGGCGGTGTCCCGGAGCCAGTCAAGCATGTGGCCAACCACCCAGCGGTCGACCGCCTGCATCCGGTTATAGCGCTCTGCCATTCTGACAAAATCAGCCGCGACGATCAGGTTACCAGCCTCGTCATACATACTGATCAGGATTTCGTACTGGGTTGGCAACCGGGCCCCGGGGTGCAGAGGGATGATTTTCTGGCAACGCAGCAACATATGCTCCTCGTCCAGGTTGCTGAGGTTCGCCACCTTTGCGGTAATCTGCTCCTGCCGGGCCTGAGCCGTCGCACCCAGGCTGTAAGTGACGGTATGCCGATTGCCTTTTTTCCGGGCCAGCTTGCAGGCCTCATCCGCTGCCCGCAGCCATCGTTCGGCGGTCGCCAACGCTGGCAGCATAGCAGCCAGACCGGCACTGCCGGATAGCTGATGCCGCTTGCCCCCGTATGTCAGATCCATGGCCTCTATCGCGTCGATGACACCAGCTGTCAACACTTCTGCCTGCTCCGCCGGCACCAGAAAAGCAAATTCGCTGCCTGTCAGCCTCGCCAACGGCATGCCATCGCCAATCCGGTCCTGCAGAATACCGCCAACCGCCTTGATAGCGTCGTCGCCCGCCGAATAGCCAGCGGTATCGTTCAGCAGTCGCAGCTGGCGTAAGTCCAGCCTCACCAGAACACGCTCATCTTCATGTCGGGAAAGCTGTTGCTCAAGCATGCGCTCGAATTCCCGCCGTGCCAGTAACCCGGTCAATTCGTCATGGGTTGAGGCCCAGGACAGCTGGTCGTAAACCTTGCGAACCATCTGATCAATACTTTCATCCACCAGCGGCCGATCATACAGGCTGTCGGGCACAATCATGCCTTTTTGCATCTGCCGTGCCAGGGCGTTGAGCTCCAGCTCCACTACCCGCATACCCTGATGGTTCACGAATACAAAACGACTGAAACCCCGCGCGATCCAGACCAGGCGAATAAACTGGGGCTGTTCCGGGATTTCCTGATCTTTCAACCAGTCGCCGGTACGCAGTTTCTGAGCCCTCGCCACCCAGCGCTGCAAGCTCTTGTGTTCCCGCTCACGGACCACCAGATCTTTCTCATCCGGTGATCTGGCTGCTGGCGCCACCTCTACCATTTCCACCACCGTATCCGGCTTGCGAACCAGGAATTGCTTGAGCTCATCCCGGATCTGGGATGACGGCATGTGATTGCTGGATATGGACGCCAGACCATCCTGGATGACCCGCAATAATTCCGGCAAATTAATGGAGGCCCCGGCATCGTTCCCGATGGTGATCAATGAATCGATCACCGACAGATAGTCCTGCCAAAGCTGACTGTCGGGCCCTTGCCGTATCCAGGTCAGCGAGAGCAGGTCCCGCCAGCCGCCGTTAAGCAAGCTCACCAACGCCTTGGGCACCTTGCGCCCAGCCAGCCGCTGGTCCAGCGCAGCGCTGACGGCGGCCTTGGATTCCGACACTTTCTGCGCGCCTTCAGCAGCGGCAGTCACACGTTCAACATTTCGGCGATAAACCAGATTCTGCCGGTCAATCAGGGTATCGAGCTCGCCAACCGCATTCTCGAAAACCCGGGTATCCTGTTCGAAGTCGGTGGTGATGCGCTGGACCAGTTCGTCCAGGCGACGCTGAATGACCGGATTCATGCGGCCACCCTTCACGCCCAGTTGCGCCAGGCGGTTCATCACGCCTCTGACCGGGCTTGTCTGATCATCAAAAAAGGCCCCGTCCCGTAACACCACTTTGAGTACCGGCACCTCCAACTGACGCATCTGTTGCTTGGTGGCTTCGCTCAACTTGGGGCTGGCCACTACACTGCTGAAAAACCGGTCGACGACATCAAGTGTGCCCTGCTGGTCCTGATCCAGTGCGCTGTTGCCGGAGGCCTTCACTCGCTCGATAACCCGGTCTTTGAGGGGCACCGGGTCAGACACAGTTTGGGGGCTTTCCACCTGCAGCTGCTGCAGCTCCCGCTGAAACTCACCAGCCGACAATGGACGGGCCTGGGGGGAGAATGGCATCGGATCAACATCACCACGGCTCAAACGACTGGCGGCCAGGGTAGACACCAGATTGCGTACCGTGGCAAAAGCAGATTGCGCGGTCTGCGAGTAGTTACGGAAACCTCTCGACGAAGCGCCGGCACCTCCTTTTTCGGGTGCTTTCTCCAGCGATGACCCGGAGGCCTCATCGGGCTGGGCGAGATCATCGGTGCTGCGGGGTCTGACCGGACGCTCCGGCGGCGGGCCCGGAGGCGGCGTGGAAGGCGCCGGCTCCGGTCGGGGGACGCGTTCACTGAGATATTTGCTGAGGTCCAGGTCCGGCAGAATCCCCTGTCGGATCAACACCTGGTTGAGGTCAGTGTAGAGGGGCCCGAGCTCTTGCAACACAGAGGTTTCAAACGTACGCAAGCAGACTTTCTCAGCGTTCCGGGCTGCTTTGAGATGCTGTACACCACGACGAAAGGCCTCGCAGATCAGCGAAGGTCCCAGCGGATTCTGGTGACCGGTGGCGTTACTGACCGACAGTTTATCCAGCCGCATTTTCAGCTGTAACAAGTCCCCACGGTATAACGTGTCGGCCTTGGTAACCATCACCTTGATAGTGAGCCAATCTTCAAATTCGCTTTTTTCCACCAGTGACAACTCGGCCCCCGGCACACCTTTGCGCTCGGGTTTGAGAGGCGACTCCAGCGTCTGCAGCATCTGGTGCCAAACCGCCCGTTGACGGACACCGATCTGGCCAGCGGTATCCATATAATCATTGGCCTGCTGATCATTCGAGGCGCTCTGGGCCGCTTTTTTAAGAGCCTCTGTCAGGGTGACAAAACACGACTCCATCAACGGCTCAATGTGCTGGACCAGGGTTTTTGCGCACTGGCGCAGCACAAACTGGACCTTTTCATTGGGCGGCTTCAGCGCCGATCGTTCCTGGCGGCGGCTAGCGCCACATTGCTGGAGCATGGCATCCAGCGCCTCCGGGTTGGCCCGGGTAAACAACACGCCCATGGCGCCCTCAATATGGCGGGTAACACGGACCGTCAGCTCATGACGCTTGCTGCCATCCACACTGCGAAATCTCACCGTCAGCTCGTCGCTACCGCTTCGGGCCAGACTCTTATCGACCTTCCGGGCGGTTTCCCCTGAATAGCGTATGAACAGGCCTTCCGCGCAAAAGTCAGCGATCTGGCACGGCCACGGCTGTTCCGGCTCCAGCACAATCTGGGCGGCGAGTTTAATCGGTTGACGAGGACTGGCTCGACGTTCCTTGGGATCCATTGACGACCTGGCAGTTGAAAAAACCGACGAAGATGTTGCGACAACACCAGTGACATCGATCTGTAAATAAGTCCGAGAGAACTGAAGCCGGCGGCACGTTCATGCCAGCCATCCAGACTCCTGCTAATATATCTTGCTTCGACCAGCTTTAAAGACAATCACATGCAACAGCTTAGTCAGATCTATCTTCTTTCGCTACTGATAATCACGGTATCTGGCTGCTCTACGCTCAATTACTATGCTCAGGCCGTTGGCGGCCAATGGTCGCTAATGACCGCGCGTCAGCCCATTTCCGACGTGCTTGCACGTGACGAGACCCCGGCCGCCCTGAAACGATCCCTGGTGACCGCAGTGGAGGTGCGGGACTTCGCCCAGCAGGAGCTCGCGCTGCCGGTTTCAGGATCCTTTACCGATTATGTAGCTCTGGATCGCCCCTATGTGGTGGTCAATCTGGTCGCCGTGCCGGAGTTTTCATTACAGCCGCACCAGTGGTGCTATCCGATGATCGGATGCCAGGCCTACCGCGGATATTTCAATGTCGACCAGGCCAGCGCCGAAGAACAGACCTTCAAAGCCAGGGGCTATGACACGTTTATTGGCGGCGTCACCGCTTATTCAACTCTGGGATGGTTCAATGACCCGCTGCATACCGGCTTCACCCGCCTGCCACCGGCACAAATGGCAGCGCTGATCATTCACGAGCTCAGCCATCAGGTGGTGTATATCCCCGGAGACACCGCCTTCAACGAGAGTTTTGCAACGGCGGTGGAACTGGAAGGCCTGGAGCGCTGGCTGAACAGGCAAGGCCAGCAAGCAGAGTTTGGACGCGCCCTTGCCCGCTTGCAGTACCGCAACCAAACCCTGGCCCTGGTGGCCGCTACCACCGACAAACTGGCTGCGCTCTACCAGCAGCAGGACGGGTTGCCCGACGACCGATTACGGAGCCGGAAAGCCGCGATATTGGATCAGCTTCGAGAGGCCTATGTCCTGATGTCCGCGCAGTGGAGCGAGTCGGGGCCTTTGGGCAGTGAACCACCATCGCTCAATAACGCCAATCTGGCACTGTTCCGGCAATACAATGAATATGTCCCCGGCTTTCGCCAACTGCTGCGGACCCACAACAGCGACTTCAATGCCTTCTACCAGGCCGTCATTGCACTATCGGAACAACCGCAGGCTGAGCGCCAGGCTCAACTGGCGCGGCTAACCGAGGCGTTTAACGAAGACCTTTGAATTGCGCTGGGTGTTGTAGTTGGCCAGCTTGGGCCCGGGCAGGAACTGCACCTTCGACGGTTCGAAGCCCCGTTCACGGAACCAGTGCTCGGTCTGGGTCGTCAATACAAATAACTGTGCGAGACCCAGGCTCCGAGCCTTCGATTCGATCATGGCCAGGATGTCATCGCCACGACCTGCCCGACGGTAGGCAGGATCAACGGCAAAACAGGACAGCTCACCGGCGGTTTCCTCCGGATAAGAATACAAGGCCGCGCAGCCGACAATCATGCCGTCCCGCTCAGCGACCACAAATCCGTCAATTTCAGTTTCCAGCAATTCCCGAGAGCGCCTGACCAGAATGCCCTGATCTTCCAGCGGCTGGATCAGCTCGACGATGCCGCCGATGTCTTCCACCCGTGCCCGGCGTACCTGTTCGTAGTTATCGCCACTGACCAGCGTACCGGAACCGTCCCGGGTGAACATTTCCTCCAGCAAGGCACCGTCTTCGCCATAACTGATGATATGGGACCGCCGCACACCTTTTACACAAGCGTCACAGGCGGCGCGCAACAGATCGCTGTCGGCATCGGCCGCTTTGAGGGTGGCCAGACGATCACAGGCCTGACGCACGGTAAGCTCTCTCACCAGGTCACCGGCTTCATCCAGCACACCTTTGTGTTCGGTGAAAATGATCAGCTTTTCCGCCTGTAGGGCGGCAGCGACATGGCTGCCAACATCTTCGTAGGAGAGGTTGAACGCATCGCCGGTGGGCGAGTAACCTAACGGTGGCAGCAGCACAATGTGGCCTGCCTCAAGCAGCTTTTCGATACCGCTGATATCCACCCGACGAACCCGGCCAGTGTAACCGTGATCAACCCCGCCCAGAACGCCGACAGGACGAGCGGCTACATAATTGCCGCTACTGACCCGGATGCGCGCGCCGTGCATGGGGGAATTGACCAGTCCCATCGACAGCCGGCTTTCCAGATAGGCCCGTAAGGCGCCAATGGCTTCCAGGGCAAAGGGCAACTGTGCTTCTTTGGTGATGCGCAGGCCATCCTTGAATTCGGATATTTCGCCAGCTTCGTCCAGCCTTTTCTGAATCTGGGGGCGGGCACCGAACGCCACCACCAGTTTGACCCCCAGACTGCTTAACAGGGTAATGTCATGAATGATGTTGATCAGGTTGTCATGGGCGATTGCTTCGCCACCCAGGGTCAACACCACTGTGCGGCCACGATGGGCGTTGATGTAGGGTGAAGAATGGCGGAATCCATGCAGCCAGTCGTTTGATTTCAATACCTTGCTCCCGAGCAATGTTGGTTTTGGGGATGCGGCTGGGCTATTTCAGACAATAATGCCGAATCAGGCCCTGCAGTATTTTTACGGCCGGATCCAGTTGTGACAAGGCCAGAAATTCATCTGGCTGATGGGCCTGGTCGATTGAGCCCGGCCCCATGACCAGGGTTTCCAGGCCCAATTGCTGTAACCACGGCGCCTCCGTGGCGAACGCGACGGCCTCGGCGGTGTGGCCGGTGAGGCGTTCGCAGACTTTAACCAGATCGGCATCAGCGGCAGTTTCAAAGGGCGGCACCCCGTCAAACAAAGGCTCAAAGGACAGCTTGAGACCACGACTTGTGGCCAGCGGCTGCATTCGGTCGAGAATCATCTGCCGCAACTCGTTCATTTTCATACCCGGCAGTGGACGCAGGTCAAAGTGCAACTCACAGCGCGCGCAAATCCGGTTGGGATTGTCGCCGCCATGGATGCAACCGAGGTTAAGGGTTGGCACCTGAACCTTGAAATTGGCATTCTGGTATTGCGCCTGCCAGCCGGCTCTCAACGCCAACAATTCACCCATGGCCTCGTGCATGCCTTCCAGGGCGTTGTTGCCCAACGACGGGTCAGAAGAATGCCCGGACTGACCTTCGAAAATCAGCCGCTCCATCATGATGCCCTTGTGCATGCGCACCGGCTTCAGACCTGTGGGCTCACCGATTACCGCGTAGCGCGCTTTCGGCCGACCGGCCTCTGCCAGCGCCCGGGCGCCGTTCATGGAGCTTTCCTCATCGGCCGTGGCGAGGATGATCAACGGCTGTTTGAGGTTCTGTCCAACAATCGATCTGGCCGCCTCAATCGCTAATGGAAAAAATCCTTTCATGTCACAGGTGCCCAGACCATACCAGCGGTCATCCCGCTCGGTCAGGGTAAAAGGATCGCTCTGCCAGCGCTTGTCATCAAAGGGCACCGTATCCGTGTGGCCGGACAGCACCAGGCCGCCGGGGCCGCTCCCGAGGGTGGCAATAAGGTTGTATTTTCCGGGCATGCCCGGCACCGGCATGATTTCAGTGACAAAGCCCATGGGCTCCAGCCATTCGGCCAGTTGCCGGATAACAGGCTCATTGCTGTGATCCCAGGAGGGGGTAGCGCTGCTGATGGAAGGCAGGGCGATCAACCGGGTAAGCATGTCCCGGATGCCCGGGGTTCTGGCGGTAGCAGAAAATGTATGGTCAGACATGGTGCACCCTTGATGTTCAGGAGGTAGGGCTTTGTACTTCCGTGGTGAATTCGGGTCCGGCCTCTGTTTCCAGCTCGTTCTCCGGCGCAACTTCCGGCTCTGGCTCTGGTTCCGGCTCAGGGGCGACAAAGGGCCGGCCCTGATCGCTGGCTCGGCGCCAGACATCGAACCGCTCTACAGCCCGAATGACCATGGGATAGGCAACTTCACCGCCATCGACCATTCGGGACACTTCAAGCCGGTCTTCACTCACCCCGGTAAGACGACCTTCAACAATTCGCCCACTTGCTAGCGTAACTCTGACGGTGCGTTCAAGCCAGCGGCTTGCTTCAGCAACCGGGGCCGGTCGCCAGTCCGCCATGGCGGATTCGGATTCGTCCGGCACCACCGGTTCAAAGGCCTGCTCTGGCAACTCTGCACGTTCAGGCTCCATTCGTGTCAGATACACATCCGGAACACCTGCCCGGTTATAGGTCATGTCAAACGAGGCATCGTTGGACCCCGCTTCCTCAAGGGTATGAACCGGCACACCCAGCGTCGGGCTGGCCGCTGCCAGGGTAAACTCCAACTGCCCCCCTTCACTCAACCAGCGCTGATATAACGCCACCAATTGTTTGCTGGGCTCATAACCCCGGGCATTAAGAGCATCGCGAAAGCCACGGGTGATGAGCGCAACCCATTCCGGCACATCCATCTGTGATTCCCGGGCGCAATAGACCGCTACCTTACGCATTAACCCGCCATCCCTGAGGACCACGTCTATGTGTTCTGGTCGCGGAGGCTGAACATCGTCCACGCCGGCCTGCCCGAAGACCAAGGGAAGACGATAATTCCGGGCGGTCATTTCAACGCTGCCAGTGCCCGCGGTACTCAGCTCAAAGTGCAGATGATCCCGGGACTGCCGGAGCAGGATTTCACCGCTGATATCGGAAACCCCCATCCGGACCAGGTCGCCGCTACCCAACTGTTGCCGATGGTCCGGCCCACAGGTGAGCCCGAATAAAGCAGGATTTGTGTCTTCTTCCGGCGCCACCCAGCTCTTGATCATGGCAGCATCAAGCTGAAGCCTTACACCCTCAGCATCGAGTTGCCACTCCTGCGGTAACTGAGCAGGGTCCAGCAGGGCGCGCATCAACGCCACCGGTGAGCCTGCAGAGAAGTTCAGCAGGCTGATATTCAAAGGCTGGGTCAGTCGAAACTGCTGGTATCTGACACCGTGCAGAGTAACTTCGCCGGACAGATTGGAGCTCAGACGCTGCCAGTGCACCACGCCCGACTCAGTAATCTCATCGCCAAGCTCAGCCATGCGTTGTTCGGTCAGCCACCAGACCGCGCCCTTGAAGGCAACAAAAGCAACCAACGCCAATACGACCAACGTGTAAAACAGCTTCTTCATGCCGGCCTCCCGATGGCCCTGACTCCAATGTCCGTCAACGGTTCATCAACCCCGTGAAATCAATGTGCCGACACCCTCGTCGGTAAAGATTTCCAGCAGAGTGGCATGTGCCACCCTGCCGTCAATAATATGGGCCGTGCGAACGCCGTGCTCGACCGCGCTCAGCGCACACCGTATTTTCGGCAACATGCCGCCGTGGATGGTGCCGTCCTCAATCAACGCATTGACCTGACTTGCCGTCAAACCGGTCAACACTTTGTCCTCTTTGCTCTTGAGACCGGATACGTTGGTCAGCAAAATCAGCTTTTCTGCCTTCAACGCCTCTGCTACCTTGCCCGCAACCAGGTCGGCATTGATATTGTAGGAGGCTCCATCCGGGCCAACACCGATGGGTGCAATTACCGGAATCACGTTGCTCCGGGTCAGCATGTCGATCACCTCCACGTTGACGCTTTCCACTTCGCCTACATGACCGATGTCGATAATTTCAGGTCGCTTGAGCTCGTCGGCCTGGGACATCACCTCAAGTTTACGAGCGCGGATCAGGTTGGCATCTTTACCGGTCAGACCGACAGCAGTGCCGCCCTGGCGATTGATCAACGATACGATTTGCTTGTTAACCTGGCCACCCAGCACCATTTCAACGACATCCATGGTCTGACTGTCTGTCACCCGCATGCCATTGATAAAGTGCGATTTGATATTGAGCCTTTCCAGCAGGTCGCCGATCTGGGGCCCGCCCCCATGAACCACGATAGGATTGATACCGACCAGTTTCATCAGCACCACATCCCGGGCAAAGCTGCTTTTCAGCTCTTCGTTTTCCATCGCATTGCCGCCGTATTTAATGACGACAGTTTTGCCAGTGAAACGCTGGATATAAGGCAGGCCCTTACTCAGTACTGCTGCCACCTGCATAGCGGTTTCGCGATCCAATGCCATTTTCAAGCCTTGTTAGATAGGTTCGATTAACGTTCTAGAATGTCGGCACCACACCTGGCGCGACGTTCATGAGCTGTTCCCGGAAGACCGCTTTGATGCGTTCAAGGGCTTCCCCGGATTCTGCCTCAAATCTCAGCACCAGCACCGGGGTGGTGTTAGACGCCCGACACAGCCCCCAGCCATCGGGATAATCCACCCTGACACCGTCAATGGTATTCAGGTTGCCGTCCCCGAAATCCCCTTCGTTGCTGAGTTTCTCGACCAGTGCAAACTTGGTCTCGTCGGATACCTCCACATTCAGCTCGGGGGTGCTGATATCATCCGGGAATTCGGCAAATACTTCATCACACTGACGATCCTCCACCCCCAGAATTTCCAGCAGCCTGGCGGCGGCATAGATGCCATCGTCAAAGCCGTACCAGCGCTCCTTGAAAAACACGTGGCCACTCATCTCCCCGGCCAGCAAGGCGCCGGTTTCCCGCATCTTGGCCTTGATCAGCGAGTGACCGGTTTTCCACATGATCGGGCGGCCTCCGGCCTGGCTGATTACCCCGGCCAGGCGGCGGCTGCACTTGACGTCATAAATCACGTCCGCACCCGGATTGCGGGAGACCACATCCCGTGCAAACAACATTAACAGGCGGTCCGGCCAGATAATCTTGCCGGTGTTGGTCACCACCCCGAGGCGGTCACCGTCGCCATCAAAGGCCAGGCCGATATCGGCTTTCTCGGCCTTCACCCGCTCGATAAGATCAACCAGGTTATCGGGTTTGCCCGGGTCCGGATGATGGTTGGGAAAATCACCGTCAACGTCACAATACAACCTTATAACCTCACAGCCGAGCTCTTCCGCCAGCAGTGGGCCAAGCTCCCCGGCAATGCCATTGCCGGCATCCATGACGATTTTCAGCGGCGCTGCGACTGCAATATCCTCAATAATACGATCCAGATAGGCACGGCGCATATCCTGCTCTGAGCGGGCGCCGTGGCCCTGTTCGAAATCGCCGGTCTGAATCCGATGCAACAGCTTCTGAATGGCGTCACCAGACAGCGTCTCACCGCCGAGCATGATCTTGAGGCCGTTATAATTGGACGGATTGTGGCTCCCGGTCACCATCACCCCGGAACCGGTGTTCAAATGGTGCGTGGCAAAATACAGCACTGGCGTGGGCACCGCACCCACATCAATCACGTCGCAACCGGTCGCCATAATTCCGCGACCCAGGGCCTGGGCCAGTTCCGGGCTCGAATGCCGGCCATCATAGCCGACACACAATGTGGAGGTCTGGCGCGCGAGGGCTTCACTGCCGATGGCCTGGCCAATGATCATCACCACGTCTGCGGTCAGCGTGTCACCAACAATACCGCGGATGTCATAGGCCCGGAATATACCGGGCACCACTTCAACACCTGGCATACCAGTCTCCTCGACACCCAGACCGAACTCATCAGGGCGGTCCTGGCCGCCGAATCCCAGCACGTCTTCATCACCGTCCAGCATATCAATGTCGAGCATATCCTTGTCTTGGAACAGGGGCTCTGCAGTCTTCATGGTATCCGTTTTTGCCCGCCCCGAACCCGGGGCCGGTCTGGCAGGCTGCGCGCGACTGGCTTCGGTTGCCTTGACCAGCCGCTTGTCGACCGCCTGGGCAAGCCTCAGTAGCACCTCGCCCACTGAGGCCACCATATCCCACTTGAAATTCGGCAATTTGGTCCGTTCGCCACTGAACGCTTTGTGAGCCCACTGGATAAGCGTTGCAACCTCCCGGCGCAGTGAACGCTGAGTGTTGGCCATCAATAGCCAGACCACAATAGCAGCAAGCAACGACGGCGCTGCCACCAGGACCATGGCAATTATCGGGCTGGCCGCCGGCAGGGCCTTCGCGGACGGGGTGAATCGCAGTGTCCAGTTTGGCGGCGTCAGTTGGCTATCCATCACACCTGCGGCACCCTCACCGCGGCCAATCAGCGTCTGACCCCGCCCGGAAACGGTTTGTATGATTTCCACCTTGCCGGCGTCAGAGGCCAGTGCCGGAGCCAGTATATCGGCGCTGAACACCACCAGAACCGTGCCCTGCACAGCCTGACTGGAAGGATTTCTGACCGGTGCTGCCAATTGGACAAACCATTGGTCATCACGGGGGAACGCATCGGCAGCTATCTGTCGCCCGGACTCGGCCCTGCGGGCCAGGTCGAGGCTGGCAAAACCAAGCCCACGACCATTGTCGGACCGGCGTGGTATATCCCCGTATGGAAACACAAACACTTCGGTGGTGCCGGGCATCATGGTAACGAGATCTCCGGCAATGGCGCGCTGGCTAGCCGTCTCCGTGAGTGCATTGCGCACCGCTGACTGGGACCCGTAACCATTGACCAGATTCTGCAGAATGGACAGACGTTGCTCTACCCGGGCAACCGCTTGCTCAGCCATAGCCTCGGAGTGAACAGCTCGGAAGCGCGATTCGGCCGGGGCCAGCACCAGGAAAAAAAGCAAGACTGAGGCCGCAACGCCCGCCAACAGTATCACCACCACTTGCTGTAACAGGACATCCGCCAGGCGTTTCAGCTTTGGCCCTTGGCCGGGTTTTTCCGCCTTTGTCCTCTTCTTTCTGGTATCGGTGGAGTCCATCGCCAGCGCTTCCGATGATTTTTTTTTGCCGAGTTTCATAGTGAGGGTCCACTCGATAGTTGCCGCCTGAGACGGTTCTTGTTGGGTTGGATGATTTTTTTGGATTGCAGGCGTAGAGAGTCCCTGCCTGGAGGAACCGGAAACCGCTAACGGGTTCCAGTGGATCCAAACCCACCGTGGCCCCGTTCACTGGATTCAAACGCTTCCACGATTTCAAAATCGGCCTGCACAACCGGAACCAGAATCAATTGAGCAATACGTTCGCCCACCTCAACCGTGAAGGCACTTTGTCCCCGGTTCCAGCATGACACCATCAACTCGCCCTGATAGTCCGAGTCGATCAAGCCGACAAGGTTACCCAACACAATTCCGTGCTTGTGGCCCAAACCACTGCGGGGAAGAATCATCGCGGCCAGTGAGGCGTCACCAATATGAATGGACAGCCCGGTGTTGAGCAGTTCGGTCTGGCCTGGCGCCAGGGTAAGCGGCTCGCTCAGGCAGGCCCGTAAGTCGAGGCCGGCCGAGCCGTCGGTCGCATAGGCGGGAAACGGAATACTCTCACCGATACGCGGATCCAGCACCCGCACCTGCAATGACTGTCTGGTCATGATTTTTCCTTACTGCTGACAGGATGTTTATTGGAATGAGCGGTTGCCCGATAATGCTCCGCGATCAATGTAACGAGCTTGCCCGAGAGGTTGACCTTGGATTCCTGACCGAATACCTGCTGGCCTCCCTGCCATACGGCGGTTACCGCATTCTCATCGCCGTTGAAGCCAACACCGGTCCGGGACACATCATTGGCAACGATCATATTGAGATGCTTGCTTGTCAGTTTGTCGGTGGCATGCCGGATAACATCGTTGGTTTCGGCGGCAAACCCCACGGTAAACGGCGCATCGGCCCGGCCAGCGACCGCCGCCAGGGTATCGGGGTTGCGCACCAGTGCCAGCGACAGGTTTTCCCGGGACTTTTTAAGCTTCTGATCGGCACAGTCCAGCGGACGATAATCTGCTACCGCAGCGGTGGCGATAAAGATGTCACATCCCTCGTCAACTGCCTTCATGGCAGCCGCCAGCATGTCTTCTGCTGTCACCACCATACGCAAGGCCACGTCCGCAGGTCGCGCTAGCGCAACCGGACCACTGACCAGAGTAACTTCAGCGCCAGCCGCGCGGGCCGCCGCCGCAAGGGCATAGCCCATCTTGCCGGAGCTGTGGTTACTGATATAACGCACGGGGTCGATTGCCTCCCGGGTAGGGCCGGCTGTAATCACCACTCGCACCCCTGCCAGAGACTGAGGCGAATCGAGCAGGATCCGGTCAGCGATAGCCTGGGGCTCCAGCATCCGGCCAGGGCCGACATCACCGCAAGCCTGACCTCCCTGGTCCGGACCCAAAAGTGTAATTTGTGGGTCGGCCTCCAGCAACGCCAGGTTGCGCTGGGTACGATGATTTTTCCACATGGCCTGATTCATGGCCGGAGCCAGTACAATAGGTGCTTCGGTGGCGCAACAAACGGTGGTCAGAAGATCATCCGCCATGCCTTGGGCGAGTCGCGCCATGAAGTTAGCGGAGGCCGGTGCCACCAGGATCCTATCCGCCCATTTCGCCAATTCGATATGGCCCATGCCGGCTTCTGCCGTCGGGTCCAGCAATGAGGTTCTGACGGCTTCGCCGCTGAGCGCCTGGAATGTCAGCGGCGTTACAAATGCTTCTGCACCCCCGGTCATCACAACACGTACGGCACAGCCCGCCTTTTTCAGCAGCCGCACCAGCTCAGCGCTTTTATACGCGGCAATACCACCTGTCACACCCAGCAGAATACGTTTCTGCGTCATGCTTGCTCCGCATTCAGATTGAACAAAAAAAGAGGCCTTAAGATAGCATCGCACGGGCTCTCCCGACAGCCCGACAAGCGTGTTAAACTCCATCCGCACGCAGGAAGCGTTGAACAAACCCACTGTTGCAAGGATTCGAGCATGGATAATTCCGCCTGGCCCACCGATGAACGTCCCCGGGAGCGGCTGCTGACTCATGGTGCAGGCAGCCTGTCGGACGCTGAATTGCTGGCGATTTTTCTGCGAACCGGCACAGCGGGCATGCCTGTGATGTCGCTGTCACGCCATCTGATTGATATTTTCGGTGGCTTGCGAGGCATGATGACGGCGTCAAGACGTCAATTTTGTGATGTGAAAGGCCTCGGAACGGCAAAATATGCCCAGGTTCAGGCGGCGATGGAAATGGCCCGTCGTGTCATGGATGAGCCGCTCCGCCAGGGCGATCCACTGCGATCACCCGAGGATACCCGGGCTTACCTGCGCAGCCGCCTCGGCACTTACCCCCACGAAGTATTTGCGGGCCTGTTTCTGGACAACCGGCATCGGGTTATCCAGTATCACGAGCTGTTTCGAGGTACCATAGATGGGGCGGCGGTCTACCCGAGGGAGGTGGTTCGCTATGCTCTGGAACAGAACGCCGCGGCGGTTATCTTTGCCCACAACCACCCATCGGGCGTTGCAGAGCCAAGCCAGGCCGATATCAGCCTGACCCGGCGACTGAAGGAAGCCCTCGGGCTGGTGGATATTCGGGTACTGGATCATATGGTGGTGGGCCACGGTGAAGTCATCTCGCTGGCCGAACGAGGCCTGATGTAATGGGTAAGGCGGGAACAAACTGAAACCCTGGCCAAAATCCCAACAATTTTTTGCGTTCAGGGCTCGGTTCTGGTATAAAAGCGTCCCTTAATTTTCAGGTTGTGCCAAAACGTCGCGAGCGCTGGCCCGAGTTTCACATAGCCTGGTATGGCGGCGTCTGGCGAGCACCGAAAGGCGCGATAAACGAATTCGTATTTTCAAGACCTTAGCTCAGGTCGGAGGCAAGTATGTCCAGAGTCTGTCAGGTTACAGGTAAGCGTCCGCTTTCCGGTAACAACGTATCACACGCGATGAACCACAGCCGTCGTCGTTTTCTGCCCAACCTGCAGAACCACCGCTTCTGGGTTGAATCAGAAAAGCGCTTTGTAAGGCTGCGCGTATCTACCAAAGGTATGCGCGTCATCGATAAAAAAGGTATTGACGTTGTGCTGGCCGATCTTCGTGCCCGCGGCGAGAAATTCTAAGGAGCCCCATCATGCGCGAAAAAATCAAGCTGGTTTCATCAGCAGGTACTGGTCACTTTTACACGACCAACAAGAACAAGCGTAACACCCCGGAAAAGATCGAGATCAAGAAGTACGATCCGGTGGTTCGCAAGCACGTTTCCTACAAGGAAGCCAAAATCAAGTAACACTGATTTTGGGTGCGATAAAACCCCGGCTATATGCCGGGTTTTTTTATATCTGGAATTTGCCTCCAAGAGCCACTTCTGCGTTTTTAAAACTTCTCTACATAACCTTTCGGCAACGCAATATCCATCGCGATGGGAAGGTGATCGGACATGGGGTAACTCACAACTTCAGCGCGCCGTATCTCAAGGCTCGGGCTCACCAGAATATGATCAAGCGCGCGCTCGGGGCGCCAGCTGGGGAAACTGTGGGCCGTATCCGGCAACGGAATCAGGTTCGTTTCGCTGAGCGGCGAGTGATTCAGCAACTCTTCTGCATGATTGTTCATGTCGCCCATCAGTACCACGTGCTGGTAGTCCGCAATCTGGTCGCGTATAAAGCCTAGCTGTCGCTGCTGGGCTGACTTGCTGAGTGAAAGATGCATCATGACGAGCACGAGCGGATCTTCCTCCGACCCGTAACGGGCGATGATGGCTCCGCGTCCGGGGATCAGGCCCGGTAAGCGATGCTCGGTGACATCCAACGGCCGATATCGGC
Organism: Marinobacter changyiensis; assembly: GCF_009193265.1. GTDB lineage: Bacteria > Pseudomonadota > Gammaproteobacteria > Pseudomonadales > Oleiphilaceae > Marinobacter > Marinobacter changyiensis. Next base: position 649,778 of record NZ_VZZZ01000001.1, read on the forward strand.
TCAACAGACCGTTGCTATGCTGGGCAAACTGCCCCAGGTTGCGATTCAGCTGCTGCCGCCAATAAGGCAGACCACTGGCCTCCGCAAGATACTGGACCTGGTTGATATAACCACTGCGCAAACTGCCACCATCACACTCCTGAAGAGCGACCACGTCGTAATTCCGTAACAGGGTGGCAATGCGGTCAAGATTGTCGTTGCGGTGACGGTGAGGCAGGAAGTGTTGCCAGCTTCTGGTCAGGTAATGCCGATACGACGAGGTGTTGATGCCAACCTGAATATTGAAGGTAAGCAGCCGGATATGTCGATGAGGTTCAAATTCGGGCACATGATCCATACCCGAACAGGCCCCACGGTTGGCACCGTTAGCATCCCTGAGGCCGTCGAATTGTTTTTTGATGCGTCTGTACATGGGGCTGGTACCCGCCACGATTGACACCGAATCACAGGCCGAGCCGAGAAATTCCGGCCTGTGCTATCACGCAGTTACTGCTGGGCAGCGCGCTCTTTCTCAACAAGGTAATCCACTACTTCAATCATGTTCTCGTGGCTTCCCGCCATCGAGGCACTGATGGTGTACTTTCCATTTACCAGCATAGTCGGTGTACCGGTTATGCGCGCGCCCCTGACCCGGGCTTGAGACTGCTGCATCTTTGCGTTCACACCAAAACTGTTGAATGTCTTGATAAACTCTTCCTCATCCACGCCGTAATCCGCCAGATAGTCGGCAAGTGCTTCAGCGGTTTCAAGCTGACGCCGATCCCGGGCAAGCGCATTGAAGAGCGCATCGTGGGTTTCATCAAGCTTATCAAGAGCCTCAACCGTGTAATAAGCGCGCGCATGGGGCTCCCAGGAACGGCCCAGGGCAGCGGGAATCAGTTCAAAGTGAACATCCTCGGCCATATTGGCCTCCCACTCCTCAATCAGGGGCTTGAAGGTGTAACAATGGGGGCAGCCATACCAGAACACCTCGGCAACTTCGATCTTATCGTTGCTGGTGGTGGGCACCGGGTTGCTCAGCTCTGTATAGTGCCGGCCTTCCTGCCAGGTATCATCTTGTGCCTGGGCGCCGAAAGAAACCACCACCATCATCAATAACGCCGCTTTTAACATCTTTGTCATGAGAAAAACCTCTGTTGTTATAACCACCATCAAACACAATTGAGTGCCAACAAGTCAACTAAGACCACGATAACCTTACAAAGTTCGCCGGCACGAGACAAAAAACCCCGCACTCAGGCGGGGTTTTTTGGCCACCAAAACCGGTTAGTGCAAACCGGAAATGTAGCTCGATACAGCTTCTATTTCTGTGTCGGTCAGTTTCGCCGCAATATCCATCATCACCTGGCTCTGACCACCTGCATCACGCTCACCCTTGCGGTAAGCGATCAGCTGTTTCTGCACATACTCCGCAGTCTGCCCACTCAACCGCGGATAACCGGCAGGGCCATTACCCTTGCCTGAGGGACTGTGACATGCCGAGCACGCTGCAATACCGGACGCCAGGTTACCACCGCGATAAAGCGACCTGCCCGCTTCGACCAGCTCGGGATCAGCCTCACCGATGGTCATTTCTTTTCCATCAAAATAGGCTGCCAGATTCTGTAGATCCTGATCAGACATGTTATCCAGTATGCCGGTCATCTCCGGGATTGGCCGGTCACCAGACTTGATAAGCGCCAGTTGCTGATATAAATACTTTTCTCCCAAGCCAGACAGTTTGGGGTAAACCGCCATAATCGGAGCCGCACCGTTTTCACCATGGCACCCCGCACATACAGCTGCGTTCGCCTCGCCCGCTTCAGGATCTCCAGCGCCATACGCTGTTGCTGCCAGGCTGACGCCGAGAACAACACCTGCGATCAATTTTTTCATGCTCGCTCCACTTCTCTCATCTGAAACATGTTATTTGTTGTTCAGCCGACAGACACTGACTTCGATAGCCTGAATAAGGCCGTCAGTACCAACACTCTGCGCGCTGCCCGGATTTGGTGTAGCATTATACATTAATCCCCGATAACTGAAATCCAATAGGAAGTCCCCTGTCCGTGTCGGAAGATCTGTCTGCCAAAACCATTTCGTTCAACAGTGCCCGCTTTCTGGTCAGCGCCTCCCGTTTTGAGGAGTGCCCACCGGATACCGGGGCTGAAGTCGCTTTTGCCGGGCGCTCCAACGCCGGTAAGTCGAGCGCCATCAATTCCATCACAGTCAATGGCAAACTGGCCCGAACCAGTAAAACACCCGGTCGCACCCGGCTGATCAATTTCTTCTCACTGAATCGGGAAAACTGCCGCCTGGTTGACTTGCCGGGTTACGGCTACGCCAAGGTGTCCCGGGACATGAAGGATGACTGGCAGAAGCATCTTGACCATTACCTGTCCCAACGTCTGAGCCTGAAAGGCCTGGTTCTGGTCATGGATATCCGGCATCCACTTACGGATTTTGATCAGATGATGGTGGAATGGTGCGAACATAACCAGCTTCCATTGATGATTCTGGCCACAAAAGCCGACAAGCTGAAATATGGTCAGGCCAAAACCGCGCTGCTGGGCATCGCCAGCAAGCTGAAACCCTACAGTTGTGTGCAGCACCTGATCATGTTCTCGGCAACGTCAAAAAAAGGCATGGAGGAGAGCCGAAGCGCGTTGACCCAATGGCTGCAACAAGCAGAATAACCTGTACAAAAAAACCCGGCCCTTCACAGACCGGGTGAAACGTCAGGGTTTGCGACGTGCTAAAACCTGAGATCAACTCAGGATGACGCCTTGGAATGTCCGAATTCTTCAGCGTCAAAAATAGGACAGCACCCCCCACGCAAAGTTCCGTTGCTATCTATCCGGTCCGTTCATCTCCCACCACCGGCAACTGAGGCCGATATTTCTCCCGCAGGTCCATCACCGGTCGGTAAAATTCAGGGGTCAGATAAGGAATCTCCAGAGTAAGCACCTGATAGATTCCTTGTTTGAGCTGGCCAAGCGACAGGTCGTTGGATAACTCCGAGCCGTGGGCAGTCTTGAGAAAGGCCAGCCAGTTGGTGATCACCAGCCAGACGTTCAGCGACATCGCCGCGCGCAGATCCTCGGACTGGGGCTGGATCACGCCGCCCTCGGCCAGACCATCAAAAATCCGGTTGATCGCCGCCAGACACCGGCTGGTGAACTTCCGGTAGTCCTCTCTCAGGCGCTGGTCACTGTCCAGCAGAAACTCCAGCTCGCGATGAAAAAAACGGTAACTCCACAAACCGTCAAATACCGATTCCAGATAGAACGTCAAATCGTCGAGCGTGAGTGGTCGGTCGTCGGGAATTTGCAGGTAGTAATCCACCAGCTTTTCGTATTCCAGATAAATCTCGTAAATGATGTCGGACTTATTCCTGAAATGGTAATAGAGATTGCCCGGGGATATCGCCAGATACGCAGAAATATGGTTGGTCGTGATGTTTCGCTCACCCCGTTCATTGAATAGCTCGAGGCTCGACAACAGTATTTTGTCTCTGGTTTTCATATGCTCACTGTTGGAAAGGTTGATTTACAGCAGGTTGCGCGACGCTTCCCGGAGCGACGCGGTGAGCGGGTCCGGTTCGCCAGGGACCCGTTCTTGACTCACTAGAGTATATACTCTAATAATAACGTCGGATGCAATTAAGGGGAGAAAAACCATGGTCGCCAATGTTGTTCAGTTGACCGAGAGCAAAAAACATATCCAATACACCGGGCGCATTTTTGAAGAACAGCGTCTGGCTTTCCGTCGCAACCCTATGCCTTCAGCCACCGAGCGAAAAGAGAACCTCAAACGCCTCAAACGGGTGCTGCTGAAGAACGAATCCCGCATTCTGGACGCCATCGACCGGGATTTCAGCTGCCGCTCCCGGGACGAGACCCTGATCGCAGAGGTCATGCCCTCCGTTCAGGGCATCAATTATGCCCTCAGACACCTGGAGGGCTGGATGAAGCCTTCCAGGCGCAGCGTGTCGGTATTGTTCCAGCCTGCCAGCAACAAAGTCCACTACCAGCCCCTGGGGGTCGTGGGCATTATCGTGCCCTGGAACTACCCGCTTTTCCTGGCCGTCGGGCCGCTGGTGGCAGCATTGGCCGCAGGCAACCGGGTGATGGTGAAAATGTCCGAGTTCACTCCCCATACGTCGGCACTTTTCAAAGAGCTGGTGGAATCCACCTTCCCCCAGGACCTGGTCGCGGTAATCAACGGTGAGGCGGATGTAGCCGCGGATTTCTCCAGCCGGGCCTTTGACCACCTGCTGTTTACCGGCTCAACCTCGGTCGGCAAGCTGGTCATGCGGGCCGCTGCCGAGCACCTGACCCCCGTCACGCTGGAACTGGGCGGCAAGTCCCCGGCCATTATTTCTGCCAACGTGCCCATGACAGACGCAGCTCAGCGCATTGCGTTCGGCAAGGCTATCAACGCGGGCCAGACCTGCGTGGCGCCGGATTACGTACTTTGTCCCGCCGACCGGATCCAAACGTTTGTTGATGAATTCCGCACCCAATTCGCTGAAATGTACCCCAACCTGCGGGATAACGATGATTTCACTGCAATCATCAACGAGCGCCAGTATGAGCGCTTGCAGGCCTGGCTGGATGATGCCCGCAATAAAGGCGCAGAGATCATCGAGATCAATCCGGCCCAGGAAAACATGAAAGACGGCACTCGCAAAATGCCCATTCATCTGGTGTTGAACGCAACCGCCGACATGAAGGTTCTTCAGGATGAAATTTTTGGCCCGATACTGCCGGTGGTCAGCTACAACGGTATCGACGAAGCCATCACCTACATCAATGACCGGCCCAGACCACTCTCGCTCTACTACTTCGGTTATGAGCGTGACCTGCAGGACTACGTCATCGCACAGACTCACTCCGGTGGCATGTGTATCAACGACACGCTGATGCACGTGGCCCAGGACGACCTGCCATTCGGTGGCGTCGGCGCCTCCGGCATGGGCAGCTATCACGGCAAGGAAGGCTTCCTGACCTTCTCCCATGCCCGGGGTATTTTCAGCAAACAACGCTTCAACAGCGGCAAATTCGTCTATGCGCCTCATGGCACAGCCATGCACAAGATGGTGTACAAAATGTTCATCCGCTGACAGTCGGCAACCGATGACGCACCGCACCCGGATTTCCCACCGGAATCCGGGTGCGGCTCCCCGATTTACCCACTAAACTGTTATCCTATTGGCGATTTAACCAGCAGGAGCAGACTTATGACCACGGTCATTTATCCGGGCACTTTTGACCCCATTACCAACGGCCATACCGATCTGATCGAGCGGGCTGGCAAACTGTTCGACACCGTGGTCGTTGCCATCGCCTACAGCCCGAAAAAACAACCTTTATTGACGCTTCAGGAGCGGGTCGCGCTGGTGGAAGACGCCACCTCTCACCTGCCCAATGTGCGCGTAACGGGGTTCAGTAACCTGTTGGCAGAGTTCGTCAAACAGCAGAATGCCAGTGTTATTTTGCGAGGCCTGCGGGCGGTATCGGATTTCGAGTATGAATTCCAGCTCGCGGATATGAACCGTCGCCTGGCACCCAATGTCGAAAGTATATTTCTTACCCCAGCCAACCACCTGTCCTACATATCCTCCTCCCTGATTCGGGAAATTGCGTCCCTGGGCGGAGATGTGTCGGAATTCGTAGACCCGAAGGTTGCCGCTGCCCTTAAAAGCAAATTCGGTCAAGCCACCTGAAATATCAACAACAGGTGTTCGACGCCGCTCCCGAGGTAATACCGAATGGCTCTGATTATTACTGACGAATGCATCAACTGCGATGTCTGTGAACCGGAATGCCCCAACGAGGCCATCTCCGCCGGCGCAGAAATTTACGTAATTGATCCGGGCAAATGCACCGAATGCGTCGGACACTATAGTGAGCCCCAGTGCCAACAGGTTTGCCCGGTCGATTGCATTCCGGTAGACCCTAAGCACGTGGAAACCGAAGCCCGGTTAATGGAGCGTTATCATCAACTGACAGGATTATAAGCCCATGCGCCTGCTGGCAACGTTGAAGACCCGCACGCTTACCCTACTCATTGCAGTGATGGTGTTGGCAGGCTGCGCCGGTAAACCTCCGTCAAGCTCACCACTGTCGAGCTATCAACCTGCAGTTGCCAGCGCCCACCCTCTGGCCACCGAGGCCGGCATGAACGTGCTTTCCGGAGGTGGTAATGCTTTCGATGCAGCGGTCGCGACGGCCGCGGTGCTTGGCGTGGTAGAGCCCTACAGTGCCGGCATTGGAGGCGGTGGCTTCTGGCTACTTCAACAATCTGATGGCAGTACGGTGTTTGTGGATGCCCGGGAAACCGCACCCGGTCATGCTCACGAGGCCATGTATCTGGACGCCGACGGAAACGTACACCCGGACAAACTGTCGGTGAACGGGCCTTTGGCGGCAGGTATCCCCGGTCAGCCAGCAGCGTTTGCCCACATCAGCGCCCGTTTCGGCAACCAGCCGTTGCAGCGCAGCCTGCAAATGGCCATCGATCTTGCCCGGGACGGTTTCCCGGTAGATCAACGTTATCGTCAGCTTGCCGACTGGCGGCTCGACGTATTGCAGCACTATCAGGCCACCAGCCAGGTCTTTCTGGAGGATGATCAGCTTCCCGCCATCGGCACCCTGATCCGCCAACCTGCCCTGGCGCAAACGTTGTCCACACTTGCCCAACAGGGGCATAAAGGCTTCTACCAGGGCGACATCGCAGCCAGGCTGGCCGGCGATGTCTCTGCTGCCGGCGGCTTGTGGACCGTCGATGACCTGGCGAATTATCGTATTGTTGAACGGGAACCCATACGGATCGAGCACGGCCCCTACACGCTTTGGAGTGCGCCACCGCCCTCTTCAGGAGGCATCGCATTGGCACAGATGTTCGGCATGATGAGCGCCCGGCCACTCTCGCCGGCTGCATCAGAGACCACCTCAACGCGGGTTCACTACCTTGCCGAGACTATGCGGCGGGCCTATCGGGACCGGGCATTATATCTGGGCGATCCCGATTTTACCGATGTACCGGTTGCCAGGCTGGTGGCGCCGTCCTACCTCGCCCGCCAGGCCAGCACCCTCAGCATGACTGCGGCCACGCCGAGCGAGCAACTGAAGGGCGACTTTTCCAGTGGCACTCACACCACCCACCTCTCGGTGCTGGATCGGGACGGCAACCGGGTGAGTGCAACGCTCAGTATCAACCTGCCATTCGGTTCCGGCTTCCTGTCGGCCAGCACCGGAGTGTTACTGAACAATGAAATGGACGATTTCTCCATCAAACCGGGTGTCCCCAACGCTTACGGTCTGGTTGGCGGCGAAGCCAACAAGGTGGAACCGGGCAAGCGCCCGTTATCCAGCATGACCCCCACACTGATGCACGGCCCGACACGGAGCGCTATTATCGGCACCCCCGGGGGCAGTCGCATTATCACGATGGTGTATCTCGGATTACTGGAGCTGATGGCCGGAAGCACGGCCGAAGCGGTTGTGGCCGCCCCGCGGTTTCACCATCAGTATTTGCCTGATCAAATCCAGCACGAACCCGGCTTTCTCACTGGTGCGCTGGCCGACGAATTACGGGCACTGGGACACGATCTCAAGGACGTGGGACGAGACTACGGCAACATGCAACTGATTGTAATTGATCATCAGAAGGGCACCACCAGTGCTGCTTCGGACCCCAGAGGTATCGGCGCAGCATCGGTGGAGTGAGCTTCCGGGTTTCGTTAGGCGAACGTTAAATCATTGGGGGCAAAGGAATTATCTGTCCGTTGAGGTCCACGTCCAGATCTTTCAGTTCAGCTTCGAGCCTGAAGGTGTCGTTGTCTCTCACCAGAAAACCCTGTTCGATGAGTGGGCGCAGTTCGGTCATCAATCCAGGCTTCGCTTCTGCCAGCGCGACCGGAATGGCTATAGATAACTCCCCGGTCAAACGTTGCATCACCAGAGTCATGGCGGCCCGGTCATCGTCAGACAGCTCCGGATGGCGCAGCATGAGGTTCCCGGACACTTCTCCGTGGGAGGTGGCTACGCTGAATGCGGGAATACCCACTGACATGCCGGCACCCGCAAGCGCCTTGACAGCGTCGCTTACGTTCATCATCAGATTCATCTGCTTTTCAACCAACGCCTGCCTGGAAGTCACCCCATTGGCCTGGTCCGAACTCAATTTCCGTAAATCAATGAAAGAGTCCACCAGCCGATTCCAGGCAACCACCTCCATGTTCTCCATGGCGAACTCGACTTCATAGGGACCGGATTCATCATCCCGGGAGGCAATCCGGGCAATATCCATCCGGACCTCAGAGCTGAACCGCTCATCGCCTTCTGCCGAGGTATCGCTCTGGAGCGCAAAATCCTCCAGTACAACCGCAGGCTGATTCTGATACTCCGCCTGCAGCCGCGCCATGGAGACCTTGCCTTTACCTGTCCAGACATTGCCTGCCAGCCTACTCATTGTTTGGGTGACTCTGACGTCATCCACCGCGAAACGCGCTTCCGGACCGCGGGCGACAAGGCCGGGCCAGCGCAGATCCACCTCAAGGTCATTACCGGCATCGGAAATCCTTGCCCAACCGTAACTCTCGGTGACCGTCAGGGATTCGCCGGTGTCGTCGTCCAACCGGTCGATCGCCGGCACGTTGTATTCTATTTCAACTGTTCCCCATAGCCTGGTACTCAGGGTCACTGTCGGCAGGCGGTCGGGGAAAAACCCGGCGATCAGATCGGCGCTGGCCTGATCCGGATAGAAGGTGATTTCACTGCCAGTCACCCCATGGGAGACCTCGCCGCGATATCCCAGCTGATGGGCTTCGCCAGGGTGGGCAGGATTGCGGAAGTGGACGGTACCTTCCACCTCGGCGCCGAAAAGGTCACGCTGATAGCGTGCGGTTTCCACCGTAAAATAGGGCTGGGACTTGTTAACCTCCAGGGTTGTCTGCTGCCATTGTTGTTCTGTCACCATGCCCACGCCCCAAGGCGCCGCAATGAGAACCACCAGCATCACACCGATGACCCCTAGCCATTTTTTCATAAATCCCTGCTCCAGATAGTTGACCTCCAGCGCGGCCCTGCGCCGGGACGGCATCGTGTGTCCGGGTTATTTACCGGTCAGGCGTTCCAATAACACTGCCTGGGACGCATAGCGTTCCTGGTCCGGGGCCGGCTGATTCTGAACGTAACTGCCGTCCGGCTGCAACACCCAGCTCTGGCAATTATCCCGCAGGTAGGCATCGAGATCGTCACGCACCCGCGCAGCAAGATCGCGGTCCTCAATGGGAAACGCCACCTCGACACGATTGACCAGGTTTCTCACCATGGCATCGGCGCTGGAGCAGAACACTTCGGTTTTGCCGTTGTTGGCAAAATAGTAAACCCGGGTGTGCTCGAGAAACCGCCCGATGATCGAGCGCACATGGATATTTTCGGACAAGCCCGGGATTCCCGGTCGCAAACAGCAAATGCCCCGGATGATCAGATCAATACGCGCACCGGCCTGGGAGGCGCGATACAGGGCCTGCATGACGTCCGGATCGGTCAGGGCGTTAATCTTGAAGATAATGTGTCCTTTGGCACCCAAACCCGCTTCGCGCTCGATCAGCTCAATCAGGCGACGATGCAGCGTAAACGGCGCATGAAACAGCTTCTTGATTTTCAGGGCTTTGCCCATACCGGTCAGCTGCTGAAACAGCTTGTTGACGTCGTCCCCCAGGGCGTCGTCACAGGACAGCAGACTGTAATCGGTGTACAGCCGAGCGTTCCCGGCATGATAGTTTCCGGTACCCAAATGCACGTACCGTTTGAGTTTGCCTTCCTCACGCCGCACGATCAGGATCATCTTGGCGTGGGTTTTATAACCGACAACGCCATACACCACGATCACCCCGGACTCCTGCAGACGACTCGCCAGCTCCAGGTTTTCGGCCTCATCAAAGCGCGCCCTTAGCTCGATAACTGCGGTGACCTCCTTGCCACGGCGGGCAGCGTCCATCAAGGCCTCAACGATTTCGGAGTCGGCACCGGTGCGATAAAGCGTCTGGCGGATAGCCAGAACCTGAGGGTCTTTGGCTGCCTGGCGGAGGAAGTCGATTACCGGCGTGAAGCTCTCAAAGGGATGCAGCAACAACACCGGTTGCTGACGGATAGCATCAAAAATCAGTTCTTTGTTACGAATCAGTTTGGGTACGGACGCCGAATAACCGGGGTAACTGAGATCCGGACGGTCAACCAGGCCCACCAGAGCCATCAGCCGGTTCAGGTTCACCGGTCCATGGACCTTGTAGAGATCACGCTCGGTAAGACCAAACTCCCGCAGCAAAAACTGGATCAATTCTTCCGGACAGTTATCCGCGACCTCGAGCCGCACGCCATCGCCGAAGCGCCGGCTCAGTAACTCACCGCGCAGCGCCGAAGCCAGGTCCTCAAGGTCGTCCTCAAGCTCAAGGTCGGCGTTCCGTGTCAGGCGGAACTGATAGCAACCCTTGATTTCCATGCCGGGGAACAACTCATCCGTGTGAGCGTGGATCATTGAGGACAGGAACACCAGGTTGTCGCCGCCGTTGCAGACATTGTCAGGCAACCTGACCAGTCGCGGCAACGAGCGCGGGGCTGGCACAATGGCCATGCCGGTTTCCCGGCCGAACGCATCCTTGCCGTCCAGCTCGACAATAAAGTTAAGGCTCTTGTTGACCAGTCTCGGGAACGGATGCGAGGGGTCGAGACCAATGGGATTCACCACCGGCAGAATTTCGTCCTCAAAGTACCGCTGCACCCACTCTGTCTGTGCCGGCGTCCAGTCACGACGACGCACAAAGTGGATGTTCTCCCGCTCCATGGCCGGAATCAGGATGTTGTTCAGGATATCGTATTGCTGGTAGATATAAGTGTGCGCCACCCGGCTGATTTCATTGAGCAATTGCTCAGGCAACATGCCATCAGGGCCAACACTCTCACGACCATATTTCATCTGTTGGCGCAGGCCCGCCACCCGGATCTCAAAAAACTCGTCCATATTACTGCTGAAAATGCAGCAGAAAATCAGCCGGTTGATCAGTGGATGACTTTCATCCAGAGCCTGCTGCAGAACCCGGTTATGGAACTGGATATGACTCAGCTCGCGGTTGAAATAATGCTCGCTGGCGGCAGGGTCGAGCGGCGGAAGTATCTCCGGAATGCCAGACTCTGGCTCTGAGCCGGTTTCGGTCAGTTCGTTTGCGGATTTCAGTATGTTGGCAGAGTCCGTATTCATCACTCGAATGTCCTTGCTGTATCAGCGTTGTTTGAGAAGCCGCGCTGCGCGCACCGCGAAATAGCTCAGAATGGCATCGGCACCAGCGCGGCGCATGGCCATCAGGCTTTCCATCATGACAGCATCGCCATCGAGCCAGCCGTTCTCCGCGGCCGCCATGTGCATGGCGTACTCACCGCTGACCTGGTAGACAAAGGTAGGCACTTTCAATTCAGTTTTTACCCGATAGACAATATCCAGATAGGGCATGCCCGGCTTGATCATCACCATGTCGGCGCCCTCAGCCAGATCTACTGCGACCTCATGCAAGGCTTCGTCGCTGTTGGCCGGGTCCATCTGGTAACTGGCCTTGTTGCTTTTGCCGAGATTGCCCGCTGAGCCCACCGCGTCCCGGAACGGACCGTAATAGCTGGACGCATACTTGGCGGCATAGGACAAAATACGGGTATTGACGTGGCCGTTCGCCTCAAGTGCCTCCCGGATCGCCCTGACCCGACCGTCCATCATGTCCGAGGGTGCGACCACATCAGCGCCTGCATCAGCGTGGGAGACCGCCTGCTTAACCAGGGCCTCTACGGTGATGTCGTTAAGAACGTAGCCATCATTGTCGATAATGCCGTCCTGGCCGTGGGTGGTGAAAGGATCCAGGGCCACATCGGTGATAACACCCAACTCGGGAAACTGCTGCTTTAGCGCCCGGGTTGCACGCTGGGCCAGGCCTTCAGAATCCCAGGCGCCGGAGCCTGACAGGTTCTTGGCCGCTGACGGCACCACCGGAAACAACGCTACCGCAGGAATGCCCAGAGCCACCCACTCGGCAGCCTGCTCGACCAACAGGTCTATGCTCAAACGCTCCACACCGGGCATGGAAGCCACGGCTTCACGCTCGTTCTGCCCTTCCAGTACAAACACCGGGTAGATAAGGTTATCCACCGATAACCGGTTTTCGCGCACCATACGACGGGAAAAGTCATCCGCCCGGTTCCGGCGTAGCCGAGTGGCCGGAAAGGTACGATTAAAGGCTGAAAACATTAAATAATCTCCCGGCCGGCTTTAAATCACCGTGCCAATGAACGCGTTTATGACACCATTATGACAATCGCAGATGACAGTTTCGGGTCAACAGTTTCGGGCCAGCAACGACGCACATTGCCCGTTGAACATTCAAAGACAAAGGAGTTGCCGACGCTGTATTCATCATACACGGCCGTAAGGCATTGCGTCAGGCGACAGCTGGATGCCCGTCACCCGCTGTTCAGGAAAGTCTTCTTACCGCCCCGAAAAGACCGGGATCAGGATCAAAAACAGGAAGGACGGCGTCGCCCGTAAGCGACGCCGCACAGCAACAAACTAGAGCGAACGGTTATTGAAACCGATATCCACTTTGCGGGGCGTGTCAGTACGGAACATAGTATCCACTTCCACTATTTTTCCGCCCTGACTGAGGAACGCTTCCATATCCGCTGCCAACTGAGCCCTGATCCGGGCCCGACCGGCAATAGAATGGGTATCGTCCCCATCGGACACCCAGTTACTGGAACTTTCCAGATTGCTTTCGTCGAATTCACTCATGGTTTTACCCCCCATCAGCGAAGACAATGCCACGAGCACATTCCGTCTATGGGGACGGCTGGCCCTGTCTCGACGATGAATGATCGAGCATCATCGTCTTGGCGTCTTTATAATCCGGTTTCGATGACAGCGCCATTTCTGGCCAACAGTTATTTTGTAATTTTTTGTAACAGTGCCGACTGTATCGACCCTTAAGTCGCCAAACTGGCCTCATAGAGCTTGCTCAACACAATTGACACAAAGAATGAATAGTGATTCACTTATTAAACGGGAGTCGGCATGGCGTATCGCGAAACGGAAAAAATGCGCAATCGCAAATCTGAGGCCAGAAAGCGCATTTTTCAATGTGCTTTCCAGTGCGTTATGAAAGGAGGCTTCCGCAATGCACAGATAACACACGTAGCTCAGGCTGCAGGGGTCGCCACCGGTACGATATACCGCTACTTCGATTCCAAAGAAGAGCTGTTCGCTGAAATTTTCCGAAGCGCCACCCAGCGGGAAGTTGACAAAGTCGCCGAGGCGCTGGCGACCGAAGGCAACGCCGTTACCCGTCTGGAAGCGGCTTTGCGTCAGTTTGCCGAGCGCGCGCTCCGGGGTCCCACCATGGCCTGGTCACTGATCGCAGAGCCGGTTGACCCGAAAGTAGAAGCGGAGCGCATACTCTACCGTCAGGCCTACGCCCGACATTTTGAACAAGCCATACGCGACGGTATTGAAGAGGGCTCGATACCACCGCAGGAAGCCCGTCAGAGCAGTACCTGTCTGGTGGGCGCCATCGCCGAAAGTCTGGTTGGCCCACTGTCACCGGCGCAGGCGGAATCGGATCAAACCAACAGCCCCGAGCACCAGCAACCGCTGGTCGACTCAATTGTCTGCTTTTGCATACAGGGGTTGACTGGCACCCGGAGGTAACCATGAATGCCCATCAGCCCAAGCCAGATGCAATGAACGACGACCATGGCGTTGATCCCTACCTGGCGGTCACCCATGAAGTGGTTAACCAGCCTCCTGCATTGGAAAATTACAACCTGTTCGAGCAAGACAGGGCGCTCCAGGAAGGCATCGGGCGGGAGGGCGCAACCTGGGCGACCGCCGATCTGGCCGCTTTTGGCAATCTGGCCGGTGCCAGGGCTACCATCGAGCTTGGCTTCCGAGCGAATGAAAACAAACCGGTCTTTCATACCCACGACCGGTTTGGTCACCGCATTGACCAGGTCGAGTTCCATCCGGCCTACCATCAGCTCATGACCATTGCCATGGAAAACGGGCTCCATAGCAGCCCCTGGACCCATCCTGGCGCCGGAGCCCATGTGGCACGGGCAGCCAAGTATTATATGCATTCACAGGTCGAGGCCGGTCATGGCTGCCCCATCACCATGACTTTTGCTGCCATACCCTCCATTAAAAGACAGCCGGAGCTGGCGGCAAAATGGTCGGACAAGATACTCGCCAACCATTATGATCCGCGTAACGTGCCGGACAGCGAGAAATCCTCGGTCACGATTGGCATGGCAATGACCGAAAAACAGGGCGGCACCGACGTCAGGGCCAACAGCACCCGGGCTTATCCAATGGCCCAGGGGGGCTCCGACCAGGCCTATGAACTGGTCGGCCACAAATGGTTTGTATCAGCGCCCATGTGTGATGCTTTCCTGGTTCTTGCCCAGGCGCCGGGCGGCTTATCATGCTTTCTGATGCCCCGCTGGCGCCCGGACGGCAGCAAGAACCCGTGGCAGATCCAACGGCTGAAAAACAAGATGGGCAATGCCTCCAATGCCTCCAGCGAAGTGGAACTGCGGGGGGCGCTGGCCTGGATGGTCGGCGAGGAAGGCCGCGGAGTTCCCACCATCATCGAGATGGTCGCGATGACCCGGTTTGACTGCATGATTGGCAGCTCCGGCGGCCTGCGGCAAGCTACCGCACAGGCGCTGCACCACTGTCGTCATCGCCAGGTCTTCGGACGTAATCTCAATGACCAGCCGTTGATGCAGAACGTGCTTGCCGACCTGGCCCTGGAGAGCGAAGCGGCGCTGGCCTATACCCTGCGCATCGCCCGTGCGCTGGACAACCAGCACCTGGAACATGAACGCCTGCTGGCACGACTGGCGACGCCGGTCGGCAAATACTGGATCTGCAAACGGGTGCCGAACCACGCGTATGAGGCCATGGAATGCATCGGTGGCAGCGGCGTCATGGAAGACTGCATCATGCCCAGGCTGTTCCGCGAATCCCCGGTCAATGCGATCTGGGAAGGCAGCGGCAACGTTCAATGCCTGGACACCCTGCGAGCACTGAATAAGGAACCCGAGGTGCTGGCGGCATTCTTCACGGAAGTCAGGGAGGCCCGGGGCAGCGATACCCGGTTCGACCGTTTCCTGGCGACGCTTGAACAGGACTTTACCGATACCGACCAGATCGAGTACCGCGCCCGCAACATGGTCGACCGACTCGCGCTGGCGATGCAGGCCTCCCTGCTCATCCGGCATTCCACCCCTGCCGTTGCCGACGGGTTCTGTGCCTCGCGACTGGCACAACACGGGGGGCTGAACTACGGCAACCTGCCAGCGGGAACCGATGCCCGCTCCATCATCGAACGGGCAACCCCTATCGTAAACTGAAATCCGTAGTAGACTGATGGAACACTCCTGCGGCGGTCGGACAGGCTCCCTGATCCGACCCCGAACCGGAAGGCGGCATCATGTCCGACGCACTCAGACGACTACTCGACACACCCACACCAGGCCCGACAATTACGCCACATGTGGGTGTACTCACCCTTCACTTCCAGCTTTATGGCTGTGCCGACCTCAAGGCCAAGCGCAGAGTCTTCACGCCCCTGCGGGCGGTTTGGGGCAAAGAGCCCGACCTGGCTGTTGCTGAAACCGCTGACATCGAAGCACTGGATTGCGCCACCTGGACCATAGCCGTTCTGGGTACCTCGTCCCAACAAATCCAGCAGCGGCTGGATCTGGTTGAAAAGGCCATTGCGGAACGCATCGACGCACCGGTGCTGGATGTACAGCGGGAAATACTCTGACGTGCAGCCACACCAGAGACCCGCTCGCCTGGTGGCAGTTACCTGACTGACGCCGTATACTACGCGGCCCCGATTGCTGGAATCATGGAACAGGATTTCATCGAGTCAGGAATTCTTTCTTCCTGAATGTTACCGTTGGAGTCACGGGAAATGACCCCTGCGGCATACCACCGACAGTAAAGTGCGTGGCGCATATGACTGGCAAGAAGAAATCCGCTCAAGCCTCCGTTGAGACAATGTACCGCGTCTTCACGGTGCCAGAAGCCCCAGACTCTACCCTGAGCCGGGTGGACCAGGATATTTCGCGCAATCTGGCGGGCTTTCTGCAGGAACATATTGTCGCGGTCGAACGCGACCTGAGTGAGGTTGAAAAGAACTTCGCCGATTCCGCCGTGCCCGAAAAACCCATCTTTGTGTCTGAGCAGGCCCAGTTCCTGCTCGACAAGCTGGTAGCCAACTCGGTTCACACGGCGTCTCCGAGCTTCATCGGTCACATGACGTCGGCGCTGCCCTACTTCATGCTACCGCTGTCAAAAATCATGATTGCGCTTAACCAGAACCTGGTCAAAACCGAGACCTCCAAAGCCTTTACGCCCATGGAGCGTCAGGTTCTGGGCATGATTCACCGTCTCGTGTACCAGCAGGATGGTGCCTTCTATCGCAAATGGATGCACGACCCCCGCCACGCACTTGGCGCCATGTGCTCAGGGGGCACCGTCGCCAATCTGACGGCGCTCTGGGTGGCTCGCAACCACGCCTTCCCGGCAGAAGGCAGTTTCCGGGGCCTGCATCAGGAAGGCCTGTTCCGTGCACTCAAATACTACGGTTACGAGGGCGCTGCTATTGTGGTGTCGCGCCGTGGTCACTATTCCCTGCGCAAGGCTGCCGACGTGTTGGGGCTGGGTCGCGATTGTCTGGTAGCCGTTGATACCGATAACGACAACCGGATCGACACCGATGCCTTGCGTGACAAGTGCCTGGCATTGCAGAAACAGAAAATCAAGGTAATGGCTATTTGTGGTATTGCTGGCACGACGGAAACCGGCAACATCGACCCTCTTGATGCCATGGCGGATATTGCCCGGGAGTTCGGTGCCCATTTTCATGTGGATGCCGCCTGGGGCGGGCCAACCCTGTTTTCGCGCCAGCACAAGCAGCTGATGAAGGGTATTGAAAAGGCCGATTCCGTGACTTTTGACGCCCATAAGCAACTGTATGTGCCCATGGGAGTGGGCCTGGTCGTCTTCCGGGACCCGGCGTTGGCAAGTGCGGTTGAGCATCACGCCCAATACATCATCCGGAAAGGCTCCAGGGACCTGGGTAGCACGACCCTTGAGGGCTCACGACCCGGAATGGCCATGCTGATCCATTCGGGCCTGAAGATTCTGGCGCGGGAAGGGTATGAAATATTGATTGACCTGGGCATCGACAAAGCCCGGAGCTTTGCGGAGATGATTGATAACCATCCGGATTTTGAGCTGATCACCCGGCCCGAACTGAACATACTCACCTATCGCTATTGTCCGGATATTGTCCGCCAGGCGCTGGCGGTGGCGAACCCACAGCAGACAGAACGCCTTAACACCAGCCTGAACCGGATCACCAAGTTTATCCAGAAAACCCAGCGGGAGCACGGCAAGGCCTTTGTTTCAAGGACCCGGCTCGAGCCTGCCGGCTACCATCACTTTCCCTGCATCGTGTTTCGGGTGGTCCTGGCCAATCCGCTGACGACCACAGACATCCTCCGGGATATCCTGCTGGAGCAGCAGGAACTGGCAGGCGAGGAAAATATCAGGGATGAGATCGAGATACTCAATCAGCAGGCCCGGGCAACCCTCACCGAACATCACTCGAAGATTCGCCAGGCTTAGTAGAGCGCTTCCTCGTCATCAAGCACGTCGTGCAGGATTTCCAGAAACATGCGGTCCGCCTCGCTCCAGCTTTCAGGGATACGGACCGTCGTGTTGGCGCCGATTTCCCGCGCTATAAGTTCATCCGCATTGGGTTGGTTACGGTGTTTTCTGGCAATATCGACACACTTCACTGCAATGGTCGGGTCACTCAACACTTTCTTGATAAAGACCTTTAATTCGTCAATCACTTTCGCCTGGCGGCTTTCTGATGCACTGCTCATCCTGGACTCCCGGCATGGTTCTGTGTGGGCAGCACCGCGCTGCTCACTATTTGTCTAGTATGACGGATTCAACGCCATCGCGACCAGCCCTGCAATCAGAGCAACAGGCCTCGCAGCGTGAAAAACAGCAGCGCCGCCATAGAAGCCGACGCCGGCACGGTGATGACCCAGGCCGCAATGATGCGTATCAGATGTGAGCGTTTGACCAGTTCTTCACGGTAGATCTTTTTCAGGCGTTTGCGCTCGGACTTGGACAGCGGAAGCTCTCCTTTATTCTTCCGCGCCTTCTTCAGCAAAGCTTCCATCTCTTCCACCGAGGCGTTTCGGAAATCGTCCAGAAAAGGCTGCAGGCGCTGCAGATCCGCTTCATCGTGCTTTTCGATAATGCTGTGAATCTGGGTTGCGTAGTTGGACTTGAGATACTCGCGCAGGAAACCGACACCAAACACACCGCCGATGGCGATATGGGTTGAACTTACGGGCAGGCCGAGCTGCGACGCGATGATCACTGTCAATGCGGCGGACAGCGCAATACAGAAAGCGCGGGTTTTATCCAGCTCTGTGATCTCGCTGCCCACGGTTTTAATCAACCTCGGGCCAAACAGCATCAGGCCCACACCTAGGCCAAGCGCACCCACCATCATGACCCAGAATGGAATGCTGGCAGACGTGACCACAGCGCCGGCGCTCAGGGCATCGTTGATCGCCGCCAACGGACCGATGGCGTTTGCAACATCGTTTGCGCCATGGGCGAAGCTGAGCAGGGCAGCCGCAAAGATCAGCGGCCAGGTGAACAGGCTGTTCACCCCATCCGGATTATTCTCCATGGTGGCCGCTTTGCGCCCCACCAACGTGCGCATCAGCAGAAAAACCACCGCCGCCACCGCGAGACCGACCAGAGAGGCACCCAGAAAATCTACTTTAACCAGTTTTTTGACACCCTTGATCATCAGATAGGTGCCAAAAGCCCAGGCCATGATGCTTACCAGCCAAGGCACGAAGGTGCGGGCCGAAGCGATCAGGTCCTGACGGTACAATACCGTTTTTTTGATGATAAACAGAAAAAGTGCGGCGAACACACCACCCAACACCGGGGATATCACCCAGCTCGCAACAATTGCTGTCATCACACCCCAGTCAGCAATGCCCCAGCCACCTGCGGCAATACCCGCACCCAACACCCCGCCGACGATGGAGTGCGTGGTTGAAACCGGCGCGCCCATCCAGGTGGCCAGATTCAGCCATAGGGCGCCAGCGAGCAGAGCTGCGGTCATCAGCCAGACAAAACTGGCGGTGTCGGGCACCCGATCCGCCGCAATGATGCCACCCTTGATGGTCGACACCACGTCGCCGCCGGCAATAATGGCACCACCGGCTTCAAAGACAGCAGCCAATAGCACCGCCGCGCCCAGCGACAAGGCACCGGAACCCACCGCCGGCCCCACATTGTTGGCCACATCATTGGCACCAATGTTGATTGCCATGTAACCACCGATCACGGCTGCGGCCATCAGCAGCAAGCTGCCCGGTGTGCCGGCACTGATTTGCCCCACATACAACCAGACTCCCAGCAGAAACAGCAGACAAATGCCGAGCCGGAAGCGTTCAGTAGAGGAACTGGTGAGAGCCTTATCGAAGAAACCGGTGGTCTTTGCCATATCAGATCAACGCTCGCTCAGGGGTATTTGAGGGCGTCACTATAGGATTTCTGTCATAAAAATGGAATGCTGCCGTCACATTCCGCTGACCGGTTCAGAAGCCCATCGCTGGCAAGGGCGGTTTCGGTCCGCGACATCACGCGGATATACTTGAGCAGGCCTGGCGCGGTGGCTACTATGTGCGCACTTATTCGACAGGCACGAGGGCGAGCATGGCAGCAATACACATTCTGGTTGGCAGCGTTTATGGAGGCGCCCTGCTGACCGCTCGGGAAATCAGCAAGCAGCTGGCATCCGAAGGACACCGGTTCACGGTATTGGAGAGCCCGGTACTCAACGATCTGACCGAAAGCGATGAGCCATTACTGGTTTGCACCTCCACCACCGGCCAGGGCGAGGTGCCTCCGACGTTGCTACCGGTTTACCAGGAGCTCAAGGATCTGTTACCCCTGAAACCGGGACGGGCCTTTGGCGTCATTGTGCTGGGTGACAGCTCCTATGGCGATACTTTCTGCGGAGCCGGTGACCTGATGGAGGAGGTATTGCTGGAAATGGGCGGGCACAAAGTCGGTGAAACCCTGCGCATAGACGCCCTGGAAACCACCGAGCCTGCCGACGAAGCGTTACCCTGGGTACGAAACTGGATACGGCAGTTGCCTTGAGTCGTTCCGATTGTGTGAACCGGTCGCCCTCAGTCCTCGCGCCATCAGGCCTTCGGACGATGCCGAATGAGCGCCTCCTGAGCAGTTGATGCCACCATCACTCCATCCCGGGTGAAGAAACTACCCCGGTTGAACCCCCGCCCGCCAAAAGCACTCGGGCTGTCCTTGTCATAGAGCAGCCAGTCATCCATGCGAAAATCCCGGTGAAACCAGATAGCATGGTCGAGGCTGGCTACTTGCATATCCGGGCTCATAAACGTGATCCCATGGGGATGCAGCGAGGTACCCAGAAAGCTGAAATCCGAGGCATAGGCCAGCAGGCATCGATGCAACACGGGGTCATCCGGCAACTCCCCCTGGGCACGGAGCCAGCTTTGTTTCTGCGGAGGCCGCGGCTCCGGCTTTAGCGGATTGACCGGATTAACCGGACGAATCTCAATAGGTCGTTGCCGCGTAAGCAACTGTTGCAGTCCTTCGGGTATGTAGGGCCGGAGCATCTCGCTATACTCCTGCTCAGACTTGAGGCCATCTACATCTGGTGCCGGAGGCATAGCCATCTGATGCTCATAGCCATCTTCTGCAATCTGGAAAGATACCGAGCCGGTGAGGATTTCCTTGCCCTCTTGCCGGGCAATCACACGCCGGACGGTGAAGCTGCCACCGTCCCGAACGCGCTGAACCTCATAATCAATGGGCAGGCGGTGATTCCCGGGGCGCAGAAAGTAAGCGTGCATGGAATGCGGCAACCGGGACTCGACGGTCCGGCTTGCAGCCATCAGGGCCTGGCCCAACACCTGACCACCAAACACATTGGGGAACCCCAGATCTTCGCTTTCACCCTGAAAATGATCGTCTCCGACCGGGGCGATATCCAGCAACTCAACCAGTTTTCTGGTGACGTCCAGCATGCCTGCTCCTGTGTGTAGCTTATTAAAGGGTACGTTGTTCTACCCCAGAGCATGCTCTGGTGCAATGACGATACATTCAACGGCGACCGGCATAAAACCACAGGCAAAAGCCTTCAGCTTGCCGGCCGTGCTGCTGGTGGTGACTTGCAGCGTACAGGCCGCGACAGCGGCAGCGATGGAATGGCGTTATGAGCCCCGCCGGGACAGCACCATGGTGCGGCAGACCCCGGAGCAGCCTCCCGTTCGCGAATGTGAGCAACCACCATCGCCAGTGGTGCTACCGAAAGCCGAATGGCCTGAAGACGCCCGCACATCCGCTCATGGCTGGCAGTTCATGGACCCGGCTGTTGGCACCGGACGGGCTGAAAGCTACCAGGACTCCCGCACCGCAGTTAAGCTTGCCCAGGGCCAGCAAGACGCCAGCCTTGCCAGCTCCGCTGCACCACCTCCCGGTCTGGAAAATCTGCCCGACGCCTTACAGGGCCTGAACTACCGGATTGATTTCGGCATCGAATACCGGTTCTGAGGCGAAACCACTAACCGTGAATGGGCGGCACTTCTTTCGATAGTGCCTGTTTTTCCATGGCGAAGTCCCCGGTGACGGCAAACCCGAGGGTTTCGCCTCCTTCGCCGACAAACAGCGCCTTGACACTGTTACCGGTACGTTCGATTTTCCACTCGCCGGCCGCATCTTTCGGTGGTGGACACACCGCTGTTGGACAGCAGGGGGTCTTGACCATCACGGGCATGGTGCCGTAACGGATCTCGGTACGCTCGCCCAGAAGGGTTTTCGCCAACGCCCGGGCACAGGCCATCAGCGGCAAAACGTACATCAGCACGTGGCCATCCACCTCGGCACAATCCCCCAGTGCATAAATGTCCTTAGCGCTGGTCTCAAGGGCCCGATTCACCTCGATACCCCGATTGACCTTAAGGCCGGCCGCGCGAGCCAGATCAACGCGAGGCCTCAGCCCCACAGCCGAAATCACAAGGTCCGAGTTCACAATATTACCATCGGACAACGTCAGCCTGACGCCTTCGCCTCGTTTTTCAATTCGCTCAACCACGGTTTCGAGATGAAAGTT
Source organism: Marinobacter changyiensis (assembly GCF_009193265.1). Taxonomy (GTDB): domain Bacteria; phylum Pseudomonadota; class Gammaproteobacteria; order Pseudomonadales; family Oleiphilaceae; genus Marinobacter; species Marinobacter changyiensis. The sequence continues at coordinate 672,081 of NZ_VZZZ01000001.1, forward strand.
GACGCCAATGTCGGTCAAGCCGTCCATTACCGCATCGGCCGCTTCCGGTGGCAACAAGCCGGGCATCAGGGTATCCGAGGGCGCAATCACATCCACTTCGTAGTCGCCGTTGCGCAGGTCATTGGCGAACTCACAGCCGATCAGCCCGGCACCCATAATCGCTACGCGCTTTCGACCGGCCAGGTCCTTGCGAAAAGCGCGGTAGTCCATCAGGTCGTTTATGGAATGGATATGTTCCTGTCCCTCACCCGGGATTGTCAGCCGGATCACATCGGCACCCCAAGCCAGTACCAGGCTGGAATACGCCAGCCGCTCCTCACCGATACACACCTCATGGGCATCGGCATCAATGCCGGTCACCGTAGTGTGAGTACGGAGCTCAATGCCCAGCTGCTCGACCATGCCGCCGGAGGTGGCCTGAGCAAGCTCATCCGCTTCCTTGCCTTTGGTGAAACCAGTGGAGAGCATGGGCTTGGAGTAACTATGGCCATCATCAGCGGTAATCATCATGACCGCTGCCTCCTTATCCTGCTTGCGGATTTCCCGCGCCAGGGAATAGCCGGAAAGTCCGGTACCTATAATGATTATGGGGGCATCCGCGCTCATAGACTGCGCTCCTGAGGATTTTGATTAGCCAATTTCAATCATTTCGAAGTCTTCTTTACCCACGCCGCAGTCAGGACAAACCCAGTCCTCGGGCACGTCATCCCATTCGGTGCCCGGCGCAATACCATCTTCCGGCCAGCCCTGAGCTTCATCGTAAATCCAGCCACAAACCACACACTGCCACTTCTTCATCAGAAACCTCCACACACCCGGAGTGAGTGCGATCATGATTATAAAGGATCGTTATCAAAAATACGGGAGGCCTATGATACGCATTGTTCGGTGATTGACCAATGCCGGTGCCGACGCTCAGCCTCCTCCATTTAGGCCACCCCCTCCCTTCCTGGGGCACGCTTCGGTATAATCCGCCGTTTTACGACAGGATCAGATCACTATGACCGACACCGTCGATGAGTTGAACCAGGTGTTTGCAGAAGCAGACTGCCTGGTCAGCGAGCAACAGGTTAACGCTGCCATCCAGTCAATGGCCAGTGCCATCACCGAGCGCCTGAGCGGCAGCAACCCTTTGTTGTTCTGCGTCATGAACGGCGGGCTGATTCTGACCGGTCAACTGCTGCCTCAGCTGAAGTTTCCGGTTCAGGCCGAATACCTCCACGCGACCCGCTACCGTCAGGAAACTACCGGCGGCATCCTTGAATGGAAGCTCAAGCCGGATGCGAACTTCCATGACCGGACCGTGCTGATCGTTGATGACATTCTCGATGAAGGCACCACTCTGGAGGCCATTGGTGACTATTGCCGGGCCCAGGGCGCAAAAGAAGTGCTAACCGCCGTATTGGTAGACAAACAGCACGATCGCAAAGCCCGCCCCGGACTGAAAGCGGATTTTACCGGCCTGGAAGTAGAAGACCGCTTTCTGTTCGGCTTTGGCATGGACTACAAGGGATACTGGCGCAACGCGCCGGGGATCTATGCCGTCAAAGGGCTTTAATCCGGCGGCCTCACGCGCCCATCAAAGGATCCCCCCGACCCGGTGGTACCCGTCGCTGATCTCAGCGGCATTGAACAGTCCGCTGCCACGAGGTGGCGCGCGTTATTGGCTAACGCTGGAAGGCTCCCTGACCCGTGCCCTGCAGGTGCGTTGTCGGGAACGATTTCATGTGGATGTTCTTGACGAGGGCTTTGCGCTGCCGACGCTGGAAGAGGCCCGCACTCTGGGCATCCCGCCGCGCCAGGTTGCCTGGATAAGGGAAGTTCAGCTTTGCGGGGATGGCCAGCCCTGGGTCATGGCTCGCACGATCATTCCCCGGGCTACTCTGGCCGGCCGGGGGCGCCGCCTGCGCCACCTGGGACGCAAACCGCTGGGTGCCTATCTGTTCAGTCGCCCGGAATGGCAGCGGGGGCCGTTCCAGACCGGCTTGTGTCACCCCGGTGCCAACGGCAATCAGCCCTTGGTCGCACGACGATCCCGGTTTTATTCCGGCGGCGCGGCGCTGCTGGTGGGAGAATACTTCCTGCCTGCGGTTTTGTGACTATTCTCACACCGCTATACTCCTGACAGCCTGCCATTAACCCAGCGACTGACCGGACCCTTTATGAAACCCGATTTTTTACCTTCCCACCTCCAGGTTCGGCTCATCGACTACGCCATACTGCTGCGTCTGAACCGGCCGATCGGAAGCTTGCTGTTGCTATGGCCAACGTACTGGGCACTATGGCTGGCGGCAGATGGTGTTCCCGGCATCACCAATCTGCTGGTCTTTACGCTGGGTGTGTTTTTAATGCGAGCTGCAGGCTGCGCCATCAATGACTTTGCCGATCGCAAGGTCGATGGCCATGTAAAGCGAACCCGTGACCGCCCGCTTGCTTCCGGACGGGTCAAGCCCAAAGAAGCGGTCGCGCTGTTTCTCGGCCTGGCTCTGTTGGCCTTCCTGATGGTGATCTTCCTCACCAATACATTGACGCTTTACCTTTCATTCGGGGGCCTGTTGCTGGCCTTTATCTACCCCTTCATGAAACGCCACACCCATTTGCCCCAGCTTTTCCTGGGTGCCGCGTTTTCCTGGGCCATTCCCATGGCGTGGGCGGCTGAAACCGGCGAATTGACCAACCTGGCGTGGTTGCTGTTTACCGCCAATGTGCTCTGGACCGTAGCCTACGACACCTTTTATGCCATGGTGGACCGCGACGATGATCTGACAATAGGCGTTAAATCCACCGCCATCCTGTTTGGCGACGGCGACAAGGCCATTATCGCGGTACTTCAGGCCCTGGTCATTCTGATCCTGCTGCTGGTAGGCCAGCAGGCGGGACTTGGCGCCTTTTATTATCTCGGGGTGATTGTCATGGCATGCCTGTTTGTCTACCAGCAGTATCTGGCGAGAGACCGGGAACGAGAAGCTTGCTTCAAAGCTTTCCTGAATAATAACTGGGCGGGTTTTGCGGTATTCGCCGGATTATTCTTGGACACGCTTTTTTGGTGAATGATCTTTTGGCGAGTGGTCTGTCATGTTTTACAAGTGAACTGTCATATACTTGTAACACTTCCGGGCTGTAATGAGACAGCAACAAACATCGGTCTGATACAGGTTAATTCTCATGTCTGGAAAAACTGTCCTGATTGTTGATGACGAAGCGTCGATCCGCGAAATGATCGCCGTCGCCCTCGAAATGGCAGATTATGACTACCTTGAGGCAGCGGATGCCAGAGAAGCACACGCGCTGATTGTTGATAAACACCCCGATCTGATTCTGCTCGACTGGATGCTGCCCGGCACCAGTGGCGTTGAATTGGCGAGACGCCTGAAACGGGACGAGGCCACCGCCGAGATTCCGATTATCATGCTGACCGCCAAGGTGGAAGAAGATAACAAGATCCAGGGCCTCGAGGTTGGCGCTGACGACTACATCACCAAGCCTTTCTCGCCCCGGGAGCTGGTTGCCCGCCTCAAAGCGGTGCTCAGGCGAGCGACACCGGCTGGCGTGGAAACCCCGATTGAAGTCGACGGTCTGACCCTCGACCCGATTGGCCACCGGGTCAGCACACAAAACAATGGCGCCCTGACTATCGGCCCGACCGAGTATCGCTTGCTGCAGTTTTTCATGACTCATCAGGAACGGGTTTATACCCGCTCCCAACTGCTGGATCAGGTCTGGGGTGGCAATGTCTATGTTGAGGAACGCACCGTGGACGTCCACATCCGGCGCTTGCGCAAAGCCCTCGGAAACCAATACGATCACCTGATCCAGACGGTCAGAGGTACGGGCTATCGATTCTCCACGCGAGCTGCCTGAAACCCTCTGTTAGCCGTTTCTTTTCTAACAGACGGACTGACCCATGCAGCACAGCTGGACGCGTTATCTGCGCCTGATTGTCGTTTTGCTGATCACAACCACAGGCATCGGCCTTTTCTTCGGTTATCCATCGGCAGGATTAATGGCAGGCCTGGCGATATACCTGGTCTGGACCCTTGCTCAGATCCGCAAGCTGCACCACTGGCTCGCCCACCCGGATGCCGGTGACGAAGCGCCCGAGAGCATCGGGTTATGGGGCAATATTTTCGATAACCTGCACCGGCTGCACCGGGACCATCTGCGCACCCGGGACCGGTTGCAAGCCTCGGTGAACCGGGTTCAGGAGTCCACCAATGCCATGCGGGACGGTGTCGTCATGACCGACGCCCAGGGCCGGATGGAATGGTGGAATGGTTCAGCCGACCACCTGCTCGGGTTCCGGCGTCAGACCGACCGGGGCCAGTATGTTCACAACCTGATTCGCCACCCCTCTTTTAAAGCCTATTTCGACGCCCGCGATTACCGGGAGCCATTGGAACTGAACTCTCCGGCCAAACCCCACATTCACCTGCAGATCCAGATCAGCCTGTTCGGTGATGACGACCGGTTGATTGTCGCCAAGGACGTCACCCGCCTGTTCCAGCTTGAGCAAATGCGGCGCGACTTCGTCGGCAACGTTTCCCATGAAATGCGAACACCGCTCACAGTGATCAGCGGCTACCTCGAAACCATGGTGGACAACGCCGATGATCTCCCTCCCAAATGGCGCCGTGCGATCAACACCATGGCGCAGCAATCATCACGGATGGAAGCGCTGATCACCGACCTTATCCTGTTGTCCAAACTGGAAACCGGCGAGCAACTGGTGAATGCCGACGTCGTCGACATTCAGGCGATGGTGAACCACATCTGTGCTGACGCCAAAGCGTTGAGCGGTGACAAGCAACATACCTTCAGCGTTGAGATCGGAGAACGCAGTTTTCTGAAAGGTGATGAGGGGCAGCTTCGAAGTGCGTTTTCGAACCTTATTTTCAACGCCGTCAAATACACGCCTGCCGGAGGTCATATCAAGGTAACCTGGACCGCCGACCGCCATGGTGCACATCTGTCAGTCAAGGACACCGGTATCGGCATTGACCCGGTACACATACCGAGGCTCACGGAACGTTTTTATCGGGCGGATCCCAGCCGCCACCAGCAAACCGGCGGCACCGGCCTGGGTCTCGCCATCGTCAAACATGTGCTGTTGAATCACGATGGCAGTCTCGAAATCAAGAGTGGCCCGGGCCAGGGCAGTGAATTTACCTGTCACTTTCCCCGCGAGCGCATCGCCGAACATCTTGAGGAAACCGGTCCGGCATAGTCAAACGTCAACTCTGGCCGGAAGTGAATCGTGCCCTGCTTTCTTAAGGAAATGTCACTCTCGTGGCACTGAAAATTTCCCAGACCGCCCTTGAAACAGGCTACCATGGCCCTCTACGCCCTTCGCCCCGAATAGAGGTTTACGTGCAGAACAAACTACCACCCGGTCTTCACTGGTCGTTTAATCGCAAAACCATGCTCGGCATGGGCCTGACTGCGGCGCTCATGTCTGGCATGGCCCACGCTCAAGCCCCGGATAACTTCCAGCAATGTGTCGCCGACCTGACCGAGAAGGCCATCGCTGAGGGCGTGTCCAGGGCCACCGCTGAACAGGTGATGGCAACAACCGAGCATCAGGACAGGGTCATCGAACTTGACCAGCGCCAACCCGAATTCACCACCACCTTCGCCGACTACCTTAACCGCCGGGTGAACGATAGCCGCATCAGTCAGGGCCGCGAGTTAATGCAGGAGCACCGCGACTTGCTGGAGCGGGTAACCCGCGAAACCGGTGTACCACCGGCTTACCTGCTTGCTTTCTGGGGTCTGGAAACCAATTTTGGCAGCTACTTCGGCAAGATGTCCGTGCCCAACTCGCTGACCACTCTGGCCTGTGACGAGCGGCGCAGCGAATATTTTACCGGCGAACTGATCGCCGCCCTGAAAATTGTCGATGAGGGCGCTATCTCCGTTGAACAGATGGAGGGTTCCTGGGCGGGCGCCATGGGGCACGTGCAATTCATGCCTTCGGTCTTTCTGCGTTATGCCGTCGATGCAGACAACGATGGCAAGCGGGATTTGTGGAACAGTCTGGATGACGCCCTGATGTCCGCTGGCACCTTTCTGAACGATCTTGGCTGGGACAAAGACTACCGCTGGGGCCGCGAAGTGCTGCTGCCGGAAGATTTTGATTATGCACTGGCGGATGGTAAAAAGCGGCCACTGAAAGATTGGCGTCAGATGAACATCACCGACGCCTTCGGTAATCTTTTGCCAGCCGAGGATATTGCAGCGGGCCTCGTGGTGCCTGCCGGCCATGAAGGGCCCGCCTTTCTTGCTTACGACAATTTCAATGTGATCATGGGCTGGAACCGTTCGGAGTTTTACGCTATTGCCGTCGGCCACTTGGCAGACCGTATCGCTGGCGCCGGTGGATTGCAGAATCCGCCGCCCACCGATACGCCAAATTTATCCAGGGCTGATATTGAAGCACTGCAGGCCGCCCTGGTCACCCAGGGCTTTGATCCGGGTAAGCCGGACGGCATCCTTGGTCCAGCCACCCGTTCGGCCATCCGACAGTTCCAGGCCGGAGAAAATATGATCGCTGATGGCTACCCGAGTGCCGAGGTATTTCGCGCGATGGATATTCAGCTCGCAGCGAAACCTGGTTAGGTATCCACCTTGCCACGCAGGGCCTTTTTCTGGCCCCGCTGTTTTTTGTTCTCTATGCGCCGTTTACGCGCGCCCAGGGTCGGGCGTGTCGCCCGGCGTGCTTTCTGGACAACCAACGCCTCCTCGATGAATGCCTTCAACCGCTCCAGCCCCTCAGCCCGGTTCTTTTCCTGGCTGCGAAACTGCTGGGCCTTGATAATCAACACCCCATCGCCGGAGATCCTGCTGTCCTTGCGCTCCAGCAGCCGCTGCTTGAGAAACTCCGGCAGTGAAGATGCGGCAATATCGAACCGGATATGCAGGGCCGAGGATACTTTGTTAACGTTCTGACCCCCGGCGCCCTGGGCCCGGATCGCCTGAAATTCGATTTCAGCTTCGGGAATCGTGATCTGATCCGTAATTCTGAGCATAATCACTAAACCTTATTCTCTGTTGTTGAGCCAACCTTATGGATTCAATCACACAAGCGGCCCTTGGAGCGGCACTGGGCAGTGCGGTCGCCGGCAAAACTCTGGGTCGGTCAGCCATACTGGGTGGTGCGCTGCTGGGCACTGTACCGGATATGGACGTGCTGATCGATTATGGCTCCGCTGTCGCCAATTTCACTCAGCACCGGGGTTTCAGTCATTCCCTGTTGATACTGACTCCACTTGCTGCCGTGCTGGCCTGGCTGTTTCATCGCTGGCGACCGGTATTATCTTATCAGCGATGGCTCGCCTTCACCTTGCTGATCCTGCTTACCCATCCGCTGCTGGACGCTTTCACCACCTATGGCACCCAGTTATTCTGGCCTTTTGGCCCGCCGGTGGCGATTAACAGCATTTTTATTATCGACCCGCTTTACACCCTGCCGCTGCTGTTTGCGGTCATCTGGACACTGTGGCGTCCCGATCAGATAAAGGCAGCGTGTACAGGGCTGACCGTGTCAACCTTGTATCTGGGCTGGACTCTGTTCGCCCAGCACGCCATCAGCCAGAAGGTGGAAGCGACCCTGGCGGCTGAGGGACTTGTAGATGCCCCCATACTGGTGCAGCCGATGCCGCTTAACACCTTACTCTGGCGAGTTACGGTGATGGCCGCGGATGAACGGCTGGAAATCGTGACGGGTTTTCTGGATGGCGACATCCCCCTGAGTGTGGAGCGATTTCCCCACCATCCTGAACTGGCAGAAGCCACCATGGGTCTGCCTGAAGGCCGCCGCCTGATCTGGTTTACCCGCGGGTTTCTGGCCTATTCAATTTCCGACCGCCAGCTGGCGGTCACCGATATCCGTCTCGGGGTGCCAGGGGCGCACCCATTCACCTTTATCCTGGCGGAGGCTGTGGAAACGGATTCAGACACCGTGCAATGGTTACCGGTAACCAGCTATCAAAACCCGAGGCCGACTATTCGGGCGGGTCTGTTTACTGCGTTGTGGGAACGAGCTTCAGGGCGGGCTCCAATCCTCTGTCTGGCGACCCTGGAAACCAGACAACTCGGAGACCACTGCAGCTGACCATGCGACTGGACTACTATCTGGCCAACGCTACGGCCATGTCACGAAAAGACGCCAAGCAGGCGATCAGCCGCGGGCAGGTTCGCATTGATGGCCAACCCTGCCGACAGGCAGCACATCATGTCGCTACCGGACAACACATCACGCTCCGGGGACAGCCGCTATCATTGCCCGGCGAGCGGTATCTGATGCTGAACAAGCCCGCAGGTGTGGTCAGCGCAACGACCGACCGTGACCACCTGACGGTGCTCAGCCTGTTGCCCGCCGACCAGCGCAGCAATCTTCACGTTGCCGGGCGGCTGGATATCGATACTACAGGCCTGGTTCTGCTGACCACCGACGGCCAATGGTCGCACCGGGTAACGTCGCCAAAAGTGGAGTGCGAAAAAATCTATCGGGTCGAGCTGGCCGAGCCCATGACAGCGGAAGCGGAACAAGCCATCGAAACTGGCCTGCAACTGCACAATGACGCCAGGCAAACCCGACCCGCCCGGGTGGTAGCGGTCGCGGAAACAGTCATCGAGTTGGCGATTACCGAAGGTCGCTACCACCAGGTCAAACGGATGATGGCGGCAGTAGGAAACCATGTAGTGGCGTTGCACCGGTTGCAAATCGGCGCGATTCGGCTGGACCCGGCGCTTGCACCCGGCGAAAGTCGTCCACTGACCGGGCAGGAGATTCAGTCAGTCTGCTGAGGTGCGCTCGAAACGCTGGGCCTTGAGGTTTTTCCGGACTGTGCCCGCTTCGAACACTTCACCGTTCATCGCGATATAGACCCCAGCAGGTAGCAGACTGGCCGCCGCCCAGGCGAACCCGATGTTGAACACCGCATCGCTGCGACGCATTCGGGCAGGTTGCATGGCGCCGGTGAGCACAATGGTCTTGCTGCTTACACTGGCCAATACTGATGCGGTGTCCGGCATGGTGTCGGTACCATGGGTGATCAGGATGCGACCCGCGGTGCATCGCTCCACCGCTTGCAGGATCAGGTAGCGGTCATTGTCGGTCAGGTCCAGGCTGTCCTTGCACAGCAGCCCCGCGACATTGTATTTTCCGGTAATGTTGGCCTCGGCCAGCAGTTCATTCAACAACGACTCACCAATCTTGAATTCGCTGTTGGCATCAAAGTAGACCTTGTCAATCGTGCCACCGGTGGTGAATACCTGGATCATAAAGGAATGACTCCTCGGCTGTCGTATCTCAGTTGGTTGCCTGCATGCTTTCACTGCCTTCTGCGTACTGGGCGTTCTTCGTCTGCTCATAGCGTTTAGCCGCCCCGGCCACCTCGCCGCTGTCACCGGTGGTCAGCCAACGCTTTACCCGGCCCGCATCACCCATAGGCGAACGCGAACCAAAGGAGTCCAGGAACACTGTGATCACTTCTTTACCGGTTATTTTCGATACCATGGCCAGGCATCGACCGGCTTCTGTCAGGTATCCGGTCTTGCTCAGGCTCACGCCCCAACTGTCGCGATGTACCAGGGCATTGGTATTGCCATAGGCCAAGGAATAACGGGGCTGACGGAATCTGGCAGAGAAGTATCGCGTAGTCGAGTAATCGCCGATTTGCGGATGTTTGATCGCGGCTCTGACAAGCTTGACGACATCCGAGGCCGAAGCCCGGTTGCGCTCTGACAGCCCGGTCGGATCAACGAATACACTGTTGGACATCCCCAAGGTCAGTGCCTTCTTGTTCATATCAGCAACGAAGGCGTTATAGCCTCCGGGATGATGACGGGCGAGCGTGTAGGCGGCCAGGTTTTCCGATGACATCAGGGCGATGCGCAGCATATCCGAGCGTCGCAATTCAGAACCGATCCGGATTCGGGAATAGGCGTTGTTGGGGGCATCTTTATGTCTGGGAAGCACCGCCAGCCACTCGGTCAACGGTTCGCCGGACTCCATGACCACCAGAGCCATCATCAGCTTGGTGAGCGACGCAATCGGCACCGGCCGGTCTGCGTTCTTATCCTGTAGCAGCGTATCGGAGTCGACATAGGCGACCGCCGCATTGACCGACGCGAGATGAAAATTGTCCGCTGCCCCTTGGTGGGCGTTCAGAGCCGCCGTTGAAAAAACCAGGCCGATCAGGACCGCCGCTGCCGCATACCTCCGGAACATGAGCACAGATCCTTAAACGTAACGGCCGGCAGAGCCGATCACCACGACCAGCAAACCAAGCACAAGATTCAGTCCGACAAACATCCTTATCTGCCCTACCCGGCGCACGGCCTCATCGGTATCGTTACTCTCGACTGCTTTTTTGAGCCGACGAAAGGGTGCGAAATAAATATGCAGAAACAGCAGCATCATCAACAGCCCCAGCCCCTGCATGGCGTGAATGTGCCAGCCAGCGCCGGCCATGCCGCCGAAATAAGCGCCGATCATGCCGTAGCCGGTGACCAGCAGGACAATCACACAGGCCCAGACCCAACGGAAAAATACCGTCAGGGTGTGGCACCAGAGCACTGACCGCGGGCCGTGCTCAAGAGTTTTGGCCACAGCCGGTCGCAACACCACATAGGCGAAAAACATCCCGCCGACCCAAATCACCGCTGCCAGGGTATGCAACGCAACAAATAAACTCATCAGAACGTTCTCTTTATGTATTAAAGCAATGTAGCCGAACTATACCAGCAACCCGGTATTAATTTATTGCTTTACCTTGTTCGCGGTTGAAACCGCTTCTACGAACATAGTGGCAGGCTTGTGGGCTTTGGTGCGATTGGCAACCTTGTTCGCGGTTGAAACCGCTCCTACGGGTTCGTGCACCTTGCCTACTGTAGGAGCGACTTCAGTCGCGAATCTTTGGTTGGTAAAAAATCTCAGAGCAGATCCGTCACGGCGCCCAGGGAGGCGGAGCTGACTGTTTTGGCGTATTTGGCCAACACCCCGCGGCGGTATCGGGGCTCCGGGGGTGACCAGCGTTTGCGACGCTCCGCCAACTCCGGCTCGGACACCGCCAGCGCAATGGAATTGGAGTCCGCGTCGATGGTGATTTCATCGCCGTCTTCAACCAACGCTATGGGACCGCCCTCGGCGGCTTCCGGCGTAATGTGCCCAACCACAAAGCCGTGGCTGCCCCCGGAAAACCGGCCATCGGTAATCAGCGCTACATCGCTGCCCAGGCCTTTACCCATAATAGCCGACGTGGGAGTCAGCATTTCCCGCATGCCGGGCCCACCAACGGGGCCCTCATAGCGAATAACCAACACATCACCGGCGACGACGGTGCCGTCCATGATCCGTTCCTGGGCTTCCTCCTCGGAATGAAAAACCCGGGCCCGGCCGGTGAAACGGGTGCCTTCTTTGCCAGTAATTTTTGCCACCGCACCGGTGGGTGCCAGGTTGCCGTACAGAATGCGTAAGTGGCTGTCTTTTTTGATCGGTTCATCCAGAGCGTGGATGATATTCTGACTGTCCGGATAGGGGGCGACGTCTACCAGGTTCTCCGCCAGCGTCTGTCCTGTGACCGTCAGGCAGTCTCCGTGCAGCAAGCCCGCGTCCAGCAGCATCTTCATCAGCGGCTGAATACCACCAATGGCCACCAGCTCCGACATCATGTAGTGACCACTGGGGCGCAGGTCCGCCAGCACCGGCACCCGCTTGCCAATCCGGGTGAAATCCTCCAGCGACAACTCAACCCCAACGGTGCTGGCCATGGCCAACAGGTGCAACACCGCGTTGGTTGAACCACCAAGGGCAATCACCACAGTGATCGCATTTTCGAATGCCGGCTGCGTCATGATGTCCGATGGCTTCAGGTCCTTTTCCAGCAGGTTCAGTACGGCGGCACCCGCGGCCCGACAATCATCCAGCTTGGTCTGGGAAACAGCATTCTGGGCGGAACTGCCCGGCAGGCTCATACCCATAGCTTCTATGGCCGAAGCCATGGTGTTGGCGGTATACATGCCGCCACAGGAGCCAGGGCCGGGAATCGCGGTTTCTTCAATCTGCTTGACTTCAATCAGGTCCATATCGCCTTTGGCATAGGCGCCCACAGCCTCAAAAACCGAGATAATATCAGTATGGTTCTTACCGGGCTCAATGGTGCCGCCGTAGACAAACACCGAAGGACGGTTCAACCGGGCCAGGCCCATGACACAGCCGGGCATGTTCTTATCGCAGCCGCCGATGGCGACCAGACCGTCAAAGCCCTCGCAGCCTGCGGTGGTTTCGATAGAGTCGGCGATAACCTCCCGGGAGACCAGTGAATACTTCATACCCTCGGTCCCGTTCGCAATGCCGTCAGACACCGTGATGGTATTGAAGATCAGGCTCTTGCCACCGGCTTCATCCGCCCCGCGGCCAGCTTCCTCTGCCAGGCCATTGATGTGCATGTTGCAGGGCGTCAGATTGCTCCAGGTGGACGCAATACCTACCTGGGGTTTACAAAAATCCTCATCGGTAAATCCGACGGCTCTGAGCATGGCCCGGCTGGCAGATTTCCCGATCCCGTCTACCACCGGGGCGGAATGGCGGCGCTTGCTATTGTCAGTCATCATCGCTCTCTCTGTTGATCCTTGATTTTACACAGCATTCTCCGAACAGTCGCTAACTGCAAGCGCACCTTTGAAAACCGCAAATGCAATAGCATGAAGAATACTATAAAATATCCAAATTTTCAGCGTGTTACATACTACTTCACGACGTATCCAGATCCTAACCAGGCCAGCTTCTGAATGGACTCGACACCACCGCCCAACCATGATGACCCCGACGTGACCCTGCATCGCGAAGCGATCGGGCGTCCGAACGGTCACCGGCGGAGGGCTTTCTGGGTCGCAGTGCTGATGGTGGTGCTGGCCGTTCTTTATGGCCTGGCAGTAGCCGCCAACCAGGCCCATGGAGCCTCCGGTGGCAACTCTGCCACCCTGGAACTGATTGATAGCAACCTGAACAGCTCCCAGCTAACCACTACTTATACTGAACGTCCACTTGCCGAAATTCTCGCCACCGGAGCCTGGCGCGATAACGACTGGATAATTGCTCCGGACAACGGGGCCGGTCTGGGTTACCTGGACACCCCCGTCACCTTTCGTTTCAGCCTGAAAAACCCTACCCAGGTCCCCCTTGAGCGTTTTCTGATCGTGTCTGCACCCTTTCTCGATCGCATCACGCCGGTGGCTATAACTTCGGAGGACACCGTCCGGCGCATGCCCGCCATGGGGGATACCTACCCTTTCCATCAGCGCTTCTATGACTTGCCTCAATGGATCTGGCCGGTAACCATTCCGCCTCAGTCAGAAACCCTGTTCCTGTTTGAAGTCATCACTACCGGCCCTACCATGCTGCCCGTCTCAGTCAGGAGCGCCGATGCCCTGATCGGGTCCAGTGCCGGAGCTATCGCCGGGAAGGCCTTCCTTTACGGCTTGCTGATGTTCGCGCTGGCATTCAACCTGATTATGGTGGCTCTGTTGCGAACCCCCGCGATTGCCTGGCTCACGCTGCTGGTGGCTTCGGTGGTACACAGCCAATTGGTGATCGATGGCTTCGGGATGTGGTTGTTATGGCGTGACTGGCCGCTGATCAACAGCTTGATTTCGGTTTCGATACCGCTTTCCTTGGTGGCGTTGTGTCAGTTCACCCGCCACTTTCTGGCCCTTACCGGGCGTCAGGCTCTGGCATTGAACCTTCTGAGCCTGAGTGCACTTGTCATTCTTATTACCACCCCGTTCCAGGGCATGCTGCCAGGCCAGGGTACGCTTTTGGTAGTGGGACTTTTAACTTGCCTCTTCAGCCTGATATCGGCACTGCGCATAGTGCGGAAGAACATCTACGCCCGCTATTACGCGGCCGCCGTACTTGCCATCATTGCGGGCATTCTGTTGGCTTCCCTGCGCACGATCGGCTGGCTGCCGGTCAACGAGTTTACTAACTCCGGCTTCTATCTCGGAACTGCGCTGGCCTCCATCATTCTTACCATGGCAGTGGCACAGCGGCTGCTGGACGAGCGGCGGAGACGGCTCGGTGCCTTCGTCAAAGCGCGCCATGAACGAGAACTGAGAACACGGCTCGAGAGTGATTACGCTCGCCTGCTGACGACCCATCCGGTGACCCGAAAACCCAACCGCCCCATCCTGGAAGAGCATCTCGGGCGGCTTCACCAGAATGGAGAGGCCTACGGGTTGTGCCTGGTAAGGCTCGAACGTTACACCGAGATTGAACAAACCCTCGGCCACAAAGCGGCGGAACAACTACTGCGAATTTATCTGACCCGGTTTGACCGGTTTCTCAAGCACCACTACGCTGACCAACTTGTCATGATCCAGGGCTACGCTGTGGCTTCTATTGATACTGTAAGCCACGCTTTTGCCTTGCGGGTAGGACAGCACCAGCCGATGGCAGAATCTGCCTGGTTCGCCATCACCCGCTGGCTTGAAAGCAGTTTCAACGAGGGCCAGTACACCTTCAGCTGGAATCCCTCCCTTGGGCTGGCCTATGCACCCGAACACGGCAAAACCAGCTCAGACCTGCTGTCCTATGCAGGTTTTGCTGCCCTCAATCCAACCCATACCCTGACGGTGTATGACCCGGCTATCGCTGATCAGCAATATGAGCAACAGATGCTGATGCTGGACCTGGAAACGGCTCTCACCAACGATCAGATCCAACTGGCTTACCAGCCCAAAGTACGCGTGGCTGATGGCGAGATCACCTCCTACGAAGCATTGATCCGCTGGGAGCACCCGGATTTCGGACGCGTTCCGCCCGACCGTTGGATACCCATAGCCGAACAGATGGGGGTTATCCACCAAGTGACGCTATGGGTGCTTGGCCGCGCCTGTCAGGACTGGCATATCCTGACCAGAAAACACGATCTGAACCTGACCGTTGCCGTTAATATATCCGCACGGGATCTGAGCCACCCCGCATTTGATAAAACAGCTCTGGATATTCTCAGGCATCATGAGGTGACGCCAGGCAACGTAATACTGGAAATTACCGAGACAGCGGTGATGGTCAACACCAGCCAGGCCCGAGCCATGATCCGGGCTCTGAGCCGGGCTGGGTTCCGGATTGCGTTGGACGACTTTGGCACCGGTCACTCGTCCCTGAGCACGTTGGCAAGCTTTGAACTTGATGAACTCAAAATCGATCGCAGCTTTTTACAGAACATCACCCAGGACGCAACCCGCCAACGAATATTCCGCACGGCGGTGGAGCTGGGTGACGCTCTGGAGTTGAACATCACTGTGGAGGGCGTAGAAACCGAGGCTACTGCCCAGTGGCTGAAGCAGTTCCCCGGCCTTTACGGCCAGGGTTACTACTGGGGCTTTCCCAGCCACCTGGATTCGAATGGCGGCAGTTAGCCCTGAATAAACTGCGGGGCGAAGCCAAAGTTCCAGAGCAGAACCGAGCCAACCCGGGTCGCCACCAGAATCACCAATGCAACGGTCATTAAGGCGCCGGCATACATAATGGCCTGATCCTTGGGAATTCTCATCACGATGGGCAGGCCATCGTACATCAGGTAAGCGCCATACACCGTTGCTGCCAGGAAAACCATCGCATTGAACCAGGGCACCGGATACAGCAAAGCGAAGCCCGCGAGAAACAGTGGTGTGCACGAATATGACGCCAGCGCCAAAGCGTTTGATCGATCGTACTCTTCCTGGGCGCCATAGGTTTTAGCCATCCAGTTTATCGCATAACCCAACGCAAAAACGCCCACAATAATGGCTATATACGTCAACAGACTTAATTGAAAAGCACTGATTTCAGTCAGCTTGATCAGGCGTTCGTTGCCCACGGTCCAACCAAAATGAGCCGTTGAAATGTAAGCACAAATTGGCCCTATCAGTGCCAGGATCAACACGTATGCAACGTATAGCCGACGGGGGGGTGCGTGTTCTTTCCTGATCGAATCCCACTCCCGATCGGGATGAATAAACAAACCAAAAGCATGCCCTATAAGCATCGCCGTTCTCCTCTTTGTTGTTAAGCCTGATTACGCTCGTGCACCCACTCCGGATCAGACGGAATGACGCCAGACACCGCTCATGGCCGGACAGAATGCAGCAAAGCCGCTGTCAGGTTATTCAGTTCCTCAGGCGTCGAATGCTTCACTCGTTGAGAGCAACGTCAAAAATCTCATACCAGAACTTGTGACAAAAAATGAGTATAGAAGGTTTCTGAAACAATGTTTGCTGACCTACCCATTGAAACCCATGACTCGGCCCTCCATTAACTCACTACAGCTTTAACTTGCAGGATATTCATGCTCACCAACATGCCATTTTCATTGCTCGAACTTGCCTCCGTGCGAGAGGGCGATTCCGTCACTGCCACACTGGAAAATACCGTTGCCTATGCCCGACATGGCGAGGCGCTGGGATTTAACCGATTCTGGCTGGCAGAGCATCACAACATGGAAGGCATCAGCAGTTCGGCAACGTCGATCCTGATCGGCCATATTGCAGGCGCAACCCATTCGCTTCGGGTGGGCTCCGGTGGCGTGATGCTGCCGAATCACCCACCACTGGTCATTGCAGAACAGTTTGGCACCCTCGCAAGCCTGTATCCCGATCGCATTGACCTCGGGCTCGGCCGTGCCCCCGGCACCGACCCGATCACCAGCAGGGCATTGCGACGGGACGGTCTTGGGGCGGAGCAGTTCCCCAACGATGTGGGTGTCTTGCAGTCACTGCTTGGACCGTTACGGCCCGGCCAGCAGCTCAAAGCCATTCCCGGTGCAGGCACTGAGGTGCCCATCTGGCTGCTGGGCTCCAGTCTTTACAGCGCCCAGCTGGCCGCCATTAAAGGCTTGCCCTATGCCTTTGCCGGCCACTTTGCACCCCGCCTGTACCGCGAAGCCATTCAGGTGTATCGGGACAATTTCCAACCTTCCGAGAGCTTGTCAAAACCCTACGCCATGCTCTGCGTGCCCGCGGTTGCAGCCGACAGCAACGAAGAAGCCGCATTACTGGCCACCACAAGCTACCAGCGAATTCTGGCATTGTTCCGGGGCCAGCCGCTGTGGCTGAAACCCCCGGTAGAAACCATGGACGGGCTCTGGAGCCGTGAGGAGGAAGCCGGTGTTCGGGGCTTCCTTGATCTGCAAATCAAAGGCGACCGCGTGGCTGTCAAAAGCCAGCTGGAAGAGCTTCTCACTACTGTGAGGGTAGATGAACTGATGTTTACGGTGGATCTGTACGACCCTGAAAAGCGGCGCCATGCACTGGATATTCTGGCCTCAGTAAAAGCAGACTGATACCCGGGGCGACGCCCCCAACGATCACAGGGAAATCAGGCGTTACGGGGGTCGGTTTCCGCTACCATGGCCTGCTGAAGGTTGTGGTCGCGGAATGACAGCAAGCTCTCGATGCCCTGAAAATCCACAAGGGCCCGGAAATCCAGCCAGTCAATCAGGCAGAACAGGCAAATTGACGGATACTGCCAGTCGGTAAACTCGCCCGCATCCACCATGGCCGACAACGTGCGCAGACTCGTCATGATGCGTTCGCGCTGGAGGTTATAAAACAGCGCATCCTGCTCGATATCCAGGCCGGACCTTTTTGACAACAGCATCGTGACACAGGAATCGTTGGCCGCATCAATCAGCGTCAGCTGGTTTTCCTGATCCCAGCTCAGGCCGGCGAGGCCCAGCTTTACTCCCAGGTAACGGGCAATAACCCGGGAGTCATAAATTTCCTGACCCTCGTCATCCAGCACCGGAATTTTAAGCGCCGGGTTGTTTTTACGCAGCTCATCCCGCCCCTCTCCGTATATATCCAGGCTCACAAAATCATAAGGACGGCCTGCCAGCAGCAGCCGGGTACGCCGAACATAGGGGGATGTAGTTGAGCCTATCAGCTTCATGGAGCCTCCGGTTTATCGTATTATTGTGTGAGTGTCTGTAGCCATTTACAAGGCATCAGACCGGGTAAAAGGCAGTCCCGACAATATGGCATGGAGCGGGCACCCATGGCTAGTAGCTGAAAAAAACCAAACCAAAAGGATTCGGCCAATGAACATGATGCAACGACTCGCCGTTACAACAGCGGCTTCCCTTGCTTTCACCACGGCGGCTATTGCCGAGATTACGTCCGAAACCCTGGAGTATTCCGTCGATGGTGAGTCTTTCACCGGCTACATGGTTTACGACGACGCTATTGAGGGCGAGCGCCCGGGCATATTGGTGGTTCACGAGTGGTGGGGCCACAACGAATTTGCCCGCAGCCAGGCTGAAAAGCTGGCGGCAGAAGGCTACACGGCTTTTGCGCTGGATATGTATGGTTCCGGCAAGCTGGCAGAGCATCCTGATGACGCCAAGAAATTCATGCAGGCCACCATGGGCGACAAACAGGCACTCGAAGCCCGCTTCCGCGAGGCCATGAGTATTCTGCAGGACCATGAAACCGTTGACGAATCCCGGATTGCAGCCCAGGGTTACTGTTTTGGTGGCGCTGTGGTGCTCAACATGGCCCGACTCGGGCTTGATCTTGATGGCGTGGTCAGCCTGCACGGGTCCCTTGGCAGTGATATTCAGCCCGAACAAGGTGCGGTCACCGCCAGAATCCTGGCCTATACCGGTGGTGCTGACCCGTTTGTCCCAGTGGAACAGGTTACCGGTTTTGTCAGTGAAATGACCAAAGCCGGCGCGGACCTGAGCCTGACCGTGTTCCCGGGCGTCAAACATTCCTTCACCTCCGAAGCGGCTGACGAACTCGGAGAAAAGTTCGGTCTCCCCCTGGCCTATAACCAGGAAGCCGACAAACGCTCATGGCAAGGTACCATGGCGTTCTATAAAAGTATTTTCGCTCAATAAGCCCCTGCCCATGGCAGGGAGGTGCCATTAAGCTGATTGATGGCAGGCGCCACATTTGCGGCGCCTGCCATCAGCAAACCCTCAGCTCTCTTGACGAGCGGGCACGATGTTGGAGTCAGTGTCTGATTGTTGGCGGCCCAGGTAATACACCAACACCCCAGCGGTGATAAACATCACCCCGGTGTAAATCGCGGGGACCAGTGACATCCCATAGTTGTTCAGCATGCCCAACGCCAATACCATCGACAGGCCGCTGTTCTGAAGGCCGGTCTCCAGGGTGATCGAAATGCTTTGCTGACGGTTAAGGGCAAACAACCGGGCGCCGTAAAAGCCGATAAACATGGTGGACAGGTTCAGTAGCAACGCGACCGGTCCGGCACTGATGACCGAATCAATGAACGTCTCCCGCTGTTGGTAGACCAGGAAGGCAATCAACAAGGCCAGGAATATCACCGCAAAATACTTGACCCTTTGCTCAACGGCGATCGCAAGCGCCGGTTTGAAGCGCCGGACTGTCATACCGATTGAAATCGGGATAATCGTTAATAACACCAGGCTGGCCATGGTACGGCCGATCGGCAGCGCGAGTTCTTCGCTCTCACCCATAAAGTGGAGCAGCGATCCATTAACGATGAAGGGAATGGAAAACACCGTTACCACACTTGCGACCGCCGTCAGGGTCACCGACAACGCCACATCCCCCCTGGCGATGTGAGCGTAAAGATTTGAGGTGGTTCCCCCCGGGCAAACCACCAGCAACATCACGCCAACTGCAAGTTCTGGTGCAAGTGGTACCAGATTGGCGAGGCCAAAGCCAATCAGCGGCAACACTATCAGTTGGCAGCTGAGGCCAATGGCAACGGCCTTGGGGTAAGAAACTACACGCCTGAAATCATCAGGAACCAGAGATAATCCCATTCCCAGCATGATGAGAAACAACGAAATCGGTACTATCTGAACGTTAACAAGGTGGACGAGCTGTTCCGCACTCATGATTACTCCTGTGCCAAGCCGGTTTTGCCGGGGCAACGTCATAATATATTTTTATTTTTGGACCTGGTCACCGTCTGAAAGCAATGCACAGCTGCCAGACGAGAATTTCATCAGAGTCTAGCGGTTAGAAAGGCATGCGGGAAATTCATTTGCCGAATTGAAGGGCATAAAGGCAAAGCATAGAGGAGAAATTCAGGGCAATAAAAAAGGCAGCCGAGGCTGCCTTTTCCGAGAAGCTGTCTGTTATTTACAGAGCAACTACGTTCTCTGCCTGAGGACCTTTCTGGCCCTGAGTAACAGTGAACTCGACCTGCTGGCCTTCAGCCAGAGTCTTGAATCCTGAACCAGTGATGGCACTGTAGTGAACGAAAACGTCCGGGCCGGACTCACGAGTGATGAAACCAAAACCTTTTGCTTCGTTGAAGAACTTAACAGTACCGGTAGTAGTAGACATACTTAAACATTCCTGAAATCAATAATTTTTTCTGCCTGCATCCTCATGGACGACAGACGTTTACGGAAAAACGAGCACTTGCTGAATCAAAAACAGGACGATGAACTACTAACTACTGCGGTATACGTCTTATTCATGAACTGCTGAACTAATCTTTCCTACCCTTCAAACTTTACACTTTGTATCGGAGAATGCAAACATTTTTTCCATATGTAAGTACAGATACCAAGGCCCTGCCAGAGCGGTGACAGCTTCAGCTTTTGAGCAGGGTGTAGCCCATAAGGCCCAACGCCGTCATGGCAATAGAGCCCACCACGTGGAGCGAAATCCCTGCCAATGCCATCATCCATTTGCCTTCCTGCAGGGCGGCAAACATCTCCAGTGAGAACGTCGAAAATGTCGTCAGCGCCCCACACAGACCGGTAATCGCAAACAGGCGCCATTCGGGCGACAGGGTGGAGCCATGGCTGAAAAAACCGATCAGAAAACCCACAAGCCCGCCACCAATAAGATTGGCCACCAGGGTTCCGACGGGAATCGCATGATAACTGCTGTTGAGCCACAAGCTCAGTGCCCAGCGCAGGTTTGCGCCCACCACAGCCCCACCACTCACTGCGAGAACAGACAACCACATCCCGATGACTCCCGATGGATAAAGGAAAAAACCCGCGATCACCTGAATGTCGCGGGTTCAGGTTTCCTGCTTAGGCGGCGTTGTGGTTTATGACGGTCTCTTTGTTCTGGGCAAACGCATCAAACGGAAAGTCGTCAACACTCAGCATTTCGAGCACATCGGCTTCATACTTACGCATGAACTCGGCCTCTTCCTCGCTGAATATCTCGGCTTTCAGAGCTGCCTCGAAGCGCTCTTCGGGGTGCAACGCTTCCATCGGCAGCTCACCTTTGGCATACGCCTTGGTGGCCTTGCGATACAGCACTTCTGCTTTGTCGTAATCTCTCAGCAGCGCATTATAAGTGGCGACCGGGTTTTCCGCCGGACCCTCGCTTTCAGTCGACCAGATGCTTGCTGTGAGCTTGTGGCGAATCGGCGTATCCGTCGAGATCGCCCTTGCCAGAGCCCGGGTGGTGTCATCATGGGGTTTATCCCAGCGACGACCCAGCGGCATGGTAAGTGCCCGCAAAGCCCAGGCTACCGGACGATTCGGCAGATTCTGAAGGAACTCGTCAAGGGCGTTTTCAGTGCGATATAACAGCATCGCCAGGCTGTATTGCATGACTTCCCGCTCCCCGGTCACCGGCTGGCATTCATGCCAGTTTTTCAACACCATCGAGGCCAGGTAAAGGTTAGCCAGCATATCCCCAAGTCTTGCCGAAATCAGCTCGCGCATTTTCAATTGCGACCCCAGCGTCGTCATGGCCGCATCGGCACACAGTCCGAAAGCGGCACTGAAGCGGGCAACACCCTGGGCGTAGCGACTGGCAGCGCAGTCAAACGGCACATCGGCCTTACCGACGCCGAAGGCCTGCGTGAGAGCCCGGGCAGCGTTGCCAAAGATCAGGCCAGCATGACTGAAGAAGGCATCGTCAAAGGCATTGATATCATCGCTGTCTTTCGCCGCCAGTTCCCTCAACACATAGGGATGGCATCGAATGGCACCCTGCCCGAAGATCATCAGGCTGCGGGTCATGATATTGGCACCCTCAACCGTGATCGGGACGGCCGCACCACTGTAACCGATACCCAGATAGTTACGGGGGCCAAGGGTGACGCTTTTACCACCATGAACATCCATGGCATCGGTCAGAATGTTGCGCTGCATTTCGGTCAGGTGGTATTTGAGAATCGCGGACGGTACCGCGGGCTTTTCACCCTTGTCGATCATATTGGCGGTTTGATTGACCGCGGCCTGGGCGATATAGGTTTGGGCGGCAATACGAGCCAGGGGCTCCTGCACACCTTCCATATCAGCTATCGGCGAATTGAACTGGCGTCGGATCCGGGTGAAACCACCTGCCGTGCCAACCGAATAGGCTGCAGCACCGGCGGCGCCTGACGGCAGCGTGATACAACGCCCCACAGACAAGCACTCCACCAGCATACGCCAGCCTTCCCCGGCCATTTCCTGGCCACCGATCAGGTAGTCCATCGGGATGAAAACATCCTTGCCCTTGATCGGACCGTTCATGAACGGCGTGCCGATGGGACAATGGCGACGGCCGAGTTCCATGCCCTCGGTGTCTCGGGGAATCAGTGCACAGGTAATACCGAGGTCTTTTTCTTCGCCCAGCAAACCGTCGGGGTCAAACATGCGAAAGGCCAAACCAACCACTGTGGCTAATGGCGCAAGGGTGATCCAGCGCTTTTCAAAATTGAGCCTGAGGCCGACAACTTCCTCACCATTGAACTGGCCTTTGCAGACAATGCCGGTATCCGGCAAGGCCGTGGCATCGGACCCGGCACGGGGGCCGGTCAAGCCGAAGCAGGGGATCTCGCGGCCATCGGCCAGACGCGGCAAATAGTGTTTCTTCTGCTCTTCGGTACCGTATTTCAATAGCAGTTCACCGGGACCGAGCGAGTTGGGAACACCGACGGTGACCATCAGCGCTTCGTTACCGGCCAGACGTTGCAGGACAGCAGACTGGGCTTTGGCGGAAAATTCGAGGCCGCCATACTCCTTCGGAATGATCATTCCGAAAAATTTTTCTTTCTTGAGGAATTCCCAAAGCTCGGGCGGCAGATCCGCGCGCTCGACCGCAATATCCCATGCGTTGCACATGGAGGCTGCCTTGACACACTGGTTGTCCACGAACGCCTGTTCCTCTTCGGTCAGCCCGGTATTACGGTTGATCAGCAAATTGTGCCAGTCCGGCTGACCGGTAAAGAGCTCGCCATCCCAGCCCACGGTGCCGGCGTCAAGTGCTACTTTCTCGGTATCGGAAACCTTCGGGGCAACTTCCTTGAACATGGCGAAAACACGAGGAGTCAGCCAGCTCCTGCGCAGCTCAGTCAGGCCGCAGACCGCGGTCAGAGCCGCACCGACCAGCAACACAAAGGCCAGCCAGCCAGAGGCGAAAATCAGGGACACAAACCCCACCCCGGCCATAACGCCGATGGCAGCCTTGGCGCCTGACTCCCGGCGCATAACGATCAACAGTCCGGCGATCGCAACCACAAATAGAATGAACGTCATCATAGGCACTCTCTTTCATCCGTGTTCAAAGTAGGTCAGGCAATTAACGCCCGTGATGGGACTACGACTAAAGTACATTATTGGATGTCGCCCTACCAGTTTACCCGAGGCCAGCCCCTCAGGCTGTGACGACCACCCGAATTCCCTCCAGAGCCATGCTGGCGCGGTCAATGGCGGCTTCCGCAGCCGCCAGCTGATCGCTGAAAAACTGCACTTCTTCATCCCGGATGGCAGGATTGTGGCGCCGCAGGGATTCCAGTCGCCTTATTTCCGGCTGCAAAAACTCCCTCACCCGCTGGCGCGCAGCATCTCGCAATGGCTCAAGCCGCTCTGCCGCCAGCCCGTCACAGTGATCAACCATGGTTTCCACCTCGGCTCTTATCCGGGGCACGATCGCCTGGGCCGTGCGACGCCGGATATTGGCACACAGCTCGTTCAGCCGGTCGTGGGGCAATGCTTCTGACAGGTTACGCCCGCTGACATCCACCAGCAGACGGACTGGTGATACCGGCAGATACCGTGTCAACTGGAGGGCTTCCGGGGCCGGGCAATGCACCGTATAAAGGGCTTCCAGCAGCAGAGTCCCTGCCCGCAGGCTCTTCACAGACAGACTGGCCAGCGCGGCCTTACCCAGATCTGAACTGGTGACGGCATCCATAACGCCGGTCACCATCGGGTGCTCCCAACTCAGAAAGCTCATGTCCTCCCGCTCCAGCGCCTGTTGACGATTCCAGGTCACGGTCACGCCATCCTCGGGTAATTCGGGGAAATGCCCGGTCAACATGTGCTCGCCGGGACGCAGAATATCGATATCATCAGAGTGGTAGTCTACGTCAACACCGAAGATATCGAACGCCTCCATCATGTATTCCTTGACCTGGGCCGACGATTCTTCATCTTCGATCCGCTCGATCAGGGCATCCGCCTGGTCACGGCGGCAGGAGTTGAGCTCAATCAACGCGTCCCGGCCCTGCTGCAACATGGCTCTCAGGCGAGCGGCCTCTTGTGCGGTCGCCGCGATCAGGCCGTCAAGATCGGCGTTTTCGAGCTCCAGCGCGGCGCGCCACTGATCCTTTACGGTTTCCCGGACCGCTACGCCTACCGCATTGCTTTGGGTAAACGCCTGCAGCCCTTCATCAAACCAGCGGAACTGAACCTGCTGAACCGTGTTTTCGAGATACGGCACGTGAATGCTGATGGTTTCTGCCTGCCCGATCCGGTCAAGCCTGCCGATGCGTTGCTCAAGCAGGTCCGGATTGGCCGGCAGGTCAAACAGGATTAAATGATGGGCAAACTGGAAGTTGCGGCCTTCACTGCCTATTTCCGAACAGATCAACGCCTGAGCGCCCTGCCCGCTCTCCGCGAAATACGCGGCGGCCCGGTCCCGCTCGATCAGGCTCAGATGTTCGTGGAACGCCGCGCTCCGGATGCCGGCACGCAGCTGCAGATGCATCTCCAGCGCCATGGCGGTTTCGGCATGAGCGCAGATGACCACCACCTTGGCGGGTCTGAGACTGACCAGGGTTTGCTCGAGCCAGGCGACACGCGGATCCTCAGCCAGCCAGGTCTCATCCGGCACCATTTGCTCGGGCGTCAACGCTGCCAGACCAAGCTTCTGCTCAGGCTGGGAGTAGATGTCAGGGCAACTTAGCGGCGCCGGCCTGAGCTGGCGCTCAGGAAAACCGCGAATTGCCGCCCGGGTATTTCGGAACAGCACCCGACCGGTGCCGTGACGATCAAGCAGTGCATTGACAATCGCGGATACCGGATCTGCGACAGCCAGCAGCTCATCCAGCTCCGCTCCCAGCCATTGCCGAAGAATTTCTTGCTGAGCCCGACCCGGCGACGCGTTGGCATCCAACAGTTCACGGACTACCTGATTGACCTGCTCATAGTCGGCTTCCTGCGCCTGAAACGCTGCAAGATCATGAAAACGGGCCGGATCCAGCAGGCGCAAACGGGCAAAGTGACTGGCCACACCCACCTGTTCAGGAGTGGCAGTTAACAGCAACAGCCCTTTGGTCTCGTTTGCCAGCGCCTCGATGGTTTCGTACTCGGCGCTGGCCGCTTCCGGTGTCCAGGCCAGATGGTGGGCTTCATCGACCACCATCAGATCCCATCCTGCCGCGACAGCATCGGCTTTGGCGCCCGGGTAATGGGTCAGGAAACTGAGACTGCAGAGCACCAGTTGTTCACTCTCGAACGGATTGCTGTCGAGTTCCGCTTCCTCACCCAGCAGATCATCCAGTTCGGGAATCGCTTCATAGCGCGACTCATCCACAATGGAAAAACGCAGGTTGAATCGGCGCAGCATCTCGACCAGCCACTGGTGTATCAGGGAGTCCGGCACCACAATCAACACTCGGCGTGCCCGCTCAGTATGGAGCTGATAATGCAGGATGAGACCGGCCTCAATGGTTTTGCCCAGCCCGACCTCATCCGCCAGCAATACACGGGGCGCGTGGCGGCGGGCGACTTCGTGGGCGATGTAGACCTGATGAGGCAAGTGCTGGGTACGGGCGCCGATCAGGCCCTGTACTGGCGAAGCACGCAGGCGATCCTGATGCTGCACCGTGGCCAACCTCAGACGAAACGCGCCACTGCGATCAAACTGCCCGGCAAACAGACGCTGGTGAGGTTCGGTAAAGTGCACGTAGCTGTTGAGCCTTACCTCGGAAATCACCCTCAGTTCGGCATCCGCAGTTTCGCCGTGATACATCAGCACGCCGGCAACTTCCTCAACCGCTTTGACCGTAAGGTGTTCGCCCTCAAAGGTTTCTATGGCCTCGCCAGGCTGATAGCGAACCCGCGCCAGTGGAGCGCTATCAATAGCGTAGGTGCGCTCTTCGTCGATGGCAGGGAAACCCAGGGTGACCCGACGACCGGAGACATCGGTTACAATCCCCAGACCCAGGCCGGTATCACTGTGGCTGACCCAACGCTGGCCAATTACAAAATCTGTGTTGTCCAAAAAACCTCCAGACAGGTTTTAAACATAAGAATGATATTCATCACTTCAACGCCGGCTGGCCCGACGTCTCGCGTACCCAATAGGCTGTTGCGCCACAAACTGCCGCTGGCACCACAAAAAGATTCAACACCGGGACCATTGCCCCCAGAGCAACCGGCAGGCCAAACCCCAACGCCGTCAGCCGCGTGTCTTGCAGGTTAAGTTTCAGGCTTTTGAAACTGACCCGGTGATTGTCCGCTGGATAGTCAACATATTGCAGCGCCATCATCCAGCAGTTGAAGGCGAACCACAGGGCAGCGGCGACCAGATTAACCACCGGGATCAGGCCCAGGATAAGCAACCCCAGAGCCCGAGGCAGGTAGTACAAAATCTTCTGGATTTCGCGCCCGAGTGCCCGCGGGATGTCCCGGACAATCTGCCCCCAGCCGCCTTCCGTACTGACTTCCTGTCCAGTCAGGTGCTTTTCAGTCAACTCTGACAAATAACCGTAGAAAGGCGACCCGATAAGATTGGCGATGATAACAAAGCCGTAGGCAAGCATTAACAGAATGACAACGCCATACAGAATCCAGAATAGCCAGTCGAGGCTCTGCAACCAGGCCCAGTCCGGCAGCATACCCATGGCGGAGGCAATCAGTACTCCGAAGAATTCGGCGAGCAGATAGAACAGCGCACCGAACAGCAGGATATTAAGCAGCAGAGGAATCATCACGAACAAACGCAGGCCGGGCTGGCGAATCAGGCGAAAACCTTCACCCAGATACCCCAAGCCTCTGAAAAAATTACCCTTTACCATGGCGCCCTGACCTCTATTTTGCGGTTGGTTAATGGTAATAATGGGGCGCAGAGCATACCATGTCGCGACGTTTACGGCAGCCGGAAGTACCCAATGACCCTGAAAAATCACCTCTTCACCCTGTTGTCCTGCCAACCTCTTTGGCGAGCGGCCCTGATGATTTCCGTTATTGCCGTGATTTACCTGGCCACCACCAGTCAGGCCTACCCGGTGCCGGCGGCGGCCAACGACAAGACCAACCACTTCATCGCATTTATGGAGCTTACTCTGCTGGCGTTTCTGGCCTGGCCCGGGGCTCGGCTTCTCTATGTTGTGCCACCCATGCTGGTGTTCGGTCTACTTATCGAATTGACCCAAAGCTTTTTGCCCTACCGCGAATTTTCAATAATGGATGTAGCCGCCGACGCCGTTGGTGTGGCCGCTGGCATTGTAATCTGGCACCTGTTGCTCCGGAAAATCGTTTTGGTGAACTCAACGGATTAGCGATATTCGCCCATCTTGATGTGCGATTTTTCCTACGCCGGCTGTAGGATAATTCTGCGAACTGCCGTGCGCAGAACGATTAATCCCAGTCAGGTAGATTTTAACCTATTGAACAAAAACAGTTTGTTTATTAAATCCGAAAACCATGAATGTACGTTAATGCAGACGTCACACGATTGTTATCTGCAGATTGCTATAGTGGCGGTGTCAGGGATGACAAGGAACTGGACGAAGCATTGGACGTGTCCTCACAGGATGTGAGGGGAAGCAAGGATGGTATGGACGCAAGGCTTAAGGGATAACCATTTGGATCGCCGGCTCGGATGCTGGCGCCACGGAGCTGGCCTCAGGATTAGATAGCGACACGGTAGTTGCAACCGTCGCAAGGACGCGTCGACCTGTTCCGACCAAAGGGCAACATATGTTGCCCTTTTTTTTTCAGTTATACTCCCGCCTTAATCAATGCTTCACCGGTTGCCGCAGATGACGTCCAGATCAGACACTGATGATTACCTCTCGCTTTTCCTCAACGATGTGCCCCTTATGGATGTCCGCGCCCCGGTTGAATTCGGCAAAGGCAGTTTTCCCCTCGCCCTGAATGCACCGCTGATGAATGATGAAGAGCGCCATCGGGTAGGTATTTGTTACAGGGAAAAAGGCCAGGACCAGGCAATCGTGCTAGGTCACCAGCTGGTTTCCGGGGATATCAAAGCTGCCCGGATTGCAGCGTGGAAGCGCTTTGCCATCCAGAATCCTGACGGCTACCTGTACTGTTTTCGCGGTGGGCTTCGCTCACGACTGACCCAGCAATGGTTGCGAGACGCAGGCATTGAGTACCCGATCATCACGGGCGGCTATAAAGCCCTTCGACGCTTCCTTATTGATCAGCTTGAAGCGGTGATCGCAAGCGAAACCTTTACTCTGGTCAGCGGCAGGACCGGCACAGGCAAAACCCGTCTGCTGAACAACCTGCCCAGCTCCGTTGATCTAGAAGGTCTGGCGAACCATCGTGGCTCCAGCTTCGGTCGTCAGATAACACCACAGCCTACCCAGATCGATTTCGAGAACCACCTGTCCATCGCGCTGTTGAAAACGGCTCATCAACCGCATCGCAGCATCTTTCTGGAAGACGAAAGTCGTCTGGTGGGCCGTTGTTGTCTGCCAGACAGCCTCGGGGCCCGGATGATGGCAGCGCCCATGATGGTCCTTGAGCGCCCGATCGAAGAGCGCACGGCCATTATCAAGGAGGATTATGTGATCGACATGGCCAGAGATTTTATCGGACGGGACGGTGAGGAAGCCGGCTGGCTCAATTTCCGGGACTATCTCCTGAACGCCCTGGAACGGCTCCGCAAGCGGCTTGGGGGCGACCGTTACGCGCACCTGAGATCCACCATGGAAGCAGCGCTGGACCTTCAGCAAACCAGCGGTGACCTCGGAGGTCACGATGAGTGGATTCAAGCCCTTCTGAAGGACTATTACGATCCGATGTACGACTACCAGTTGGGTCAGAAACAGGGCCGCGTCGTCATCAGCGGTGGCCCGGAGACCTTGCTGAACTGGACGCAACAGAGCGCTTGATGGCCGTTGCGGCTAACTGTCTGCCGGCCTGCGGCGCCCATTGATCACTGTTATCTGTTATAACAATTCCGAACCCTGGCATCGGGCCGGGCATCTTATTGCCAGGCAAGTACGTATCCAGCGTGTGCCCTTTCGCAATACCAAAAATGAACCGAGAACAAGGAGTCTTTATGGAAAACCTATTGAATGGTGATGGCCAGGCAGCGGAGTTGCTGCAGCAAGCCATTGCCATGATCATGACTTATGCGCCGAAAGTGCTGCTTGCCATCGTAACGCTGGTGATCGGTCTCTGGCTGATCAACCGCTTCATTAACATACTCGACAAGAAGCTGGGCGCCAGGGACCCCACTCTCAACAAATTCGTGTGTGGCTTGATCGGGGTGATATTCAAAGTCCTGCTGTTTATCTCGGTCGCGTCCATGATCGGCATCGCAACCACCTCGTTTATCGCTGTCATCGGTGCTGCCGGCCTGGCTATCGGCCTGGCATTGCAGGGCAGTCTGGCCAATTTCGCAGGTGGTGTGCTGATTCTGATCTTCAAACCATTCAAAGTCGGCGACACCATTGAAGCACAGGGTTTTCTGGGCGCTGTAGCCGAAATCCAGATTCTCTACACGGTCGTGAACACCTTTGATAACCGTCGCATCGTGATACCCAATGGCAGCTTGTCCAACGCCACGCTGATCAACGTCAGCATCTACTCGACCCGCCGTTGCGATATGACTTTTGGCATCCATTACAACGATGATATCGACAAGGCCAAAGCCATTATCAAACGGCTGATTGAAGAAGACGAGCGTTCGCTGACCGATCCTCCACCGCGCATTGCCGTGGGCAGCCTTGGCGATAACTCCGTCAACCTGATCGTGCGCCCCTGGGTGCCCACCGATGATCTGTGGCCGTATTACTGGGATATGCAGGAGAAGGTCAAGAAAGCCTTTGATGCTGAAGGTATTACCATTCCCTTCCCCCAGCGCGATGTGCACATGTACCAGGAAAAATAACGGCCGGGTAGCCGTCCACCCGGGGCTGGATCATCAGCTCCGGACTGGTTTTTTTCGCATTCTTCCAAACCTCGACTAAGCTCACTAAAGAACGCCCAGAAGGAAGCCGCTGACGCAAAAAATTTGCGGGCAGGTGGTTTCCCCAGCCCCCGGGGCCGACCGGTTGTTTGAGCTTCAGCGCAACAGGTATCAGGGCTCGGGATACGCTGTCATTGCTGGTAGGAGGTTGTCACTATGCCGGTACAGCAATTAACAGAATTTCTCGATTCCGCAGGTACGGAGTACATGTGCCTTACCCACCCCCCTGCCTTTACAGCCCAGGAACTTGCCCGCCATGTCCAGATTGCCGGCGATCAGGTTATTAAAACCGTGATCCTCGAGCTCGATGGCAAAATGGCGATGCTGGTCATGCCCGCCACCTGGCGCATCCGCTGGGATCGATTGACCAAGGTACTCGAGACCGACTTCGTGCAACTGGCAGACGAGCAGGAATTCGAAGCCCGCTTCCCGGATTGCGAAGTAGGCGCCATGCCGCCCTTCGGGAACCTGTTCGATATGACGGTTTACTGCAGCGAGGCCTTGACCTCTCAGTCAGAACTGGCCTTCTCAGCGGGCACCCATACCGAATCCATTCACATGAAAACCGCAGATTTCTTGCGCCTGGTGCAGCCAACAGTGATCAATCAGGGCTTCATCAAGTCCGGCACCCCAAAACCTGCCTGGCTGGCCAAAGGTCGTTCGAGCCGAAAATCAACGCCGATGCATACGGATGCACCAACCCTGGAGCCAATCCACTACTGAGTACTGCGGTTGCTTGCCTGTCTGCCCTCTTCGCGTAAACTGGGATTCACAGACGAGGAACCGACATGAAAGAACAGGTTGATATTGTGGTGGTCGGCGCTGGCATGGTCGGTGCGGCCCTGGCAACCGGCCTCGGTCAGGCAGGGCTCTCCGTCGTATTGGTTGACCGCGACAGTGCTCCCCGATTTGATGCGCACCAGCAGCCCGACATCCGGGTGTCTGCACTGAGCGCCGGCAGTGAGCGCTACCTTTGCCAATTGGGCGCCTGGGATCAGATCAAACAGATGCGTGCCACACCCTACGCCCGCCTGTCAGTCTGGGACGCCAGCCCCTATCCATTTTCGGCTCTGGTGCCGGCAGGGCTCAACCGCACCACCTTTAACGCGGGCGATCTTGGCGTCAGCCATCTCGGGCACATCGTGGAGAACCGCATCACCCAGCAAGCGCTCTGGGACAGCGCCACGGCTCAGTCCACGGTCTCGGTGCTGGCGAATGACGGGGTCGTCAGCCTTGTTAACGGGGATCCCCTGGCGGAAGTGACCCTGGAGAGTGGCCGGTGCTTTGACTGCCAACTGGTGATCGGTGCCGACGGCGCACAATCCCGGATTCGTGAACTGGCCGGTATCGGCACCAGCCGGGACCAATATACCCAACAGGCCCTGGTCGCCTCGGTGACTTACCGGGGCCTGCCCGAAGATATTACCTGGCAGGCATTCTATCCCAGCGGCCCAAGGGCCTTCCTGCCCCTCCAGCAAGCTCATTCGGGGCCGGAAACCCCGGAATCTGAAACCTTGCAACCGGAAACCTGGGCATCCCTGGTATGGTACGACCGGCCAGCAGTTCTTGAGGAACTGAAAGCCATGCCCGAAGCAGAATTTATCGCCGCCGTGCAGAAAGCCTTTCCCGACGACCTGCCACCCCTTGTTTCCGTTGCGGCCAGAGCAAGCTTCCCTATTGCGCGCCAACATGCAAATCGCTATGTGCAGAACCGTGTGGTGCTGGCAGGTGATGCGGCCCACACCATAAACCCCCTTGCCGGGCAGGGAGTCAATCTTGGTTTTCAGGATGCCGAATGTCTGCAAGGGCTGCTCCGCGAAGCACGGCGGGCGGGTGACGATCTTGCACACCCGAATTGGCTGGCCCGGTACGAACAGAACAGGCGCCCCGCCAATGGCCGTATGATGCTGGCTATGGATGCGTTCTATTACCTGTTCAGCAATCGTATACCGCCGGTGCATTTATTGCGGAACCTCGGTCTGGGGCTGGCCCAAAGGCTACCTGGCGCCCGCAATCGGGTTGCGCGTTACGCCATGGGGCTCGAGGAACGCTCGCCCCCTGCCTTGCAGCGACTGCTTGGGGCGCTACCGAAGCCCGGCTTTCTGAACAAACGCTGACTTAAACAAGACCCAGAGAGGAATCCGTATATGTCAGGAACACTGTTTACCAAGATCATCAACCGGGAAATTCCCGCCGACATCGTCTATGAAGACGACCTCAGTCTGGCTTTCAAAGACATCAATCCCCAGGCGCCGATACATCTGCTGATCATTCCGAAAAAGCCCATTGCGACGACCAATGACATGGAAGAAGGCGATCGGGAATTGATCGGGCACCTGTTTCTGGTGGCGTCCAGATTGGCCGCCGAGATGGGGTTTGCAGAGCAGGGCTACCGGGCGGTGATGAACTGCAACGAGCATGGCGGCCAGACCGTCTACCACATCCACTTGCACCTGCTGGCAGGCAAAGCGATGGGCTGGCCGCCTTACACGGACAAACTCAAGCAGGCGTGAATGATCAGGCCTGGGGTCCAAACAGACGCATCAGGCCATTGCCGATGCTTTCCACCGGCCTGATGATAGCTTGCTGGACCGAGTTGGTGACCACTTCGTTGTAACGGTCGCCTTCCTGGCTCTGCATGAAGGCAACATAGTTTTCGAGCTGAGCGTCCGACAACGATTCATAGGTATGAAGATAAGCGGCATACACCTGCTGCTCAACCAACCCTGTCAGCATGGGTCTCTGAGCTTCCACCTGAGCCCGGATGCTGTCGAAATCAGCGGTCTGGCCGTTAAACGCCGCCATGGCGGTACCAAAGGCGGTCTGGACGGCAATCGCTGTGTCTACCGCACTTTCTGTGGCCCGGGAGGCGCGGTCAAACCGGGTGAACAATTGCTCCCGCTCGGTACCCTGAAACTTTTTGATCAGCTCCGGACCACGACGTTCGATTGCCTTCCAGGCCGCTGGTTTCGCCGCTGAGGCTTCCAGCGAGCTTACCTGTTCGCCTAACGGCGACTGGTACCAGTCGAGCACGGTTTGCAGGGTTGTCTCGGATAACCCGTCGTCCAGATCAGCCACCACCTGGCCGCGGATTTTGGTGCTGCTGAACGCCTGCCCCACCATGCCGGTAATGGCGCCTTTCAACATCGGGTCAAGATTACCGGTCTGGCTCAGCCCCTGGGAAATACCCTCGGTCAGCATAGCCGGGTATTGCTCGATGACTTCGCCCAGGGCCGAGCTACGAATCACCGATTCCGCCAGTTCAGACGCCACCACTCGATGGCTGGATAGCATGAATAGCGCAGGCAACAGCAGGCTGGCAATAACGCGGGTAGGAACAGTGGCAAACATGATGGCTCTCTTTGCGTAAAAGGTTAAACAGCCCTACTTATGACACGCGACCGGAACCAGAACAAGGCTCAAACCTTTACAAAAAAGACAGCTTGGCAACCCGCAGGTGATGAAGCGTCAAACCTGCAGGTTCCCACAGCTATTAACGACCAACAACTTTCTCTGCTGTCTCAACCGACGAATGACGAACGTCCTCCCCCTCGACCATGAAAATAACATGTTCAGCCACATTGCAGGCATGATCGCCCACCCGTTCAAGGGCTCTCAGCACCCACATCACCGACATACAACGTGAAATGTTGCGGGCATCTTCCATCATGAACGTCAGCAGGGTCCGGGTGGCGGCTTTGTACTCTTCATCCACCATTTTATCTTCCTTCATGACCCGCAGCGCCTGCTCGGAATCCAGCCGGGCGAAGGCATCCAGCGCATCGTGAAGCATCGCTGATACGTGGCTGGATATATGGCGCACTTCAATATAGCCACGAGGTGCCTGGCCTTCTTCTGCCAGGACCATGGCAAACTTGGCAATTTTCTTGGCTTCGTCCCCCACCCGCTCCAGGTCTGCCACCATTTTGATCACGGCGATGACCAGGCGAAGATCCTTGGCAGCAGGCTGACGACGGGCAATTATTCGGGTAGCTTCTTCGTCGAGTTCCAACTCCAGTTTGTCGACGATTTTATCCTTCGCCCGCACCTCATCAGCCAGATTACCGTCGCCATCTATCAGCGCAATCACCGCGTTATTGAGCTGCTCTTCAACCATGCCGCCCATTTTCAGGAAATCGGCTTTCAGGGCCGCCAGGTCATTGTTGAAATCATGGGAGATATGGTCGCCGTAGGCATTTTCCTTATCTTTCTTCATTTTAGTCATCTCCTGATGCTCTTCAGCGCGCGGCCTAGCCAAAACGGCCAGTAATGTAGGATTCGGTAAGCTCGTGTTGCGGTGAAGTGAATATCTTGTTGGTTTCGTTCACTTCCACCAGGTGCCCCAGATGGAAATACGCGGTGCGATCGGACACCCTCGCTGCCTGTTGCATGGAGTGGGTCACAATGACAATCGTATAACTCTTGGACATATCGGCGATCAGTTCCTCAATCCTTGCGGTTGCAATCGGGTCCAGTGCTGAACAGGGCTCGTCCATCAGAATCACTTCCGGGCTCACCGCGATGGCCCTCGCGATGCACAGACGCTGCTGCTGGCCGCCGGACATGCCCGTTGCGATGGCGTCGAGACGGTCCTTCGCCTCTTCCCACAATCCGGCTTTGCGCAGGCTATTCTCGACAATTTCGTCGAGATCGGACTTGCGATTCGCCAGGCCGTGAATTCGGGGGCCATAGGCGACATTATCGTAGATGGATTTGGGAAACGGGTTCGGCTTCTGGAACACCATGCCCACCCGAGCGCGGAGCTCAACGACATCTCTCTTCGAATGGTAAATATCCTCGTCGTCCAGCATGAGCTGACCTTCAACCCGACAGATCTGGATACTGTCGTTCATGCGATTGAGACAACGCAGGAACGTCGATTTACCGCAGCCGGACGGGC
Source organism: Marinobacter changyiensis (assembly GCF_009193265.1). Taxonomy (GTDB): domain Bacteria; phylum Pseudomonadota; class Gammaproteobacteria; order Pseudomonadales; family Oleiphilaceae; genus Marinobacter; species Marinobacter changyiensis. The sequence goes on from NZ_VZZZ01000001.1 coordinate 707,374, forward strand.
CAATAAAGGAGATAACCTCGTGTTTACCAATATCAATGCTGATGTTTTTGATGGCGCGATCACTGCCATAGGAAACGTTCACGTTACGCAATTTGAACTTGGGGTCGTTGACAAACGGCTTTCCAACCGTCTTGCCTTCTTCGATTACCGTGTCCTCTGGCTTGTCTTGCGGCACCGGAATCTCTGCTCCTTGGTCTCGCCTGTCGGCTTTCGCGGAAATACTCGGATTCATCGTGTTCATATCGTTCTCCTTACCAGCGACGCTCAAGCCGCTTGCGCAGCCAGATCGCCAGTGCGTTCATACTGATCATGAAGGTGAGCAGCACCATGATGGCGGCCGATGCCAGCTCGACAAACCCCTGTTCGGAGCTGCTGGCCCAAAGGTAAATCTGTACCGGCAGTACAGTGGCTGAGTCGAAAAAGCCGCCCGGTACGTCCACGATAAAGGCCACCATGCCAATCAATAGCAACGGGGCCGTCTCCCCCAGGGCCTGGGCCATACCGATGATGGAACCGGTCAGCATACCGGGCATCGCCAGAGGTATCACGTGATGGAGCACCACCTGCATCTTGGAAGCTCCGACACCCTCGGCCGCCTCACGTATAGAGGGCGGCACGCTCTTGATAGCGGCGCGGCTGGAAATGATGATCGTCGGCAGCGTCATCAGCGCCAACACCAGACCGCCCACCACGGGCACCGAACGCGGCATGCCAAAGAGACCAATGAAGACCGCAAGGCCCAGCAGACCGAAGATGATCGACGGCACCGCGGCCAGGTTGTTGATGTTGACCTCGATGAAATCGGTAAGCTTGTTCTCGGGCGCGAATTCTTCCAGGTAAACTGCCGCCGCAATACCCACGGGAAACGAAATGGCCAGAGTCACCAGCATGGTCAGCAGAGAGCCGACAATCGCGCCAAGAACACCCGCATTGGCAGGCTCCCTGGAGTCACCACGGCTGAACAGCACGTCGTTGAAGCTGGTATCGATAACCCCTTTCTCCAACAGCTCATCCACCCAGCGTTGTTGCTGCTCGGAGAGTTTAATGCTGTACCGGGGATTGCCCGCGTGCTTGACGTATACCGATACCCGGTCATGGGCGAGGAACTCAATAGTCTGAGTAGTATCCAGAAGTTCCGGATTATTTATCAGTACATCGCTAATTTCGCTAGCGGCATAGGTTCCCAGCAAACGACCCAACTCACGCTTCTCACCTGCGCCGTCCACTTCCGGAAGCTGCTCCTGCAATGCGGCGACAATCGGTGCGACAAAATCCGCCATGGACCGTTGATCCGCATCGGTCGGATCCTCCAGATACATCAATTCGGAATCGAGATTCACATCCAGGGTGATGGTGGTCTTTACGAACCCTGTGTGCCCTTTGCTGATAATGTCGGCGAAAAGGGTGACCAGGGACGCAAGCGCGATGAAAATCGCCAGCATACCGTACAGACGGAACCTGCGTTCCTTACGGTACCGGCGCTTCAGGGACTTGCGGACTATCTCCGCCTGAGAACGTTGATCAGTCATACTGTTCCCTATATTTGCGTACAATCTTCAGTGCGACCACGTTGAGCAGCAGCGTCACGATGAACAACAGCATGCCCAATGCAAAGGCAGACAGGGTCTTGGCGCTGTCAAACTCCTGGTCACCCACCAGCAATGTTGCAATCTGAACGGTCACTGTCGTTACCGATTCCAGCGGATTGGCTGTCAGGTTGGCTGCCAGCCCTGCTGCCATCACCACAATCATGGTTTCGCCAATGGCACGGGATGCCGCCAGCAGGATACCGCCGATAATGCCCGGCAGCGCCGCCGGAAAAATGACCTTCTTCATGGTTTCCGACTGAGTCGCACCGAGCGCCAGGGAGCCATCTCGCATGGTCTGAGGTACTGCATTGATCACGTCGTCCGACAGCGATGACACAAACGGCACTATCATGATGCCCATTACCAGGCCTGCGGCCAGTGCGCTCTGGGAAGAAGCTTCCATACCCACCAGTCCTGCGAGATCTCGAATAAAAGGGGCAACGGTTAGCGCAGCAAAAAAGCCGTAAACGACGGTGGGAATGCCCGCCAGCATCTCCAGCACGGGCTTTATGGTCGATCGCATTCGTTTACTGGCATACTCTGAAAGGTAAATGGCAGACAGTAAGCCAATCGGCACCGCAACTAACAGAGCAATGGCAGAAATCAAAAGGGTGCCCGTGAACAGAGGGATGACGCCAAAAGCGCCGTCGGAACCAACCTGATCAGCCCGCAAAGCGGTCTGCGGGCTCCAGCTGGTCCCGAACAAGAACTCTGTAATCGGCACTCGGTTGAAGAAGCGTACCGTTTCAAAAAACACCGAAAATACGATGCCCGCTGTGGTCAAAACTGCCAGCGCGGCGCATACAAAGAAAATTCTGCGCAGGGTTGTTTCTACGTTTTTTCGGGCGTTGATATGGGGCGCGACTCGGGTCCACGCAAACGTGCCCCCCAATACTGCGATCAATAAAACAAGGGTGGCCTTGAAGTTTTCGCTCCGGCTTTCCATCGCTTCAAGTACCGACGCTGCCCCGGCAATATGCTCCGGCACAAATTCAGGATTAAGCTTGCCGGCTGCGACGTTGCTGATCTGGGAGAGAATCAGGCTGGCCTGCCCGGGAGATTCGGGCCAGGTATCCGGAGGCAAAGTGGCAATCACGATGCCCTGTATAATCTTGCCTTCGAAACCGGCCCAGGTCGCCAGCACAATCAGTGCTGGAATGGCGCACCAAAGTGCGGCACGCGCCGCATAGTAAAAAGGAAGAGCCTTGAGGTTCCGGATGCCGCCGAGGGGCGCTGCCACAGCGCGGGATCGCATGTACGCGAGGCCATAGGCAACCACGGCAAGAACCAGAACCAGTGGCAGAAGATTGGCCGTCTGCATATCAGTCTCCGTATTGGTGGCTTTGAGTTAGCTGGGCGCCTATTTTGCCAGTTTGCCGCACAAAAATATTCATCCAGCTGTAACAAAGGAGCGCGGACCCGATGGCCCGCGCTCCTTTACCGTCATCCCTGACGCGACCTAACCAGATCCTACAGTTCGTTACCGGTCATCGGCTTCAGTTCTTTCACAGCTTTGGCAATCTCCATGCGCTCGTTACGAGGGTTTGGGATCAGGCCTACATCTACCAGGTAACCGTTATCACCCCAGGTGCTTTCGCTGGTGAACTCGGCTACGTATTCCGGAATACCCGGAACAACACCTACGTGTGCCTTCTTGACGTAGAACCACAGTGAACGGGCAACCGGATAGTCTTCGCTGGAAATGGCTTCAGGCGTCGGCTCAACGCCGTTTACGCTCGCTGCCTGGATCTGGCCACTGTTTTCCATCAGGAAGCTGTAACCGAAGATACCCAGAGTTTCCGGATCCTGCGCCAGGCGCTGTACGATCAGGTTGTCGTTTTCGCCGGCTTCAATGAACGGGCCGTCTTCGCGCATGCTGTGACACACGCTCTTGAACTTGTCCTCGTTCTCATCTTCCATCTGGGCGATCATATCGAACTGTTTGCAACCGCTCTCCATAGCGAGTTCAACGAATGCGTCGCGGGTACCTGAAGTGGGAGGCGGACCCATTACGCTGATTTCAAAGTCTGGCAGGCTGGAGTCTATGTCGCTCCATTTCATGTAAGGATTGGCGATCAGCTCGTCACCACCGTCCGGGTTTGGTACGTCCTTGGCCAGGGCCAGGAACACCTGCTCCAGGGTCAGGTCAAGCTTTTCCGCATCTTTGGAGTTAGCGATAACGATACCGTCAGCACCGATACGTACTTCGATGATTTCCTTGACGCCGTTGGCCTGGCAGTTCTCGAACTCGCTAGTCTTCATACGACGGGAAGCGTTGGTAATATCCGGGTGCTGGGTACCCACACCTTCACAGAACAGCTTCAGGCCGCCACCGGAACCGGTAGATTCAAGCTTCGGAGTCGGAAAGTCGGTGTTACGGCCAAAACGCTCGGCCACCACGGTAGCGAACGGGTAAACAGTGGAAGAGCCGACGATGTTGATGGTATCGCGGGCCATGGCCGGTGCAGAAATAGCGGCAATGCTGCCTGCAAGGGTCAGAGATGTGAGGGCTGTTTTCAGTTTGATCACGTTGGTTCTCCGTCATTCGCGTTAGCTGTATCAGCTATTTATCAGTGCTGAAAGTCGAGAAACCTCAGTCTTGGCTGAGCCTGTTCTGTTTCTGTCCTTCAGGCAAACCGGCGCGGGTGAGCCGATGGATGAAGAATAAAGGCACAGTATGACAACTTTGTGACATCCACTGAAATATATCCATGGGAATGATTATTTCTTGCAGCCGGCGCCCGGAGCTTTACCATGAGAGCCCATCCGATCACGGCAACCGTTCAAAAAGAAAAAAGGTAGCTCTCATGACAGCGCTTGATGACGATAAACCCACGCCCCGCGGGGAACTGACCATTCAGGTAATTCCATTACCGTCGGACACCAACGCCAATGGCGACGTCTATGCTGGCTGGGTGGTCAAACAAATGGACATTGCGGCTGCATCCAGGGCCGGGCGGATATCCCGGGGCCGCAACGCCACCGTCGCCATCGACCGCATGGAGTTCCTGTCGCCGTTACGGGTCGGCTCCCAGGTGAGCTGTTATTGCGAGCTGGTGGATATTGGCCGCAGTTCCATGAAAATCAGGGTCGAAGTCTGGACTCTGGACCGCAGCGCCAGCACACCACGCAAGGTCACCGAGGCCCTGTTTGTCTTTGTTGCGATAGACGAGCACGGTCGGATTCGGGAAGTTCCGGAGCAGTAGTACTGCCCCCCCGATCCCGTTTCTAACAGGCTTCCAGCGGCGCATACGCCAGTACCAGCCATTTCGCGCCCTCGTCAAAGTTGACCTGTACGCGGGTGTGATGGCCGGTGCCTTCGCAGTTCATCACCACGCCTTCACCGAATTTCGGATGCCGCACACACTGGCCGAGACTGAAACCGGACTGTTGAGCAGAGTCCTGGCTGAACATGCTCTGGTTCGGCCGTTGCATACTGACCGGTCGGGTCACCGTGTTACGCAAACGCACTTCCTGCAGACAGTCACTGGGGATTTCCCGCACAAATCGTGACAGCGCGTTGAATTTTTCCTGGCCATAGAGGCGGCGGGATTCGGCGTAGGTCAGCACCAGCTTTTTCATCGCCCGGGTAATACCGACGTACGCCAGGCGGCGTTCCTCTTCCATCCGCCCGGGCTCTTCCAGAGACATGCTGTGAGGGAACAACCCCTCCTCCACGCCTGCCAGAAATACCAGGGGAAATTCCAGGCCCTTGGCCGAATGCAGGGTCATCAACTGGACGCTGTCTTCATGGGCTTCGGCCTGGGATTCTCCGGCGTCCAGGGCGGCCTGAGCAATAAATTCAGACAACGCGTCCATTTCACCGTCCACCTCGAAATCCGCCATGGCGTTGATCAGCTCATCGAGGTTCTCGACCCGGGCCTGACCTTTCTCGCCTTTTTCATTGCGGTGATAGTCGCGCAGGCCACTGTCGGCGATGGTCTGTTTCATCAGCCCCTGTAGCGTGGCATTGGGGGCAAGGACCGAGAGTTCCTCTATGATATCGATAAATCGCTGCAGTCCCGTTTTGGCACGGCCTTTCAGTTGACCTGCTGCCAGCAACCGGTGGGACGCCTCCCACAAAGACAGACTCTCTTCGCGGGCCAGTTCGCGGACATCCGCCAGACTCTTGGCGCCTATGCCCCGGGGCGGGATGTTCACCACCCGCTCAAAGGCCGAGTCATCATTGCGGTAATGCGCCAGCCGCAAGTATCCCAGGGCGTTGCGGATTTCCTGACGATCATAGAATCGCAGGCCACCATAAACCCGGTAGGGCATGCCCTGGCGCATCAGGGACGCTTCCAGCACCCGGGACTGGGCATTTGAGCGGTAAAGAATGGCGCATTCACTGCGCAGGTTGCCCTCGGACACCCAGCTGGCAATGGTATCGGCAATGTAGTTGGCTTCGTCCTGTTCATTGAAGGCCGCGTACAGGCTGATCGGCTCGCCCTCGTCGCCCTCGGTCCAGAGCTCTTTGCCTAACCGGCCCTGATTGTTGGCAATCACCGAGTTGGCAGCCTTCAGAATAAGCTGGGTAGAGCGGTAATTCTGCTCCAGCCGCACCAGACGGGCGTTGGGGAAATCGCGCTGGTATTGCTGGATGTTCTCGATCTTGGCGCCGCGCCAGCCGTAGATGGACTGGTCGTCGTCCCCCACGACAGTCAGGGGCACACGGTTACCCGCCAGCACTTGCAAGAAAGCGTACTGAATAGTGTTGGTGTCCTGGAACTCGTCTACCAGAATGTGCCGGAAACGGCTCTGGTAGTGGGCCAGCAACTGGGGACGATAGAGCCAGAGTTCATGGGCCCGTAGCAATAACTCGCCAAAATCCACCAGACCCGCCTGTTGGCAAAGCTTCTCGTACTGGCGGTAGATCTTCAGCATGGTGGAGGTGAAGTGATCGTCCGGGTTGTCCTGGCTATGATCCGCCCGCAGCCCTTCGTCCTTCTGGCTGTTGATAAACCACTGGGCCTGCTTGGGTGGCCACCGGCTCTCGTCAATCTGGAACTCCCGCATCACCCGCTTGACCATGCGAATCTGGTCGTCGCTGTCCAGCACCTGGAAATTCTCCGGCAGACCGGCATCTTGCCAGTGGGTACGCAGTAGCCGGTGGGCAATACCGTGAAAGGTGCCAAACCACATTCCCCGGGTAGGCAGGTTCATCATCTGCTCAATCCGGTAGCGCATTTCCCGCGCCGCTTTATTGGTAAAGGTCACCGCCAGCAGGCTGGTGGGTGGCAACTGATCCACCTGCATCAACCACGCCATCCGATGCACCAGCACCCGGGTCTTGCCACTACCGGCACCGGCCAGCACCAGCAAATGGTCATTCTGGGCAGTAACCGCCTCCCTCTGGGCGTCGTTGAGGGGGTCAATGATCGGGGAAACATCCATGGGCAGACATCGCTGTGTGCAGGTGAATTGGTGGCCGGATTATAACAGGCCGGGCCGGTCACGTGGGCAATACACTGCGGGAGGAGTTCAACGAACTTGCTGGCGAGCGCACGGACCCACGACTCGGGGTCGGTCATAGCGGTATTGTTACCCTGTTTCCGGTCTTGACGCTGGCCCTGGCCAGCAACAGGAATCGAAAACAGGGCTTTATTTATGGCAGGATCAGATCAGAACGCCCGAGGTACCGTCTGCGCTTCGACAAATTCGAACAAGCCTTCAAGCCCGCCTTCACGGCCAATACCTGAGGCCTTCATGCCGCCAAACGGTGCCTCCGGCGTCGGGCCGGTACCGGTATTCCAGCCGACATGGCCGAATCGCAGTTCCGCCGTGACGCGCTGGGCACGCTCCGCATTGGCCGTAAAGACATAAGCGGCCAGCCCGAACTCGGTATCGTTACCCGCCTTGATGACCTCCTCTTCGGTGCGGAACGAGGCCATCGGCACCAATGGACCAAAGGTTTCCTCTCGCGAACAGGCCATCTCCCGGGTAACACCGGAGAGCACCGTCGGCGGATAAAACAGGTCTTTACCGCTGAGTTCTGAAGGATTGCGGCCGGCTACCAGGCCGGCGCCTTTTTCCAGCGCGTCTTCGACATGCCGGCGTACTTTATCGAAACCAGCCTTGTTGATCAGCGGGCCAAGGTCCACATCCCCCTTGATGCCATCACCGATGGTCATGCGATTGACGCGTTCTGCCAGTTTTTCTCCGAACGCATTTATGACGTTTTCATGGACAAATATGCGGTTGGCACACACACAGGTCTGACCGCCACCCCGAAACTTGTTGGCCATCAGGTTATCGGCGGCTGCGTCCAGGTCGGCGTCTTCGAATACGATGAAGGGTGCGTTGCCACCCAGCTCGAGGGCCAGCTTTTTCACCTGATCGGCAGTGTCTACCAGCAGTTTCCGACCCACCTCGGTGGAGCCGGTAAAGCTCAGCATCGGTACATCCGGATGCTCACAGAGCACCTTGCCGATCACGCTGGCTTTGCCCATGACCAGGTTGACCATACCCGTGGGCAGGTCGACCTTTTCGTGCATGAGAGAGAACAGTGCAATCATGGTCAGGGGTGTTTCACTGGCGGGCTTGATGACCGACGGACAACCGGCAGCCAGGGCCGCAGAAAGCTTCTTGGCTATCATGCCGACCGGGAAGTTCCAGGGTGTGATCAGCCCTGTGACGCCGATGGGGCGATAGTGAACCGTCCAGGTGCAGTCCTTCGGCTTTTCAGTCAGGGTATGGGCATCCAGCGCCTGAATGTGCTTGGCGCAATAATCGAAGAAGCCGGCGGCGTATACCGCTTCACCCTGTGCTTCCTGAAGCGGCTTGCCATGCTCCATGCACAGAATACGGCCAACTTCTTCCTTGTTGTCAATCAGTGCATCCCGGATGCCTTCGAGCCAGCCACGACGGGTCTCGAGAGAATAGGGCGAGCCCAGCCTCAGGGCTTGCTTACCGGCCTCGACTGCGGCGTTGACGTCGTCCGCCGTCATCGAAGCCACCTGCGCGATCCGGTCGCCGGTTGCCGGGTTATACACGTCAAACCGGTTACCATCGGATGCATCCGACCAGCGCCCGCCGATGTAGCCTGTAAGATTTTTCAATAAGGGTGACTCAATCATATCGGCTCCTTAGTGTGCATTAGTGTGCATTATTGTGGATTGGTGTCGTGAGCTTTCTGTGGTGCTTTCAACAACAGGGTTTGCACACGGCCCAGGGTTAGTTGGTTTATAGTGGCTGCAGATTTCAGCTCTGTAAAGCAACAGGGCTTTTGACCCGCCCCCCGGTATGCCTATACTCGGTGGATAAACTCAGAGGAGGCCGGACAATGAAAGCATTTTTCCACCCTGCACAAGATCAGCACATCCCGAAAACCTACTTTACCCGGGGCCAGATGCGCCAGCCCCAGGAAGTGCCGGACCGCACGGGACAAATGCTGGAGGGCCTGAAAGCGTTGGGCGTGCCGGTGCTGCAACCGGCAGACCAGGGCGCCGGTGCAATCTCAAAGGTTCATGACCTTGGCTATCTGAGATTCCTTGAGTCCGCCCATCGGCGCTGGAAGGAGATCCCTGAAGACTGGGGCGATGAGGTGATGTCCAATATTTTTGTCCGCTCCCCCAATGCCATGAAGGGCATTCTTGCGGAAGCGGCCTGTTACCTTGCCGATGGCAGTTGCCCGATTGGAGAAAATACCTGGCATGCTGCGTACTGGTCGGCCCAGACAGCCCTGGGCGCCGCCGACGCATTGTTGGCAGGCGAGCGCACCGCTTACGCCGTCTGCCGCCCCCCCGGACATCACGCCCGCCGCGCAGCGGCAGGTGGGTTTTGCTACCTCAACAACGCGGCCATCGCCGCCGAAAAGCTGACCCGCAAATTCCCTCGGGTGGTGATTCTTGATACCGACATGCATCACGGCCAGGGCATTCAGGAAATTTTTTACCAGCGCAGCGACGTGCTCTACGTTTCCATCCACGGTGACCCAACCAATTTTTACCCGGTAGTCGCTGGCTTCGAAGACGAACGGGGCGAAGGTGAGGGCTACGGCTACAACATCAATTTGCCGATGCCCCACGGCTCGTCCGAGCAGGATTTCTTCAACCGTCTGGAAGAAGCCATGGCCGCCATCAAACTGTTCCAGCCTGACGCCATGGTGCTCACCCTGGGGTTCGATATTTACAAGGATGACCCTCAGGCCAAGGTATCCGTGAGCTCCGAGGGCTTCAGCCATCTCGGCAAGCGCATCGGTCGCGCCGGATTACCCACGCTGGTGGTTCAGGAAGGCGGCTATGATATCGAAACCCTGAGCGAAAACGTGCAGCAATTCTTTAATGGCTTGGGAATCTGATTCCGGAGCAGGACTGCTCAGTCATTACCTAAAGGGCTTCCAGTTCGATGGAAGCCCCCCATTTTCAGGAGCTTTCTGTTACATGAGTCAGGCCAAAATGAATGCGTTGGTGTCCCCCGAGGGCAGTCTTGAAATTCTGTCCAACCACGAGGTAAACCGGCTCAAAGACCGCAGTGAAGGGGGTTTGTACCAATTGTTCCGGCAATGTGCCCTGGCGGTACTCAATACCGGAGTGGAAACCGACGACTGCAAGAGACTCATGGAGGCCCATGCCGATTTCGATGTGCGGCTGGTGCCGCAGCCAAGAGGCCTGAAGCTGGAGTTGATCAATGCGCCCGCAAGCGCCTTTGTGGATGGCGAAATGTTACGGGCGATTCGCGAGCACCTGTTTTCGGTGCTCAGGGATATCGTCTATTCAAACTCGATACCTACCACTGCCGCCGGCTTCAATCGCCAGGAACCGGCAGATATCACGAACCTGATTTTCCACATCCTGCGTAATGCACGAGTGCTTCAATCCGGGCGACAGCCGGACATGGTGGTATGCTGGGGCGGCCATTCCATCAGCCGGGAAGAGTACGTTTACAGCAAGGATGTCGGGCACGAACTCGGCCTGCGCGGCCTGAGCATCTGCACCGGCTGCGGACCGGGTGCCATGAAAGGACCGATGAAGGGCGCCACCATAGGCCACGCCAAACAGCGAGTGAAAAACGGCCGCTACATCGGCTTGACCGAACCCGGCATTATCGGCGCCGAAGCACCCAACCCGATCGTCAATGAACTGGTGATCATGCCGGACATCGAAAAGCGCCTGGAGGCATTCGTACGGGCGGGTCACGGCATTATCGTCTTCCCCGGCGGCGTCGGCACGGCGGAAGAAATACTCTATCTGCTGGGCATACTGCTACATCCGGACAATATTGATCTGCCGTTTCCGGTTGTTTTCACTGGTCTGCCGGAAAATGCCGAGTATTTTCACATGATCGACGAATTCATTCGCAACGCCCTGGGCGAAAAAGCGGCTGAAAAGTACGAGATCATCATCAACGATCCGGCCCGGGTGGCCCAGACCATGAAAAAAGGCATTGCGGATGTGGAGACCTTCCGGCGGGCCATGCAGGATGCCTACTACTTCAACTGGATGCTTAAGATTGACCCGGTCTTCCAACTGCCGTTTGAACCTGACCACGCCAGTATGCTGGCGCTGGAACTGCATAAAGACCAGCCGGTCCATATGATTGCCGCCAACCTGCGTAAAGCCTTCAGCGGTATTGTCGCGGGCAATGTCAAAGCACAGGGTATCCGACAGGTTCAGGAGAAAGGACCGTTCGAAATCTCCGGCGATCCGGCTCTGCTAAAACCGCTGGAAGCCATGCTGGAAGCGTTTGTGAAACAGAACCGTATGAAGCTGCCCGGAACCTCGGCCTACAAGCCCAGCTACCGGATCGTCACAGCAGAAAAAGTTTAACAACACATCCGGGCCATCCGGGTCGCTGCCAACGAGCGCCCGGGGGGATGCCAACGCAGCAGTCGAACCCGATTACTTGCCGCCAGCAGGCAAACTTGCGTAATAGGCGGCAAGATTGGCGATATCGTCATCGCTCAAGCCACTTGCCTGAGCCTGCATAATGGCCGCCTGGCCACCGTTACGCTGCTTGCTTTTGTAGGCTTTCAGTGAGGACACCAGATAGGCCTCATTCTGGCCGGCCAGGTTCGGATACCCGGGAATCTGTGCAATGCCGTCAGCGCCGTGGCATGCCGCGCATACTGCGGCCTTTGCCTTACCGGCGGCCGCATCGGCAGCCAGAGATATGCCCGGGCTGGCCATCAACAAGGTCGCAAAACACAGAGCAACTTGGTTCTTCAGTTTCATGGATTCTACCCTCTCATCTCTCTTAATATGCATCAGCTCAGGCTGACATTTTTGGTCGCTTGATTTATAGCACAGACGACAGCAGACACAAACAACCCAGGTCACTATGGGGGGTTCTACGAGGGTTTGCGACGTTTGTCCTGTTCTTTCGGCGGGCAATTCAATCGAAAGTGTCGCCCTGTGCGAGACTGGTTCCAATTCTTGAGGAGGCCACACCTGACATGCCGATACACAGTGAAGAGCGTCAATGCCTGGAAGGAATGCTTGGTGTGGTAACCCTGGACGCCCCGGAGACCATGAATGCGTTGTCCGAGCAGATGATCGACACCATGCAGGCGCAGCTGGACCAATGGGAAAACGACGACCGCATTTGCCTGGTGATGATCCAGGGCGCGGGTGAAAAAGCATTTTGCGCAGGCGGTGATATCCGGCAGTTATATCCGGCCCTCAATGGCCCGGAGGCAGAACGCACCGCTGCCCGGGTTTTCAGCAAGGAGTATCACCTCGATTACACCCTTCATCGGTATCCCAAACCGGTAATCGGCTGGGCCCGGCGGGTAGTGATGGGGGGTGGCCTGGGCATTCTGGCCGCCTGCCGCTACCGGCTGGTCACACCGGATCTGATCATGGCAATGCCGGAAGTGGGCATTGGTTTGTTTCCCGACGTCGGCGCCAGCTGGTTTCTGAACCGGCTACCTGAGGGCCTGGGGCTTTTCCTGGGCCTGACCGGTGCGTGCCTTAATGCCACCGATGCCCTGAGGATTGGCCTGGCAGACATCGCCGTATACGCCGACCAGCGCGATAGCTTGCTGGACGCCTTGCAGTCCCAACGCTGGAGCGGCGAGGTCGCTACCGACGACAGCCGGTTGTACCGTCTACTCAACCGGATCAGCACGCCACCCTATGAAACCTTGCCACCAAGCCAGCTGATGCAGCATGAACAGACTATCGGCCGGATATGTGGTGAAGGTGATCTGGCCGACATTGTTGATCGATTGCAGGCTGAGCCGGTGAACTCGGAGTGGTGGCACAGGTGTATGCAGTCTCTTGTCGGCGGTAATCCGGTGTCAGCCTGGTTATTGCACGAGCAGCTGAAGCGAGGGCGACAGATGTCGCTGAAGGACATCTTCCGGATGGAGCTTGTGATGGCCACCCGGTGTGCCGGTCAGCCGGATCTTGCCGAAGGGATCCGCGCCCGGCTGATTGACCGGGACCAGGCACCCAGATGGTCCTGCCACCAGATCCGGGAGGTATCTCACGAACACGTGGAACTCTACTTTGTGCCACCCTGGAGTGACCGGGACGATCCCCTGGCCAATCTCTGAGTTCTCTCCAGCTTTTCCAGCTTCTCCGGGTCTTCCAGATCGCGATTATTGTAAGTACGGAGTAGCTCAGCGGCGCGCTTTCTCAGGCGGTTCTCCGCTTCGCGACGGCCGGTGCTATAACCTGCCGTCTGTAGCTCCGCCCAGTGCCAGGTTTGCAGCACCATCCGGCACCAGAGATCTGCATCCTCAGCACTCTGGAGCTTGTCAACTACCCCGACCTGCCGGGTCAGCCGCTGCAGCGGTAAGAGCGTGATCTCGAAACCCCGGGCGCCTTCGCTGAACCCCGCCAGCTCGCGCAGGTCATCCGTCGTCAGTGCCGGACCCGCTGGCAACCGGGCCGTCAACGCTATCAACAAATCCGGTGCCAGCGCGCGCCATACCCGAGGCACCAGCGTTTGCCAGTGTTCACTCAGACGCACCTGCATTCGTCCGGCCAGGTCGACCCCTGCGTCGCTGAGACCGCGGAGCATCTGCACCGCAAACTCGCCGCTGCTGGCTTCCCGCTGCAAGCCCAGACGCATGACCGACAGCCCGCATTTATGCCAGAACGCCAGCAAATCGAGGCTGGCGCCAAAGCTGGTGCCAAGGGCATCCAGCCCCACGCTTTTCCCATGGCGGCGGGCGGCGGCAACCAATTGCTGCCCCAGGCCGCGGCGGCGCTCACGGTCGTTGACAGCAATACGCACAATACGCCCCATCGACAAGGTTGCCGCCTCGGCAAAACCGCTGTGGTTCGCCAAAGATTGCGGCAGCAGGTGCCCCCGCATGCGGCGCCTGCCCTGCATCACCTGCTCAGCAAGCGGTTTGGGGAAATTGCCTTCCCGGGTCATCCACAGCACACCGACAACCTGGTTGCCACGGCGCGCCAGCCAGGTTGTGGCCTCGGGGTCATCCAGCCATTGCCGCAAATCCCCCGGGGTGGTGCGGTAATGAGCATCCACCAGCAGCCCGAACGCGGCATCCAGATCCGCCTCGGAGCCCTCAGCAGGGCGCCATTGTTCGATATGGCAATCACCAGCCTCCGCATCGGCCTCGGACTGCCCGGCCCGCAGCAGATACAAGCGGTCGACCAGTCGTTCCAGCGGATCGTCGGCGGCCCAGCGAATGGGCTGATCGAGCCGCAGGGCGTGCCAGTTCGGCGTATGTTCGTCCAGCACCTGCCGGAAACGGATGGTGAAGCCCCGTCCCGAGCCCTCGTAGCCATGAACGGTTGAGGCAAACACCACCCGTGGCCAGCCCAACAGCACGCGTTTCAATAACGGGGCCGGAATCGCCGCAGCCTCGTCCACCAGCACCAGTTCGGCCGGGGGCTGCAACCGCAAAAGTTCATCAATGGCGTAAAACTTCAGGCTGCCGCCATTAAGAAGGCGAATTTCATGATCGGAATCAGCAGCGACCTGATCTACCCCCGCGGCCTGACGGGCATGCAGGAACAGCGTATGGACTGCGTCCGGTGAAGGCGCCGTCACGGCAAGATGTTGACGACCGGCGTTCAATAAGCCAACCGCGGCGATGCCCAATGCCGCGGATTTACCCCGGCCCCGGTCGGCGGTTATGACCAGTGGCCGACGGCGTCGGCCCAGCCCGCAGCGTACAACCTGCTCGACAGCCCGGTTCTGGTCCGATGTTGCAGCTATCTCAAAGGCTCGCGGAACAGAGGTCTCCGGTTTCAGCCCAAGGCATTGACCGGTAACGGTATTGATCCGGATTACATCGGAGTCTGCCAGTATCAGCCCGGCCATTCGCTGTGCAAAAGCGTGAGCCTTCGCCCCGGTCAGCGCGGTCCGGGCGTAATCCGGATCGTCAAACTGTTGCCATTCCGGCAGCGGCGGCATCAGCCAGAACCACAGTCCGCCCGCCATCAAGGTGCCGGTCAACGCCGCCAGACTGTCCGGCGGGTTGCCCTGCCAGCCGTCCCATACCAGCAGGTCGGTCTCCCGGCCCAACCATTGACGGCCGTTTTGTGGCTTGATGATGGCCAGGCCTGGCTGCGGGCAATCCTCAGCCGGCCCGCTCCAGACACCCCTGGCGCGGGACAACGCTGGCAGGTGTTGCACCAGCCAGGCCAGGGAGGCCGCCCGGTCGCCCTCCAGTAACACCAATTGGCGATGGCCGGCCTGTTGCAAAGAGCTCTGCAACCGCGCCCACTCCACCGGCTGTATGGACTCTGGCACGGTTATCAGCTCAAATCGATTGCATGGCGTTTGAGATCATCCAGCGCACAGTGCTTGAGGGCTTTGAGATGGGTCGACCGAAGTTTCACCTTGGGCGCGCTGTCTGCCTCATTGGCTTCCTGCCAGCGGGCGGCGCACAGGCACCAGGAGTCGCCCTCTTTCAGGCCGGGAAAACCAAACTCCGGGCGCGGTGTACTCAGGTCGTTACCCTGGGCACTGGAAAAGGCGAGAAAACGATCAGTGACCACAACACAGACCACATGCAGACCCAGATCGTCCGGGCCGGTGTTGCAGCAGCCGTCCCGGTAAAATCCGGTTTTGGGGTCCGAGCCGCAGGACTCCAGTATCTCGCCCAATACATTAACGGCTTCGGCTTTTGAGCTAACCATGGTTTTTCTCCTGTTGGGGGAAGAGTTCGAGGAATCGAGGCATTGAATTCCGGCCCATTATGGTTGACGGGTTACGGAGACGCCAATTGCCCATTACAATAACGCCATGCCCACAGACCTGCCCGATTTTCTCACCGACGAACAGCGTGCCATCATCACCGCCGGCTACGAGCACGCTGTCATTACGGCGGTTGCGGGCAGTGGCAAAACCTCCACCCTGGCCTGGCGCATCCGGTATCTGCTGGAGCAGGGCCACGACCCGGCCCGCATGCTGGTGCTGATGTTCAACCGCAGTGCACGCAAGGATTTCGAATTCAAACTGCGGGCAATCAGCCGGGATTCCGGCCTCGCGTTGCCGGAAGTCCGCACCTATCACGCCATGGGTTTACGGCTGTATCGGCGTTTTATCAAAGAGGGTTACTTACCGGCTTTTTCAGAGTCGATCCTGACCGAGCAGGAGATCAACTTCCAGGTCTGGATGCTGACCCGGCGGCTGGCGCCGGAAGATCTGCAGGATGAGATCAAACGCAGCAAGAAAGACTTTGTGGAAACAGCAGCAAACTTTATCGACCGGGTAAAAACCTCCCTGGCACCGGCCGAAATCGTGTTTGAGCAGGAAGGCTTTAACGAGCGTCACCGATACCTGGTCGACCTGTTCCACAGCTTTGAGCAATGGCGTAAATCCGAAAGCCGTATCAGTTTTTCCGACATGCTCTATGAGCCTGTGATGGCGATACATCAGAACCCGCCACTGCAGCGTCTGGTGGGCAATAAAATGGACCTCATTCTGGTTGACGAGTATCAGGACACCAACGAAATACAACATCTGCTACTGCGTTATGCGGCCGGTGACCGTGCCCGGGTAACGGTGGTCGGTGATCCGGACCAGACCATTTACGAGTTCCGGGGCGCCAAACCGGAATTCATCCTCAGCCGCTTCAGCGACGAGTTCGACAGTCCCCTTGAGCAGACCCTGAGCTTCACCTTCCGCTACGGTCATCGGGTCGCCCTGTTGGCCAATCACCTGATCAGTCACAACACTGGCCGCAAGGATGTGCTTTGTCATTCCCACCCGAGCACACCCGCGACCGAGGTCCAGCTCCACGAATGTGCCAGCGATAGCGACACGGTCGTCAGCCTGCTGGAGCAATCGGCACCGGAGGCACTGGCGGATACCGCCATTCTGTTCCGGGTCTGGAGCCAGAGTGTTCCTATCGAGCTTCGCCTGCTTGCCCGGCAGATTCCCTATCGCATTGATGCGGGTAAAGGCGCCCTGTTCAGTCGCGAAGTGGATGCCATTACCAGTCTGTTAACGGTGGTGACGGGCGCGATCGGCCAGACACCGGAAGCCGATCGACAGAACACTGCCCGCCAGTTACTGCGGTTTCCCCACGTCGGCCTGAAGGAGCCGGAACTGAACCACCTGGCTCAGTTCCTGTCCGGTTTTGGTGACGGCTGGGGTGAGCGCCTGCTGGCAATGGATTACGGTGCCCTGTCACCGATGGCGGGACGCAAGCTGAGGAAACTGGGCGAAGCATTGGTCGCGCTGAACCACTTCCCGGGCAGAGTCTCCGAACTGATCCGTCAGTATGCGGATAAAACCGAACTGTTCGACGGTATCCGCAGTCTGGCACTAACCCATGAAACTGCAGATGAGCGCATCGATACCATCACCGGATTTCAACATTATCTGGACAGTCTCGACGTCGGCGCCGAGGAAGCCCTGACTCACCTGCGCACGCTGAAAGACCAGGCCCGGAATAGTCGGGACGAAGGCGTTTTACTGTCCACCATTCACCGCACCAAAGGCTTGGAGTGGCAGGTAGTCATTCTGCCGGGGCTGCAGGAGAAGTACCTGCCCTACAGCCCGAGACAGGCAGACGATCACCGGGCCTTTATCGAAAGCGAACGCCGGCTGCTATACGTCGCCATGACCCGTACCCGGAACCAGTTGCACTTACTCACCCGCCCGGGAGGTTCCCGTCCCGCCGTGGATGCCGACCAGGCGCCGAGTCGATTTATCGGCGAACTCTGTATTCCTCTGTCCGAGACCCTTGGCCGCTATTGTGATGAACGCAGCAAGAATAATGGCGACGAACAACAGGATCCACAGCAGGAATTGTCTCTGGCTTGCCCGCTCTCGCCGGTCAGCATCCGCTATGCCGCCCGCGAGGGAATTCAGCTGCAATCGGAACACGTCGGTGGGGCAGCCCCGAATAATGCGCCGCTCTGGGCCCAGTCCCGGCTAAGCCATCCCATTTTTGGCAATGGCTCTGTCATTGGCGAAGACGAAAGCGCCTTCGAGGTCAGATTTGACTCCGGCCGGACTCTGAATTTCAGCAAGAAAAGCGCCCATCTCTACTTTAGCCCTGCGGAATAATCGCTTACCGACATGAAATCTTGGTAAGTATCGCCCCGAACACCTCTGAAACCCTGTACGGTCCGCATCCGTTGGCTTAGATTCATCGTAGGTGGTGAAGCTTCCAAGCGAAAAGTTTCAATGAAATCATAATGACTGCTAATAACGACGAACGAACCGGAGGTTCTGCATGAAAATCATGCTTCCATTAGCCGTAGCCACATTAGGCGCTGCGATCGCACTTCCCACCCTGGCCCAGGAAAGCGTTGACCAGAAAGTTTATCTCAGTCCTTTCGCGGGCTACCAGCTGTTCGATGACAAGCGGGACCTCAGCGAGACCGGCACTTTCGGGTTCGGCCTGGAGTATCGCTTCCAGCCCAACTGGGCCGCCGAAGTGGTGTATTCCAGGGCCGATGCTGACCGCAAGCACAATGCCGGTTCCAGTGACTTTGAAGAACTCCGTCTGGACGGCCTGTACTACATTGGCAACTTCAATGAAGCGTGGAACCCATACCTGGCAGCCGGTGCCGGACATGCGGATTTCGGCGGCTCCATTCCCGACCCGCAGACTGCCGGCACGGATCATGACGAAACCCGCGTCAACGTAGGCGGCGGCGTGCGATACAACGTCAGCGACTCGATCTCCCTGCGCGCGGACATCCGGGAATTCCACGGCATCGATGAAAGCACGTTCGATACCGTAGCCTCCCTGGGCATCAGCGTCGGCTTTGGTCGCTCTACGACTCCGCCCGCGCCGGAAGACAGTGACAATGACGGTGTGCCCGATACCCGTGATCAGTGCCCTGGCACCGCAGCTGGCGTTTCAGTTGACGCCAATGGCTGTGAACGGGATGGCGATGACGACGGCGTCGTCGACAGTCGCGACCAGTGCCCGAACACCCCCATGGGCGCTGAGGTAAACAGCCGCGGCTGTGAGCTCGATAGTGACAACGACGGTATAGTGAACAGCAAAGACCGCTGTCCCAACACCAGCGCCGGTGCAACGGTGGATGAAGCAGGCTGCGAGGGTATCGAAGAGACCATCGAAACCATCGAGCTTTCGGTCAAGTTTCCGACCGAAAGTGCAGTGATCGGCAATACCTATGACGACGAAATCCGTCGGGTCGCTGACTTCATGAACGAGTATCCGGAAACCTCTGTCGAGATTGCCGGTCACAGTGACAGCTTGGGTGAAGCAGGCTATAACCAGCAGCTTTCCCAACAACGCGCCCAAGCAGTAGCAGATCGCCTGATTGATGCTCTTGGCATCGACAGCGACCGTGTCCGCGCCGTCGGCTATGGTGAAGCAGAACCTATGGCCAGCAACGAAACGGCTGCGGGTCGTGCCCAGAACCGCCGGGTTGAGGCTCGTATTCAGGTTCGCCGCTGATCCTGAGTGTAAGGTGATACAGAAGGCGCCTTCGGGCGTCTTTTTTTTGCAGTCTTTTTACAGGCTTATTTGCAAAGGACGTTTGCATTGAGCGGAGACCGGAGATGATCAAGTTATGGTTATTGCCTGCCTGGATGTTCATCCTGATGCCCCTCTCGGCGTCCTCCGTTTACCGCTGTGACAATGCCGACGGCGTGACTTTCTCTGATCAGCCCTGTGGTGACAATGCCGAGCCCGTGACCATCCGGGACAACCACATTGGCGGCAGCTTCGGTGACAACCTGCCGGAGCCAGTTCCTGAAACACCGGATCGCCAGAACAACCCGGCCGAGGTCCAGCTGCAGGACCCTTGCCGTTTTATCAACTCCACCGAGCTGCGCACCTATCTGGCCCGCGGTCAGGTGGTCAAGGGTATGACCAAAGAGCATGTCCTGAAGGCCTTCGGTCGGCCACCAGAGACCTATCCCGTACCCCAGGAAACCTGGGTTTACCAGACCGACTACTACGGCAAACTCTACGAGCTGACTTACGTGTACTTCCGGGACGGCTGCGTGGAAAGCGTTCAGTACCGGAAACCGTGAAGGTCAAGACTATGTCCGAACAACATTATGACGTCCTTATCATTGGTGCCGGGTTGTCCGGCATCGGTGCCGGCTACCATCTGAAAACCCTTTGCCCGGGCAAGTCCTTCGGGATTCTTGAAGCACGCAGTGCCATCGGCGGCACCTGGGATCTGTTCCGCTACCCCGGCATTCGCTCGGACTCCGACATGTATACCCTGGGGTACGCCTTCAAGCCCTGGCGGGAAGGCAAGGCTGTCGCCGATGGCCCTGCCATTCTGAATTACGTAAAAGCCGCCGCCCGGGAAAACAACCTGGAGCAGAAAATCCGATACAACCACCGCGCCACCCGCTACAGCTGGTCCAGCCGCGAGGCCCTCTGGACCGTGGAAACCGACAATACCGCCACGGGGGCCAGGGAGCGCTTCACCTGCAACTTTTTGCTCAACTGCAGTGGCTATTATCGGTACGACGAAGGCTATACGCCTGAGTTCAAGGGGCGTGAAATCTTCCGGGGCGAGATCATTCACCCGCAACACTGGCCAGACAATCTGGATTACGCAGGCAAACGTGTGGTGGTTATCGGCAGTGGCGCAACGGCGGTTACGCTGGTGCCCTCGATGGCGAAAGCAGCTGCCCATGTCACCATGTTACAGCGCTCACCCAGCTATATTGTGGCTTTGCCCGATGTCGATCCCATCGCGCAAACGCTGAACCGGTTGTTGCCCGCAAAGCTCGCCTATCGCCTGATGCGGCTGAAAAACGTCTTCATGCAGACGCTGTTTTACCAGCTTTGCCGACGTTACCCAGCCCTGGTCCGAAAGCTGCTGCGTAACCATCTCAAGTCTCAGCTCGGGCCGGATTTCGACATTGATAGCCACTTTAACCCCAGCTACAACCCTTGGGATCAGCGGCTTTGCCTGGTGCCGAACGGCGATCTCTTCCGCTCATTGCGACGGGGTGACGCCTCCGTGGTCACCGATCACATCGACTGCTTTACCGAGACCGGTATACGTCTTGCCTCTGGAAGGGAACTGGCGGCAGATATCATCGTGACCGCGACCGGCCTGGATCTGGTGGCCCTGGGTGGGGCGGAACTGGTCGTGGACGGCGAGAGCAGGGCCCTGTCCGAGACGATGAGCTACAAAGGCATGATGCTGAGCGACGTGCCCAACCTTGCGCTGGTGGTGGGCTACACCAATGCGTCCTGGACCCTGAAAGCGGACCTCACCGACCAATACGTCTGCCGCCTGATCAATTATATGGATCAGCATGGCTATAACTACTGCACCCCGAAAGCTGACCCGGCGGTTCAGGAGGCGCCTTTTCTCGATCTTGACTCGGGTTATGTCCAGCGCGCGCTGGATCATCTTCCCAAACAAGGTGACCGGGCACCCTGGAAACTCTACCAAAACTACCTGCTTGACCTGCTGAAACTCCGCTACGGCCCGGTCACTGACCGCGTAATGACCTTCAGCCGTATAACCGGGAATCCTGGCACAGTCGAAAATGCTCCGGTCTGACGGGGCTCACTACTCACTAAACCGGCCGGGCCGGAAAGCATCCAGCGACAGCACGGGCTCCCGACCATCGATCACTTCGGCGATCAGGTCCGCGCTGGCGGCACAAAGCGTCCAGCCGAACGTGCCGTGACCGGTATTGAGGTACAGATTGTCAAGCGGTCCCGGGCCAATGATGGGAGGGCCGTCCGGAGTCATCGGGCGAAAACCGGTCCAGGCGGTCGCGGCCCCCATATCCGCCGCACCGGGGAACCGGGACTCCACCGAGCGGCGGATCACTTCCAGCCGGCGCTCAGGAATCTGGCGATCAAATCCCGCCAGCTCCACAAAGCCGGTGGCGCGCATGCGATCACCCAGGCGGGTGGAAACCACCTTGAAATGATCATCATGGATGGTGGAGGTCGGTGCCCTGGAGGCGTCTGTCAGGGTCGCGGTCAGGGAGTAACCTTTGACCGGATAGATCGGCAACCGCAACCCCAGGTTTCGGGTCAGCGCTGGCGAATCACAACCGGCGCTGAGTACGAAGACATCGGCCTCCAGGCGTTCCTGACCGGCCCCGTCGGGCCTGATATCCACGCCGTGGACCCGGTGATGATCACAGACCAGCCGCTCAACCGCGGTGTTATAACGAAATGTCACCCCACCCGCTTCGCAGGCCGCGGCCAGTCCCTGTGAAAACAGATGGCAGTCACCGGTGCCGTCAGTGTCGTATTTCAGGGCGCCATACAACGGGCCGGGGCCGGTCATGCCGGGCTCGGACTCGCGGACCTGCGCCGGGGTCAGGAGCTGATAGGCGATCCCGAGCTCCCGTAATACCTTGGCGGTTTCCCGATACTCCGCCATCGCAGCCGGGGTGCTGGCCAGGTGCAGCAGGCCACCGTGGTCGCCATCGAAATCCAGCGCCAGCTCACGCTCGATGTCATCAAAACAGGTACGGCTGTATATCCCGAGCCGCAACATTGCCCGCTTGTTCAGCCCGAACACCCCCGGCGCATAGGCAAACCGGAGCGTCGCGATCATGAACCGCAAAGCCTCGAGGGACGGCGGAAGCTTTAATTTCAGTGGACCGTCCCGCTGCAGTAGCCACGGCAGGGCTTTTTTGACCATGGCCGCAGATGCCCAGGGGTAGACCACCCCGTAGGAGCGCTGACCGGCATTGGCCTTGCTGGTTTCCAGCCCGGCACCGGGATGCCGTTCGATTACCGTGACCTGATGCCCACGGCGGTGAAGAGCCCAGGCTGTGGTTACGCCGACCACACCGGCGCCAATTACGACAATATGCATGGCATCTCCCTGTTGCCTCTCTGAACAGAGTAGACGCTAGATGTCAGAGTGCACGCTCAATAAGAGATTTCGAACCTTAGTAAGAGAGTTCCAAACGCAACAGGCCAAGGTAAGCCCTGTGGGTATTTGCCGAAAGGCCGCAATTTCGCTACTTTGCTTCTCAACGTTTACGAAGCCGAAACCTTAAAACAGGGGTTGCTGGATGTCCCGGAAAACACCGTTAACACGCAAAGACTTTGCCGATTTTCAACCGATAACCACCCGCTGGGCGGACAATGACATCTACGGCCATGTCAACAATGTGACCTACTACGCCTGGTTTGATACCGCGGCCAACCGATTTCTGATCGAAGCCGGTGGGCTGGACATTCACAACAGCCCGATCGTGGCTTACGTGGTGAGTTCCCGGTGTGATTATTTCCGGCCCGTGGCTTATCCGGAACGAATCGAGGCCGCGCTGAGGGTTACCCACCTGGGACGCAGTTCCATTACTTGGGAGATCGGGATTTTTCCGGCCGGTGAAGACACTGCCTGCGCCCAGGGCCAGCTGGTTCATGTGTTCGTGGATCAGGCCAGCCAGAGCTCGGTGGCGATTCCCGAACCGGTCCGCCAGGCCCTCGACCGGCTGGTCGTCAGCTGACTCAGTTTGCCCGCCCGCCGCGACGGCGCTGCACCAGCTCCGGAGATGGTTTCAGCAGCTCAGCCTCATAAACCACCCAGCCACCCAGCATAACGCGGGCGGGTGGGTACCGGTCACTGGCCACGGGTCGCCCGATGGCCTGGGCCTGAACGATCTGGTGCGTATCGGCATCAAGATAGGAGGTAAACCCTTCAGGGTCCTTGGGAAGCTCTATGTGCAGGCCCTCCAGTGCTGCAATCATGGCATCGGTGTCTGACACATCACCCACCATAGCCACCGCTTTTGCGATAACCAACATGCCGGCATAGGCCCCTTGCGCCGAATAACTCGGGTAACGGCCAGACAGCTCATAAAACGCCTGCACGAAACGGCGGTTGCGCTCGGTGTCGGGCCAGTTCAGATGATGGCGGGCCGACAGGATCAACCCCGGCGGAGGGTCTTCGCCTAACGCGACCAGAGTATCGTAATTACCACCGGTATCGAAGTTGGCGACCGCCATCTGCTGGAACAGATTGGTGGTACGCGCCTGTTCGATAAACGCATTGAAATCCCCACCCCAAAGCGCTGTCACCAGGATATCCGGCGGCGATTCCAATAACGACTGGATGTAGAGGGTGTAATCGGGCTCGTACAGCTTGGGCCAATAGTCACCGGCCACCTGGTACTCCACCCCCAGCATGCCCAATGCCTGCCGCAGATCCCGCCAGGCCACACGGCCATACTCGTAGTCCGGGCCCAGGAAAGCCAGCTTCTGCCAGCCGGTTTTGGCCTGCAATTCCTTGAGATAGCGGGCACCGGCGGCGTGGGAGTACCAGGTGTCGCTGGAGACGCGAAAATAGTAACGGTGGCCCTCTTCCAGCACACTGCGGGAGCTGGCGTGATCGGTACCAATCATAATGACGCGCCGCTTCCGGGCAACCCGGCTGACTGCCAGCCCCACCCCGGAACTGACCATACCGCAGAGAATATCGGCCTGATCGACGGCAATAAAATCCTCCGCCATTCGCACCGCGAAGGACGCTTTGGAGCGGGAATCGTCGACGATCACCCGCAGCCGGGGGGCGTCCGGCTGCTGTGCCAGCTCCGCCAGCGCCACACGGATCCCGGCGATACTGTCACGGCCGTAGCTGGCAGGCCGGCCTGTCATGGGGTACATGCAGGCCACCGTCACATCCGCCTCGGCTGCCGGCGCGCCCAGCTCAACCCGCCCGACGGGTTCAGCGGCTGCAGCGCTCTCGTCCGCCGCGAGCGGGCTGATCGCGAGCCACAATATCGGTGTCAGATACCGCCAAAAGGTCATGTCAGATTCTCCTGCGACCATGGCCTGAAACGCTCGTCATTGTTGTTCCCTCCAGCCCCAGACGTTGCAACCGACGCTTGAAGGCATGGCGCGACAGCCCCAGAAATTCTGCTGCCCTGCCCTTGTGGCCGCCGGTTTCTGTCAGCGCCTCCAGCACGATCTGACGCTCAGTGCGCTTCATGCGCTCGCCGAGATAATCCGGATGCAGATCCTCCCTCTGCATTTCCAGGGGCAGCAGCGACGGTTCGATTAGCTGGCCCGGGTAGAGAATGGTGAGTCGCTCGACGAGGTTTTTCAGCTCCCGGACGTTGCCCGGCCAGGCGTAATGGCGCAGCTGCTCCAGGGTTTCCAATGCGTAGTGAATGGGTTGGCAGCGCTCCTCCCGAGCCTGGATTCCGGCAAACTGCTCCAGCATCAGGCCGATGTCGTTGCCACGCTCACGCAATGGCGGTATCAACAATTCGATCACATTGAGTCGGAAAAACAGGTCTTCCCGGAATCGCCCTGCCCGCACTTCGGTTTCCAGCGGGCGGTTGGTAGCGGCGATGACGCGGGCATTGGCGGTGCGCGGACGGTTGGAGCCCACGGGCCGGTAACTGCCATCTTCCAGAAAGTGCAGAAGTTTTGCCTGCAGCGGCAGCGGCAATTCGCCCACCTCGTCCAGAAACAGTGTGCCACCGTCTGCCAGCGCCACCAGCCCGATCCGGGTCTGGTGGGCGCCGGTGTAGGCGCCTTTTTCCGCGCCAAAAAGTTCCGCTTCGATCAGCTGTTCCGGCAAGGCCGCACAGTTGATTTCCACAAACGCCTCAGCGGTGCGGGGACTACTGGAATGGATCGCCCGGGCCACCACGGCCTTGCCGGTCCCGGACTCCCCCTGCAGCAGGATGCGCCCGGCACTGCTGCCTGCAACCCGTTGAATGGTGTTCCAGAGCTGGCCCATGGCGTCGCTTTCCCCCACCAGACCAGAAGCCGACGCCGCGCGGTCACGGTGGTAATCGAGCTCACTTCGCAAGCGGATACGCTCGGTGGTGTTGCCGATCAGGTGCAGTAACTCGTCCAACGCAAACGGCTTGGTCAGATAGTCGGCGGCGCCGGCCTTGGCCGCCTGAACCGCTGCGCGGGTATCGCCATGGGCGGAAATCATCACCACCGGCAAGCCGGGATAATCCCGGCTCAGGGCCTCCAGTACCTCCATGCCCCCGATCCCGGGCAACCGGAGATCCAGCAGCACGATATCCGGCCGCTCCCGCGCCACCATGGCCAGGCCATCTTCGCCGGAATAAGCGCAAACCGCCTCGATATCGGTCTCTTCGAGGGCAAACATCAGCGATCGAACAAAGCTCTGCTCGTCATCAATAATCAGTATTCGTGTCGGCATGGTAGTGTTTTTGTAAGTTGTTGACATGGTCTGAAGCGGGCAGCAGCAGGGTCACCGTGGTGCCCTCGCCCGGTTCACTTTCGATGTTCATTTCACCGCCGTTCAGCTGCACCAGCTGACGGGTGATACTGAGCCCCAGGCCAGTACCCTTGGCACGGGTGGTAAAAAACGGCTCGGTGACTCGCGGCAGCACATCCGGCGCTACCCCGATACCGTCATCGGTCACATCCACCCGAATGCGCGCGCCCTCCCGGTGGGCCCTCAGCCGCACCGAGCCGCCGGCTCCGCGCACCCCGCCGCACGCCTCTATGGCGTTAGACAACAGATTGACCAGACATTGGCTGACCTGGTCAGGATTGGCGTACAACAGCAGCCTCGAGTCACCACTGGCTGTGACTGTAATGCCCAGTTCCCGGGCGCGGCTTGAGGTCATTGCCACAGCCTGCCGGAACGCACGCCTGACTTCAAAGTGCTCTGGCTCGGCGGCTACCGGGCGGCCGTAATCCAGCAAGTCCCCCACCACTCGGTTAAGACGATCGATTTCACCCTCCACATCCTGCAACAGCCCTCGTCGTCGCATATCCGCTTCACGGCGCTCAAGAGCCTGAACCGTCAGTTTTATAGTCGCCAGCGGGTTCCTCACCTCATGGGCCACCCCGGTTGCAAACTCCCCCAACACCGCCATTTTCTCGACCTGTATCGTGCGCTGGATCATTTCGCGCAGCCGTTGCGCCATGGCGTTGAACGCATAGGCCACCTGGTCAATTTCGTCCTTGCGCGGGCCCGGGACGTCGAGCTGGAAGTGCAAGTCGCCGGAGGAGAACGCCTCGGCCCCCTGCACCAACCGGTCGATCCGGCGTCGCAGGCTCCGGGCCAGCGCCCAGAACAGCAGCACAGTACCCAGGGCCATCAGGCAGGCCAGTCCATACATGCCCAGCTGGGCATTGCGTAACGGGCTCAGAATATCCGCGGCGGTGATTACATAGTCAATGTGCCAGCCGGGAAACACCTCCGGCCCACGAACCAACCCGGCAGGTTGGCGGGGCACCGCAGTGCCGGTCGGGTCTAGTAACGCGCCGCCCGGCGCCCGCAGGTACGGCCTGACCACACCGGCAAGATTTTCCGTCCGGATCTGTTCGGTTAGTGAAGCCAGGCGCACGTGCAGGCCCACAGCTCCCTCGGCGCTTTCGTCGAACAGATAACCCAGGGGCTGACGAATCAGCAGCCACCCGGGCTGCCCCGCACGCGGCAAGGCCGGGCCAATGATCTCGGTATTGTTCTTCTGCACCCGGGGCAGATCGGCCAGTGACCAGTTCTCGGTACCCCAATAGGGTGGACCGGAGGCGGCCTGGCCGGCGACAACCTGGATCAGACTGTCAGTGGCATCGAAAAACAGGATACCGTACAGATCCGGAGAGTCCGCTTCTACCCGGACAAGCTCCTGGACACCATCCGGCACGGCCTCCGTGTAGGCGAGGTAGAGCGGCATGGCAGGATGGCGTGACAGTGTCTCAAGCTGGTAGATGCGATTGTCCAGAAACGCACTGAGGCGATTGGCAGTGGCTGCCATCTGGGCCTCCAGGTGTTGCCCCGCCAGGCGTTCGGTAATGGATTCTGCCACCCTCATATGGAGGATGCTGAGCGCCGTCACCGAGCCGATGATCAACACCAGCGAAAGCAGGGTATAGCGACCCACCAGACTGAGTTTGGACTTCATTGCGTTGCCTTTGGCACAGTGACATAAGCTCTGACGCAGCATAGCCCAGGTTGGTCGCGGGTGAATACCGGCCCTCAGTCAACCAGTTCGAGTTTTGACCAGTCGTCGCCTACCGAGGCAAGCAGTTGGGCCAGCGCCTTGCTTTTCTTGCGATAGTCATGGGCGTCTTTGTCCCAGCGTTGCTTGACCGATTGATGCAGGGGGCCATCCACCATCCGGACAGATTCCGGCCGGGCGAGATAAATACCCCGACGCTCATTGTGGTGCTTGTCAGCTTCGGGCTGCTTCGCCAGTCGGGTCTTGACGGCCTTCAGCAGGTGGGGTTCAAACTCAAGCCCGACATCCTGGGCCTCACGGACCATCCAGTCCATTGCCAGGGAGCTCAGTCCATTTTCGTCATAGCCACCGCCAACGTCGGAATGCACCCCGGCAAACCACACCTGTTTGAGATCCAGTTCCGGCTTGGCACTCCAGAGCGTGGGCTCGAAGTCCTTCCGGTTCTCATCAATGGAGACGGCATGACGGGCGTGGCGGACGATTTTGCTGGGTTCGGTATCGTGGAACAGAAACTCCCGCTCACCCAGATTGCCCCAGAATGGCACCGGAATTCCCAGTGCCCCCACCGTATCCCAGACCCCCACAAACTCGATGGGCGTAATGTCCGCCACTGCGTAACGGCTTCGAAAAAGCGCTGGGCCGTCTTCATTCGGGCTGCTGGCTCGGCTGCGTTTGCGATACAGCAAAAAAGCCTCGGGAATGCGAGCGCCATGCTCCCGCTTCATCAGCCCACAATTGCGGATAAAGCCCGCCAGCGAGCGCACCGTATAGGCGCCCCGGCTGAAGCCGAAAAAGAACAGCTCGTCCTTGGGTTCATAGTTATGCACCAGGAAGCGATAGCAATCCATGATGTTCTTGTCGATGCCGGCACCGCTGATGCCGCCCGCGATTTTCTTGCGATCGGTGCCCACCCCCCAGTCATAGAACGCCACCTGTTCGACGCCGTCCGCCGTTTTTGGCTTCACCGCCCGGGCCATCTGAATCACATTGGTGGGGTTATCTTTTTCGGGATCGTTCCAGGTGCCGTCACTGAATATCGCGATGCGCTTCATAACGTCAAACTCCCTTTGAGGCATAGGGAAGCAACTGCAGGCCACTTTTAGTTTTCTATGCGATCCATTCACGTTAGCACATGATTTATAAGTCGGGAACGCAGAACGTATGACCTCTGGTTATCTGCACCGGCTCTGCTAGTCCGAAATATTATTTGTATATTTCGAGCGCTCGCTCTATTTTTAGTCAAATGACTATTACAAAAACAACAGAGCTTACCCTAAACGGAAAAACTGCGTTGGTCACCGGGGCCAGTGGCGGCCTTGGGGAGCATTTTGCCCGTGTCCTTGCGGCTGCCGGGGCCAGGGTCATTCTGGCCGGGCGACGTCCGGACCCACTGACCAGGCTCGCTGAAAACATTACCGATGAGGGTGGCCAGGCACTGCCCGTCACTATGGATGTGACCAGTTCCACCGGGGTTTCCGGTGCCTTTGACCGCATCCGGTCTGAAGGCTGGCTGGCCGACATTGTGGTCTGCAACGCCGGGGTCGTCACCGGGACCAAGTCACTCGACACCAGCGAGGACGACTGGGACAAAGTACTGAACACCAATCTCAAGGGTTGCTGGCTGGTTGCCAACGAAGCTGCCAAACGCCTGATTGCCGCCGAGACACCGGGCAGCATCATCAATATCACCTCCATTCTGGGTCATCGCGTCGCCAGCAATGTGGCCCCCTACACCACCTCCAAGGCCGCACTGGAGCAACTGACCCGGGCATTGGCACTGGAATGGGCGCGGCATGGCATCCGGGTAAATGCCCTGGCTCCGGGTTACATCGAAACCGACCTCAACCGGGATTTTTTTACCACCGACCCCGGCCAGGCCATGATCAAACGGATTCCACAGCGCCGTCTCGGGCAACCGGACGACCTGACCGGTCCACTGCTGTTATTGGCTTCAGATCTGTCGGCCTACATGACCGGCAGCACCCTGGTCGCCGATGGCGGTCATCTTCAATCGACTTTGTAAGGATCACCCTGCCATGGATTTTTCACTGGACGCGAGATCAGAAGACTTTCGACAGCGGATCAAACAGTTCGTCGAGCGGGAGCTGATTCCGTTGGAGCAGGATCCGGCGTCTTATGACGAGCACGAGAACATTGCCCCCGCATTGCTGAAAACCACCCAGGAAAAAGCCCGAAAAGAAGGTTTGTGGGCTCTGCAAATGCCCCAGGACGTAGGCGGCCAGGGTCTCAACATTGTCGGTATGGCGGCCTGCTATGAAGAAATGAACCGTTCGATTTTCGGCCCGGTGGTGTTCAACAGCGCTGCGCCGGATGACGGCAATATGATGGTGCTTTACAAAGTCGGCACCGAGCAGCAAAAAGCCCGCTGGCTGCAGCCGATTGTCGATGGCGAGGTAAAGTCCGCGTTCGTCATGACCGAACCGGCGCCGGGCTGTGGCTCTGATCCGTCCATGACACAGACGACCGCCACCCGGGACGGGGACAATTGGGTCATTCACGGCCACAAGCACTACATCACCGGCGCTGGCATCGCCAGTCATTTCATACTGATGGCACGGACTTCGGACGACACCCGCAAAGGGCTGACGGCTTTCCTGTTCCACAAGGACGATCCGGGCTGGGAGATTATCCGCCGTATTCCCATCATGGGGCCGGAGGAGCACGGCGGCCATTGCGAGCTTAAATTCAATGGCCTGGTGATTCCCGACGAGAACCGCCTGATGAATGTTGGCGATGGTCTGAAAGTAACCCAGATCCGTCTCGGTACCGCCCGTCTCACCCACTGCATGCGCTGGCTGGGCCTGGCCAAGCGGTCCATGGAAATTGCCACCGCCTATGTGGCCGAGCGCGAATCTTTCGGCGTGCGGCTGGCCGATCGTGAGGGCGTGCAGTGGCTGCTGGGTGAGGCTGCCATGGATATCCAGATCGGTCGGTTACTGACCATGCACGCAGCCTGGAAACTGGATCAGGGCAGTTTTGCAAAAAAAGAAGTGTCCATGGCCAAAGTGGCCGTCGCCGACACGCTCCACAAGGCTGTGGATACGGCCATTCAACTGTGCGGTGCCCGGGGTTACTCCAAGGACACGCCGCTGGAGTGGATTTACCGTTATGCCCGCCAGGCCAGGCTGGTGGACGGCGCCTCGGAAGTTCACAAAATGGTGTTCTCGAAGAATCTGCTCGCCGACGGCGCAGATTTCTGGAGCTGGGGTTAAGGTATGACACACTCCGAGCTCGCCGCCGCACTGGCCGGGTACATAGCGGCTCAAACCGGTGCCCCCCACGTTCAGGTGGAGGAGTTCAGCCGCTTGTCCGGGGGCGCAATCCAGGACAACTATGCCTTGACCCTAGTGCTTGAGGGCGGTTATCAGCCCGGGCGGCAGCAGTACGTTGTACGCTGCGATGCGCCCTCCGGCGTATCGGCCAGCCTGAGCCGGCCGGAGGAATTTGCGGTCCTGAAGAAAGCCTTCGAAGCCGACGTTACGGTGCCAGAGCCCTTCTGGCTGTGTGATAACAAAAGCGTTATCGGGCAGTCCTTCTATGTCATGAGCCGGGCGATGGGGACGGCCTCACCGCAGAAACTGGTGGGTGGCGATCTGACCGACGCACAACGGTCCGAGCTGACCCGCCAGTTCGGACGGGAGCTGGGACACTTGCACCGGATCAAGCCGCCCGTAAGCGGCCTCGACTTTCTACCGCAACCAACCGAATCCGCCGCCCAGGCCAGGATAGACCTTTACCGGGATTACCTTGCGGCCATTGCCGAGCCCCATCCGGTGCTTGAGTGGGCGCTGAACTGGCTGGAAGACAACCAGCCGGCCAATGGCCCTTCCGTACTTTGCCACTGTGATTTTCGTACCGGCAATTACATGGTTGATCAGGGCCGACTGACGGCCGTCCTGGACTGGGAGTTCGCAACCTGGAGCGACCCGGCAGAAGACCTGGGCTGGCTGTGTTCCCGCAGCTGGCGCTTTGGCGCCGATGAGCGGGAAGTTGGTGGCATTGGCCACAAAGCCGAGTTGTTTGCCGGCTACCAGGAAGTGACGGGCGAACAACCCGACCCGGACCGGGTGAATTACTGGGAAGTCATGGCGCTGGTACGCTGGGCGGTGATTGCCCTGCAACAGGCCGAGCGCCATCTGTCCGGTGAGCAATCGTCGCTGGAGCTGGCGTTGACCGGTCGCATGTTGCCGCAAATGGAGTACGACCTGCTGCAGCAGGTCAGGGAGCTGTCCGACCCGGAGAAAAGAGGAACCAAATCATGAAAACATCGCGCCCGGACGCCGGGGCCTTGCTTGCGACTGCGCGGCAGGAATTGCTCGACACTGTGCTGCCTGAGGTGTCGGGGGCCCTGAAGTATCAGGTTCTGATGACTGCCAACGCGATGAAAATTGCGGCGCGGGAAATCGAAACCGGAGCCTCCACCGAGCAACGGATTCTGGACAGCATCGGCAAACTGTACGCCGAGCTGTTGCCCGACCATGCGGGCAACACCGACGAGCAAGCCCTCGCCGACGATATTCGCAACCGCCGGCTGCCAACTGAAGATGAAAGGCTTTACGACCTGTTGCTGGCTATCACCCGGAACAAGTTGCAGATCAGCAACCCGAAATACCTGAAAGATCGCTAACAAAACGGATGTGCACGAGCGCACCCGGCAACAGTCCGGAGTCAGGCTATGACCCACAAATACAATAACGGACTTGAGAAGAACCCGGCCAATTATTCGGCCCTGACACCGCTGAGTTTTCTGCAGCGGTCAGCCACCGTGTTCCCCGGTAAAACGGCGGTGATCGACGACGACATGTCTCTCAGTTACGAGGCACTGTTTGGCCGCTGCTGCCAGATGGCCAGCGCGCTCAGAGCCCTCGGCATCACGACCGGTGACACCGTCGCGCTGCTCTGCCCCAACAGCCATGAAGTGCTCGAATCCCACTACTCGGTACCCATGTGCGGGGCGGTGCTCAATACCCTCAATTTCCGGCTCGACGCGACCAGCCTTGAGTTCATTCTCGACCACGGCGAAGCGCGGTTACTGTTCTACGACACCGAATTCGAAGCCCTGGTTAAAGCCGCGGTTGCCGGGATGGAAACTCCCCCGGTACTGGTCAGTATCGAGCGCAAGGGCGGAGTTTCTGATGGCCTGGCCCGGTATGACTACGAAACCCTGCTGGCCAGCGCCGCACCAACCACAGACTGGCAACGGCCAGCGGACGAGTGGGACGCCATTTCCCTCAACTACACCTCGGGTACCACCGGTAACCCGAAAGGCGTGGTTTACCATCACCGCGGTGCCTTTCTGGCGGCCATGAGTGATGCCATGGCGTTCAATATGTCCGCCGACACCGTCTATCTGTGGACCCTGCCGATGTTCCACTGCAACGGCTGGGCCTATACCTGGGCGATCACCGCCATCGGTGGCACACACGTCTGCCTGCGCAGCATCGACACCCACGTCATCCATGACCGTATCGAGCGTTACGGCGTCACCCACATGTGCGGCGCCCCAATCGTGATGAACATGCTGCTCCACGAACTCGGCCAGCAAGGTAAAACCCTGAGCCGAAGCGTTCAGTTTGCGCTGGGGGGCGCAGCTCCGCCCAGTTCCGTTATCCGCAAGGCCCAGACCATTGGCTTTGAGATCACCCACCTCTACGGCCTGACCGAAACCTATGGTCCGGCGACCCTGTGCGTGCCGCAACCGGAATGGTCCGAGCTCAGCGTTGAGGATCTGGCCGCCAAGATGGCGCGGCAGGGTGTCGGCACTCTGGCCATTGACGAAGTGCGGATTGCTGATCCGGCAACCGGCAAGGCCGTCGAGGCGGATGGTAAAAGCCTCGGTGAGATACAACTGCGGGGTAACACCCTGATGAAGGGCTACCTGAAAAATCCGGACACCACCGCCCGGGCCTTTGCCGATGGCTGGTTCAGTACCGGTGATCTGGCGGTCATGCACCCGGACCATTACGTCGAAATCAAGGACCGCTCCAAGGACATCATCATTTCCGGCGGCGAGAACATCTCCAGCCTGGAAGTGGAAGAAGTTCTTTACCAGCACCCGGCCGTGGCCGAAGCCGCTGTCATCGCCATTGCAGACGAAAAATGGGGCGAAGTGCCCTGTGCCTTCATCAATCTGGTTACCAGCCATGACGCGCCGACCGAGACTGATGTCATGGCGTTCTGCAAGGAACGCATGGCCCGTTTCAAGGTGCCCAAGAAGGTCATCTTCGGAGAATTGCCCAAAACCGCAACGGGCAAGATTCGCAAGAATGTGTTGCGGGACAGGTTCAGGGACGAATGAATAACGCTCGAAACTACAACAACAGTGCAAGCACAGGAGCTCAATCATGACGAAACTCAAGCCCGGAAAACTCGTTACCTCCCTGGCGGCAGCCACGCTGCTCAGCACAGGGGCTATCCAGGTAAGCGCGGATGAACATCCGATCAAGCTGGGTGCTATCTACATACTCTCAGGCAGTGCCGCTACCTATGGGCAATTTGCCCAACGCGGCATAGACCTGGCCATCAGTGAAATCAATGGCAATGGCGGCGTACTGGGCCGTGACCTGGAACTGGCCATCGAAGACAGCCAGGGCAAGGCTGCTGTTGCAATCCAGGCGGCCCGGAAACTGGTCTATGAGGACGAAGTCGACGTTCTGATGGGGCTGGACAGCTCCGGTGTTGCCCAGGGCCTGGTACCCACCATCCCGGAGCTTCAGAAACCGCTGATTATTACCCACGCGGCCACCCCGGATGTGACTGGTAACCTCTGTAATGCGTTCACTTTCCGCATCAGCACCAACGTGGCGCAAAACATGAACGCGGCGGCCCAGATTGCCGCTGAATCCGACGCCAACCGCTGGACCACCATCGGCCCGGACTACGCCTTTGGCCATCAGTCCTGGGAATTCTTCGGTAATGCTTTGAAAGATCTCAAGCCCGATGTGGAGCTGATGGAGGACACTGCATTTCCGCGCTTTGGCGCCGAGGACTTCACCCCCTTCATCAACGGCGTGATGGATTCCGATGCCGAGGGTGTGCTGATCTCACTCTGGGGCGGCGATCTTGTGAACTTCGTCCGTCAAGCCACCAACCTCGGATTCTTCGAAAAGGATCTGGAGCTGATGTTCACGGTTGGCGCGGCCACCGAAGTGCTGACCGCACTGGAAGATCGCATGCCCGAAGGGGTCTGGCTGGCCACCCGCTACTGGTATGACGCCTACGATAACGAGATCAACAAGAACTTCGTCAAAGCCTATATCGACGCTTATGGCAACCCGCCGAGCTATAACGCAGAGGGCGCCTATGCCGCCGTTTATGCCTATAAAAAAGCCATGGAAACCACCGGTAATACCGACGGCCCGGCCCTGGCCAAAACCCTTAAAGGCATGAGCTTCGATGCCCCCAACGGTAAAGTGACCTTCCGTGCCGGGGATCACCAGGCCATGGTCAGCCCAAACTGGGGCCGCTCAGGACCGATGCACCCGGAACACGGTATTCGCACCCTGGAGGATCTGCGCATCTTTGATGCTGAAAAAGTATCCCGGACCGTCGCGGAGACCGGCTGCACGTTTTAACCAAACCGGTTAACCCATAGCCCGGCCGACCTGCTTGAAGGTCGGCCGGCATCCTGATCTGGTGACCTCTCGGGAGGATTTATGTCCGGTCTCGGCGCTGCTTTGCTGAACAGTCTGGATATCGGGCTACTGCTGTTTGTAATAGCGGTAGGCCTCAATATTGTGTTTGGCGTACTGAACGTCATCAACTTCGCCCACGGGGCGCTGTACATGCTGGGGGCCTACCTGGCCTTCACGCTGATGAATCTGTTGGGGTTGTCCTTTATCGTCGCGCTGATCGTTGCACCCCTGGCGGTGGCGGTCCTTGCGGTCATTATCGACCGGTTGGTGCTGCGGTTTATCTACGAGCGGGATATCGCCGACAGTCTGTTGCTGACCTTCGCACTGCTGCTGATCATTAACGAATCGGTGCGGATGATCTGGGGGTCCGGCATTCACACCGTGCAACCACCCGAGCTGTTGCGGGGTTCTGTCGGTATTTTTGGCGACACGCTCTATCCGGTGTACAGCCTGTTTGTGATTGTGGTGGGGCTGGTGCTGGTGGCTGCGCTCTGGTTTATCTTCAACCGCACCCGGGCAGGCAAGATCATGCGGGCTGCGGCCCTGGACCGTGACATGGCGGAAGCCCTGTGCATTAACACCAAGCTGGTGGTGACCGGGGTGTTTGCCTTCGGCGCCTGGCTGGCCGCCCTTGGCGGTGTGGTCGCAGCACCCATGCGGGCAGTTGACCCGGGCATGGGCGACAAGATCATCATCGAATCTTTCATCGTGGTGGTCATCGGCGGCCTCGGCAGCTTTCCCGGCGCGCTGGCCGGAGCCATGGTACTGGGCCTGATTCACGGCCTCGGCGGTCGTTACCTGCCGGAAATCAACCTGCTGCTGCCATTTATCGGCATGGCTCTGGTGTTGTTGTTCAAGCCAAACGGCCTGATGGGCAAGGGAGCAAACGCATGAAATCTGCCATCCTTCTGGGTGCCCTGGTGCTGACGGTCATTCTGCTGATCGCCCTGCCCTGGGTGGTGCCCTATTTCTACATTTTTATCGGCACCGAGATCCTGATCATGGGTCTGTTCGCTGCCAGCTTTAACCTGGTATTCGGCTATACCGGCATGCTGAGCTTCGGCCACGCGGCCTTTTTCGGCATCGGCACTTATGCCACCGCCATGCTGCTGCTTCACCTGCAATGGCCGCTGCTGGCCTGTCTGCTGGTGTCCATGGGCATGGGTGCACTGCTCGCGCTGGTGATCGGTTTTCTGAGCGTGCGTCTGAACGAGGTCTATTTCGCCATGCTGACGCTGGCCTTCGGCATGATGGTGTTCTCGATTGCCCATATGTGGCGCTCGGTCACCAACGGCAGCGACGGCATAGCCGGCTTTACCCTGGGGGCGTTCGGCCTCGGCATTGACCTGACTCTTGGTAATCCGGCGGTTTACTACCATGTGGTGCTGGCTATCGTAATTGTGGCGTCGCTGGTGCTGTACCTGATTTGCCGGTCATCGTTCGGACTGATCCTGCAGGCCATTCGCCAGAACGCCGAGCGAGTGTCGTTCTGCGGTCTCAATATCCGCCTTTATCGGCTCGCGGCCTTTACCATTTCAGGGGCATTTGCCGGCCTGGCTGGCGGCATGATGGCACCTTTCCTTCGGGTAGCAAGTCCGGAAATGATGCATTGGTCGACTTCGGCGGAACCGGTCCTGATGTCCATTCTCGGTGGCACCGGCTACTTTCTCGGCCCCTATGTCGGCTCGGCGCTGTTTGTGCTGCTGGAAACCTGGATAACCAGTGTGACCCAGGCCTGGATGCTGTTTCTCGGCATCGTCCTGGCGTTGATGGTGATGTTTTTCCGTCGCGGCATTCTGGGAACCTTTCTTGACTGGTGGCTGGACAAAAAATGACCGATCCAATCCTGAACATTCACAATCTGACCAAACGTTTCGGTGGCAATACCGCGGTTTCCGGTATCAATCTGCAGGTCATGCCCCGGGAGACCCTCGCCATCATCGGTCCCAACGGGGCTGGCAAAACCACCTTCTACAATATGGTGTCCGGCCGGATGCAGCCAACCGAAGGCACCGTGGAGCTCAACGGCCATGACATCACCGGTCTGAAACCTCACAAAATCAGCCGCATGGGGGTGTCCCGGTCATTCCAGATCAAC
Organism: Marinobacter changyiensis; assembly: GCF_009193265.1. GTDB lineage: Bacteria > Pseudomonadota > Gammaproteobacteria > Pseudomonadales > Oleiphilaceae > Marinobacter > Marinobacter changyiensis. Next base: position 744,981 of record NZ_VZZZ01000001.1, read on the forward strand.
AACATATTTCCGGAAATGACCGTGCGCCAGAATGTGGAAGTGGCGTTGTCGGCTTTTCATGGCTATAGCCGCAAGCTGTTCAACCTCGCCTCTGGCAATCGCAAGGTGCAGGAAGAAGCCGATGAACTGCTCAACCGATTGTCCATCGGCGAGCTTTCGAGTCAACGGGCCGGGATTATAAGCTATGGCGATAAACGGCTATTGGAAATTGCCGTGGTGCTGGCGACCCGACCCAAACTGGTGCTGCTCGATGAGCCGACCGCAGGCATGACGCCGGAGGAAACCCGAAGGGTGACCAAACTGATCCGCTCGCTGGCTGACAGCGGCGACTATACCTTCCTGATCACCGAGCATGATATGGGTGTGGTGTTCGATCTGGCAGACCGGATACTGGTGATGCATCGGGGCGAGTCCCTGGCCGTCGGTACCGTGGAGGAGGTAAAAAATAATCCGGATGTCAAAAAGGCGTACCTCGGCGAAGATGAAGATGATGAAGATGGCGAAAAGGAGGCGGCGGTATGATTCTGCAAATGGAAGATGTGCATACTTACTATGGCGAGAGCCTCGCGCTGCAGGGCATCACCTTGTCGCTGAACCAGGGGGAAACCGTATGCTTGCTGGGCCGCAACGGCGCGGGTAAAAGCACAACCCTGAAAAGCATCGTTGGCCTGACCCCACCCCGAAAGGGCCGGATTACCTTCCAGGGCAAAACCATCAGTGGCCTGCCAGCCTACAAAATCGCGCGCATGGGCATAGGGTACGTGCCCGAAGACCGTCGCATATTTCCCGGGCTGTCGGTGCAGGAAAACCTTGAAGTGGCTGACCGCAAGAACTCTGATGGCCAGTCCAACTGGTCCGTGGAACGCATCTTTGATGAATACCCCATGTTGGCTGAATTGGCCAGCCAGGATGGCAGCACACTCTCTGGGGGGCAGCAACAGATGCTTTCGGTTGCACGTTCCCTCATGATTGAACCACGGCTGATGTTGCTGGACGAACCCAACGAAGGCCTGGCTCCGGTCATCGTCAAACAGATCGGAGCCCTGATTGATGAGCTGTCCAAAACCACCACCATCCTGTTTACCGATCAGAGCGTCCACTTTGCATTGAAACACGCCCAACGTGCGTACATCCTCGAAAAAGGCCAGGTGGTTCACGAGGCGACCACCGACGAACTACGCAACGACGAGGCCACCCAGCACCGGTTCCTTTCCGTTGCATGAGAAGCCGTTGCATGAGAAGCGGTTGCCTGAGAGGGGTTAACCCAGGAGACAACATGACGGTGATGAACACGGCGGTAACGGACTACGATGCCTTCAGAGTCAAGGTAAGTGTTTCCAAGGATGATATCTGCCGTGAGTTATACCGGCAAAACCAGGCGATGATCCGCATCAAGAAGGAAACCGTTGCCGTGCGCAATCTGGTGCGGATCATCGACTCCACCCTCAAACTCGCCAACTCCAAAGGCTTCCGGGCCATGACCCTGCGGGATTTGTGCGCGGATTCGGGCCTCAGTATGGGTGGCCTCTATGCCTACATCAAAAACAAGGATGACCTGATTCACTTGATACAGGGCCACGGCTTCATTCTGACCCGTCGCACCCTGCTGGACTTTATCGCACCTGAAACCGACCCTCACCGGCGCCTGTTTGCAGCGGTAAAGGCACATTTATACCTGAGCGAGCTGATGCGGGCCTGGTTCTACTTCTCGTTTATGGAAGTCAAAAGCCTGCCGGCCGACGAGAAAAAGGACGCCATCGCGATTGAACAGGAAATTGACGATATTTTCCACGAAATACTCGAAGATGGCGTAAAAGAGGGCGCATTCCGCCCCATTGAGACCCGCATTTTGTCCGCCATGATCAAGGCTCTGCTGCAGGACTGGTACCTGAAGCGCCGAAAATACCGGGACAATGACATCAGCGTCGAGCAATACGCCGCTACGGTGCGGGAGCTTCTTGAACGGTATCTGGCCCGAGACTTCGCCTAGGATCAGTGTCCCGTCTGGCTAATTCGTTAATCTACTGCGAATTAGCCAGACGGGGCACTAGCCGTCAATAACTTCCGATAAGCCTTCAGAACCGATTCATCCTCGCTCGGATACTCCGGTGCCATTGCCCGCAAACGCTCCGCCAGCACCGCCGCCACCAGGGCCCGGGCCACCGGCTTGCGGTCAGCCGGGATAATCAGCCATGGTGCTTCCGGGGTATGGGTGGCGGCCATTGACTGCTCGGCATAGCGAGTATATTCATCACGTTTTTGCCATCCATCGATGTCTGACGGGTCAAATTTCCAGCGTTTACGGGGTTTGTCCAGGCGTTTGATCAACCGGCGCCGGTGCTCTTCTGCCGAGAGTTTCAGCCAACACTTGATGATCACCGTGCCCTCTTCGACCAGATGCTGCTCGAACGCGCGGATAGACCCATAGCGAACCTCCCAGTCATAGCGTTCAGGCTCATGCACCGGCCACAGGCGCTCGGCAATAACGGCCTCGTGGTGACTGCGGTTAAACGCGACTACCTCACCAAAGGCCGGCAGCAACGGTACCACTCGCCAGAGAAAATCGTGCCGGGTTTCAGCTCCGGTCGGGCGACCGAAGGACCAGGCATGAAATCCGGCCGGATCCATATAGGTGGCAAGCGTGCGAATCAGGCTGTCTTTGCCGCTGGCATCAAGGCCATGCACGATTAATAACACCGCCTTCTTGCCATTAGCCCAGAGCCGTCGCTGGTACTCACCAATATCCTCCAGGCTGGTTTCCAGCGGCACCAGGGCGTCATCATCACTGATATCACTGGCATAATCGGATAGCCGAGGCTGGTCGGGCTGGTAAAGCCATGGCTGCATACTGACTTGGTCGGTCATTCGGCACTCCCGCTGATCAGGTCCGGGGTGGGCACCCTGCCCTAAAGCATTGGGGTATCCCTTCAGAAACTGTAGACTACAACGATTGAAAACATCAGCAACACTTCAGCGACAACACGGTTAACCATGAGCACGAAACGACGCGAGATTCCGGTCTTCGATCACCCCATCATCGAAACCCATTGCCATCTCGACTACCTGAAAGACCGCCCCCTCGAGGACACCCTGGCCGAAGCCCGGCGGGTGAATATCGAGCGCATCATCACCATCGCGGTGTCGCCAAAGAACCTTGGCGCCGTACGTGAACTGGCACAGTCGGCGCCCTGGGTTTACGGCACGCAAGGTGTGCACCCCCATGACGCCGAAAGCTACACCGATGAAGCCGAGGCGGAAATTCGCGCCCACGTCGGCGATGAAAAAATGGTCGCCGTAGGCGAAATCGGGCTGGATTATTTTTACGACAACGCCGATCGCAATGTGCAACGGAACGTGTTCCGCCGGCAACTCCAGATCGCCTGTGATACTGACCGCCCGGTGGTGATCCACAGCCGCGACGCCGATGACGACACCATCGAGATCCTCAGCGAATTCGAAGGCACTCTCAAGCGCCGCGGTGTGATACACAGTTTCACCTCCGGCCCCGGTCTGGCCCGCTATGCCCTCGACCAGGGCTGGTGTCTCGGCTTCAACGGTATCTCCACCTTCAACAAGGCGGAGAACGTGCGGGACATCATCCGCATGACGCCCATTGAACAACTGCTGCTGGAGACCGACTCACCGTTCCTGACGCCGGCGCCTTACCGGGGCCGGGAAAACGCACCGTTCTATATTCCGTTTGTGGCGGAAAAAGTCGCCGAAGTAAAGGAATTGCCCCTCGATGAAGTGGTAAAGACCACCTACCAGAACAGCCTGCGCGTGTTTTTCGGCGGCTAGGAGCCAAGTGGGGATAGGGTTTCCGGAAGGTTTTGAGGCCAGGCATCGGGACGTGACCCTGTAATCTACTGTCTCAACTCCTGGCTCTTGGCCCGCCGATTTCTCGCAGCTGCGCCTGCACCTCCCGTGCGGACTGACCGTACAGCATCAACATGCGGTAATCGAAACGGTCGAGGCCCCGCTTCAGGGCGACGGCCTGTTCGATATCCACCACCAGTTTTAACAGCTTGCCCAACGGTCCCTGGTGGTCTGTGATGGCCTGCTGAACGGCCTCGTCCACTTTGATCTCCTGCAAAAACATCGCGGGCTCGATACCCATCATTATGTCCACTCCGGAGAGCAGGCCGGTAAGAAACGCCGTCGAGGGCTCGATCTGTTGGTTCTTCATGCGTTTTGCCAATGCCTGACAGGCGCTGGCCCTTACCAGGACCAGGCGGGCTTGCTCGGTGGAGCTGGCATTGAGAGCGCCGATCAGTGTTGACCACTGCCGCAAGTGATCAATGCCGAGACGGACAATAACTTCACGGATTGAGGAGATCGTAGCCTGTGACCGGTAAAACGGGCTGTTGACGATCTTGATCAGGCTGATAGACAGGTTGGGGTCAGCAGACAGCACCTCTGTGAGCTCGTCAAAATCCGGCTCGTCCTGATACAAAAGTGACACCACCCGAACCAGCTGCCAACCGGCAGGGTCGAGCTTGCGGCCGGAAATAAGCTTGGGGCGCGCCATAAAATAGCCCTGGAACAGGTCGAACCCGAGCTCCATGAACCGGTCCCGCTGGGCTTCCTCCTCAACCCGCTCCGCCAGCCAGCGCACCGGGTAACCCTGCAATCTGGAGCGTTCATGAACAATAACGTCTTCGGTGAACTGCGACAGATCAACTTTAACCACCGAGGCATAATCCAGCAGCGGCCGCCAGGCTTCAGTGAAGTCAAAATCGTCAAGCGCAAACCGGAAGCCCTTCTCGTGCCACTCATGGACTGAACGGATTAACTCCGGCGTAGGCGTGATACGTTCGACCAGCTCAATGACGACACGACTTGGATCAACGGGCAGGAAGGCACCCGAGAGCAGGAAATCCGCCGAGACATTGATATAGACATCACACTTGTAGTGGTCGGCCTGGTCGATAACGCCGGTGCACAAATTAAACAGCAGCTCGCTGGTCGCACGGTACTCTCCCACGCTCAACGCACTTTCACCGGCGTCGTTGCGGTAAAGCAACTCTACTGCTTCAATCCGGTCTTCCCGGTCGTAGATAGGCTGGGACGCTAACAGCGTTGATTTTTCCATTAACCATCCAGATTGATTATATGATCCCGCACGCTGGGGCCCGCTAACTGTAGCGAAGATTAACAGTTGAAAGGCAAGGGACGCCAGATCAAATCCCCAGCCGGTCACGCAAACCATAATACCAGGCGCCAAGCGCGGTAAACGGCACCCGGAACAAGCGGCCGCCGGGAAACGGATAATGGGGAAGACTGGCAAAGGCATCGAAACGGTCAGTCTGGCCTTGAATAGCGAGAGCCAGAGATTTGCCCGCGACATGGGTGAAGGTGACTCCGTGACCGGAGCAGCCCTGGGAGTAGAAAATATTGTTATCCAGGCGGCCCAGTTGCGGTAACCGGGACAGAGTGAGCAGGAAATTCCCGGTCCAGCTGTAGTCAATTTTCACAGCGGCCAGCTCCGGGAAGGTTTTCAGCATGTTGGGGCGAATCAGCCGTTCGATGTTGTCAGGATCCCGGGCACCATAAACCACGCCACCGCCGTAGATCAGCCTCTTGTCGCCGGACAACCGGTAATAATCCAGCAGGTAATTGCAGTCCTCTACACAGTCATCTTCCGGCAGCAGGCGTTTTGCCAGCTCGGCGTCCAGCGGCTCGGTAGCAATGATCTGGGAGCCACAGGGCATGGATTTGGCTCCCAACTGTGGGATCAGCCCGCCTAGATAGGCATTGCCTGCTACCACCACAAATCGGGCCCTGACCCTACCATGATCTGTAACGACTTCCGCCGGCTCGCCTGGGTTGACGGCGACGACTTGGGAATGTTCATGAATCACCCCACCCAATGATTCAAATGCTGCGGCTTCGCCCAACGCCAGGTTCAACGGGTGAATATGCCCCCCGGTATGATCCAGCGCGCCTCCAACATAGCGGTCCGTGCCGATGCGCTGGCGAATGGCAGCCTTGTCCAGCAGTTCCAGCTGATCATAGCCAAAGCGACGCCAGAGTTTTTCCTGTGACGCCAGGTGGCCCTGCTGCCCGGGTGTTATCGCTGCAAAAATACCGCCGTCTTTAAGGTCACATTTTATCCCGTATTGCGCCACGCGCTGACGGATTATCTGACCACCTTCAAAAGCCATATCCGCCAGCAGTTTGAGGTGGCCCGGGCTGGTCTGCTTTTCAATGGCATCCAGGTCACGGCTGTAGCTGTTAACAATTTGCCCGCCGTTGCGACCAGAGGCACCCCAACCCACGGTAACCGCTTCCAGCACAATCACCCGGAACCCACCTTCTGCCAGAAACAATGCAGTGGAGAGCCCTGTGAAGCCGGCGCCAATCACACACACGTCCGCCTCGGCAGGACCCTGCAAGGCAGGACGCTCAGGGGCAGTGTTGGCTGACGCTGCATAGAAGGAGGGAACCGGAGCAGTCTGGGTCATGGTGATCTTGCTGTAGGTGTGGCGTTGATCGGAGGTACGGAAAAGATGCCCAGTCTATGTCAGCGAAAAGAATCTGGGAAGCTGCGTTCTTATGCACTCTTATGCGTAGTTGTTGCTATGATTCAGCGGTCAGAAATTAACCCGAGGCCACCATGTCGACACCCCGCACCCAGCAACAGTGGCAGCAGCTCGCCGCCAGCCTCACCATTAACGGTCAGGCCTATATCAATGGCCGCTTGCAACCCGCCATCAGCGGCGAAACCTTTACCTGCATCAGCCCTGTAGATGGCCGGGGTCTGGCTGAAGTGGCCAGTTGTGATCTGGCGGATGCCGAGTTGGCAGTGACTGCCGCCAGGCAGGTATTCGAATCGGGCAAATGGAGCCAGTTGGCTCCGGTCCAGCGTAAGCAAGTGCTGCTGCGTTTTGCCGAGCTGATACTCGAGCATAGGGATGAACTCGCCCTGCTGGAATGTCTCGACATGGGCAAACCCATCAGCAATGCCCTGAACGGGGATGTGCCTGCTGCCGCCCGAGCCATCAACTGGACCGCTGAAGCCATTGATAAGGTCTACGGTGAGCTGGCGACCACGCCTCATAACCAGGTCGGTATGATTTCCCGGGAGCCGATTGGTGTGGTTGCAGCCATTGTGCCCTGGAACTTCCCGATGATCATGGCGGCCTGGAAAATTGCCCCGGCCCTGGCCACCGGTAATTCCGTGATCCTGAAACCTTCGGAGAAATCCCCTCTGACCGCCATCCGCTTCGCCGCCCTGGCAGCGGAGGCTGGCATTCCAGCCGGGGTGTTCAACGTGTTGCCGGGCTACGGCCACACAGTTGGCAAGGCTCTGGCCCTGCATATGGACGTGGACTGTCTGGTATTTACCGGCTCTACCGCCGTGGCCAAACAACTGATGATTTATGCTGGTCAATCGAACATGAAGCGGGTCTGGCTGGAAGCGGGTGGCAAGAGCCCCAATATTGTCTTCTCCGATGCCCCCAACCTGGCAAAGGCTGCGGCCGAAGCTGCCAGTGCCATTGCCTACAACCAGGGTGAGGTCTGCACTGCTGGCACCCGGCTGTTGGTGGAAGAAAGCATTCGCGAGCGTTTTGTCGGCATGGTCGGCGAAGCTCTGAAGGCGTGGAAACCCGGCCACCCGCTGGACCCGGCAACCATGTCCGGGGCTATTGTCGATCAGCAACAACTGGACCGTATTATTGACTATATCGGGATTGGTCAGAGCGAAGGCGCCAGGCTGGTGGAAGGCGGCCAGCAAGTCATGCAGGAGACCGGCGGGCTGTTTGTGCAGCCGACGGTATTTGATGGCGTCAGCAACCGCATGCGCATTGCCTCGGAGGAAATTTTCGGGCCGGTATTGTCGGTGATCGGTTTTACCACTGCCGAAGAAGCCATCGCCATCGCCAACGACTCCATCTATGGCCTGGCCGCGGCGGTCTGGACATCCGATATCAACACCGCGATGAAAACCGCCAAAGCACTGCGGGCAGGCAGTGTCTGGATCAACCACTACGACGGCGGCGATATGACGGCGCCTTTTGGCGGTTTCAAGCAATCAGGCAATGGCCGCGACAAATCGCTGCATGCGTTCGACAAATACACCGAACTGAAAGCCACCTGGCTGGTGCTGGAATAATTCCCGCCACCGCACTAGTGCGGTTCAAACAGGCTATTGCGGCGGGGTGGGAGGATCAGACAGTATGCAGGTACCAGAGATATTCCAGATCGGAGATGGTCCTCTCGAACTCGGTGAGTTCATGTTCCTTGCAGGCGGCGAACACATCCAGGAACCGGGTGCCCAGATAATCGTTCATCACCGGTGACTGGGTCAGCCCGCGCAGGGCATCCCGCAGGTTATTAACCAGCGAGGCATCATGCTGTTCATGGGCGTTGCCGACCGTCATCGGGGGTGGCTCAATCCGGTTGGAGATGCCGTAATGGATACCCGCCAGCACTGCTGCCATGACCAGGTAGGGATTGGCATCGGCGCCCGCCACCCGGTGTTCGATGCGTAACGCGTCCGGATCGCCCCCCGGCAGGCGCAACGCGGCGGTGCGATTATCCACACCCCAGGTAGGCGCACTGGAAACATAGTACTCCGGGCTGAAGCGTCGGTAGGAGTTAATGTTGGGGCAGAACATCGCCATCGAGTCGTTCATGGTCTCAGCCAACCCGCCTATGGCCCAGCGCAGAAGGTCATCAGGTGCGTTGGCGTCGCCCGCGAACACGTTCTTGCCGTCACTGTCGATCAGGCTGACATGCAGATGCATGCCACTGCCGGCCTGGTTGTGATAAGGCTTGGCCATGAACGTGGTATCCATCTCATGGTCGTAAGCCATGTTCTTGATCAGGCGCTTTAGCAGCGTGGCGTGATCACAGGACTGCACCGCGTCAGCCACATAGTGCAGATTGACCTCAAACTGGCCCGGCGCGGATTCCGCGACCAGCGCATCCGCAGGGAGGTCCTGTTCACGGGCGGCGTCCAGCACATCGGCCAGAAACTCAGCGTACTCGTCCAGGTCATCGATGGAATAGGCCTGCACCCCCGCCGGACGTTTGCCCGACATGGGTGATTTCGGAGGCTGCGGCCGGCCGGACAGGTTCTCCTGGTCAATCAGGTAGAATTCCAGTTCAAACGCCGCCACTGGCGTCAGGCCCAGCTCGTCAAAACGCCTGACAATGTTCTGCAACACCACCCGTGGATCGGCAAAAAACGGCGTCTTGCGATCGAGTTCGTACATGGTCAGCAGCAACTGCCCGGTCGGTCGTTTCTGCCAGGGCTCCATAGTGAGCGAGCCGGCAATGGGCAGGCAGACCCGGTCAGCTTCGCCAATATCCAGACCCAGCCCGGTTTCTTCCACGGTGGTGCCCTGGATATTCATACCGAAGATGGAAGCAGGCAACGCGATACCTTTGTCGAACACTTTCAGCAAAGCTGAGGGATCCACCCGCTTGCCGCGAACGATGCCGTTCATATCGGGGATCAGCAAGTCGACAAACTGCAACTCGGGGTGTGCCTGAAGAAACGCTTTGGCGTTCGCAGAACCGGAGCTCATAACAGAAACCTTATACAGTCACTAAGTGCACTATTTGCCTGTGTTAATGGTCCACAGGATCTTACCAAAACGCCGTTTCACCGAGCCTTGAGCGCTCTTTATCCGGCTTTCAAGGAGCCTTTGCAACCAAAACCTGCAACCACCGGATCAGCCGCTAAAAAATCCCTGGCGCAGAGCGAAACTTGGTGCTAAATATTGCTTGTTTTCAATGGTGGGAAAGGAGCCTCTGAAAGCCAGAATTTATCCAGAAGCTATTCAGAAACTCCTTCAGTAATAATAGCAGAAGTTTGTATCGGGTTATCCGGACCATAATGCTTTGCTGGAGTAAATATTTGGTATGCCCCAAGCCCTTGATCCTGACAGCCCCACTCGGCCACTAATTGGTGTCAGTGCCTGCAGCCAGCAAGTACCGGGACGTCATCCGGCTTTTGCTGTTGGCGAGAAATACGTCCGGGCGGTGAGCGAAGGGGCTGGCGGCATTCCGCTGGTGATTCCCGCCCTGGGAGATGCCTTACCCCCTGACCAGTTGGTGAATGCCCTCGACGGCCTCCTGCTGACCGGCTCCCCCTCCAATATCGAGCCTCATCATTACCAGGGTCTGCCCAGTGCTCCGGACACCCTGCATGACCCCCGCCGCGACGCCACTACACTGCCGCTGATCCGGGCGGCGATTGCCGCCGGAGTGCCCATACTGGGGCTGTGTCGGGGTTTTCAGGAAATGAACGTGGCGTTCGGTGGCACCCTGCACCAGAAGTTGCATGAAACCGGCCAGTATCAGGAACACCGGGAAGACAAAGAACTTCCCCTCGATGAACAATACCGCCAGGGTCACCTCGTCCGGATCGCCAAGGGCGGCGTACTGGCGGGCATCTGGCCGGCGTCTGACACCGTGCCGGTAAATTCTCTCCACGAACAGGGCATCAAGGACCTTGCCCCGGGCCTGGTGGTCGAAGCCACGGCGGAGGACGGCCTGGTGGAAGCCTTTTCCATCGCCAACGCCCGAAGCTTTGCCCTGGCGGTGCAATGGCATCCTGAATGGCAGTGGCAGCCAGGGGTGTCCGCCAATGAATTCCCGTTTTACCGCGCACTTCTTGAATCCTTCGGCGAGGCTTGCCTGGCGCGCCGAAGGGAACGGACCCATCCAAATTGAACAGGCACCCCAACGAAATCGGTTTTTTGGCATTCCAAACCCACTGTGAGGTTTCAACATGATCAAATTGTGTGAAAAAACCGCGATTGCTGTCTCTGTCGCACTGGTTATGGGCGTTACCTCGGTGTATGCCGCTGAGGAAGTCCGTGTTTACAACTGGTCCGATTACATCGCCGAGGATACCCTGGCGAAGTTCACCGCTGAAACCGGCATCGAGGTGATCTACGATGTCTACGACAGCAACGAGATTCTGGAAGCCGCACTGCTGTCAGGACGTTCCGGATATGATCTGGTTGTCCCCTCGAACCACTACGTCACCAAGCAGATTTCTGCGAATGCGTTCGTACCGCTGGACCACAGCAAATTGCCTAACCGGGTGAACCTGAACCCGGATCTGATGGACGAACTCGAATCGGTCGATGCCGGCAGTGCCTATTCCATTCCCTATCTCTGGGGCACCAACGGCTATGGCTTCAATGAGGGTCGTATTAAGGAAATTCTGGGTGAAGATGCCCCGACCGATTCCTGGGCCCTGATCTTCGACCCGGCAGTTACCGGCAAGCTCGCAGAGGGCGGCTGTGGTATCAGCATGCTGGATTCCGGCGAGGAAATGTTGCGGGCCGCCATGGCTTATCTGGGTCTGAACCCCAACAGTAACGACGACGCGGATATTGCCAAGGCCGCCGAGGTAATCAAGTCGGTGCGCCCAGACATCACTTATTTCCATTCCTCCCGCTATATTGCAGACCTGGCCAATGGTGACATCTGCGTGGCGGCGGGTTATTCCGGCGACCTGCTGCAAGCCGCTGCGCGCGCGGAAGAAGCGGGAAATGGCAACGTCATAAAATACACCATTCCGAAAGAAGGCGCTGCGCTGTGGTTTGACATGATGACCATCCCCCAGGGCGCGCCCAACGTCGAAAACGCTCATGCCCTGATGAACTTCCTGATGAAGCCGGAAATCATTGCCGACGTTACCAACTACGTCTGGTACGCCAACCCTAACAAGGCTGCCGACCCATTTGTAGACCCCGAAATCCTGGCGGACAAATCCATCTATCCGTCCGATGAGGTGATGCAAAAACTTTACATCATGGAGGGTCGTCCAATGGCAACCCAGCGTCTGGTGACACGCACCTGGACTAACGTGAAGTCCGGTCGTTAGTGGCCCGGGACAACAACATGTTGCTCCAAATCCAGGGCGTCAGTAAATCCTACAATGGCCTGCTGGCGGTAGACGATGTCAGCCTGACCATCCAGAAAGGTGAAATTTTTGCCCTGTTGGGTGGTTCCGGATCCGGCAAATCCACCCTGCTGCGCGCCCTCGCCGGCTTCGAGAAGCCTGACCAGGGCCGAATCATTCTGGATGGGCAGGACATCACCGACCTGCCGCCCTATGAGCGGCCCACCAACATGATGTTCCAGTCCTACGCGTTGTTTCCGCACATGTCCGTGGAGCAGAACATCGCCATGGGGCTGAAACAGGACAAACTGCCGCGCCAGGAAATTCGCCAGCGGGTGGCGGACATGCTCAAGCTGGTCAAGATGGAGCCCTACGCCAGGCGAAGGCCCGCGCAATTATCCGGTGGCCAGCAACAGCGGGTCGCCCTGGCTCGCTCGCTGGCGAAACGGCCCAAATTATTGCTTCTCGACGAGCCCATGGGCGCCCTGGACAAGAAGCTGCGCACCGAAATGCAGCTGGAAGTCGTGGATATCCTCGAGAAGGTGGGCGTGACCTGCCTGATGGTTACCCACGATCAGGAGGAAGCCATGACCATGGCGGGGCGTATCGCCATCATGTCCAGCGGTCGCATTGTTCAGATCGGCTCACCGGTGGATATCTATGAAAGTCCCAACAGCCGTCTGACGGCGGAATTCATTGGCTCGGTGAATATCTTTGAATCCACCATTCTGTCGGATGAGGTCGACAGCCTCACTCTCGACTCGACGGATCTGGACGCCAGGGTCTTTATAGACAGGGGCGTCACCACGCCGGCCGAAACCACCCAGACCCTGATTGCCTTGCGGCCGGAGAAAATCCTGATCAGCCACGACAAACCGGCCGACGAGTTCAACTGGAGCGCCGGCACGGTTCAGGATATAGCGTATCTGGGCGGGGTCTCCACCTATTACGTCGAGCTTGCCAGCGGTAAACGGGTTCAGACCAGCATGGTAAATAGTGAACGGCGTGCCGAACGCCCGACCTGGGGCGACAAGGTGTTTATCGCCTGGGATGCCGCCAGTCCCATCGTACTCTGGAACTGACACATGGAACCCCAACCGATGAAACCAGGGCCAACTAAAAGCCTGGTCCGGCGGGTACTGGCCAGTCGCTCGACTGTCTTCGGCGTGCCGTTCATCTGGCTGTTGCTGTTCTTTCTACTGCCGTTCGGCCTGGTACTGAAGATCAGTTTCTCGTCTGCGGTCATGGCGATCCCGCCCTACGAGCCGGTTTTCAACTATATTGATGACACCTTCTCGGTGGTGCTCAATTTCGGCAATTACCTGTTCCTGATATCCGACAGTCTGTATGTGGCGGCTTATTGGGGCTCGATCAAGATCGCCTTTATCGCCACCCTCTGCTGCCTGCTGATTGGCTATCCCATGGCCTACGCCACCGCTCGGGCGCCGGTGCAGTTGCAGCTGGTGTTACTGCTGTTAATCATGATGCCGTCCTGGACCTCGTTTCTGATTCGGGTGTATGCCTGGATGGGCATCCTCGGCAACCAGGGCCTGCTCAACAACCTACTGCTCTGGCTCGGCCTGATTGATGCCCCGCTCAGGATGCTCAACACCAACTTTGCGGTCATCCTTGGCATTGTGTACGCCTACCTGCCATTCATGATTCTGCCGATCTACGCCAATCTGGTTAAGCTCGACACCCGGCTGCTGGAGGCAGCTTCGGACCTGGGTTCACGGCCCCTGAATACCTTTTGGACCATCACCCTTCCGCTGTCCAAAGGCGGCATCATAGCGGGTTCAATGTTGGTATTCATTCCGGCGGTGGGCGAGTTTGTGATTCCGGAACTTCTTGGCGGCCCTGACACCCTGATGATCGGCAAGGTGCTTTGGGAGGAATTCTTCAACAACCGGGACTGGCCAGTGGCTTCGGCCCTCGCCATCGTTATGCTGGGGCTGCTGCTGATCCCGATTATCCTGTTCCACCGCTATCAGGCCCGGGAGCTGGAAAAAAATGGTTAGGGCGAAAAGCGTCAGTTTCTCCCGGGTGGTGCTGGTAATCGGCCTGCTGTTTCTCTATTTGCCGATGTTCGTCCTCGTCGTCTATTCGTTCAACGCTTCCCGGCTGGTATCGGTGTGGGCCGGTTTTTCCACCGAGTGGTATGGTGCGCTGCTGCAGGATCAGCAGTTGCTGTCGGCGGTGTGGATGAGCCTGAGAATTGCCTTCTACTCCGCCTCCATGGCGGTCTGTATCGGCACCCTCGCATCGTTTGTGATGACCCGGTTCCAGCACTTTCGGGGCCGAACCATGCTTTCGAGCATGATTACTGCGCCGCTGGTGATGCCGGAGGTGATTACAGGGCTGTCGTTGTTGCTGCTGTTCGTGCAGATGGCGCAACTGATCGGCTGGCCTCAGGACCGCGGCATGGCTACCATCTGGATTGCCCACACCACCTTCTGCAGCGCCTATGTGGCGGTGGTGGTGTCAGCCCGGCTGCGGGAAGTGGACCGCTCCATTGAAGAAGCCGCCATGGATCTGGGCGCCACACCTTTGAAAACATTCTTCATTATCACCATCCCGATGATCGCGCCGGCGCTGGTATCGGGGTGGCTGCTGGCCTTTACCCTTTCCCTGGATGACCTGGTCATTGCCAGTTTCGTCTCGGGTCCCGGTGCCACAACCTTGCCAATGGTAGTGTTCTCTTCCGTACGGCTGGGCGTCTCACCGAAGATCAACGCCCTGGCTACCATCATCATCGTGACAGTATCCATTGTGGCGTTCATTGCCTGGTATCTGGTGCAGCGCAGCGAAGAAAAGCGGCGACAACCGCTGCCTGAGTCGTCATAAGAATCTGAAACCAGGACTCCGGCTTAAAAAACCAAAGCGAGCGGTTTTCGCTCATCTTCCGAGCAATCATGAGCGGTATCCGCTCATTCCGATAGTCATACTCTCCCTAAACCCCGGATAGACGCCTCTCCGGAGCTGGCCCCGCATTTGCTTTAGTCTATTATTTAAATACATCCCAGAAACCGTCATCCGCTCTCGTCGAGAAGCGACGCGGTGAATCCGATGGTTGAGCGCTCCGCCGGCCATTTCGCACAACAACAATCAAGGAGAACACAATGGGACATCCCACACCACAGGCAGGCTTGCGGCGTACGCTGCTCAGCACCGCCACCTCCGTCGCACTGGTGTCTGCCGGTGTCATCGGCTTCGGTCAGGCCGCGCATGCCGAGGACACCTTTAAGGTCGGTCTGGTCACCTTCCTGTCCGGCGGCGCCTCCGGACCGTTCGGCGTGCCCGCCGCCCAGGCCGCTGAAACAGTCATCAGGGCCATTAATGCCGGCGAGCTGCCGGCACCCTACGACACTGCCGGGGTCAACGGTTTGCAACTGGAATCGGTAGTCATTGATGAGGCGGGCGGGCCCACCAAACAGGTGGAAGAGTACCGTAATCTGGTCCAACGCCAGAACGTCAACGCCGTCATCGGCTATATCTCAAGCGGTGACTGCCTTGCGGTCGGCCCGGTCGCGGAAGAAATGAAGACCTTTACCATCGCTTTCGATTGCGGCACACCACGGCTGTTCGACGAAGTGGATAACCCCACCTACCTGTTCCGCACCGGGCTGGACGCAGTCGCTGACAATGTCGGCGCCGCCCATTATCTCAACGACGCCAAATCCGATGCCAAACGACTGGCAGGCATCCAGCAAAACTACGCCTGGGGCCAGGACTCCTGGCTCGACTTCACGCTCTCCATGGAACAGCTGATGCCGGATGTGGAGATTGTCGATAATCAGACGCCACAGATATTCCAGGGCAGCTATGGCACCGAGATTTCTGCGTTGCAAACCAGCCGCCCCGACATCATCCATTCCAGTATGTGGGGTGGTGATATGGAGGCCTTTGTGGCCCAGGCCAACGTTCGCGGGTTACTTGACCAGGCAACGGCCATTCTGACCACCGGTGAGTCGGGCCTGCACCGGTTCAAGGATCAGGCTCCCAACGGCACCATTCTGGGTGGTCGTGGCCCGTTCGGCGGGTTTATGCCCGAGAACGAGCTGAGTGAATGGTTCTCCAAAGCCTATGAAGAGGAACACGGCACACCGCCAAGCTACCCGGCCTCCAAGATGGCCCAGGCCCTGCTCGGTCTGAAATACGCGGCTGACAACTCCGGCGCCGAAGGGGTTCCCACCAGCGAGCAACTCGCTGAAGCACTCAAGGGTGCCTCGTTTGAGTCCGTCAGCGGTACCGTCGACATGGGGCTGGCTGGTGGCCACCAGGCCCTGCAGCCGATGCTTTACGGCGAATATCACTACTCTGATGAGACCGGTCCGGAATTGCGGAATGTCCGGTCCTACAAAGGCGCATGTGTATCTCCACCTGACGGTCAGAACGCTCAGGAATGGATCAAGGCAGGCTTCCCCGGAGCCGACTGCAACTGATCCGTTGACCCGGTCCGGCAACCTTCGGGTTGCCGGTATTACCGATAACAGGAGTACACACAGATGTTAACCGTCTGGGCGATTCTTATTGACGGGCTTATCTACGCCTCGTGGCTGTTTCTGGTAGCTGCGGGCCTGACCGTTATATATGGCGTAATGCGAATTCTGAATATGGCTCATGGCAGCCTCTATGCCTTGGGGGCCTATGCCGCCGCCTCTGCCATCGGCTGGTATTACAATGGCGGCGGCGACCAGCTCTGGATAGCGCTGACTCTGATCGCGGTGTGCGCGATAGCGATCGGCGCGCTGGCCGGGCTGATCATGGAACGCGGTGTGTTGCGGCTGATGTACGGCCGTGACGAGGTGCTGATGCTGATCGTGACCTTTGCCATGCTGCTGGTTCTCGAAGACGTCATGAAAATTATCTGGGGAACCACGCCCTACTTCGCCTATCAGCCGTATGCGGCGATGGGACGATTCAATATCGGTGTACTCACCGTTTCCGGCTATCAACTGATGGTGGTCGGGGTTTCGGTTGCGGTCGGCCTGGCGCTCTGGTTCTGGCTGGAGCGCACCAAGATCGGCAAAATTCTGCGCTCCATAATCCATGACCGCGAAGTGTCCGAAGCCATGGGCGTCAATGTGCGGCGGATGTTCACCATCACCTTTATGATTGGCGCGGCCCTGGGGGCCATTGCCGGCGGCGTTACCGCGCCCATTATTTCCGTGGTTCCAGGGGTGGGCGTGGAAGTGATTGTCGTCGCCTTTGCGGTGGTGGTCACCGGCGGCCTGGGTAGCATCACCGGTGCTGCCATTGGCGCCCTGATTGTGGGCCTGGCCCGTGCCATCTCCATACACACCATGCCCGAACTGGAATTGTTCATTGTCTATGCCGTGATGGCCGCAGTGCTTATCTTCCGGCCCCATGGACTGTTCGGTCAGGCCGTAGCGAGGAAAATCTGATGGGTCTGCAAAAATCAGAGATTATGTTGGTTGCCGCCGCCCTAGCCATCGGGCTGCTGTCGTTTGTGATTCCGGACTGGCTAGCGTTCACCACCACCCTCGCCATTGCCAGTGCCTTGGTGGTGCTGGGTGTCGTCATGCTGATGCGGGCCGGGCTGGTGTCCTTCGGCCAGGGTCTTTATTACTGCATCGGCGGTTATGCGGTGGGTATGGGTGGCCGCTTCCTCGGCGTCACCGACGCCCTGTTGCTGATCGGCATGGGCGTCGTCGTTACCGTCGCACTCGCTATGGTGCTGGGTTTGCTGCTGACCCGCTATCGGGAAATCTTCTTTGCCATGCTCACCCTGGCGTTTTCGATGATCCTTTACGGCATTCTGGTAAAAAGCCACAACCTGGGGAGCACCGATGGTTTCGGTGTTGGGGACTGGACCCTGCTGTGGTTCGATCCCGAGGGTGGCAAGGGCAGCCGGACCGTGCTTTGGCTGGCAACGGGTGTCGGCCTTGCAGTGGCGTTGTTTCTCAACCGCTATTTCGGGTCCTCCATGGGCCTCGCCTGCGAAGCAATTCGCGAGAATGAGGTCCGGGTCGAATACATGGGCATGTCCCGGCGCCAGATTCTCTACATCAATTACGTTATCGCAGCCGCCATCGGTTCCGTTGGCGGTTCCCTAACCTCGTTGGCCGCCGGTCATGTCGACCCCACCATGGCGTACTGGACGATCTCCGGTGAGTTTGTGTTCATTGCCCTGTTGGGCGGCACCGGCCATGTGGCGGCATCGTTCATAGCAGCGATGATTTTTATCATGGTCAGAACCTACGCGGTTGAGCTGTTCCCCAACTCCTGGCAGATGATTCTCGGCATTGTCTTGCTGATGATCATCCTGTTCCTGCCCAAGGGTATCTGGAGCCTGTTCACCCGTAAGCGGAGGGTCGCATCATGACCGAGATTCTCAGAACGGAGGGCTTGTCCAGATACTTTGGCGCTGTGGTCGCGGCGGAAGATATCAACGTCACCATTACCGAGGGTGAAATCGTCGGCGTCATTGGCTCCAACGGAGCCGGCAAGACTACCTTCATCAATATGGTGACCGGTTACCTGCCCCCATCGGCTGGCACCATCGCGTTTGATGGCAGCCCGATCAAAGGTCTGGGCCCGCGCAAACTGATGCGCAAGGGGCTGTCGCGTTCATTCCAGATTCCGCAGCTGTTCCTGGAATTGTCGGTGCTGGACAACCTGTCGATGGCGCTGTCGGCGTCGGAGTCGCGACACCTGGAGATGATGCGACCGGTCCGCACCCCGGAGCGGATAGCGGCGGCGGATGAAATTCTGACGCAAATGGGCATCACCCAGTATCGCGAGGAGATGGTCACCGCCATGCCCCAGGGCGCACGCAAGCTGCTGGACATCGCCATTGCCATGCTCGCCAACCCGCGCATGCTGTTACTGGACGAACCTACCAGCGGGGTTAGCACCGAGGAGAAGCACACTCTCATGGATACTGTGATGGAGGTGGTGAAACGGCGTGGCCTGACGGTACTCTTTGTAGAGCATGACATGGAGATTGTGCAGAAGTACGTTACCCGGGTACTGGCCTTTGCCAGCGGCGTTGTGATCAAGGATGGCCCGGTGGAAGAAGTGCTGGCCGACGCCAAGGTCCAGGAGCTGGTGACCGGCAAACGCCGGGGGAAAAACATCGAAACCCAAGAAGGGGGCGCCTGATATGAGCCTTAAGATTGTTGATCTGGACGTCTCGATCGAGCGCATCGGTATATTGCGGCAGGTGAATATGGAGATCGCCACCGGCAAGATGGCCGGTCTGATTGGCCATAACGGTGCCGGTAAAACCACGCTTATCCGGGCCATTATGGGCCTGCTTCCTGCCAGCTCTGGCTCCATCAAGTTCAAGGGCGAGGAACTGGCCAAAAAGGCCTCTCATCATCGGGCAAAGCTCGGGATCAGCTACATGCCGGAGGACCGCCGTTTGATTCCGGAGCTGACGGTTACCGAAAACATGCTGATGCCAGCCTGGGCCAACGGCCTCAAGGATGGCGAAAAACGCCTGCAGTGGATTTATTCCCTGATGCCGGAAATCGCGGACTTTGGCGAGCGCAAGGCGCTGCAGTTGTCCGGCGGCCAGCAAAAACTGGTGGCCCTGGGCCGGGCATTAATGCCAGGACGTCAGCTGATCCTGCTGGATGAGCCCTTCGAAGGGGTAGCGCCGGTGCTGGCACAGCGGTTGTCATCGGTCATCGGGGACTTGCGAGGCGAGGGCCTGACGGTTCTGATCGCCGAATCCGATGACATCCATTCGGCTGAACTGGTAGACAGTACCTGGCGCATCGAACGCGGTGAAGTGACCGCCGGCCCCCACAAAGATCCGTCCGCATCCATTCAGGATGCCCACTCTGCCTGAGCAACCCGGGAGAATCGAGATGAAGATTCATGCAGCAGTTTTACAGTCGATTGGCGCGAAGCGGCCATTCCAGGACACCCGCCCCCTGGTTATTGAAGAGCTGGAACTGGACCCACCGGGCGATAACGAGGTCCTGGTCCAGATCAAGGCCGCCGGGCTTTGCCATTCAGACCTGTCAGTGATTGACGGCAATCGTCCGCGGCCGGTACCCATGGCTCTTGGCCACGAAGCCGCCGGCATCGTCAAGGCGGTGGGCAGCGGCATACGTGACCTCAAAGAAGGCGATCACGTGGTGGCGGTGTTCGTGCCCAGCTGCGGTCATTGCTCGCCCTGCGCCGAAGGTCGGCCTGCGTTGTGTGAACCGGCCGCCAAGACCAATAACGCCGGCACCCTGGTGAGCGGCGCCCACCGCCTGCATCGCGCGGACGGTACGCCGGTGAACCATCACCTGGGGGTCTCGGCATTCGCCGACCATGCAGTGGTGTCCCGGGATTCCCTGGTCAGGATTGACCCCGCCTTGCCTTTCCATCACGCCGCCCTGTTTGGCTGTGCGGTGCTGACCGGCGTCGGCGCGGTGATAAACTCGGCGAACATCAAGGCAGGACAAACCGTCGCCGTGATCGGGCTCGGCGGCGTCGGTCTGAACAGTGTGCTCGGCGCCCTGGTGGCAGGCGCCAGTGACGTCCTGGCGATTGATCTGGATGACAGCAAGCTGGCGCTGGCCAAGGAGTTGGGGGCCTCCCACGCTTTCAATAGCAAGGACGCGGACTGTGTTGAGAAGATCAAAGCCCTCACCAACGGCGGCGTTGACTGCGCCATTGAAATGGCGGGCTCGGAAAAAGCCCTGGAGTTGGCGTATCTGATCACCCGTCGCGGCGGCACCACGGTGACCGGCGGGCTCGCGCACCCCGATAAAAAAGTGGCGATTCAACAGGTCAGCCTGGTGGCAGAGGAGCGCACCCTCAAGGGCAGCTATGTAGGCAGCTGTGTGCCGGTGCGGGATGTCGCCCGCTATGTGTCGCTGTTCCAGCAGGGCAAGTTGCCGGTGGACAAACTATTGACCCATACCCTGACCCTGGACCAGATCAACGAGGGCTTCGAACGTCTGGCTGCAGGCGAGGCCGTTCGCCAGGTGATCGAATTTGATTGAAAGTGATTGAAGGAGATTGAATTCAACTGAAGATTATTAAGGGCACCATCCCCGCACGGAGTGCGGAACTGTTCCAACAACGACAATGACAACAGGAGAAACCCCATGGTCCTTAACACCCACTGTAAATGCATCATTTCGGCGCTGTTAGCCGGGTCAGCCCTGCTGCTGTCAGCGCCGGCACTGGCTGAAACCGGTATGGAGCGGGTACAGAAAAACGCGCCCAACAACTGGGGCAAATGGGGCGAGAACGATGAGGTTGGCGCCCTGAATCTGTTGGGTGAGGAGCAGGCTCTGCAGGCGGCCAAAGCAATCCAGAGCGGCAAAACGTTTACCCTGCAGATCCCTATGACTCACGGCAAGGGGCCGGTATTCCCGGGCCGGATACCCACCATGCACTTCATGGCGCAGGATGAGAGTATTTACTCCTCAGGCAAATCCGAAGCACTGGCCGGAGGCGTCAAGTTCTCGGACGATGTCGCGTTCATGTACCTTCAGGGCACTACCCACGTGGATGCTCTCGCCCATGCCTGGTACGGCGATCAGGTCTACGGTGGCAAGAGCGCTGACAGCACCGTGCATGGTCATGCTCACGGTGATGTGGCTGCCATCGGCAAAAAAGGCATTGTTGGACGCGGGGTATTGCTGGATGTCGGCCGACACGCGGGTGGGGGCGACAAGCATCGCCTGGCGCCGAATTCCTGTGTCACTCTGGAGGATCTGGTTAACACCGCCGAGGCCCAGAATGTCGAGATCAGGAAGCGGGATATTCTGGTGCTTCGTACCGGCTCCATCCCCCGCTTCTATGAGGACGAACCCGATGCCGAATGGACCGCCATGAGCGAGCCGGGCCTGTGTTACAGCCATCAGCTGCTGGACTGGATCGCCGAGATGGAAATTCCAATGATTGCTGCCGACAACCTTGCCATTGAAAAGGTCGTTCAGGAAGTCGACGGCGAGCAGATGATCATTCCTCTGCACGGTGCTCTGATGCGGGATATGGGCGTGGTACTGAGCGAGATCTGGTGGCTGGATGACCTCGCCGCTGACAGCGCCGAAGACGGTCAGTACACCTTTATGCTAATAGCGGCGCCGCTAAAGATGGAGGAAGGCACGGGGTCACCGGTCAATCCGGTCGCTATCAAGTAGTACGGACAAAACAGAGCCCGATGCGCCGGTTTACGGCGTATCGGTGCCTGTCGGGCGACTGGCTTCTGTACGTGAGAGGTCATACACCCGAAAGGCGAATACGGTGTAGAAGACCGCCAGGAACTGGTAGGCAATATTGATGAACGTCGTCACGAGGCCGTGAACACTGCTGGTCTCATCAAACGCAGCACCCAGAAAATACAGCGGAATATAGATGCCCGCGGTGATAACGGCGTACCCGCCCAGTATTACCCACATATACTCCCGCGTACCCTCCCAGCTGATCCTGATCGCATCCATCGGCGTCCTGTCATTCAGCAACAGCTCGAACTCAGCAAAAGCGACTCGCACCGCAATGATCACCCCTGGCAGAATCAACAGGAACAATCCGAACATCACGGCAATGGTCACCAACAGGCTCAGAATAATAAACGGCTGCCAGTAACGGAGGCCCAGGGCCCAGAGTTCGCTGGTAGTCCGGGGCTGGCCGGAAATAATCGAAGCTATGTAGAACACAACCGCCACTGAATACACCGGATAGGCCAGTAAGCTGACAATCATCGGAACGGCCTGCTCCGCCAGCACAACCTCATCGCTGACCACAAATGCCTGATACAGGGATATCAGTATCTCGATCGGCGCCACGACAGGAAGCACGATCATTGCAAGCGCAACCCCGTGGATTCTGAAAAACGACCAACTGTCCGACAACGACTTACCGAGCATGGCAAAACCTGTTTAGACATTAAGCCCGAATCATAAACGGACCCTGTCTCAAATGCATCGTCCGCAGGAACCTCATGGCAGCAAACTTCAGCGGCAACAGCTGCCTGGCTAAAAGACGCCCACAAAAAAAGACAGCCGAAGCTGTCTTTTTTTGAACGTGTTGCGTGCTATTTAAACAGCAACAACATTTTCCGCCTGCGGGCCTTTCTGGCCTTCGGTAACGGTGAAGTCGACTTGCTGGCCTTCAGCCAGAGTCTTGAAACCGCCGCCTTGAATAGCGCTGTAGTGAACAAAAACGTCTGGGCCGCTTTCGCGAGTGATAAAGCCAAAGCCTTTTGCTTCGTTGAAGAACTTAACAGTACCGGTAGTAGTAGACATATATAAAATCCTGAGATCGATTATTTAATGTGCCGCCAGACCATCGTTACGATGACTGATCAGCGTTGTGCGGAAACAGAAAACACGCGGAATCAAAAACAGGACGGTACACTACTATCAAACAACAACAGAGAAGCGTCTTATTCGTGAAATGCTTTGCTAAATCTTTCCTACGGCAGTCACAATACGTCAAGTACCGAGGAATGCCAAGCCTTATTTACAAAAACCTCTTGAAGCCCAGCCAGTAATCCATCATCTGACCAGGAGATACGTATGTTCCAGCCCCCCGTCACCACCCAATGGATCGATATCACAAGCAATGACGGCGAGACCTTCAATGGCTACCTCGCGCTGCCCCCAGCGGGCATAGGTCCGGGCATCCTGCTGATTCAGGAGATCTTCGGGGTTAACCATCACATCCGGGCAATAGCAGAGCAATATGCGATGGATGGCTATGTGGTGCTGGCCCCGGATATATTCTGGCGACAGGAACCCGGCGTTGAACTGGGTTATGAGGGCGACGACATGCAGAAGGCGGTCCGGCTGGTCAATGAGATCGACTTTCAGGTTGCCGTCACAGACTTGACCAGCACTACCGAAGCACTGCGTCAGCGGCCCGAGTGTGAAGGTGAAGTTGCCGCCATCGGATACTGCATGGGGGGCATTCTTGCCTACCTGGCAGCGTTAGAGGCCGGGGTTGACCGCGCCGCCTGCTTTTACCCGGGCGGCATTGCTCAGCACCTCGACAAAGCCGAGAACCTCAAGGTGCCGATCCAGTTTCACTTCGCCGGAGACGACCAGCACATCACGACTGACCACGTCGAGCAGACCCGGCAGGCCTTCACCGGGTGCAGGGATGCGAGCATTCACACCTACGAGGGCGCCGACCACGGCTTCAACTGCTGGGCTCGTGGCAGTTATCAGCGTCACGCGGCGGCGCTGTCGCACGGGCGGGTATTGGGCTTCCTTGAAAATAACACGCTCGGTTAATGCCACTTTTCCTGGGGCGGCCGATAATTCCGGAGGCCGTCCAGCAGCTCGCCAGGGGTGTTTTCGACCACCAGCATGTCAACATATTCCTGGCTCAAAAAGCCCGCACCCTGCATGGTTCTGACCATGGTAAGCAGGGAGTCGTAAAAGCCGGCCACATTGTAGAAAGCGCAGGGCTTCTGGTGAAAACCGAGCTGCGCCCAGGTCCAGACTTCGAAGATTTCCTCCAGGGTGCCAATGCCTCCGGGCAAGGCCACGAAGGCATCCGCCAGTTCCGCCATCCTGGCTTTGCGCTGGTGCATGTTCTTGACCACGTGCAGTTCCGTCAGCCCGGAATGGGCCAGCTCCCGGTCCCGCAGGTGTTCCGGAATAACCCCATACACCTTGCCCCCACTGGCCAATGCCGCATCGGCAACCACGCCCATCAAACCGACATGGCCGCCGCCAAAAACCACCCCGACCCCATGGCTGCCCAGGAAGTCCCCGAGCTCCCGTGCCTTGTCCGTAAACATCGGATCGTTACCAGACCTGGAACCACAAAAAACTGCGATTTTCATGCCCGCCCCCCGGTTCAATAGGTATCGTATTATGATAAACCAGGATCGTCTTGCATTGCCTCGATAGACCAAGGGATAAAGACGATCTTCATCACATCGCGTAGACTTCTGTCAGCGAAGCAACAATCTTCTGCACCGAGATACCGTATATAAGGAGCCAACAGTGAAATTCCTTTTGGGGGCGCTGATGATCCTTGCGCTGCTGCTGATCACCGGTTTTGCACATTGGCGAATTCACCTTCAGATCGCCAGGACCAGCCAGCGCCTGTTGCTGCACGGCCTGTTGCTGACGGTGGCTATCGCCTTCGGCTGGGCGATGGGTTCGGTGTATACCCAGAATGAGGAAGGTGGCGCCTGGTTTATCTTTCTCTACGCCTTTGGCGTAGTACATGTACCGGCGGCCATCATTCTCTGGCTGAAGAGACAACAGTGACCACACTTACGCATAATTTACGAGGCTCCATGAACCCGACTATCGAACTACTCAAGTCCCACCGCTCGATCCGGAAATTCACAGAACAGAAAATTCCTCGCGAGCTGTTTGAAGAACTGATCCGCGCCGGCCAGAGCGCTGCAACGTCCAGCCATGTGCAGGCCTACACGATTATTCATGTGGTCAACCCCGAAAACCGCGCGAAGCTGGCGGAACTGGCGGGGGGACAGGCTTATGTGGCTGAGAGTTCAGACTTTCTGGTGTTCTGCGCCGACATGAAGCGCTCCACCGAGGCCGCCGAACGGGCCGGCGCAGACGTCGTGCGCGGCATGACGGAGCACCTGCTGGTGGCCAGTGTGGATACCGCCCTGATAGCCCAGAATATTGCCATTGCAGCTGAATCTGAAGGCCTTGGAATTTGTTATATCGGCGGTATTCGCAATAACCCCGCCGAGGTCAGTAAAATTCTTCAGTTACCGGAGCACGTGTACCCGGTTTTCGGTATGTGTCTCGGCTATCCCGACCAGAATCCGGAAGTCAAACCCCGCCTGCCACTGGCGTCCATTCTCAAGGAGGACGTTTACCGGTCTGACGAGGACGAAGCTCTGGTCGCCGAGTTCGACGAAACCATGCGCAGTTACTACCTGGAGCGCACCGGTGGTAAAAAAGAAACCAATTGGTCAGAACAGCTTAAGCCGCTGTTCACCACCAAAATACGCGCTCACATGAAGGCGTTCCTGGAGGCCAGGGGCTTCAAGATGAAATGAAGGATTACCAGCCGGAATGGTGGTGGGCCGCGGTCCATCCACATTGGCTATGGTGTAATAACCGAATACAGCACGGCTACAGGGAAGGAAGGCATTGAGCACCGAACTGGTATTCCAGGCCGCCGGCGGCCTTGCGCTGTTCCTGTTGGCCATGCAGATGATGACGGACGGCCTCAAAGCGTTTGCAGGGCAGCAATTGCGGACGCTTCTGGGCAGCTGGACCCGAACACCCCTGCGGGGCGTCGGTGCCGGTGTCCTGATAACCGGCCTGGTGCAATCATCCAGCGCGGTTACCGTTGCGACCATCGGTTTTGTCAACGCTGGATTGCTTTCCTTGCAGCGCGCGCTGGGAGTGATATTCGGCGCCAATGTGGGCACCACCATGACCGGCTGGCTGGTCAGTCTGGTGGGGTTCGGCTTCAAGATTGAGAACTTTGCCTTGCCCATTCTGGCTATCGGTGTCGGGTTACGCCTGGTTGCCAATCGTCAGCGCTGGCAATCTCTCGGCGACGCCCTGGCCGGGTTCGGCCTGTTTTTCCTGGGGTTGGCGTTGTTGCAGGCCGCGTTCAGTGGCATCACCGGCGACCTGGAGGCGGACACGCTGTTTGCCGAGCACTACGGCTGGCCCATGTTCATTGCTATGGGTTTTGTCGCCACCTTGATGACACAGTCCTCGAGTGCCGCGCTGGCGATTATCCTGACGGCAGCCGCCGGTAATCTGCTGGCATTGGATGCCGCAGCGGCGGCGGTGATCGGAGCCAACCTGGGGACCACATCCACGGCCGCCTTCGCCGTTTTGAAAGCCACCGCCAGTGCCAAACGCCTCGCCATCGGACATATCCTGTTTAACGCCATCACCGGGCTGATAGCTCTCGCCATCCTGCCTGCGATGCTGTGGTTTATCGCAAGGCTGGCAGATTGGCTGGATCTGGAACCCGGCCCGGTGGTGTTCCTGGCCATGTTTCATACGCTGTTCAATGTGCTTGGTGTCGTGGTGATGTTGCCACTGACCAGAGTACTGGCACGGCAGCTTGAGCGTCTGTTTCACAGCGCCGAGGAAGACAACGCCCGGCCCCGGTACCTGGACAATACCCTGGTGAAAACGCCAGAGTTGGCGGTGGCAGCACTGGGACAGGAAATGAAGCGGCTGCACAATCTGGTAGAAGGGCTGCTGCGTGCGGTATTGAACCGTGAAGGCCTCAAACCGGAGCATATCCGTGGACCAGTGGAAGCCATCCGGCAACTGGGAAACGCCATTACCCTCTTTGTCGGGAAGGTTCGTGGTGAGAAGCTCTCGCCGGAACTGGTCGCCCAGCTAACCGCAAGTATTCGGTCAGTCCGTTATTACGAAGAAGCTGCTATCCAGGCGGAAGACCTGCTGACACTGCGGAATCAGGGCAGTTCACCCAAGCTGGCAGAGGTAGCGTCTGATCTGACGGCTTATTTCGATACCCTGCGCGCAGCGCAAGAGCCCGACGCAGATTATACAGCGATCAACGTCCGTGCGGAGGAGGTGTACCAGTTGCTGAAGTCGGCCCTGTTGACCATGGTGGTGGAACAGAAGTTATCGGTGGATGATGCGGATATCGTTCTGGATGCCCTCAGCGGCTCACGACGCCTGAAAGACCAGTGGCTAAAAGCCTGTACCCGATTCCCCTTGTCATAGTGCCGGCGCCCGCGCTCTTAACCGAGAGACAGGAACAGGCCCATCAGCACCGGCGAAATAAACGACAGCACGAAACCCGAGGCGATGGCGACCGGCACGCAAGCCAGCCCGCCGCTGCTGCGGATTATCGGTAAGGTGAAATCCATGGCGGTGGCTCCGCCATAGCCAATTGCCATGGCTGGCCGCCGGCTGATAATCACAGGAATAATCGCCAATGCGATAATTTCCCGTAGCACATCATTCAGAAAGGCAACCCCACCCCAGGCCGGGCCCAAGGCTTCTCCTACCACGATCCCGGACAGCGAATACCAGCCAAAGCCCGAGACCAGGGCAAGAGTGTCGTGCCACGGCAATGCCAGCAGCGGCATGACCAGCACCCCGGCCACCAGAGAGCTTAATGCCAGGCTGAGGGCAACGCCCATGCCCTGGCGGTTCAGCAGCAGGCGCCGCAATGACAGGCCGGCATTGCGCAACTGAAGACCGATCAGGAACAGCAGCAACATCAACGCCCAGGTGGCCGCATCCTCCACCAAAGGCAGTTCCGGAAGTAGAAAATACCCGAGCAGCAAACCCGCTACCACAGCGCCCAATGGCTTTAATGCGGCGAGAAACAGACGCTGATAGCTGGCCTTTCCGGTGGCGGCCGGCGGCTCAATCGCCATCGGTTGCCAGCGATGCCAGAACCAGAGCCCCGCCATATTCGCTGCCAGCAAACCAGACGCCAGCACCAGCACCTGAACGGCCATGCCCCCGAGCTGCTGCCATAACCCCTCCATCTGGCCAAGCCCGAGGCCGAGCAGGCCCAGAATGAAGTAGACCAGTCCATCAACGCTGTGATGGATTGCAGTCATGACGTTGCGGTTCTCAAGCGCGATAGCAAAGCCCACAAACAACGGCACAAGAATCAGCAAGGCACCGGTTAGCATTGAAACCTCGGAGTGATAGTAAAAGGCGCATTAGAGGGACGGCTTAACCGATGGGTTCGTGCTGGTCCGGATCAAACTGATAATCGCCGGCATTGGCATCCCTGTCCTTCCGTATGGTGCGGGCAAGCCGCTGAGCGGAGACGGACCAGACCGCATGCTCACCCGGCTGGGCTTCGTAACTTTGGCCCAGCAAGGTGCCGGCAACACCGCGCAACGCGGCCTCAGCCTGAGCGGCACTGTGATAGGGGCCCTGGCAACGTTGGCGCTCTGGCTGGCGCTCATCGGAGCCGCTCATGGCGACCAAAGCCCAGATCTCACCACCAACGTTTTTTACGTGCAGCTCGACGCGCCGGTCCCGACGGGTCAATACCAGTTCGCGTAGCGGGCCACGCCCGTGAAAATAATGCAGCTTCATCAAGGCTTCTTTGATTTCGGATTAATGCAAGGCGGCGCCGGTTCTGTCCTGAACCAGTACCCAGGGAGCAACCACTACCGCCCAAAGCTCGACATTGCGATCGTACCAGGCTTGCGCCAGCGGAGGCGGCACATCCCCTACCTGGTCAGCTGTCATCCACTGCTCAAACTGCTCTTTGTTATCGGCGGTGAGCTCAAGCGCAACATCCAGCAAATCAAGTTCAGGCGACACCCGGACCACATGACCTCGGGCATAATAGATTTGCAGATCCCGCCAGCAGATGATGGAGGTTTCCAGATTCAGTTTTTTTTTGAGTTCTTCCGGAGATTCTCGGATAGTCATATTCAAACCTTGGACGTCCATATTTTTCGTATCTGGTCCGCCAGAGTCATGGGGTCGAATGGCTTGGGTATCACCTCAACAGCCCCCAGTTCCCTGTAGAACGCTATTTCCTCAGTTTGCACCTTGGCCGTCATGAATACCAGCGGCGTACCTTTCAAGGCGGGGATCTCCTGCATGGCGTGGAAGGTCGACGGACCATCCATGCCAGGCATCATGACATCCAGAAGGATCAGGTCGGGCGCAAAATCAGGGCCTTCAAGGAGTGCTTCCTGGCCAGAGCTGCAGCTCTTGATCGTGAACCCGCCCACAGCTTCCAGAGCCAGCTCGGCTACTGCCCTGATGTCCGCGTCATCCTCCACATAAAGGATTCGCTGGAGTTCCTCCGTTTGCCTACCCATCATGACTCTCCGTGCTATGGTCGCTCAGAACCAACCTGCGTAACAAACGCAAACACTTCTCGCTGGGGCTCTTTTCATCCACCACTAATGCGGCGGTCGCGCAACTGTCCGGATAGAGCCCGTCCACCAACGTTTCTATCAGGTCGGCCAGCAATACGTCGTCTTCAAGAATCAGTGCTTTCATAAAGGTCGCGTTTCAAACCTGATGGAAAACGGTTACGCCATTTCGGCCGGCAGTCTTGCGCTCATACAGCGCCTGATCGGCAGCATCGAGAGCATCGCTACCGAAGTCAAATGCATCCAGCGCAGCAATCCCGACACTGAGGGTGACTGACAGGTCTCCATCAGCGGTGGCGAACGATATATCCGAAAAGGCGTTACAGATCTGGGTCAGCACTTTCTGTGCTTCACAGGTTGTACATTGCGGAAGAATCACGGCAAATTCTTCTCCCCCATACCGCCCTATCTGGTCTGTTGAGCGCAGGCGATTTCTGAGCAGGTTGGCAAGTGCCTTGATGACGATGTCGCCCGTTCGATGACCATGCTGATCATTCACCGCCTTGAAGTGATCAAGATCCAGCATCGCCACTGACGACACATGTGACATTCGCTGGCACCTTGCGTGTTCGTTCTCGACCTCCTGTTTGATGACCGAATGCTTGAGCAGTCCCGTAAGACTGTCCTTTATCAGGAGTTCGTTCAGCTGCCGGGCACGATAACACCGTATCTGAGCTGTCCGCACAAGGTAGTCGTCAGAAACCGGTTTGGTCATGAACTCATCCGCCCCTTTTGCCAGGGCTTCGAGCTGAACATGTTTGTCCTGTTCAGATGAGAGATAGACGATAGGCAGGCTCACCCACTCTGGCTCAAAGCGGATCAGCTTCGCTACTGTGGTTCCCGAGTAGGCGCCCATACGCACGTCCAGAAGCATGATATCCGGCCGAAACTCCGACAGCTCGGAAAGGACTGTTTCCGGATCACTGATTGCTTTGACGCGAAAACCGGCATTTTCAAGGACGGTGCAGTAATGGGCGACCAGATGTTCGTCATCGTCCAGAATCAGTATCTTCCCGGAAACGGACTCATTCTGCTCATTGACCAGCCGCTCGATCCTTTCTGCCAGTTGCGGTGCATCAATCGGCTCTGGAAAAAACGCGTCCGCACCCGCATCAGCCAGAAAATACCGGCTTTTGAAATCATCCTGGCGCCCTACGCACAACAGCGGAGGCCTGGATGCGCCGCCTGCGCATTCAAGCGCCCCCAGTACCCTCGACACCTCGACAAGCGTGTCTTCACTGGTCACTACCGCTGACATTCCCGGTTTCCCATTCAGTGACAGGGAATCAACATCCATTCTCGATATCAAAAATCCGTAATTGGAGAGCGCGTGTTCCAGAAAATCCGCCGCTTCGTCCCGGAGTCCACACAGAATAACGTGAATGTCCGGTGTTGGTTCGCTCCTCGGGTCACTCGAATACGGGTGCTCAAGAATACCCTTCACCGGCTCGTCCGTTACATCAAGCAGCGAGCGCAGGCCTTCTATCTCAACAATAATGTCGAGCGGCTGTTGCGCATGCTCTTCCGGAAAGCCCAAGGGCTTATTCGTGTCGGGGGGCCGCCGTTCCGCCATCGGTTTCAAGCGTTGCTCGAGCCGACGGGCCTGATCACCCAGAGCGGTGTACCCAAAGGTCCCGGCAGAACCTGCCAGCCGGTGCAATATGCTGTAAGCAGATGCAATGTCTTTTATACTGCCAGGCCGTGGCTGACCACCACGAGCCAGACGGGAAGCAGTTACCGTCAACTCATCGAGTTCGCCTTCCGCTTTCTTACGAAAACTCAGGCGCAAGCGAGCAAGTTTGTCTGCGACACTTGCTTGTGAAGTTCTGCCCATAAAATGTCCGACACCTCAAAATTTTGCTGAAACAACCACTTGAATTGGGCTACTCTCCCGGTTCATCACAAAACATTCTCCTGCAAAACGCAACAGCGAGGAACCTCATTGCGGTCAGGCAAATTCCTTTCCCTCGGCAGCCGGGTGGCTCTGATCATCATCATAGGCAGCCTGTTAACCCTTGCCGCCATCGTATCCACCGCTTATCAGGCCCTGGTTGAGGATTTCGAAGATTTACTGATCCAGCGCCAGATACTGGAGGCCAAGAGAACGTCAGAGCAGGTCGACCAGAAACTTCAGCTCCGCCTAAACGCTCTCTCCGCCTTTGCAGCTCAACTTGCCAGCAGCGATCACCTGCCCGACCCGGTCGATCTGGCGGTAGCCCTGGGGCACCAGACAATGCTTCGGGAACTGCTGCCGGCCGGTATAGTGGTATTCGATGAGAAGGCGCGCGCCTTAGCCGAAAACATCTACGTTTCCGATCGCATTGGCACCCAGTACCTGGACCGTCCCCACTTCCAGGAGGCGCTGAAAACCCGGCGACCGTTGGTCAGCAAGCCCCTTATCGGACGAACCACCGGCAAACCCCTGCTGTCGTTTCTGGCGCCGATTGAAACCAACAACCAGGATTTGCTGGGCTTTGTTGGCGGCATTCTGGATCTGGGCGAGACCAGCCTGCTGCCGGCGCCGCACCAAACCGGCAGGCACAGTTCCCAGAGCATTGAAAAAATCATCGATACCAAAAATTTTCTGTATGTTGATTCTGGACAAGGCTCACAGCGCCTCACACCCTTGCCACCACCGGGGGTAGATCCCCTGACCGACGCCGCGCTGTCTGGCATCACCTTTGGCCAGGTAGAAAACCTGCAGGGCCAGACGCTCATATACGCCACCACTCACCTGCAAAGACTGGGATGGATCTTCGTCCGCGCCGTACCCTATGACCAGGCAACGACACCTGCCAGGCAATCCTTTATTCGGTTTTCCAGTATCAGTATATTGATCACCCTGGCGTTGGCTGTCTTGAGCTACCTCCTGGTCAGATCCACCATGTCACCACTGGACCGGATGACCGCGCAAATACAGCGCATGGCAGAACATCCCGACTCCGCGATGCGTCTGAGAGAAACCGGCCTTCCAGAGCTCAAGAGCCTGGCCGGTGCCTTCAACAGACTGCTTGAGGAGCGGGACAGCCTGGCCAGACTCAAGGAACACTTCATGTCGTCTGTCAGTCACGAGCTGCGCACGCCACTCACGTCACTGACCGGCGCCCTGAAATTACTGTCCTCCGGCACCATCGGCCCGCTCAACGACAAAAGCCTGGAAATGACCAATCTCGCACTGAGAAATGGGGACCGCTTGCAACTGTTGATTTCTGACCTGCTGGATTTCAATAAGCTTTCGGATGGAAGTCTCAAAGTCCGCATTCAGGCAGAGGCACTCAAACCACTGCTGGACGCTACCATCGCGGATAATGTCACAATGGCTGCCGAGCATGGGATACGACTCGAATCCGAGGCAAGTGTCTCCCTGGACCTGCTTTGCGACAAGCACAGAGTGCGACAAATTCTCGACAATTTCATCAGCAATGCCATCAAGTTTTCCCCCCGGGGAGGAGTTGTCAGGGTAACCGCTGACGTTCATTCACCGGGGTGGGCCCGCATCATCGTCAGTGACCAGGGCTCCGGGGTGCCGGATTCCTTTGCCGCCAGCGTCTTCAAACGATTTGCTCAGGCCGAGACCGGCACCGCCCGGTCGGTCAAAGGTACCGGCCTGGGGCTCGCTATTTGTGATGAGCTGGCAAGACTGATGGATGGTGTTGTGGGCTATTACAATGATCACGGCGCGCATTTCTGGGTCGACATCCCTATGTCCCGAGAAGCAGGTTCGACACGGGAGCAAACCGATGAAAGTACCTGAAACTCCGGGCGATGAGTCAGCACGGCTCCTCGCTCTCCAAAACACGAACCTGCTGGATACGCCACCGGAGGAGCGCCTTGACCGATTGACGCGAATGGCGAAACTGGCCTTCGGCGTTCCTGTTGCCCTGATGTCGTTGATCGATGAAAAAAGGCAATGGTTCAAATCCTGCCAGGGCCTTGATACCAATCAGATGCCGCGGGACATATCCTTTTGTGGTCACGCCATTCTCAGCGACCATCTTTTAGTTGTTGAAGACACCCACAAAGACTCCCGTTTCGTCGACAACCCCCTCGTCACCGGCCCGCCCCACATACGTTTCTACGCCGGCGCGCTGCTCCATAATCATGAGGGTTACCGCCTCGGTACCCTCTGCATTATTGATACCCGCCCCCGCTCGCTCGACCCTGACCAGCAAGAACTGCTCCAGGAGCTTGCCCGGTGTGTTGAAGACGAGATCAACGATTTCGAGGCGCGAAAATCCCGCCAGGAACAGCTGGAAAAGACCAGAATTCTGAGTGCGCTCAACAGGCTCTCCGTCGATGCAACCGGTTCCCTGGAACAGAAGACAGCCATGGCTCTGGACCTGGGCCGAGACCACCTGGGACTGGAAACAGGCATCGTCAGCGAAATCAACGAAGAGATGTACACCATCCGATGGTTCAGGGCGCCGGAGAATTCAACACTGGAGGTCGAGCTGTCAATGCCGGTCCGGCAGACCTATTGCGCCCTGATGCTCGAACAACGCGATCACCTGGCGATCAGCCATATGGCCAGGTCCGAATACCGGAATCAACCCTGCTATACCGAGCTGGGCCTGGAGAGCTACATTGCAGCGCCAATAGAGTTTGGTGGCAAATTGTTCGGCACCCTGAATTTTTCTTCGGTTTTACCAAGGACGACACCCTTTGCAGACCTGGACCGCCTTTTCATCGTGGGGTTGGCCCAGTGGATTGCCGCCCTCCTCCAGCAACAGGTCCACGAAGACACGTTGAAAA
Organism: Marinobacter changyiensis; assembly: GCF_009193265.1. Lineage (GTDB taxonomy): Bacteria > Pseudomonadota > Gammaproteobacteria > Pseudomonadales > Oleiphilaceae > Marinobacter > Marinobacter changyiensis. The sequence continues at coordinate 779,375 of NZ_VZZZ01000001.1, forward strand.
AACTATCGGTTCACGTGCCTGGAATGCTTTACCAGTTCCAGCGGTATCAGGACGGCCGGTCAAGGTTCCCCTACAGCAGCGAAGGCATATACAACATCTATGGTGTTTCACCTGAGGCTGTCAAGGACGACGCCAGTAGTGCGTTCAAAGCTATCCATCCGAACGACATTGCCCGAGTGGCAGAGTCCATCCAGCAATCCCAGGACTTGCTGAGTGTTTGGGAGTGCCAGTATCGGGTCAGGAAATCAAGTGAGGAATGGAAATGGGTCGAGGGCCGCGCCACACCGGAGCACCGCCCCGACGGTAGTTCGATCTGGCACGGATTCATTGCCAACATCGATGAGAAAAAACGCGCCCAGCTGGCTCTTCAGGAGAGTGAGCAGCAACTGCGGGCGTTCTTTGAACTGTCACCGATCGGCATTTTACTCACCGGTTTCTACAGCGGACGCAACCGGGATGTAAACGCAGCACTCCTGGAATTCACCGGTTACTCCCGGTCTGACTTCATGGCCATGGAATACTGGGACGTAACGCCACGGGAATACGAAAGCAAGAAACATCAGGCGGCCATTGATTTGAAAGAGTGCGGTCGTTATGGCCCCATTGAACAGGAGTTCATACACAAGGACGGGACCCGGTTTCCCATCCTCATTCAGGGCGTTCTGGTTGAGCAGGCTGGCGACGAACCGCTGATCTGGTCGCTGATAAAGGACATTTCCGAACGCAAGAGAATGGAAAGGCTCAAGAGTGAGTTTGTCGCTACCGTCAGCCACGAACTTCGCACCCCCCTGACCTCCATAGCCGGTTCCCTCAACCTGCTCGCGTCTGGTGTCGCCGGCCCCCTGACCGACAAGGCCCGGGGAATGCTTGAAATCGCCAACCGCAACAGCCAACAGCTTACCCACCTGGTCAACGATCTGCTCGACATTGAAAAACTGGCAGCCGGCAAGATGGCATTCGATACTCGCATACAGCCACTGGCTGAAGTGCTACACCAAACCCTGGAAAATTTCAGGGATTATGGCGCCAAACGCGGCATATCTATCTGCCATGATGAGTTACCGCAAGGGCTCTGTGCCGACATTGACCCTCACCGATTAACGCAGGCCATTGGCAACCTGCTTTCCAATGCCGTGAAGTTCTCCCCCGATCAGGGCAGAGTGGAGGTGTCACTGAAGCAAGGCAATGGCACGGTGATTATCGAGGTGACCGACTTCGGGAAGGGCGTTCCGGAAGAGTTCAAACCCCGGATTTTCGAAAAATTTGCGCAGGCGGACACCTCGAATACCCGCACCGGTGGCGGCACCGGGCTTGGACTGGCCATAACCCGGGAACTCATCGAGAGAATGGAAGGTGCCGTCGGATTCCGCTCCAGTGCCGGCACCGGATCAACATTCTGGATTGAGCTGCCTCTCAGGCAGCCTTGATCATCTCCCGCAGCACATAGTGCAGGATACCGCCGTGCTTGAAATAGGTCGCTTCATTGGCGGTATCGATCCGTGACTTCAATTTGCAGGTTTCAGTTTTGCCGTCAGGGTAGGTCACCGTCATTTCCAGTGTCGCCCCGGGCTGAACATCACCAGCCAGGCCTGTAATACTGATGGTTTCTTCACCGGTCAGTTTGAGGGACTTACGGCTGGCACCGTCCTGGAACTGCAGCGGCATAACACCCATACCGATCAGGTTGGAGCGGTGGATGCGCTCATAGGATTCCGCCACCACAGCCCTTACGCCCAGCAACCGGGTGCCCTTGGCGGCCCAGTCCCGGCTGGAGCCGGTCCCGTATTCCTTGCCGGCAATGACCACCAGCGGCGTGCCCTCCTCCTGGTACTTCATGGCAGCGTCGAAAATCGACATTTCTTCGCCGCTGGGCACATGGCGTGTCATGCCGCCTTCAACGCCATCCAGCATCTCATTCCGGATGCGCACGTTGGCAAAGGTGCCGCGCATCATCACCTGGTGGTTGCCCCTGCGTGAGCCATAGGAATTGAAGTCTTTCGGCATGACGCCGTGCTCCTGGAGGTACTTGCCCGCCGGGCTGTCAGCCTTGATTGAGCCGGCTGGCGAGATGTGGTCCGTGGTGACGGAATCTCCCAGCATGGCCAGGATGCGCGCGTCCTTAACGTCCTCTACCGGCTCCGGCTCGGCCCCCATGCCTTCAAAGAACGGTGGGTGCTGGATGTAGGTGGACGTTTCGGACCACTCATACACTTTACTCTCGGGTACCTTGATGGCCTGCCAGGTTTCATCACCGTCAAAGACTGCGGCGTATTCGGTACGGAACATGTCGGTTTTGACTTTTTCCACCGCCTCGGCAATTTCCTGCTGTGATGGCCAGATGTCCTTGAGGTAGACCGGCTTGCCATCCTTGCCCTCACCCAGGGGTTCAGTGCTCAGATCAAGACGCACATTACCCGCCAGCGCATAGGCCACCACCAACGGTGGCGATGCCAACCAGTTGGTTTTGACCAGCGGATGCACCCGGCCTTCAAAATTGCGGTTACCGGACAACACTGAGGCCACCGCCAGATCGCCCTCGTTAATGGCTTTCTCGATCGGTTCCGCCAGGGGACCCGAGTTACCAATACAGGTAGTGCAGCCATAGCCCACCAGGTTAAAACCGAGTTTGTCCAGATCGTCCTGGAAGCCACCGGCCTTGAGATATTCCGTCACCACTTTGGAGCCCGGCGCCAGCGAGGTTTTCACCCATGGTTTCACCTCCAGCCCTTTCTCCAGCGCCTTGCGGGCCACCAGACCGGCGGCCATCATCACACTGGGATTAGACGTATTGGTACAGGAGGTGATTGCCGCAATGACCACTGCGCCCGGGTTCAGACGGAGCGTCTCGCCCACCAGCTCGATATCCTGACTGGTGTGGTGCTCATAACTTTCGGATATACCGACGGCAGACTGTCCGCCTTCTGCGACCATACTGGCGTCGCGCTGATTATTTGGCGCCTGGTCCGTCTGACTCATCAGCAGCTCGAAGGTGGATTTCATATCCTTGAGCGCCACCCGGTCCTGCGGACGCTTGGGGCCCGCCAGGCTGGCTTCCACATCGCCCATATCCAGTGACAGACTCTCAGTATAGGACGGCTCCTGGCCGGGCTCCCGCCACAGGCCCTGGGCCTTGGCATAGGCTTCAACCAGGGCAATCTGCTGGTCTTCACGACCGGTCAGGCGAAGGTAGTTGAGGGTCTGATCATCGACCGGAAAGAAGCCACAGGTGGCACCGTATTCCGGCGCCATATTGGCGATGGTTGCCCGGTCCGCTACCGGCATATCCTTCAGCCCGTCACCATAGAATTCGACGAATTTTCCGACCACGCCTTTGTTGCGCAATATTTCTGTGACCGTAAGCACCAGATCGGTGGCGGTGATGCCTTCACGGAGCTTGCCGGTAATCTTGAAACCGACGACTTCCGGGATCAGCATCGATACCGGCTGTCCCAGCATCGCGGCTTCTGCCTCAATACCGCCGACGCCCCAGCCAAGGATACCGAGGCCGTTGATCATGGTGGTGTGAGAGTCGGTGCCTACCAATGTGTCCGGAAACGCAAAGGTCTTGCCCTGCTGTTCCTTGGTCCAGACGGTCTGGCCCAGATACTCCAGGTTCACCTGGTGACAGATACCGGTGCCCGGTGGCACCACGCGGAAGTTATCAAAAGCCTGCTGCCCCCAACGGAGAAATTCATAACGCTCCTGGTTGCGCTCCATCTCGATCACCACGTTGTCCCTGAACGCTGAGGCATCGCCAAAATGGTCCACCATAACCGAGTGGTCGATGACCAGATCCACCGCCGACAGAGGTTTGATCAGGGCGGGGTCTTTACCGGCTTCCTTCATTGCGTTGCGCATCGCCGCCAGATCCACGACGCCTGGCACACCGGTGAAATCCTGCATCAGAACACGGGCGGGACGGTATTGGATCTCGGTATCGGAATGACGCTTTTCCAGCCACTGTGCCATGGCTTTGAGATGGGACTCATCAACGGTGGTGCCATCTTCGTTACGGAGCAGGTTTTCCAGCAGAACCTTGAGGGAAAACGGCAACTTGTCAATGTCTCCGAGGTGCTTGGCAGACTCGGGCAGACTGTAGTAATGGAAGGTCTTGCCGTTCACGTCCAGGGTTTTCAGCGTCTTGTAGCTATCATGGCTGAGCGTTTCGTTAGACATGTTCGCCTCCTGTAAAGGTGAGTCAGGGAACCCCGGGGCAGTGCCGGTCGCCGATAATGCAGACAGGTTGGTTGAACGATTCCCGGATATGAAGCCTGTCTTAACTATCGCAGCTATTCACAGGACTTCAACCATTGCCCGGTGAATGTTCTTTATTGATCCGATGAATGGGTCTGCCAGACCCTAGCTTTGTCGATCCCCGTAGAGTTGCGCATAAAGCCCCGCGCTGGCAATCAGCTTATCATGATGACCTTCTTCAATAATGCGGCCATCCTCAAACACCACCGCCCTGTCCGCCCGTTTAACCGCACTCAATCGATGGGCGATAATCAGAGTGGTCCGGTTTTCCAGAAAAGACTCCATCGCTTTATGAAGCTGGAATTCGGTTTCCGCGTCCAACGCCGAGGTCGCTTCATCCAGAATCACCACCGAGGGGTTCGAAAGCACCATGCGCGCAATGGCAAGCCGCTGACGCTGGCCACCGGATAACCTGACGCCCTGTCGGCCCACCAAGGTATCCAGCCGGTTCGGCATGGCCGCCACGGTCTGATCCAGCTGGGCAATTTGCAAGGCTTCCCACAGGCTGGCTTCCGGCACATCCCGACCGAGTGTCAGGTTCTGACGTAAGGTATCGTTGAACAAGGCGGGATGCTGCAGAACCGTCGCCACGTGCTCTCGCAGACACGGCAAACCGATTCGCTGCAAGGGTACACCGTCGATCAGGATTTCACCCCGGTCCGGGGTATACATGCCCAGAAGTACCTGCACCAGGGTGGACTTGCCACCTCCACTGGCCCCCACCACCGCGACTTTCTCGCCGGCTTCGATGTGCAGGTTGATGCCCCGCAGGATGTCCTCATCCTCGCTGTACCGGAAATGGATATCCCTCAGCGTGACACTGACCGTATGGCGGCCCCGAAACGGATTCTCGAGTGCCTGATAACGAGGCTCCTGCTTGAGCTCCAGCAGCCGGTTGATCCGAGCCAGGGCTGCGTTGGCAGCGTAAAAGGCATACTGCATGTTGAGCATTTCCTGGACCGGAGTCAGCATGAACCAGAGGTAGCCAAACACCGCAAACATCATCCCGATGCTGAGGTCACTGAGCAACACCGCCACCATGGCGGCCGCCCTGAAGGCGTCGACTCCAAACTGGAACAAGGCAAAACTCGCCCGGCTGGCGGCATCGCTGCGCCATTCAAACTGCACGGCGTGGTCCCGCACATCCCGGGCCCGGCGGATCAGATGCTGCAAATAATGCCCTTCCCGATTGGCGGCCCGCAGCTGGTGAATAGCGTCCAGGGTTTCTGACAAGGCGCTCTGGAATACCTCATAGGCGCTGTTCTCCTTGCGCTTGAGCTCTTTGACCTGCTTGCCAATGATCGTGGTGATGAAAATCACCAGCGGGTTGAACAGCAAAATCAGCAGCGCCAGCTGCCAATGTACCCACAGCAACACAATGGCAGTGCCCAGCACCGTCAGGCTGGCCACCAGAAACCGGCTGATGGTGCTGCCGAGGAACTGGTCGATGGTATCCAGGTCGGTGATGAAATGACTGCTGATTGCGCCAGAACCCAGGGTTTCGTATTCGGACATGGCAACGTGCTGTATACGCCCGAGTAACCGCGAGCGCATACGAAACACCACGTCCTTGGAAATCTTTGAAAATTGCAGTGACTGCATGACGTTGAAGCCCAGCGCAGCCAGCCGCATAAGAAACGCCGCTATCACCATCAATCCGATGTAAACCACAGGCTCATGCCAGGCCGCAGGTAATAGCGACTGCATGACCGGCAATACGGGACCGGCCTTATCAAGCAGGACCTCATCCACCAGAACCGGTAACAGCAACGGGATGGGCACACTGACCAGAGTCGCCAGGATGGCAAGAATGTTGGCCCGCACCAACCGGGGCCGGTGCTTGAGAGCCAGCGCAGCGATGGTCTTCCAATTGTAACCCCTGGTTTCCACACCGGAGACCTTCGCTACTGGCGGCACCTTGCCGGCTTTATCAATTGACTCCAATACTCCTCCTGCCCGGCTGCCTATCCGGTTTGCTGACCAATAAAATGCCCTACGCTAAAGGCTTAACGAAGAGATACGGCCCAAATGCCCGGATCGCCCAGCGCCTATGGTAACTCATGGGCCTGTGACCGGGCACAAGCAGCGTTATCCGCAGCGCCGGCACTCGATATGCGGCGTCGCTGGCCCCACATCGCTTCATCTGCGATCATTACGACCTGTTCACTGATACCCACCGGCACCTGGCGACACTGTGAAAAACGACTGTCATTATCACCCCGGCGAACCTGCCAAATGGCACTGTGGCGAATGCCTGATTCATTACTGCACCGGGTGCATACCGGATGCAGATACTCGCAAGCGTCACGGCCTGTGCCCGAAATGCGGGCGCTCCATGCGATACCTGGGTGCCGCGACCGAGGTGGTCCCTTTCTGGAATCGGTTGTCGGCATTTTTCCGTTATCCCTTCCACATGGATCCGCTCATCGTTATCGCCATCTGCACTATTGTGCCGATGATACTCAGCGCCAATATCGTTGGCCTGATCGTCACGCTTCTATTGTTGGTGGCACTGTTCAAATACACCTACGCCGTGATTCGGCATACCGCCGACGGGCATATGACGCCACCGCCTCTGGCAACCGCCTTCAGCGGCGGCGGCTTCGAGATTGTTTTCCTCCAGTTGCTGGTCTTTTTGCTGATGGGCGGACTGGTCTTCAGTGCCGCACTGATTGGCGGACCCTTCCTCGCCATGCTGGTGCTGGCCTTTGTGGTGCTGGCGCTGCCGGCCAGCATCATGGTGTTGGCCATGGAGCATTCCGTCGGCGCAGCCGTTAACCCGATGAACCTGGCGGTACTGATCTCCCGAATCGGGTGGCCTTACTTTCTGCTTTATGGCTATCTGATCCTGCTGACCCTGGCTTCCGGGGCCGCCCAGGAATTTGCAGTCCATCATTTCGAGCCGCAAATCGCGCAGCCCTTGGCAGGCTTCCTGAACAGTACCTTTACGCTGATTCTGTTCCACATGCTCGGCTACCTGTTGTTCCAGTATCAGGAAGAACTCGGTTTCGCCAGCGATTTCCAAGGCGACGAAGCACCGGACCTAGATCATCAACGTGACCGCAGCCTGCGCTTTGACGCTGACCTGAATATGAATCTGAAGGATGGCAATTACGACCGGGTGTTTTCGATGCTCAAAGAGGCCCTCCAGCAGGACTCGAAGAATGCCCAACGCATCGGCCAGCTCTACCTGCTGCTCAAAGCCCGCAACGATACCGCCGAGCTTTACCGCTATCACCCGCGATTGCTGCAATGGCTGGCTGAGCGCAATGATGCCCGCGGTTTGACTGAGTTGCTGGCTACCCTGGAGAAAGCAGAACCCGGCTTTCGCGTGGAAGAGCCGGAACTGGCAGTCAGGTGCGCTGGTGCACTCTATCGACAGGGTGAATACAAGGCCGTACTGAAGCTCCTGCAGGATTTCCACAAACGGTTCCCGGACAGTGAACACCTGGCCCCGGCCTACCTGCTGGTCGCCCAGGCATTGGCTAACGGCCTGGACCAGTGGGACAAGGCCATCGCGTTTTTGAAGTTCGTCCAGAAGAAGTGCGCCCAACATCCATTGCAGGCGCAGATAGCCATCTACCTCACCCAGGCGGAAAACCGGGAGCCTTTGAAAGGCCCCAAAGCCAACTTTGCTGAGGGGGATGGCTCCCTTCGCGACTGAAGTCGCTCCTACAAGGGGCGGAACCAAGGTGCTTCGGTCGTTGTAGGAGCGGTTTCAACCGCGATCAGGGCAACCGCCTTCGTACAGACTCGCGACTGAAGTCGCTTCTACAGGGGCTGCCTTGGCGCAGGTCGCCGGTTAACCAAGTCTATTGGGCCTTGGCCATGTGGCCGGTGTGGTATTCAAGCTCCAGGCGACGGTTAGCGGCATGGTCTTCCGGTTTGGTCAGAGGTTTGCTGCTGCCCCAGCCGGTGGTGCGGATCTGGGCATCGTTTACGCCCTCGGCCTTTAACAGCTTGGCGGCAGCGCTGGCCCGCAACTTGGCCAGGAAGATGTTGTAATCGTCGGCCCCGAACTGGTCAGTATGAGCGTGGATATGCACCGTTACCTCTGGGTGGGCGCGCAGGTAGGCCGCGTGCTTGCGCAGTAGGTCCTGATCCTCGTCATTCAGGTCGTGCTTGTCAAAACTATAGTGAAACCGGGTCCGGTGCGGACGGCGTGGTGTGTCGTCTGTGGTGTTCACCGGCATAACCATGCCGGCTTCCAGCGCAGCGGATTTTGCGATCAGTTCCGGATCATCCATTACCAATACAGTCATGTCGGTGTCCTTGTTCGATGTTTTCAGGCTATCTGATTGCTGGGCTGAACTATTGTCGCTTGCGGCCGCGACCACAATTGGCGATTGGTCGATAGTCGTCCCTTCAGTGGGCTTTGGTGGCGTGGTGTTGGAGCCGGACGTTGCCATTGGCTGAAGGGCGTCTTGGGGCTGTTCAGCGGTGCTGGAACAACCGGCAAGGGTGGCCAGCAACGCACTGCCGCATACTGTCAGCCAGATCGGTTGTAGGGATTGAATGCGATTTCTGTGACGGGATTGTGACATCTCTGAATTCTCCTGATCTGCGTGTTGATGTGTCAGGATCTATTTGAACGCGAAAATAAGGCCATGCTGTGGTAAAAAGCAGACCAGATCCGACCAATTATGATGAAATGTGACCACCGATGCTGATTGTTCCCGTTGAAAACACCATAAACTGGAAACGCCCGCCCTGGGTCACCCTTGGATTAATGCTGGCTTGTCTGCTGGTGTTCATCTTCTACCAGGGCTCCGACCCCCGATTGATGACGACAGCGCTCGAGCGCTATCTGGCGTCCGACCTGATTGAACTGGAAGCCCCGGTTTACGAGCACTATCTCCAGCGCGAGATCAATCTGGAGGGTGAATCCGGTCGCCTTGAGGAATTACAGTCGTTCCGGCAAGCGACGGCTGAGGACAACCGCCTCTGGATGGCTGTCAGCCTGCTGTCGGACCGTCAATTCTACAGTTACATGCAAGCCAACCAGTCGCTGATCTGGGCGTCCCGGGAGCAACAACTCTGGCAGTCTCAAAGGCCGCCAATCCAGGAAGAGCTGATCGAGCAGCTCAGCGCCAACCGGGTGGGGCTGATTCCTGACGAGCTGAGCCTTTCCAGTCTGATTACCTATCAGTTTCTCCATGGTGGCTGGGGGCACTTGCTGGGCAACCTGGTCTTCCTGTTCCTGCTGGGCTTCACCGTTGAAAAGGCCATGGGCCCTGGCCGGTACCTGTTGGCGTACCTGCTTTGCGGCGCGTTATCGGGGCTGGTTTACACCGCCTTTTCGATAGGCAGCAAAATGCCCTTGGTAGGCGCTTCCGGTTCGATTTCCGGCCTGATGGGTATGTACGTGGCTATTTACGGGCTTCGAAAAATCCGGTTTTTCTATTTTTTCGGTGTTTACTTCAACTACTTTCGGGCGCCTGCCCTGGCCTTGTTGCCGGTGTGGCTGGGCAAGGAACTTTACGATTACTGGTTTGCCGGTGCTACCGGTATTGCCTACATGGCTCACGCCGGCGGGCTGCTGGCCGGGGCAGGGTTAGTGCTGATCCTGGGCAAGAGCTGGTTCCAGGTGAAAGAGACGTTTTTTGAACCGGAACAAGACGAGCAGGATGAGCGTTTCACCACCAGTTATGCCCAGGCCATGGGAAGCCTGGGACGAATGGAGTTCGAACTGGCGGAGCGGCAGTTCGAGGCGCTTCGCCAAAGTTATCCGGACCGCCCCATACTTCTTGAGCATTTGTATCAACTTGCCAAGTTACGGCCCGACCTGCCCACTTACCGGGAACGGGCACGAGAATTGATGGCGTTTGCGCTCAGCAGTAAACAGTCGGAGCGTATGATAGAGGTCTGGCAGGAATACCTGGCAAAAGGCGCTGCCTATGGGCCGCTGTCAGCGGAGGACCATAATCGGGTGTTGTTTGCCTGTTTGCGGAACGACGACCTGAAAACCGCCGAAAAAGCGTTTGAGCGGTTACGGGAGTGCGGCGATAACACGCTCGCCAGCGAAGCCTGTAGGTTGCTCGCAAACGAATTCGAAAAACGCCAGATGGCCCTCAAGGCCCGCCATTACCGACAGCTGCTCGAGACCACCTGACCGCGGCGCTTGTGGCGGCCGGAGCATCTGATCGCGGTTGAAACCGCTTCTACAACAACCAAAGCACCCTGGTTGCACCCCTGTAGGAGCGACTTCAGTCGCGAATCTGTACGAAGGCGGTGGCCCTGATCGCGGTTGAAACCGCTCCTACAACAACACATTGATTGCTGCCAATGTAAGAAGGCCACTCTCCGATGGCCTTCTTACATTCTACGATTGGTGACAGTTACCGTTTAGAGCGCGTTAATCAGCACCAGCACGGCCATCACCAGAATTGCCAGCCAGTTCAGCAGGATACCCACCAGCCTCGCCGGGTGGGCACCGCCACGGCCTTTATGCATGCCCCAGGCATGAAGGAGACGCCCCGCGATAAAGGCCAGGCCGACCAGATACACCCATTGCGTGTTTACACCATTGAGCTCGCCCACCCCCAGCAGGATCAGAGTGATCGGCGCGTATTCGGTCAGGTTGCCGTGGGCGCGAACGGCGGATTCGAAATCCCGATCTTCCGTAAAGCCCAACCCTTTCTTGTATTTGAGCCGGAAACTAGACACACGATAGGCCAGGAACAACATCAGAAAGCCGGTAATACTGGCATAGACCGCCGTTACAGGAATAATCATGGTTTAAGCCTTCTTGATGGCACTGACAATGGCGAGTAACAACACCGCGCCAGCCGTCGCCGTTACCAATTCACCGACAGCACCCTGAGCTGCCAGCCCGAGCAACCGGAATACAAAGCCGCCAATAATGGAGCCGACGATACCGATGCCGATATTAGCCAGCACCCCGAAACCGCGCCCCTTCATAATCAGGCCAGCGAGCCAGCCGGCGACACCACCGATGATCAGGAACAGAATAAGATTCATGACTTGCCTCTCCGTGCAGGTATAGGCACGCCCATAGATCAGGACATGCCGGGGACAATAACGGGTAGAGACTGCCCTGTTTTCAGAGGCGCTTCAAGAACTTCAATCGGCAAGACCGCTATTCAGCAGCTGGCAGGGCATTGACGGCTTGCTGCATCTGATTGCGGCAGCGCTCAACGAGATCGGGAATATCGGCATTGGTCAGGCCGGCGGTTTCGACCGGCGGCAAAATCTGAACGGTAACCGGCTGACGACGTCCCAGCAGGCCGCTGGTTCTGGAGTCATAGGGGCTGGCACAGACCATGGTGATCGGCGCTTCGGCGGCAACGGCGACATAGAACGCCCCTTTCTTGAAGGGCTGCAGGCCCCGACCATGACTGCGGGTGCCTTCCGGAAATACCCAAAGGCTCTTGCGGTCTCTGGTTATAGCGTTGCTGGTGGCTTGCATCACCGCGACGGCACGGCCTGATTTGGCACGGTTAATCATGATATTGCCGCCGAGCCAGAACACCTGGCCGAAAAACGGCAGCCAGGCCAGGGCGGATTTGCCCACGGTTACGGTCCGGGGCGGCAACAGGTCACCCATAACGAACAGGTCGTCGTTGTGCTGGTGGTTGGCGATGACAACAATGGGACGGTCCCGGGGCATATTTTGCAAGCCCACCAGCGGGCGTTCCATACCCAGTATCCAGCGACCGCTACGGGCTAACACCCGACCCAGCCAACAGTTATTGTTCGGGTTGAACGGCTTCGCAAGGTAAACCACCAAACCCGCCACACAGATAACCGGCACAAGAAGCCATGCCAGCACGGCACGCAATACACCCATGATACTGCCCTGCTTTGCCTGGAACTTTGGCGCAAAAGTGTACGCTAAAAACCGGTATCGGCAAGTCCCTGGCGGTTCGGCCCGGCTGTTGCGCGTGCCGGCGATGGCTCCACCTTCCGGGCTTCCACCAGATATCTGAGCGGGCCCTGATTGTCGATACTGTTAAAAGGATAGCAGGTCACCAGCAACAGGCTGTTATCGGGCATGGTAGCGAGATTCATGGCTTCCTGACGGCTATCGGCAACTCGTAACTGTGTAACGCGGTAGTCAGACCATTTTCCGCTGCGGCTCTGCAACCGGATGGTGCTGTCGATGTCCACAGTCTCCAGCCCCCGGAAATGGGTATCCCGGTGGCCGGCAATCACTACCGGGCCGCGCATGCCGGGCTCAGCAGAGCCGGTTACATGGCCGGGGCCAAAGGCGAGGCTTTCGCCGTGGGCGCCCGCCAGCACGATCAGCGGCTGGGCAGACTCTCCCAACTGCAGGCGCGCCTGGCTTTCGGCCCAGGCCAGGGTCAGCAGTTCCTGGGCCACCATCGCCTTGAGCGGAATCCACAGCCCGAGGGTGAAAACAATACCGAAAGTGATGGCAAGGGTGAGCAGTATCCGGCTCATTCGAATACCCTCCGGCGCAACATCATCAGCGCAATACAGGGCAGCAGCCCGATCAGACCCAGTGCCATCAACAGGGCGGCCGGGGTGGCCGTCTGGGGGTAACGCAGCATCGCGTGCTCACTGCCGGCGGGCAATAAGGTCGGCACATGATCCGTGGCCACGGGCATGCCCGTTGGCCGCACCGGCGACTTGTCCACCGCAATGAAACTGGTATATCGCGTCACCAGTTGGTGCGCCAGTGCCAGCCGGGTGACTTCGTTTTGATCGTCTTCGTTGATGTGGCCAGACAGACTGCTATCCATCAACAGATTGATTTTCTCCCGTGCCCAGTGACGATGCAGGCCTTTGGCGGACGCAGCCTCATGCAACGGCAGACTTTGCCGCCACGCGCTGCCATCCGGTAACCGACCCGACACCGTGACGTCACCGTGCGGCGCCCGCCCCCGGATAATCTGGATCATCGGCTCACCCCGGAACAGATCTCCCGGTCGCCGGGGCAAAACGTCATGGCCGGTGTCTGCGCCCCAGTCAGTGACGATGTCCGCCAGCACCGGCGACTGCATTTTGCTGAACAGCTCATCCAGTGGTTGTTCCATCGCGTTCAGATCGCTGATGGCCGTGTACGTGCCCCGGCCGAAACGGGCAGCTTCCCCCATGAGATGCATGTTCGGGGCAGAACCAATACCCACGGTAAACAGGCGGGTATCGCCAAGCTGGTCCTGGATTTTCCGGAACAGCGCCGCTTCATTGCCAACCGCTCCGTCGGTAATAAACACCACCTGACGGATGTAGCCGCCTTGCTCCGGCGCCTGCCCGTTCAGAGCCACATCCAGCGCGCCCGCCATCTCGGTACCCCCGTCTGCGCCCAGGCCACGCACATAACGCCGGGCCTGGTTCAGGTTGGCGATGCTGGCAGGCCTGGCATCACCGTATAGGGAAGTGGTCTGGCTGTTGAACTGGATCACGTTGAAGCGGTCATCCACGGACAAGGTATCCAGGCCCCTCAGCAGGGACGCCCGGGCCTGCCGGATCGACTCCCCTGCCATGGAGCCGGAAGTATCGATCACAAAAACCAGCTCCCGTGGCAAGGAATCGGTGTTATCCAGCCCCGGCACCAGCATGGTCATCAGATAGTCCTCTCCTTGCCAGGTTTCATGGAAAACCGCCGCTGAAGGGGCCTGACCCCGGACTGGCGCCCAACGAACCACCAGGTCACGATCCATCAGGATGGCCCCTGTCTTCGGAACCACGATGACCGTGTTGCCATCCCAGGTGCTGGTCAAACCATGGCTGGAACTGGTCACCGAGCCGATAGGCAGGCCCGCATTGAGCTGCAACTCCACGTTGGCCCGGTGACTGGTTGCGGCCACATCCTGAGGTAAGACTGTCAACGGGCTGATCGCGTCAGCGTCTGGCACTTCGTTTGTAGGCGCCGCCCAGCCGCCTTGCCAGCTCACCGGTGCGCTGGCTTCCGCCATCACCACACCGGGTATGTAGCGGGGTGTCAGCGTGGTGGGCAGGCGCAACTCGAATTCTCCGGACTGGTATCGCACCGCCTGCTGATAACGCAGTTCAACCGATACCGTCTCGCCCGGCGGAATGTTGGCGAGCCGGGTGGTAAACAGGTTGGGTCGCTGCTGGTCAACCTTTGCGGCCTGTCGGCCCTCCGATTTCGCCTGCTCATACTGGCGCCTGGCCTCATCCCGGGTCTGGATTTCTCCGATGATGACCCGCTCGCCAGCGGTCATTTTCAGGCTGTAAACGCTGGCTTGCGCCGGTAACGGGAAAACATACACACCCTCCTGCCACTGCTGGCTGGTGTTCTCGAATGACTGCACGAGCCGGGTGTTTGCGATCAGGCCTCCGACCTCCACCTTGTAGTCGGTTTGCAGCAGGGTGGCCGGTTGTTTGCGACCGCTCTCCTGATCAATAAAATGCAAGGCGCCTGCGCTGTCTTGTCCGCGTTGTTCCTGCTCGCTGGCCTCCGCCACCACCGACTGCAAGAAGAAGAACAGAAGCACCGCCAGCCACAGGCTGATACCTTCAACCACCGCCAGCCACCTGGATTGACGGGCGGGGCCGGAACAACGGGTTTCAGAAGCACGACTGGTCATTTCCCGGGACAGCGCATTGGATTGCATCGGCCAGATTCCTTATTCTCGATGAGGCGTTGATGGCGTTGATTTCAACCCATTGAAACGGCAATACCGTGGCGGAATCTGGCGAGGCGAAGGCAGAATATGATCAATTGTGGCAAACCGGCCCGCGATGCTTGTGCCGGGCGGTTTCCATGGTTAAATGGCGAACAGATTCAGCACCACACCCCAGGGCTCACCATGAAGCGTCACATTGCATTGATCGAAGACGAACCGGCGATTCGCGAAAACTATCGCGATGCTTTCGAGCGCCGGGGCTACCGGGTATCCGTTTATGGCGACCGCCAGAGTGCCTTCCAGGCTCTGCGCAACGGCCTGCCGGACCTGGCGATTATTGATGTGGGACTGGGCGATGAAATGGACGGCGGCTTTGACCTTTGTCGGGACTTGCGTCAGCTCTCCCCGACCCTGCCGATGATTTTCCTGACTGCCCGGGACAGCGACGCCGATTCCGTCCTCGGGCTCAGGCTGGGCGCCGATGACTACGTCACCAAAGACATGAGCCTGGACCACCTGTTCGCCCGCCTTACTGCCCTGTTTCGCCGCGCCGATGCCTGGGCCGAATCCCGCCAGCAGCCGGACGAAGAACTCGAGCGCGGCCGCCTGCACCTGAATGTTGACCGCATGACGGCAGAATGGGACCGCAACCCGATCGACCTGACGGTGACCGAATTCTGGATGCTGCACGCCCTCGTTCATCACCCCGGTCATGTCAAAAGCCGCACCCAGCTGATGGAAGCCGCCAATACGGTGCTTGACGACAACACCGTGACCTCCCACATAAAACGCATACGCCGCAAATTCCAGCAATCCGACAGTACCTTCGATGGTATCCAGACCGCTTACGGCTTCGGCTATCGCTGGAATGCCCATGAGGCCTGAGCTTTGAGTCTCAAGCGGCAGCTTTTCATGGCCAGTTTACTGATGCTGCTGATTCCCTGGGCGGGCCTGCAGTTTGTGCTGGAACTTGATACCGCGTTACGGGAGCAATCCTCCAACCAGCTCAGCGCCCAGGCCAACCGCATGGCCCTTGCCCTGTCAAACCAATTGCCCGTAACGGACAGCCGGGAGACCTTTTACGCCACCACGCTCAACCGAGCGCTCAACGTCGACGGCTACGGGGATGACTGGCCCGGTTATGACGATACCGAAGCCCCGCCCGATGCGACCCATGAACCCCTTCAATGGCAGGCGGCCGTTCATGGCGACCTGCTGTATCTTTTGATTCGGGTACAGACGGCATCACCGATCTACTTTGATCCCGGGCAGCCCGACCGGCCTTTCGAGCACGTGCGGATTTACTGGCAAGGCAGCGACGGGCTGCGTGAGCGCCACATCAGAACGCCGGCCCCCGGCCCTGTTGTCGGCTGGCGGCCCGGGCGCGAGCCCGCAGCGGACTATCAGATCAGTGGCGTATGGCAGGCCACTGGCCGGGGCTATCAGCTGGAGCTGCAACTGCCCCGTCCGAAGGAGAACAGCCTGTTCAGTTTTGCCATCCACCGGCCCGTGCCGGACAGCGCCGCTGCCGGGTCCCGACAGACCGAGCCGGTTGCAGGCCCGGCGGTGAATCCCAGAATGCCGCGAGTGGTTACCCGACTGCCCCGGCTTGAGGAGGGCCTGTCAGCCTCTCTGTTGCCTGGCCAGCATGTTCGTGTGTTGACGCCTGCAGGCTGGATACTGGCTGACAGCCATATTCCGGCACCGAAAACTCAGGCGGATTTCAACGCCATGAGTCCACTGGAAATCGTCGAGCAGATCAGTCTGAATGGCTTGCGGGCTCTTGTACGTTACTTCCGGCCGTTACCTCTCCAACTGCCTGAAACGGGCGACCGGATAGCGCCGGAGCAGCTGGGCGAAAGCGCTATTGTGCGTCACGGCGACGGCGACGCCCATCTGATGGTCACCACCGAACTGCCTGCTGGCCACGTACTGGTGCTGGAGCAATCCCTGGAGCAGATTCTGGCACTATCAGGCAACACCCTGGGTTCGGTGATTGTCCGTAGCACGTTTTTGATCATCAGTTTGATGCTGATACTGCTCGGTTATGCCAGCTGGCTATCCTGGCGCATCGCAAGGCTGCAGCGGGCGGTTCATGCCAGTGTCGATGACGATGGCCGAATCCTTGGCGTCATGCCGCCGTCAAAAGCGCGGGATGAGCTGGGCGACCTCTCCCGCCAGTTCAGCCAGATGGTTGACAACCTGCAAGGCTATACCCGCTACCTGGAGAGTTTTGCCCGCCGCCTCTCCCATGAGCTGAAAACCCCGGTGGCCGTGGTGCGCTCATCGCTGGAAAACCTGTCCCAGGATAGCCGCCCGGACCAGCAGGCGATCTACATCGAACGGGCCCACCAGGCCACCGACCGCCTGAGCCAGATCCTGCAGGGCATGAGCGAGGCCGCCAGACTGGAACAGAGCTTCGATCAGGCCGAAAAGGAGGTGTTTGATCTTGCCGTCGTCGCGGCCCAGGCTGCTGGCGCTTATCAGGAGCTCTCCCCCCAGCACCGGATTTGCTATGTCGGGCCTGCTAATGGCTGCACCCTGAGCGGCTCACCGGAACTGCTGGTGCAACTGCTCGACAAGCTGGTAGACAACGCCCGGGACTTCACGCCGGCCAAGGGGCGGATCGAGATTGGCCTGAAACATCAGGCCAGCGGCCTCGAACTGAGCGTATTTAACGAAGGCTCCTCCCTGCCCGACCATCTGGCGAGCGAGATTTTCAGCCCGTTTATCTCGATCCGGGACGGCAAGGATCAGGGCCATCTGGGGCAGGGTCTGCTGATTGTACGGCTGATCGCGGAATATCATGGCGGAACGGTTCAGGCCACCAACGACAAAGCTGGCGGCGGTGTCCGTTTCCGGGTCTCGTTGCCCGGAACAGGATTACCGGAGAGCTAACTCTCGAAGCGATAGTCCGAGAACTGGCGGTAGAACTGCTGCGCAGTGCGGCCATTACGCACGCCGCGACCCAGCGCAAACCGAATAGCTTCCTGGTGCAGCGCCTGCCGGTTAACCACCTCTGGAAACAGCGCATCGACAGCCTGCAGATACACCTCCTGAGCAAAGGCATAGAACGACAACTGCAGACCAAACCGGTCCGCCAGCGAGACCTGTTCTTCAATGGCCTCACCCGGGTGCAGTTCGCCGTTATGGACCTCACTGTTGAGATTATCCGCCATAAACTCCGGCATCAGGTGGCGCCGGTTGGAGGTGGCGTACACCCGCACATTCTCCGGGGGCAACTCCAGTGAGCCTTCCAGCACACTTTTCAGCGCCTTGTAGGCGGATTCCCCGGCTTCAAAGGACAGGTCATCGCAATAGATGAGGAAGCGGTACGGCAACTCGCAGAGGCCGTCGACAATCTCCGGCAAATCCACCAGGTCATCCTTGTCTACTTCAATCACCCGCAGACCGTCGTTGCCATAACGGTTCAGAAGCGCCTTGATGAGGGATGATTTGCCCGTACCCCGAGCGCCCCATAACAAGACGTTGTTGGCGGGCAGGCCCTGCAGGAAACGCTCGGTATTGGTGGCGAGTGCAGCCTGCTGGCGCTCGATGCCCTGAAGCTGGTGCCACTGCACCGGGTCAAGCCTGGAAATGGCCCTGAGCCCCTGGCGATGACGGCGCCAGACAGCCGCCCGGGTATGGGACCAATCAACCGGATTATCTACTGGCATAACAGCGAAACCTCTGGTGTTAATTCTAGTGGCACAGCAAACCATCTTAACGTTGTTCGCCGGACATGCCTGCTCGCTCAAGGTCGTAGTGTCGCCAGCAGCGGTCTGATAAACTCCTGAGACAGAACACTCAATGACCCCCATGGAATGGGACACACCGGAGACGCAGGATGCGACAATTTCTTCCGGGCCTCACGTTTATCGTGAGCGCTCTGCTGTTATTTCTAATCTCATATCTACTCTCAACCCCCGCCAGCGCGGACATCTACCGCTGCCAGCAGGCCCATCAAACGGTCTTCTCGGACAGCCCCTGCGGACGCAATGCCGAAACCGTCACCGTTAATCCGACGTTAACCGGTGGCAGGCTCGATACCGGCACCGACGTGGAATTCTGGCAGGCGCCGGCCCGAAAGCCATCAAAACCCGCTCCTGGTTGTTCCGGCGGCTATATCCAGTCCACCGAGCTGCGTCACCTGCGGGTGAAGCAGCAGGTTCGCGAAGGGATGACGGAAAAACAGGTCCGGTACATTCTCGGGGCCCCGGACCACCGCGACGGCCAGTGGTGGGTCTACCGCCGCAAGGGCGAGGAGACCGGCCGCTACCGGATGCGCGGCGGCTGTCTGGACCAATGGCGCTGAACGACGGAAATAACCACAAGCCTCCTGAAAAACCTACCAGGTGCCGGTATTTTCCATGCTGGCCCAGGGTTCCCTGGGCACCAGTGCATCGCCTTTTTGCAACAGCTCGATCGAGATGTTGTCCGGCGAACGCACAAAGGCCATATGACCGTCCCGGGGCGGGCGGTTGATGGTGACGCCATTAGCCTGCAAGTGCTCGCACAACCGGTAGATATCATCCACCCGATACGCGAGATGACCAAAATTACGCCCGCCGGTGTAGGTTTCCGGATCCCAGTTATAAGTCAGCTCGATCATTGGAGCGCGATCTTCCTGCGCCCGGACTTCATCGTCCGGAGCGGCCAGGAAGACCAGTGTGAAGCGGCCTTTTTCATTGTCCTTGCGGCTGATTTCCTGCAGACCCAGCAAATCACAGTAGAACCGTAGCGAGTCATCCAGATTGCTCACCCGGATCATGGTGTGGAGATATTGCATGGTGGTACTCCTTAAAGCATTGGCCGATAAAACCAAAACAGATTAAGCTGCGCGCTGAATTAGTGCAATTTCGGTAGCAGCCATGTCCCGTCTTCGTTTGCTGTTTGATAATTTTACGCTGGTCATGATCGTTGTGATCATTACCGCCACGGTGCTGCCGGCCCACGGCGCCGGCGCCACCTTCTTTGGCTGGCTGACCAGCTTTGCGATTGCCCTGCTGTTTTTCATGCACGGCGCCAAACTGTCACGCAAAGCCATCATCGCGGGCGCGACCCATTGGCGGCTGCACCTGTTGGTTTTCGGTTCCACCTTCATCCTGTTCCCCATCGTGGCCCTGATTCTCCAGCCTGTTCTGCGGCCTATGCTGGGTGACGCCCTCTGGGTTGGCGTGCTGTATCTGAGTGTCTTACCGGGCACGGTGCAATCAGCCATTGCCTTCACGTCGCTGGCACGAGGCAACGTACCGGCCGCCGTCTGCAGCGCTTCGGCTTCGAGCCTTCTGGGCATTTTCATCACGCCAGTTCTGGTGAATATCCTGCTGGATGCGGACGCAGGTACCGCCGGAACGTTGGAGGCTATTCTCAAGATCAGCGTGCAACTGCTGTTGCCCTTCCTGGCCGGACATATGCTGCGGCCCTGGATCGGTTTCTGGGTGGATCGTAACAAGCACTGGCTGAAGAACGTCGACCAGGGCTCTATTCTGCTGGTGGTCTATACCGCGTTCAGCTCGTCCGTAATTGCCGGTCTCTGGCAGGCAGTGCCACCTACGTCGCTGCTGATTCTGACGGTGGTGTGCTGCGTGCTGCTGGCGATCATGCTGGTTATCACCACCTGGTTGGCGCGGCTACTGAAGTTCAACAAGGAAGACGAGATCACCATCGTGTTTTGCGGCTCCAAGAAGAGCATGGCCACCGGTGTGCCCATGGCCCAGGTGCTGTTCGCCGGCGGTGCCGTAGGCCCGGCGATTCTGCCGCTGATGGTCTTTCACCAGATTCAGCTGATGGTGTGTGCGGTCATGGCCCAGAACTACGCCCGTCGTGAACAGCCTGACGATGAGGCGGTCCAGGAAGCCCGCTGACGCGGGCAAACCCATCAGGCTGCGGGAGTCACGCCAACATAGACGGTGTTGGTGGATTCGCAGTTCTGCAGGGGATTGTAGAACGCCACCACGTGAGACGCCGTCTCGGTAAACAGCTCGTTCAGGGTCACCATGAAGTCTTCATCCGGCGCATCGTTTGACCAGAGCGCAAACACTCCGCCCGGCCGTAACTGCCGGGCCATGCGCTGCAGACTGTCGGTGGTGTAAAAACTCGCGTTGGAGTCGTTCAGCAATGCCCGCGGGGAGTGATCAATATCCAGCAGGATGGCATCAAACAGACGGCCGGGCTGCTGCGGATCGAAGCCGGACCCTTCCTTGACCGCCAGATCGAAAAAACTGCCATGAACGTAGCGGCAGCGGGGGTCCGCATTCAGAGTCTGCCCCAGCGGCACTTTCTCCTGCTGATGCCAGCCGATCACCGTATCCAGTGCCTCAACTACCAGCAGCTCGCCGACCCGATCACTGCGCAGGGCAGCCTCGGCGGTGTAACCCAGCCCAAGCCCGCCGACCACCACACTCAGGTCATCGCCATTCACAGCGGCAAGCCCAAGATCCGCCAGTGCGACCTCGGCCTCCACAAACATGCTGGACATCAGGAATTCCTCGCCCAGCTTTACCTCGTAGATATCCCGGTTGCCCAGGGCGGGTATACGACGCCGGCGCAAGGTAATCTCCCCCAGAGAGGAGGGCTGGCTATCAATCTGCTCGAACAAAAGACCCATGGTTTACTCTATTAACAAAAACGGAATGTTATAAACGGTGTCAATAGTAACATCTCTTGGGCAACAGGTTGGCGCTGGGGCAATAGTTCCACCCTATTCCGATCTTTAATAGCACCCGCCTTGATTAGTGACAGAGTCGCTACCAGAAACACTTACTAAGACTTTCAGTTGTACCATCCGTAAATCAAAGGGGAAAACGATATGGCAGATCCCGTACTACTGATCACCGGCGCGTCCTCGGGCATCGGCGCCGCTACCGCCCGGGCAGCAGCCAAGGCGGGCTACCGGCTGGTGCTGGCAGCCCGCTCCGAAGACAAACTTCAGAGCCTGCAGCAGGAACTCGGCGGTAGTGAGCGGGTACTGACCACCCGCTGCGACGTGCAAAGCAATGACGACCAGAAGGCCATGGTGGAGAAAGCACTGGCGACCTTCGGACAAATCGACGCCGTGTTCGCCAACGCCGGCCGGGGTGGTTCACCGGGCGGCTTCAGCGGTGCCGATCCGGAAACCTGGCGAGACATGATACTCACCAACATCCTGGGGGTGGGCATGACCGTTCAGCATTGCCTGCCCGCCCTGCGCAAGAGCCGCGGCCACATGTTACTGACCGGCTCTGCCGCCGGCCGCGTCACCATCCCCGGCTCCATGTACAGCGCCACCAAATGGGCGGTGTCTGCGATCGGTTACGGGGTGCGGGAAGAGCTGCGGGGCAGCGGCATCCGGGTCACACTGGTTGAGCCCGGCATGGTAGACACAGCCTTCTTCGATGAACCACCGAAAAATGCCCTGCAACCGGATGATATTGCCCGGGCCGTGGTGTATGCGCTGTCTCAACCCGCTCATGTGGATGTCAACGAGGTACTAGTGCGGCCCACACCGCCGATTGAGGACGACAAGTAAGCGTCCCGGGACTTCCGGTAGCGCGTGGACGATGGCTCGCGGACCGAATAGGCAGGTCAGCCTCATTCGGTTCCGGGCTCATCCTCCCGGATACGCATAAAACTGGCAAACCGGGGCAGACCCGTGGCGGTCAAGCCATAAAATTTATAGGTGATGACGGCACCGAGCGGCGGCGGCGCTGCCCGCTCGGCATCGCTGAAACCGGTTCCAATCTTGAAATGACGTCCCTCCGCCAGCTCAACCACCAGTGCGCCCATCATGCCCTCGTACTTGCCGGTGCCCTCGGTCTGCCCGATCACCACCGCTTCCGCATCCTGATACCGTTTTACCTTGAGCACATCCGATGACCTGCCAGCCCGGTACAGACTGTCACCATGGTGTAGCATCAGACCTTCGCCGCCAGCATCCGTTACCTTATCCAAACGGGTCATGAGCTCAACGTGAGAGACGCCCTGCTGTTGCTCGATCCTGGCCAGAAACGGCGAACCCGACGACAGCAAAAGCTCTCGCATCTGCTTCACACGTCCTGAAAACGGCAGGCTGCTCGCTGGCAGATCAAACACCCTATAGCGGACTTCCCGCCATTCTCTATCCACCGGTTTATGTTTGCGTACCGCACCGGACAGCTCTGCAAACCGACCTCGCCCCATCCAGAGCTCACCGTCCATGGGTATATCTGGAAAGCCTTCCGTGAACCACTCGGGTGCGTTATATGCATGGCCCTGTTTGGAAAGAAAGCGCTCCCCGTCCCAGTAGGCCCTGACACCATCAAGCTTCTCGCTAACCCAATAGTGCTTTAGCTCAATGCCCTCCTCATAAACCTCAGCCAGCAGCAGCTCCGGCGGTGCCGAGTGCACAAACGGGGGAAACGACACAAACAGGACAAGCAGAAAAGAAACGAACAGGGGCAGGAAAGCCCGACCAGAAAAGTAATACATCGCAGTTCCTTTGCGAGTTTGGTTTAACAATTAACCCAGGGACGATCAGCCTGCCCTGAGACTCCGGAAAAACACAGGATAAACAACCACCGCCAACACAGGCAACAGATGCCACGCATACGACCAGCCACCCCGCCCGGACACACACAAAACCGCTAGTCTTTTTTATCTATCGTTATCTCAATAGATTTGCTGCTACCAGCAAACCACTTCTGAACATACAAAGTTCCCACGATAGGAGCGGTTCCTTCATCAGGGACTTCCTTATAGCGAACACTGTTTTTTGTTTCTTTCTCGTATTCAAACATTACTACTTTCTTCGACATAAAATTTTCCCGCTAAACTCTTTGTTGCTTTTCTAAACAGTTGTCACGTTAGGCAATAATTTCTGAACACCGTAAGCTTACTGAAAAACAAACGAAAATGCTGCCACACACCTGATTTAATAAAGAACGCCAAAACCGCTAAAACCTGGGCTGCTAACGCAGAACACAGCGGAGCCACGACAGTGGACATCGGCCGAGTACTGATGCGCAGCGGCAAGTAACGCGTGACAATCTCCGGGGCACCGCCACGCTGCCCTGCCCCCTGACTTCATTGGGTGCTTTTTGATCTGGCACAACCGTGACCAATTTTTTATGGGAATGGAACGATCGGCCAATGACGGCTACCGTCAGTAAATATATACTCCGCCGATAATGATATGTGTTTGATGGAACTCACTAACACCAACAGGGAGCTCGCCATGAGTGATCTAAAGACTCAGTTCGACGAAGCGGTTAATTACATCCAGAATGCTGAGGGCGACTTCAAGCCGTCCAACGACCTGAAACTCGAATTCTACGCCCTTTACAAGCAGGCGACTGAGGGTGACGTCAGCGGCAAGCGCCCTGGCATGATGGATTTTGTTGGGCGTGCCAAATACGACGCCTGGGAAAAGGTACAGGGCATGTCGAGCGAAGAGGCCATGCAGAAGTACATCGAGCGGCTGGAAGAAACAAAAGCACGCTGAGCCAGCGTCGCCGGTTGCCAACAAAAACAATGAACCTGGAATTTGCAAGCAGTGGACAAGGTGACATCTGTTAGTCCTGCATCCAACAGACTGTCACAAGCTGCGGGCAGAATGGCGGCTTCTCGCCAAAAGGATTGAAATTATGCACATCACCGAAGCGTTGGAACAAAGCCAGCCTGGCCTGTTGAAGCAGGTAACCCAGGCGATGCAGAAATACCATCTCAATATGCGGACCGAGCAAACCTACCTGCACTGGATCACCCGGTTTGTACTGTTTCACGGACTGAAAAGCCCCGATGCCCTGGAGCGGGACGATCAGCAGTTGTTTCTGATTTACCTGAGTGACCGGATGTGGGTGTCCCGCGCCCGGCTGAATCAGGCTCGCCAGGCGCTGACCTTCTTCTATGAAGACGTGCTCAAAAAACAGCCAGAAGCTGGACTCGCCGCCGGCTGACACGGAGCGGCCGGTTCAGCGTTCCTGCCGGTTGGTCTTTGGAATCACTGGCTTAAATAGCGTCGTAATGAATGTCAGTGATTTCCAACACCACCGTTCCGTCCGGGGTGCGCACGGTGACCTCGTCGTCACATCGTTTGCCCAATAGGGCTCGTGCCAACGGAGCGTCGATACTCAGGTAGCCTTTGTTCAAATCAAACTCGTCCGGCCCCACCAGACGGTAACGCTGTTCCTCACCGGTCTCGTTTTCAACCGTTACCCAGGCGCCAAAATAAACCCGCCCGGTGTCATCCGGCGTGCGAGTCACCACGGTAATTTCTTCAAGACGTTTGGTCAGAAACCGGATGCGGCGGTCGATCTCCCGCAGTTGTTTCTTACCATAGATGTACTCCGCATTCTCCGAGCGGTCCCCTTGCGCAGCGGCTTCCCTTACGGACTGAGTCACCTCCGGTCGCTTTTCCTTCCACAGGTAGGTCAGCTCTTTACGCAACGCTTGCTCGCCATCAGGGGTGATGTAGCGCGCACGTCCTTTCGGGCTCGGGGATGCATCAGCCATGGTCTGGATCGTGTCCTTCTGTGTTTAAAGCGGGCATAAAAAAACCCCGCAAATGCAGGGTAAGGCTAGCGCTGTGCTGGAGGGTTAAGCAAGTCTCTTCGATTGTAAGGCCACTGGAAGTAACCGGAAACCGTTAACACTTACTCTTTTCCTTCAGCCTCTATTCTCCACAACACGAATTACTGCCATGTGGCGGTGGGATTACTTTTTGTACAGACGCCTTGAGAAACCCGCCGCCGGTCGCGGTCTAGGTTGTCCATTCTATATTTTAGCGATATCGTAAAACATAATGATCGCTCAACTCTTCAAGACCGCTCCAGGGTACTGACCATGAACACTAAAAAACTGATGAATACCGCGCTGAATGGACTGGACAGGATCGGCTACACCCTCGACCGGTACGGCATTACCGGCAAGGTGAACCGTCACAATCTGGCCGCATTCGTGATGGCGGAGCAAAAGCATCTGGAAGGCGAATGGGATAGCTTGCAAGTGCGTTTTGAACGCCGAAAGTCGCAGGTGGAAGCTCTGTATCACTCCGTTGAGTCCCGGGCGGAACGCCTAGTTGGCCCGGTCCTCAAGCGCAGGAAATCCACCTAACTCGGCGCATTTTCTGCCGGTGAGGCAGCGCTGGCATCCTCGTTGGCGTCAGCTGCCGACTTGGATGCGGTAGCTCTTATGCGTCGGACATCGGGACTGTAGGCTGGCAAAAAAATCTGTATCGTAAGCCCCGGGCTCTCAGCTCCGGGATAGGTATCGGTGAGCACAATGCGGCCCTGATGAATTTCAGCAACGGCGCTCACCAGACTCAACCCCAAGCCGTTACCGGGCAGCGACCGACTCTTAGCCACCCGGTAAAAGCGCTGGAACACCTGGTCTTTCTCATCATCCGGTATGCCAATGCCGCTGTCACTGACTTCAAACACGGCCTCGCCGTCGACCATTCTCACCGCAACGGAAATTGCACCCTGCTCCGGGGTGTATTTAATGGCATTGTCGATCAGGTTGCTGACCATCTGGAACAACAGATCCCGGTCACCTTCGATCATGACCTCTTTATCCACCTTGTGATGAAACTTCTGTTGTTTATCCTCGGCCACGGCCTCATAGAGTTCACAGGCATCGTTGACCAACAGCCCCAGCGAAACCTGCTTCATATCGGCTGCATTGCCTCGGGTCTCCAGGCGGGCAATCCGGAGTAACGCGTTAAAGGTCGCCAGCAGCTGATCGGCTTCTGCCACCGCACGGCCGGCCTGCTCCCGGGCCTCTTCGTTATCCACCGACATCAGCGTATTTTCGAGCTGGTTCCGCAAACGGGTAAGGGGCGTGCGAAGGTCATGGGCGATGCTGTCCGAGACATGGCGAATGCCTTCCATCAGGTAAACGATCCGGTCCAGCATCTCGTTCAGGTTTTCTGCCAGCTGGTCAAAATCATCGTCCGTCCCACGGGTCGGAATCCGCAGTGACAGGTGACCGGTCATGATCTTGCGGGAGGTGTTGTTGATGACTTCGATGCGGCGGGTCGTGCTGCGGCTCATCATGTAACCGCCGAGCAGCGCCAGGGCGAGAGTGATGCCCATACCCCAGTTAATGGCGGTTTCGATCAGCCGTTTGAGTGTTGCAAGGTCGTCTACATCCCGCCCTACCAGCAGCCGTAATCCGCCCTGCACTTCAAATATCCTGGCGCGGGCAATCCGCTTCGGGCCTACCCAGCCAACATTTTCATCCAGGGTGAAGTTTATCCAGCCGCTTTGGGATTGGGCTTCTTTCGGCCAGGTCTCAATATTGCCTGCCAGCTTGAGGTAGTCTTCGGTGGTAAACAGGTAGATGGATTTTGCGTTGGGGTCGCGGGCCACACGCTCCCTGATCACCGTGATCAGGCCATTAATACCGCCCCCTCGATACTGTTCAGCCAGGCCCGCAATTTCAGCCTCGATGGTTTCGTC
Organism: Marinobacter changyiensis; assembly: GCF_009193265.1. Classification (GTDB taxonomy): domain Bacteria; phylum Pseudomonadota; class Gammaproteobacteria; order Pseudomonadales; family Oleiphilaceae; genus Marinobacter; species Marinobacter changyiensis. The sequence goes on from NZ_VZZZ01000001.1 coordinate 806,622, forward strand.
TGTCTGGGCGGTCATAAAACCGGCTGTACGCCAGTAAATGAACGCCAACAGCAGAAACACTGATGTGGCGAACACTACCATGTACAGCAGAGCAAGCTGAAAGGATGACGTTTTTAACTGGCTAAGCAGTTTCACGCAACATGTACCCAGCTCCCCGGATAGTTTGCAGTAGCGGCGTTTCGAATTCCTTATCGATTTTTGCGCGCAGACGGCTTATGTGAACATCAATCACATTGGTCTGGGGATCAAAATGGTAGTCCCATACTTTTTCCAGCAGCATGGTTCTTGTCACCACCTGGCCGGCATTGCGCATGAGATATTCCAGCAGACGGAATTCCCGGGGCTGGACATCAATGTTATGGCCGGCACGCTTGACGGTGCGGGCCAGCAGGTCCATTTCCAGGTCTGCCACTTTCAGTACCGTCTCGGTTTCCGCCGTCTGGCGGTTCCGACGTACCAGCGATTCAATACGCGCCAGCAGCTCGGTAAAGGAGAAGGGTTTGGTGAGGTAGTCGTCACCGCCACCGCGCAGGCCCTCTACCCGGTCATCCACATCGCCCAGGGCACTGAGGATGAGCACAGGAACCTGGTTGCCCGTGGCCCTGACGGTTTTGATGATTGCCAGACCGTCCATGCCCGGGAGCATGCGGTCGACAATCATGATGTCATATTCCTCACTGGCAGCCATCATCAGGCCATCTTTGCCGTCAGCTGCGTGATCCACCACGAAATCGGACTCTTTCAGTCCCTTGATGAGATAGGTTGCAACATCCTGATCGTCTTCTATTACCAGCGCTTTCACCGGTGAGCCTCCCGATTGAACTGTTGTTCGAGGATATATTCTAACTCCAGAGTAAGGGGAACATCGCCCTGCGACCAGTTACGATCTTGTAAGAGGGTGTCGCCAATGGCGACGGACGGTGCATGCCAGGTACGCACAGAACCGTTCTCAAGCATGGTGATCACGATATCCGCGCCATTCCATTCCATTTATTCCCTACAAACCAAAACGCCACCAGCGTCGGGCGCCTGGTGGCGTTTTCGGGTGACCGATGTCACCGCCAGATTGGTTTAAGGGGCCGTATTCAGGCGACCTCCGCCATCTGGGTCTTGATTTTCTTCATGGCGTTCTTTTCAAGCTGTCGTATACGCTCTGCAGACACCCCGTACTTGTCGGCCAGATCATGCAGAGTTGTCTTGCTGTCTGTGAGCCAGCGCTCACGCAGGATATCCTGGCTGCGCTCGTCGAGATTCTCCAACGCCATCATCAGGCGGCCGTTGGAATCTTCCGTCCAGTCGGACTGCTCAAGCTGGCTTGCCGGGTCACCACGATGGTCCTGCAGGTAATGGGCAGGTGCCTGGTAGGCACTGTCATCATCGTCATCCATCGGACCATCAAAGGAAGTGTCATGGGAAGCCAGACGGCCTTCCATTTCGCGCACCACCCGTGGTTCGACGCCAAGGTCTGCCGCCACCGCGTTGAGCTCGGCGTGGCTTAACCAGGCCAGACGCTTCTTCTGGCTACGCAGGTTGAAAAACAGCTTACGCTGGGCTTTGGTGGTGGCGACTTTCACAATGCGCCAGTTACGCAGGATGAATTCGTGAATTTCTGCCTTGATCCAGTGCACCGCAAAGGACACCAGACGCACACCGTATTCCGGGTTGAAGCGTTTGACCGCTTTCATCAGGCCAACGTTGCCTTCCTGAATCAGGTCAGCCTGGGCCAGTCCGTAGCCGGAATAACTGCGTGCAATGTGAATCACAAAGCGGAGATGAGACAGTACAAGATGTCTGGCGGCCTCGACGTCACCTTCGTAATGAAGCCGCTCAGCAAGGCTGCGCTCCTCATCTACGGTGAGAACAGGTATGTGGCTCGCCGCCTGGATGTAGGCTTCGAGATTTGCACCTGGAACCAGTCGGTCAGCTAATTGTAAGCTTGTATTCATGTCTTTCTCCCATGCTTGGGGCAATAATGTAACAATTAAAGCGTTGACCGCCAAGCGTCTGCAAAATTCCGAAACCGAAGATTAAAATCTTTTAAATCAGTTATCTGATTAACTTTATCGGCTTACATTATCTATTATTAACCTAAACTTTTTAGCACCTGGAACACAATACGCTATTTCCACCACACCCGATCAACCGGGTTCTATCGCATCCAGATGCCGTTTGACTGCCAGCCAGGCGCCAAGCCAGCCAAACAGCACCGCAGCCGCAATCAACGCGACCGTACCCTCAAACGCCAGGCCGCTGAGCGAAAAATTACTGCGGTACAATGCCGCCAGCCGTTCCACCGGTTCGCTGAGGAACCAGAGCGTCAGCTGCAGCAAAACGAACGCCACGATGCCGCCGCCCAAACCGAACCACAGCCCGGTATAGAGGAAAGGCCGCCGGACAAAGGCATCGGTGCCGCCCACCAGCTTCGCCACCAGAATTTCATCCCGGCGGCTTTCAATGGCCAGACGGATGGTGTTACCGATCACCAGAATCACCGCGACCGCCAGCAACGCGGCTAAAGCCCAGACACCGCGACCGAGCAATTCGGTGATGGCATTCAAGCGCTGGAGCCAGCCCAGATCAACCTGCACCTGGGCAACGCCCCGGGTCTGCTCCAGAGCTTCCACCAGCGTCTGCATGCCGGCTTCCGTGCGGGAACCCTCTGAAGGGGTTGCCAGCAGGGTGTGAGGTAACGGGTTTTCATCCAGATAATCCAGCGCTTCGCTCAGGCCCGATGACGTTCTAAATTCTTCCAGCGCCGCTGACTTGTCAATCAGCTCCACTTCGGACACGTCGCCACGCATGCCAATATCGAGACGCAGCCGACCAGCATCCTCCAACGACAACTGATCCTCAAGGTAAACCGTCACCCGGGCTGCACTTTCCCAACCCGCGCTGACGCCCTGCAGACTGGTCAGCAACAATAGCAGCCCCACCGGCAGCGCCAGGGCCACCCCCATTACGGTCCAGGTCATCAGGCTTGCCACCGGCGCCTGCCAGAGGCGACGGGCGCTGTCTTTGGCCACTTTACGGTGGTGCGAGAAATAACTGTCGAGCAATTCCCGCAGCGGCGCCTTCGAGCGCTTGGCACCTCGAGCTGGCGCTGGGCCTGCCCGTCTTGTGCCGGGCCTGGGTGCCTTCGCTGGTTTATTGACCACGCAGCACCTCCTGTTCCCGTTCCTGTTTCTGGCCAGCGGCAGGCAAATCACCACCGCGCATCAGGCGGCCATTGTCGAGCACCAGAGTGCGACGATTCATATCGTTGATCAGGGCGATGTCGTGGCTGGCGATCAATACCGTGACACCGACCTGACTGAACTGCTGGAACAACTGCATGATGTCGGCCGACAGGGCCGGGTCCAGGTTACCTGTGGGCTCATCCGCCAGCAGCACCGGTGGCTTGTTTACCACGGCGCGGGCGATACCCACCCGCTGCTGTTCACCGCCGGACAACTGCATCGGGTTCATTCGCTCTTTGGTGAGCAGCCCAACCTTGTCCAGCGCCGCCCTGACCCGCCGGCCGATATCCCGGGACGGAGTCCCCATCACTTCCAGCGGCATGGCGACGTTATCAAACACGGTGCGATCAAACAGCAAATGGTGATTCTGGAAAACGACACCCACGTGACGGCGGATATAGGGCACCTGGCGGCGGGGCATCTTGTTGAGCAGCTGGCCGCCGACAATGACGTGGCCAGCGCTTGGGCGCTCCATCAGCATGATCAGCTTCAACAGGGTACTTTTACCGGCGCCTGAGTGGCCGGTCAGAAACGCCATCTCACCCCGGTCCAGGCTGAAATTGATCTGCCGGAGCGCGGTGTGGTCATCGTCATAGCGTTTGCTGACCTGCTGAAACTCGATCATGAAGCCGGTTTACTCATCAAACAGTGCGTTTACAAAGGTTTCAGCATCAAATGAACGGAGATCATCCACCTGTTCGCCAACACCAATATAGCGGATAGGTAACTGCAACTGACGCGCAATCGCAAACACGATACCACCTTTCGCGGTGCCGTCGAGTTTGGTCAGCGTAATACCACTTACGCCCACGGCCTGCTGGAACACCTGGGCCTGGCTCAGGGCGTTCTGTCCGGTACCGGCATCCAGCACCAGCATGACTTCGTGGGGCGCGTTCTCATCCAGCTTCTTCATCACCCGCACAACCTTCTGCAACTCACCCATCAGGTTGTCTTTATTCTGCAAGCGCCCGGCGGTATCCGCGATCAACACGTCGATATTACGAGCGGCCGCCGACTGCACAGCGTCGAAAATCACCGATGCGCTGTCCGCGCCGGTATGCTGGGCCACTACCGGTACCTTGTTGCGATCCCCCCAGACCTGCAACTGTTCCACCGCCGCGGCCCGGAAAGTATCGCCAGCCGCCAGCATCACCGATTTGCCATCGGCCTGAAAGTGCTTGGCCAGCTTGCCAATCGTGGTGGTTTTACCCACCCCGTTAACGCCCACCATCAGAATGACATAGGGCTTTTTCCCGGTGGTCAGATCCAATGGCTGTGACGTGTTTGCCAGCAGGCCCCGCAATTCTTCCTTCAGGGCCAACCGCAGGGCGGCACCATCTTTCAGCTGCTTGCGCTCAAGCTTCGCGGTCAACGATTCGATAATTTCCGAGGTCGCTGTGACACCAACATCCGCCATCAGCAGGGTGGTTTCGATCTCCTCGAGCAGATCCTCGTCCACGGCCTTGCCGACAGCGAACAGGTCAGACAGGCCGGAGGTCAGGTTTGCCCGAGTCTTCCCGAGGCCGCTGCGAATACGCTGGAACACACTGGCAGCAGGTTCCGGTTCTGGCTCAGGTACTGGCTCAGGCGGTGGAACGGGCGCGGTTGGCTTTTCGACAAGTTCCGGCTCGGCCTCAACAGGCTGCTCCGATACTGCTTCTGCTGGCTCCTCCGGGGGCGCCTTCGGTAAGGGTTCCGCCTGCTTTTCCTGTGGCGCTTCGAGCTTACGCTGTGGTACCGGGGCGGGACGGGGCACGCGCTTGCGGTTGCTGGCGATATCCAGAACAAACACCAGAGCCAGCAGCACCAGTACGCCAATTGTGATCCATTCTGCCATCATGATTACTTACTCGTTCTCGAGGTTGAAAAAGTTGAACGGGTGAAACGCGCTACCTGCCGGGGAGCCCTGAAAACGTGACCGCGCACCATCCTGCAAAAAGAGAGCCGACATTCTAGCGGCCCGGGATGGCACCGTCCAAACCTGTGCCTTATAGCGCGCGGTCTTTTCCGTTACCATCCACCATTCAGAAACCAGAACCAGGCCGGAGCCTATACCCCATGGGCCGTAAGAAAACCGCCCCACAACGTCCCGGGCATACGCCCTCAGCCGGTGAACTTCGCATCATCGGCGGCGTCTGGCGCAGCCGAAAGCTGACCTTCCCGGATGCTGGCGGCGTACGTCCGACGCCAGCACGCACCCGGGAAACCCTGTTTAACTGGCTGAATTTCCACCTGGCAGGCAGCCATTGCCTCGACCTGTTTGCGGGCAGTGGTGCGCTGGGACTGGAAGCATTGTCACGGGGTGCCGCTGACGCCACCCTGGTGGATCATACTCCGGCGCTGGCCAAAGCTCTCAAAGATAATCTGCAACTGCTGAACTCCACCCAAGGCCAGGTGGTATGCCAGTCCGTGGACCAGTTTCTTGCCCGGCCCGCAGGCCAGGCGTTCGATATTATTTTCCTGGACCCGCCCTTCCGCCAGGGCTGGCTGGAGAAACTGTTCCCGCTGATCGCCAGCAATGGCTGGGTGCGACCTGGCAGTTGGGTGTATGTGGAGCACGAAAGCGAGATCGTCACCCTCGCTGTGCCGGCCCAATGGCAGCTGCATCGCCAGAAAACCGCCGGCCAGGTAGCCTATAACCTTTTCCGCACCACATAAAAAAACCCCACCGAAGTGGGGTTTAGCTGACTGTCTCAATCAGGCAGGCCGGAGTGAGTAGGATTTCAGGTGCGTGGCAAAATCCTCAAGGTAGCGGATGCCACTGGCTTCCGCGTCTTTGCACCAGTCCATCAATGCCTGCAGTTTTTCCTGGGGCTTCACACCCCGGCGACGCCAGATCGCCTGCAGCTCGTGGCTCTTGTCGTAGATCTGCCGCAGTACCGGGTTGATCTCCAGTACCGAATCAAGATGCAGGCGGTCGGTTTCGGGAATCAGGCTCACTTCCCGGGACAACAGCTTACGAAGCTTGCGGTAGCGGGGCTTGATTTCATCTTCCATCAGGCTCCGTTGCTGTAACAGAACCGGCTCCATCACCCGTTTGCGATACTGGCGCATGATATCAAACCGGTTGTTGGCAATAGCCTGTACGGTTTCGACATCCAGCGCCTGCTTGCCCGGCACCGAGTGCGCAATTGGCCGGTAGCCCTTCGGCTTGGCCAGACCAAACAACTGGAACATGCGGATGTAACCCCAACCGATATCCACTTCGTACCAGCGACGGGACAGCTTGGACGAGTTCGGATAGGTGTGGTGATTGTTGTGCAGCTCTTCGCCACCAATAAAAATCGCCCAGGGCACGATGTTGCGAGCGTTATCGGCGCATTCAAAGTTGCGGTAACCAAAATAGTGGCCAATGCCGTTGACCACACCGGCAGCCCAGACCGGAATCCACATCATCTGCACGGCCCAGATCCAGATACCGTTAACACCAAACAGCGCCAGGTTAATGATCGCCAGCAGCAAAATGCCCAGATTGTTGTGTTTGGTGTATACATTGCGCTCGACCCAGTCCTGCGGGGTGCGCTGGCCGAAGCGCTCGAGCGTCTCCGGCGTCGCAGCCTCGGCGTAGAGTTCGGCGCCTTCGAAGACAACCTTGCGGATGCCCTTGATCATCGGGCTGTGGGGATCATCCTCGGTTTCACAGGTGGCGTGGTGCTTACGGTGAATGGCCGTCCATTCTTTGGTGATAATGCTGGTGGTCAGCCAGAGCCAGAAGCGGAAAAAATGAGACAGCACCGGATGCAGATCCAGCGAATTATGCGCGGAATGCCGGTGAAGGTAGAGCGTTACACTGATGATGGTGACGTGAGTCATACCAAGGACTACAAGCACTAGCTGCAACACCGACAGGTCCAGGAGACCGTTATACCACATATTCAATTACCTCAAATTCAACAATCCGGCCAACGTGACCTGCGCAATTCATTCCCGTCACTCTAGCGTACAGTTGTTAGCTAAAACAACCGGGTTTCGACGGTATTTGGTTACCATTTATACTAACTGCCCGGTGCGATTGACAACGCGCCCACATCCGCGACAATCGTCCACTCCCTGAATGCCCTCCGGAGCGCCTGACTTGCCTGAACTGCCTGAAGTTGAGACCACCCGACGGGGTATTGCACCCTTTTGCGAAGGCCTGCAGGTCACCAGCGTAACCGTGCGTGATGGTCGCCTGCGCTGGCCGGTGCCCGCGGACCTGGCGGAGCAAATCACCGGGCACACTATCCTGGCGGTAGAACGGCGCGCCAAATACCTGCTGCTGCGATTCGACCACGGCACTCTTATAGGGCACCTGGGCATGTCCGGCAGCCTTCGGGTCATCACGGACCAAAGCCTGCCTTTATTGCATGATCACCTGGAAATCGAACTGGCCACCGGTGTGCGGCTGAGGTACAACGACCCGCGACGCTTCGGCTGCTGGCTCTGGACTACCAGTCCGGACACCCACAAGCTGCTGGTCAGTCTGGGACCAGAACCGTTGGCAGACGATTTCGACGGACATTATTTATATGGGGCCTCCCGGGGCAGGAAAACACCCATCAAGCATTTTATTATGGACAACCATGTGGTGGTCGGCGTTGGCAACATCTACGCCAACGAAGCGCTCTATAAAGCAGGCATACATCCTCGCCGGGCTGCCGGGCGAATCAGCCGCGACCGTTACCTGATGCTGGCCGACAATATCCGCGAAACCCTGAGCGCGGCCATACTCATGGGCGGCACTACCCTGCGGGACTTCGTCAACAGCGACGGCAAGCCCGGCTATTTTGCCCAGTCCCTGCTGGTTTATGGCCGTGATGGCCAGCCCTGCGGACACTGCGGCGACAGCCTCCGGGAAATCCGCATGAGCCAGCGCTCGACGGTATACTGCGCCCGCTGTCAGCGATAGCTTCCCGGCAAGACAAGCCCGACATCCAACCCAGCGCCAAGGTTATGACCGGTTTCCGGCAGCATTTAGTCAAAATTTCGTTTGAAAATATGCAAATATGATTCATAGTTAACAAAATGTCCGCCCTGTTCCGCTACACTATTAATTAAATTTTAACTAAATTTAATACCACGCAGCAGATCGGCGGCGACAATAATCAGGAGAAATCAGCTATGACCGCAAAGCTTTCACGAATTCTTACGACCACCGTGGCGATGTGCCTGATGGCTTTCGCTTCCCTTGGCCATGCCCAGGCAGTTGACGAATCTCCCTCAGCTCTGGCCATGACCGGTGATGCGCTGCTGGCCCGACCTGCCCTGCTTGTCACCACCATTCTGGGTAGCGCCGTTTATCTAGTATCCCTGCCTTTCTCCCTGCTGGGCGGAAATGCCGGGGAAGTGGGCAAAGTACTGGTGGTCGGCCCGGCCAAAGCGACATTCGTTCGCTGCCTCGGCTGCACCATGAGCGGTCGCAAACCACAAGCGGTCGCCCAGAACGATATGTAATCCGGTCGTTGGAGCGCGCGGATCCTGCTTGCGCGAAAGCGTAAATTGCGGCAGCCTGAAAGTGTCATTCATTCAGGCTGTTTTGCATTATGGTCAACTGGTCTTGCCTCGATACAGTGTTCCTGGATATGGACGGAACCCTGCTCGATCTTCACTACGACACCCATTTCTGGCTCGAACACCTGCCCCGGCGCTACGCGGAATTCAATAACCTGACACCCGACCAGGCGCGGAACATGATCATCCCGATGATCCAGGCTGAACGTGGCTCCCTGAACTGGTACTGCACCGATTACTGGAGTGACCGGCTGTCGTTGAACATCAGCGAACTGAAGGCCGAGGTACGGGACAAAATTGCCTACCGCCCCCATGTGAAGCCGTTTCTGGAAGCGTTGCGCACGGCCGGGCTGCGCTCGGTGATCGTCACCAATTGCCACCCCGACCCGCTCGCCCTGAAACTCCATAAAACCGGCCTCGATCACCTGGTGGACGATGTTATCTCCAGCCACAACCTCGGCAAACCCAAGGAAGCACCGGAATTCTGGGCCGATCTGCTGCGGATTCAACCCCATGAGCCAGCCCGCACCCTGATGGTGGATGACAGCTTTCCGGTACTCGAAAGTGCCGTATCCGCAGGCATCGGGCAGTGCCTTGCCATCCTGGCACCGGACAGCCAGATCGTGCCACACCGGGCCCACCCCAGCATTCCCTCGATTCATCACTTTGACGAGGTGATGCCCCAACTTTTAAAACGCTCCATGCCATCGGGCGCGTGAACTGTCTATACTAGTATCATGGCTGGCTAATTCCTTAATCTACTGCGTACTGCTGAAGGTTTTGGGCTAGGCGCTGTCCTGCAGGCATGGTGGTTCCATGTCAAAGGGCAGGAACGACGATCCAAAGCCTTCAGCAGTACGCCCGGAGGGAGGCCCCAGGAATCTGGCTAGCGGTGTTGTGGCGGCTTGATTTGGAACCACCGGAGCGCCGGCCGCCAAACCTTCACCGCCACGCCTTGCTTTCCAGATTCCTGGGGCCTCAGTAGGTTAAGGAATTAGCCAGCCAGGACACTCGGCATAGGCACAGCAAGCGGGGAGACATGACCTCACCAGCAGAAAGCGATAACAAGGTACGACTCGACAAATGGCTCTGGGCCGCTCGGTTCTTCAAAACCCGCAGCCTGGCCAAAGACGCCATCGAAGGCGGTAAGGTGCATTACAACGATCAGCGCTGCAAACCCGGCAGAGCAGTGGAGCCCGGTGCCCGGCTCAAACTCCGCCAGGGCTTTCAGGAGCGTACGGTGATTGTGGATGACGTCAGCGACCGCCGGCGCAGTGCGCCCGAAGCCCAGATGCTCTACCACGAGACCGACGACAGCGTTAAACACCGGGAAGACCTGGCCTGGCAACGTAAGACCATGCAGGCCGCGCAACTGCCCCCGGCCAGGCGCCCATCCAAGAAAGACCGGCGTAACATACAGCGTTTCAAAGACCAGAACGGCATCTGACGCAGTTACGCCGGTGCCACCGAATTTTTGCCCGGGCCGCCGACCAACCGGTCGGGCAGACATCAGGAGACTCATTTAATGGCGTCCCAGGACCAGTTCCAGCGATTTATCTTTGAGCACAGCCAGATTCGTGGCGCATGGGTGCAACTGTCCGACAGTTACACCGGCATCACCCAGCAGTCCGACTATCCGGCCCGGGTAAAAGCCCTGCTCGGCCAGACCCTGGCCGCCAGCGTGCTGATGAGCAGCAGCCTGAAATTTGAAGGCACCCTGTCACTGCAGGCCAAAGGCGACGGCCCGGTGCGGCTGTTCATGGCCGAGTGCAGCCATGACCGTTTCATCCGTGGACTGGCTCAGTTTGAGGAAGGCGCCGCCAACAGCGACTCCCTGCATGAATTGCTCGGCAAAGGCCAGATGGCTATCACCATCACCCCGGCACAGGGCCAGCGTTACCAGGGCGTGGTCCCCCGGGAGCACGACTCCCTGGCGGAATGTCTGGAAGACTACTTTGCCCGGTCCGAGCAGATCGCCACCAGCCTGATCCTGTTTTCAGACGATACTCGCAGCGCCGGCCTGATGCTCCAGCGCCTGCCCGGCGGCACCGAACCGGACGACGACCTGTGGCAACGGGTCAATCACCTGGCCAGCACCGTCAAACCGGAAGAGCTGTTGGAGCTGGACAGCGAGACCATCCTCCACCGGCTGTTCCACGAAGAAGAAGTGCGCGTATTCGCTGCCGACCCGGTGGCCTTCCGCTGCAGCTGTTCGGAAGAACGTACTCAGTCCGCCCTCAAGGCCATCGGCCAGGAAGAGTGCTACAGCATTCTCACCGAGCGCGGCGATATCGAGATGGATTGCCAGTTTTGTCATGCCCAGTACCGCTTTGACCGCAACGATATTGACCGGCTGTTTCTCGGGCATTCCTTGCATTAGTTTATGGGCCATTCATTACATTAATTGTAATGATAGCTATATCTTCCACCCGAAAGCCCGATTGGGTGGATTGGGCATTCGTTTTTTTGAGGGGCGTCTGGCATAATTGGCCGCCTGAGAAGACTCAATTGATCAGTTTTCCGCCAGCTTTTATGCTCCGGGTACCAGGGTAGGTAACCCGGCCTTTGGCGGCTGATACAATTTCCGACGATACCCTTGGCGAGGTCGAAGTGAGCATCACCTATAATGATCCGAGCACAGCACACCTGGTTGAGCTGGCAATTGAACGAAAAGAAGGCCAACTGGCGGCGAACGGCTCACTGGTCGTCAAGACCGGAAAGCGCACTGGCCGCTCTCCCATGGACAGGTACATCGTTGAAGAACCCAGCACCGCCGACGACATCCAGTGGGGACCCATCAACCGGCCCTTTGATGCCGACAAGTTCGATGCACTGTGGGATCGGGTAGAAGCCTACCTCGTCGAGCAGACTCATTTCGTTTCCCAGGTGCACGTCGGGTCTGACCCCGAACACTACCTGCCAGTGAAAATGACCACCGAAACCGCGTGGCAAAACCTGTTCGGCCGCAACCTATTTATCCGCCCTGACTCGTTCAACCCGTCAGACAAGCAGGAGTGGCAGATTCTGAATGCCGCCAACTTCGAATGCGTACCCAAGCGTGACGGCACCAACAGCGACGGCTGTGTAATCATCAACTTTGCCCGCCGCAAGGTACTGCTGGCTGGCATGCACTACGCCGGCGAAATGAAAAAAGCCATGTTCTCGGTGCAGAACTTCCTGCTGCCCGAGAAAGACGTACTGCCGATGCACTGCTCCGCCAACGTGGGCGACGACGGCGAAACCTGCCTGTTCTTCGGCCTCTCCGGCACCGGCAAGACTACCCTGTCCGCGGACCCGAGCCGTTTCCTGATCGGTGATGACGAACACGGCTGGGGCCCCGGCACCGTGTTCAATATCGAAGGCGGCTGCTACGCCAAGTGCATCGACCTGAGCCAGAAGAACGAGCCCATAATCTGGGACGCTATTCGCTTCGGTGCCATAGTTGAAAACGTTGTGATCGACCCGGATACCCGCGTGCCTGATTACACCGACGTGTCCCTGACCGAAAACTCCCGCTGCGCCTACCCGCTTGAGCACGTTGAAAAACGCGTTCCGGAAAACCGCGCCGGTGAGCCGTCACACATCGTATTCCTGACCTGCGACATGACCGGCGTACTGCCGCCCGTGTCCGTGCTGAGCAAAGAAGCTGCGGCATACCACTTCCTGAGTGGCTACACTGCACTGGTTGGCTCGACAGAAATGGGCTCCTCATCCAAACTGAAAGCCACCTTCTCCACCTGCTTCGGCGCACCCTTTTTCCCACGCCCCGCCGGCGTATACGCCGAGCTCCTGATGAAGCGCATGGACGAATTCGGTAGCCGGGTATTCCTGGTCAACACCGGCTGGACCGGCGGCCCCCACGGTAAAGGCGAGCGATTCAGCATCCCCACCACCCGTGGCATCATCAGCGCCATCCAGAACGGCGACCTGGACGATACCGAAACCGAACACCTGCCAACCCTTAACCTCGACGTACCCCTCAACGTCCCCAACGTCGACAGCAAGCTGCTGAACCCACGCAACACCTGGGCCAGCACTGACGAGTACGACGCCAAGGCAAAAGAGCTGATCAGTCAGTTCGTTGAGAACTTCAAGAAGTTTGATGTTTCTGAGTCGATTGTGAAGGCTGGGCCTAAAGCCTGAGACTGAACGACGGAAAAAGCGCCCTGCTGAAAAGTACGGCGCTTTTTTTGGGCCTGGAATTAATAATACAGTCAATTTCGATTTTTTATGGCCGGGCTCGCGGTGTTGTCACCAAGGGGGACACTGAACGAAAGAACGACTGCTTCAGTGCCCGGGTTCTCGTCGGATAGCCCGCCATTTGATAAATGGAATACCGCAACACCCAGCCGGTACCCCTGGTTGAACTGGTGCGAAATCTCCAGACCGCTACGAAATTCCAGCATGTGGCCGAGATTAAACCCCGAACGGTTGTTGAAACGCCCGAGCCCGAAACTCGGAGTCAGTAACCAATGACCTGCAAAACGAAAATCCCGGCGTAACTCTGCGTATATATAATTCGCCCCATCCGCGCCGACCACCACTCCGATTGAGGGTACGAGCCTATAGCGCGCCAGCGGGGAAAAACGGTACTCGAGGCCGTAGCGCCAGAGGTTATTCAGGTTTCGGTCGACACCTACCTGCCCCGCGGTGAAATTGACCAGGGGGCGCTCAAGTGAGCGGCCAGTCTGCTCGGATTCACTTTCTCCATAAACGGAGGGGGAGGACAGGGAGAGCCCTGCAACAAAGAGTGTTGCAACTGTAAATAGGGTTTTGCCGGCCATGAACGCGAATTACCTTCTGTTTGGGGAGCCCCTGAAGAACGCTTCATTTACCTGAATTATAGTGGCGATTTTTGGGTATTGGATCGCGCTCGTCATTATCTTTTATACTGACCCTGAAACTTTCCATCGGTTGCGTCACTCACTGAAACGTTAGCTGCTGAGTACAAAAAGCACACAACGTGCCAGCATTTGACTTATGAAACCGATCACGTGGAACCCGGAAAAGAACAAGCTTCTCCAAGAGGAAAGGAGCATCTCGTTCGAGGACGTGGTTTTACACATTTCTATCGGAGGTATCCTGGATACGTTCGAGCATCCGAATCAGGAACGGTATCCGGGCCAACAGATTCACGTGATTGAAATAGAGGGCTTCGCCTATCCGGTGCCCTTTGTTGAGTCGGAAGATGAGGTTTTTCTGAAAACGATCATCCCGAGCCGGAAAGCGACAAAAATCTATTTGGGAGGGCCGAAATGAGCAGGCTGGATAAAGAAGAGCAGGAAATTCTGGACGCGTTCGATGCTGGAGAGTTACAGCGGGCGCCAGATATTGAGGACCGAAAAGCGCGGCACCAACAGTATGCCGAGGCCATGTTCAAGAAAGATGCTCGCATCAATATCAGGCTTTCTTCCAAGGACCTTCGGGGGCTGCAGAAGAAAGCACTGGCAGAGGGTATTCCCTACCAAACACTTGTTGCCAGCATCCTCCACAAGTATGTCGAAGGTCGCTTGCATGAGGATCGGTAGCTAACCAAGCCATGCTTCAGAGGGAAAGCCATGGAGGGGCCCTTCGGAGGAGCCCCGACGCCTGGCCTGCTAGCAGGTGCGTTTCACTATCCGGGCGGCGGCGATTTCGGCTTCGCCGTGACAACCTTTGCCCTGAGCTTACAAACTGTAACCAATGGGGCAATGCCCCCGAGAGACTGCACTACTGCAATACCTGCAACAAAAAACGACACGGACAAACGACCAACAAGAGCCTTCCAACATTGACACCTCACTCCCAGACGCTATACCACTATGGGAGCAGGCCAGTTGAGAGCTTGCGAAATTCAAAGGAGTTACTGATGCGTAAACCAGAACTTGCCAGCGCGATCGCCGACGAAACCGGTCTGACCCGCGAAAAAGCCAGCGAGATTATCACCGCTTTCACGGACCAGGTGTCCGCAGCCGCTGCCCGGGGCGATGACGTCACCCTGATCGGATTTGGCACCTTCAACGTCCGGAAGCGGGAAGCCCGCAGCGGTCGCAACCCCCAGACCGGCGCGCCGATCCAGATCGCCGCCAGCCGCACTGTCGGTTTCAAGGCAGGCAAAGCTCTGAAAGACGCCGTCAAGTAACGGCTGACCATGCCCTGCTGCACGGTCTCAGCAGTGCCCCATGGGCATGGCCTTCAACACCCCTCACGCTCCCACAACATCACCTCATCAGGGCGAACACACAGAAGCTGCCAGGCAGGAAGACCAGTGGGGCTAAGCGAGCGCCCAAGCCGTTTTGCCTGCGCACAGAGTGTGCCGGACAACACCGGGCAAGGGTCGGCTGGTGACCGGGACATGCTTGCCGGCAGAGAGGATATTGGTCGCCGTTGGAGTCCAGGTGGCCCTGGTATCGATGACGCAAATATCCGCCACCTCACCGACTGATAAAGTGTTGTCGGTCAGCCCCAGTACTGTCGCGGGACCCTTGGTCAGCGCAGCAATCAGGTGGGCTTCGCTCAGTTCGCCTTTCTGCACCAGCCCGAGACCCAGGGAGAGCACGCTCTCGATAGACGACAGACCAGGTTCGGTGGCGGCCAACGGTGCCCGTTTGGCGGCCGAATCGTGAGGCTGGTGCTGGCTGACAATGGCATCAATGACGCCATCCCGGACACCAGCCAGCAAGCCTTGCCGATCGGCCTCGGTGCGCAGAGGCGGCAGCACGTGAAAGCGGCTGTCAAAACCACCAAGAGCCTGCTCGGTAAATACCAGATGGTGCATGGCCACATCTGCCGTCACCAATACGCCCCGCGCACGGGCGTCAGCGACCATGGCGACGCTGCGGGCGGTAGAGAGCTGGCTGAGATGCAACCGCACCCCGGTTTCTTCCGCCAGCAATAACATTTCTGACACGGCGGCGGTTTCTGCCACTTCCGGAATGCCCAGCAGACCCAGGCGAGTCGTCACCATGCCATCGTGGGCAAAGCCGTCGGCCGCCAGGGCATGATTACGGGGCTGCAGCATCAGGGTGAACCCGAAGGTCTGGGCATAGGCCATGGCGCGGCGAAGGATACGGGCATTGCGAACGGTCGACATTCCGTTACTCAGGGCCACACATCCGGCGGCAGAGAGCCCGACCATATCGCTCAGTAATTCGCCTTCCAGGCCTCGGGTTGCAGCACCGAGCGGGAGCACGTTGATCGGCGAACGGTTGGCCGCCACCTCTCGTATCAGATGGGTGACGGCACCCGAATCATTCACGGGGGAGGAATCCGGCGCGGCACACACCGTGGTGTAACCGCCCTTGGCCGCGGCCCGGGTCTCGCTGGCAATGTTACCCTTCTGGCCGGCACCGGGTTCACGCAGGTTGCAGCAGAGGTCGGTAAAACCCGGGGTTACCATGCAGCCGGTAGCGTCAATGGTCTGGTCCACTTCGGCCTGGTCGGCTTGCTCTCCCAACGCTTCAATGCGGCCGTTGCGGATCAGCAGGCTGCAGGGGTTCTGCTCGCGGCCGTTGGTTGTCAGCCGATGGCCATTGGCAATTCTGATGACCGGTTGCTGATCAACACTCACGAGTTTATCCCTTTTGGCAGTGCGTTTGATTGTGCTTGAGACCGCTCGGCTACCTGTCCGCTCATTGCCATCGACATCACGGCCATGCGAATGGCTATGCCGTTGGTAACCTGGTTGAGAATCACTGACTGGAGCCCGTCGGCGACGGCGGATTCAATTTCCACGCCGCGATTGATGGGGCCGGGGTGCATCACGATGGCGTCCGGCCGTGCCAGCTTCAGCTTCTCGGTACTGAGGCCATAGAGGCGGTAAAACTCTCGCTCACTCGGTAACAATGCGCCTTCCATACGCTCCCGTTGCAGCCGCAGCATGATGATGACATCGATATCCTCCAGGCCCCGGGTCATATCGTATTCCACGTTGCAGCCCAGGCTTTGGACATCGGTGGGCAGTAGTGTCGCGGGGGCGATGACCCGGACTTCTTTCGCACCCAGGGTTTTGAGCGCACTGATCTGGGAGCGGGCAACCCGCGAATGCAGGATGTCGCCGACAATGGCTACCCGAAGACCTTCGAATTCGTGTTTGTGCTGGCGAATGGTCAGCATGTCCAGCATGGCCTGGGTCGGGTGAGCGTGACGCCCGTCGCCGGCGTTGATGATCGCGACACCGGGGGTGACGCTCTCGGCGATAAAGTGCGGAGCACCACTCTGGGAATGGCGCACCACGAACATGTCGCTGGCCATGGCCTCGAGGTTGAGCAGCGTGTCCGACAGGGACTCGCCCTTGGAGGTGGCGGAGGTGTTGATGTCCAGGTTGAGAACGTCTGCAGAAAGCCGCTTTGCCGCCAGCTCGAAAGTGCTTCGGGTCCGGGTGCTGGCTTCGAAAAACAGGTTAACCACCGTGCGTCCGCGCAGCAACGGCACATTCTTGATGGTGCGCTCGCCCACTTCGATGAAGGAGTCGGCGGTATCGAGAATATCGGTTAACAGTGGCCGATCAAGGCCGTCCAGGGTCAGAAAATGTTTGAGCTGGCCATCCCGGGTCAGCTGCAGAGAGGGTGCGGAAGGATCGTATGCCGTCATGATTGCCCGTTTACCTTCTCGGTTGTAGTGCTTAGTGGTCTGTGTCCCGTACTTCTATATGCAGTGGGTCCGGGCCGCGCAGTTTAACGCGCTGGTGAGGCGCCAGGCTGAGTTTCCTGGCCACCACGTCGGGCTGGATCGGCAGCTCACGGGCCCCCATGTCTATCAGGGTGGCCAGTATGATACTCGCCGGGCGGCCGTAATCGAAGAGTTCGTTCATTGCGGCGCGAATGGTGCGGCCACTCATGATGACGTCGTCGATCAGGATGATATCCCGGCCTTCGGTTTCAAACGGCAAGCGGGACGGCAGTACACGCGGGTTCAGGCCGATGCGGCTGAAATCGTCCCGGTAGAATGAGATATCCAGCTCACCGAAGGGACCGTCAAGCCCCAGGCGCCTGTTCAACAAATCCGCCAGCCAGACGCCGCCGGTGCGAATGCCCACCAGCACCGGGTTACTGATCTCGCGCTCTTTCAGTTGCTCACGCAACCCGGATTCAAGCTGGTCCAGTAACTGGTCCATGTCGAGTAATGCGGTCATTGAATTGCCCACTCCCTATGCGATGGCAACATACTGTCAGTTTGCAACCTGTCGAAACCAGGTTTCAAGAATCAAGACGGCGGCCAGATCATCGACCCCGTGCTTGCCAAAATCCCGCTCGCCGCCGGCGGCCATGACTTCACCCTTGGCTTCAAAGCTCGTCAGGCGTTCATCCACCATGGCGACCGGCACATGAAAGCGGCCATGCAGGCGTTTGCCGAATTTCCTGGCCCGGTCACACATGTCGTTCTCGGTATCGTCCATGTTGAGAGGCAAGCCTACGACGACCTGGTCCGGCTGCCACTCGGCCAGGAGTTTTTCAATCACCAGCCAGTCAGGGATGCCATCCCGGGCCGGTAACATGGTCAGGGGGCGGGCGCTGCCCAGCAACTCCTGGCCGAAGGCCACACCGATGCGCCGGGTGCCGAAATCAAACGCCATCACCTGGCGCTGACCGGGCTCACGCATGGCCGATCGAGTCACTGAGCTGGTTGAGATCTATGCCCAGTTGCCGGAGCACCGCGCTGTAGAGATTTTCCCAGTCCGAACCAAACAGCAGTTCGGCGCTGGCCGGACAGGTCAGCCAGGCATTGCCGGCCAATTCGGCTTCGAGCTGGCCTTCGCCCCAGCCGGAGTAACCCAAGGCAATCCGGTATCGCGGAGGTCCCTCGCCCTTGCCAATGGAAGCCAATACATCCCTGGAGGTGGTGAGCATAATATCGTCGCTGATCGGCAGAGTAGCCTGCCATGTCCTGGCTGGTTCGTGCAGTACAAAACCGCGCTCGGGCTCAACCGGACCGCCACTGAACACCGGGGAATCGAGCTCACCTCCGTCCATGTCGAGCTGCTCCAGCACCTCGCCCAGGGAGATGTCCAGCGGACGGTTAACCATCACGCCCAGTGCGCCGTCAGCAGAATGGTCGCACAGATACACAACGGCGCCGTGGAACCGGGGGTCCCCCAGGTAAGGCGTGGCAATGAGAAAGTGGCCTTGCAGGCTCTGCGGCGTGGTGGTGTTTGTAGTCATCCTGAACTCAACCCCTTACGCTGGAATGACCAGGTTCGGATAATTTCCAGCACATCGCTTTCCTTGCGGAGCTCCTCGGGAAACGAGGAGAACGGTGCTGCCAGGCGTACAATCCGGACGGCAGCGTCATCCAGCAGGCTGCTTCCGGACGATTGCAGCACCTGCAACTCTTTAACGGTGCCGTCATTTTTTAATACCACCAGCATCCTGACGGTGCCATGAATGCCAGCCTGGCGAGCTTCGGACGGATAGTTGATGTTGCCTACCCGCTCTACCTTATTGATCCAGTTCCGCACATACCAGGCGTTGGTGGAGCTCAGGGTAGACACCGAGGTGACCCGCAAAACCCTGGGCTTTTTGGCGTAGGCCCGCATCTGGTCATCCAGCCTTGCTTCCAGACTGGCGATCTCAAGACTCCGCTCCATCAGACTTTTCTTCTGCTCTACCGGCAGTTTCTCTTCCGGCGGCTCCTCAAACGGGTCAGCTTTTGGCGTCTTGCGTGTGCTGGGCGCCGTAGTTTCAACTACCTGTTGCTCGGTGCGCGCGGCAGGCTCGGTCGTGGAAGGTGCTTGCGGTTGCACCTCGGCGACCTGGCTGTCACTGAAACTGGACTGCTGGGGGCTGGTCAGTTCCTGCTTTTCTTCCTCGGTGCCACTGCCCCGCTGATTGGTCTGGGCCAGGAAGTCCGCATCTTCCGGTGCCTCCTGATCGTCAAACTGGGACAGGGTGATTTCCAGCGTTTCAGCGGAATTCGGCGGGTCGGGCTGGGCAAAGGTAATGCCCAGCACCAGCACCGCGTGTAACGCCAGCGCCATAAAGAGTGTAAACGAAAAGCGATCAAAGTCGCTGACTTGAACAGCCATGCCGGTTAGTGTCTCACTGCCTGTTTCTCACTACTGCTTTAATGCCGGGGCCTGCCAACGGCATTGGTGATTTGTTCATAGTCGACATATTACCTCAGACGCCGTTCAATGGCGTCCATCAGCAGGCCACCAATGTCAATTCCGAAGGCAGCATCAAGCTCCCGGATACACGTGG
The DNA here is from genome assembly GCF_009193265.1 of Marinobacter changyiensis. GTDB lineage: Bacteria > Pseudomonadota > Gammaproteobacteria > Pseudomonadales > Oleiphilaceae > Marinobacter > Marinobacter changyiensis. Next base: position 826,525 of record NZ_VZZZ01000001.1, read on the forward strand.
GACTGGTGACGTTGATTTCGGTCAAGTAATCACCGATAACGTCGATGCCCACGAAAATCAGCCCCTTCGCTTTTATCGCTGGCGCCACCCGGGCACAGATTTCCCGATCCCGGGCAGTCAGCTCACGACCTTCGCCACGACCACCGGCGGCGAGGTTGCCCCGATTTTCACCGTGGGACGGAATTCTGGCGAGGGCATAAGGTACCGGCTCACCGTCGATCAGCAGGATGCGTTTGTCGCCCTCGCTGATCTGGGGAATGTACTTTTGTGCCATGGCCTGGTGCTCGCCATGCTGGGTCAGCGTTTCGATAATAACCCCCAGGTTGGCATCGCCTTCGCGCACCCGAAAAATAGAGCGACCGCCCATACCGTCAACCGGCTTCATGATGACATCCCGGTGTTCCGCATGAAATGCCTTCAGGCGGGCCGCGGAGCGCGTAACAATCAGCGGCGGAGTGCAGTCTTCAAATTGGGTGGCGAACAACTTTTCGTTACAGTCCCGCAGCGCGGCAGGGGGGTTGACGATGAGTGCGCCGGCCAGCTCTGCCGCCTCAAGTATATAGGTGGCCATCAGGAACTCCCGGTCTACCGGAGGATCCTGGCGCATCAGGATGACGTCCAGCTCGCCGAGATCACGGTCCCGGGAATGACCGAAGCTGTACCAGTCGTCCGGATTCATGTGAACCGTGAGGTCCCGGGTCCGCGCCATGGCCCTGCCACCCTGCAGGTAGAGGTCCGGCAGCTCCATGTACTCAATTTCCCAGCCGCGTTGTTGCGCCGCCAGAAGCATTGCCAGCGAGCTGTCTTTCTTGAAGTGGATATCCTCAATCGGATCCATCACCACACCGAGTCGAACTGTCATAGCATCCCTTGAAATAGATGAAGAAACCGGAACCGCTCAGCAGAGCGCTGTAAATGTTAAGTGCTATGCTTTACCCCTCCGATGGTATTGCACCCGCACGCCGAATGCACCCGAATAGCATTGGCTATAATACCTAGATGGGCCAAGAGTACATTTAGACACAAAGTTATGCTTTTTCTCCAGCCATCGATACTCTATAAATAAGCGAGGCTTATAGAACACCCTTAAAATGTGTGTTAAAAAGCTCCACTCCAAATATGACACCGCAGAGCGCAAGGCAGTTGGACAATGGATGACAACTTCGAGAACCTGAAAGTTATGGTGATTGACGATAGCAAAACCATTCGTCGCACCGCTGAGACCCTTCTCAAAAAAGTAGGTTGCGATGTTATTACTGCAACTGACGGTTTTGACGCTCTTGCCAAGATTGCCGATTCTCAGCCCAACATCATATTTGTCGATATTATGATGCCACGGCTCGATGGCTATCAAACCTGTGCCCTGATCAAAAACAATTCGGCGTTCAAGAAGACGCCGGTCATTATGCTCTCCAGCAAAGACGGTCTTTTCGACAAAGCCAAAGGGCGTATTGTCGGGTCAGACCAGTATCTGACCAAACCGTTCAGCAAAGACGAGCTTCTAAACACCATTCGCCAGTATTTTCCCCAGCTGGAACAGTAATTCGCTGACGCAATGAACCTTTATCGAGATTGAGGAAACCATGGCCCGCATCCTGATTGTTGATGACTCGCCCACCGAAGTTAAAAAAATCTCAAGCATTCTTGAGAAGCACAAACATGAAGTCCTGATGGCAGACAACGGTGCCGATGGCGTCGCAAAAGCCCGCGCAGAGACTCCGGACCTGGTTCTGATGGACGTTGTCATGCCTGGCCTGAATGGCTTCCAGGCAACCCGTCAGCTGACCCGTGCGCCTGAGACCGCATCCATTCCGGTCATCATCGTGACCACCAAAGATCAGGAAACCGACCGCGTCTGGGGTACACGCCAGGGCGCCAAGGGCTATCTGGTAAAGCCGGTAAATGAAGACGATCTGATTAAAGCAATCAACAGTCTGATTTCCTGATCCAACCAACCTCTCGCATGGAGTATGCATGTCCGCCCAGGCAGCCCCTTACGCCGTTCTGACGGATATCGCCCGACGCAGCCGAATGCTTGCCACCGGTTTACCGGAGCAGCAGGAAGCCGTTCAGTTATGGAACGGCATCGGGTTCGTTCTGGCTGGTCAGCGTTACGTGGCCCCGATGGGTGAGGTTGTTGAAATACTCCACGTCCCCCGCTTCACACACGTGCCGGGGGTTCGTTCGTTCATGTTAGGGGCGGCCAATGTTCGTGGCCGCCTGTTACCCCTGGTTGATCTTGCCCACTATTTTGAACTTCCCCGCAGTTCCCGCAGCCAGCGAGAACGCCGAGTCCTCGTTGTTGAACAGGGTGACGTGTTCAGTGGCCTGGTGGTCGACAGCGTATCGGGAATGCAGTATTTCGCGGTGGATAGCTTTGTGGCTGACCCCACAGAAACCCCCGCAAACGTTCAGCCTTTCATTCAGGGAGGGTATGAGCGCAATGAGGAAACCTGGAAAGTCTTCTCAACTTTCGAACTACTCGAAGATGAGCGCTTTCTGGACGTTGCCCAGTGGTGATGACAGTGGCAGGAACATCACCATCGACTCTCAACACCCGCAGAAGTACCTAACTTGTCAAAGAAGAGGCCGGGAGCCAGAAAATGAAGAATAGAGCCGGAAGATCCAATTCGGGACAGGGCGCCAACAAATTTGTTGCCGGTCTGATCGCCGCGTTGATCGCATTGACCGTGCTGCTCGTTGTGGTCTTGTTTATTATCAACAAGGACAGCCAGAACGACCAGGAATACATCGCCCACGCGAACGATCTCAGGGTGCTTTCGCAGGAGATCGCCAAGAATGCGACCGAGGCGGCCGGTGGTACTGCGTCTGCGTTCGAGCAGCTCCAGCGTTCCCGGAACGAGTTCTCACAACTGTGGGACTTCGTCATCAATGGTAACCCGGCAACCGGCCTGCCCCCGAGCCAGCTGGCGGCCGGGAGTCCGGTGCAGCAAAACTGGGAGTCGGTGCGGGAAAATGCTGACAGCATTGTCTCAACTCAAGAAGCGGTATTGGGCCTTCACCAGGTTGCCCAGACCCTGAACGAGACGATCCCCCAGCTGCAGGTTGAGTACGATGATATCGTTCAGATCCTGCTCGATAACAACGCCCCTGCGGAACAGATCGCACTGGCTCAGCGCCAGTCACTGTTGGCTGAACGTATCGTGCGCTCTGTTAACAACGTACTTTCCGGTGATGAAGATGCCGTTATTGCAGCCGACCGGTTTGGCCGCGATGCCAGCCTGTTTGGCCGGGTGCTCGAAGGTCAGGTAAATGGCAATCAGGCCATGGGTATTTCCCGGGTCCAGGATGAAGACGCCATTTACGGCCTTGAGGCAGTTGATGAACTGTTCGAGTTCGTATCCCAGAACGTTGACGCCATCCTTGAAGCCTCTCCCGACCTTTTCAAGGTACGTAGAGCTGCCAGCGAAATCTTTGATAACTCGCAGCTGCTGCTGAATAACACGTCAGCCCTTGCCAACCAGTTTGCGGCCCAGGCCAGCTCACGCTTCCTCAGTCCCACCCTCGCTTACATCCTGCTTGCGGCGATGGCAGCGATGGTGGTGTTAATCGGTCTCTCCCTGTATCGCGCCGCCCAGGAACGTCTGGCGACCACTCAGGAACAGAACGAGCAGAACCAGAACGCGATCCTGCGATTGCTGGACGAACTCGCCGATCTGGCGGATGGTGACCTGACAACAGAAGCCACGGTAACCGAGGACTTCACCGGTGCCATCGCCGACTCCATCAACTACGCGATCGACCAGATGCGCGGGCTGGTACAAGCGATTCGTGGTACCGCGGTTCGGGTTGCATCCGCTGCCCAGGAAACCCAGGCCACGGCCATGCACCTGGCCGACGCCTCCGAGCACCAGGCCCAGGAAATTGCTGGCGCCTCTGCTGCGGTGAACGAGATGGCGGTGTCCATCGACCAGGTTTCCTCCAACGCGGCGGAATCGTCCGCGGTTGCAGAGCGGTCGGTTGCGATCGCCAAGAAAGGCGCGGAAGTGGTACAGAACACCATCCGCGGTATGGATAACATCCGTGAGCAGATCCAGGAAACGTCCAAACGGATCAAGCGTCTGGGTGAATCTTCCCAGGAAATCGGTGACATTGTCTCGCTGATCAACGACATCGCTGACCAGACCAACATCCTGTCCCTGAACGCAGCGATCCAGGCCTCCATGGCCGGTGATGCGGGCCGGGGCTTCGCGGTAGTTGCGGACGAAGTACAGCGACTGGCGGAGCGGTCTTCGGCGGCCACCAAGCAAATTGAAGCGCTGGTCAAGACGATCCAGTCTGACACCAACGAAGCGGTAATTTCCATGGAACACACCACCGCCGAGGTGGTCCGTGGTGCACGCCTGGCTCAAGACGCGGGTGTTGCCCTTGAGGAAATCGAGAACGTATCGATGAACCTTGCGGAGCTGATCCAGAACATCTCCAACGCTGCGCGCCAGCAGGCGTCGTCGGCGGCTCACATTTCCAACACCATGAACGTTATCCAGGAAATCACTTCGCAGACCTCGTCCGGCACCAACGCCACCGCGAAGTCGATCGGTAACCTGGCTGACATGGCTTCCCAGCTGCGGTCTTCGGTAGCAGGTTTCACCCTGCCTGAAGAAGAAGCGGGCTACAGCGAAGCAAAGGAAGACAGCGATGTCCCGGTGCTGAGCTAAATGCACAGCCCGGGCTATTGACGGTTTATGGCTGCAACACAAAAGGACCTGTCTGACAGCTCCGGCATCTGGTCACTGCGCCGACTCCCCACCATGGAGGAGGCGCAGTTCCGCCAGTGGCAGGTGTTGCTGGAGCAGCGTACGGGCATGACGATAGCGCCGGAGCGGCAATCGTTTCTCGAAACCAACCTCGGGATCCGGATGCGGGAAATCGGCTGTAACAGCTACCAGGCCTACTACGAGAAAATCGTCTCGGGGCCCGAAGCCATTGTTGAGTGGGCCACCCTGGTGGATCGCCTGACCGTTCAGGAAACGCGCTTTTTCCGTGATCCCGATGCCTTCCGGCTGGTGTCAGACTACATTCTGACCCGACCAAGGGAAGCCCTGAAAAAGCGGCCTCTGGAAGTCTGGAGCGTAGGGTGTTCGACAGGCGAAGAGCCGTACACGCTGGCCATGCTGCTCAACGAGAGCATGACCCAGCTGGAGTTGCCGCCACTGTTCGGCGTAACCGGCTCCGACATCAGCAAACCGGCCATTGACAAAGGCCAGCGTGGTTTTTTCAGCGCCCGCAAGTTGATGGGGGTGGATGACGAACTGAAGGCCCGGTATTTCCGTCCAGCGGAGCGGAACACGGTGGAAATTGTAGAGAGCATTCGGCAACGCGTTTGCTTCACCCGTCTGAACGTGATGGACCTGAAGCGCGCCCCGATGCATGGTATGAACATTATCTTCTGCCAGAACTTGCTGATTTATTTTCGTCGCTGGCGACGGCGCGAAATTGTAAAACAGCTTGCAGACCGGCTGGCACCCGGGGGCTTACTCGTCCTCGGCCAGGGGGAGCTAACCGATTGGCAGCCCCCCGGGCTGCAGCGGGTACCCTCGGAAAATGTTCTGGCGTGGATGCGACGTCAGACTGACGAAGATTAACCGGAGTGGTTATGGGCAATCACCATGACAGCATCGCGCTGGACTGGGTTCGGGGCGAAATACAGGAAACGCTGACACAGAGTCAGCAGGCACTCGAGGCGTTCGTCGACAATCGTGACGATACCGCGCGCCTGCGCTTTTGTCTGAACTATCTTCATCAGGTTCACGGCACCCTGCAAATGGTGGAACTCTACGGTGCAGCTCTGCTCACCGAAGAGATGGAAAAACTCACCCAGGCTGTTCTGAATGCAACCGTCGCCAGCGTTGATGACGCTGTCGAAGTTCTGATGCGGGCGATCCTGCAGCTGCCTCAGTACCTGGAACATCTTGGCACCAGCAAGGACGATTTTCCGCTGGTCCTGTTGCCGTTGCTGAACGACTTGCGGGCCGCCCGCGGTGAAACACTGCTGTCCGATACCTCCCTGTTCAAACCGGACCTGAGCGCCGCCCGTGTTGCCCCGGTGGCCAATGCTCCTCAGCGACTCCAGGACCCGAAAGTACTCGGCCACATCCGCAAACTCCGGCAAATGTATCAGTTCGCCCTGGCAGGGATTGTTCGCGAAACCGATCTGAGTTCCCATTACGATTATCTCCACAAGGTCATCCAACGGCTGATCAAATTGTGCCAGCAAACACCACGGGAGGAGTTATGGCGGGCAGCCGGTGGTTTTGTTGACTCTCTTCAGAGCGGTCATAACCCCGTCAATGCCGCGGTTAAATCGATACTCCGAAGTCTGGACACCGAACTTCGTCGGCTGATTGACGAACACATAGACATTCTGCAGCAGCCTGTTCCGGAAGCGTTGTTCAAACATCTGCTTTACTACGTAGCCCGGGCGCAGGATCTCGATACTCCCTATGTCCGTCAATTGGTTGAACGATACAAGCTCGACAAGGCACTGCCCTCCGATCAGGCCATTGATGAGGTCCGCGACCGGGTGTCGGGGCCAGGCCGGGAGGCAATCCATTCTGTGGTGCTTGCGCTCAACGAGGAACTTGGCAAGCTCAAGGATCAGCTTGACCTGTTTGTCCGTGCCGAATTCCGCCAGAATCAGGAGCTGGAAGAACTGCTGCCAGGCCTGCAACAGGTTGCCAATACCCTCGCAGTGTTGGGTCTCGGCATTCCCCGCCGTGTAACGACAGAACAGATCGAGTTGCTGGAGCGCCTCGCCAGCCAGGATGAGCCGGCGGACGATGGCACTCTGATGGATATTGCCGGGGCCCTGCTGTACATCGAAGCCACCCTGGCAGGCCTGGAAAAAGACGGGCACTCCAACAAAAATGGCGAAGACAGCGGCATTGAACTCGGCTCCCGTGAGCTCGGTGAGGCCAACAGCGCGTTACTCAGGGAATCGCGCAATTCCCTCGAGCAGGTCAAGACCGCCGTTGTCAACTACATCGCCTCCCAGTGGGATGAGCGCGAGATTGCCGACGTTCCAGGCCTGCTTCACAGCATCCGCGGCGGGCTTAGGCTGATTCCGCTTACCCGTGTTGCGGACATGCTCGAAGCCTCAGAACGCTACATCACCGATGTCCTGCTCGACAGCAAGCGCATCCCCGACTGGCAACAACTCGATACCCTCGCCGATACCATTACCAGCATCGAGTATTACCTTGAACGTCTTGCTGAGGGTATTGATGACAACGATGCGATCCTCAAGATTGCAGAAGACAGCCTGGAAACCCTGGGCTTTCCAGTCGGCGCCGAGCCCACCTGGGACCGTAATGCCGGGGAAGCGTCCGAGGCCACAGATGCCGCTGACACCAGCACGCCTGAACAAAAAAGTTCTGACGCCGAACTGCTGGATGACGAGATCCTCGATATTTTCATCGAGGAAGCCGAAGAGGTTCTGGCCACCATCCACGTGTACTTTCCGCGCCTGCGCCAGCATCACGATGACCGGGAAGCCCTGGCCGAAATTCGCCGGGCCTTCCACACCCTCAAGGGCAGCGGCCGGCTTGTGGGCGCCACCAGTATTGGCGAGTTGGCCTGGTCAGTGGAAGACCTGCTCAACCGGGTCATCGACCAGAGCATCAAACTGACCGATGAGTTGTTCGACTTTGTGGCCAGTGTTAACGACCGTATTCCGGCGCTGATCGAGGACTTCCGTAGTGGCGAGTCTGATGGTGCAGTCAGTGAATTGATCGCCCGTGCGGAATTGATTGGGTCCACCCGTAAAACCGGTTCCGACACGACGCCGGCAGCAGAAGCCTACGCCGACGCTGCCCCGGCCGAGACCGAAACGTCCGCGGATACGCACCAAACGCCAACGGCCCATGACTACGATGATCTGATCGACGACGAAATTCTCGAGATCTTTATCGAGGAAGCGGGTGAAGTGCTCGATACCATTCGTGAAAATCTCCCGGTGTTGCTGCGCCAATATGATGACCGCAGCGCCCTCGGCGAAGTGCGCAGAGCCTTCCATACCCTCAAGGGTAGCGGCCGGATGGTTGGCGCACAGGTAATCGGAGAACTGTCCTGGTCGGTTGAAAACATGCTTAATCGCATCATCGACGGCAGTGTGTTCATGAATGAAGACATAGCCCGGTTACTGGAGAACGTCACCGACGTACTGCCCGCCCTGGTGTCTGATTTTGAACATCATCGGGCACCGTCGAACGAGACAGGCATGCTGAAGGCCAAGGCTGACGCCCTGGCAAATGGCGAGATACCGGATGCCCATGGTGATGTAGGCTCTGAACACGAAGACGGTGACGCACTCGAGGACGATACCGATCACCTGGTTGATCCGGTGCTGATCGATATTTTCGAGAGTGAGACGGAAACCCATCTGCAAACCCTGCAGGATTTCCTGGCGGAAGCCGGAGACAAGTCATCCGTAGCCTATACGGATAACCTCTCACGCGCCCTGCACACACTCAAGGGCAGCGCCCATACCGCGGGCATCCAGCCCATTGCCACGGTCATCACGCCACTTGAAAAGTTCGTCAAGGATGCGCGGGCTCAAAACGCCCGGGCTAACCAGGACGTGCTGACCCTGATTGCCGATGCCAATGAGTTCATTATTCAGGGCCTGGCGCAGATTCGAAGTACACCACAGAACCCTCTCCCCGGCACCGATGCCTATCTTGCGAAGCTGGAGGCCGTAGCCGGGTGCGCACTCGGACACCGAAACGCAGGTGACGAGGCCGAAGATGCGGACCGGACCGATCCGCAACTGCTGCAGCTGTTCCTCAATGAAGGGCTAGACACTCTGCTGGATGCGGACGCGATTCTTGACGACTGGGCGGTGAATCCGGACCAGACCGACGGGCTTGAGAAGCTGATTTACGAATTGCAGGAGCTGACCGAAAGCTCTCGCAACGCTGGTTTGTCCGACGTGGCCAGCCTGTCGGAGATGCTGCATCAGGCCTATCTGAGTGTGCAATCGCAAGTGCTGCCACCGGATAACGGTTTTTTCCTGACCGCAAAAGCCGGCCACCAGAATCTGATTAACATGATGGACCAGGTGGCTGCCGGACTGGCAACCCGTCCGGACCACGCACTGATCGGTCAGCTCGCAGCCCTGCGCGACAATGCAGGCCAAACCCCCACTGATCCGTTCACGAAAGCATTCAGCGAGGATCTGGAAGCGATCGATCTGAGCTTCGATACCGACCTTGGCATCCCGGACGAAGTCGAACCGGCTCTTGAGCAAGCACAGAACGAGCAACCGGACGCCAACAGCGACCAGGAACTGGCCGACATCTTCCTGGAGGAAGCCGAAGACCTGATTGAAAGCACCGCCGACACCCTGCAAAACTGGAGCGACAAGCCTGAGAGCACAGCCTTGTTGAGGTTGCTCCAGCGTGATTTGCATACCCTCAAGGGCGGCGCCAACCTGGCAGACGTGCAACCGATTGGCGATCTCGCTCACGAGATGGAAGCCCTGTTTGAAGGCCTCACCGAGCACCGCCTGGCGGTCACCGATGAGTTATCTGACCTGCTGTTCCGCAGCCACGATCGCCTGAGCAGCATGGTGGATTCGCTGAAGTTGGGTGAAACCGCCCGCCCGGCGGCTGATCTGATCAGCGACTTGCGTGCCTACATTGACAACGCGACCGCCTCCAGACCGGTAACGGATGTCAGTGAGCCGGAATCACCCAGTGACAATATACCCTTGCCAGGCGTTGAAGGTGATGCCGGTCTCGATCCGGAACTGGCCGAGATTTTCCTGGAAGAAGCCAGCGAAATAATCCATACCACGGCAGAACAACTGCACCAATGGGCGGCCGACCCCGACCAACCCGACCTGGTAAAAGAGCTCCAGCGAGAACTCCATACTCTGAAAGGCGGTGCCCGGATGGCCGATATCGCCCCTGTGGCCGATATTGCCCATGAGATGGAAACGCTGTTCGAATACATTGTTGAAGGGCGTATCGATGCCACTCCGGCGCGCACCGAACTGGCCCTGCGGGCTCACGATCAGCTTGCCGTGGCGGTCGAAGCAATTGCCGACGGAAGCCCCTGCCCGGCAGCACCGGAACTGGTTGAAGAGTTGCGTGCAGCGACTACTGATCAGGACCCCGCAGCCCAACAGGACCCGGACCTGCTAGGCATCTTCCTCGAAGAAGCCTATGACCTGATCAACTCGACTGGCAGTGCCCTGCATACCTGGAGTGAAGAGCCCGAGAACCGCGCGGTGGCAGCCGAATTACAACGCGACGTACACACCCTTAAAGGGGGTGCGCGCATGGCTGGCGTTGCGGCGATCGGCGATCTCACCCACGTGCTTGAAGACCTGTTCGAGAAAATCGCTGAAGGCAGGATGGAGGCTTCGCCAGCAATGAATGATCTGCTGTTTGCCTGCCACGACCGCCTGGCACAAATGGTTGAGCAGGTCGCCACCAGCAAGCCCTGCCCACCGGCAGAGGAACTGGTGGCCGAAGTGGAAGCCATTCTTGCTGGCAAAACCCCGGCGAGCAGAAACCCTACCGAGACGTGCGAAGCGCCGCCCGTCGAGACCCGGCTTCAGCCGCCAACAATGCTGCCGGATGACGATGACGACCTGACAGGCATCTTCCTTGATGAAGGCCTGGAGATTCACGCAGCCATCACCGAGTGCCTCGCCCAGTGGCGCGAAGATCCGGAAGAACTGACTGGCATCACCCAGTTGCAACAGGAATTGCATACCCTGAAAGGCGGCGCCCGACTGGCAGATATTGACCCGGTTGCCGATCTGGCCGAAGCCTGGATTGTCTCCCTCGAACCCCTGCTCGAAGGTACCGGCAATCAGAAAGCCATGCTGGCTCTGAGCGACCGGGCCAACAACAAGCTGCGAAGCATGCTGGCCGCCCTTGAAGAAGGCGAGCAGCCCGCTCACGATCATGCTCTGATCAGTATGCTCGGAGCGGCTGGGGCACCTGACGACGCGACTCTTGTAACCTCCGACGATAATCACCAGGGGCAGGAAGAAGTCGATAGTGAAGTCCTCGAGATCTTCCTCGAGGAAGCTGGCGAGATCATGGATCAACTGGAGCATCTGCTGGCTGACTGGCACAAGGAGCCCGCCAACAACCACTTTAATCAGGAAGCCCAGCGCGCACTGCACACTTTGAAAGGTGGCGCCCGTTTATCCCAGCTGCCAGAGCTGGGTGACCAGGCCCACGCTATGGAAACGCGACTGACTGAGCTCGCGGGTAATGCTCCCGGAGAAGCGGTCTGGCAGGCCATCACCAATGACCATGACCAACTGCTGGCGCTGGTGGCCGATGTTCGTCGTCGCTACGATGAGGCCAACGCGCCTCCGGAGGCTGAGGCAACCGCTCCAGCACCTGCATCATCGTTTACCCCCACTCTGGCAACAGAAGCTGGAGACAAAGCTCAGGCGCCCGAACCCAGGCCCGCCAAGCCCCATCCCAGGGCCAAGGCGCGCCAGGCCGATGCCATCCGGAATGCGCAAGAAACCATTCGGGTTTCCGCACCCTTGCTGGATGAACTGGTTAACCTGGCGGGTGAAACCAGTATTACCCGGGGCCGGCTGGAACAGCAGAACAGTGATTTCAGCCACACCCTGGATGAAATGGCCGCTACCATTGATCGTTTGCGTGAACAGTTGCGCCGGATGGATATCGAGACCGAAACCCAGATCCTGTTCCGGGCGGAAAAAGAGCACGGGCCCGATTACGGCGATGACTTCGATCCGCTGGAAATGGACCGGTACTCTTCTATCCAGCAGCTCTCACGAGCGCTGAGCGAATCCTCCTCGGACCTTACCGACCTTCGGGAAACCATGGCCGACCGGGTCCGTGACACTGAGACTCTGCTGGTCCAGCAGTCGCGGATCAACACGGAACTTCAGGAAGGTCTGATGAAGACCCGGATGATTCCGTTTGCCTCCATGGTCCCGCGTCTGCGCCGGATTGTCCGACAGATCAGCGGCGAGCTCGGCAAGAAAGTCGAGTTTGACGTCCGCAATGCCGAAGGCGAGATGGATCGCAACATCCTGGAACGCATGATCGCGCCGCTGGAGCACATGCTGCGGAACGCCCTCGACCACGGTATTGAAAAACCAGCCGATCGTATCAGGTCCGGCAAGGCCGAGACCGGTGAGGTTGTCCTCTCCCTGGCACGGGAAGGCGGCGAAGTGGTGCTGCGTATGGTGGACGATGGCGCCGGTATTCCGACCAACGTTATCCGTGACAAAGCCATCCGTCAGGGCCTGCTGCGCAAGGATGAAGAACTGAGTGATCGTGAGATCCTGCAGTTCATCCTGCAACCAGGCTTCTCCACGGCCCAGGCAGTCACGCAGATTTCCGGCCGTGGCGTGGGTATGGACGTGGTCGCCAGCGAGATCAAGCAACTGGGTGGCAGTCTCGATATCCAGTCGGCGGTTGGCCAGGGCACGACCTTCACCGTAAGACTGCCGTTCACCGTGTCGGTCAACCGGGCATTGATGGTCTCCACCGGGGAGGACTTCTACGCCATCCCGCTGAATACTATCGAGGGCATTGTGCGGGTCAGCACTTACGAGCTTGAAGAATACTACAAGCCCGATGCCCCCATGTACGAATACGCCGGCCAGGAATATCGTCTGCAATACCTGGGCGGCCTGTTGCACAGTGACCATCACCCCAAGCTCCAGGGCCAGGCGCTGCCGTTACCGGTCATTCTGGTCCGGGGCGCAGAACAGCCGATGGCCTTGCAGGTGGATAACCTGATGGGTAGCCGGGAAATCGTCGTAAAATCCCTGGGGCCTCAGTTCTCCTCGGTACGGGGCGTATCCGGTGCCACCATCCTGGGTGACGGTAACGTGGTAGTCATCCTTGACCTGCCCGCCATGATTCGCTCCGACATCCTGACCGAACGTCAGCGACTGTCGGATTTGCAGGAGTCTCAGGAATTCCAGCGCCGGGAACAACGCCCAACATTAGTTATGGTAGTGGACGACTCGGTCACCGTGCGGAAGGTTACCTCACGCCTGCTGGAACGTAACGGCATGGAAGTGGTGACCGCCAAAGATGGTCTGGATGCGGTGGCCCAACTACAGGATCACAAGCCGGACATCATCCTGCTGGATATCGAAATGCCCCGTATGGACGGCTTCGAAGTGGCCAGCTTTGTCCGACACGACGATGCCCTGAGCGATACGCCAATCTGTATGATTACCTCACGGACCGGCCAGAAACACCGTGACCGGGCGTTTGCGATCGGCGTTAACGAATATCTGGGCAAACCGTTCCAGGAAACCGAACTGCTCGAAACCATTCAGCGGTTAACCGGTAACCGGTGATGATCGCGCTGGAGGGGCGACCAGTGGTCGGGATCGTCTCGGACACTGTCCTGCAGCGCCATCGCCTCCAACAGGCCAGCGGCAAGTTCGGTCTGACGACCGGTTTTTCCGGCAATCCGGAGCGGCTGCTGGGCTATCCGGTGCTGCCCGAGGTTCAACTCTGGCTGGTCACGCTGGAAGATGAAGCCGATCACCTGGCGCTGTTTGATCATCTGCTGGAGAATACCGAAGCGCCCATATTGTTCGGGGTCGATCCGGCACCAAAGCCGGGCAGCAAAGAATACTTTCGCTGGGAACGACGGTTACTGAACAAACTGGAACAACAACTGGGTTCACTGGAAGAGCTGGATTCCGGTGATAGCCTGGAGGAGCTCGCCGCGGAGGACCTGCAGCCTGCGTCGCCGGATTTGCCCCACTGGATTTCGCCTGCAGTACCAGGCCGACCTGCCGAACAGGTCTGGATTCTGGGAGCTTCCCTTGGTGGTCCGGCGGCGGTCAAGACGTTTCTCGACAGTCTGCCTGCCGGGTTGCCGGTCGGGTTTATTTACGCCCAGCACATTGATGGCAACTTTACGGATGTGCTGACCCGGGTACTGGGTCGCCACGCCCATTACCGTCTGACGCGGGCGCAGCCGGGCATGAAAGTCTGTAACGGCGACGTGATCCTGCTGCCGGTTGAACATGAGTGGACGCTGGATGATGACGGCAAACTGGTAGAAAGCGCCACGCCCTGGCCCGGCCCCTATGGTCCTTCGATCGACCAGGTGCTGCTGAATGTCGGTGATCATTATGGCAGCCGGTGCCATGCGATTGTATTTTCCGGCATGGGCAACGACGGCGCCATCGCAGCCCCGGTATTACGGGCGTACGGTAGTAAAATCTGGGTCCAGGACAGTGCCAGTTGCGGTAACAGTTCAATGCCCGATTCGGTCGCCGACACCGGATGTGCCAGCTATACCGGCACGCCGGTACAACTGGCCCACGAACTCGTCAAAACGATTGAAGAATCCTGCCTGCTCCAGGGCAAGCAACAACGGGATTCGGCCTGAGGAACTGAATGATGAATAACGAAAGCCAGATCCTGCCCTGTGTCATGATTCCGATGACTGACCGGCAGCTGCTGCTACCTAACGTCTCGATCGCTGAGGTGGTTGATTTCGCTGGTGCCGAACCGATCGAGAACGCTCCCGAATGGCTGCTGGGGCAATTGAACTGGCGCGGCTTGCAGTTGCCGGTCATCTCCTACGACGCCGCCAACGGCGGCGAGGCAGTCACCCCGGCTGGCAATCGTGGTCGTATTGCGGTGATCAATACCATCGGCAAGCATCATGACCAATTGCCGTTCCTGGCCATGGTCACCCAGGGCATTCCCAGCCAGGCGCGGCTGGCAGAAGATCAGGTCCGGCCTCTCGAAGGAGACACCGGTCCGGCCGACCTGATGGCGGTGGATGTCGACGGCCACACGGCGTACATTCCCAATCTTGAGTTTCTGGAATCTCTGGCCATCGGCGCTCCCAAAGCCTGACCCACAGACTCCATGACGACTGGCTGAACGAGATGTTATAATGTTTCAAATCTCGTTGAGCCAGAACCCATTATGTCTGCCAATGCCTTGCCCTACCGCCCCCACAACCACTCCGCCTGCGTCCATCAGGCGCTGACCGACGCCCGCACAGTGTGCGCATCGCGTCAGGCCCGGCTCACTCCCATCCGTGAGCGGGTGCTGGAACTGATCTGGCAATCCCACAAGCCCCTGGGGGCCTATGATTTGCTCGCAGTGTTGGCGGAAGACGGCCATAACGCGGCACCGCCCACGGTCTATCGTGCCCTGGACTTCCTGCAGCAGAATGGCCTCGTGCATCGTATCGCGTCCCTGAACGCATTCACCGGGTGCACGCACGCCGGTGAAAACCATACCTGCCTGTTCCTTATCTGCCGCTGCTGCCGCAACGTGCTGGAACTTACTGCCCCCGGCGTCACCCGCGCCCTCAACGAAGTCAGCGAGGCCGAAGCTTTTACGCCGGAAGAGACCACCATTGAAGTCGCCGGCCTTTGCCCGGGGTGTAAGGATGGAGGCGACCATGACTGATACCCTGGTCACCCTTGATGCCGTGACTGTCGCATTCAACGGTTTACCGGTAGTGGACCGGGTGAACCTGTCTGTCAGCCGGGGTGATATTGTGACGGTTATTGGCCCCAACGGGGCAGGCAAGACCACGCTGATCAAGGCTATTACCGGCATACAGCGCCTTACCTCGGGCAGCATCTGGCGCAAACCCGGGCTCTCAATCGGTTATGTGCCCCAGCATCTGCATCTGCAACCGACCTTGCCCCTGACGGTTCAGCGCTTTATGTCATTGACCGGACAACCTGACCCGGACTGCCGTCAGGCCCTGTCAAAAACCGGCATTGAGCATTTGTTCAAGGCTTCGATACACCGCCTGTCCGGGGGTGAGATGCAACGCTTGCTGATTGCCCGGGCACTGGTCCGCAAACCCGAACTGCTGGTGCTCGACGAACCGGCTCAGGGCGTGGATATCAATGGCCAGGCCTCGTTGTATGACCTGATTCGCAGTCTGCGGGATACCTTGCAGTGCGGCGTCATCATGATTTCCCATGATCTGCACCTGGTGATGGCGGCCACCGACAAAGTCATCTGCCTGAACCAGCACATCTGTTGCAGTGGCTACCCGGAGGACATTTCTCATGACCCGGCGTTCATCGAGGTCTTTGGCCAAGCAATAGCGGAGAGTCTGGCGATCTACCAACACCACCATAACCACAGCCATGATCTTCATGGTGATGTGGTCGGCTCTGACGCTGGCGGCCACAGCCATACAGCGCACAGCGGCGAATGCCAGAGCGGGGAGCACCATAACCATGCCGCTCATTGACCTGGTGCTGGGGGATTTTTTCTGGCGCGCGCTGATCGGCGGCCTCGGGGTCGCACTGGTGGCCGGACCCCTGGGCTGTTTCGTGGTCTGGCGACGGATGGCGTATTTTGGTGACACCCTGGCGCATTCTGCGCTGCTTGGGGTGGCGCTCGGTTTTCTGCTCCAGACTTCGGTAAACCTTGCTATCGCCCTGACTTGCGTAGCGCTGGCGATCCTTCTGGTGCTGCTGGGGCGCAGCCGGGCGCTAGCGACGGACACCCTGCTGGGGATTCTTGCCCACAGCACCCTGGCGATAGGGCTGGTGGCGCTCAGTTTCATGCCGGATGTGCGCGTTGACCTGACCGGCTACCTGTTCGGGGACCTGCTCGCCATGAGCCGCAATGATCTGGCCTGGATCTATGGCGGAGCGGCAGTAGTGCTGGTATTGCTGTGCTGGCTCTGGCGGGGCCTGCTGATGAGCACCATCCACGAAGAACTGGCCCGGGTGGAAGGGGTACCGGTAGAACGGCTCCGGCTGGCGCTGATGCTGATGTTCTCATTGGTCATTGCGGTCGCCATGAAGATCGTCGGTGTGTTGCTGATTACCGCACTGCTGATCATTCCGGCGGCCACGGCCCGGCGCATGGCCAGGGGACCGGAGCACATGGTGTTGCTGGCTGTCATCATCGGTATGATAGCGGTATCCGGCGGCCTGACCCTGTCCTGGCACTTCAACAGCCCGGCCGGGCCCTCGGTGGTGGTGACAGCATTTCTGATGTTTGTGCTGACCTATAGCCTTATCCGTCAGCAGCAACAGTAGCACGCGGGGTACGGTATGACCTCCAGCGGTCTGCCCGGGTCTGAAAGACTTTTCAGGGCGGTGTTCAGGTATACTTCGCGAAACAGCCCTCGAGTCCGTTAACCATGTCGCGAGTCAGCAACGGTGAGTCCACCCGTCAGAAAATTCTGTTAACTGCCCTCGAACTCTACGCTCAAAAAGGATTGGAAGGCGTTTCCCTGCGTACTATCAGTGCGGAGTCCGGAACCCGCAATTCCGCAGCTGCCCACTATCATTTCGGCAACCGGTTGGGGGTTATCGAAGGTGTCCTTTCGATGGTGACCAATCACCTCCGGCCCCAGTTTGAAGCCGGTATCGCCGCGCTTGAGCAGTGCCCGGAACCAACGCTCCGAAATGTCGTCAAGGCCCTGGCCGTGCCGTACCTGTCGCTGCTGTCCGGCAGTTATCCCTGGGGGCCTTCCGCCCTGCGTTTCATGGCGCACCTGCACGCGGACAACACCCCGGAAATCATCCACCTGCTGAACCGCCATTTTCGGCAGGAGATCGAACGCATTGAAGGCCAGTTGCATCGCGTGTTGCCGGACGTGGCCCGCAACACCCTGCGGGTGCGCCTGGCGTTCACTTTTGTCAGCCTGATTCACGGCGCCGCCGAGATCGATTTACTGGCAAATACGCCATTCGGCAACATCCGGCCCGATGACGTCACCCTCTTCAACCACTTCGTCGATTTTGTCGAAGGAGGCCTTTCTTTCCGCTCAGTTAATTAATAGATTTCGCTTCGCTCTCAAAAAGGTCATACCAGACTCTGGTCATGTCGTCTTGAGGCCGGTTTTGCGAAAATCCCTGTACGCCCGATAGACATCTCCGGGACATTCAAAATGCGGATAATGTCCCACGCCCCGGAGGCTGACTACATCGGCTGAAGGTATCAGCTCACGGTAACGCATCGCCATGGCTACCCCGGAGACGGGGTCAGCCGTACCGGAGATCAGTCGCTTGGGCTGGCTGGCGGCCTGCAAAGCACCCACCCACCGGTTACGGTGACAACGCCGCTCTTCCATATAACGGATCAACCGGTGCAGAATGCCACGGCCATTGTTGTAAGTCAGCAGATGCCAGAACTGGTCCAGCTCATCCTTTGAGGGCTGGCGGTCGGGAGCAAATAACCGGGAAAAATTGTGATCAAAGGTCTTGCGGCTGAGGCCACGACTGACCAGTCCTCCCAAAGGGCTGCAGAGCAGTTTCTGGATCAGTAAAGGCCGATGAACTTCCGGAAACAGGGCACCGTTGAGCATGCACACACTCGCGATGGAGAACCGCAGCGACCCTTCCTGCTCGCGGGCCAGCAATTCCTGCGCAACGCTGCAGCCATAGTCATGGGCCAGCAGGTGAACCCGTTTGAGTCGCAAACCTTCAATCCAGCCCTGTTGCAGGTCGGCCTGATCATCGATGCTGTAATTGTAGTTGACGGGTTTGTCGGAGAACCCGAATCCGAGCATGTCGATCACCAACACCTGATAATGACGGGCCAGTAACGGCCACAGCCGGTTCCAGTCCCAACTGGCGGTAGGAAATCCGTGCATCAGAATCAGCGGTTCCCCCTGACCCGCCATGCGGCTGAAAATAGCGTGGCCGCCATAGCTGAACCATTTACCTTCTTGCTGCCATTCCGACATTGAAGAAGACAGGCCCGCGCCTGCACTGTTTGCCCCGTGAGGTATGACCTGCTCCATCGGTTTTCCTTGCTGCATCCAGTTATCCGAAACTGTAAATCAAACCAGTGCGGTAAACCAGAACCCGGTTTGCGGTTAACACAACAAGGGTCACAGTCCGGCGCTTTGGTCTTTTCAGCACACCGGCTCGTATAACGGTCGTAGTGCATCGACCCGTTTTGCCTTACCCTTGGCGGTTGAACCAATACACAACATATATTCAGCGGAACGCGATATGACCGATCAGCTTACCGACCTCACCAGCCATTACCGGGAGATTATTTCCGGGCTTGGTGAAGATCCGGGCCGCGAGGGCCTGCAAGACACACCGAAAAGAGCCGCAAAAGCTATGCAGTTTTTGACCAAGGGTTATCAACAGGATCTTGGTGAACTGGTCAATGGCGCCATTTTCGAGTCCAACATGGATGAAATGGTAGTAATACAGGATATTGAGCTCTACAGCCTTTGTGAGCATCACCTGTTACCGTTCATCGGCAAATGCCATATTGCCTACATTCCCAGTGGTCGGGTGCTAGGCCTCTCCAAATTTGCCCGTCTTGTGGATATGTATGCCCGCAGGTTACAGATTCAGGAGAACCTGACCCGGCAGATTGCCGAGGCCATCGAGAATGTTACCGGCGCCAAAGGCGTGGCGGTAGTGATCGAAGCCAAGCACATGTGCATGATGATGCGGGGGGTCGAGAAGCAGAATTCTCTGATGAAAACCTCGATGATGCTGGGTTCTTTTCGCCAGTCCCAGGCTACCCGCTCAGAATTCCTGAATCTGATTCAGCGGCGCTAGGAGACTTTATGGCAAGCCCCACATTCAGTCGTCAGGCGAAGGTGCGGATCAAGGATCTGCTGCTGCGAACCTATATTGGCATCAAAGAAGAGGAGATCAACAACCTGCAGGACGTGGTGATCAATGTCTGTCTCACTTACGATGCGACCGCAGCTCTGGATAACAACGCGATTGCGTCGGCGTTGAATTACCGCACCATCACCAAACAGATTATTCATCATATCGATGGCAACCGGTTTGCCTTGCTGGAACGGATGACCCACGAGGTACTCAGCATTGTGATGGAACACACAGCCGTGCAATGGGCAAAGGTGGAAATCGACAAGCCCCACGCGTTACGCTATGCGGAATCGGTGTCTGTGAGTCTCGAAGCGCACCGGACTAAAACCACATGATTCCCGGAGCAAGTCCGTTATGCCTGAAAGCCACCCCGAAGCGCTGCGCCAGATTCTCACCAGGGTCCACACCATTGCTCTGGTCGGTGCCAGTGAGAAAAGCCATCGGGCCAGCTACCAGGTAATGGCCTACCTGCAGGGCAGGGGTTATCGGGTAATCCCGGTGAATCCTCGCCTTGCAGGCCAGAAACTGTTGGGTGAAGCGGTTTACCCTTCCCTGGAGGCCATACCCGAATCCGTTGACATGGCAGACTTCTTCATCGCTTCGGAACGCGTTGGACCGCTTATGGCAACCGCCACAGAGCTGGCCATTCCGGTGCTCTGGTTGCAAATAGGTGTCATCGATGAGGTGGCGGCAGAAAAAGCAGAACAGGCAGGCCTGACGGTGGTCATGAACCGCTGCCCGAAACAGGAAATACCCCGTCTTGGCATACCTCTTGTGACCCGGTCAGTGAGCTGAACCGACTGCAAGCAATTGAAATTAAACGGGTTTTTTTGATTACCCGAGATAATTGCTTGATACGGCCAGGGGCAGTGTTTTGACTTTCTACCATACCGAACTCACACAAAAATAATACTGGCCGAGCCATGTGGTTCCGACGTAAAACCAGCGCAGCGCTATCCAAACTTCATAAGCCTTCCGAGCCCTTGCACCGGGGCAAGGCGCTTGATCGTGCCCGGTTACCTGTCGATCTGGTCGAGCCCGGTATGCGGGTGGTGAAACTTGACCGACCCTGGACCGAAGTTCCGGTATTGTTTCAGGGCTTCACTGTAGAGAGCGACAGCCAGATCCGGATACTTCGATATTATTGCCGGTGGGTGTTGGTTGAGGCCGAAGCGGACCAGCTGATCAAAGCCCGGGCCAAGCTCAGTACCCTGCAACGCCGGGTAACCAGACCTCTGGTCGAAAAACGCTCACTCGCCGCTGAGCTGCCGCAAGCAAAAGTCTCCTTCCAGCTTACCCAGGCGTTTGTGGACCAGATGTTGGCGTCTCTGGAACACGCCGACGATGTGAGTCTGGAAGAAGCACGGCCTGTTATCAAAGAATGCGTGAGAAGCATCAGCGCCAACGCCAATGCCATGTTCTGGATGGCGCACATCAAGAATGAAGATGCCTACACTGCCGAACACTGCCTGCGGGTGGCCATTTACGCCATCGCCTTTGCACGCTTCATCGGGCTGCCAGACGACGACCTGGAAGTGGTGGGTCTGTGCGGCCTCCTACACGACATCGGCAAACTCAGAATACCCTACGCCATCCTCAACAAACCCGGGGCTTTGACACCGGAAGAAATTGCTGAAATGCAACGCCATGCCGAATACGGCTTTCAATTATTGCAGTCTCACCATACTCTTGAGCCGATCGTGGCGGATGTAAGCCGCCATCACCATGAGCGTATTGATGGCAATGGCTATCCTCATCAATTGAGCGAGTGTCAGACCAGCCGCTTCGCCCGACTGGTTTCCATCGTGGATGCGTATGATGCTATCACCAGCGATCGCTGCTATCGTGCCGGGTTGTCGGCCTCCGATGCCCTACGGATACTGTATCGAGGCCGGGGCGAGCAATTTGATGCTGAAATGGTCGAAGCGTTTATTCGGATGATGGGGCTTTATCCGCCCGGCACGCTGATCGAGATGACCTCTGGCGAAGTAGCGCTGGTGATCTCAAGCCATCCCGGTAAAAAGCTGAAGCCCAAGGTCGAAATTTTGCTCGATGCCCACAAGCACCCGAGGAATCCGGTGGTTATTGATCTGGCCAATGACCCTTTGAACGCCAACGGGGAGCTCTATACCATTCGACAGGCCCTGCCGGATGGTGCATTCGGTGTTTCACTTGACGGCCGGATAGACCAGATTGTCACCACTGCCCATGCGTTGGAACATGAATCCTGATCTACCCTTGCATGAGCCGTGCACTCTGTTTATTCCAGACCGGAGCCCTCAGTGCCAAAACGAAAACCAGTGGCAGGTATTATTAACTCAATCCTGTTGAGCCCGATTTTGCCTGTTGTCATTTTTGCGACTTTTCTGGTGATCGCCAGTGGTCTCAAATTTGGTATAGACCATCAGGATGTGGCCCAGATAAACCAGAATCTCAAGTCCGAAGCCCGCGGGCTGGCCCTTGAGCTTGAAAAGGATTTCGATGCTCACGTCACGGCCCTCCGCCGCATGGCAGACCGCCGGGAAATTGAACCGGACATGTCGAGGCAGGCGTGGCAGAGAGATGCCCGCAACTATCTTGAAGATTTTGGTACCTACCAGGCGATCGAGTGGATTGACGCCGACTACATCATCCGTTGGCTCGAGCCGGTAGATGGCAACGAGAACGTCATTGGCGACAGCGTTGCACTCCTGGAGAAGCGCCGGCAGGCGCTTGAACGCGCTGCCCTGACCGGTCAGCTGGACATCTCTGGCGTGGTCGAGCTCAAACAGGGCGGCGCGGGGCTGGTAATCTACGCGCCGATTAACGAGGGTGAGCGGAATAATGGCTACATCGCCGGCGTTTTCCGCATGGAAAGCCTGATTGACGCCCTGCAAACCCCACGCATCCAGGCAAATTTCAATCTCGACATCGTTGAGAACGGCAATGTGGCCTACAGCATCGAGTCAAACGAGCCGCCGAACCGTGGATTTGTGCAGAACGCCAGAGTAGACCTGCCCTCGATTAACTGGTTGCTGCAGTTAACCCCCACCCCGACCTGGCTGGCGCGTCACCGTAGCTTCTGGCCCTGGGTGACCTTTTCAACGGTATTGCTTATGGGCATGCTGGTCAGTCTGTCGACGCTTCTGGTCCAGCTTATTCTGAAGCGCAACCGGGCACTTTTGCGAACACGCAATGAGCTGCAGCAGGAAATTGACCAACGCAAATCCGTCCAGCAGGATCTTGCTCGCCTGGAGTCTACCGACGCCCTCACCGGACTGGCCAACCGGCGCTTCTTTATGGAAGACCTGACCCATACCCTGACCATGGCGGATCGACAGCTCCGTCAGGTGGCACTGATCATGATCGACCTTGACCGGTTCCAGATCCTCAATGACTCTCTCGGCCATCAGTTTGGCGACGAGTTGCTGATCAAGGTGGCTGAGCGCCTTAATTCCCTGAGTGATGAACGCATACTGGTTGCCTACTCAGGCGGTGATGAGTTCATGTTCTGCCAGCAACAAGTGGAAGACATTGACGAGGTCATCAACCTGCTGGGCCAGATCAAACAGGCCTTCAGCGAACCCTTTGAGGTTCAGGGTCAGTCCCACAGCATTACTGCCACCATGGGGGTTGCGGTCTATCCACAAAGCGGCCTTGACGCGGATATTCTGATTCGTAACGCCGACATCGCCCTCTACCGGGCCAAGGAGAGTGGCCGCAACACCTACCAGTTCTATACCGAAGGCATGCAAGACCGGGAAGTCATGCGCCTGGAACTGGACAAAGACCTTAACCAGGCGCTGGCGGATGGCCAGTTTGTGCTGTATTACCAACCCCAACTCGACCTTGCAACCATGCAGGTGGGCAGCGTCGAAGCACTGATTCGCTGGCAACACCCGCTACGCGGCTTATTGCCGCCGGTGGACTTCATTCCCCTGGCCGAAGAAAGCGGTCGCATTACCGACATCGGACGCTGGGTTGTGCAGGCCGCCTGCCGCCAGCTGGCAGAATGGGCTGATGGACCTCTGGCCCATCTGAGAATTGCCGTGAACCTGTCAGGCCGTGAACTGGATGATGATCGTCTGGTCGATCACATACAGCAGACCCTGGAATTTCACGGCCTTTCAGCAGGGCAGCTGGAGGTGGAGTTAACTGAAGAAATCTTCATCGACAACCTCGAACGTAACCTGGGCCAGCTCACCCGGCTCAACAAACTCGGGGTGCACCTGTCGATTGATGATTTTGGTGTCGGCTATTCCTCGCTCGGCTACCTTCGGGACTTCCCCGTCGACCTGCTTAAAATTGACCGGTCGTTTATTACCGGTGTCACAGAGCGCCACGACGATGCGGTGATCACCCGCGCAGTCATTAATCTGGCCCACAACCTGGGCATTCAGGTGGCCGCCGAGGGCGTTGAAACCGAAGCCCAACTTAACTTCCTGCGCAGCCATCGCTGTGACCTGGCCCAGGGCTTCCTGATCAGCCGGCCCATCCCGGCTGATCAACTTATGGTTCGGCTCAAGGGGGGCATCAGTTTCGAAAGCGTGGCCAGCGCGCCTTGAAATCACCCAACGAAGATCCCACCCTTGAGTGACAGTAGCAATTCAATGGCATCCGTCTATGAGCTCTGATTATCTCAACCGGGAGCAGGACCAGCAGTTAAGACGCTGGGAAACGTGGAACCGTAATTATTTTATTTTCGCGTTTTTTACGCTCATTGTGGTGTTGGTGTTCAGCAGCCAGCTCGGGCTTTCCAGTGGCGAAAGCTGGGGACCGTTGGGCATTATCATTGCTGCCCTGGTGGCGCCGATAGTGGTGTTGCAGATGCGCCTCCGCTGCCCGGTCTGTGGCCATCGCATTGGTTGGCAAGCCAAACTGCTGGCGCCAGACCAGTGCCGCCATTGCAAAGTGTTTTTACGGTCAAAAGAATAACCCTCAAACTATTGACCTGTGAGTGACTCACAGGTTTTAAACTTTCATAATGCATACTCATTCCCCGAGCTTGAACATTATGAGAGTCAGTGAACTTGCAAGAAACGCCCGGGTGAATCCCGACACCGTGCGGTTTTACACCCGCGAAGGGCTGCTTCAGCCTGACCGCAACCCGGCGAATAACTACCAGCAATACTCAGCAGACGATCTACAAAAGTTGCGCTTTGCCCGTAAGGCACGCCAACTGGGTTTTTCTCTGCCGGAGATAAAATCCATCCTGAACCACGCCGACGACCATCACTCGCCCTGCCCCATGGTGCGACGGGTCTTTGAGCACCGGCTGGACGAAGTGGAAGCTCAGTTGCAAGAACTGACCAGTCTCCGTGACCGCATGAAAAATGCACTCGGGGCCTGGCAATCAATGCCCGATGGCACCCCCGACGGCCACACCATTTGTCGTCTCATTGAACACTGGGATGACCCCACCATGGCCGGTAAGGAGTAAATAGCGATGACTGATCGCCTACACAACGCCGGCACCCAGGTCCATCTCGCCGTCAGCGGTGCCTCCTGCGCTTCCTGTGTGCGGACGATTGAGCAGGCCCTGCTCTCGGTTGAAGGGGTCACCACTGCCCACATGAATCTGGCCGACAGCGTCGCCACTGCCGGCGGTCAGGCTGACCCTGACTCACTGGCAAAGGCGGTCTCCAGTGCCGGCTACAGCGCCCATGTTCTTGAGGACCCGGACACTGCACAGGACAATAAGGATGCGGAAGACAAAGCCCGGTACCGCACCTTGCTGATAAAGATGACGGTCAGCCTCGGCCTGGGCATCGCCCTGATGGTCTGGGGAATGGGCTTTGGTGGCATGATGGTTACCCCTGCGAACCAGCTCACCTGGCTGGTGCTGGGCGGACTGACTCTGGTGGTGATGATCTTTACCGGCGGTCATTTCTACTCCGGTGCCTGGAAGGCCTTTCGTCATCACAATGCCAATATGGATACCCTGATTGCTCTGGGAACCGGTACCGCCTGGCTCTATTCCATGGTGGTCACGATCATTCCGGGTGCCCTGCCGGAAATGGCGCGGCACGTCTATTTTGAAGCCTCTGCCATGATTATCGGGCTGATCAATCTGGGGCAGGCTCTGGAGCTGCGGGCCAAAGGCAAAACCTCGGAAGCGGTCAAGCGCCTGCTGGACCTGCGGGCAAAGACCGCCCGGGTCATTCGCGATGGCGAGGAGCAGGACCTGCCTGTCGAGCAGGTCCGAAAGGGTGATCACATTCGCGTTCGTCCGGGCGAAAAGCTGCCGGTGGACGGTGTGATCGCCGAAGGTGAAACCCGTATCGACGAGAGTATGCTGACCGGGGAGCCCATGCCGGTCAGCAAGAAACCGGGGGACGATGTCTCGGCTGGAACCCTGAACACCCATGGCGCTATCATTTACGAGGCCACCCGAGTCGGCAGCGAGACCGCGCTGGCCCAGATCATCCGGCTGGTGAAGAAAGCCCAGGGTTCGAAACCGGAAATCGGTCGGCTGGCGGACCGTATTTCCTCCGTGTTTGTCCCCAGCGTGATGCTGATTGCCGTCTTAACCGCGCTGGTCTGGTACAACGTTGGACCGGGACCGGAGATCGTCCACATGATGGTGGCCGCGACCACCGTTCTGATCATCGCCTGCCCCTGCGCACTTGGTCTCGCTACGCCGATGTCGGTCATGGTAGGTGTAGGCAAGGCTGCGGAATACGGTGCACTGATCCGCCAGGGCGATGCACTGCAGGCGGCGGGTAAACTCAGCCTGGTGATCCTGGACAAAACCGGCACTATTACCGAGGGTCATCCGGCCGTTACCCATGTCCATGCCGTCAGTGGTGACCAGCACCGATTGCTGTGCCTTGCTGCTGGCCTGGAGCAGCATTCCGAACATCCACTGGCCGAAGCCATCGTCACCCAAGCCCGGGAGGAAAACGCCTCACCGGACGCGGTCGAGCAGTTTGAGGCGCTCAATGGCCAGGGGGTACAGGGCACTTTCAACGGCACCGTCGTTCGACTGGGTAACCGGCGCTGGCTTGAAGCCGCAGGTATTGACCTGTCGGTGCTCGCGGATGAGGCCGAAACTATTGCCCGCCAGGCCGGTACACCGTTATTCTTGGCAGAGGGTGACCGGGCGCTGGGGGTTATCGGGGTCGCCGATGCCATCAAGGCCGATTCGGCAGCCGCGATTCGCCGGCTCCACGATGCGGGCGTCCGCGTCATGATGGTCACCGGAGATGTCGAGACCACAGCCAGGGCGATTGCCGAAAAAACCGGCATCGACGATTTCCGGTCCAGCGTGCTCCCGGAAGACAAGGCCCGCATTGTTGAGGAAATGCGCCAACAGGGCTACGTGGTCGCTATGGTTGGTGATGGTATCAATGATGCGCCCGCCCTGGCGGCAGCAGATGTGGGTTTTGCCATTGGCACCGGTACCGATGTGGCGATCGAAAGCGCCTCTATCACGCTGATGCGCGGATCATTACACGGCGTGCCCGATGCCATTGAGATATCCCGGGCAACCATTCGAAATATTCATCAGAATCTGTTCGGGGCGTTCATCTACAACACCCTGGGCATTCCGATTGCGGCAGGGGTGCTGTACCCGGTCTGGGGCATTCTGATGAGCCCGATTCTGGCAGGCGCCGCCATGTCGCTTTCCTCCGTTACTGTAGTCACCAATGCCAACCGGCTGCGGTTATTCAAAACCACCCTGCCTAAAGGGGGAAACCCATGACCAGTCTGATGGTCAATTTTGGCGGCCTGGTACTGATGGCCGCCATCGTCGCCTGGTTCTGGTGGCCTGGAAGCTCCAAAAACCAGGCTGACAACAGCGAACCTTCCCAACATCATCACTGAGGTACAGCATCATGAAACTCAAAGCCCTCGGCCTGGCCCTTTCGCTGGCCTTCAGCAGCCTGACAATGGCAGCAGAAAACGACGATAAAATCACCGTCTACAAATCCCCAAGCTGCGGCTGTTGTGGAGACTGGGTCAAGCACCTGGAAGAACATGACTTCGACGTCGAGGTTCACAACACGGATAATCTTAACCCGATCAAACAGGAGGCCGGTCTCACCCCGGCGCTGGCCAGTTGCCATACTGCATTCATCAATGGTTATGCCATTGAGGGCCATGTGCCCGCCCGCGATATCAGGACTCTCCTTGAGCAGGCACCCAAGGCTCGGGGCCTGACCGTGCCGGGCATGCCCGCGGGCTCCCCGGGCATGGAGATGGGCGACCGCCAGGATGCTTATCAGGTGCTGCTGTACAACGAAGAAGGTCAGACCCGCGTGTTTACGGACTATCCATAACGTCCACTTGGGCCATGACTTACCTCATGGCCTCGGCGGGCAGCCTTGAAAGGCGGCGCCTCAGGCGATGATTTTGAGGTGTGTCGCCCTCGGGGGTCTGACTCGGGAGGCCATAACCGGTATACTCCGGCAGATATTCACTCCCATACCAGTCAGGTTCTTTTGCATGCTTAATGCCGACGCCATCCAGCAGTTGCGCCAGCTCAAAACCGATATTGAATCCACCAAGGTTGTGTTGTCCGGCACCATCAAGGCGACCAACGGACGTTTTGGCTTTGTTGCACTGGATGATGGCCGCGATCTCTTCCTGCCACCGGACGAGATGCAGAAGGTGCTGCCCGGCGACCGGGTCAATGTGACCGAGCAGGTCGGTGACAATGGCAAGAGTCAGGCTGTGATTGACGAGTTGCTGGCAACCCGGCTCAAGACGTTTGTCGGTAAATACCTGATTCAGGGCAAAGGCCATTTTGTCGTGCCCGAAACCCCCGGCATTAACCGTTGGATTTTCATTCCGCCCCAGAAGCGGCTGAATGCCGAGCCCGACGACTTCATTTATTGTGAAATCTCCCGTCATCCGTTCCAGGACAGTAAAGGTCAGGCGGCGATCCTGCGCATTCTTGGCAAAGCCGGCCAACCCGGTATCGAGCGGGCCTTCACCCTGGCCAGCTTTGATCTCGACGACACCTGGCCGGAAGCCGTGGAAAAACAGGCCAACGCCCTGGACGAATCCGCTGTCAAGGACCTGAGCGAAGGGCGGCAGGATCGCACTGCCCGGCCCTACGTCACCATCGACAGCCCCAACACCCAGGATATGGACGATGCCCTGCTGGCCGAGCCGAATGCCACCGGCTGGACACTCTCGATCGCCATTGCGGACCCCACCGCACTCATCGACCAGGGCAGCGCGGCCGATGTGCTGGCACGCCAGCGCGCCACCGCTATTTACTTCCCCGGTGAGCCGCTGCCCATGCTGCCGGATGCCATCAGTACCCGGCTATGTTCGCTGATGCCAGAGGTTAACCGCCTGGCGCTGGTGTGCGATGTTCAGGTCAATAATGATGGCAGCCTCGGGAATTACAGCTTCCATCAGGCGGTGATTCACTCCAAAGGCAAACTCAGCTACGAGCTGGTCGCCAACCTCATTCAGGGACGGGACGATGATGAAACCCGGGCCTTGCCAGCTGAGGTGCACAACAGCCTCGACCAGTTACACCAGGTCGCCGGAGCGCTGAGAAAATGGCGTTCGGCCCACGCGCTACTGGGCAATGAACGGGCCGAATTCCGCCTGCGTCTGGACGAAAATCGCCGCATTCGCCAAATTGACCCGGCAATTCAGAATGAAGCCCACCGCCTGGTGGAAGAATGCATGATTGCCGCCAACCGCAGCGTGGCAGACTTCCTCGGCAAGCAAGACAACGGTCTGTTCATTCAGCACCCGGGCCTGCGACCGGATCGGGCCGATAATATCAGAGCGCTTTTGCGAGACTATGCACCGGAGCTTGCAGACCTGGACCCGGCCGCCCCGGAAGGCTATAAAGATCTGATGCGACAGGCCGATCAGGCCAGCAGCGAAGTGCCGGTCAAGAGCATTGTTGCCCGCCAGCTGGCCCGGGCGGAACTGTCGTTTACCCCTGCACCCCACCAGGGTATGGGGCTGAATGTCTACACTACGTTCACGTCACCCTTACGTAAATTCTCGGACTTCTACGTGCATCGGCTGCTCAAGGCCGCGCTCTGGCAGGAGCCCCACCAGGCTCTGGAAAGTACCGAGCTGGAGCAACTTCAGGCTACCCAGATCAAGGCCCGGCAAGCCGCAAACAGCCTCGATACCTGGCTCAAGTGCGACTTCGCCAAAAAACTCGGCGACCAGCCCATGACCGGTGTCATCAGCCGTACCATTCCGGCCGGGTTTTTCGTGCGGCTGGACAGCAATGGGCTGGAAGGTTTTGTAAACTGCAAGACCATTTCCGGTAAATACAGCTTCGATCCGATCACCCTGCGCCTGAACGGCAAGAGCCGGTTTTTCCAGATCGAGCAACCCGTTACCGTCACCCTTGCCGGCGTTGACGACGAACGTAAACAAATCAATTTCAAGCTGGTGGACAAGCCGCCTGCTGAAGAAACACCCACGGCTTGATAAACCAGTCGGCCAGGTGCATCGTAAACAATTGAGAGCTATAGAAACACGCCGTTAACAGGCAGGAGGGTTAACCGATGCGCCCCGACGAATTCATGAGAAAATACGGCTTCGACAAGGACGAAGAAGAGCGCGACCACAGCCTCCGGCATAACGCTCTGGAGCATGCCAGGCACCTGAAGCGCCCCCACGCCGGCACCCCCCATGACTGGGAGGAGTGGGAGCGCTACCGCAAGGAACATCCGGAGGAGGTCGAAGACGACGACCGGGATGAAAAGAGTTAGGGAAGCGCAGGGGAATTGATCAGCGTTTCCCTAGTCCGGGCCATTTACCTCGGCCAGCATTCGACCGATCTGCTGATCCTTGGCGTCCCATATTGACGATACCCAGCCCCGCACATCCCCCCGCTGTTTTTCGTCCTGGCTACGAAGTTCCGCCGGGATCGGCACGGTATCGATAACCATATAGACTTCTTCCACCCGTCCGCAGAGGAAATCCCAGAAGCTGGGAGCTCCGCTGGGGTAGGCAATGGTGACATCCACCAGGGTCTCGATCGAATCCCCCATCGCATCCAGAACAAACGCAATTCCGCCAGCCTTGGGTTTCAGCAGATGCTGATAGGGCGATTTCTGGCTGGCGTGTTTGGCGCGGGTAAACCGCGTACCCTCCACGAAGTTCATCACACTCACCGGCGTGGTGCGGAATTTCTCACAAGCCTTGCGGGTGGTTGCCATATCCTTGCCACGCATTTCCGGGTGTTTGGTCAGGTATTCCTTGGAGTAGCGCTTCATAAACGGGAAATCCAGCCCCCACCAGGCAAGACCGATCACCGGAACCCAGATCAGCTCTTTCTTGAGAAAAAACTTCAGGAACGGCGCCTTGCGATTGAACACCCGCTGCATGGCAAAAATATCCACCCAGCTTTGATGATTGCTCAGCACCAGGTACCAGCTCTCCCGCTTGAGCTGGTCGTCACCCTTCACATGCCAGCGGGTGGCCTGGGTGAGCTTCATCCAGCCGGTATTACATGCGACCCAGGATTCGGAAACCCAGATAATCAGGCGGGTGCACCACAGGCGGAAACCGGCATGGGGAACCGCCAGTTTAAGCAGTGCAGGGATATAGAGCAGCAAACACCAGAAAACGGTATTCAGCGCCAGCAGGAATGCGGCAATGACACCACGGATTGGCGCGGGTAAAAAACTGAGCATGGCGAACATCCGGTTATTGTTGATGGAATCCATCGCGCATCATAACAACGCAGGGCGCTGGTGGGCAGTAGAGCAGAGACCATTTCGCGATGGCTCACGGGCTCGCCCAGCGCGTTGACCAGGCGCTAGCGGTTGGCGGCCAGTTCTGACAGGGCCTCGGGCAAACCATAGAGGTCGCGGATTATGGCGGAGGGCTGGAAACCCCAGTCCTCGAACACCGTGGCCGGGTCACGCTGGACCCAGATCGCCATAAGACCCGCGGCCCGCGCGCCGATCACATCCCAGCCGTTGCTGGACACCAGACACAGGGGCTGATCCATAGCGCCGGTGGCCCGCCGGGCGTGGGTATATACGGCAGGGTCCGGCTTGAAACTCTTGATGTCGTCCACGGACACCAGGCCGTCGAGATGATCCAGCAGCCGGCTGTGACCCAACACTTTCTTGAGCGCTGCGTGAGTGCCGTTGGAGAATGCAAACTGTGGGTGATGCCGGCCCAGCTCTTCCAGCACGGGTTCGGCATCCGCAAACGCCGGTAACGACAGATAGGCTTTCATCAGCTCGTCTTCCCGTTTCCTACTGAGGCTGAAACCATAGCTTTGCATCGCAGTCTGCAGGGCCTGACGGGTGCAGATTCCGAACTCCGCATAGACCCGCATCAATCCGCGGCGAAACGAGAACTCAAGCTGCTTTTGCCGCCACAGCAGGCTGACCGCCGAGGCCGCATCGCCGACATCGTCAGCGAGATGCTCCGCCATGCCCTGGGGATCTACCAGTGTGCCGTAGACGTCAAAGGCCAGATAAATTGTCATAATTGCGATGCTCCTG
This sequence comes from Marinobacter changyiensis, assembly GCF_009193265.1. Taxonomy (GTDB): domain Bacteria; phylum Pseudomonadota; class Gammaproteobacteria; order Pseudomonadales; family Oleiphilaceae; genus Marinobacter; species Marinobacter changyiensis. The sequence continues at coordinate 858,547 of NZ_VZZZ01000001.1, forward strand.
ATTGCCTGCGCTTGATTAAACAGCCGGATCAAGCCGTGCTGTGGCTGTTGCAACCACTCTACCGAAGTTGCCCCGGCTTGGCTGCCTGGCTTTACTGACTCCGGCAACACGCCCTACAATGCCATGCATGAATACTATTGATGAATTCAATATTGACGTGCGGGCGCTGACAGTTCTGCTGGCAGTACTGGATACCGGCAGCGTTTCTGCGGCGGCGGTGCGTCTCGGGGTCAGCCAGTCGGCGGTCAGCCATACGCTGGACCGGCTGCGCCAGACCCTGGGGGACCCGCTGTTCGTCAAGTCCGGCCGCGGCATCACACCCACACGCTACACCCTGCAGGCCGGGCCCCACGTTCGGCAGTTGGTGGACGAGCTGCGCTCACTGTCGGTAGGGCCGCTGTTTTCACCCGACAGGGCCGAACTCACATTCACCATCGCCGCCAACGATTACCAGCGGGATCTGCTGTTACCGCCGCTGATGGCACGCCTGCGAAAAACCGCTCCCGGCGTCCGGCTGCAAGTCATGCCCGCGGGCATACCCAGCCCCGAGATGCTGCGCAAAGACGTGTGTGACCTGATCATATCCCCCCATCCGCCTGCCGTTGGTGATGTCATGCAGCGACGTTTGCTGGACGACCATATGACGATTTTTTATGACGCTGACCAGCGCACGCCTCCCCGATGCCTGACGGACTATCTGCAAAGCCGCCATATCGGCATTCTGTTCGCCACCGGGGAGCGCATGGCACTGGAAGCATCGCTTACCACCCAGGGCCTCAGCCGGGACATCGCCGTTACCGTGTCCAATTTCTCGGGCTTGCCCGCATTCCTGAGGGGCACCGACTGGCTTGCCACTGCGCCATTCCGGATGAAGGATCACCTGATGAAAGCGTTCCAGCGAGCACCGCTGCCCTTCGAACTCAAACCCTTCACTCTGCTGATGCTCTGGCACCAGCGCAACCACCAGGACCCCGCCCATCGCTGGCTGCGCCAGCAGTTGATTGCCGTGGCGCAAGGGCTGGAGACATGACCCATCACTTTTGTTCATAGGTTATATGAAACCCGGGGCCGTTATTAATTCAGCCTATCGGCGTAGACTCCACGTTCATTCGAAAATTACCTGACCGGAAAACCCATGCTTGCACTGACCAGTGTCTGGACGACTATCCTGCTCGCCGCCGCCGTTGCGTTGGGGCCGCTGGCAACGGATATGTATTTGCCAGCACTACCATCCATGGGCGCTACCCTGGACGCCGGCACCGATCAACTGCAGCTTACCCTGAGTATTTTCATGGCCGGGTTTGCCCTGGCACAGCTCGTATGTGGCCCATTGGCCGACCGCTTCGGTCGCAAACCCATCATGATCGGCGGCTTTGGTCTGTTCGCCCTGGCCAGCCTGGGCTGCGCGCTCGCAACCGATATCGAGACCCTGGTACTCTGCCGCTTCCTGCAGGCTCTGGGAGGCTCCGCCGGCCCGGTGCTGGGGCGCGCCGCCATCCGTGACATCTACACGCCCCGGGAGGCCGCCCGCATCATGGCCATTCTCGCCAGCATCATGGCGCTCGCACCGGCGATTGCACCCTCACTAGGCGGCCTGCTCCTGGGTGGCTTCGGCTGGGCCTCCATATTTATTGCTCTGGGGGTCTATGCCCTGATCATGACCGTAGTCATCGCCGTCGGCATGCCCGAGCCGCTGAAGCCAGCCAACCGCCAGAGCCTGCGAATCAGCAATCTGCTTCACAACTACCGGGCCATCGGTATCGACCCGAGCTTTATCGGTTACACGCTCACCAACTCGCTGGTATTTGCCGGCCTGTTCGCATTTCTGTCGGGTTCGTCTTTCGTTCTGATCGAGTTTTTCGGGGTTAAAGCAGAATATTTCGGGTTTTACTTCGCCTTTGTGGTCGCCGGTTACATCCTTGGCAACCTGATTGCCGTGCGCCTTGGCCGACGCATGCTGCCGGATCAGATCCTTCAGCGCGGACTTACCGTCAGTGTCATCGGTGGCACCGTGATGGCGGGGCTGGCATTAACAGAAGTGTTCCATGTGTCGGCGGTGATGCTGCCGCAAGTCGTGTTCATGGTGGGCGTGGGCATGGTACTGCCACAGACCATGGCGGGGGCATTGGCGAACTTTCCCCGGATGGCCGGTTCAGCTTCCGCCGTATTCGGCTGCGTGCAAATGACTGTTGCCGCATTGGTGGGCCTGCTCGTCGGGCACCTCCATACCGGCACCTCGCTGGTTATGGCCCTGGCAATCGCCGCCTGCGCCCTGGCCGCCCTGACAGTCTATCGGTTGCTGGTTCAGCGTTATCCTGCCCAGGGCTTCGAGCCCGCTACCAGCGCCACGGCCTGATGCCGGAGCCGAATCGCCGGAGACATTTCCCGGTTGGTGAGTGAGTATGGAGAGTTGCGAGTCGTTGTGAAGGGTGACGAGTCATCCAAAATCGACTAAACAGGTGTATGGTAAAGACGTGGTAATACACTTGACGAATCAATGGACCAAAAGACGGAGTTTGCGATGAGCACAGTGACACTGGACGGTAACCCTATAGAAATCAGCGGCACGTTTCCATCCGTTGGCGACACCGCCCCGGACTTCACCCTGACCAACCAGGACCTGGAAGAAACCAGCCTCGATGCCTATGCGGGCAAACGCAAAATTCTCAACATCATTCCCAGCATTGATACCGGCGTTTGTGCGGCCTCGACGAGAAAATTCAACGAAAAGGCCGGCGCCCTCGACAACACCGTGGTACTGGTTATCTCCGCCGACCTACCCTTCGCGGCTGGCCGCTTCTGTGGGGCCGAAGGCCTGAAAAACGTCATTACCCTCTCAACCTTCCGCAAACACAGCTTTCAGCCGGACTATGGCGTCGCGATCCAGAACGGCCCGCTTGCATGCCTGTGCGCAAGAGCGGTTATCGTGCTGGATGAGGACAACAAGGTTCTCCACAGCCAACTGGTCGGCGAAATCAAAGACGAGCCGGACTATGACGCGGCGCTGAAGGTTCTCTGAGAACGGGCACGGGATAGGAATCGCTCCAAGCTCTGATACAAGTTTCTGGCAGAGCTCCCGAAGGCTCGATGATGGCGGGAGGCCAGCCTGTTCCAAGACCGGGTGTGGCCAGGGATGGCCACACCCGAGCCCTACAGGGACGTATTCACGGGCGTGTCCTGGAACAGGCTGGCCTCCCGCCATCACACTTCAATGCAGAATCCTGAATTACACGACCCCTCACCACGAGACGACTCCCCACCAGTGAGCACCACCACCCAAACTCAGCCCTCCCTGGCCCGCCAGCTATTCACCATGACCTGGCCCATGCTGTTCGGGGTGCTGTCGCTGATGACGTTCCAGCTCGTAGACAGCGCCTTCATTGGCCAGTTGGGCCGGGATCCACTGGCGGCGCTGGGGTTCACCCTGCCCATGCATCAGCTCATCATCGGCTTGCAGGTTGGCCTCGGCATTGCCACCACGGCCATCATCTCCCGCACCCTCGGAGCCGGTGACCAGGCCCGGGCCGAGCGACTTGGCGGTCTGGTCGTGGTGGTCGGTGCCGCCATGGTGCTGATGCTCTGCATTTTGCTGTGGCTGCTACAAGCACCGACCATGACGTTGCTCGGGGCGGATGCTGCCTTATTACCGATGATTCGAAGCTACTGGATGCCCTGGCTGCTCTCCGCCTGGACCGGCGCCATGCTGTACTTTGGCTACAGCATCTGCCGTTCCCACGGCGACACCAAGCTACCGGGGTATATGATGGTGGCGACCAGTATGGCCAACATCGGCCTGGACCCCCTTTACATCTTCGTGTTCGGCTGGGGTCTGCCCGGTGCCGCGTGGGCAACGGTGACCGCCTTCGGTGCGGGCTGCCTGGTGGTCTATCCGAGCTTGTTGAGGCGGGGCTGGCTGCGGTTTGATCTCGCCGAGATTGCCCTCACAAAGGCCCTGAAGCAGCTGTCCGGCATCATGGCTCCGGCCATGGTCAGCCAACTGATGCCGCCGCTTTCCGCCATGCTCGCCACCGCTCTGGTCGCCGGTTTCGGTTCCGCTGCGGTCGCCGCCTGGGGCCTGGGCACCCGTCTCGAGTTCTTCTCTATTGTCGTGGTGCTCGCGCTGACCATGTCCCTGCCCCCGATGATCGGGCGAGCCCTCGGGGCGGGCGACATCCAGACCATCAAACGACTGATTCGCCTTGCGGTGAGATTCGTGGTGCTCTGGCAGTTCGGGCTGGGGGTTCTCTGGCTGGCCGGCTCCGGAGTAGTTTCGGAGCTGTTCAGCAGTGACCAGACCGTTCAGGCCGTGCTGGGGGAGTATCTGATCCGGGTACCGCTGAGTTACAGCGGCCTCGGTGTCTGCATGATGATGGTATCGGTGTGCAATGCGCTCGGTCTGGCGATGAGAGGGCTGCTGATTTCCGTGCTGCGGTTATTTCTCTGCTTCCTGCCGGCACTCTGGCTTGGCGCCCAATTCGGCGGCATTGAAGGTCTGATGACCGGAGCCCTGGTGGGCAATCTGTTTGCCGGTGTCATGGCCTACTGGCTTTACCGGCGGGGCATGCAAAAGCTGACTGCTGCGGGCAAGCTATGAGCAGACTCCCCGAGCGCCCGGGCGGACCACTATCGGGAGGCAAGTGGCGGGGTTTTCCGCTATCTTTGAATCCTGTTCTTTTTCGTGACACCAAGGTGCTGTCTGATGGAAATTCGCCCTGCCGCTACTCTGGCTTTAACCCGGGACACCGCAAGCGGAATGGAGGTGCTGCTGTTGCAACGCACCTGGGACGCAGTGTTCCTGCCCGGATTTTATGTCTTCCCGGGCGGCGCTGTCGATAGCAACGACCACCAGTGCCTGGCCTTGGCCTGCGGTCACGATGACGCCTCTGCAAGCCATTACCTGGGCATCACGGAAGGTGGGGCGGGCTATATGATTGCAGCCGTGCGGGAGTGCTATGAGGAAGCCGGCCTGTTGCTGGCGAATGACCAGGACGACAAGCCGGTCAGCCTGGACCGCGCGATACTTGAGCGTGAACGCGCCGCGCTGAACGCCGGTGAGCGCACACTGGCTGATATGTGCGAGCAATACCGGCTTACCATACCGCTGGACCAACTGGCGTACCTGAGCCACTGGGTGACTCCGTCCGGGCCACCCCGGCGCTTTGATACCCGCTTTTTTGTGGCGGTGGCGCCGCCACACCAGGTGGCTCGCCATGACAACATTGAAACCATCGATCACGTCTGGCTGTCACCGGCCCAGGCGCTGGAAGATCACCGCCTGGGTCACCGATTATTGGGCTCTCCTACCGTTCGAACCTTGCGGATACTGAGCGATTTCGACGCCACTGACGCGCTGATGGCCTACGCCCGCTCCCAGCCGCCGGAGCCTCTGGAGAATCAGCCGTGGCCTGGCCGCAGAGCTGGGCAGCCAATTACTGTGGAACCCGGTGCGCCCGCCTATGACGAGGTCCGCAAGCTTGACCCGGGTCGACTGGGCAGCGCCAGCGCAGCCATCACTCCTGGCACCCCGGTTCTTCTGGGGCCGGGTGTGCAGCGTCTGACAGCGGGCAACGCCGGGATGATGACCGGCCCGGGCACCAACACCTACTTGCTTGGCAAACCCGGCGATTACACGGTTATTGATCCCGGCCCGGAGGACCAGGAACACCTGCACCAACTGCTGGCAATCACCGACGGCGCCATCACCCAGGTGCTTGTCACCCACACCCACCGGGACCATTCCCCCGGGGCAGCATTTTTGCGGGCGGCCACCGGTGCCCGGTTAGTAGGCATGGAGCCGCCGGAGGGCGCCTCTCAGGACGCCAACTTCCGGCCGGACCGGGTGCCCGCAGACGGTGATGAGATCCTGACCGCCGCGGGTAAACTGAAAGTACTTCACACCCCCGGCCACGCGTCGAACCATCTCTGCTACCTGCTGGCAGGGCAGAATCTGCTGTTCTCCGGGGACCACATCATGCAGGGTTCGACCGTTGTGATTAATCCGCCAGACGGGGATATGAAGGCTTACCTGGCTTCACTGCATGGTCTGCTGCAGGAAGACATCGCTTATATAGCGCCCGGTCACGGTTTTCTGCTGGGTCATGCCCACGCCGTTGTTGACTACCTGACGACTCATCGCATGGCCCGGGAGCACAAGGTGCTGGCGGCGCTGGACCACCACGGCCCGGCCACTCTGGCAAATCTCGTTCTGCACGCCTACGACGACGTGCCTGCTGCAATTCACGGGCTGGCCAGCCGTTCATTGCTGGCACACCTGCTGAAGCTGCAGCAGGACGGTGTTGCGGCTGTAAGTGATGACCGGTGGCAGCTGATTATTCAATGAGCCTGATCTGAAGAACATTACTTCTTCGCAATCACCCAGACCGCATGGACGATACCCGGAATATAACCCAGTAACGTCAACACAATATTGATCCAGAAATGTTTGCCGATTCCTACCTGCAGGAAAACGCCCAGTGGCGGTAACAGTATGGCGATCAGTATTCGCAGTAAATCCATTCGCTTTTCTCCTTGCCTGGTGATTCAACTCGTCCGTACTCACTATAGTGGCTAAGCCGGGAATCAAAAGCCGTCGCAGCTCCAGCGGAGCCGCCTGCCACGCTGGAAAACCTGCCATCGTTGGGCTGACGGCGGAAATTAAACCTTTGTCAGGCGGGGTTCCGTAGCGCCCTTGTGTCATCTATCCTGAATAGCCTGGTGATAAGTCATTCAGTCACCGATTCATCCAAGAGGCTCTCCCCAGTGCTTATTAAGTGGTATGCACGTCCCTTCTCACTTTCTGTCATTTTCCCCTCTGCAGTATCGCTCTGCCTTGCCAGTGCGCTGTTATTTGCCAGTGCTCCTGTGCTTGCCGATACCACCAAGGTATCGGAAAGCATTCAGGGTGAGGATGAAAGCGTTGAAGAAATCGAGACGTCTGAACCCCGGCAGTCCCGGGTTACTGACAATGATGCTGCCGAAGACTGGCCTAACGGACTCGGCACAGAAACCGCGGCGCAACGCGGCCGGAAAAAGCCCCCGGACACCGCCGAACCGATGAAGATCGTGGCTCCCGACATTGACCTGAAGAAAATCGCACCAGTGCCCCAGCCGGTCGAGCAGCGCCCACGGGACAGTGGCGGCAGCGATGCCCCGGACTCCGACAGTCGCCCGGACCAGCCCCCCAGCTCCGGCAACGGTGACCGCCCCGGTGCAGACCTTCTGACTACCGCTTCTGAAGGTGCCACTTCAGAGCAACCTGAATCCCCAGAAAACCAGCAGGGGACTGAAGTGGCACCAGAGATTCCCGCTCAAGCCAGGCCGTTTTCGCTGTTGAACGCCGACATATTACCGGCAACATCCACGCGGCTGGCCTGGTCTCCGGGTATACAGATCGCCGGGCTGTCCCAGCCAACGCCTGTACTGGTCGTCAATGGTGCCGAACCCGGGCCGGTTCTGTGTCTCACCGCCGCCGTCCACGGCGACGAACTCAATGGTATCGAGATCGTGCGCCGGGTCATGTATGACCTGGAACCCCGGAAGCTCTCCGGTACCGTTGTGGGTATTCCCATCGTCAACGTGCAGGGTTTTCAACAGGGCAGCCGCTACCTGGCGGACCGTCGTGACCTCAACCGCTATTTCCCGGGCGATCCCGGTGGCAGCCTTGCCGGGCGTATCGCCCATTCGCTGTTCGGGCAGGTGATTCGTCACTGTGACATGCTGGTGGACATTCACACCGGCTCCCTCAAGCGCACCAATCTGCCGCAGTTGCGGGCAGATATGAACAACCCCGAGGTGGCCGAGTTCACCCGGGGTTTCGATGGCATGGCCGTCGTCCACAGCAGTGGCGGGCCGGGCATGCTGCGCACTGCTGCAGTGGCCTCTGGTATCGTGTCGGTCACCATGGAGGCGGGCGAATCCTTACGGATTCAGGAGGAGCAGATAGAGGCCGGCGTTAACAGCATCGCCAGCCTGATGGAGAAGCAGAAAATGCTTCAGCGCTTCTTCGTCTGGGGCGATCCGGAGCCGGTGTACTACGACTCCCATTGGCTCCGCGCCAATCACGGCGGCATCCTGTTCAGTGAGATCAAGCTGGGCGCTACCGTCATGGAGGGTGAAATCCTTGGCATCGTTGCCGACCCGATAACCAATGAGCAGCACCCGATCCGGGCAGATTCTGACGGTCGCGTCATCGGCATGGCTGTCGATCAGGTCGTGATGGCAGGTTTTGCCGCCTATCACATTGGTCTAAAAGCGGAAGTGCCCGGTGAAGAGTAGTATGCTCACGATCTGTTAATGGTCTGACAGCCTGAAAAGGAGCATCCGTGCCCGGCAACAAACCGCAACCACTCTGGCTGGCCTACATAGGCCTGACGCTCACTCCCCTGTTCTGGGCGGGTAATGCGGTGGTGGCACGCAGCGTGGTGGATACCATTCCACCCCTGTCGCTGTCGTTCTGGCGCTGGGTGATTGCTCTGGCCATTCTGTTGCCCATCGGGTTGCCGGCTGTGCGCAGACAATGGCCGGTCATCGTTGACCGGTGGCCTTCCATGCTGGCGCTGGCGGCGTTCAGCGTGGGTGCGTTCAACACCCTGCTGTACCTCTCGGCGCAAACCACGACAGCGCTGAATATCACGCTGGTCAATTCCACCATTCCCATCATGGTAGCCCTGATGGCGTGGTTGATCCTCGGGGACCGGATGCGTCCGTTGCAGATCATGGGTATCGGGCTTGCCATTGCAGGGGTACTGGTGGTGGTTGGACGGGGTAACTGGCAAACCTTCACTCAACTCTCGTTCCAGCCCGGTGACCTGATCATGGTGGGCGCGGTATTTTGTTGGGGTCTGTTTTCAGTATTGCTGAGACGACAGGCGGTACCGCTGGACCCCATCGCGTTCCTTACCACCCAGGTGGCACTGGGCGTGCTGGTCATTCTGCCGTTCTATCTGACCGATTTTCTGTTTATCTCAGGCGGCTTCGAGCCCTCAATGGAGGTTGCCCCGACGCTGCTCTATGTTGCCATTTTCCCGGGCATACTGGCCTATGCGTTCTGGAATAACGGTGTGCATCGGGTCGGGCCGTCCAAGGCGGCCATGTTCATGTACCTGAACCCGGTATATGCAGCCGTGCTGGCGGGCCTGTTCCTCGCTGAGCGTCTGAGTGTTTTCCATCTGGCTGGCGGGGTGTTGATTCTGCTGGGCTTGTTGCTCACCACCAGGCCTGCAAAACTGTCGCCGGTAAGATAACTAAGCCTCGTCGCGGCCCAGCCGCTCCCTCTCATCCAGCCATTGCGCGAGGTTATGGAGAATCTTGCGGGCCAGGGAGCGGGCTTTTTCGGTGTAGGGGCCTTCGAAGCAATCGTCCAGCGTACGGTTGAAGTGTTTGAACCAGAGTTCGAAATGCTCGTCGCTGAGGGCCATCTGATCGTGAAGTTGCTCATGGTGATACACCATGTTGCGGTGGTAGGTGTCTTCCCCCAGCAGCATCTTGCACCAGTAGCCTTCAATTAACGGCAGGTGGTCTGCCAGGTGCACGCCTGCCACCTCCAGAAACACTGGCTCCATCACCGGATCGTCCAGTAGGCGGCAATAGAAAATTTGCACCATGCGATGGATAGCGGCCGGATTGTCGAGATCCATTGTCACCTCCCCAGGTGATTGTGAACCTAAGGGCCATTGTGTGCCTCTACGGGGCCGGAGTCACCTACCGCCGAGAGATCAGTTCAATCTGATAGCCACGGTGAAAAGTCGCTACAGCACCGCCGCGTTTGGTGACTGTTTTCCTCCTCCGGCTTTCGATAGGATAGAAAGTGAGTTTGGACCGTGATCCTGAATGACGTTTGAGGCTTGCCCCATGACTATCAGGAAAGTGTTAATCGCCAACCGGGGCGAAATTGCCGTCCGCATTGCCCGGGCCTGCCAGGAGATGGGCATCAAGGCCGTTGCCATCTATTCCGAGGCCGACCGCTACTCTCTGCATGTCAAGAAAGCAGACGAGTCCTATTGCATCAGCAAAGACCCGCTCTTTGGATACCTGAACCCCCATCACATCGTCAATCTGGCAGTGGAAACCGGCTGTGATGCCCTGCATCCGGGCTACGGTTTCCTGTCAGAGAACGCCACCCTGGCGGCGATATGTAAAGAGCGGGGAATCCGGTTTATCGGACCTTCTGCCGAGGTGATCGAGGCGATGGGGGACAAAACCGCGGCCCGCACCACGGCCATCCAGGCCAAAGTGCCGGTCACGCCCGGCACCGACAGAAACCTGAAGGATCTTGACGATGCGGTCACCCAGGCCGGCAAAGTCGGCTACCCGGTGATGCTCAAAGCCACCTCTGGTGGTGGCGGCCGTGGCATTCGCCGCTGCGATGATGAAAAAAGCCTGCGTCAGAATTACGAACGGGTGATTTCGGAGGCCACCAAGGCTTTTGGCAGTGCCGAAGTCTTCCTGGAGAAGTGCATCGTCAACCCGCGCCATATCGAGGTGCAGATCCTGGCGGACAGGCACGGCAATGTTATTCACCTGTACGAACGTGACTGCTCGATCCAGCGCCGCAACCAGAAACTGATTGAACTGGCGCCTTCGCCCCAGCTCACGGAAGAACAACGGGACTACATCGGCAACCTCGCCGTGCGGGTTGCCAAGGGCTGTGGTTACGAGAACGCGGGTACGGTGGAGTTTTTGCTAGATGACAAAGACGATTTCTACTTCATGGAAATGAACACCCGGGTTCAGGTGGAACATACCATCACCGAGGAAATTACCGGGGTGGACATCGTCAAGGAGCAGATTCGCATTGCCGCCGACGAAAAACTGCGGTTCCGTCAGGATCAGGTCAGCTACCGGGGCTTTGCCGCCCAGTTCCGGATCAACGCGGAAGACCCCAAGAACGGCTTCCTGCCCAGCTTCGGGCGCATCAGCCGTTATTACTCCGCCGGCGGCCCCGGCGTTCGCACCGACGCCGCCATGTACACCGGCTATGACATACCGCCCCATTACGATTCCATGTGCGCCAAGCTGATTGTCTGGGCCCTGGATTGGGAGGAGTTGCTCGAACGCAGCCGGAGAGCCCTGAATGATATGGCGATCTATGGTGTCCAGACCACCATTCCGTATTACCAGCAAATACTCCAGCAGCCGGATTTCCGCGCCGCAAATTTCAACACCAGCTTTGTGGAAAGCCACCCGGAACTGCTCGAGTACAGCAGCAAAACCAGACCGGAATCGGTTGCTACTGCCATCGCTGCAGCGATCGCGGCCCAGGCCGGACTGTAGGGACCTTGGGAGACATCATCATGAACAAACGCAAGATCCACATTACTGACGTTATCCTGCGGGATGCACACCAGTCCCTGATTGCCACCCGTATGCGCACGGAAGACATGCTACCGGCCTGTGAATGGCTCGATGGGGCGGGATACTGGTCACTGGAGTGCTGGGGCGGCGCCACCTTCGATGCCTGTGTGCGCTTCCTCAAGGAAGACCCCTGGACCCGGCTGCGACAACTGCGAAAAGCCCTGCCCAACACCCGGCTGCAAATGCTGCTGCGGGGCCAGAACCTGCTGGGCTACCGGCATTACGCTGATGATGTGGTGGAAGCTTTCTGCCAGAAGGCTTCCGACAACGGCATTGATGTATTCCGCATCTTCGACGCCCTCAACGATGTCCGCAATCTGGAAACCAGCATCCGGGCCGTCAAGAAAACCGGCAAACACGCCCAGGGCACCCTGTGTTACACCGTCAGTCCGGTACACAATACCCGGACTTTCGTGACCCAGGCGCAAGCCATGGTGGATATGGGCATCGACAGCATTGCCATCAAGGACATGGCTGGGCTGCTGGCACCCCAGGCGGCGTTTGAGTTGGTCAGCGAACTCAAGAAAACCTTCAAACTGCCGGTGTTCCTGCACACCCATTCCACCTCCGGCATGGCCACCATGTGCCACTGGGCTGCCATTGAAGCGGGAGTAGACCACATCGATACTGCCATCTCTGCCTTTGCCGGCGGCACCAGTCATCCGCCGACGGAGTCCCTGGTGGCGGCGCTGCACGACGCCGGTTATGAGACCGGGCTGAAGCTCGATGTGCTGGATCAGATCACCCTGCACTTCCGGGCAGTCCGCAAGAAGTACCACCAGTTTGAAAGCGACTACAACGGTGTCGATACCGCCGTGCTGCTATCCCAGGTACCGGGGGGCATGATGTCCAACCTGGCCAACCAGCTCAAGGAGCAGGGTGCCCTGGAGAAAATCCGCGAGGTGTTCGCAGAGATTCCCCGAGTCCGCAAGGACCTGGGCTATCCACCGCTGGTAACGCCGACCTCCCAGATTGTCGGCACCCAGGCGGTGATCAACGTGCTGGCCGGCAAGCGTTATGACACCATCACCAACGAAGTCAAAAAATACCTGCAAGGCTGGTACGGCAAGGCACCGGGTGACATTGACAGCGATCTCCAGCGCCGTGCGGTAGGCAAGGAAGACCTGATCGAGGAACGCCCCGCCAACCTGATTCCCAACGAGTTCCACAAACTCAAGGATCAGATTGGCGAACTGGCCGAAAGCGAAGAAGATGTGCTTACCTACACCATGTTCCCGGACCAGGCCAAGGCCTATCTGGAACAACGCAAAGCCGGCACCCTGCAACCGGAACCCCTGGAGCCGCTGCCAACAGCAAAAGCCGCGGGCAGTATCTCCACCGAGTTCAAGATCACCGTCCACGGCGAGACGTACGACATCCATGTTACCGGGGCCAGCCCCGCCAGCGACACCGAGCGCCGCTTCTACATGACCGTCGACGGGGTGCCGGAGGAAATCTCGCTGGCATCCCTGGCTGAGTTCCAGAAGGACAACGGCGGCAGCAAGCGTGGCAAGGCCAGCAAGGAAGGCCATGTGACCACCACTATGCCAGGCAACATTGTGGAGGTGCTGGTCAAGGAAAATGACGAGGTGTCCGCGGGTGATCCGGTGCTGATCATCGAGGCCATGAAGATGGAAACCGAGGTCAAAGCCTCCGCCTCAGGTAAGGTTGTCGCTGTGCACATCAAGAAGGGCGATCGGGTAACCCCGGGCGAGGTGCTGGTGGAGATAGAGTGACATCGGGCTGAGCCATCAGGGCAATGAGTTCGTACTGTGAGTTCCACCAAATGATCCGCTAAATTCGATAGAGGAAAATCAACCATGGCAACCATTACCCGTCGCGGTGTTCCGGTTACCACCGCTGGCGACTTGCCCACCCCGGGAAGCAAGGCACCGGAGACAGTATTCTCCGGCAATGATCTCGGCGATGTCAGGCTGTCTGACCTGGCTGGCAAGCGCGTGATCCTGAATATTTTCCCCAGCATCGACACCCCAACCTGTGCCAAATCCGTGCGCCGATTCAACGAAGCCGCCAGCAAACTGGATAATACCGTGGTGTTATGTGTGTCCGCTGACCTGCCGTTTGCTCAGGCGAGGTTTTGTGGCGCCGAAGGGCTGGAGCGTGTGATGACGGTTTCCACATTCCGTAACCCCGAATTCGGCAAAGCTTACGGAGTTGAGATGGTGGACGGCCCGCTGATGGGTCTGTTGGCCCGCGCCATTGTTATCCTGGACGAGACCGGCACCGTCCTTTACACCGAACAGGTGCCGGAAATTGCCCAGGAGCCGGACTACGACGCCGCGTTGGCGACGCTGTAAGAGTGGCGGGCGAGGCCGGGTCAGAGCGTACCGCCGACCTCGATGCGATAACCAAGGTCGACCACGCGCGCTGTGATACCTCCACCGCCGATGCGCGCGAGCAATTCGCTGGCAGCCCGCGACCCCATCGCCTCACGTGGTGTAATGACACTGGCCAGCCGGGGCGCCATTACCTGACCCACATCGTGACCGTGGAAACCGGCGATGGCAATCCGCTCGGGTACAGCGATGCCCTGTCTCACGCACTCGAAATAGGCGCCGATCGCGACGTCGTCGTTAGTGCAGAACAAGCCATCGGTTTCCGGATGGTCCCGCAACATTTCAGCCATCAGCGTGGCGCCGACTGTGTAGGAGGATCTCAGATTGGTCCGCAGGGTATCGGGTTCCAGGCCATGTTCGATCATGGCTTTGGCATAGCCCTCCTGACGCTGCAGGGTACGGGCATCGAGTCGCACCGCGAGATACCGTATGTTGCGGCGGCCCCGGGCAATCATTTCGCAAACCATGTCGTAAGCGGCGGCTACGTTGTCAAAACCGATGGCCTGATGAAAGGGAGCGGTTCGGATATCCATAATCTCCACCGTCGGAATACCAGCCGTTTCCAGCATTCGAAGAGCTTTGGGGGTGTGCTGACTTTCCGACAGGATGACACCGTCCACATTATAGGAGAGCAACGAGGCCAGGCCCCGCTCTTCCACTTCCGGGCTGTAGCCATAATGCGACAGCATCAGGTGGTAACCTGCAGGCTCCGTGACCGCCTCAATGCCTTTGATGACATCCGCGAACACCTGGTTAGTCAGCGAAGGCACCAGAATACCAAGGGCGCGGCTGGTCGCCTTCGAGAGCATATCGGGCCCTCGGTTGGGAATGTATCCCAACGCTTCAGCCGCCTCCAGAATCCGCATCCGCAAGCTCTCGGATACGGTGTCAGCGCCACGCAAACCGCGACTGACTGTCATTTTGGTGGTACCGACCTGGTCGGCAATGTCCTGTAGTGTCGGGCGTCGTTTTTTCACAGCATTCTTGTGTTTTGGATCAGGGAAAAAGGCTTCCAGCACAACCGGTGCCCGGCATCATTCGTCATTACGTGACCCAAGCGCCGCCAGACAACACTGCAGGACCTGCGTCGGTGATTGCCGGATATCGACAATGGCCGCCTCCTCCGGATTCGGCTCTTCGAGCTGTTCATACTGGCTTTGCAGCATCTGCTTGCCGGTGAAGTAGTGATCCCTACGCTCGGCATGACGCAACCAGATGGTGTCAATATCACCTTTCAGGTAAATCACCGACAGCGCCGGATCGGCCTGCCTGAGCTGGTCCCGGTAGCTGCGTTTCAGCGCGGAACAGGCCAGTACCAGCCCTTGATCGCGGCCGATGTAACCTGCCAGATCCCGCAGCCAGTCACGCCGATCGTCATCGCTCAGGGGCACACCGTCTGCCATCTTGCGGATATTGGCGGCACTGTGAACATCATCAGCGTCCAGAAACTGCAAACCGAGGGTCTCGCCAAGCTGCTGACCGATCAGTGATTTTCCACTTCCGGAAACTCCCATCACCAGAATTTTTTGAGGACTCATGTTACTCCCACCATAAAGCCAGTTGAGGGAAGGCAATCAACAACCCAAGAGCAATCAACTGCATACCGATAAACGGCAGCAATGCTCGGAAAATCTCTCCCAGTGAAATGTCCTTGGGGGCGACGGATTTGAGGTAAAAAGCCGCTGGCCCGAACGGCGGTGACAGGAACGAGACCTGCATGTTCATGCAGAAGACCACCCCGAACCAGATCGGGCTGTAGCCCAGTTCCGTGATGATTGGCACAAAGATTGGCATGGTCAGCAGCGCCACCCCGACCCAGTCCAGAAACATGCCGAGAATCAGCAGGATCAGCATCATGAAGAGAATGGTACCTATGCCACTGCCACCGCTGACGGCAAACACCATTTCACGCACAAACTCGATACCGCCCATCAGGTTGTATACGCCGACCAGGGCCGTGGCACCAATGCCTATCCAAATGATCATACCGCAAATGCGCAGGGTGCTGATGGTGGCCTTGCGTATCATACTGTAGCAAAGTTCACCCCGTATCCAGGTGCTGATGGCAATGCCGAGCACACCCAGAGCAGAAGCCTCCGTGACAGACGCCACGCCACCGTAAATACTACCCAGCACCACCACCACCGAGAGAAGGGGAAACAACAGGGCCTTGAAGAAGTTGGGCCCTGGCGACTCAGTGTCGTCGGTGTCGGACGGCAGGGGTGCGAGGGACGGGTTCAGCCATACCCGCACCAGAACATACCCCATGTACAGGAGCGCGAGGATCAGCGCGGGCAGGAAGGCGCCCTTGAACAGGTCCCCGATCGAGACGTTTGCGGTCAGGCCATAGATGATCAGGACAATACTCGGAGGCAGCATGGTGCCGAGAGCGCCACCGGCACAGGTAGTGCCAATCGCCAGCTTGCGGTCATACCCCAGACGCAACATCTGCGGCAGTGCCAGAATACCGAGCAGGACCGTTTCACCACCAATCACCCCGGACATGGAGGCAAGAATCACCGCCACGACGAGGGTCTGGATTGCCACCCCGCCCCGCAGTTTACGGCCGAGCCGGCTCATGGCATCAAACAGATCCCGGGCAATACCAGAATGGTCCAGCAGGGCCGCCATCAGCACGAACATTGGTACCGCAAGAAACACATAGCTGCCGATAAAACTGTACAGCCGGCTGCTCACAATCGGCAACGCCTCCGGGCCGAACCAACCCAGGGCAAACACCAACGCGACCAGACCGGTGGCAAAGGCAAGCTGCATGCCTGTCAGCAGCAACACAATCAACATCAGGAGCATCAGCAGGCTGCCATAGCCAATGCCCATTGAGGCCAACTCAAACATCACAGTCTCCCCAGCTGTCGCAGATCACGAATCAGGTGCAGGGTGAACTGCAACGTCAACGTTATAATGGCCACCAGAATCAGTGCCTTGAGATAGGCTGGAAAGGGCGGGTTCCAGGCTGAGCCTGAGGTCTCCAGCCGGATGTCTCCCCAGGGTGCGAAGACCGCATTCTTCGCCATGAACCAGGACGCGTAAATCATCATGAGGCAGAACGCCAGGCCCAGCAGGTGATGCAGCACCCGCAACATGCATTGGATGCGAGCAGAAACAGCGTCATACACCAGCACAACCCGCACGTGCCGATCGGTGGCAAAAGCATAGAGGCCACCGAACACGAACAGCGAAGCCCCCAGGAATGTCACCGTTTCATGTACCCACAACGTGGGCGAATCGAACAGGTAACGGCGAGCGATCTCATAGGCGGACACCACCACAATCAGCGCGAAAATAAGGCTGAGTTTCTTGCCCAGCCAGACAACTCCGCGATCCAGCGGGCTGGAGCCGATATCCTCATCAGAGACTGGCAGTTCCGGCAAAGGCCCGGACTGGGGGCCGGATACGGTTTGATCATGAAAATCAGACATGCAGCAAACTCCAGCCCTGCTGCCACACATACGTCATGGCGACAGGGCCTTCGAAAGGTTCGGAAAGACGGAGGGGGTTAGAGTAGCCCCTGAGACTCCAGAAATTTGGACACAGACTCATAGACCTTCTGGGCATTCGGGGATTGTTCGGCGTAGATTTTCCATTGCTCGCGGGCAATGGCACGGAACTTTTTACGCTCCTCGGCGGACCAGTCATGAAGTGTAATCGACGGATCTTGCCGGGCTTCGTTCACCGCTTCCACGTCGGCCAGGGCCAGTTGCGTGCTGATGTCATTGGCGAAGTCCCTGACTGACGTGGTGAAGATTTGCTGGAGGTCCTCAGGCAACTTGTTCCATTCATCCAGATCCATCACTACTTCCAGCAGCGGCAGGGAGTGGAAGCCCGGATAAACCGGATGCTGGGCAATTTCGTGCAGGCCGGCAGAGTGGTTGGTGGAAAAGACGGTGTAATCGGCCGCATCAATAACACCTTTGCTCAGACCGGTGTAGACCTCCGAGCCCGGCAGATTCACCGGTGAGGCACCCGCGGCAGCAAACACCGACTGCACCAGACCTTCCGGAGCCCGTAATTTGAGACCCTTCAGATCCGCCACACTATCCAGGGGCACTTTCGACACAAAGGACTCCAGGCCGGTCGCTCCACCGCCAACAAACTTGACACCGTAGGGCTCATAAAGCTCATTCATCAGCTCATACCCGCCACCGTAGTAGATGTAGGTGATCAACTGATCCGGGCTGGACCAGGCACCGACGGTATTACCAATCAACCCGAACGCGGGGTCTTTACCGGAAAAATACCCGGTCACCGAGATATGGCCATCCAGGATACCCATATCGATGGCGCCCAGGGTTTCGGTGTGGCTTACCACACTGCCCACCGGCAGGATGTCGATCTCTACCCGGCCCCCGGTCATCTTTTCAACGCGGTCGGCCCAGGCCTGTTTGATCTGGAAATTCTTGACCCCGGACGGATCCGAAGACTGGAACTTGAAACTGTAGTCGGCAGCGAGGGTATTAATAGCAAAAGTGGCGGCGAACAGGCCTGCCACCAGGCTGAGAAAAGGCTTCATAAGAGCTCCTGAATTCTTGTATCGACGGTTGATGTTACCGGTAACATGAGCGAGTGTAGAGGTCGCACTCGGACCTTGGCAAGATTATTTTGTTACTGTGAACGTGAACGTAAGGTCATGGGGAAAAGTAACTTGGCCGATTTACCCACTTGACAGTATCCTGTCTCGCTGTCTTTACTGTGGGGGTGCAAAACGACGATCAACTTTTTGTCTGAGCACGGATTTTTCAATAATAATAATCAGTTGGGTTCCCGGGTCTCGGGTTCCTGCTCCAACAGGGTGGTGCGTGTTCTGTGGATAACCAGTCTCAGGAAGCCTCCGGTATTCTTACAACCCATGGTCTGACCAAGGACTTCAAGGGTTTTACCGCTGTAAAAGACATCAACCTGACGGTTCGCAAAGGTACGATACATGCCATTATCGGGCCCAACGGTGCTGGCAAGACAACGTTTTTCAATTTGCTGACCAAGTTCCTGACCCCAACCTCGGGTCAGATCATCTACGACGGCCATGACATCACCCGCCGCAAACCCGCAGATATCGCTCAGCAAGGCCTGATTCGCTCGTTCCAGATCTCAGCGGTGTTTCCCCACCTCTCGGCTCGTGACAACGTGAGGATAGCGCTGCAGCGCAAGCTTGGGGTGTCCTATCACTTCTGGCGCCCCACCCGCATCCTCGATCAGCTCAATGAGCGTGCGCAGGCACTGCTGGAACAGGTCGGTCTGAAGGAATTTGGTGGTATTGCCGCGGTAGAACTGCCTTACGGCCAGAAGCGGGCCCTGGAAATCGCCACCACCATCGCGCTGGAGCCGCGGCTGATGCTGCTGGACGAGCCCACCCAGGGCATGAGCGCAGAAGACGTGGGTACAGTGACGGACCTGATCCAGAAAGTACTTGAGGGCCGCACCATCGTGATGGTGGAACACAACCTGAACGTGGTGTCGACGCTGGCCGACACCATCACGGTCCTGAACCGGGGCGAGGTTCTCGCCGAGGGCAATTACGAAACCGTGTCGAAGAATCCCGCTGTCATGGAAGCCTACATGGGGACCACCGATGAGCAATGAAGCCGGCAAAGAGCTGCTGAAAATCGAGAACCTTCATGCCTGGTACGGCGAGTCCCATATCCTGCACGGCATGGAGCTTACGGTTCACGAAGGCGAAGTCATTACTTTGCTGGGGCGTAACGGGTCCGGCCGCAGCACCACGTTAAAAGCCATCCTGGGCATAGTGGGCCGCCGTACCGGCTCGATCCGGGTGCGTGGGGTGGAGGTGATCAATATGCCCACCCATAAGATCGCCCACGTGGGACGACTGGGTTATTGCCCCGAAGAACGCGGTATTTTTGCGTCACTCAATGTAGAAGAAAATCTCGAGCTGCCCCCCACCCTGGCCGAAGGCGGCATGTCGGTGGATGAGATTTACCAGATGTTTCCCAACCTGGAGGAGCGCCGCTACAGCCAGGGCTCAAAACTCTCTGGCGGTGAGCAGCAGATGCTTGCCATCGCGAGGATACTGCGCACCGGGGCCACCCTGCTGTTGCTGGACGAGATTACCGAGGGCCTGGCGCCGGTAATCCTGAAATCGCTGGATGGCGTGATCCGTAAACTTCGAGAGCGCGGCTACACTATCGTACTGGTAGAACAGAATTTCCGTTTTGCGGCACCGTTGGCCGACAGACATTATGTCATCGAGCATGGTCGCGTGGTGGAAGCCATCGACGCGGCGGACCTCGAGGCGAAGCAAGAGCAGTTGAACAGGCACCTGAGTGTCTGACTGAGGGGGCCGGTCGGGTTTCGGCCAGCCCCGATGCAAATAACAACAAGGGGTACAAGCATGCTCAATCATTGGATCAAGGGGATTGTAGGAGCCGTTGGCCTTGCCAGCGTCACGTTGCCACTGACTGCAACCGCCGAGCTGTCGGACAACAAAGTCAAAATCGGGGTGCTCAGCGATATGTCCGGCGTTTACAAGTCGCTGGAAGGGCCAGGTGCGGTGATCGCAGCCGAAATGGCTATTGAAGACTTCGGCGGTAAGGTGCTGGACCAACCTATCGAGATCATTTCCGCAGACCACCAGAACAAACCCGACATCGGTGCCAGTACCGCCCGGGAATGGATCGATGCCGAAGAAGTTGACATGATTACCGCGCTGGATAACTCCTCCGTCGCGCTGTCCGTTCAGGGCCTCGCCGCCGACAAGAAAATCATCACCATGAACACCGGCGCCGGCACCACCGCCCTCACTGAAGAGCAGTGCAGCCCCTACGGCATTCACTACGTCTATGACACCCATGCCCTGCCGGTCGGTACCGCCACCGCGATGGTCAAAAACGGTGGCAAAAAATGGTATTTCATCACCGCAGACTACGCTTTCGGCCATTCGCTGCGGGATAACACCGGTGCAGTCGTGAAAAGCCTGGACGGCGAAGTGGTTGGCAACGTCAACGCACCATTGGGCACCAACGATTTCTCCTCCTACCTGTTGCAGGCACAGTCGTCCGGAGCTGACGTAATTGGCCTGGCGAACGCCGGTCAGGATACGGTCAACGCCATCAAGCAAGCCAACCAGTTCCGTATTGTACAGAGTGGCCAGAAGCTCGCAGGCATGCTGGTCTTCCTGACCGACGTCCACAGCATGGGGCTGGATATCGCCCAGGGCCTGCAGTTCACCACCGCGTTTGTCTGGAATCGGGACGATGAGGCACTGGCCTGGTCCAACCGTTTCAATGAGCGCCACGGCGCCATGCCCACCATGGTTCAGGCGGGTGTGTATTCAGCAGTTACCAGCTATCTGGAAGCGGTCAAAGCAGTGGGGTCTGACAACTCCGATGCCGTCCGCAAAAAGTTGGGCGAGATGGAGCTGAACGACTTCTTCGTCAAGGGCGGCAAGATCGCAGCCAATGGCTCCATGTTGCACGACATGTATCTGGTGGAAGTCAAGAAGCCGGAAGAATCCGAAAGCGAGTGGGACCTGCTGCGCGTGGTCTCCACGATTCCGGCTGAGACCGCCTTCATCCCGATGGATAAAACCGCCTGCCCGCTGGTCAACAAGTCCTGATCAGCCGGACTGCCGGTTTTTAAACCCAACCCGCCGGCGTACAAGCTCTGTGCGCCGGCGTTTTCAACGCCTGTAGGGAGTAAACGACGTGTCTATTCAGGTCATCCTGGCGCAAGCATTGCTGGGTCTCAACGTGGGGGTTTTCTACGCCATGCTGAGCCTTGGTCTGGCGGTGATCTTCGGGCTGCTTAACATTATTAATTTCGCCCACGGGGCGATGTACATGCTGGGCGCCTTTATCGCACTGATCGGCTACTCCTTCATGGATCAGTGGTTCGGCATTTCAATTCAGATCGGCTTCTGGCCATCGCTGATTATTGTGCCCTTGCTGGTCGGTGGCCTCGGCATCCTGATCGAACGCACCATGCTCAAACGGCTTTATGATCTCGACCATATTTACGGTCTGCTGCTG
This sequence comes from Marinobacter changyiensis, assembly GCF_009193265.1. Taxonomy (GTDB): domain Bacteria; phylum Pseudomonadota; class Gammaproteobacteria; order Pseudomonadales; family Oleiphilaceae; genus Marinobacter; species Marinobacter changyiensis. The sequence goes on from NZ_VZZZ01000001.1 coordinate 880,259, forward strand.
ACGTTTGGTATTACGCTGATTCTACAGGGCCTGTTTTCCAACTATTTCAACGTCTCCGGCACACCCTACCCGGGCCAGCCGGACGCGCTCAGCGGGGTGGTGAACCTCGGGTTCATGTACTTCCCCACCTACCGCCTCTTTGCCATCGTGTTTTCATTGGTGGTGTGTTTTGCCACCTGGTATGTCATCGAGCACACCAAGCTCGGTTCGCGGCTGCGGGCGGGCGTGGAGAATCCGCAACTGACCCAGACTTTCGGGCTTAATGTTCCGCTGATGGTAACCCTGACCTTTGGTTTTGGTGCTGCCCTGGCAGGCCTGGCCGGCGTACTCGCCGCCCCCATCTACTCGGTCAGCCCGCTGATGGGTGCAGACCTGATCATTGTGGTGTTTGCGGTGGTGGTGATCGGTGGCATGGGTTCGATCATGGGCGCCATCCTCTCAGGCCTTGCGCTGGGACTGATCGAAGGTTTGACCAAGGTGTTTTATCCGCCCGCCGCCAGCACGGTAATTTTCTTTCTGATGGTGCTGGTGTTGCTGTTCCGTCCCGCCGGCCTATTCGGCAAGGAGAAGTGACCCAGCCATGATGAACCGCATACTGTTTGTTCTGATGCTCATCGCGGGGCTGACCGCTCCATTTTACGCCTACCCGGTGTTCGTGATGGACCTGCTGTGCTTTGCCCTGTTTGCCTGCGCGTTCAACCTGTTACTGGGTTACGTGGGCCTCCTGTCCTTTGGCCATGCAGCGTTTTTTGGCGGTGCCGCCTACATCTCCGGCTACGCCATCAAAGCCTGGGGATTTTCCCCGATCTTCGGCATACTCACCGGCACTGGCTTTACCCTGATTCTGGGGTTCTGTTTCGGGTATCTCGCCATTCGACGCCAGGGTATCTATTTTGCCATGGTAACCTTGGCATTGGCCCAGATCGTTTACTTCATGGCACTGCAAATGCCCTTTACCGGCGGTGAAAACGGCCTGCAGGGCATTCCTAGGGGGACCCTGTTCGGCTTTATCGACCTGAACAATTCGTTGAACATGTATTACTTTGTGTTCGCGATTTTCCTGATCGGCTTCGGCATCATTTATCGAACCATCCATTCGCCCTTTGGCGAAGTACTGCAAGCGATCCGCGAGAACGAATCCCGGGCCCTGTCACTGGGCTACGATGTGGACCGTTTCAAATTGCTGGCGTTTGTTATCTCTGCAACCCTGGCAGGACTGGCGGGTGCCACCAAGGCCGTTATATTCCAGTTCGCGGCGCTCACGAACGCTCACTGGCAGACCTCCGGTGAAGTGATCCTGATGACCCTGGTCGGGGGTCTTGGTACAGTCTTCGGGCCAGTAGTGGGTGCCATCACCGTGGGCGCCCTGAGCCATGAGCTCAGTGCATTCGGGTCCTGGGTGCAGGTTATTCTGGGTACGATTTTCGTGATCTGCGTGATGACCTTCCGCCGGGGCATTATTGGCGAGTTGGGAAGGGTGCTGAATAAAAAATGATCACCATGGCCATCGCCATTACCAAGGAGCCAGGATGCGTATTGTTTCCGCCGAAGAGGTAGCGCGCTCGCTACCCTGGCAAAGTCTGATCGAACGCCTGGCTCAAACGTTCCGGATCGGTGTCGAGTCTCCGCCGCGCCATCACCATACCATGCAGCGGCCCGACGGCGAGGCCACCATGCTGTTGATGCCCGCCTGGGAGAAAAGCGGCTACATCGGCATGAAAATGGTCAACGTGTTTCCTCAGAATGCCGACGCCGGTCTCCCCGCCATTTCCGGGGTTTACCTGCTCAGTGAGGGTGCTCACGGTCGCCCGCTGGCCTGCATTGATGGCAGCGAACTGACCCGCCGACGCACGGCCGCCGCCTCAGCCCTCGCAGCCCGGTTGTTGGCACGGGAAGAGGCCAGCAGTTTGCTGGTCATCGGCACTGGCCAACTGTCGCCCATGCTGATTGAGGCCCATGCCTCCATAAGGCCGATTACCCGGGTCCGGGTTTGGGGCCGGAACCCGGAAAAGTCAGCCGCACTGGCGGCCAGTTTCGCGGATCGGTTTGACTGCAAGGCGGTCAGCGATATCGATCTGGCGGTGGGTGAAGCGGATATCGTCAGTTGCGCTACGCTGTCGACTCAGGCTCTCGTGCATGGCGATTCCCTGAAACCGGGCACCCACCTGGATCTCGTCGGCGCCTTCCGGCCAACCATGCGGGAAACCGATGCCGAGTGTTTCGTCAACAGCGAAGTGTTTGTGGATACCTACGCCGGCGCCATGGGCGAAGCCGGGGACATCCTGCAGGCAATTCGGGAAAATGCCTTTACCCCCCAGGGCATCAAAGCAGATTTGGCTGAGCTACTGCGGGATGAGCATGCCGGGCGCTCCAGTCCGAATGCCATTACCGTCTTCAAATCCGTGGGCGCGTCCCTTGAGGATCTCGCCGCCGCTATCGAGGTGTGGGAAAGCCTGTCGGCAGAAGACGCCAACACATCTTCCTAGTGCCCCGTCTGGCTAATTCGCAGTAGGTTAACGAATTAGCCAGACGGGACACTGCATTCAGCGCAAGGCGCTGACCGCGCGTTGGATCTGATCCAGTGCCTGAACCAGAACCGCCCGGCGGGTACCGATATTCATCCGCATAAAGCCACTACCGCCCTCACCGAAACTGCTCCCGGGATTCATTCCGACCTTGGCGCGCTGGATAAAAAAGGCCTTCAGCTCGTCATCGGCCAGCCCGAGTTTCCGGCAATCCAGCCACAACAGATAGGTCCCCTGAGGCTCGATCAGTTCGATCTGCGGCACATGATCTCGCAGGTAGTCACAGGCAAACCGGTAGTTTTCCTGCAAATACGCCAACAGCTCGTCCAGCCAGGGCCCGCCTTCCCGGTACGCCGCCTCAAACGCCGCCACACTGAACGGATTGGCCTGTGCCATGTGCATGGATTCGAATACCTGTTTCAACCCATGACGCAGAGTCGGATCCGGCACCACCAGCGCGGATAATCCGAGGCCGGCAATGTTGAAAGTCTTGCTGGGCGCGACTGCAGTGACCAGCTTGTCCTGCGCGGTCGCTAATCCGGCGAGCATGGTGTGGGTCGCTCCCGGATAAACGAGATCGCAGTGGACATCGTCCGAGACAATGGTCAGATCATGGCGGCGGGCGATGGCCAGCACCGCTTCCAGTTCATTCCGGTCCCACACCCGGCCTACCGGGTTGTGGGGTGAACAGAGAAACAGCACGCGGGCGTCGGCGGCACAACGCTCAAGATGGTCGAGATCCATCCGATAGCGCCCGTTCTCAAGTACCAGCGGGTTTTCAATCAGGCGCCTTCGGGTTTTTTTCACCGAGCTGAAAAAGGGCGGATACACCGGGGGCTGGATGATAATCCCCTCGCCCGGGCCGGCAAACGCCATCGCGGCCCCATGCAAAGAGGGCACCACACCGGGTGCCATCAGTATCCAGTCCCGCTCGATAGTCCACTCCTGGCGGGTTTGAAACCACCGGATCATTGCTTCGTAGAGACTGTCCGGGAACAGGCTATAACCGAACACCGGGTGGCTCGCCCTCATCATCAGCGCCCGGCTGATGGCCTCCGGAACGGCAAAATCCATATCCGCCACCCACATTGGAATGACATCATCAGTGCCGAATACCGCCTGACGGGCATCAAACTTGACACTGCCGGTGTGCTCTCGTGGCAACTCCTGATCAAAATCTGCGGTCACATCCTGCCCCTCAATCTGTGGTCGACGCCGCCCCAATTTGCCCTCGGTCTGACCGGATTATCGGGCCCGACGCTTTCCAGTGCTCGCCGGGGTTCAAGCGAGCGGACTATCCGGAACTGGGCAGGTACCACGGGTCCGATCAGATATGACCCTGACTGCGCAAGTATTCGTCATAGCTGCCACTGAAATCAGTGATGCCGTCCGCATTCAACTCGACGATGCGGGTGGCCAGTGACGACACGAACTCCCGGTCGTGGCTGACAAAAATCAGCGTGCCGGGGTAGTTTTCCAGGGCCAGGTTCAGCGCTTCGATGGATTCCATGTCCAGGTGGTTGGTGGGCTCGTCCATCAACAGCACGTTGGGCTTTTGCAAAATCAGTTTGCCGAACAGCATGCGGCCCTGTTCACCACCGGATATTACCCGCACCGATTTTTCGATGTCATCACCGGAAAACAGCATCCGGCCCAGGGTGCCTCGAACCAGTTGTTCACCGCCGGTGGTCCACTGCGCCATCCACTCGCTGAGATTGTCGTCGGCGGCAAAGTCCTCGGTGTGGTCCTGGGCGTAGTAACCCACGTCGGCGCTGTCGGTCCATTTGACTTCGCCCTGATCCGGCGCCAGTTTGCCCGACATGCACTGCAGCAGGGTCGTTTTACCAATGCCGTTGGGGCCAATGATGGCTACCCGCTCCCCGGCTTCGACCTGCAGGTCCAGTTTTGACAACACCGGCTCGTCATCGAAACCTTTTGACAGGTTCTTCAGGGTCACCGCCTGGCGGTGCAGCTTCTTGGTTTGCTCGAACCGAATGAACGGGCTGATGCGACTGGACGGCTTGACGTCTTCGAGCTGAATCTTGTCGATCTGGCGGGCCCGGGAGGTTGCTTGCTTGGCCTTGGAGGCATTCGCAGAGAAGCGGCTGACAAACTGCTGTAGCTCTGCAATCTGGGCCTTCTTCTTGGCGTTGTCCGACAGCATGCGCTCGCGAGCCTGGGTGGCTGCCGTCATGTATTCATCGTAGTTGCCCGGAAACAGCCGCAGCTCGCGATAATCCAGGTCTGCCATGTGAGTGCAGACGCTGTTCAGGAAGTGGCGGTCGTGGGAGATAATCACCATGGTGCTGTTACGGGCAATCAGGATACCTTCCAGCCAGCGGATGGTATTGATGTCCAGGTGGTTGGTAGGCTCGTCCAGCAGCAGTACATCGGGGTCCGAGAACAGTGCCTGGGCCAGCAGCACCCGAAGCTTCCAGCCGGGTGCCAGCGCACTCATCGGTCCCTCGTGCTGCGCCAGCGGGATTTCCAGCCCCAGCAGCAGTTCGCCGGCACGGGATTCGGCAGTGTAGCCATCCAGTTCAGCAAACTGAACTTCCAGGTCCGCCACCGCCATGCCGTCTTCTTCGCTCATTTCTGCCAGCGAATAGATGCGGTCACGCTCGGCTTTCACCTGCCAGAGCTCTTCGTGGCCCATGATGACCGTGTCGATTACCGAGCAATGCTCGAAAGCAAACTGATCTTGCCGCAGCTTACCGAGACGGACATTAGGCTCCAGCATAACCTGACCGCCGGACGGCTCGAGGTCACCCCCCATAATTTTCATGAAGGTGGATTTGCCTGAGCCGTTGGCACCGATCAGACCATACCGGTTACCGTTGTTGAATTTGACCGAAACGTTTTCGAACAGGGGCTTGGCCCCGAATTGCATGGTGATATTGGCAGTAGAAATCAACGAAGGAATCCATTTACAGTGAAGCGCGGCCCAAAGGACGGCGCGGAAAAGCAGGGATTGTACAGGTTTTGAGCACCCAGGTGTCAGCCCTTGCGAAAAGCGGGGTAAGGAAAAACCGGAACACCCCGCCTTCCACTTAAGTCGCAATGACGAAGTCATCGGGTTTGCTCAGACTGGCGGATACTTGCGAAGCTAACCAACCAGCTATTTACCCGTTGCAGTCCGCGATACCACCCGGAGCGGTAACCCATGCTTGCCCAGATTCTTTCCACCATGTTGCCGGTGTTCCTGATTACCGCCTGCGGCACCCTATATGGCCGCTATCGCAGCCCGGACATCAAGGGCCTGAACACCCTGAACATGGAGCTGTTTGTGCCAATGCTGGTGTTCGCCGTGCTGGCGGACCAACAGGCGCCGCTGCAGGAGTATGCCACGCTTGCCCTTGCCGCCGCTGTGGTGGTGCTGGGTTCGGGATTGCTGCTCTGGCCGGTGGCACGTTTCTTCAATTTGGATATTCGTACCTTCCTGCCACCGATGATGTTCAATAATTCCGGCAACATGGGGATACCGGTATTGGTGCTGGCCTTCGGAGAAGCCGCGCTGCCCGCTGCGGTCGTGCTGTTTATTGTGGAAATGCTGCTGCACTTTTCCGTCGGCCTGAAAATGCTGAACCCGCAAACCCCGGTCTGGCGGCTGCTGAAGATTCCCGTAGTGATCGCCAGCATCGCCGGCCTCACGGTCAACATGAGCGGCCTGCCGATGCCGGACTGGTCCCTTGAAGCCCTCAACATGCTCGGTGGCGTCTGCATCCCGCTGATGCTGTTCACGCTCGGCGTGCGCATGCTGGATGTGGACTTCAGCGACTGGAAAACCGGGTTGCTGGGTGCGGTCGCCTGCCCCGCCAGCGGTCTGATACTGGCTTGGCCGCTGATCTACCTGCTCGATCTTCAGGGCCTGCAACTGGCGGCTTTGTGGGTGTTCGCAGCCTTGCCACCGGCGGTACTCAACTACATGGTGGCCGAACAATACCAGCAGGAGCCTCACAAGGTTGCCTCTCTGGTACTGATCGGCAACCTCGGAAGCCTGGTAGTTATGCCGGTGGTTCTGGGGCTGGTATTCACCGCCGGGTACGGCTGAACACCTCGGATACTGACTTTCTGTTCATGGTTATTGCGGCTAGGCTTACGGGCAGGCTCAAGGGTAATCGTGTCCTGACCTCAAGCCCCGCCAGCTGGAGCAGAGTTCTACCATGACGGATTCAAGTAAGTGCCCTGAACAAGACGGCTTACCCCTATCCCGAGTGATCGGATTGGCTCTGGGGCCGGTTTTCCTGCTTTTTACCCTGCTCACTTCAGCGCCGGAAGGCATGAGCGAAGAAGCCTGGGCCGCCCTGGGCATGATGCTGCTGATGGCCACCTGGTGGGCTACCGAAGCCATCCCTATCCCGGCCACCGCGCTGTTGCCGATCTGCCTGATTCCGGCCCTGGGTATTGGATCGATCAGGGAGGCCACCACGCCCTACGCCAACCCGATTATTTTTCTTTTCCTCGGGGGATTTACCCTGGGACTGGCGATGCAGCGCTGGAACCTGCACAAGCGTATTGCTCTGGCGACGCTGCTGGCGGTTGGTAATCAGCCAAAACGGCAGATAGCCGGCTTTATGCTCGCCACTGCATTTCTCAGCATGTGGGTCAGCAATACCGCCACCACTATCATGATGCTGCCGATCGGGTTATCGGTCATCAACATGATCGACAGTGATAACCACAATGCCGTGCGCCGCTTTGCCTCTGCCCTGTTGCTCGCAGTAGCCTATTCCGCCAGCGTCGGTGGCATCGCCACGCTGATCGGAACCCCTCCGAACGCTTTGCTGGCGGCCTACCTGGCGGATAACCACGAAATTAACGTGGGCTTCGCCCAATGGATGCTGGTGGGGGTTCCTGTCTCCCTGGTTATGCTGATCGTCATCTGGTGGTGGCTCACCCGGGCCGGCTTTGACTTTGGGAAGGACTCCGGAAGTAGCCAGTTGATGCGCGAACAACTTCACGACCTTGGCCCCCTGAGCCGGGGTGAAAAACTGATTGGTGTGGTGTTTGCGCTGACAGCCGCCGCCTGGATACTCCAACCGCTGGTGTCAGACAGCCTGCTGCCCTGGCTCGACGACACCATCATCGCAATTACAGCGGCACTATTGCTGTTTCTGATTCCGGTTGACCGTAGCCGGGGTGAATTCATCATGAACTGGGAAACCGCCGAGCAAATACCCTGGGGGGTGCTGCTGTTGTTCGGCGGTGGTCTGGCGATGGCCAGTGCGATCAGCAGTTCCGGTTTGGCACAGTGGATTGCCGAGAGCCTTTCTGTCATCGGTGTACTCCCCGTGCTACTGATGATCGCGCTGGTGACAGCAGTGATTATTTTCCTGACCGAAGTCACCAGTAACACGGCCACTGCGGCGGCCTTCCTCCCGCTGATGGGCGCCCTGGCGATCTCCCAGGACCTGTCTCCGGTGCTGCTGGCGGTGCCGGCAGCGATCGCGGCCAGTTGCGCTTTTATGATGCCGGTAGCTACCCCGCCCAACGCTATCGTGTTTGGCAGTGGTCATCTGCGCATTGGTACCATGATCAATGCCGGGTTCTTGCTGAACCTGGTCGGTATTGTGGTGGTCACCCTGCTTGGCTATGCCTTGATGGGCTGGGTATTCGGGCTGTGAACGCCATCGCTAGCCGGTGGTGATGGCCACTTTCAGCACGCCATCGCGCTGGTGGGAGAACAGGTCATAGGCGGCCACAATATCGTCGAGCCGGAATTGATGCGTAACCAATCCGCTGAAATCGACCCGCCCGGACGCCACGATGTTGATCAGCCGTCGCATGCGCTCCTTTCCTCCGGGGCACAGGGAGGTCACAATCCTGTGATCCCCCAATCCGGCATGTAAAGCGCCGAGCGGAATTGTCAGGTCACTGGAATACACCCCCAGGCTGGAAAGCGTGCCGCCCGGCTTCAATACTCGCAACGCCGCCTCGAAGGTGGACTGCAGGCCGAGCGCCTCGATCGACGCATCGACCCCACGCCCGCCGGTGAGTTTCAGAATTTCACCGACCACGTCCACTTTGTTGAAATTAAGGGTAATGTCAGCGCCCATTGAACGGGCAACATTCAGGCGTTCCTCGATACCATCCACCACGATGATCTGGCTGGCGCCCCGTAGCCTGGCCCCGGCGGTCGCGCACAAGCCGATAGGACCCTGAGCGAAAATCGCCACCAGGTCACCGATCTTGATATTGGCACTTTCGGCCCCGGCAAACCCGGTCGACATAATGTCCGGACACATCAGCACCTGCTCGTCGGTCAAACCATCCGGTACCGGAGTCAGGTTGGCTTCGGCATCAGGCACCAGGGCAAACTCGGCCTGGACGCCATCAATAGTATTACCGAACCGCCAACCGCCCATGGGTTTATAACCGTGAGCATGCTGATGGCCCCCGTCCTGGGCAGAATGACCATCCTGACAGGCGTAGGAGGTAAAACCCGGACAGATGGCACCGGCGATGACTCGTTGACCCTCCTCATAGCCGCGTACATTGGCGCCGAGTTTTTCAATAATGCCAACCGGCTCATGTCCCACCGTCAGACCGGGAGCCACCGGGTACTCCCCTTTCATGATGTGGACATCAGTGCCGCAAATGGTCGTGGTGGTAATGCGTATGAGGGCGTCATTCGGGCCGATATCCGGAATTTTCTTGTCCGCCAGCTCAATGCGGCCTGGTTCGACAAAAATCGCCGCTTTCATCATGGTCATTGTTGCGCTCCTTTGCTGATCGGAACCGTACCCGGCCCGGAGGGAACTTATGCATCAGCTTAGGAGACAACCCGCGTCCGGATATTGATCCGCGTCAAAACAAGGTCCAAAGGGCAGTCCAGCCTCCGGGTCCGCAGGTGATCAGAATGTGGTCGCCAGCACGGTGCCCATTTTCTCCTGCCCCAGCGCTTGTTCGAACCGGTCGCCGCTCCAGGCCGGATGACCGGCGATCATCACCATAGGCACCACACCATCAGACCGGTTCACCAGCTGTTCGTGCTGGAACTCTTCACGGAACTGGCGCCGGACGCTGTTGTGGTGATCGAACCGGCGCAAGGCGAAGGGGTCGATCAGTGTAATGTCGGCCTGATCCCCCACCTCGATGCTGCCGCCCTTGACGCCAAAAACCCGGGCAGGGTCCCGGGTCAGGCGCTTTACCATATAAGCGACATCTTCATCGCCGCCATCCGAGGCCAGCTTGAGGGCCCGAAGGTTGCCATCGTAGAACGCCATATTGGTCAGGTGCGCGCCGCTGTCGTTGAATCCGGGTAACAGCTGCGGGTCCATCAGCAGCTTGCGCACCACGGCTTCGTCCCGGTTGGCGGACACGGTATACCAGCTCAGCCGGCGGTCAAACGCCCGCAACATCCCGAGCATGAAATCGCCCTCGTCCCGGGCCTCGGCAAAGTATCCGGCCATGACGGCCTGCTCGGCATCGCTGAACGAGGCCTTGTCACCGGCGTTGAATGCCTTGACGCGATCAAAGACCGCCTCGAAGTCGAGGCCCTGCCAATCCGCGAGCGGGCAGACGTCAACGGTCATATCCGCCAGGGTGCGATTGAAGGCATAGTCTTCCAGCCTCAGCAGACGTTTGAGGCGAGCGAGGCCAAAGCCGCTTTTGCCGGTCATCCACATGGTCTTGAAGCGTTGGATGTAGTCCGGATCGTTCAGGATCTTCATGCGGGTGTCGCGGTCTTCCAGCTCGACCTCGTTCAGGGTACGAAGCTCGGCGATTTCTTCAGACAGTGGCGTCACGGCGCCATCCGACCACACCTTGAAGGGCGCGGCCAGGGCCTGGAGGTGAAAATCCCCCTTGAGCAGTCGTGAATTCAACACCCGGGCAAGCAGCCTGGCCAGGCGCACGATCTTGCGGTTGCTTTGCACGTCCAGCGCCGCCACCACCGTGGTTTTCAGCGGCTTGCCATGGAGACGGCCACAGCTGAGCAGGAAGGTCTTGATGGTGCCGATGGTGCTGTCTTTCGGAGGTGTTGCCTGCCAGACCGCGCCTTTCTGGCGCACCACCTCGGTCAGCCTTTTGATTTCGGAATACTTGGCAAACTGCGTCGGTATGGTCTTGTGGGTGTTGGGCTGATTGGCCAGATAGTGGAACGGCAAGGCATCGGTGGAGAAGCCGGCATAACCGTCATCCAGGGCCTGTGCCAGCAAGGCTTCCATGGCCTGAAGCTCATCCTCGGTCGGGTCCCGGGAGACGCTTGCCTCAAAACCCATGACCTCGATTCTCAACATCGAATGAGGCACCATTGTGACCAGATTCGGCCCGAGGCGGAGTGTGTGCAAATGCTCCAGGTAAGCCTTGGGGTTGTCCCAGTCGACTTTATCCGCCGTTGCCCGCAGCACTGACTTGGGGATGTTCTCAACCCGGGCATAGCAGTCCACGATCGGGTCGGCGCCGGCCCTGCGTTGCGAGCCGAACGCCAGACCCAGGCTGCAATTGGCAATCACCACGGTGGTGGTGCCATGACGGACGGATTCCGGCAGGCCCGGTGCGACTTCCAGCTCAAGGTCATAGTGGGTATGGATATCAAACAGGCCGGGCATGGCCCAACGTTCGCTGCCATCTATGGTCTTGCGCGCAAGACTGGCGTCCAGGTTCGGCCCCCGGGCGGCGATCCGGCCCTCGGCAATGGCAATGTCTTCAATCGGTGGCATTGGCGCGCCGCTGCCGTCAAAAACCTTTGCGCCCTGAATCAGGTAGTCCCAAGGTGTATCGCTCATATCCGCCTCACGTATTGTTGTTGTTCTGATGTTGCTGCAAGTTCGCAAACCGTTGACGGGTGACCTCCAACGGCACATCGTCCCTGTTGTGGAAGTATTGGCAAAAGGGGCCAGTGGCGACGCCCGCACCATCCGCGAGGGATTTTGCCGTGGTCCCTGCAAAGTCCTGACTGGAGAGTTTCCCGAAAACGGCATGCAGTAGTGCGTTACGCTTGCGAATTGCTTTCTTCCGGGGCGGTGTTGGTTTCATGATCATCAAAAACCAAACCTGACGTCAAGTTCAGCTGTCAGTGGCTCAACAAGGTGGCGCAGGTCAAAACCGGCGAAGCGATTCCCGCTCGCTCTCGCTCAGGGGGCGAGCATCTCTTCCATCATTTTATTAAGAGGTTGAGGTGCCTTATTAAACGTTTAACTTCATGTTTCAACGTCTCTCCCGAGAGCATACCAACTCCCAGGATAAGTCCTGAACGCAGATCTGTATCGGCGCATACGGTGCTTAACGGCCGTACCACCAAGTGCTCTTTCAGAAGTGACCTGGCAATAGCTACATCGTCAACCTGGGATTCAAACTCAATGCACAAACTAATAGCGTGGCTGGGTGGCGAGATATGGCGCACATTAGGTAATCTCTTGAGATGATCGTGAACGACTTGCTGACGCCCCAGATACTCCCTTTGTATGCGTCGACACCAAGCATCCAGGTCACCGTCAAATATGAATTGTGCCAACACTGCCTGATCAAGCATACGGCCTTCGCGGAAAAGCTCGCTGCGCAATCGGTTGAGAGGGGAGGCGAGGTGTTTCGGAACCACCAGGTATCCCAAACGCAAGCCAGGAAATATCATTTTAGAAAACGAGCCCGCCAATATATGGCGGTCAGACCGGGGGTCAAAGAGTAGGTTGACGTGATCGTCCTGACTGAACTCGTAGTCATCTTCAATAATATAGGCGGGGTCAAGCGCTTGGCATAAATGGCGCTTGTCCTCAATGCATGTGGGTACGCTGAGGGGATAATGATGCCCCCCCATCAGGTAGGCTAACTGAATTGGCCTGGATGACTCAGGAAGTACATGGCCGGTGCCAGGTGTCCACGAAATCATTTCAAGCTCAAGGTTGGAGGCGGTAAACACTTTACGGGCCCCCCAGTAGCAGGGCGATTCTATCGCCACTGTATCCCCCGCATCAGCGAGAGCCATAGCGCAAAGCTGCATCCCGTTATGGGTACCGTCGGTAATGATAATTTGTTCGATGTCGCAATCAATGCGACGCCAGCGCTGTAAAAAATCGCGGATGGCTCTCTTAAGAGGGCCATAACCACCCGTAGAATAAGAGAGCAACAGGGCATTCTGGGGTACTGTCACACTCGCGTACAGTTGTCGCCATTTACGAATCGGAAACCTGGCAATATCAGGAATACCAGGTACGAAAGAGCCACTTTGTACCATGCCAGCCCCGGGATCCCGGAGCACTCGCTGAGCCCGCAGAGAAAGGCGGGGTTCAGGTGTTTCTGAGGGGATATCAGAAGCGCGGTGGGTCGACCAGGTACCCTTACCATGGTGGGTTACCAGAAGCTCCTCTTTAATTAACGTGTTGATTGCCCCTGCCAGTGTATGTCTGGAGATACTCAGCGTCTTGGCAAGCGTTCTGTGCCCGGGTAGGCGCGTAGCACCTGACCATATTTGTGTAACAGCCTGCCTGAGTGTCTGCTCAACGCGTACTTGCTTGCTTAATGTTGAGGACTGCCGGCTGAATAGGTTATCCAGCTGTTGCAATACTTTTTCCTGTTCCATGCCGCGATGTTCTCACTCTCAACGTTGTCGTGGGGGTCTTTTCAGCTAGTGTCCCGTCTGGCTGAGTTTTCCAATATGCAAAAGTGGTCTGGTCTAACTTAAAAGTGGTGCATGCATTGGCGTGTCTTTCACTGTTACGTTGCCAGCCCATCACGCAACTCAGGAGAGCAGTATGAGCTTTATCGAACAGTGGCTGCACGATGCCGTTCCCTGCCTGATTGGCAACGAGTGGCGCACCGGTGAGCACACCTTCCCCGTGGATAACCCTGCCAGTGGCAAAGTATTGGCGCGGGTGGCCGATATGGGGGCCGATGATGCCCGAGACGCGGTGGCCGCAGCCTACAATGCCGGTGGTGCCTGGCGCGCCACCCCGGTGAAACAGCGTTCAGCTGTGTTGCGCCGCTGGTTTGAGTTGATTACCCAACATGCCGATGAGCTTGCTCGTCTGATGACGTTAGAGCAAGGCAAACCGCTGGCCGAGGCGCGGGGTGAAGTCACCTACGGCGCATCCTTTATCGAGTTTTTTGCCGAAGAAGCCAAGCGCATGGCCGGGGAAACGCTGCCCAGCCATGGCGCGGATAAACGTTTATTGGTCCTGCGTGAGCCGGTCGGCGTGGTCGCGGCCATTACGCCGTGGAACTTCCCGCTGGCGATGATTACCCGCAAATGTGGGCCTGCCCTCGCCGCGGGTTGCACGGTGGTCATCAAGCCTGCCGAAGCTACGCCGCTAACGGCCCTGGCCGCCGCCTATTTAGCGCTCGAAGCCGGTTTGCCCGCGGGCACGATCAACGTGATTACGGCATCTTCGCCTGCGGCAGTGGGCGAGGTGCTGACCACCGACCCACGGGTGCGCAAAGTCTCGTTTACCGGCTCGACCCCAGTAGGCAAACGCCTGCTCGCCCAGTGTGCCAGCACGGTAAAAAAAGCCGCCATGGAGCTTGGCGGCAATGCACCGTTTATCGTGTTCGACGATGCCGATGTGGAGGCCGCCGTGGAAGGCGCGATTGTCTCCAAGTTCCGCAATGCGGGACAGACTTGCGTATGTACTAATCGCTTCCTGGTGCAGGACGGTATCTATGATGCCTTTGTCACTAAGCTCACCGAACGTGTGAAAGCGCTGAAAGTGGGCGATGGCCTGACTGAGGGAAGCACCATTGGCCCGCTAATCAACCAAGCCGCGGTAGATAAAGTGCAGCGCCATGTGGATGACGCCGTTAACCAGGGCGCGCGCTTACTTTGCGGTGGGGAACCTCATGGGGCGGGCGAGCGGTTCTTTACCCCCACGGTGCTGGCGGATGTCACAACCCGCATGGTGGTGGCCGCTGAAGAGACCTTTGGCCCTGTGGCGCCGGTGTTTCGCTTTCAGCGTGATGACGAGGCCATTGAAATGGCCAACGCTACGCCGTTCGGCCTGGCCGCCTACTTTTACACCACGGACTACCGCCGCATTTGGCGAACCATGGAAAAGCTGGAGTACGGCATGGTAGGCGTCAATGAGGGGCTGATTTCCACCGAGCTTGCGCCGTTTGGCGGCGTGAAGGAGTCAGGTCTGGGCCGCGAAGGCTCCCACCACGGGTTGGATGAATTCACCGAGTTGAAGTACGTCTGCATCGGCGGTCTTTAAATAAAAGGTAACGAGAAATGACAAACCAGGAATTGAACGAACTGAAAAACCGCTTTGTGGCCAACGGTGCCGCGACGCCGACCACGCAGTTTGCTGAGTACGCCGAAAATGCCGAGCTGTGGGATGCCGATGGCAACCGTTGGATTGACTTTGCGGGCGGCATTGGCGTGCTTAACTTAGGGCATCGCCATCCGAAGATCGTCGCTGCCGTGGAAGCTCAGCTCAAGAAAGTGATGCACACCAGCGCAGCGGTCATCTCCTACGCGCCCTACGTGCAGCTGTGCCAAAAACTCTGTGAATTGACCCCGGTACGTGGGCCCGAGCGCAAGGCGATGCTGGTGAATACCGGCGCCGAAGCGCTGGAAAACGCCGTGAAGATTGCCCGCGCAGCGACGGGACGAACCGGCATTATCACTTTCGATGGCGCCTTTCACGGCCGCACCATGATGACGCTGGCCATGACCGGTAAAGTACTGCCCTACAAGAACGACTTCGGCCCCATGCCGGGTGACGTGTTCCGTGCGCCATTCCCCAACCCGCTGCACGGTATCAGCGAAGAGGCGTCGCTTAATGCCATTCGCACGCTGTTCAAGACCGACATTGCCCCACACCGCACCGCCGCCATTGTGATTGAGCCGGTTCAGGGCGAAGGCGGTTTTTACATTGCCTCACCAGGCTACCTGAAAGCGCTGCGTGTGCTGTGTGACGAGCACGGCATCTTACTGATTGCCGACGAAGTACAGTCGGGCTTTGCACGTACAGGCAAGCTGTTTGCCCTTGAGCATAGCGGCATCGAGGCGGATCTTCTAACCACCGCCAAGAGCCTGGCCAACGGCATGCCGCTGTCTGCGGTGGTAGGGACGGCCAAGCTGATGGACGCCTCTGGTCCCAACTCCCTGGGTGGCACCTACAGCGGCAACCCGCTTTCTTGCGCGGCGGCGCTGGCGGTGATTGAAGTCATCGAGGAAGAAAATATCCTGGCGCGCAGCGAACAGATGGGCAGGATGCTGGCCGAGCGTTTCACGGTTTGGGAAGACCGCTTCCCCGCTGTGGCTCACGGCCGCCAGCTAGGCGCCATGGCCGCCTTTGAACTGCTCGATAGCGAAGGTCAGCCCGACACCGGCCTTACCCAGAAGCTCTGCGCCAGCGCGCGTGAGAAAGGCTTGATCCTGCTCTCCTGCGGCTTCTACGGCAACAGCATTCGGATTCTGGTACCGCTGACGGTCTCATCCGCCGTGCTGGAAGAGGGCTTGAGCATTATCGAGGCGTCCCTGGAAGCCCTCAGTTAATTCTCGACTGCAACTGTTGGTTGTTATGACAAACTGAAAATTTATTTGACGACTTTGATGCCGTAGCGCTGCAGCCTACGGACCACGCTGGATTGGCTGATGCCGAGTCGCTCGGCGATGGCATAGGTGCTCGGCAGCGTTCTGCTGAGTTGCTCCAGGGTTTCACGCTCCAGCCGAGCGAGATACTGCTTGAGTGTTTCGTGGGTTTCTAATGGGGCGGTCCCGGGTAAGGTGGAGGCGCTCGGGAAGCTTGCCGGTTGCTGCTCCGCTTGCGAATGGAATGCAGGCACTTCAATTTGATCAGTGGGGCTTGAAAGCCAGGCCCTTTCTAACCAGTTTTCAAGTTCGCGTACGTTGCCCGGCCACTCACTGCCCATCAACGTCGACCAAACGCGGGTGTCGAGAATTTTTTGACGCCCATAGCGCTGATTAAGTCGTTTCAGGCAGGCTTCGACAAGATCCGGAATATCTTCGCGGCGGTCGCGTAGCGGCGGCAAGGTGATAGGAATAACGTTGAGGCGATAGTAAAGATCCAGGCGAAAGAGGCCAGCCTCTACCTGTTTGCCCAGATTTTGATTGGTCGCCACCACCAAACGAAAATCGACTCGACGTGGGCGCGTATCGCCCAAACGGGTCAAACTGCCATCCTGAATGACTTTGAGCAGTTTAGTCTGCATAAGCAGTGGCAGCTCGCCGATCTCATCGAGGAATAGCGTGCCGCCTTCGGCTTGTTCTAATAGCCCTGCTTTGCCATGCCTCGCCGCGCCACTGAAGGCGCCTGGCTGATAGCCGAACATCTCGGACTCGAACAGGTTGTCGGGAATCGTTGCGCAATTGACTTCAATAAATGGGCCATCACAACGCTGACTCCAGCGGTGAAGCTGTTTGGCAAAGGCAGTCTTGCCAACACCGGATTCACCGAGCATCAGCACATTGGCATCCGAGGGCGCGACCCGCTTAAGCAGTAGCGCAATTTCACGCATGACGTGACTTCTCACCTTCAGGTTGTCGAGTGCGTCGTCCAGCGCCTGTTCTTCCGCATCGGGGGCTGCCTGGCTGCGCTTCAAATGTTCGCTGAAGCGTTTCTGCAACAGGGCGTATTCGTCTTGTAGTAGCTGCAGGTCGGTTAAATCCCGCGAGCGGCTGATAACGCGCTCCAGCTTACCATTCACGAACACAGGGTAAGCCTCGGCGATGACGCGGCGGCCAGTCCCGGTCACCTGCATAAGTTGAGCGGGCCTTCGTGTGCGTATCACTTCCATGCTAATAGACGGCTTGAGCACGCCCGTGGCTTGCAACTGTTGAACGCTGCTGGAAAGCAGCTCTTCCCGGGATACCCCGTAGACCGCTTCGGCCCCGGGGCTAATATCCAATACCCGCCCATCGCCACTGACAATAAAGAAGTGATCGTTGGCTGTCTCCACAATCGTCTGCAGTACGCATCTGTCGATTTCAGTCATGGCAACATGCTCTTTAAGTGATTCAATTATGCATCGCCGATGCATAATTGAATTGATGGGCTGCTCATTTGATGCATTTTTGCATCAAATACTGGGTAAATCTACCTATTGGCGGTAGTGGCGACCTGGCATGGCCTGTGCACTGAAGAATTTCAGGAAATGTGTAAGAGCGCTTGCAGAGCGACTTAATAATTTCAAACCAAGGCCAAGGAGATGTATATGTCAGAATTCAATCAGCCGCTGGGCGGTAACAGCATGCCGCGCTTTGCTGGCCCCGCCACCATGATGCGGCTGCCAACCCAAGAGAATGCCGCCCGGTTAGATGCCGCTTTTATTGGCATCCCCATGGATATTGGCACCTCTAATCGACCTGGTACCCGTCTTGGGCCGCGCCAGATCCGTGATGAGTCGCGCATGCTACGCCCCTATAACATGGCGACCCGCGCAGCGCCCTTTGAAAGCCTGCAAGTAGCCGACATCGGTGACGTGCCGATCAATACCTTCAATCTGCTGAAAAGTGTCGACATCATCACCGCGTTTTACGATGACGTACTCCAACACAACTGCATTCCGCTCACCCTCGGTGGCGAACACACCGTGACACTGCCGATTCTGCGGGCGATGGCTAAAAAGCATGGCCCGGTAGGGTTGATTCATATCGACGCCCACGCCGATGTGAACGAGCATATGTTCGGTGAACGAATTGCTCATGGCACGCCTTTCCGCCGCGCACAGGAAGAAGGCTTATTGGCCCAGGGGAAGGTGGTACAAATTGGCCTGCGCGGCACCGGCTACGCTCCTGAGGATTTCGATTGGTGTCGCGAGCAGGGTTTTCGCGTGGTAACCGCAGAGGAATGCTGGTACCGCTCGCTGGCACCACTCATGCAACAAGTACGCGAGCAGATGGGCGACATCCCGGTATACATCAGCTTCGATATTGATGGCTTGGACCCCTCGGTTGCTCCCGGTACTGGCACAGTGGAAATGGGGGGACTGACTTCCACACAAGGATTGGAAATTGTTCGTGGTGCTGCAGGCCTGAACATCGTGGGGGGCGATCTGGTGGAAGTATCACCACCCTATGACCCCAGCGGCAACACCGCGCTTATGGGCGCCACGCTGCTTTATGAAATGCTTTGTGTACTGCCGGGCGTGAAACGCGGTGATTAAGATTACCGGCCAGGCCGATAGCACAACAATAATTCAATCTGAGGTGCTTTATGACATCCTCCCTCGATACATCTGACAACATAGCGCTCGAGGGCGCCCCCCTATCCCAGCACGGACTGATCAAGTTCCTCTTGCCATCAATAATCGGCGTATTGCTGTTCCTGGTGCCCTTCTCGATGGGGGGTACCATTAACATCGGCATGGGATTCGCCGCCGATGGGCTCAAGGCGCTGCTGGGGGATACCCTGCCGGCTATCGCTACGGTAGTACTATGCCTGTCCATAGTACTGACCCTGGTGGTCAAGTTCACCCATCCAGGCTGGGCGCAGGAAAGCATGCTCAAGGACCTGTTCGACGTGGCGCCGTTGTGGGTCGCAATGCGGGCCCTTGGCGCGCTCTTCGCCTTGATGACCTACTTTCAGGTCGGCCCCGAGTTCGTTACCGCCGCCTTCACTGGTGGCGTGATGCTCAACGACCTGGCACCGGTTCTGCTCACGTTCTTCTTTTTTGCCGCCATCCTGCTGCCGTTTTTGGTCGACTTCGGGTTCATGGAGTTCATCGGTAGCCTGCTACGCATCCCCTTCCGGTGGATCTTCGGGCTGCCGGGCCGCAGTGCCATCGATGCCACGGCCTCCTGGATGGGGTCGGGTACCGTGGGGGTGCTGATCACCACCCAGCAGTACGAGAAGGGCTTCTACAACTGCCGTGAGGCGGCGGCCATCGCCACCAACTTCTCCATCGTCTCCATTGCTTTCGCGATTCTGGTCACTACTTTTATCGGCATCAACCACCTCTTTGTGCCCTTCTACCTGACGGTGGTGGTCGCCGGTTTGGCAGCTGCGGTGATCGTGCCACGGTTGCCACCGCTATCGCTCAAACCGAACACCTACTACGAGCCGGTGGGCTGCCGCCTGCAAGAGGAGCGCACCGGCAACCAGAGCCTGCTGCGCTACAGTCTGGAAATGGCCGTGGCCCGCGCGGAGACGGCCCCCGGTCCGCGGAAACTGTTGCGCATCGCCCTGTTCAACGTTGCCGATATCTTCTTCGGCCTGCTGCCGCTGGTCATCGCCATCGGCACCGTGGCGCTGATCCTGGCCGAGTTCACGCCGCTGTTCACCTGGTTGTCGATGCCCATGGTGCCGGTACTGGAGTGGATGGGCCTGCCGGAAGCCAAAGCTGCGGCCCCCGCCATGCTGGTGGGCTTCGCCGACATGTTCCTGCCAGCGGTACTGGGCAGCAACATCGAGAGCGAGCTGACGCGTTTCGTAATTGCCTGCCTGTCGCTGACCCAGCTGGTCTACATGTCGGAAATCGGCGCTCTTCTGCTGAAGTCCAAGATCCCGCTGAAGCTGTGGGAGCTGCTGGCGATCTTCCTGATCCGCACCGCCATCACCCTGCCGATCATCGTAGTCATGGCCCACTGGCTGGTGGGATGAGGGACCTCCAAATGACCTGTGCAGAACTGCTCATTCGTCTGCTGCGGGACACCTACGGGGTGGATACCGTCTTCGGCATCCCCGGGGTGCACACCGTGGAGCTCTATCGTGGCCTGGAAGGGGGCGAGGCCGCTGGCATCCGCCACGTCAGCCCCCGCCACGAGCAGGGCGCCGGTTTCATGGCCGACGGCTATGCACGCGCCACCGGGCGCCCCGGGGTATGCTTTATCATCACCGGGCCCGGGATGACCAATATCGCCACGGCAATGGGTCAGGCACTCGCCGATTCCATTCCTATGCTGGTGATCTCGAGCGTCAACCGCCGCGATACCCTGGGGCTGGGTCAGGGACGCCTGCATGAACTGCCCAGTCAGCAACAGCTGATCGCCGGGGTCTCGTGCTTCAGCCACACGCTGCTTGATCCCTGCCAACTGCCCGAAGTGCTGGCCCGGGCCTTCACGGTGTTTCGTAACGAGCGACCCGGGCCCGTGCATATTGAGATACCCATCGACCTGTTCGATGCACCGGTTGCGATACCGAGCCAATGGCAACCGCCGATGCTGTATCGCCCGGCGCCGGACCCTCGAGGTCTCGCCGAGGCAGTCGACTGGCTCACGGCCGCCGAGCGCCCCCTGGTGCTGCTCGGCGGTGGCTGCGTAGGTGCCCCCGACGCGGCACGCCAGCTGGTCGAGCGCCTCGACGCGCCGACGGTGACCACGATCAATGCCAAGGGGCTGCTGGGCCGCCACCACCCACTCGACCTGGGCGCCAACGCCGCCCTGCCGGCGCTACGCGAGCTGGCGGCGAATGCCGACGTGATCCTGGCGGTGGGCACCGAACTCGGCGAGACGGATTACGACGTGGTGTTCGACGACGGCTTCGCCCTGACCGGCCGGTTGATCCGTATCGACCTGGATGCCCAGCAGCTCGTGCGCAACCAGCCACTGGCGCTTGGCCTGGTGGGCGACGCCGGCCGCAGCCTCGAGCTGCTGGTAGAGCGTCTGCCGCACCCGATGCACAAGGGCGGCCGGGGGCGCACCGCGCTGGCCCTTGCCACGCTGGACCTGGTCAACGATCCGGCCTTCATGCCCTTTGTTCCCCTCTATGCAGTCCTTGAGACAGCACTGCCGGAGGCTATCCTGGTCGGCGACTCGACGGCCCCGGTGTATGCCGGTAACCATTTGGTCTCGCAGCCAGCACCACGTCGCTACTTCAACGCTTCTACGGGCTACGGCACCCTGGGCTACGGCCTGCCGGCCGCCCTCGGCGCCCAGCTCGGCCAGCCGGCACTGCCGGTGGTCGCTCTGGTCGGCGACGGCGGCGTAATGTTCACCCTGTCGGAGCTTGCCACCGCCGTGGAAGAGCGCTTGCCGGTGGTCATTGTGCTGTGGCACAACGCAGGCTATGAAGAGATACGCCGCTTCATGGACGCCCACGGTGTCGAGCGCCTCGGCGTGGATCTCAAGGCCCCCGACTTCCTGACGCTCGCCCGCGGCTTTGGCTGCCCGGGTGCACGGGTGGAAAGCCCTGCAGAGCTTGCCAAGGCATTAGCCGACCGCGTATCAACCGAGCCGTTATTGATCGAAATCAACGCCGCGGCCTGGCAAAAAAATCTTATACAACCAGGGTATAACAATGAAAGCTAATCGTGTTTTAGGTCAGGATACGCTGTCAGCAGAAGACGTCGACCGCAGCCTTGGGCTGCCCGGAACGTTCGCCCTGTGGATAGGCGCTAATGTGGTCGTCACAACCATTCTAACCGGCATGTTTTTGGTGCCCGATTTGTCTTTTCAGCACGCTATGTTGTTGATCTTAGTAGGCTCAGCTGTGGGGATCATTCCACTGGTTTTGATCGGTGTCATGGGTCAGCAAACGGGTATGACCACGATGGTGCTAGCGCGAGGCACCTTCGGTAGAAAAGGCGCTAATTTTCCCGCCTGTATTAATTTGTTTGCATTGGTTGCCTGGAGTTGGATTCAAGCTTTATTAGCGGGGATGAGCCTTGATTATGCAGTTGAAAGCCTGACCGGTTACTCAAATGTAGCGTTATTCACCGTGGTATGTGAATCGGTGGTCGTACTCATCGCCCTGCGTGGTCACTTAGGCATTGAAAAAGTTGAGAAAATTGCTGCGTTACTGATGTTGGGGTTGTCGGCAGTGGTGCTTTTCGGGCTGAATCGCCACTACGATTTGCCCAGTATTACCGAATTGGAACCCGAAGGTGTTTTAGGCGGCGGTGTGGTTTTTGACATCGTCGTGGCGACCGCTTTTTCCTGGATACCTCTGGCCGCGGATTACAATCGCCACTGCCGCTCCCTAAAAGCCGCCATTGTCGGTACATGGGGTGGTTACGTGGTGGCGACGCTAGTCGCAATGGGGTTAGGTGCCACGGTCTCAGCTTTATCGATCACGGTCGGCATGGAGCCTACCTATGACCCAACAGCCTTGCTCAGTGGTTTCGGTTTTGGCCTGCCTGCCGCATTGGTTATCTTCTTTTCGGTATTGACCACTAACGTTATGTGCGTGTACAGCGCGACGCTTTCGTTTATGAGCGTAAAACCCACAGTACCATTCTGGAAACCAGCGCTGCTCATTGGGGTGGTATCAGTTATCGGCGCGCTAATCCCGGGTATCCTTGACCAGTTCCAAACCTTTTTATTGATTATTGGCAGCGTATTCATCCCTGCTTTCTCATTAATGATAGTGGATTACTATCTTTTGGATCGCAGCCGCTATACATCAGCGCAGCTAATGCGTAATGCCAGTTTGTTACCAGCGTTCAATTGGGTTGCAATAGGCAGCTATGCGATCGGCGCGCTTTTAGCCTATTACTGGAATTGGGTTGCACCACTGGAGTTTGGTGCGTCGCTACCTGTCTTCGTCATAACTGGCGCGCTTTATTTTGTGGTCAATAAAGTTGTCGTAGCGAAGCGAGTACCTGCATGAGTCTCAAACACATAGATCACGATAATAAGTGGTATCGTGTTGCTGCCAAAGCCGATGGCATCACGCTAATTGACGAGCCCTGGATTAAGCCCTTTTATCGCTGCAATATTTGGCATGTACAAGGCAGTAAGCGTGGCATGGTGGTTGATTTTGGCCTGGGCGCAGTTCCACTGCGACAGCAGGTGGCACTGTTGAGCGAACGCGACTTGCTGGCCGTCGCCAGCCATACGCACTTTGACCATATCGGAGCTGCCCACGAATTCAACTGCTGCCACGTGCATGTGGCCGAGGCTGACATTCTTACCTCACCTGACAACACGCGTACCCTGGCAGGCCAGTTTCTTAGCGACGACATGTTCGATGCCCTACCGCCGAAACCATACTCCCACGACCGCTATCGCATTA
The DNA here is from genome assembly GCF_009193265.1 of Marinobacter changyiensis. Classification (GTDB taxonomy): domain Bacteria; phylum Pseudomonadota; class Gammaproteobacteria; order Pseudomonadales; family Oleiphilaceae; genus Marinobacter; species Marinobacter changyiensis. Next base: position 903,633 of record NZ_VZZZ01000001.1, read on the forward strand.
CGGCACCTCAACTGGTGTGCCCCCTGGCAGACGGCGAAATACTGGATTTAGGTAATCGGCGGTGGGAGGTGATTCATACGCCAGGTCATTCCCCCGGTGGGATTGCCCTTTGGGAAGCGTCTACGCAAACGCTGATTTCAGGCGATCTCATTTATGATGGTCCCTTAATTGAAGACACCTGGCACAGCGACCTGGCCGATTATGCCAGCAGTATGCGTCGGCTACGGGAACTCCCGATACGCACTGTGCACGGTGGCCATTTTCCTAGCTTCAGCGGTCAGCATTTGAAGCAACTTATCGATGACTGGTTTCGCCAACACGACCTTTAAAGGAGCCACAATAGTGTCTATTTCCTCCAACGCGGAGCCATCTTCGTTGCTCGATAAACAGTTTATCAACAACAAGTGGGTTGCGTCGTCAGGCACACGCATGCTCGACGTCATGAATCCTTACCGCGAAGAGCGTATTGCCCAAGTCACCGCGGGGGATTCGCAGGATGTGCAGGCTGCCGTGCAAGCAGCGCAACAGGCGCAGCCAGGCTGGCAAGCGCTCGGTGGTGCTGGGCGAGCAGCCTATCTGGATGGGTTTGCCGACGGCCTGGAAGCCCGCCGGGACACATTGATAACGCTTTCTGCCATCAACAACGGTAAGCCATTAGCAGAGGCCGGTATCGATCTGGACGATGCGATTGCCTGCTACCGTTACTACGCCCAGCAGGCCAGGACATTGGATGCTCGCCAGGGTGGGCACGTTAGTGTGGCAATGGAAGGCGTGGATGCTCGCTGCTATCACGACCCGGTCGGTGTCGTGGGGCTGATTACACCGTGGAATTTCCCGCTTGTCACCAGCGCGTGGAAGTTGGCACCCGCCCTGGCGGCCGGCTGTACAGCGGTGCTAAAACCTTCGGAGGTCACGCCACTGCCCGAGCAAGTATTGGCAGAGCTTGCTCTTGAAATCGATCTGCCCGCGGGAGTGTTAAACCTGCTGAATGGAGATGGAGACGGTATTGGCGCGCCGCTTACCAACCACCCCGGTGTGGATAAAATCTCCTTTACGGGCAGTAACCGGGTAGGTGAAACAGTGATGCGGTCAGCGGCTGCCCGCACCGCCAGCGTATCACTTGAGCTAGGGGGGAAATCGCCAATTTTAGTGATGGAAGACGCCGACCCCGCCCAAGCCGCCGACTGGGTAATGGCGGGCATCTACTTCAATGCCGGGCAAATTTGCTCAGCGACTTCACGCTTGCTGGTGCATGAAAGCGTGGCGGAGGCGCTCTACGCCGCGCTAGCAGAGCGCATGGATGCCTTAACCCTGGGCGATCCATTAGCAGCAGACACCGACCTGGGGCCGCTGACCAGCGCCAAACAGCGGGAAGTGGTGCAGCATTATTTGGCACTGGCAGAACAGGAGGGGCTAACGGTGGTGCGCGGCGCGCAACATCGCACCTTGCCCGCCCGGGGCTATTTCCTGGCTCCGACGCTATACCGTGATGTACCGGTGGAGAGTCGCTTGTGGCAAGAGGAGATTTTCGGCCCCGTGCTGTGCTCGCGCAGCGTGACAAGCGAAGAAGAAGCGATAGGACTAGCGAACGATAGTGCCTATGGCCTGGCGGCAACGGTCATTAGTGGCGACCCCAAACGGGCACGGCGCATTGGCCGCCAGCTCAAGGCCGGTAGCATCTGGTACAACAGCGAGCAACTTGTGCTGCCCGAAACCGGCTGGGGCGGCTTCAAGCGTAGCGGTATTGGCCGCGAACTTGGCCCTTGGGGGTTGGGTGCTTACCTGGAGGTGAAGCATGTGGTCGGGCCTTTAGATCGTTGATGCCACGCACATTCAAGTGGCTCCAGTGCCCGCCATCGCCTGGCAGCGCCAGTTGCTGGCGCTTGACGGGTAATGGAGCGTGTCATTGAAAACCCCCGAGAATCTCATCGTAGTTTAGTACGCTCCCGTTCAAGCCCCGATCAGACCCACCACCGGATCTCAACTTATCATTGGATTAACACAACCGCAGATCAAGGCTGCGGATATTACAGGTCGCGAGTATCGGAAATTTCTTGACGCGGCCGAGCCCGGATTAGGCTCTTCGCCAGTGCGACGCCCCAAACTCCCCAAGGTGACGAACCCTTCATAGTGAATGAATATTATTAATTAACATATTCAATGTCTTAACTTATTTTATTTAATATTCACGACTCGTTTACGTCCAGTCTTTCACGCTACCTGTCCGCTTTTTCACAATGTGGGGTAATCCAACTGCTATAGTCCTGAGTAACATTTGGTTAAATATACAAAAAGGAGTCCATGCATGAAGCCGCATCAATATTTGGGACGAGTTGCAGTTATTGTCGGGTTGGCGGTAACCATCGCCGCGTGCGCAGGACCGGGGCCGAGACCGGATGGCAAGCTTGCAACTGCTGAGGCGTCCATTCAGCGGGCCGAAGCAACGGATGCCCGAGAGTTTAATCCGATCCTCCTGAACGACGCACAGAGCAAAGTTGAAGACGCTCGCGAACTGATTGAGAAGGAAAGGTATAAAGAGGCAGAATTGCTGCTTGAACAGGCTGAAGTTGATGCTCGACTCGCCGGTGCCCGGTCGGAAACGGACAAGGCCAGAGACGCCGTCATGCAGCTGAACCAGAACATCGAAACTCTTCGCCAGCAAATGCAGGCTGAGCAACAGTAAGGCCCGATAGAAGGAGATGAATATGATTAATAGAAAGCTGTCTTTAGGAATCGCGGTCGGGCTGTCTGCTTTGATGGTCGGTTGTGCTGGTTCGCCCCCGGAAAATCAGATGGTTACCGAGGCCGAATTCGCTTACAGCAAGATTGAGAACGATCCCAACGTAGCACGGAGTGGTCCTTCCGAGCTGCGCAGCGCCCGCAACGAGCTGGATCGCGCCCAGGCTTTACTGGCCGAAAATGCGAGCGAAGAAGAAATTGAACACGTGGCCTATCTTGCCAAACGCCACGCTGAAATAGCTTACGAAATGGGTGAGCGCGCCCGTCTGCAGCAAGAAATCGATTCCGCAGAAGAGCGTCGCGAACAGCTCGTGCTGGAAATGCGTACCAGCGAAGCCCAATCAGCCCAGGCGGAAGCTCGGCGGTTGCGTGAGCAACTGCTCGCAATGGAAGCAAAAGAGACTGACCGCGGCATGGTTCTGACCTTGGGAGACGTACTCTTTGACCTGAACCAGGCAGATCTCAAACCGTCAGCTCAGCGCACTATCCAAGAGCTGACAGAATTCATGAATGAATACCCTGGTCGGCGGGTGCGTGTCGAGGGTTATACCGACAGCACAGGTGCGGAGGACTATAACCAGGGCCTGTCCGAACGTCGTGCCATGTCAGTCAAAGCTGCTCTTACCGAAAACGGTGTCAGTAGCAGCCGCATTGACGTTGTAGGGTATGGCGAGGCCTATCCCAAGGCCAGCAACGACACCAGTAGCGGCCGCCAGCAAAATCGTCGGGTAGAAATCGTCATCTCCGACGAGGAAGGCAATATTCAATCCCGGTAAGCCAATCTGGCAGTGTGATCATTCACGAGGAGTGGCTTGAGTAAAAAAAGGGGTCGGAATCTTCCGGCCCTTTTTTTGTATTGGGTTCATCGAACTTGCATCTGTTTCTGGTTTGCTCGATCGTAATTTCGGGCTCAACGGAAAAGGAGGTCATTCAATGAGTGTTCTGTTCCTGCTGGTCAGCGCTCTGGTTCTTCTCTATTTGGGCGTAGGCGGCCTGATTGCCGCAGCCGTTCTTACCCTTGCCACCCTGATTGGTGCATTTATCGACGGCTGGCACATTGCGGGCATTCTGTTCGGTGGCCTTGCCCTGATTGCCACCTTACTGCTGGTCATTCCGAACCCGTTGCGGCAGAAGCTGTTGAGTCGACCACTGTTGGGCTGGGTGCGGGGCAAGTTACCCAAATTGTCTGATACCGAGTCCGAAGCGCTGCAATCCGGCAGTGTCGACTGGGACGGCGAACTGTTCTCAGGAACACCCAACTGGGATCGCTTGCTGGATGCAAGGCACGGGCATCTGACCATGGAAGAACAGGCATTCATCGATGGTCCGGTGGAAACCCTGTGTGGCATGCTGGACGATTGGCATATTACCCACGAGTTATTTGATTTGCCCTCGGACGTTTGGACCTTTATCCGCGAGCAAGGCTTCTTTGGCCTTGTTATTCCAAAGGCAAACGGGGGCAAAGGGTTTTCTGCGACCGCACACTCTGAAATTGTGATGAAGATTTCAACCCGCAGTGTTTCTTCAGCAGTAACTGTTATGGTGCCCAATTCGCTCGGCCCGGGCGAATTACTGATGCTTTACGGTACCAATGCTCAAAAAGACTATTACTTGCCACGCCTGAGCAGAGGCGAAGAAATCCCCTGCTTTGCCCTGACCTCCCCGGTAGCCGGCTCCGACGCTGGCGCAATTCCCGATAAAGGCATTGTCTGTAAGGGCGAATGGAACGGTAAGGAAGTGCTGGGCCTGAAAGTCACCTGGAACAAGCGCTACATTACCCTGGCGCCGGTCGCTACGCTGATTGGCCTTGCCATCAAGGTGTATGACCCGGACAAGTTGCTGGGAGAATCTTATGAAATCGGCGTGACCTGCGTGATGATCCCTCGGGATCTTGAAGGTGTTAATGTCGGCGCCCGCCACCTTCCGATGAACACAGTGTTCATGAACGGACCGACCTCGGGTGAGGAGGTGTTTATCCCCATGGAACAGGTTATTGGCGGCCAGGAATGTCTCGGCAAGGGTTGGAAGATGCTGCTCGAATGCCTGTCCATTGGCCGGTCTATCTCACTACCCGCGCTTGGCACAGGTGCTGGCAAAGTCGCCAGTCTGGCAACCGGCTCCTATGCTCTGACCAGAGAACAGTTCGGCCGTTCCATAAGTCAGTTTGAAGGGGTGCAGGAAGCCCTGGAACCCATCGCCGGTTACACCTACATGATGGATGCCGCAAGGCTGTTCACCGCCGGCATGCTTGACCGGGGCGTACGCCCGTCCGTGCCCTCGGCGGTACTGAAATACCGCAATACCGACCTGATGCGTATTGTGATCAACCATGCTATGGACGTGGTGGCCGGCCGTGGTGTGATTACCGGCCCCCGCAACTTCCTGGCCCGGGCCTATCAGGCGGTGCCCATTGGCATCACCGTTGAGGGCGCCAATATTCTTACCCGCAGCCTGATGATCTTCGGCCAGGGTGCTATTCGCTGTCATCCGTTTATTGTTGAGGAAATTGAAGCGGCAGGCATGGAGGACGAAAAAGCAGCGGTGCAGAAGTTCGACAGTATTTTCTACCGCCATATTGCCCATACCACCCGCAATGCAATGCGGTCCTTCGTGCTCGCACTGACTGGGGGTTTCCTGGAACCGGTGCCGCGTCAGGGTAATATCCAGTCCAGCTATCGTCAGCTTGCGCGGTTCTCGGCAGCATTCTCGCTGATGACCGACGTCACCCTGCTTACGGTCGGCGGTGGCCTTAAAGCCCGTCAGCGCCTGTCCGGCCGCATGGCGGACTGCCTGGTGCATCTGTATTACGCCACCGCAGTCATCAAACAATGGCACGAGGAAGGTTACCCGGATGACCAGCGCCCCCTGGTGGAGTGGTGCCTGCAAACCTGCCTGAGGGACCTCAAAACCTCAATGCGTGAAGTGATCATCAACTTCCCGCTGCCGCTGCTGCGTTGGCCGTTGCGGATACTGGTGTTCCCGCTGGGCGCTACCGGCCTTAACGGACCGGACGACATACTGGGTGCGGAGGTTGCAGCCAGCATCGTCAAGGACACTCCCCTGCGTAAGCGCATCAGCCGCGGCAGTTACGTCAACACTGATTCGGCCGACCCGCTGGGCCGCGTGCTGAATGCCTACCGGTTGGCCAATGAAACCCGTGAATTGCGGGAGCGCCTGTATGAAGCCCTGCGCAATCGTGATGACGACAAATTGGGTGGCATCGACCTGCTGATGGGCCACCAGCGCAAGGAACTGGTGGACTGGGCCTGTGAGCAGGGCGTCGTGAAAGGTGAAGAGTGCGACAAGCTGCTGGAGGCACTGGAAGCCCTCTACGATGTTATCCGCGTCGATGCTTTTGAAGCCGACGGCCTGAAAGCCCTGGCCCACTGCGCCAAGGGCAAGCGCAAAGTGGTAGAATGCGCACCGAAAGAAGAAGAGTGATTCGATTTACCTCGGCTGCACCCGTTGATCGGGTGCGGCCGAATGCCTGCCGTCCTCCAATCTTCCTACCTTATCGTCTCAGCCTTTCACTGTGATTAGCACATTCTATGAAATCAGCTTCAGAAAGCGCTTTTTCTTATAACCTTTTAGTTATAAAATGCATGATAGATATTTCATTTTAGAATATATAGATATTCCGGCAGGCTATATGAAACTTCAGTTCAATCAGGTCACCAAATCGTTTGGTGACCTGAATGTGATCAAGCAATTTGACACCACCATCGGGGACGGTGAAATCGTTGCCCTGGTGGGTCCGTCAGGTTGCGGAAAATCGACGTTGTTACACATGCTTGCCGGGCTTCAACAGCCCACAACCGGCATCCTGACAGCGGATGGTGATTCGGTGGCCAAACCGTCCCCGGAACGCACTCTGGTATTCCAGGAGCATGCCCTGTATCCGTGGATGACCCTGCTGGACAACGTAGCCCTGGCACTGGAATTCCAGGACAAGCCCCGCAAGACATCCCTGGCAGACGCCGGTAAATGGCTGGCGCGAGTTCAACTGGCGGGTTTTGAAGACTATTACCCCCATCAAGTGTCCGGGGGCATGCGTCAGCGTTGCGCTTTGGCCCGGGCTTTTATCGCCCGCCCCAAGGTGTTGTTGCTGGATGAACCTTTCGGCGCCCTGGATGCGCTGACCCGGATGACTCTGCAAAGTGTCCTGAAAGACCTGATTGAGGAAGAGCGGCCTACCGTCGTTCTGGTTACCCACGATGTGGACGAAGCCCTCTACCTGGCGGACCGGGTGATGGTGTTCAGCCAACGCCCGGCAACCGTACTGAAGGAAGTCGAACTGGGACACATTCCCAAGACCCACGACCTGACTGTTTTTGCCGATGTCCGCCGGGAAGTTCTGAACCTGTTGGGCATTGATACTGATGAACACGAACCTAAAGATTCCCAAGGAGAAATGGCATGAACCGCTCTTTAATGGCTCCCCTGTTTGCCTTCCTGCTGGGCCTGGCTGTCATCAGCCCGGCAACAGCAGCGGAGGAATTCCGTGTCGGCTATGTCCGTGTTATGGACGATGCCCAGGCCATGCTGGCCTATGAAGCGGGGCTCTATGAGAAGTATGGTCTGGACGCAGAACTGATCGAATTCACCTCGGGCACCGACCTGATCAAGGGCATCGTTGGTGGCCAGCTGGATATCGGCGTTCTGGGTTTCTCAAACGCCTTTACCTGGGCTTCCAAGGGTGCAGACCTGAAGATTGTGGGCGGCGCACAGCGGGGCTATCACTCACTGCTGGTGCGCGACGACTCCGGCATTGAATCGGTAGAAGACCTCCGGGGCAAAAGCCTGGCTTCCCAGAAACAGGGCAGCACAGCCGATATCGTACTCAAGGGCGTGATGCTTGCTAGTGCCGGCCTTGCTCCTTCAGACCTGAATATCATGGGTGTTGCTCCTTCGGTGGCCGTACAGTCGCTGGTTGGTGGCCGCGTGGATGCCGCCTTCCTGTTCGAGCCTTATGACCGCATTGCGCAGCTGGTGGCTCCGGTCAAGCAGATCTACGAGATTGGTGAAGTCTGGCCCTTTCCCTGCATGGTAGTGATCACCTCCGGTGAAACCCTGAAAAACCGCAAGGATGTACTCTGGGCGGCACTGGATGCCCAGCGCGAGGCCATCGAAATGCTTGAGAGCGAACCCGAAAAGGCTGCGCCTTTAATCACTGGGTACTTTATCCGGGAGCCCGTCGTTAAATCCCGTAACCAGGGCGACGTACCCAGTGAGCAGGTGATTACCGAGGCCATCAAGACCAACGACTTCAGTGCCAAACTGACCGAAGACGATATCAACCGCATGAAGGAGCTGGCGGCCATCATGCAGGAACAGGATATTCTTCAGGTGGAAGGCGAGTTTGATGTCGATGCCTTGCTGGATCTATCCTGGCAGCAGGCGCGCGAGCTGTAAGCATGAGCAATACTCAGTCAACCGGCGTTGCCAGCAAACGGGCCTATGTGGCCGCTATCGCCATTATCCTGTTTTTCTGGCAGGTGGCGGCCTGGTTCCTGCCGGACTTTCTGATGCCGGATGTACCGGTGGCCTTGCAACGGCTGTGGGAAGAGCTTAACAGCGGCGACTTCTACGAGGGGTTGGGGAACAGCATGAGCCGCCTTGGCATTGGGTACGGTGCTGCCCTGTTCTTTGGCATTATTCTGGGCCTGGTGGGTGGCACCCTGGATCTGGTTCGAAGCACCCTGAAAGCGGCTATCATCATCCTGCAATCGATACCGTCCATTGCGTGGGTACCGCTGTTCCTGATCCTGATGGGCTTTGGCAACTTGCCAATCATTGTCGTAGTAGCCATCGGTGCGTTTTTCCCGACCGCCCTGAGCGTGATGAACGCCACGGAGAGCGTCGAAAAAGTGCATATCTCCGCTGCCAGGGTGATGGGTGCCTCCAAGATGCAGATGCTCAAGCGCGTCTACTTCCCTGCCGTTACCCCGGAACTGATTACCGGTGCCCAGCTCGCCTTCGGCAACGCCTGGCGCGCCCTTATCTCGGCTGAGATGATCGTTGGCTTCAGCGCCGGTCTCGGCAAATCTCTGGCTTATTCCGGCGAGATTGCAGACATGACCGGGGTGATGACCAATATCCTGGTGATTGCGATTCTGGCCGCGGTTATTGACCAGGTTATCCTGGAGCGCATCAAACACCGGTTGCTGCGTTACCAGTACCTCTGACTGTCACTCAGCCCTGAGGCCACCCCGAATCGCCTCATCAACCAGCCACCGGCGCAGAATCTGAATACCCCGCTCGCGTCGGCGGCTGGTTTTCCAGGCGAAGTAGAACTTGTCACCGGTCATCACCGAGTGACAGGGCAACCGCACAAAATCCCCTGAATCCTTCCGTGTACTGAGCATGTAATCGTTGGTCAGGGCAATACCCTGGTGGTAACGTGCCGCCTCCAGCGCCAGCAGCATGTGACTGAAATGCTGGATCCGGGCCGCACCGGGAATATTCTGATCCACTCCGCGATACCAGGCTTCCCAGTCACCGGCCGCTTTATCGAACATGTTGTGAGTGGACAACAAGGGAAACCGGGCCACCTCTTCTGGCGACAGCTCCGGCACATCCCGCCCTTCAACCTCGGAATCCCGCCCCAGTTCCCGACGGATACGCTGCCAGTAATCCTGACTACATACCGGAAACAGTCGCTCGGTGTACAACAACTCATAACTGAAGGCCGCCGATACAGGCTTGATGGTGATAAAACAGTCCGCCACCCGGTCCGACAACACCGGGTTCTCACTGCTCATCTCCAGCGACAGCTCCAGTTGCGGGTACTCCCGCTGCAAATCTGGCAGCCGGGGCACCAGCCAGCGCACCGCAAACGAACTGAACACCGACAGCCGCAACCGCGACTCTTCATGCCCCAGTAACTGCTCGCTCACCCGTTCAATCTGCAACAACGCCGACCCCACCCCATCCAGGTATTGTCGCCCCTCATCGGTCAACGCCAGCGTCCGGCCACTGCGCCAGAACAGCTTCTCGCCCAGGTAGGTTTCCAACTGCTTGATCTGATGACTGACCGCACTCTGACTCACAGCCAGTTCTTCCGCTGCCCGCGAAAAACTGTTCAGGCGGGCAACAGCCTCGAAGACGGGCAGGGATTTCAGGGGTGGAAGTTTCATTATCTAATTTTCTAATGCCAAGTGTTTAAAGATCATTTTATCGGATAGTAATACATCCGTAGACTCACCACCACAAGTGTCAGTCCAATTAGAGATTGAGATTCGATCTCATGAAACGTGGTATTGCTCCAGGCCAGAGCCACCAAGGCTTGGGCGGCTATTTTTGTTGAATCAGAATAAGCCCCTCACAATTTTATCGTGAGATTCCGCCTGTTTTTATCCCGTTTTAGCTTTGGTCAGTCTTCCGTTGTGAGCCGGATTTTTCTGACAGTGACAGTACTAAATTACATTCACCCAAGCGCGATACGGCTTGACCCTTCGACGCTGAAACTCCCAGGGAGGCACCATGTCAGGAAAAACCGTCAACAGCGCCATTCTATTGCTGGTGATTGGCAACGCCATGGCCATCATCTCGGACGTCTTCATCAAATTGTTGGAACCCGGCGCCCCGATCTTCCAATTTGCCTTCCTGCGCTGCGTCATCACCCTGCTGCTGTTGCTGCCCCTGGCCGGACAGCTCAACCGCAAGCACCTGTTCTCCGGCTTAAAGGTGCACGCCGTGCGGGCTCATATACACCTGGCGGGCATCCTCTGCATGATCGTCGCCCTGGCAAACCTGCCACTGGCCACCGCCAACGCCATCTTTTACGCCGCACCTATCCTGGTCATGGTGCTATCCACCATTGTATTCCGGGAAAAACTCACCCCACTGAGCGTCGTCGCCGTGTTCAGCGGCTTCGCCGGCATCGTCGTTATCCTGCGGCCGGTAGAGTTCAACTGGGCCGCCATCGCAGCTCTGGCAGCTGCCCTTACTCTGGCCATCAACGCCGTCATGGTACGCAAGCTGCCCAAAGAACAGACCACGGTGCATAAACTGCTGCTGAACTACCTGCTGATCATCCCCGCCGCCGGTGCCCTGGCCATCTGGGAAGGCGCTGCCTGGGACAGCAGCATACTGATCAGCGCCGTCGGCTCAGCCGTGTTTCTGCTGGGCTACAACATCACCGTATTGCTGGCCTATAAGCAGGTGGACGCCAACCAGGTCACAAGCGCCGAATACACCGGTCTGATCTGGGCGGTTGGGATTGGCTGGATCTGGTTCTCGGAAGTGCCGGACCTGTGGTTCGCCGTGGGCAGTGCCATGATCGTGGTACCGCTGATTCTGGTTGGGTTGCGTTCGCGTCAGCGGAGCCCCCGGGTGCTCCGGGCTTACCCCGTGAGCGGTTGAGGCCCTGGGCCAATGGCGATGCGGAGGGACTGACCACCAAGGAGGTCGCTGCACCGTTAGTCGTCTAGGGATTTGCCCAGAGCCACCCAATATCACTGCGACGTCCTGCTACGCCTCAGCTCCTGGCTGACCGTACTGCTTTAGCACACCACCAAGATGACAATTTGTCGTTGCCTCTTCCCCACTAACGACGAAACGTTAAATACTAATCGCGCGGATAAGTTCTGGAACCTGTTGAACATAAAAATTAGATTATGCGCAGTGGACTGAACTTTCTTTCGCAAGGCGGTTTGCATTATTTGACTACTAAATCGCCGTGCAGTTTTTTATTTCCTCGCCAATATCTGCTACCAGATTAACAACATGGACACTTACCTATGCGCCATCAACGAGTGTGTAATGCGAAAACATACTGGCAGATGTTCGGTTCAGGAATTCGTTCTGGTAGGCATTATGGGCGAGAAAGTTTCGCCAACTTTGAAAGTCTTCGAATTCCAATTGGCTGATTATGATTTCGTTAGAGTGGTCTTTTTAAATCTTTAGATCAGGTAGCTGTTGATGAGTTTGAGGTATGGGATCAATACGCTTGATCCACAGCCAGCTCATCGATCCTTCCAACATCCTGATCTATCGTGCGGCACCCCTGGCCCTAAAAAAAGGTTGACCTGTTAAGAATCCAAGAGTACATGTATACAAGTATTCTTGAATATTTATAGGTGACGACAGAGATGGCGAATAAGAATTTGCAAGGTAAGGAAAGCATAATGCGGTCGAGCACCAAGGTAGCTCAAGCTGCGAGGCCGAAAGCATCCGCCGACGGCGAGTCTTTGCCGGATATGCCAGAGCTGAACGATGTCTCCGCCTATGTCCCGCTTCGGGTTGCGGTGTTGCAGCGCCTGAAGGCCGCCATCGTCAACGGTACTCTGGCACCGGGACTGCTGCTCAGCGAAAACGCCATTGCGGCCAAGTTCTCGGTCAGTCGCACGCCGGTGCGTGAGGCCATTCGCGCGCTGGAGCAGGAGGGTCTGGTCTCGGTTCTGCCCGGGCGCAAGGTGATTGTTTCGATGCCAACGCTCGAAGACATTCGTGAAATTTACGATGTTCGCCTGATCCTCGAGGCGGAAGCCATGCGCCGCATCGTCTCTCACCATCCCGACCTGATACCCAAGCTGCGCGCTGCGGTGGAATGCCAGCGCGAGGCCCTCCGTGAGGATGACCGCGCCCACCTGCGACGCATCAATGCCGAATTTCACAAGCTGATCACCTCCGGCCTCAAGAACAGCCGGCTGGATCAGTCCCTTGAAGCCGTGCACGACTCCATTTCCCGCTTCCGCCTTTATTCACTGGAGGACGAAAGCTGGGCTGAGAAGGGTGTGGCGGAACACGATCAACTGATCTCCTTTCTTGAGAAAGGGGATGTTGAAGGTGCGATCAGTCTTTTGGAACAACACCTTAAGACTGCCCAGCAAATACTGGAAGACCGCTTTTGGAGAAGACGAGATGATGAAAAACAAATCTAATAATCGACTCTTAGGATTGACAACTACCGTCGCGTTACTGCTCGCGAGTGGCCCGTTGATGGCCGAGGAAATCGAATTGAAGCTGGCGCACGTCCAGCCCCAATCCCACGTCTTTCACAAGGGTGCTGAGAAATTCAGTGAGACTCTGAAAGACCTTTCCGGCGGCGAAATGACTGTCAGCATCTATTCAGACGGTGTCATGGGTGGCGAGCGCAGCTTGCTGGAATCCCTACAGATCGGCTCCGTCGACCTAGTTACCGTCACATCGGCGTTAACTAGCACCTTCAGCGACGACTATGCCATGTTCTCGCTGCCGTTCCTGTTCGCATCCTATGAAGACGTCTTCCGCATCCTCGATGACGAGTCGATCACCAAGGACCTGGGCCAGGATCTGATCGGCAAGGGCATCCGGCCCATTGCCTACTGGATCGGTGGTGCCCGCAGTTACTACGGTACCGATCCGGTTAATGAGCTGGGTGATTTCAGCGGCATGAAGATCCGCACCATGGCAGATCCCTATTACGTGAAGACTTGGGAGGCGCTGGGCGCACTGCCTACGCCATTGCCGTTCGGTGAGGTCTACACCGCCATGCAGACCAAAATGGTCGATGGCGCGGAAGGCGCAGTGAATACCTATGTCTCGAAGAAGTTCTACGAGGTGTCCCCCAACGTTGCCCTGATCAACTACGTCTATTCCGTGCAGCCCCTGCACATCGCAGAGAGCACTTGGCAGAAGCTCAATGACGAGCAGCGGGGCTGGGTTCTCGAGGCTGCGCAGGCGTCTGCCGATTACGAACGCAAGATGTTGATGGAAGTAGACGACGCTCTGCGGGAGACCCTGGACGAGCATAACGTCAAAGTAACCGAGCCGGCCATCGAACCGATGCGGAAGGCCGTCGAGCCGGTTTATGCGGATTTCCGTGAAGAGTACGGCGACGAAGTCTACACACTGGTGGAAAAGATCCTCGCGCAATAAGCGCGAGGGGTAACGTCCTGGGGGAGTCCTGTGATGACCAATGACAATCACGCCACTGGTGAGCGCCTGCTTTCGCGTGTCGCTTGGCTCTGGCAACGCCGAGCACTGTTCGTCGAGAGCCTCTGCGCACTTTGCCTGAGCGTGCTGGTGCTGACGCTCTTCGTGCAGGTCATCATTCGCTATGTATTCGCGTTCCCGCTGACCTGGAGCCAGGAAGTGGTGGGGTTTTCCTTTACCTGGCTGTGTTTCCTGGGATCGGCCGTGGGCGTGAAATATCGCGGCCATATCGTGGTGGACTTCCTGATGGACTTAACGCCGGTGCCTTTCCAGAAAGTGGTAGTCAGTCTCACTGGCATCGCGGTAGTGGCTTTCTGTGCCCTGCTGGCGTATGCCGGTTACGGAATGATGCTGATCAGCCATGGCCAGTCGACACCGGCCCTGGGACTGCACCTGAGTTACGTTTATGCGGCCCTGCCAGTCAGCGGCGCGCTCATGACCTGGTATGAATGCCGCCACATCGTGCAGGTATGGCGCGGCAAGGAAGCGCCCGTGGCCTTTACATTGATCCGTGAAGAGGTGCCTAACAAATGACGATGGTTCTCTTCACAGTTTTTTTGATCACAATGCTGCTGGGCATGCCGGTGACCTTTTCCCTCGGCCTCGCGGCCTTGGCCGGTATCCTCTACGTCGACTTGCCCATGGTGGCGCTGGCCCAGCGCATGGTACCGGCGATCTTCGACGCCTCTGCGTTGGTGGCCATACCTCTGTTCATTCTTGCCGGCAATATACTCAGTTACGGGGGGATGGGCGACCGGATGATCAACCTGGCCAACATTCTGGTTGGCCGCACCCGCGGTGGATTGTCATCGGCCAATATTACAGCCAGCATGTTCTTTGGCGGCATTTCCGGCTCGGCGACAGCAGATACATCGGCCATCGGTAGCGTCATGATTCCTGCCATGGAGAAGCAGGGTTACCCCCGCGCCTTTGCGACGGCAGTGACGGTAATCTCGTCGCCCCTCGGAACCATCATCCCCCCCAGTATTGTCATGATCGTCTACTGCTGGGTTACGGAGACGTCCATCTCCCAGATTTTTGCTGCCGGATATCTCCCAGGCTTACTTCTTGGCCTGTGCCTCATTTTGATGGGCTGGGTCATCTCGGTACGCAACCAATACCCCACGGCACCGCGCATGTCCCGGCGCGAGCAGTGGGCGGTCTTCCTCGACACCTTACCGGGCCTGATGATGCCCGTGCTGATCATCGGCGGCATTCTCAGTGGTGCCTTCACTGCCACGGAGGCGGCGGCGATTGCGGTGGTCTATGGCTTGCTGGTATCGGTCTTCTACTACAAGGAGCTGCATTGGTCAGACATGCCGAGCCTGTTCCTGGAGACCATCAAGCTTACCGGCATCGTCACTTTCCTGATTGCAGTCGCGGCTGTGTTTGCCTGGCTGATGGCTTACGACCGACTGCCCTATGAGGTGGCAGAAATGCTGGTTGCAGTCGACCCCAGCGCCAGTGTCTTCCTGCTTTTTTACGTGCTAATCCTGCTGTTCCTCGGCGTGTTCCTGGCGCCCACCGAAGGGCTGATCATCGCCGTGCCGATTCTCTACCCGGCCGCTATGGCCATCGGTATCGACCCGCTGCATTTTGGCATTATCACGGTGGTATCCCTGGCCATGGGGCACGTAACGCCGCCGGTCGGGCTCTGTCTGTTCGTTGGTGCAGCGGTCAGTAAGCTACCGGTTGGGCAGATTATCCGCGCGCTGGTGCCGTTCTATTTGGCAGCGCTGTTCGCACTGATACTGATCACGGTGTTTCCGATCATTTCGACTGGCATTCCGCGCCTGTTCGGCATGTAGCAAATGTGCAACGTACTACTCGATTTAATCCGCCACGCCCAGTCTGATGACCGGGTGTATCTAGGCGACCCAAAGGCCCGTGCCAAGCAATATTTGCTGGTATGAGCGACAGTCTATCTACGGAGGAATAACCCATGGGAACATCCCAACCAAAAACGATTACCGAACCGGCCCGCGAAACCCAGGTCATGATGGAAGCCGACGTGGTCGTCGTCGGTGGCGGTACCACCGGCCCGTTCGCTGCTATATCTGCCGGTCGGCGCGGCAAGAAAGTAGTAATGATCGAGCGCTTTGGCTCACTCGGCGGCAACCTGACGCTGGGCCTCAATACCAAGCCCTCCGGCGCGCTGCTGGGTGGCCTGCCGCTGGAAATCTGGAACCTGGCGCGCACCGTCGATGGCGCCGGTAAGGATTACATGGCTACCACCAAGACCGGTGGCGTGACCATCGCTTCGCCCTGTGACCCGGAGATTATGAAGATCCTGCTGACCAGGCTGTGCGTGGACGCGGGCGTGCAGATCCTGTTCGAAACCATGGTTTCCAAGCCGGTCATAGAAGACGGCGCGGTTATCGGGGTAATCGTCGAGGGCAAGGCCGGCCGCCAATTTATCGCGGCCAAGACCGTAATCGACTGCTCCGCCGATGGCGATATCGCCGCCCAGGCCAACGTGCCGTTCGTAATGGGGGCGGGTGACGAGGACATCACCATGCAGCCGGCGTCCATGTACTTCACCATGTCCAACGTCGACGTCAAGCGTCTTGCCGACTGGGCCCGCACGACCGACGACGTGCCCGCCCGCGCCATTCCCGAGAACGAGGAAGACTTGGACTACGGCCTGTGGCTCACTGGGTTCAACAAGACCCTGAAGCAGTATCAGGATGACACCGGTATCGTACTGCAACGTGACAATATCACCCTCAAGACAGCGGCGGGCATCATGTACGTCAATGGAACCCGTGTCTTGGGCGTGAATGTGTTCGATCCCCTCCAGTTCTCCCAGGCGGTGGTGGAATGCTACCAACAGATCGAAGCGGTGACGGAGTGCCTGCGCCAACGTGTGCCTGGTTTCGAGAACGCCAAGATCATGCAGATCGCCCCAATGCTAGGTGTGCGTGAGACTCGTCACATTAAGGGTGAATACGTGCTAACCGGTGAAGATGTGTTCGGTGGTAAACACTTCGAAGACAGCATCTGCGCCGACGCTTCTGCCGTGGATATCCACGACCCCAAGGGTGCTGACGTGGATTTCCGCGGTATGGTTCCCTACGAGATTCCGTATCGCTGCCTGGTGCCCTTGGACGTGGAGCAATTGTTGGTAGCCGGCCGTTGTATCTCGGCTGACCACGACGCCCACTCCCGCTCCCGTAATATGCCTGCATGCATGGCCACCGGCCAAGCTGCCGGTATCGCTGCCGCGATTGCCATCGAAAAGGGAGTCACGGTACGTGAAGTACCAGTTGCTGAAATCCAGCAGGCCCTGCGCGATATCAAGATGCCGTTATTCGCCGAGGATGTGGTCTAGGACGTTCACGACCCGACGTACGCAGGAGGCACTAGAATGAAGGTCGTGATCGCCCCCGACTCCTTCAAGGAAAGCCTGTCCGCCGAAGCCGCAGCGGGTGCCATCGCTGCCGGCTGGCTCAACGTCTTCCCGGAGGATAACGTTGTGCTGCTGCCAGTGGCCGACGGCGGCGAAGGCACCACCCGGGCGCTGGTTCACGCTACCGGTGGGAGTCTGCACACGGAGCGTGTTACCGGCCCGCTCGGGACGACGGTTGAGGCTAGCTGGGGCGTGCTCGGCGACGGTCGCACCGGTGTGATCGAAACCGCCGCGGCGGCGGGGCTCGAGCTGTTGACGCCAGCCCAGCGTAATCCCTGGCGCACCACCAGTCGGGGCACCGGCGAGTTGATCCTTGCGGCGCTGGATCGGGGCATAACCCACTTCATCATCGGCCTGGGGGGCAGCGCCACCAATGACGGCGGCGCTGGCCTGATACAGGCCCTTGGCGGCCAGTTGCTGGATGCCGCAGGTCAAGCTATTGAGCCCGGCGGCGGCGGTCTGACCCATCTTGCCCGCATTGATCTCTCCACCCTCGACCCCCGTCTCGGCTACGCCCGTTTTGACATCGCCTGCGATGTCGATAATCCGCTGGTGGGGGACCAAGGCGCATCGGCTATTTTCGGCCCGCAAAAGGGCGCTGACCCCGACATGGTAGGGCGTCTTGATGCCAACTTACTGCACTACGGGCAACTGCTCAGCGAGGCCACCGGCGTTAATGTGCTGACCTTTCCCGGGTCCGGCGCTGCCGGTGGCCTGGGGGCCGCCTTTCGTGGCGTGTTTGGCGCCTCACTGCGCCGAGGCATCGATATCGTGCTGGACGCGGTTGATATGGACCGGCGCCTGCATGGCGCGGGTCTGGTCCTCACCGGCGAAGGCCGAATCGATGACCAGACCGGCCGTGGAAAGACCCTGATGGGCATCAGCCAGCGCGCACAGCGTCAACATGTGCCGGTAGTTGCCTTGGTTGGTGCCATTATAGGCAATCTGGAGCCCCTGCGTGAAGAGGGGCTGAAGGCCGTGTTCAGCATCGTACCTGGTGCGGTGCCACTGGACGATGCCTTGGAGTCTGCGAACGTCAACCTGAACCGCACCGCCCAGCAGGTGGCTGAGGTCTGGCGCTTGGCTGGGCTATCAGGGGAAGGGTAATAACAACGCGGCGAGAAAAATGATCCTTTTCGTTGACCGTTAAATTGGCTCATTCAGAGCCAGCGGATTTACCATAATGGCCTTCTTATGCGCAGTTAAGGAGGTCACTGAACCAACACATTGTGGCCAAACCGCTCAGGGCTTAGAATCAGCTTTGAGATTCGAGTATTGACGACAAGAAAATCTGGTTACTGCCCCTACCCCAGAATTTCGGTCCATTTAAAACTGGAAAAATCCGGCTCCTCAGCGTAGCGCGTCACACCAAAACTGAACGCGGCGTGCCAAAGGTTGATTGGCGGATTTACAGAACTGAAGCTACGGTCGCAAAGCGAACATTCCAACTCATGTAGCAAACGCCTCTTTTGATCCTTGGGTGTACCACTCACACTGGTGTAAGCCCTCGGATTCGGACGCTGAAGAGTACTTGCATTGACTTGATTTTGAACACTGCGCCAAACTGTAGGCGTCAGTTCATTCCGATTGGGGTTGCCGGTCAATGTGGAATCCAAGGATTTTTCGAGAAAACGCCGGGATGAAGGCATCACCTGCGGCATGTCTGATCTGGATGTATGGTGCACTTTCAACTGCGCCTAGCTGGTCAGAGCCCCAACCGAAAGAAGCGCTGAATGTCTCTATCGCCGCCCCAGCGTTTTGGTGCCCATATGCTTGTGACAAAAACGAGCCGCGCTGGGGAGCCGCAGTGGAAATTGTTCGTGCCGCTCTGGCTTCAGGTGGGCACAAAGTTACCTATCAAAATTCGCCGTATGAACGAGCGCTCTTCGAGGTTCGTGAAGGCCGCATCGATGCCACAGTGCCAACCTTCAAGGGGGAGGCCTCCGACTTTACCTTTCCCAAGCATGCTGTCTCGTCCACCGAATACTGTTTTTACGTTTCGCGGGATGAGACGTGGCGTTATTCGGATCGCGAGTCACTTGGCAACATCCACTTCGTTGCCACATCAGGGTATACCTATGGCCAAATCCTCGACGCTTACATTTCCGAGAATTTAGAGCAAAGCGTAACGCTTCTCCGAGGCGAGAATATTCCCGATCGCATGCGCAGAATGGTTCGAATGGAGCGCAATGATGCGCTTCTTGATGATCGGGTATTGTTTGAATTTGACAAGGATAATAAGGACCTGATCAACGCTGGCTGTCTTCCCGAGCGCCATCCTGGTTACCTGGCACTTTCCCCGAAAACGCCTGACCGATCAAAAACGATCGCCGAAGCGTTCGACCGCGGCTTCGAGCGAATCCAGGCAAACGGCCAGCTTTGTCGGGTTCTGGAAAAGTATGGACTCACCGCCCGTTTCGTGCCGCACCTGAACGCGAAACACTGTTCTCGATAATAGAACACCGGAGAAGACTGACAACGACACAAAAGATCGTATTCTCGTTCTTTTGTATCCCTGTTTGGCACACAACCGCGCCACCCACCTTGAGCTCTGCGCTGCAAAAGCTTCTTTGGTTTCCAATTACTGCACCGGTCAGTCTTACCAGACTACGCTCACTTACTCGTGTCGGAGCAACATAAAGGTCCGCTTTCCAATGTTGGCTTGGGTCTATAAAACGCGCTAACTACTGTTCGCTTCTGTTCAGAGGATGTCTGAGTAAACCAAGCATATGATTATTGACTGACTCCGAGAGCGGCTTCGATTCGCAGCGATTCGAATTCAAGGGCCACGTTACAGCAGTCAGATCTCAATACTCTCAGCTATCTCCAGAGCATCCTCCACCTCGACGCCAAGGTATCGAACGGTACTGGATATATTTGTGTGTCCCAATAGCAACTGGACTGCTCGAAGATTTTTGGTCTTCTTGTAGATCAACGTTGCCTTGCTCCGTCTCATTGAGTGAGTGGCATAGACGGAAGAATCTAGTCCAATGCTGGTTATCCACTTCTTGACGATACGGGCATATTGATGAGTAGTGATGTAATCAAACATCCTCATCCGGCTCGGCCATAAATAATCCATACCTGATAGTCCGCGAAATTCGATCCACGCTTCGACCGATTCGCGAGTCTTTTTGGTTATCTCAAACTGAACAGGTTGGCTGGTTTTCTGCTGAATGACCTGCGCCCGATCCAAAACCTCTCCATTTCTGGAAATATCTCGGACCAAGAGCTTTACCATATCGCAAGATCGGAGCTTGCAATCGATCGCCATGTTGAACATCGCCAACTCGCGGATGTTTTCTGCAATCTCTAACCGAATGCGGATAGCCCATATTTGTTCGAGTTTGAGCGGTAGTTTCTGGCCAACGAGCTTCCCCTTGTTCCAGGGAGCTTTGCTGATAGGAAATGTCATGACGTGGCCCTCTTTGGAGGGTAAGGGCCCTTAAGTATGGTTCAGAAGATTGTTTTCTGCTGGCCAACCAGGTCGCAAAGCGGACAGTCAGATGGTGCGATAACGCCTCCGTCCACAGGCAAAATTGTGAGCGCAGTGAGTAATTTTGTTGGAATTCCCCCAAAAATATAGACACGCCCCATTAATTAGTTTTAAAACCGTCCGTGGAAACGGGGTAGAACCCGTCGTTGACTTCAGTTAATTGGTGAAACAACTGGATATCCCTATCGCCAGCTCTTAGTACAGGTTTGTTGTCAGGGATAACAAAGGGGGCGGAAATTATTGGCTAGGCCTATACAGTCTGAAATAGAAGGCCATGCCATGAAGCGATCCAGCTAAATCGAATAGCGAATTTCCTTCTTCCTGAAGCAAACGGACGGGGCCATCTGAACTCAGGTGCTTAAAGCTACTGGAGAGAGATTCAACACCTAAAAGGAATGGCGGCTGACGTGATCCCCGAAAAACTCACGCTTCACGATATGCTCTCAGAAAGATTTCGGACCGCCTTGATCCCTTTCTTTCTCCCTCATTTACAAAGCAGATTCTCATCCTAGAAGTAAAGCCATTATCGCTTTACGTGCCTTCCTTTTCGGTGCTATAAACAACGACCAAGCCTGATAAGTCAATGTTTTAGTTTACTTTTATGGAATAAATCTCATGCTATCGATGGAAACCCATAAAAAGTATCACTTTAGCGTGGTCATCCCATATCGACATATTGGCGACCCCCTCCTAAGTACCTGATTTTCCTACCCCTAGAATCTCATCCTAACGTTGGACTGACACAAGTTCAGAGAGCCCTGCGTAGCACACTTTCCAAAACTGTGCGGAGCCATGGGTGAAGAGCGGAAGCTCTTCACGGGCTGGCCAAGGATGGCCTGCCCTGGACCCTCAGTGCGACGCAGGAGCAATAAGTACTGAGGGGCGGAACTCAAGCGTCACATGGATGTGCTTGAGCGCGTTTTGGAAAGGGTGCTACGCAGGGCGATGACTCCCAGGCGGGAGGAAAGCAAAGAGGAGGTGAAAATCATGTCAGGCAAAACCGTAAACAGTGCAATCCTTCTGCTGGTGATCGGCAACGCCATGGCATTGGTCAGCGACGTATTCATCAAACTGATGGAATCCGGCGCCCCGATTTTCCAGTTCACCTTTCTGCGCTGCCTGCTGACACTGTTGATGCTGCTGCCGCTGTATCGCTACATTGATTCCCGGCGTCTGTTCCAGGGCCTGGGCGTTCATCTCCTCCGGGCCCATGTGCATCTGGCTGGAATGGTGTGCATGGTGATCGCAATCGGATCGCTGCCGTTGGCCACCGCCAATGCGATTTTTTATGCCGCGCCCATTCTCGTCATGCTGTTTGCGGTGATATTTTTCCGCGAGCGCCTGAGTGGCTTCGCCGGTATCATTGTTATTCTGCGTCCGGTAGCGATAGGATGGGGCGCGGTGGCGGCCCTGGGAGCCGCGCTGGCGCTGGCAATCGCCGCAGTAATGGTCCGGCAGTTGCCGCGCAAACAATCCACCGTGCACAAACTGGTGCTTAGCTACCTGCTGATCCTGCCCGCCAGTTTTGCACTGATGATTATTGAAGGCGCCCCCTGGGATCCGGCTATACTGGTAAATTCCCTCGGCTCCACGGTGTTCATTCTGGGCTACAACATCACCGTGTTACTGGCCTATAAACAGGTCGACGCCAACCAGGTGACCAGCGCCGAATACACGGGGCTGATCTGGGCCGTAGCCATTGGCTGGATCTGGTTTAACGAAGTTCCGGACTTGTGGTTTCTGGTCGGCAGCGTGATGATTGTCGTGCCGCTGGTGCTGATCGGCTTGCAGCACCGGAAGCTCAGAGCGGCCACTGTAAGAAGTGGTTCAGCTGGCCTGACACAGGCAGCAGCTCATTCCACAAATTGAATGAACAGAAAACCCTAAAAACCTGAAGAGAAGCGATGATCAACACCGCCTTGCTGGCCGCGTTTATTCCCACCTTTGTGCTGGTATCCCTGACTCCCGGCATGTGCATGACCTTGTCCATGAGTCTGGGCATGACCATCGGGGTGCGCCGCACATTCTGGATGATGGCGGGGGAGCTGATTGGCGTCGGGCTGGTGGCGGTTATGGCCGTGGTCGGGGTGGCTGCCGTCATGCTCAGCGCACCGATGGTGTTTACCCTCTTCAAGTGGGCGGGCGGGCTGTACCTGATGTGGCTGGGGGTGGAGTTGTGGCGCTCCCGGGGCAAGCTCGCCATCCCTGAGACCGGCGCATCCGCCAATGTTCTGGCGCGTCCCCTGCAGCTGGCAGCCCAGGGCTTTTTTACCGCTGTCGCCAACCCCAAAGGCTGGGCGTTCTTTATGGTTTTGCTGCCGCCCTTTCTGGACGGCAGCCGTCCATTGGCGCCACAGCTTTCAATCCTGGTCGCGGCGATTCTGGTGATCGAGCTGTTGTCGCTGATTCTCTACGCAGCGGGCGGTAAAACCCTGAGCAAGCTGCTGTCCAACGGCCGTAATGTTCGGCTGATCAACCGGCTCGCCGGCACTCTGATGATGGGCGTGGGCGTATGGCTGGCGCTCGGCACCTGAGGCTGTCGACAACGCCAACCCGGGCTTACCAATGATATCCAGGCCGTATGACTTCCCCATAGGCAGCCACCTCGATCGATTTACCTCAGAGGCCTGTGCTCTGGACAAACCCTGCCACGCCCGTCAATACAATTTCCGCCGCCATCGCCGAGAGAATCAGGCCGCTGATTTTCGACATGATATGCAGGCCGGTTTTCCCCATGGCTTTTTCCAGAAAACCCGAGAGGTACAGCAACCCCGCCAGCCCAGCCAGACTCGCCACCAGCCCCAGCAGACCACCGGCCACTTCGGGCACGGTGTTGAGTTCGGCGCCATAGACCAGAATCGCACCGATCGTTGCCGGTCCGATAATGATCGGAATCGCCAGCGGTACCACCGCGACATCATCGCGGTCCTCTTCCGGCAGGCCGGTGGCGTGGTTGCGGGTGCCGTCACTGACCAGACTGATCGCCGTCAGGAACAGCAACGAGCCGGCGCCAATCCGGAACGAGTCGAGGGTGATGCCGATGGCGTTGAACAGCAGCGGCCCGGCAAAGAACAGCGCCAACCCGAGGATCAGGGCGGAAATACAGGCCCGGCGGATGATGGCGCTTTTTTCGGCCGCACTCTGGCCCCGGGTCAGGGCCAGAAACATGGTCACCGCAAAAAACGGCGCCAGCAGAAACAGGAATTTCAGTGCGCTGGTAACAAAAGTACTGAAGAAAACGGCAATCATAGGCGGGCCTGGAGTCGACTGTTCGAAAGAAGTTCAAAACGGATTGCGCAGTTTACGGGGGCAGGTGTCGGCCGTCATCCGGTCGGCGGTCGAAACTTCCGTGTCTCACGGCTTTTCTACCGGGCCGTCTAGCCGGGAAGCACATAAATCGCTACATTGGTAACACAATAAAAGGACCTCATCCCATGACTACAACCCACGCCAACACCGTTATCATCGAAGCCTTTGGCGGCCCGGAAGCATTGAAACTGAAAACTATGCCGGTCGGAGAGCCTGGCCCGGGCGAGCTGCGGATCCGGCACAAGGCCTGCGGCCTCAACTTTATTGATGTTTACCAGCGCACTGGCCTGTACCCGCTACCCCTGCCAACCGCGCTCGGGCTGGAAGCCTCGGGTGTGGTCGAGGCCGTCGGCGACGGCGTCACCCACGTCAAACCCGGTGATCGTGTCGCTTACGCCTCCGGCCCTCCCGGCGCCTACGCCGAAGCCCGCGTAATGCCTGCCGCTCAGGTATGCCCGTTGCCGGAGGGGATCTCCTTTGATGAAGGTGCCGCCATGATGCTCAAGGGCCTGACCGTGCAGTATCTGTTTAGGCGCACCACCCCTCTCGATAAAGGCGACACGGTGCTGTTTCACGCCGCAGCCGGTGGAGTAGGCCTGATCGCCTGCCAATGGGCAAAATCCGAAGGTATCACCCTGATCGGTACTGCGGGCACGGACGAGAAGTGCGAACTGGCGCTGGCCCACGGTGCCAGCCATATGATCAATTACCGCACCGAGAACTTCGCTGAGAGCGTCCGTGCCCTGACCAACAACAAGGGCGTTGACGTGGTGATGGACTCGGTCGGCAAGGATACGTTTGAAGGCTCCCTCGACAGCCTGAAGCCCCTGGGCATGATGATTTCCTTCGGCAACGCTTCGGGAAAAGTGCCGCCGGTGGATATCGGCCAGCTGGCAGCGAAAGGCTCGCTGAAACTCACCCGACCCACCCTGTTCACCCACATCGGAGACCACGATACCTGCCAGCAAATGGCGCGGGAACTGTTCGAGAAGGTCACCTCCGGTGCAATCAAGATCCGCATCGACCAGCGCTTTCCGCTGGCACAGATAGCAGACGCCCACCGGACACTGGAAGCCCGCCAAACCACCGGTGCGACCATTTTGACGGTCTAGTGCCGGCCTGCCCCCGGGCTTCGGTGTCCCGGGTCAGCAGTTCGTCAGTCAGCGGGTGACGTAAACCCAGTTCTTACCGACGTTGTCGCAGACCACAATATCCCGGCTAATCTCGGTACACAGGTTGATGTTGTCCGGCAGTTCGTCGTGGTAACGGGCTTTTACGGCGAGGGTCTTCCTGTCCTGTTTCAGCAGGTGGTAGGTCTGCTCCTGCCGCTCGGCAAAATCGACGCCAGCGCCCTCAATACTGTGAAAAGCATTGTGGAACGCGGTGAAACTCATGGTGGACGCCCCCAGCCCGATCGCGAGCATTTTGGCGATGTAAATGTCGTAGGCATCGGACAGATAACGCCGGACGGCTTCGTCATCGTTGCGATCACCTTCGAAAGAAGGCAGCGACAGGGTATTGCTGTCATCGAGTACGCCGGGCAACAGCTCGCGGTTGTGCTGATTCGTTGCCAGTTCGAACCGGCGGCCCGGGCAGAGGAGAACCTCACCCTGCAATTGACACTTCGCAAGGCTTCGCTCTGCCGTCCTGTTAACCGGAGCCGCGGAACGCTGACCACCGCGGCTGTCGGCTCGGAATTCCGGCCAATTTCCAGCAGCCGGGGCGGCGGATTTGGCCAGTGAAGGCCTGGAATCGCCAACGGGTACAGGCACGTCCAAGCCCAGGCGGGCAGCCGGGCGCCTGAGCAACAGTGCCTGCACTTGGGGATCATTGCGTTTGAAATCCGCCCTCGACGGTAAACTGCCGCCCTCGCCCTGCGCCATAATATCGCAGTAGAGACGCTCCAGTTCAGACTGGGCGGACGCTATGCAGGCGTCATCGGCGCTGGCGTTCTGAAGCCAGAGAGCCAGCAGAATCATGACCAGCCGCCTGTTATGGTTAATCATGGCCACTCCAGCGGGTGTGCTGTTATTCCTTACCATACAGCGCCTTGTCAGGAACGGGTACCGACGCTTTGCGAAACAACACATAGTTTCCCAACAGCGCCAGCATCGCCCCGATAATCGCGGTTATGGTCCACTCAAACCCTTCCAGCCAGGTCGACACTGACAGCGCCACCACCGGAAACAAAACCGTGGCATAACCTGCCTTATCTGCGCCCAGGGTGCGAATGACTGTTATGTAACAGTAAAATCCGATAATGGAGCCGGGAATGGCGAGAAATACCGTAGCGCCCCAGAAAGAACCCGATGCCGGCAGCTGCCAGGTCACACCCTGAACCAGACACCAGATGCCCAGCGCCACCGCCCCATAAAACATCGCCCAGGCGTTGCCCGCCAACAGCGGTATCTCCGCTGTCCGCACCTTGAGACTGATCAGATTACCAAGGGAAAACCAGAAGGTACCGGCAGCCGCAAACAGAATGGCTGCCACTGTCGCGTTGCCGAGGGTCAGATCATGCCAGAACAGCAACGCGACACCCGTTACCCCCAGCGCCACCGCCGGATAGACCCGGGGGCTCGGCCGCAGCCCCATGATCCACCAGCCATTGAAGGCGTTGAACAATGCAGCCAGGGAGAACACCACCGCCAGCAAACCGGTGGTCATGGACTCCGCTGCACGGTAGATCAACAGAAAATTGATGCTGTATAGGGTCAGCCCCTGCAACACCAGCCAACGGTGCTGACTGAGCGACATCCGAGGCAGTCGGCGAAGCAGCGTCAGCCCCACAAGGGCAACCAGTGCGGCAATAACAAAGCGGTAAAACACCGAGAGATCCACCGGGGCCGCTTCTACCTGCAGTCGAATCGCTGTCCAGGTCAGGCCCCAGATAAGAACCGTCAGGCAGTAGTGAACACTGATTGGCATAACAGGGCTTCCAGTTGCGGAGAGGGAAAAGCCAGCCCACTAGCTTAGTCTAATCCGCGGGCTCCGCAATCCCGACAGCCATTAGTCTGACCGGCCCCTAATCCCGCTGCTCCAAAACCACCCTCGCCAGCAGGTCCTCGATCCGACGGATGGCCTCGGCATCACCTTTTTTGCCTGTCAGCACCACCTGAGAACCGATAGTAGCTACGTACAACAGCAGGGAGAGATCTTTGACGCGCTGGGGGTCATTGCTGAGACGCTGGAACAGGGTACAGTTCTGCTGAATGCGGGCGGCGTCTACCTGGGTAACCAGGTCGGCGGCGTAGTCATTGCGGCGGGCGAAATCCCGTACCGCCAGCTCTACCTGCAGGCGGCGGATATTGCGGGAGGCGTCCGTCAGCAGCAGTTCCAGAATTTCCCGCAGTTCGGTTTCCACATCCCCGCCCTTGGGCTTCCAGTACTGAAGCTCGTGCAGGCGACGATCCCGCCAGCGGTCCAGGAAGCTCACCACCAGGTCCCCGTGATCCTTGAAGTGCCAGTAGAAGCTGCCCCGGGTCACCCCCAGCTTCTTGGCAAGCGTCATTACCCGCAGATGTCCGAAACCACCGGCAGCAACTTCTCCGGCCGCCGCGTCCAGCCAGTGATCCCGGGTCAGCTGGGCTTTATCGGAGGCTTTACGGCTGCCTCGGGCAGAAGCTTTGGATTCAGTCATTCTGACGGCGCGTCCTGTTGGGTTCGGATAGGTGTGAATTCTACCTGAAGCGTTGACCACACCCACAACATACATTAGTGTATGGACAGACAATACACCAGTGTATGGGAATAACAAGGAGCCGCACATGACTACTGCGCACTACGACACCAACGGCAATATAGCCGTAATCCGACTCGACAATCCGCCCGTAAACGGCCTTGGGCTGGCGCTCCGCCAGGGCATTGTCAACGGCATTCTGCAGGCGGAAGCCAACGATTCGGTAAAAGCTGTGGTGCTGATCGGCTCCGACCGTGCCTTCTCCGGCGGCGCCGACATCAGTGAATTCGGCTCATCCAAAGCCACCGCCGAACCGAACCTGAACACTGTTATTAACTATGTGGAAAGCAGCCGCAAGCCGGTCATTGCTGCCATCAGTGGTGCCTGCATGGGTGGCGGGCTGGAACTGGCCCTGGGTTGTCATTACCGCATCGCCAAACCCGATGCCCAGATTGCCCTGCCGGAAGTGAAACTGGGCCTGCTGCCCGGCGCCGGCGGCACCCAGCGCCTGCCCCGGGTGATCGGCGCCGAACACGCCCTGAACATGATTGTGTCCGGCAGTGTGGTGCCAGCCAAGCAGTTCAAGGGCAGCGCCCTGTTTGACGAGATTGTCGATGTTGAACTGCTGGATGCGGCCATTGCCTACGCCACCAAGGCGATCAGCGAAAACCTGCCGCTCAAGAAAGTGCGGGACCTGAAAGTGAAGCACCCGAACCCGGAAGGCTTCTTCATGTTCACCCGCAACACCGTGGGGGCCATGACCAAAAACTACCCGGCCCCGTTGAAATGCGTGGACGCAGTGGAAGCGGCGGTAACCAAGCCCTTCGAGCAGGGCATGAAGATCGAGCGCGAAGCCTTCCTGAACCTGATGCAGACGCCGGAATCCCGCGCCCTGCGCCACGCGTTTTTCTCCGAGCGCCTGACCAGCAAGATTGCCGATGTGCCTGCCGACACGCCGATTCGTGACATCAACTCCGTGGGTGTGATCGGCGCTGGCACCATGGGCACCGGCATCAGCATCAACTTCCTGAACGCCGGTATCCCGGTCACCCTGGTGGAAATGAAGCAGGAAGGCCTGGATCGTGGCATCGCCCATATCCGCAGTGTTTATGAAGGCCGGGTCAAGAAAGGCAAGATGAGCGAGGACAAGGCCAAGGTGGCATTGGACCTGCTCACCACATCACTCAGCTACGATGACCTCAAAGACGCTGACCTGGTCATCGAAGCGGTGTTCGAAGACATGGGCGTCAAACAGTCCGTGTTCGAGAAGCTGGATGAAGTGTGCAAATCCGGCGCGATTCTGGCCTCCAACACCTCCACCCTGGATCTGAACAAGATCGCCAGCTTCACCAAACGCCCGCAAGACGTCATCGGCCTGCACTTCTTCAGCCCCGCCAACATCATGAAGCTGCTGGAAGTGGTGCGCGGCGAGAAAACTGCGAAAGACGTTCTGGCCACCGCCATGAAACTGGCCAAGGTCATCAAGAAGACCGCCGTGGTGTCCGGTGTCTGCGACGGCTTTATCGGCAACCGCATGATCAACCAGTACCAGCGCGAAGCGTTGCTGATGCTCGAAGAAGGCGCCAGCGTGCAGCAGATCGACAAGGCCATTGAGAAATTCGGCTTTGCCATGGGTCCGCTGCGCATGGCGGACCTGGCCGGCGGTGACATCGGCTGGGCCATCCGCAAGCGCCAGTACGAAGAGAACCCGGACATGGTGAAGATGGTTGTGGCTGACCGCCTGTGCGAAATGGGCCGTTACGGCCAGAAGACCGGCGCCGGTTTCTACCGCTACGAGCCGGGTAACCGCAACGCTCTGCCGGATCCGGAAGTGGACAAGGTGGTGGACGAGGTTCGCGCTGAACTGGGCATTACCCCACGCAAGATCAGCAACCAGGAAATCGTCGAGCGCTGTGTCTATGCCCTGGTCAACGAAGGCGCACAGATTCTGGACGAAGGCATCGCCCAGCGCGCCTCCGACATCGATATGGTGTACCTGACCGGTTACGGCTTCCCGGTGTTCCGCGGCGGCCCCATGCATTACGCCGAAGAAGTCGGACTGCCCAACGTGGTTCGCGCCATGCAGGCCTTCACCGAAGACCGCCACACCCAGCCAGGCTTCTGGGAGCCGGCGGCGCTGCTGGCCAGGCGCGCCAAGGAAGGCAAGGGTTTCGACAGCAAATAACCGGTACACAAATTTATCCGGGGCGCCCTGCACACCGACGCTCCGAGCTCAGGAGAATTGTTATGTCCAATGATGTTGTCATCGTATCCACTGCCCGCACGCCCCTGGCCAAGTCCTGGCGCGGCGGTTTGAACATGACCCACGGTGCTACTCTGGCGGGCCACGCCATCCAGCACGCGGTCGAGCGCTCCAACGTCGACCCCAACGAAATCGAAGACGTACTGATGGGCTGCGCCCTGCCGGAAGGCTCCACCGGTAACGACGTTGCCCGTATGGGCGCCATCCGTGCCGGCCTGCCGGTGTCCGTGGCGGGCGCCACCATCAACCGCTTCTGCTCCTCCGGCCTGCAGGCCATCGCCATGGCCGCCCACCACATTGCCGTGGACCGGGTGCCGGTGATGGTCGCCGGCGGCGTGGAATCCATCTCCACCGTTCAGGCCAACGTCAACCAGAACTACTTCATGGAACCCTGGCTGGCGAAGAACAAGCCGGAGCTCTACTGGTCCATGCTGGACACCGCTGAAACCGTGGCCAAGCGCTACGGCATCAAGAAAGAAGACATGGACGAATACGGCGTCCGCAGCCAGCAGCTGGCGGCCAAAGCCCGTGAAGACGGCAAGTTCGACGACGAAATCGTGCCTATCACCACCACCATGGGTGTCGCCGACAAGGCCACTGGCCAGCTCAGCAGCCAGGAAGTGACTGTCAGCCAGGACGAGGGCATCCGCCCGGACACCAACCTGGAAGGCGTCAGCAAAATCCGCTCGGCGATGGAGGGCGGTGTGGTCACTGCCGGTAATGCCAGCCAGTTCTCGGACGGCGCATCGGCCTGTGTGCTGATGGACAGCAAAATTGCTGAACAGCGCGGTGTTGCTCCGCTGGGTATCTTCCGGGGCTTCGCCGTCGCCGGTTGCGAGCCTGACGAAATGGGCATCGGCCCGGTCTTCGCCGTGCCCAAGCTACTCAAGCGTGCTGGTCTGACAGTCGACGACATCGGCCTGTGGGAACTCAACGAGGCCTTTGCCGTTCAGGTGCTCTACTGCCAACGCAAACTGGGTATCCCGATGGACCGCCTGAACGTCAATGGCGGCGCTATTGCCGTCGGCCACCCCTACGGCACCACCGGTTCCCGCCTGGTTGGCCATGCCCTGATCGAAGGCAAGCGCCGTGGTGTTAAGTACGTTGTCGTCACCATGTGCGTCGGTACTGGTATGGGTGCTGCCGGTTTGTTTGAGGTTGCCTAGAGCCTTGGTTGCCTGAGGCTTTGGGGGAAGCGCCTGTTGGGAAGGTATCTCCAAAACGCGCTCCTTCGGCCCATGGATGGCGGAGTCCAAGCGCCCCAGGGATGGGCCGCAGGAGCGTGCTTTGAAAGGGGGTTCCCAACCGACACAGCCCCCGAGCTAGCAGGCCAGTCGTTAAATCTCGCAGGCCACAAACAAGCTGAAAACCATTTACCTCAGCCAAACAGACAAGAGGTGCACCATGGATCTGAATTACACCCCCGAACAAGAGGCGTTCCGCGCCGAAGTTCGCCAGTTTCTCGATGACAACCTGCCGGATGACATTCGCGAACGGGTGCAGAAACGCCTGCGCCCGGACAAAGCGATGACCGAACGCTGGCAGAAGATTCTGTTTGATAAAGCCTGGGGAGCTTCCACCTGGCCGAAAGAATTTGGTGGAAACGGATGGGACCCGATTCAGCAGATCATCTTTGAAGAAGAATGCGCCCTCGCTGGAACTCCACGGCAACTGGACTTCGGCCTGCGCATGGTCGCGCCGGTGATCATGACGTTTGGTAACGACGAACAGAAACAGCGATTTTTGCCAGGCATCCTCAGTGGCGAAGACTGGTGGTGCCAGGGTTATTCGGAACCCGGTGCAGGTTCGGATCTGGCATCCCTGCGCACGTCTGCCAAGCGGGAAGGCGACCACTACATCGTCAATGGCCAGAAAACCTGGACCACTCTTGGTCAGCACGCGGACTGGATTTTCTGCCTGGTGCGGACCAGCACTGAGGGCAAACCGCAACAGGGCATTTCATTCCTGCTGATTGACATGAACACCCCCGGCATCGAGGTTCGGCCGATCATCATGCTGGACGGTGAGCATGAGATTAACGAGGTCTACTTCGACAATGTGCAGGTGCCGGCGGAGAACCTCGTCGGCGAGGAAAACAAAGGCTGGACCTACGCCAAGTTCCTGCTGGGGCATGAGCGTACCGGGCTGGCAAACGTTGGGCAGTGGAAAGCCATAATGAAGCGGCTCAAAGAAGTGGCGCGCCAGGAGCAGGATGGTCAGCGACCGCTGATTGAGAACACCCGCTTCCGCGACCGACTGGCGCAGCTGGATATGGAGCTGCGGGCGCTGGAGCTGACGGTGTTGCGGGTGCTGACGGACAAGCGTGGGCCCGGGCCGCAGGCATCGATTCTGAAAATTCGTGGTACCGAAATCGGTCAGCAGCTGTTCGAGATGCTGATGGAAGCGGGCGGGCAAGATGCCATCGCCCATATTCCGGCGGCGCTGGAGTTGGATTATAACGGCCCCAGAGTCGGCTCTTTCGATACCACGCCCGCTGCAGGCGATTACTTCAACATGCGCAAACTGTCGATCTTTGGCGGGTCCAACGAGATCCAGCGCAATATCATTGCCCAACTCGTGCTCGGTCTGTAAGGAGGCGTTATGAATTTTGATCTCACCGAAGAACAGCAAATGCTGAACGATTCCCTGCGTCGCTTCGTGACTAACGAATACGGCTTTGAAAAGCGCGGGCAGATCATCGGCTCCGGAGCCGGCATTGACCGTGCTATCTGGGCGAATTTTGCCGAGATGGGTCTGCTTGGCTTCACCTTTCCGGAGGACTATGACGGGCTGGGCGGCAATGCCATCGACACCATGGTGGTGATGGAAAACTTTGGCCGCGGTCTGGTGGTGGAGCCCTACCTGGCTACCGTCGTACTGGCCGGCGGGTTGATCCGGGATGCCGGCAACGATGCCCAGAAAGCCGACATCCTGCCGGGCATCGCCAGCGGCGAGCGTCTGCTGGCGCTCGCTCACTACGAGCCAGGCGCCCGCTATCACCTTAGCCATGTACAGACCATCGCTCACAAGGACGGCGACCACTTCCTGATCAGTGGCCAGAAAACCGCCGTGCTCCATGGCGGCCAGGCGAACCAGTTGATTGTCTCCGCGCGCACCAGTGGTGCCGTGAACGATGAATCCGGGTTGTCCCTGTTCCTGGTGGATCGCCGCGCCAAAGGCGTCAAAGTGGACGAGTTTGCTACCCACGATGGCCACCGCACCGCCGAGGTCAACTTCAGCAACGTCAGGGTCAGTGCCGACAATCTGATTGGCACCATTGATGACGCTTACCCGGTCATCGAAAAAGCGGTGGATCTGGGTATTGCGGCCTTGTGCTCCGAGGCTGTTGGCGCCATGGAAGCCATGAACGCAGGCACGCTGGAGTACATCAAAACCCGCAAGCAGTTCGGGGTGCCGATCGGCAAGTTCCAGGTGCTGCAGCACCGCATGGCAGACATGTTCATCCAGACCGAACAGGCCAGAACCATGGCCATTCTGGCCGCCAGCGAAGCGGACTCCGATGACCGCGCCAGTCGCCGGGAAGCCATCTCCATGGCCAAGACCCTGGTCGGCCAGGCCGCCCGCTACGTTGGCCAGGAAGGCGTGCAACTGCACGGTGGCATGGGCGTGACCGATGAGATGTTCACCGCCCATTTGTTCAAGCGCCTGACTCTGATTAATCTGATGTTTGGTGATGCCGACCATCATCTCGCCCAGGTCAGTGATGCCCTGCTGGCAATAACCGCCTGAATACCGAAGGAGAACACCATGAGCGTAAAACAATTACTGGACCTGACTGGCAAGGTTGCCTTCATCACCGGAGGCTCCCGTGGGCTGGGCCTGCAAATGGCGGAAGCCCTGGGCGAGATGGGAGCCAGCATTGCCATCAGTGCCCGAAAGCAGAACGAGCTGGATGATGCCAAGGCACACCTGGAAAGCCTGGGTGTGAACGTGGTTACCATCGCCGCCGACCTCTCCAAACTGGAAGGCATTCCCGCGCTGGTGGATCAGGTGGTCAATCAGTTGGGGGATATCGACATTCTGGTCAATAACGCGGGCGCCACCTGGGGCGCGCCAGCGGAGGATTATCCACCTGAAGGCTGGATGAAGGTGATGAACCTGAACGTCAACGCCATTTTCTTCCTCACCCAGACCGTGGGCAAACGCTGCATGATTCCCCGCAATACCGGCAAGATTATCAACATTGCCTCAATCGCGGGCCTGTCTGGCAACCCCGAAGGTATGCAGACCATCGCCTACAACACCAGCAAAGGCGCTGTAGTGAACTTCACCCGGGCGCTGGCGTCTGAGTGGGGACACTACAATATCAATGTCAATGCCCTTTGCCCCGGGTTCTTCCCTTCGAAAATGTCCCAGGGCCTGCTGGAGTCTCAGGGCGACAGCATGCTTGGTCGTATCCCTTTGAAGCGTTTCGGCGGAAATGAAGACCTCAAGGGCGCAGCCGTCCTGATGGCCTCAGAGGCCGGCCGCCATATCACCGGCCAGTGCCTGGCGGTGGATGGCGGCACTATGGTCTCCTAATACTGCTTTATCAGAGCCATACCGGCTGGGCCTTCGATAGCCAGCCGGTCACGGCTCTCAAACAGCTTTTTCTCCTCCAGACTGCCGTCCTGATACCGCAAAACCAGCGTGTAAGCCGCCAGGTCCTCGCCTTCATGGCTTCCCATCCAAACCGGCCCCGGATACCGGCTGACCTGCAAAGCGCCACCCTCAACCCGCACACCCCACCTCAGCACCCGTGGCCCACCAGCTGCCTGGGTTGTAACTGTGCCGTCGGCCCTCAGGGTCAGGCGTCGTTCAAGATCCTTGAAGAACTCGCTGGGCTTAGGTTTCAGCCAGTACAGACCAATCAGTTCAGACGGCACCTCCGTGCTGACGACAACCGACCGACCCTGGTCCTCAAACACCTCCGTGCTTGAAACCGTTCGGGCGGTGATCACCTCGGCCGTAGCCACCTGGGTGACTACCAGCAACAAAACTGCGATAGCGACTCGGATGGGAAAGGTCACCGACATGTTCACGGCGAGCTTCAAAACGAGACTTACTTGTTAGTAGTGTTGTAAACGTAAGAGGCGACTTTGCCGTTGCCATCGAAACGCACCACCAGATCGGTGGTTTCGTCATCGCTGAACGCGGACCAGCGGTATTTGCCATAGGTCCAGGTACGCTTGCCATCCTCGACTCCTGTGCGCCAAGGCTCGCCGAACATATCCTGGATGTCGGACCGGGTGGTTTTACCAGTCTCAATCTGATCTACCTTGTGGGTGGCAAAATCCTTGCCCACCGTCGCACAACCGGTCACAAACAGGGTGGTGCCGAACAGCACCGCTGTAAACACTGACTTGACAGATCCCATAATGCCTCTCTTTCGTTGGTTTAAATGCCGATATCATACGGCTTATTGATCGCGGATGAATTACCGCTTGGACACCTGCCGCTCACACCACATCCGGCTAAAAAGTACTGTAAAAACCGACCGCCAGTGTATAGGGAGCCTCTGATAAAACTTCTGAATGAACTGATTTCGTCAGAAAACTTTACAGTTGTCAAATGGTCGTTTTCCAACCGGTTGATTGTCGGTCGTAAATTTTCAGGCGCGAATATTACAAGGTTAATCATGGCGTTGCATGACGTTGTTTATCTCAGCGTGATTCCGTTGGTGATTCTCGCCGAGTACCGGTTCGCCCATACCTGGCAGCGGCGGCGGCCGCCAAGGTGAAAACTATTGCCATGCAGCATGGGCAAAAAGTTACCCGCATCGTTGCGTGGACGTTTTTGTCCCGGCGCGAACAGATTGACTGGTGTCGCGCCCGTTGGTCTGATTAACGCGCGCGCCGCGATATAGCGTTGAAAAAGGGCCGCCTGGAGAAAGGTGAACGGTGTTCCAGCGTGCTCAACCCGACTCGGTGGCACGGCGGTTGCGATTTTCCAGCCCAGAAACAACAGGTAGAGCCCACTCAGTGCCATCAGCCCGGTGTAGCTGACCGGATAGACCTGAAAGACTTGCACCAACCCCAGGCCGACCAGCACCACCATCAGCACGAAACCACCGGCGACCCCCAGCATATGCGACACCGTAAGATGAAAACCGAATCAGCCGGTCAGCTCGCGTAACAGCACTCGCAAACGTCTCATGCCGGCGACCACGTGTTCCGGATCACCCTTCAGGCTCAGCTCCACCTCGCGTCGTCCGTCTGCATGGGGCAGGCAGGCCAGACGCAAATCCGGATACTCCGTCAGCAGCAGCTCCATCAGTGGAATCAGTGGCCCTTCCGAGGTATCGGTCAGCACCAGAGTCTGACTCACGGTGCGATTAGGTGCCTGGTAGTCGGCATAGTCATGGTCAAGCACCCACTCCACCATCGGCCAGGCCATTCGGGGAAAGCCGGGCACAAAATGATGGCGATGGATGGCAAAACCGGGAATGCCGTTGATCGGATTGGGAATGATTCGGCTGCCAACCGGAAACTCCCCCATCCGCAGATGCAGCGGATTCAGTCGTGACCCGAGCCGTGACCGGATTTCCGCTTCGGCTTCACGATGCAGAACAGTAACCACTCCCAGGGCTGCAGCCGCACACTGGCGCGTCAGGTCGTCCGGGGTCGCGCCAATGCCACCAAAGCTGAATACTACATCGGGGCCAGCAAAGGTTTGCGTTAGCGTCTGGGTAATCAACTCGCCGTCATCCGCAATCGTGCGCACCCACGACAGCTCCAATCCGCGCTCGTCAAACCGCGTAATCATGGCGGCCAGATGAGCATCCTGTTTGCGGCCGTTCAACAGCTCGTCACCGATGAGAACGAGACCGAAACGGGGCATTGGTGTGGTGTTCATCATTACTCCTGCGCAACGCTGGCACGAGGCCCGGATTTTTACATAATTAAAATACTAACCTGTCCAATCTGATACTAATGCAGCTTTACCAGCGGTTCGATAAAGAACAGTGTATGCGACAGAGTCCGAAAATGACGAGGGTCTGATGTTATTTCTGACGACCGCCATAATTCTCTGAGCAAGGGCGCTATAGGTGTATTACGCTATGAACAACACCGTATTACAGAGTCACCTTACGTTATGCTGCGAGCTCTGGGCCGAACATTCGCCACCCCGTTTTTCTGAGGTCTACACCATGAAGCCAACGCTGCCACTCCCGGCATTCCCGACAATTATGCTTCAGACAACGACCCTGACCTCGGCCTCCTGGGAATCCGATGACGCCTGCGGACTGGTGCTGTTGTTGCCGGAAGGCAACCGGGATGCCGTTGAGAAAACACCCTGGGCCGACGCGCTGCGCCTGCGTATGGATGCATTTCCGGAGAAGACCAACCCGGTGCTCACCACCACTCCCAATGGTCTGCGTACCGCCATCGGTTTCATTGGTGAGGGCGTTGCCAGCTTCAAATTACTGACCCTGGCGCGCAAGCTGGTTGACCCACTGCTGACTGAACGACCACGCCAGATCAAAGTGGTTTCCCTGCTGGATGACAGCGTTGCCGCCCGGGCCATGGCGCAAGCCCTGGTAGCCGCAGTGCATGCCGCCGTATTCCGCCTGCCGAAAATCACCGGCAAACCGGAAGATCTTTCCACTCTGCAAACGGTCAGCTTTGTGGGTGACTATGCCGGGGCGGAGTTCAACCATGCGCTGGCCACCGCCGAGGGCAACAATCTGGCCCGTTGGTTGACGCAATTACCAGGCAACTACCTGACTCCGGCCCTGTATCGCAACTACGCCGAGACACTGGTGAAGCAGGAAGGCTGGGACGCTGACTTTATCGACCTGAAGCGGCTGGAGAAACTGGGCGCAGGGGCCTTTTTATCGGTCACCGAGGCCAGCCCCAACCGCGATGCGGGCGTGCTGCACCTGAGCTATCGGCCCAAAGGTTCAAAAGGGCCGGCACTGGCTC
This sequence comes from Marinobacter changyiensis, assembly GCF_009193265.1. Classification (GTDB taxonomy): domain Bacteria; phylum Pseudomonadota; class Gammaproteobacteria; order Pseudomonadales; family Oleiphilaceae; genus Marinobacter; species Marinobacter changyiensis. Next base: position 941,370 of record NZ_VZZZ01000001.1, read on the forward strand.
TGGTGGGCAAAGGCATCTGTTTCGATACTGGCGGCACCAACCTCAAAGTCGGTGACGGCATGCTGGGCATGCACGGTGACATGCAAGGCAGTGCGGTCGCGCTCGGCACCTTTCTGGCGCTCACCCGCCTGGGCTTCAAGCAGCTGCTGGCTGGCGCTGGCAGAAAACCACATTGGCCCGAACGCGGTGAAGTGCAACGACGTCATCACTGCACTGAATGGCACTACCATTGAACTGATCAATACCGATGCCGAGGGCCGCATGGTACTGGCCGATACCCTGGCCCTCGCCAGCCGTGAGAAGCCCGTGGCCATTCTCGATTACGCCACCCTGGCCGGTGCCATGACCAACCGGCGCGACTGGATTGAGCCCATCATCCAGGCCGGTGAGCAATGCGGTGAGCGGGTCTGGCCGATGCCTTACGAGGATGACTACGATGAAGATCCGGAATCCCAGGTGGCCGATACCCTGCAATGCCGCACCCAGGGCGTAGGGGATCACCTTTATGCGGCACGCTTCCTGGGTCGCTTCGTCGGCGAAGGCATTGGCTGGGTTCATGTCGATATGGCCTCTTCCGGCACCCACAAAGGCGGCCCGGCCCAGATTCCGACCGATGTGCAGGGCTTTGGCGTGCGCTTCGGCGTTGAGTGGTTCAGCACCATGGTCACAGCAAAAGGAGACGCGACGTCATGAACACCGAATACCCGGCCACCAGCACCCAGGCGGCAATTGCTGCGTTTGATGCCACACTGGCGCGTTTTGCCGAGGCCCGAAAAGCTGACCCGAAAGCCTCCAGTGCCGAGGTACTGGAGTCGGCCAGGGTGGTCATGACCACGCCCGAAGGCCTGGACGCCCTCTATGAACGGGTCGCGGCAGTGGAAACCGCCGGGGTCTTCGCTGGCCGGGACTGGGCGCAACCGGCTATCCTGCAGCCCGGCCTGGCGGTGCGCTCGTTGCGCCAAAGCAACGCCGAAATCACGGTCATCGAAGCACTCAGTGAAATCCGCATGCTGGCGATTGCCTCCCGCGATTACTTTCACCCCGGGATCGCCACCCAACGCGCTCGTAATTTCCTGACCCAGGTCATGGCACTGAACCTGGATCTGCTTTCCGGTCAAATGAGCGAAGCCGACCGCGAACGCCCGCAGGAACTGGGCGCAATAGTACAGTCTCTGTACCAGTTTTTGCTCGCACATCTCGGTTACGAGAGCATTCTTGCCAGCCTTGTGGGCGAGGTCAAGCGCCTTTTGGCACAGCGGCCGATCCAGACCGACAGCATCAAGAAAATGATCAGCCAGATCGCCAAGTGTCTGTTCGATCCCGAACTTGATACCGCCGGTAGCGAGGACGCCGCACGCCTGGTCAAGGCCTTGTTCGGGCCCACCAGGGGCTGTCGGGAAGATCCCGGTCTGGCGGTTTACAACGAGCGTCTCGCCACCATGGATGAGGCCACGCTCGAGGACGAAGCTACCGACTTTGCCAACGCCATGGGCGAGACCGGGCTGGTTTCGGCTTATCACCCAGCCTTTTTGCGTTTTATCCGCAACCGCCGGGACGATCTGATTCCCGTTGCCCTGGGGCTGAGCACCACCGGTATTGACGCCCTGCAGTGTTACAGTCAACTGGTCTACCGACTGATTGACGACGCCATCTTTCCGGAAACCAGTCAGGCCGCTTATGGTCTGGCCATGCTGCTGGAGCGGGGCACACTCTTTCACCCACCGGTTGCGGCCGGGCTGTGGCGGCAGATTGAATTGAAACTGTCGCCAGAATCCGAGGAACTACTGACCTCGGTGTTCGGTGAGGAACAGCCACCGAGGGTCTTCCTCCTGGCGGGGATACTGAGTATTCTTGGCCTGCCTCTGGGGGTTGGCCAGGGCAACAACCCGACCTGTCAATCGGTCATCGGGCTCTCGATGTGGGCCGATAACGACGCCGACTATCTGCTACAGCTGGTGGCCTGGGCCGCCCGCGACAACGAAATTCTGACCCGGTTTGAGGGTGAGCGGATATCGTCCAAGGGACTTGAGCACGGCCTTGCAAAAGAACTGCCGCTGGATGTGGATGTCGTCTCGCTGATGCTGGTGCCCCACCTTGACCGCCTCTATGTGGAAATGGGCCGCCTCTGCGGTGAACGCGACGATGATTTACATCGCTGGATCAATCCGGAATTCTATGGCTGGTGGGTAGGCCATGGTTTCCGGGTAGTGACCGATATCCACACCGGCAAGCTTGATGACTATGAGGGCTTCATCCGCCAGTTCTATGCCAGTTATCACCCCTATTACAACGGTCACATGCCAGTGATCCACCCACAGCCGGCGGGCATCGCCTCGACCGACAGCGGCGGCCGCTATGTCGGCCGGCACGCCATTACCATTTTGCGGGTAGCCCTGGATGCTCACGCCCAGATGCGGGTTTATTTCTTCAATCCCAACAACGACGGTGGTCAGGACTGGGGCCAGGGCATCGTCTGCGCCATTCAGGGCAATGACGAACTCAACGGTGAAGCGTCCCTGCCCATTGCCGAGTTTGCCTCACGAATGTACGTGTATCACTACGACCCGCTGGAGCTGGGTGATACCGCTGCAGTACCCGACGAGGAAGTCGCGCGTGTGATGGAACTCGGCCGCACGAGTTGGGCGACGGATCTGTGACAAGGTACCGGATGCACATCACTCAACAGGAAACCTAGCCTAATGCGACTCGATTATTTTATTGCCAACACCGCCAACCAGTCCCGCAAGGAAGCCCGCCGCACCATTATGGCCGGGCGTGTCACCATCGACGGCACGGTCTGCAAAAAAGCCGGAACCCCGGTGACAGGACAAGAGACAATTCGGTTTGATGACCTCGTCATGAGCCTACCCGGAGACGGAGATTGAGAGCAACCATCGTTACTTCCGGAACTACAACCCGAATCGGCTCCACCAGAGCCTTAATGACCAGATAACGCACTCTGACACGCCGGGCATTTCATCATACAAAGATCCATAAACCAGTGGTAAAACAAAGGCCAGCCCGAGCCATTCGACATTGTGTTCACCCACCATCACACAATGCCTGTTCTATATTTGTTGAAATAAACGTTATTGCATGCAACATTAGGTTCAGGCGACCACAAAACACCGCCTACGAGCTTAAATTTCAGATATTGCATACAATCTTGGAGAACAACGGTGGCCGAGAGCAAGAGCCGGGTTAGTACCTCAGTTCCGAGAACGGCCAAAACGGAAGTTCACGACGCCATCAAGCAGCGTATTCTCAACTCGGTTTATCTGTCTCATGAATTCATCCGGGAAGCACGGGTAGCCGAGGAACTGGAAGTCAGCAGGACGCCTGTCCGTGAGGCATTCAGGGAGTTGATTTCCGAAGGTTGGCTGGAGGCCATTCCACACCAGGGCGCCAGGGTGACGGCGTGGACTGAAAGAGACGCCCGTGAGGTGTTTGAAATCCGATTGGTATTGGAGCCGATGGCCGTTGCTTTGGCGTGTCTCAGAATAGATAAGGCTCGCCTCGACTATCTAAAGTCTCTGGCCAATCAAATGGAAACGCTGACTAAACAAGTCGAAACCAATACTGAGGCCCGCAATAGCATTGCTGCACTCAATCACGAATTTCACAAAGAGTTGATTGCCGGTAGCGACAATCATCGCTTGATGGCTGCGCTGGAAAACATCGTGCGGACGTCGGTAATCAGAAGAAATTTCACAAACTACCATCCAGAACATCTCCAACGCAGTATGCGCCACCACCGGGAAATACTGGATGCCATTGAAGCCGGCAGCGTGAACTGGGCTGAAAGCATCATGCGTTCACACTTGCTCGCAGCACGTGATTTGCACGTCAACGTCTCTGACCCGGAGGCTCATCACCAGCCCGCTGCGCGCACTTGAATATTTAACTAAAATATAATTAAATCAAGGGAAAACAATTATAATGTCCCTAAGTAAACTTGCTCCAACCACGCCGTTAAACGATCTCAAGGTACTCGAACTTGGGCAACTCATAGCAGGGCCTTACTGTGGCCAGATTTTGGCCGATTTCGGTGCCCAGGTGATCAAGATCGAGCCTCCCGGCAAGGGCGACGCCATGCGCCAGTGGGGTGAAGCCGACGCAGATGGCGAGCCCGTATGGTGGAACGTCATCGGTCGAAACAAGCAGTCCGTGACTCTGGATCTTCGCGATCCGCAAGGTCAGGAAATACTGCGCAATCTGGCCACTCAGGCCGACATTCTGATCGAAAATTTTCGTCCCGGCACAATGGAGCGCTGGGGGTTGGGCTACGACATCCTGTCCAGTAACAACCCAGGATTAATTATGGTTCGGGTCACCGGATTTGGTCAGGACGGGCCCTATTCTAACCGTGCCGGTTTCGCTTCTGTGTGCGAGGCCATGGGTGGTTTACGCTACATCAGTGGTTATCCCGACCGGCCGCCGGTTCGGGTGGGCATTTCGATCGGAGATACGCTGGCCGGAATCCATGGTGCAATCGGCGCACTGGTGGCCCTTCATCAACGGGAAAAATCAGGCGCAGGCCAGATTGTCGACAGTGCCATCTTCGAGTCTGTCCTGGGGATGATGGAAAGTCTGGTACCTGAGTACGATCGGGCCGGCAAGATCCGTGAGCGAAACGGCAGTTCTCTGCCCGGTATCGCGCCTTCCAATGCCTATCCGGCCAGAGATAATCGTGATGTGATCATCGGCGCCAACCAGGACAGTGTTTTCCGCCGTTTGTGTGAGGCCATGGGTCAGCCGACGCTTGCGGATCACCCGGACTATGCAACCCATCGGGCAAGGGGAACAAACCAGCAGGCGATTGACGATGCCGTAGCGGCCTGGACACGTCAGCATGATGCCCAGGAAATCGTGGACAGGCTCGCGGAAGCAGGCGTGCCGGCGGGACTCATCTTTCGCGCTCCCGACATGTTGGCTGATCCCCATTTCAAGGCCCGGGAATCCATCGTCATGGTGCCAGACCGCAAAGGCAAACCGCTGCCCATGCAGAACGTGTTTCCCCGCCTGACCCAAACGCCAGGCACCATTCGGCACACCGGGCCCCAGCTTGGAGAGCACACCGACGCGATCTTGAAAGACTGGCTTGATATGGACGACGCGCAGCTGGATACGCTGCGCAGTTCGTCCATCATCTGAGCAGGAGAGCACCATTGGAACCCATTCTCGTTTTGATCGCTTTAGTTGCCATGATTGCCTTTGGTTTTCCCATATTTCTGGCGCTTGGACTGTCTGGCCTATTCGGGCTTTACATGGCGCAGGGCAGCCTGGCTTTTTTCTTCGCGCCCTCCTCTTTGTTTGGGCAACTCAACAGCTTTGAGCTGATTGCACTGCCGTTGTTCATTCTGATGGGCAGTATTCTCGGTGCAACACCGGTCGGGTCGAGTCTTTTCCAGGTTGCCGTGCGCTGGCTAAACTGGCTCAAGGGCAGTCTTGCCATATCATCTGTCGGCGCATCGGCCATGTTCGGCGCCGTATCCGGTGTCAGCCTGGCTGGCGTAGCGGCTGTTGGTTCAATTGCCGTGCCTCACATGATAGAGCGTGGTTACAGTCGCTCGCTGGCCGCCGGTTCGGTTGTCAGTGCCGGCGCCTTGGCGATGCTGATTCCGCCGAGCGTCCCCTTTATTATCTATGGGTCCGTATCGGGTGTGTCAGTGGCAGATCTGTTCATTGGCGGTATCGTTCCCGGCGTGGTCCTGGCGCTGGCGCTCTGCCTTTATATTTGGGTACGGGTGCATTTAAATCCTGAAGAAGCGCCGTTCTCCACCCAAACCTTTACCTGGAAAGAGCGTTTCCAGAGCCTCGGTAGCATCTGGCATTCGGTACTACTCGTTATTGCCGTTCTGGGCTCTATTTACGCCGGCATCGCCACGCCCAGCGAGGCCGCCGGTATCGGTGCGCTGGGCGCCCTCCTGATTGCCACGGTGATATTTCGGTCACTTAGCTGGAGCAAATTTCTCGCCATTATTGCTGAGACAGCGCGTATCAGCGGTGTCATTCTACTCATTATCGGGTGTGCGAAGATTTTCGGCGATTACCTCAACTTCGTGCGCGTGCCACAGATACTGTCTGAAATGCTCACTGCCAGCCCATTGCCCGCCTGGGCAATTCTGGTCGTAATTATGTTGTTATTGGTGCTGTTGGGCATGATGGTGGATGCCGTGTCACTCATTGTGGTCACCACCCCCGTCCTGCTACCACTGATCATTGCACTTGGTTACGACCCGCTGTGGTTTGGCATCGTGCTGGTGCTCAACCTGGAAATTGCAGTGGTGACACCACCCGTCGGGCTTAATCTGTATGCCCTGCGCGGGGTGTGCCCGGAGCTCTCGATCGAAGAAATCATTCGTGCTGCGCTGCCCTTTGTGGCGGTACAGTTCGTCGTACTGATGTTATTTGTTTTGTTCCCAGGTATCAGCCTCTGGTTGCCAGGGCTCTTGTAGCCTTGGCGTTTCACTCACTAACACCATTACAACAAAAATCAAAGGAAAAATACCATGCCAATGACACGTCGAGCATTACTGAAGAACACCACTCTGGCGTCTGCCAGCTTCGCGCTAATAGGCGGCCAGAGTCTGTTTGCCGGTCGCGCCTCAGCAGCCACGAAGCTCACTGGGGCGTATTATATTCCACCTTCCTACGAAGCCCTGAGTTACGGTTCCAACGGATTTATTGACTACCTCAAAAACCAGGGAGGCGATGCCCTAAACGTCGATTTCTACCACTCCGGCCAGCTTGTGAAGGCCGATGAGCAACTGCCCGCGTTGCGTGCCGGCGCCATTGATTTCATGTTTCATACCACATCGTACATTACCCGTTCTCTGCCGATTCTGGGCATCACCGGCCTGCCCGGAGTGGTTGACGAGCTCTATCGCAACCCGGAGCGCCTCGCCAAGGGCAGCCCTCTCATGACATTGATCAATGCGGAATTGGCCAAGGACAATATCTACATGCTCACTTCCGGTGGCGGAATTCTTCAGCCTGAATACATCTGGAGCACAGCGGCCAGCCCGATTCGCTCACTCGACGGTGTGCGCGGCAAGAAAATCCGTATCGTCAGTTTCGAAGCCACGACAGCACTGAAGCCCTTCAACATTGCCGCCGTGCGTATTTCATCGTCGGAAACCTACATGGCGCTGCAGCGCGGCACCATTGATGCGGCAGTGGCAAATATTTCAACCGTCTATGGGCGCAGCCTGCAGGAACAACTGAAAGTGTGCTACGAGCTGCCCATGACCGCCTACACAGTGGCCCCGTTCATGCTCCGCTCGCGCTGGGACGCCCTTGAGGGCGACGTCAGGCAAGCTCTTGAAGGCGCAGCACAGTGGTACGAAGAGAACTTCGCCAGCTACTGTAATGAAGAGATCTACCCGAACAAATACTGGCCTGCCGTCAAAGAGGCCGGAGTAGAAGTTGTCCTGCCCAGCGACGAAGATCTCGCGACTTACCGGGAAAGCAGCCAGACGGTATGGGAAGAGTGGAAGGAGCAGGTCGGCAAGGAGGTCGGCGAAAAAGCCATCGCACTTGCTCTCGGTCAAGTCTGAGGAGTGATTTTGATGACCAAGTTGGCAATGCAAAGTTGGGACGGCCTTCTGGCTGTCCTGCGCTGGACCATGATCGTGGTGCTGATTTTCATGATGCTGACCATCTGCTATGACGTGGTTATGCGCTATGTGTTTGTGCAACCGACAAGCTGGAGTCTGGAAATCAACTCGTTCCTGCTGGTCTATCTGGCGGTCATCGGTGCAGGCGAGGCTCAGCGCCATGATTCCCACATCCGCATCACGTTCTTCACCCAACGCCTTCCAAGGCGTGGGCAAGATCTGGTCAGAATAGTCACCGGAGCGCTTGGCTTGTTGTTCTGCTCAATCATGGTCTGGCGCGGTAGCCTGATGGCCCACGACGCCTGGTCATATGGCGAACGGGTATCAAGCGCCTTTGGCACGCTCATGGTCTATCCCTACGCGCTCATTCCCATCGGTTTTGGCGCGCTTGGGTTGCAATTTCTGATCGATATTCTGTGTGCAGGGTACGATCTATTCCGTCCAACAAACCGGGAGGACACAACCCATGCCTGATTCATTGAGCCATAAGTTAATTGCGGCGCACTTGGTGAGTGGCAAGATGACGCCGGGTAGCGAGATTGCGCTCACAATGGACCAGGCGCTGCTGCAGGACGTACTGGGTACGCTGGTCATGTTGGAACTCGATGCAATGGGCATCGAGCGAGTACATACATCGCCCAGTGTTCAGTACATTGACCACACCCTGACCCAACAGGACAACTTCAACGCCGACGCCCACCTGTTCCTGAAGAGCGCATGCGAGCGTTTAGGCATCTGGTACAGCGGTCCGGGTAATGGCATCAGCCACCCGGTGCACATGGAACGCTTTGGCAAGCCTGGTGACAGTCTGGTGGGGTGTGACAGCCACACGACCTCAGCGGGAGCCCTGGGTATGTTGGCCATTGGCGCCGGCGGTATTGAAGTAGCCATGGCGATGGCCGGTGAACCCCTGTTTTTAGCGATGCCTCACATCGTCGGGGTGCGCCTGACCGGAGAGCTTCCGGACTGGGTCAGTGCCAAGGATGTGGTATTGGAGCTGCTACGCCGCCACGGGGTGGCGGGAGCAAAAAACTGCATCCTCGAGTATTACGGCCCCGGGCTGGCGGCACTGGATACCATGGACCGCCATGTGCTGGCCAATATGGGCACAGAGATGGGAGCCACAACCAGCGTGTTTCCCAGTGATGACGTCACCCTTGAGTTCATGCGAGCCCGGGGCCGCGCATCCGAATGGCAGGCGTTAGCAGCAGATCCGGGCTGTCAGTACGACCGGGACGAACACATTGATCTGACCCGACTGGAACCCCTGATTGCCCTGCCCTCCAGCCCGGACAAGGTTGTGCCTGTCAGTGAAGTGGCCGGAGAGCCGGTCTACCAAGCGTATATCGGTTCATCGGGAAACCCTGGGTATCGCGACTTTGCGGTCGTTGCGGACATTGTCCGGGATCGTACGATCTCACCCAATGTGTCGCTGGACATCAACCCATCCACTCGGCAGGTTCTGTCGGCGCTGATTGACAAAGGCCACCTGGCCACCTTGATCAAAGCCGGGGCGCGTCTTCACCAACCCGGTTGCAATGGTTGTATCGGAATGGGCCAGGCCCCCGCAACGGGCCGTAACAGCCTGCGCACTGTGCCGCGCAACTTTCCCGGCCGCTCGGGCACCCTGGAGGACGCGGTGTTCCTGTGCAGCCCCGAGACCGCCGCCGCCTCAGCATTGTACGGTGTAATTACCGATCCGCGCACCCTGGGGCAGACCTACCTGCGTCCGACCGAACCTGAAAACATGAAGCCTGACGACCACATGTTTTTGCCGCCATTGGCGCCCGACAAGGCACGCCACGTCAAACTACTGGCAACCGACAACACCCCCCCGCTGGCTGTGCTCAGGCCTTTACCGGAGTCCATATCCGCGCCGGTACTGCTGAAGGTTGGCGACAACATCTCTACCGATGACATCATGCCCGCAGGTGCGCGTGTGCTCCCGATCTGGAGCAACATAGAGGCCTCATCGGAACACACATTTGAAGCGGTGGATCCAGGTTACACCACCCGGGCGCGCAATCAGGGGGAAGCTGGCCACATTATCGTTGCCGGTGACAACTACGGTCAGGGCTCAAGCCGTGAAAACGCGGCTCTCGTGCCCCGGTCTCTGGGACTGCAGGTGGTCATTGCCAAGAGCATTGCCCGCATACACTGGCAGAATCTGCCCTGCTTCGGTGTCTTGCCTTTGACCCTGGACAATCCAAAAGACCTGGACCAACTGCAGCAGGGCGACGTGATTCGGATTGACCATCTTCGTGACCAACTGGCCGCTGGCACCCGCATCACGGCCATCGTCAATGACCACCAGACAATTACCTTGAAACATGAGCTAAGTACCCGCCAGCAAGCTATTTTTTCAGCCGGTGGCGTTATCAACTGGCTCTCGCGGAGAACCGGATCATGAACACCATCCTCCACCCCCCCACGGCAGTCGATCTCGTTGAAGTCGCCCCTCGGGATGGCTTTCAATCGATCCACGAATTATTGCCCACAGCCGACAAGATCCGATGCATTCAGGCACTGATTGACGCCGGCATTACCCGCATTGAAATTGGCTCATTTGTCAGTCCCAAAGCCATCCCCCAGATGGCAGATATTGGCGACATCGTAGCGGCATTTCAGGAACATACCGGCATGCGTTTCTCGGCGCTTGTCCCCAATCTCAAGGGTGCCGACCGGGCTCTGGCGAAGGGCATCAAGGAACTTGTTTTTGTGGTCTCGGTGTCGGAGTCCCATAACCAGAGCAATGTGCGCCAGAGTGTGGACAGTTCACTGGAGGGCCTGAAAGCAATCGCCGAGCGGCTCAGGCGCGAAAAAGAGTCTGTGGGTCTGAGGCTCGATTTAGCTACCTGCTTTGATTGTCCCTATGAGGGCGAGATCCAGTGGCAACAGGTAGATGCGGTGCTGGGTAAAGCTCGGGATATCTGCCAGGGTATCGAACTGGAAGTGGGCCTTTGTGACACCACGGGCCGCGCCACACCCTATCAGGTCGCAAACCACTTCACCCGCCTGCGGGAACGCCATGACAGCGCCGCCCTGAAATGGGCCTTCCACGGCCATGATACCTTTGGAATGGGTGTCGCCAATGCCCTGTTCGCGATCCAGCATGGCGCAACCACCCTGGATGCCTCCGCCGCAGGTTTGGGTGGCTGCCCGTTTGCTCCCGGAGCGACCGGAAACACCGCTACCGAAGATCTGATCTATGCCCTGCAAGGGGGCCATATCGATACCGGGGTGAATTTGCCACGGCTTCTGGTGGCAGCCGACGCCATCGCTGCCCTGCCGGGGGGCCAAACGGCCAGCCACCTGCGCAATGTTCCACGCGAACGGGTGAGCTAACCATTGCAGCGTCCGGCTACCGTTAACCCGAGTAGCCAATACTTCCATAACCGGGCACCGGGCCGAGGATGATGACTATGCCAACACTGTGGGGACGCACTACCTCCAGCAACGTCCAGAAGGTTATGTGGTTGTGCGCTGAGATGGCACTTGATGTGGAGCGTATCGATATTGGCGGCAAGTTCGGCAACACCGATACCGCGGCCTTCAGGGCAAAAAACCCCAATGGCCTGATACCGGTTTTTGAAGACGAGGCGCTGGTGTTATGGGAATCCAATGCCATTTTGCGCTATTTGGCGGTGAGCCGTGCCAATCAGGCCTTTTATCCCGCTGAGCCAACCACCCGGGGTCTGATTGATCAATGGATGGATTGGCAGTTGGGAACACTCTGGCCCTGCATGAGGCCGTACTTCATCAGCCTGGCACGAACACCGGAAAAAGAGCGCGACCATACCGCCACCGACGCCGCACGGGACAAAACATTCGCGTTATGGTCAATACTGGAAGATTCACTGGTCTCATCTGACTGGATCGTTGGCCGGGCGCCTAGCCTGGCAGATATTGCTCTGGGCCCTTTTCTGCATCGCTGGTTCACACTCAACCCAGCGGCCCTACACCAACAACCCCGACTTCAGGCGCTCTACCACCGATTTTCAGAACGGCCCACCTACCAGCAACACGTCATCGCGCAGCCGTTCCGCTAATCAACGTGGATTCAGGCCCGTGCCGCTAGAGTTGGGTGATACCCATGCCGGGCCGGACAAACGGGTCAATTCAGCGCAGATAACTCTCAAGCGCAAACACATGGGGGTCATCATCGCCCAGTGTTCGCAACGCAGTGGCGAGTTTCAGCAAATAATCGCTGTTGCGACCGCTGGGGCCCTGGGCGTTAGAGATCTGGTTGGCAATTTCAGCGTCCTCGGCCGGGCCGAGGAAGGCAGCGTTGTCTTCGGTGGCGATATACACCAGGCCGTCTTCGCGGGTGCCATCAGTAAATATCATCGGGGTGACAAATCGCAGGTAGCCATTTTTTTCCCGCACATCCAGGTGTGAAAAGACGTCAGGGGAAACCCGGTAAGCCATGCCCTTACAGCAAGTAGCAGGCGACTCTATCAGGGTAACCACGCGTCCCGGGGACTCGAGGGTGCCGCGGTGGTCATGGGAGCCCTGCCAGAACCGACGAGCCCAACCTTCAATGCTCGCCGGGCGTTGCTCCAGGAACGGGAAATCGACCTTGTAGATCAGTGAGCCGTAGCCAAACAGCCACACCGACTCTACCCCATCAAAGCAGTAGCGCCGGCGATTGTGTTCCGTGGTATCAAAAGACATGGTGCTGGTCGGTTTCCTCTACACCCGGATTTGATATCAATATAACTTGGTCAGCGCCTTCTTGGCGAATGCTTCGACGTCTGCAATCCGGCCTTCCTTCACCTTGACCAGCCATTGGGGGTCCTGAAGCAAGGCGCGGCCGACGGCAATCAGTTCAAACTCGTGGTTGTTCATGCGTTCCACCAGTTCGTCGATTCCTGACTGCTCCACCGCTTCCTTCTTGCTGGCAAAGGTGCCGCTGATGAAGTCTTCGGTCAGACCAACACTGCCCACAGACATCGTCGGCTTGCCGGACAGTTTCTGGGTCCAACCAGCAAGGTTCAGATCGGAACCCTCAAATTCCGGTTCCCAGAAGCGACGGGTCGAAGCGTGGAAGATGTCTACACCTGCTTCAACCAACGGTGTGAGGAACTGCTCCAGCTCCTCCGGTGTGCTGACCAGTTTCGCTTCGTAGTCCTGCTGTTTCCATTGGGAGAATCTCAGCATAATCGGAAAATCCGGGCCCACGCGATGGCGAATGGCTTCGATAATTTCGATCACAAAGCGCTGACGATTGGCCATGTTGCCGCCGTACTCGTCGGTGCGCTGGTTGGTACCTTCCCAGAAAAACTGATCGAGCAGGTAACCGTGGGCCCCGTGGATCTCCACACCATCAAAACCGAGGGCCTGGGCATCCTGGGCCGCGTCTGCAAAGGCCTTGACCACATCGGCGATGTCGTCCAGCGTCATGGCCTTGCCATTCGGCTTACCGGGGGCAAACAGGCCGGATGGGCTGAAACCCGGCACACCGGGGTCTGGCTCGATGCCTTCCTTGCGAACGGCGCCTACGTGCCACAACTGCGGGAAAATAGCGCCGCCGGCCTCATGAACCGCATCCACGACTTTCTTCCAACCCCCCAGGGCCTCATCGCCATGGAACGCCGGTACGTCGGGATAGCCATTGGCGCCGGGATGATTGACCGTAGTGCCTTCGGTAATCAGCAGGCCCACACCACCTTCGGCGCGACGGCGATAGTAATCCACCACGTTATCCCCTGGCACATTGCCCGGTGAAAAATTGCGGGTCATCGGAGCCATGGCCACACGATTACGGAGTTTCAGGGAGTTGTCTTCAAAAGGCTGGAATAACGGACCGAGGTTCATGGTCATGGGGGAGGCTCCTTAAATGAGTAGCAACCTTGCTAGTTTGGTTTCTTAAAGCAACCATATTGAATCTGGTTTTAAAATGCAACCCTATTAGGTACACTCGATTTCATGGCCAGAAAACGTTTTGATGACTCCAACTGCTCCGTCGCCCGCGCCCTCAATGAAGTGGGGGACTGGTGGTCGCTGCTGATTGTGCTGCAGGCGATGTACGGCAGCCGCCGGTTTGTCGACTTTCAGCAGGAACTCGGTATTGCCCGGAATATCCTGTGTGACCGTCTTGCCCGTCTGGTGGATAACCAGGTCCTGCGCAAGGTCGAGGTGGGCGAACACGGCTCACGCCAGGAATACCGCCTGACTGAAAAGGGCCGGGATTTGTTCCCGGTCGTCATTGCATTGCGCCAATGGGGCGACAAGTGGAACCCCTCCCCTGAGGGCGCCCCATTAAACCTGAGAGACCGCGAAACGGGTCAAGCCATCCGGCCCATGACCGTGCAAACCGAGGGCGGCAAAGAGCTTACAGTGCGGGATGTATGCATGCCTGAAGAAGTCACTGACGAATCCTCCAAAGCTGGCGAAAAGATCGGCTAAGCCCCTGCCCCAGCAGGCTTTCTTCCCTGCAATTGAGCTATATCAAATTTCCCGCGAATGGTCGTCCGGACCCGTGTCCATTCTTGCGCTAAATCAACTCGTGATTGTCACAGCCGCTTAACCTGAGTTCATCCACTTTCTGGCTAAGGAAACCGTGATGTTCCCAAGAAGACTCTGTCTGCTGGCTGTCGCCACCAGTTTTTTGAACGCCCCTGTGATTCACGCTTATGAAGCGGGAGACCTGATCCTGCGTGCAGGCGTCGCCGTGGTTGACCCGCAGGATTCCAGCGGTAACGTTCGGGTTGGTGCTACCGAACTGGCGGGCTGGAAGGTCGATGTGGACTCCAACCGTCAGCTTGGTCTCACGGCCAGCTACCTTGTTACCGACCACTTCGGTGTTGGGCTCCTGGCGGCAACGCCGTTCAAACACAACATCAGTGGCGATGGCAGCGCCCTGTCAGGGGCGGGCAAGCTGGCCGAAACCAAACACCTGCCACCGACCCTCACTCTGCAGTATTTCCCTCTGGCCAGCGGCAGCCAGGTTCAGCCCTATATAGGTGTCGGGGTGAATTACACCGTGTTCTTTGAGGAAAAGACCACCCCGACTTTGACCAACGCCCTGGGCGCGGACCGCACCACCATTGAACTGGATGACAGTGTTGGCGTTGCGGGCGAGCTCGGTGTTGACGTCGCCCTGGATGACCACTTCGGCTTTAACGCCGCAATCTGGTGGCTCGATATAGACACGGAAGCCACGATCAAGGCATACGACGGCGCAGACAATCTTGCAGCGACTGGCAAGGTCGACGTTGATATTGACCCTCTGGTCTATATGCTGGGCTTCACCTACCGCTTCTGACCTTTCCCGGGCAACCCGGAAACCGCACGTAAAAAAACCGCCATCATCGCTGAGGGCGGTTTTTTCATGGCGCGAACTCTAGAACAGCACTAAAAATGCTGGCTCAAGCCCGGTTCAGGCAGTTTCACGACGAACAGAGGGCCGCCGTGACTGCGGGTTATTGCCACTCCCGGCACCCCGGCCACCACCTACGCCCGCACTGCGGCCACGACTCTGACCACCGCCATTACCGCTACGTCCGCCATTGGGACGGGGACCGGATTTTGGCACTGCGGACATCTTGCCGCTGGGCTCGAAGCCTTCAATGGTCTTGCGCGGAATATCCTTCTTGATCAACCGCTCGATTCCTGCCAGCAATTTGATCTCATCGGCGCTGACCAGAGACAGCGCGTGACCACTTTCACCCGCCCGACCGGTACGGCCGATACGGTGCACGTAGTCTTCCGGCACGTTCGGCAGCTCGAAGTTAACCACTTGCGGCAGTTGTTTGATGTCGAGACCACGGGCAGCAATATCCGTTGCAACCAGAACCCGAACCGAACCCTGCTTGAACTCATGCAACGCACGGGTCCGGGCACCCTGGGATTTGTTCCCGTGGATCGCGGCGGCCGTGATGCCGTCTTTTTCCAGCTTCTGGGTCAGGCGGTTGGCGCCGTGCTTGGTACGGGTAAAGACCAGTACCTGCTGCCAGTCATTGTGCTTGACCAGCTGGCTCAGCAGTGCAGATTTCTGGCTCTGGTCGACCGGGTAAACAGTCTGATCAACATTGTCAGCAGTGGCGTTGCGAGTCGCCACTTCAATCTGGACCGGATTGGTCAACATACCTTCCGCCAGCTTGCGGATATCGCCGGAGAAGGTCGCGGAAAACATCAGGTTCTGACGCTTGGCTGGCAGCAGGGCCAGGATCTTCCGGATGTCACGGATAAAGCCCATGTCCAGCATGCGGTCAGCTTCGTCCAGTACCAGGGTCTCGACGCCGTCAAATCGCACAGCACCCTGCTGGTATAGATCCATCAGACGTCCTGGCGTTGCCACCAGGATGTCAACACCACGACGGAGCTTGGCGATCTGGGGGTTAATTTTTACACCACCGAATACCACCGCAGAGGAGGTCGGCATGTACTTGCTGTAAAGCTCGACACTGGCAGCAACCTGTGCGGCCAGTTCGCGAGTCGGCGTGAGGATCAGAGCACGAATACCCTTACCCTGACGCGGCGTTTCTGCCAGCCGCTGCAATAAAGGCAGCGTAAAGCCAGCGGTTTTGCCGGTACCCGTCTGAGCCGCAGCCATCACATCCTGACCGGACAAAACAGCCGGAATGGCCTGGGCCTGGATGGGTGAAGGGGTGTCATAACCCTGGTCTGCAGTTGCACGTACCAGCTTCTCGGACAAACCGAGTGAAGAAAAATCCATAAGTTAAATCTCTTGCGGTTCTTGCCCACCGTAATGCGGGGAAGACCGTGAACTAGTCATCGAATGTATAACGACTACGGCCGCGCGATACTGCTGGCGCCGTCCTCTGAAAGGTCGTATCGGATGGGGTTCGCCTTAAAAAGACGAAATCCTTCGAGGTAGGAAGGCGCGCATCATAACAGACGCCCTGTGAAATAACGAATGGGAAAACCCCTATGCCGCGCAGAAAGGACCGGCAGATAGCACGGATAGAAAACAAGAGCCGGGAATAAAGGATGACAGAGCGGTAGTTTACTTTTTAACCATTGACGTTAACGTCAACCCCTTCTATCCTTCATCTGTCAGGCCTCAAAAAGGCATCGACAATTCGAAATCTGTCCATCGGCTTACCCGCCGGGGCGCCAAAAACAAAACGACCGCGAACGCCGTGATCCGGCAGAGTGGGAGAGGATTTCAGCATGTTATTACTCAGTATGTCCGCGAGAGCAGGCTACATTAGCCGGTTGCCCGCATCAGTTATAAAGTTTCCCGACGCACCTGTTCGCTTTGCTGCCCCCGACATGACCAAAAGGGAGTGCCAGCTATGACGGTTTTCACCCATCCCGAATTCGATAATCACGAACACCTGTCTTTTTACTGCGACCCCGATACCGGCCTGCGCGCCATTATTGCCGTGCACAACACCTCCCGGGGCCCCGCCCTGGGCGGCTGCAGAATGTTTCCCTACGCCAGCGATGAAGAAGCCTTGCGTGATGCTCTCAGACTGTCCCGCGGCATGACTTACAAATCCGCTCTGGCTGGTCTGAACCTGGGGGGTGGCAAGTCGGTCATCATTGGGGACCCCCGCGAACACAAAAGTGAAGCCCTGCTGGAAGCCATGGGCCGCTTCATTAATCAACTGGGCGGCTTGTACATCGCAGCGGAAGATTCCGGCACCAGCGTGGCAGACCTTAAAGTGATGGGGCGTCAAACCGCCCATGTGGCCGGTATCGCCGAGCGTTTGGGCTTTGATGGCAGACCGTCCACTGGCGACCCTTCACCTGCCACCGCCTATGGCACTTTCGTTGGCCTGCAGGCAGCGGTTCGGCACAAGCTCGGCCGCAGTGATCTGGAAGGCGTGAAAGTGGCCATACAGGGCATCGGCAATGTCGGGTACCGTTTGGCCCGACACCTGAAAGAAGCCGGCGCGAAATTATGGGTTTATGACCTCCATCAGGACCAGATGGAGCGCGCCGTCGATGAATTGGGGGCAACGGCTGCCAGCGCCGACGAGATCCTCAACCTGCCGGTGGATGTGGTAGCACCGTGCGCGATGGGTGCGGTATTGAACGATGACTCTATCTGCCGTCTGCAAGCCCCGATTGTTGCCGGTGCGGCCAACAATCAACTGGCAAGTCCGCGGCACGATAACGCGCTGTGGAACCGAGGCATTCTCTACGCTCCGGACTTTGTTATTAATGCCGGCGGCATCATTGATGTCTATTACGAGCGCCAGGGGCCCGACCCTCAGGCCGTCCGCCGCCATGTCGAAGCCATTGGTAACACACTGGATGAAATTTTTGCCCGCTCCGCTAACGAAGGTCTACCCACCGGGGTAATCGCGAATCAGCTGGCCGAAGAGCGCTTCAAGCACACAGCCCGGTAGCCCGGACCCAACCGGTCACCAGGTCCCCGGCGGCCTGTCTGCCCTGAAAACAAAAACAGCACTCAGGAGAAAGCAATGAACACTTCGTCTTCCGCCAATGCCAAAGGCGCCAACAATCAGGACAGCGCCAAACGAGGCATGTGGTCCTCTCGCCTGGCGTTTATCCTTGCAGCCACCGGCTCTGCGGTCGGACTCGGCAATATCTGGAAGTTCCCCTACATCACCGGTGAGAATGGCGGCGGCGCCTTTGTTCTGGTTTACCTGCTGTGTATCGCGGCCGTGGGCCTGCCGATCATGATGGCGGAAGTTCTGATTGGTCGCAGGGGCGGCCACAGTCCGGTTAAAAGTGTCCGGCTGATTACCGAACATGACCGCGCTAATCCGGCCTGGCGCTGGATGGCCGCCGTTGCCGTATTGGCAGCTTTTCTCATTCTATCGTTCTATTCGGTGATTGGCGGGTGGGCTATGTCCTATGTGGGAACCGCTGCCACCGGACAACTGGCAGGTCAGTCCGCCGACCAAATCGGTGCCATCTTTACCGACTTGCTGGGCAGCCCCGTCAGCCTGCTGTTGTGGCATACGGTGTTTATGGCGCTGGTTATGCTGGTGGTAGCAAAAGGGGTGCGATTCGGGATTGAACGGGCGGTTACAATCCTGATGCCAGCGCTGTTTGTGTTGTTACTGCTTTTGGTAGGCTACGCGATGACCACCGGTTTCTTCGGTCAGGCCGTCGCGTTCCTGTTCCAGCCGGATTTTTCCAAACTGACCACCGCCGGGGTACTGATTGCCCTTGGTCATGCCTTCTTTACGCTCAGCCTTGGTATGGCGATCATGATGGCCTATGGCTCCTACCTGCCAAAAAACGTTTCCATCGCCAAGACGTCCATAGCCGTATCGGTCATGGATACCGGTGTGGCCCTGCTGGCCGGGCTTGCCATCTTCCCGATTGTGTTTGCCAATGGTCTCGAGCCGGGTGCCGGACCCGGGCTGATTTTCCAGACCCTGCCGCTGGCCTTTGGCCAGATGCCCATGGGCAGCCTGTTCGGTACGCTGTTTTTTGTGCTGCTGGTGTTCGCCGCCTGGACCTCCGGCATCTCACTACTGGAACCGTTGGTGGAATGGCTGGAAGAACGCAAGGGCATGAACCGGATGGTCAGCACACTGAGCGCGGGCATCGCCTGTTGGGCGTTGGGGATTGCGTCCATTCTCTCCCTCAACCTGTGGTCAGGCTTTGCGCCGCTGGGCATGTTCAGCATGTTTGAGGGCAAGACCATTTTCGACCTGCTGGATTTCTTCACAGCTAATATTCTGCTGCCTCTGGGCGGGTTGCTGGTAGCGGTGTTTGCGGGCTGGATAATGAGCCGGGAAGCCCTGGAGCGGGAGCTGGCGATGTCACCAGGGGCGTTCTCGCTGTGGTATCGCGTTTTGCGCTATTTCGCCCCGGTTGCCGTAGCGGTGGTGTTTATCTATAACCTGATTGCATGACCAGACTGGCGTGGGCCTGCCGAATCCCGGCAGGCCCACCTGTCCCGACAAAATAAAAGTGAGACAGAATAGGCATTATTACGTAGTATTTGCAGAGTAATTACAGAAGGCTTTAACGCTTATGCGTCGATTGATCGTCAATACCGCTGTCAGTGCCTCGGTGTTAATGGCAGCAGGTTGCGGACAGGGCACCGAAGCGGCCGCATCTGACCAGTCGTCCGGGGAAATCCCGGCCAGGGAACAATTGGCACCCCCCCAGGAATCCGGCGTACTCCATGTCGCCACCCGTAACGGCTCCACTACCTATTATCTTGATCGCCACGAAAGCCCGATCGGGCCGGAACATAGCCTTGTCACCCAGTTCGCACAGAGTAAAGGCTGGGAAGTGAACTGGACCATGCACGATTCCACCGCCGAAGTACTCCAGGCGCTGAAAGATGGCAACACTCATCTTGCCGCTGCCGGCCTCACGCACTTACCTTCCCGGGATGAACAATTCGCCCGCGGACCCGCCCATACCGAAATTACGGAACAGCTGGTGTGCCACCGGGACATGCGGCCCATGCCCCGGTTACCGGAGAACATGGCGGACATAACCATCACCGTTACCGCTGAGTCAAGCTACGCCGAGACTCTTGCGGCACTCGCCAGCGAGCACGAAGGTATCGACTTTACGGAAGATGAAAGCCTTACCACCGAAATTCTGCTGTCAAAAGTGGCCGAGAAACAGCTCGACTGTACCGTCGCGGATTCCAATATCGTCCAGGTCATGCGCCGCCACTTTCCCCACCTTGAAGTCGCGATGAACATCACCAGCGGCAACAATCTGGGCTGGTATTTGCCCAAGGGCTCGGACAGCCTGGCGAATGACACGCGGGAATGGATGAACAGCCAGGCCGGTGATGACGCCATTGGGTACGTGCAGAATCATTTTTACGCCTATATTGGTGATTTCGATTTTGTCGATCTCCGGGCTCTGAACCGTCGCATTAATGATCGCCTGCCCAAATTCATTGAGCGCTTCTCCGAGGCAGAAACTGCCACCGGAATGCCCGCAGAGTTGCTTGCTGCGCTGGCATACCAGGAATCACACTGGGATCCGGCAGCGGTGTCGCCGACCGGGGTAAAGGGCATCATGATGCTGACCCGCAACACCGCTGAATCACTCGGGGTGATGAATCGCCTGGATCCGGCTGCCGCCATTGATGGTGGCGCCCGCTACCTGGCGGATAGGCACCGCCGCCTGCCGGATACCATTCCGGAACCAGACCGCACCTTTCTGGCCCTGGCCAGCTATAACATTGGGCGCGGCCATCTGCTGGACGCCCGCCAGCTGGCCCGGGACCTGGGCAAGAACCCGGATTCCTGGGAAGACATGAAGGAAGTGCTACCTCTGAAAGCGGACAAGCGTTATTACCCAAGCACCCGTTACGGTTATGCCCGGGGTTATGAGCCGGTACACTACGTGCAGCGAATCCGCAACTATCAGGATGTGATCGCGTCGGCGTTTGACTGAACACCAGGTAACTAATCAGAAGCCTTGCCGGATGCCTTCGGGAGGCTGTCCAGATAGTCCATTCGCTGTTTCTCGTAACAGAACTCCCGATCGGCGGTGTCCACGATCGTACTGCAATTGATTTTCCCCGGGCCATCGGTTGCGTCCGGAGAACCGTTCAAACTGCAGCCTGTCAGCACGAGCGCCACGGTCACACCACAAAATCCGGTTTTCAAAGTCACATCAGTTGCCTTTTTGTCAGAACAGTTTTCGGAATCAGCGACTGTGCGGCCGCCCCTTTGACGACACTATCAGCTGTTTCAATTGTTCGTTCAATTCTTCTGCCGGCAGAGCTTCCCGGCTAATGACCTCGAGCCTGGAGCTCGCTGCCGGCTCGGCACTGACGACCGAGAGCGCGCCTTCGGCAATGTTGATTGCCCGCCACCCCTCGTTGGTGTGAACGACCGCCTTGAATCTGAGAAAACGTCCGTCCAGCGCCAATACCAGTAAACGGCTCTCATTCAACTGCGTGTCGGCATGCACCCGCCAACCGACACTGGCATGGCCCTGCCCCCGGTTCGTCACCATTTGCCACGGCACGTCCTCCAGGGAAGGGGGCGCTGGCTTTTCTTCCTGATCAGCATGAAGGTGATGGGCATGAGGCGTGGTGACCTCATTCCGGTCGGTGTTTCCGTCCAGCCAGGCCGTATTCAGGCGGCCTTTCCGGGTATGGAACACCGCCCGCTTCCTGGGCGACAGCGCTTCGGACCAGCCATCAAAATGGGCCAGCTGGGCATCTGTGCAGAGGTCGGTCTTATTGGCCACCAGAATATCGGCAGCCGCGACCTGATCCCGGAACTGAACGTTCTCAAGCACCCGCGGCTCCTCAAGACGGCGAGGGTCCACCAGACAAAGCACCGGTCCGAGCGCCAAAACTTCCTGGTAGTGCTCGCTGGTCAGGGTTTCAATGATTTGCGACGGGTGCCCGAGGCCGGTGGGCTCAATCAGCAGGCGATCAGGCTGAGCTTTGTGAATCAACCGGTTAAGGCCGATTTTCATAGGCAGGCCTGCCACACAGCACATGCACCCGCCGGGCACCTCACGCACCACCGCGCCTTCCTGCTCCAGCAGAGCGCCATCAATACCGACCTCGCCGAACTCATTGACCAGTACGGCCCAGACCTCGCCCGCTGGTTTATGCTTCAACAGATCGATAATGGCCGTGGTTTTCCCCACGCCCAGAAAACCGAAGACCAGATTGGTAGGAATGGGTTGCTTCATCGGGGTCCTTTTCAAAATTAGGGGGCCAGTACTATACTTTGGTCGCACCGTACGGCCCGAGCACCAATAAAAACAACATTCAGGAGCACATCCATGGCGATCGACCCGCAGAAGAAAACTTCTCTGCACTGCCTTTACTATTGGGCAAAAAACGCCCCGGACAAGACCTACCTTACGCAACCGTTTCCCGACGGCCATGTGGAGACTCTGACCTGGCAACAGGCGGCAGACCAGGTTTCCCGGATGGCCGCCTACCTTAAATCACTGGAGCTGCCGGCACCCAGTAATATCGCGGTGCTGGGTAGGAACAGCGCGCACTGGATTCTGTCTGACCTGGCCATCTGGGCCGCAGGCCATGTGTCCGTGCCTCTGTACCCGACCCTGAACGGCGAAACTGCAGCCTACGTCCTGGAGCACAGCGATGCCAGGCTGCTGTTTCTGGGCAAGCTTGATGGTAAGGCCGATGGCTGGAATGACATCAAGAGCCATATTCCCGACGACCTGCCGATCATCTCCCTGCCCATGTCACCAAGGGACGACACGCCCACCTGGCAGGAGATTATCGCCAAAACCGCTCCGATTACGCCTGAAATGCCTGACCCGGACACCCTGGCGACGATTGTCTACACTTCCGGCAGTACCGGTCGCCCGAAGGGTGTTATGCACAGTTTCCGCACCATGATCTCCGTGGCGGACGGCCTGCAACAGTTGTTTCCGGTCGGGCCGGACGAGCGCATGCTCTCCTACCTGCCGCTGGCTCACGTGGCGGAGCGCGCCGCGGTTGAAACCCAATCCCTTTACTACGGCTTTGAGCTCTACTTTGCCAACTCCCTGGAGACTTTTCAGGAAGACCTTCAGCGCGCCCGGCCCACGCTGTTTTTCTCCGTGCCACGGTTATGGATGAAATTCTACCTCGCAATCAACCGTAAACTGTCTCCGAAAAAACAGAAAATCCTGTTCAACATTCCCATTCTCAACAAACTGGTCAAGAAAAAAGTGCTGAAACAGCTCGGTCTGGATCATTGTCGTGCCGCCCTCACCGGAGCGGCGCCGCTGGCACCTGAAATTATCGGCTGGTACCGCAATCTGGGTTTGGAGCTGCTGGAAGTTTACGGCATGTCGGAAAACTTCGGTTATTCCCACTGCAACCGACCCGGCTCTGCCAAAATAGGCACGGTCGGTATTCCCAACCCCGGCGTAGAGCACCGTATCAGCGCCACTGCCGAACTCGAAGTCAAAAGCCCTGGCCAGATGCTCGGCTATTACAGGAATGAAGAAAAGACCCGCGAGGACGTCACCGATGACGGTTTTCTCAGAACCGGTGACATGGGTGAGATCGATGGCAACGGCTTCCTTCGCATTACCGGCCGAGTGAAGGACCTCTTCAAGACCTCGAAAGGTAAATACGTGGTACCGGTGCCGATCGAAAACCGCTTCAACCATCCCAGAACGGAGGTCATTTGTGTTGCCGGAGCCAACCAGAGCCAACCCTGTGTGATGGCACTGCTGTCCGAGGATGCCCGCACCGAACTGGAGAACGGGGGCAGTCACAAAGCCCTGGAACAGGAACTGGAAGCCGAACTCGATAACGTCAATGCCAACACCGAGGCCCATGAAAAGCTCGCGTTTGTGGTGGTGGTGAAAGACCCCTGGACCA
Source organism: Marinobacter changyiensis (assembly GCF_009193265.1). Taxonomy (GTDB): domain Bacteria; phylum Pseudomonadota; class Gammaproteobacteria; order Pseudomonadales; family Oleiphilaceae; genus Marinobacter; species Marinobacter changyiensis. Next base: position 965,232 of record NZ_VZZZ01000001.1, read on the forward strand.
TGGAAAACGGCATGCTGACACCGACCATGAAGATCAAACGCAACATCATCGAAAGCCACTATGCCAATAAAATGGACCAGTGGTATGCTCAAGGCAGGAAAGTGGTCTGGGAGTAAGGTTATTGAGGCTTTAAGTCAGTTGTGCCAAGGTGCGGTCATTCACTTTTCCGGACGGGCCATACTATGCTCACTGTCTTTTCACCCCTGCACAACCGCCGTACCGCCAAAACAGAGCTAGACGGCGGCATCCTGATCGAACCCCACGAAAAACCCTCCCGGGCAGAGACCATTCTGGCCCGGGTTATTCATCAGGACCTCGGTGATATCGTTGCCCCGGATGACTTCGGGCTGGAGCCGATTCTGCGGGTGCACACGCCGGAATATGTCGGCTTTCTCGAGCAGTGCTGGGATGACTGGGTGGCTGCAGACAAACCCGGCGAAGCGATTCCTGCGGTCTGGCCCGGCCGTGGCATGCGCCAACGGATCCCCAAGGATATCGATGGCCGTCTGGGTTATTTCAGCTTTGCGGCAGAAACGTCGATTACGGATGGCACCTGGGAGGCTGCCCGGGCATCAGCCAACGTGGCCCTGACCGCACAGAAACGGATCGCGCAGGGCGAGCGGGCGGTATTCGCCTTGTGTCGCCCACCAGGACATCACGCCGCCGCTGATCTGTTTGGCGGTTACTGTTTCTTCAACAATGCCGCCATTGCTGCCCAAGCCTTCCTGGATCAGGGCGCCAGACGTGTTGCCATTCTGGATGTGGATTTTCACCACGGCAATGGCACCCAAAGCATTTTTTATGATCGGGCAGATGTCCTGAATATCAGCCTTCATGGTGACCCTGACCTGGTCTTCCCCCACTTTCTGGGCTTCGAGGATGAAACCGGTAACGGCGTGGGAGAAGGCTTCAACCTCAACCTGGTATACCCGCCCGACACCCCGTTCAGCGTCTGGCGGGAGGGTCTGGAGACTGCCTGCGAGCGCATAGCGCACTATCAGCCTGATGCGCTGGTTATTCCCCTGGGCGTCGATACCTTTGAGGATGACCCGATCTCGTTCTTCAAATTCAAATCCGGTGATTACGTCACCCTCGGCGAACGCCTCGCCAGACTTGGGCTGCCAACCCTGTTTACCATGGAAGGTGGCTATGACGTGGAAGCCATCGGCATCAATGCGGTCAACGTGCTGGAAGGTTTTGAGCGCGCATCCTCAGGTTAGCAGTCATCAAAGCCGAACCCCGGCACCCCGACCCGGTATTCACGGGATTCTCCAGCACCGCAAGCCTGCCTGCGCTTTGTGCAAGCCGTGCTAAAGTGGGGAACAGTAATCGTCTCATAAGGGCTGCTCATGATTTTCGGAATTGCCTGGTTCGTAATGATGTGGTTTGGCCTGATCATGGTCGCAATGGTTGCTGCTGTGGTATTTATTCTGCACCGAAAGCACGATGCCGGGGATGACACCGAAACGAACACCCGCCAGCAACCCGATGAGGTCCGCCAACAAGTGCTTGAAAAAATTGAAGGTATGCATGCCGCTGCTGAAGGTCTCCGTGGCCGCGCTCGCGTAAAGGCATTGCGGCAATACATGGATAGCATGAGCGATGGGCTGGAACTGATCTCGGAAATCCGCGCCCCTGCGAGCGGGTCCCCCAAGGGGGAGTGGGTGATTGCGCCCGGAGCGAAACCTGAGCGCCGCATCCTCTACATCCATGGCGGCTCGTGGATTGCCGGCAGCCCCAAAAGCCATCGCGCCATTACTGACCGGTTGTCGCGGTTGGCCCAAGCTTGTGTATTTGCTATCGATTACCGGCTGATGCCCGAAAACCGCTACCTGGACGGCATCATCGACTGCCAGCGGGCTTACCGCTGGATACTCACCAACGGCCCGGACGGTGAGGCACCGGCCGACTTCCTGGTGGTCGCCGGAGACTCTGCGGGCGGCAGCCACACCCTGGGGCTGATTGCCTGGATACGTGACCAGGACCTGCCACCACCGAGCGCCGCTATCGCCCTGTCACCTTCCACCGAGCTGATGCTGACTTCCCTGGGCAGTCGTGCCAATCTGAAAACCGATGCCATGCTGGGACCCGCCGTTAAAAAATTGGCCCGGGTACCCCTCCCATTCCTTTGGTGGGGAACTGTTCTGGGCTTTCGGGTGTTACCCACCAGTCCGATGGCATCGCCTCTGCGCGGAAAGCTACACGGTCTTCCGCCCACACTGATTCACGTCAGTGAATCGGAATTGCTGCTGGAAAACGCCCAGCGGTATGTGGAGAAAGCACAGGCTGCCGGCTCGCCGGTGGAAGTAAGAACCTGGCCGGACATGGTGCATGTGTGGCATCTGTTTACGCCACTATTGCCGGAGGCGGAAGAGGCGTTCGAGCATATCGGGGAGTTTCTGGCGCGAGTGGAAGCGGAAGCGGAAGCGGAATCAGTGTAGAGGAATCAGCTCAGCAGGCGCTCTTTGGCCTCATTAACTCGGGCGGCCAGGTAGTTACTACCGCCCCGGTCCGGGTGCATTTTCTGCATCATCCGGCGGTGAGCACGGATGATCTCTTCCCGGCTGGCGCCGGGCTCCAGCCCCAGGATATCCAAGGCTTCACTGTCGGTTAGCGGGCCGTCGGCATTGGCACGACCTTTGGGTTCCTCGCCGTCATCGCCAGCCTGATCGTCAGCGCGCCAGGAGTCTCCGAAGCGGCGGTCGAGGTAGGTTTCCAGCAGCCGGGCAGAATCCTCGTCCTGCTCGCGACAGTATTGTAACAGCTCGATAAATTCACTCTCGCCCAGATCCGCCAGCGCCCGCCCGGCCATAGGGCCTTTCAGGATCTTGCCGCTCATGATTCCGGAATCATGGTCCAGGGTCATATCGAGGATATCACTGGAAACATGGGATTGGTTGCCCGCTTTGGCCTTTGCTTCCCCCCGTCCTGCCCCCGCCATGCGGCCCATCAAAAGAGATGGCAGCACCCGGCGCAGCAGCGGGAAAAGAAACGCCAACAACACAAACAGAAGGTGCAATCGGCCGGTAAGGGCCAGAACGACCACCATCGCGATACCGGCAATCAACACCAGCTTGATGATGGCCGGCTTGCGCTGGCTGGGCGGCTGGTTGCGCAGCCAGACCCACGCAACTACCGACATGACGATAACCAGAAGCGTTAATGGCACTCACATACTCCGGACTCATCGGCCCATCGATTGATCGAAACGAGCGCTACCTGATCTGTCGGGTCAGGCGCTTGACTTCCGGGGAGCTGCGGCTGGAAAAGTCCTGCAAAGCCTTGACTCCCCCGGAAGCATAGACCGCAACTGCGGCCATAAGATCCTTCAGCACCTGCGGGCTGTTGCGATCAAAGGGGGCATAGGCGCCCCCCGACAGTTTGCTCACCTGCTGGAACACCGCCCTGGCATGGGCATCGGCGCCTTCATGGAACATAAACACCGGGGTTCGCAGCATGCCCAGTTCCCCGGCGATATGACAGAGCTCGTCCACCGGTTCCTCGCAACAATCCCCGATAAACACCACGGCCTTGACCGCCTTTGCGCGGGTTTCTTTCATGGCGTGTGCCAACAGCCGGCTGATCTGGGTGCGGCCGCCCAGGCAAGAGACGCCGTTCATAAGGTTCAGCAGCTGGCCGGTCTCGGTGACAAACCCCGTCGCCTTGAATTCGCGAAAGCCCCGGTAGTAACAAAGCTGAATGGCCAGACCGCCCAAATCCCTGGTCGCCAAAAACAATTCACTCTGTAAGTGGCAAGCCTGATCCCAGGTAGCCTCCCGGCTCGCGGTGGCATCAAGGGCGAAAATCAGCCGGCCCTGCCCACCACCACCCTGTTTGGGCAGCTTGCGGACCTGATGGATAAACTGGTCGATTGACTGTTTATCGGATTTGGCGCGTAGCTCTTTGTCGGACATAAGCGTCTAAAACCGTCTGGGTTGGCCAAACTATCACTACAATCCTAGGGCAAAGACAGCGCAATTCACAGGCCCGAAAAGGGAGCGCAGCCTTCATTGTATTCAAGGGCCGTGGTTTTTTGCTATTCCGCTTGACCTCGGCCCTGATCCGGCAAATGTCCAATTTGAAAAGATACCGGTTTCCTCCCGGCGAGTATTTGTCGCATCGGCTTCGACAGACGCCGGCATTTGTCCTAGGATGGATTAAACTGGTGTAGTGCAATCGATCCAGCATGAAGTGGCCTTTCTATTTTTCTTGATAAAGGCTCCCATGGTTTATGTACCGCTTTACAGAGGAATGCAATGTCCTATTTCACAATTGCAGGGGTCCAGATGCATGCCCCGCATCACGGTGATAACACCGAAGCCATGCGCCACCGGATTGATCTGCTGATGGCCCGCTTTCCGCAGGTGCAAATGGTGATGTTCAGTGAGCTCGTGGTCGCCGGCTCTTCCACACATCACGCTGAACCGCTGCCCAGCGAAAAGGAAAACAAGTTCTGCGAAATGGCGCGGCAACACGGCATCTGGTTGATACCTGGTTCTATGTTCGAGCGCCTGAACGACAAGGTTTACAACACCCTGAGCGTAATAAATCCTCAGGGTCACGTGGTCTGCCGCTATCGTAAGATGTTTCCATTCCGCCCCTACGAACAGGGTGTGGAAGCCGGCACCGAGTTTGTGGTCTTTGATGTTCCGGAGGTAGGCCGGTTCGGGGTGTCCATTTGCTATGACATGTGGTTTCCCGAGACCACCCGCACACTTGCCTCCATGGGTGCAGAGGTCATCCTGCACCCCACCATGACGGACACTATCGACCGTGACATCGAGCTCTCGATCGCCCGCACGAGTGCCGCAGTCAACCAGTGCTTTTTCTTCGATTTCAACGGAGCCGGCGCCATGGGGAACGGTCGTTCGATTGTGGCTGGGCCCTCAGGGGATGTTATTCACCAATCCGGTATCGGTGATGAAGTCGTGCCCATCGAGATTGACATACAGCGGGTTCGTCGTGAAAGGGAACGAGGTCTCAGGGGGCTCGGTCAGCCCCTGAAGAGCTTCCGGGACCGGGAGGTCGACTTTACACTTTACCGGCATCCCAATAGTTCGACCCCGTTTCTTGATAGCCTGGGGCCATTGGAAAAGCCCGTTCGAGATGATCTGACCGGTTCTTGATAGCGCGGCACGATGATCTGACGCAGCCAGCGCGGAGAGCAAGATATGATTCGGGGACTGCTCAATATGCTCCGTCAGCGCGTCGCCGACTGGCTGTTACCGGAGACCAACGACGACCCGGTGCCCACCACAACAACAATCGATGCCGAGCGCAAAAGTGTTTCGCAAGCCCGGCAAGTCAGGTCCAGAAGAGGAGTGAAAGGAATGGCCACAATAAAAAGCATTTCCGATATCCGCCGTTATTTCCACAACAACAAGGAGCCGGTTTATTTTATCTCCGCAACCAATTTCAACCTGTTGGGCATCGGAGACTGGGTGGGCAATTTCCGCCATATTAATTACATCAACTGTTTCGACGACAAGCAGAAGAATGTTTTCGTACCAAAGGAGAAATTCCCTCGCGACTTTGAGAGCATCGAGGACATCAATAACTACCTTCTCGAGCACAAAGAGGTCATCGATTACCTGCAGTCCCGGGGCGGCAAGGGTACCGTGGCTTTTCTCATGTTTGATGAGCGCACCGAAGAGATCTGCGATCAGCTCGGGCTGAAGATCGCTTTCCCGCCGGCAAAGCTGCGCTCACGGATGGACAACAAGATCGAGACGGTGCGAATAGGCAACAAGGTCGGCGTACCCAGTGTGCCCAACGTGCTGACCAAAGTTGACAGCTACGCCCATCTGTTGGAGGTCAGCGAGCCGCTGGGCACCAACGATCTGGTCATACAGTCTGCTTACGGGGATTCTGGCCACACCACCTTCTTCGTCTCGAGCGAGGACGAGTATTACAAGTACGCTGAAGAAATTGAGGCGGAGCCCGAAGTCAAAATCATGAAGCGCATCAACTGCCGTGGTTCCGCCATTGAAGCCTGCACTACCCGTTGCGGGACCGTGGTGGGGCCGCTGATGACTGAACTGGTGGGATTCAAGGCGCTGACTCCCTATAAGGGCGGCTGGTGTGGCAATGAAATGTTTGCTGGCGCCTTCTCCCAGGAAGTTCGTGACAGGGCCCGCGAGTACACGTTCAAATACGGGGAAGCTCTGCGGGAAGAGGGCTATCGCGGTTATTTTGAACTGGATTTCCTGATCGATTCGGATTCGAACGAAGTTTACCTCGGTGAACTCAATCCGCGGGTAACCGGTGCCAGCTCCCTTACCAATGTCGCGGCGTTCGCCCATTCCGACGTTCCATTGTTTCTTTTCCATCTGCTGGAGTTTTCGGGAGAAGATTTCGACTTTGATATCGAGGAACTCAATGAACGCTGGTCCCACCCTGACAGCATTGACAGCTGGAGCCAGCTTGTCATCAAGCATACGGACGAATCCATCGACCTGCTGACCGAAGCCCCTCAGTCAGGCGTATGGAGAATGGCCGATGATGGCAGCATCCGGTTCGACCACTACAGCTACCATCCCCATGCTGCAGAGAGCGAACAGGAAGCCTTTTTCATGCGGATCAGTGGCAAGGGCGACTTCAGGTACGAAGGCGCGGACCTGGGAATTCTGATTACCAAGGGGCGCCTGATGGATGATGACTTCCAACTGACCGCCAGGGCTCAGGCATGGATTGACGGCATTCGAGGTCAGTTCAAAGGCCAGTCCCTGCAGGATCCTGTCGTCGAATCCATCGCTGTCGATCACGCCATTGGCGGCGGCAATTTCAAGATTCTGTGATCAATGAGACCGATACGGCGGTGGATGCCTCCACCCTTCCTCGTCCCGGGATTGGTGGAGGTCTGACTTTGACAGACCAGAAGCAACTGACTTTCAGGGCGGTCAGTGAGCCGGTGCCCGGAGAGAAATGGCGCAGTATTTTTGATCTCCACTGGCCCGCCTTTGAGCGCTGGTACCTGTCTGAAACCGAACGCGAACGCCCCAGTTATCTGGCCTGTTTCAATGCCTTCAGTATGCACATGCCAGAACTCGTGCCCACCTACAGAAGGCTGTGCGAACTGGCTGGAGGCGGGGATCTGTCATCGCGCATGCTCAGCCTGTACCGCCCGCCTCCGTATATCACCGGTTGCTCCCAGGCGGTCATGGCCAACGGCCAGAGCAATGTTCTGGTCAGAAACTACGATTATCCGCCCGAACTCTGCGAAGGCACCATTCTCTCAACCTGCTGGAATGGCCGGCGGGTGATTGCCATGTCCGACTGTCTCTGGGGGGTGCTGGATGGCATGAATGACGGCGGGCTTGCGCTTTCTCTGGCTTTTGGGGGTCGCAAGACGGTGGGGGATGGGTTCGGAGCTCCGGTCATTCTGCGCTACATTCTCGAGTTCTGTGACACCACTGAGGAGGCAGCCCGGGTTCTGGCCAGGGTTCCGACTCATATGGCCTACAACATAACCGTGAGCGATGCCCGTGGACACTACATCACGGCAATGATTGGTCCGGACCGGGAAGCTGCCATCAAGCGTATTCCGATGGCGACCAATCACCAGAAAAAAATTGAATGGTATGCCCATGCGCTGGCGTCTGAAACTCTGATTCGGGAACGCCAACTGGCCATTCTTCTGGATGATGAGGAAACCACGGAAGAACGTCTGATTTCATCCTTTTTTTCGCCGCCGCTGTTTCGCAGCGACTATCGGCGCGGCCTGGGCACTATCTACACGGCGGTCTACCACCCAGCGGAGGGTCGTGCGCAATATTGCTGGCCGGGCCACTCGCTGGAGCTCTCGTTTGATCATTTTGTAGAGGGCAGCGTGGACATCCGTTACACCAGTCATCCGGACGTCTTGGGACAAGGGGTAGATAAAACATGAGTGAAACAACCGAATCGGAAGCCGCCTACAGTGCCCTGGGGTTTTATCACAAGATTTCCCAGTTACGGGCTGACACCTGGAACGCGCTGAAGCGGGACCTGGGGAGCCTGGTGAAAGCCAAGGGCGAAAGTGAGGTCCGGAACCTGGTCAAATCGGTGGACGTAAAGCTGACCCGGCTGGAAATCATCGAGGATTATCATGCCTTCCCCTCAAAAGAGGATTTCCACCATATCTGGTCTCTGTTCGATGCCGGGGAATATGCCGCCCTTGAAAAAGTTGTACGGCGTCTGGTACGTGCCCTGATCAGTGAATCCTACCGCCGCCGTCACGTGGATCTCAGTGGCGGTGATGCCGAGTCTGAGGACCTCGAAGCCCTTGATGCCCTGAACCAGTTACGAAGGGGGCATCCGGCCTCAAACAGCGCGGCACAGCCGTATTTCGAACTCCTGATTGTTGACGCCATGTCACGTCAGGAGGAGGAAGTGGTACGGGAAGCTTTCCACAGTCTGCGCCGGCCGGAAGATAAGTTCATTTATGACGTGGTCACGGTCAGAAGCTTTGAAGACGCTCTCATTGCGATTCTGGTCAACCCCAATATTCAGGCCTGTCTGATACGATATGAGTTCCCGTACAAATCGAAATACAATCTCAGCGTCCTGAGGAACTATCTGGAGGGACTGTCAGAGGTGGAGCTGGGCGCCAAGACCGAGGCAGAACGAAGTCTTCTTCTGGGCTCGATGATCAGCGAGATTCGCCCGGAAATCGACCAGTTCCTGGTGACAAGCGGCGATGTAGAGATGACCGCCAGTCGCGACATCCGACATTTCAACCGGATCTTTTACCGGGAGACTGATTATATCGAGCAGCATCACACGATTCTCCGGGCCGTAGACAACCGTTACCGGACCCCGTTCTTCGATGCCCTCAGAGAATACAGCCGCAAGCCCACCGGCGTTTTTCATGCCATGCCCATTTCCAGAGGCAAGTCGGTGACCCGCTCCCACTGGGCCGGTCAAATGATCGACTTTTACGGCATCAACATATTTCTTGCCGAAACCTCCGCCACATCCGGTGGTCTGGACTCCCTTCTTCAGCCCTACGGCCCGATAAAGAAAGCTCAGGAGTATGCAGCGCGGGCTTTTGGTTCACGCCAGAGCTTTTTCGTGACAAACGGCACCTCGACGGCGAACAAGATCGTGGTCCAGTCGCTGATTAAGCCTGGGGACATCGTGCTGGTTGACCGGGACTGCCACAAGTCCCATCACTATGGCATGGTCCTGTCTGGCGCTCACGTGGTCTATCTCGACTCCTATCCCCTGAATGACTATTCCATGTACGGGGCGGTTCCCCTGAAAGAAATAAAAAAGGCCCTGCTTGAACTCAAGCGCAACGGCCAGCTTCACAGAGTGAAGATGCTGCTGCTCACCAACTGCACTTTCGATGGCATTGTGTACAACGTCCGCCGGGTCATGGAAGAGTGCCTTGCCATCAAACCGGACCTGGTATTCCTCTGGGACGAGGCCTGGTTTGCCTTTGCCACTTTCAATCCGACCTACCGTCCGCGTACTGCAATGCATGCGGCCCGCACGCTGCGGGACCGTTATTACAGCGAGGCCTATCGGGAAGAATATGCACAGTGGAAAGTGAATTTCGATCAGCTTGACCCGGAGGATGACGCCACCTGGCTCGATCATCCGCTGTTGCCGGATCCTGATCAGGTACGGGTGCGGACCTATGCCACGCATTCCACACACAAGACCCTGACCTCCCTGCGCCAGGGGTCCATGATTCATGTCTACGATCAAGAATTCCGGCAGAAGAATGAAGCGGCTTTTCACGAAGCCTATATGACCCACACCTCCACATCACCCAATTACCAGATTCTGGCGTCCCTGGACGTTGGACGGATGCAAGCCGAGATGGAAGGGTTTGAACTGGTCCATGCCCAGGTGGAGGCGGCGCTCTCAGTCCGTGAACATCTCTACACCAATCCCCTGCTGCAGAAATATTTCCAGGTCCTGACTAACCGGGACATGATTCCCGCGGAGTACCGCCAGTCCGGAATAGAAACCTTTTACGATCCGGTCACTGGCTGGAACAAAATGGAGGAAGCCTGGGCCCACGACGAATTCGTGGTCGACCCAAGTCGGATCACCATGGCCATCGGCCGCACCGGGATTGACGGAGACACCTTCAAGAACGAATACCTGATGAACCAGTATGGCATCCAGATCAACAAAACCTCCCGTAACACGGTGCTGTTTATGACCAATATCGGGACCAGCCGGGGCTCGATTGCCTATCTGCTGGATGTTCTGATCAAGCTCGCCAAGAGTTTCAACCGGCGTTGGGATGAAAGCAGTCGCCCCGAGCGCAAGATAATTGAGCACCATGTCCACTCCCTGACGAAAGAGCTGCCGCCACTTCCTGATTTCAGCCGTTTTCATGACGCATTCAGGCCCCGAAAAGATTCCAGGGAAGGGGATATCCGGCGGGCCTTCTTCCTGTGCTACGACGAGGAGAACACCGAATATCTGAGGTTCGATAACAGGTCCCTCCAGAAAATCATGGCGCAAGGCAGGGACGTTGTGTCTGCCAGTTTCGTGATTCCCTATCCTCCGGGCTTTCCGGTGCTGGTGCCCGGGCAGGTCATCAGTGAGGGGATACTCGATTTCCTGATGGCGCTGGATGTTACCGAGATTCACGGCTATCGCCCCGAGCTCGGTTTGGCGGTGTTTACGGAAGCGGCTCTTGAGGAGACGGACCAGTCCGGATCCACCAACTGAACGCAATGAGTGCGCTGGCCTCCCCCCTGCCTGGGCAGCTTGCGGACCTGGTGGAGGTTACAGTTTTGCCAGCGCCTCAGGCACCGGCGTGTCACCGGATACCACATCAAACACGCGGTTAGTGGTGGTATCCGACTCCAGCACTGCCAGCAGCACGCGGGCAACGTCCTGCCGGGGGATCTTGCCGAAGCCCTCCAGCCTCGCGTTCACCGCAACCTTGCCCGAGCCTTCATCATTGGTCAGCTGGCCCGGGCGAACAATGGTGTAATTCAGGCCGCTGTTTTTCAGGTGCTCATCGGCGTTGTGCTTGGCCTGAAGGTAATGTCGGAGTTTTTCCGGCCCCTTTTCAGGCTCCTCGGCATGCATACTGCTCACCATGATAAAACGCTTGATGCCCATGGCCCTGGCGGTATCTATTAATCGGATAGCCCCGTCCTGATCCACATCGATGGTTTTATCCGGCCCGGTATGAGGGCCTGAGCCAGCGGCAAAAATGACCGCATCGCAGCCTTTCATCGCTTCACTACAGTCCTGCTCCAAATCGCCCAGCACGGTTTCCGTAGCGCCCATCTGCTGCAATTCCGGACCCTGATCCAGGTGCCGGATCATGGCTCGTGCCTCATGATCGCTGTCTGCCATCTCCCGCAACAGGTGTTGCCCGATTTGCCCGTTGGCTCCCGCAATGAACACATGCATGATCGATCTCCTGCTTAGTTATTTGGCGTAACCATCTACAAAAACCCCACCCTGTAGGAGCGGTTTCAACCGCGATCCCAACCATCGGCGACCGCCTCATTCGCGACTGAAGTCGCTGCTTGCATAGCTGAGTGCACTGTACGCACCATTCAAGTCACCGGAGACACGCTTTAACCTTTAGCACGTCTTAACTTGGAGCGCGCCCAGCGGCCTCATATAAAGTAATGCCGAAGCAGTTGCAGCACAACAACCAGCGCCATCAGCGGTATGATCCAGCGCGTAATATTGCCGTAGTCCCGGGCTTCTCCTTTGGGGGCATATTTTTCGACCAACGGAATAATGATGATCAAAGCCAGAAAAAGCACAGCGAGAATCGTCAGCAGGGTGCCCATGGTCAAAATCTCCGAATAGTTGGATGCCTAACCGAATCGCTGGCAGAAATCTTCCGTGATTTTCCGGAGATCCGGTGTTAGCCGCTCCATTACCTCGGTCCTGATGGCCTCCGGTACCCCGCCGTAGAAAGCTTCGGCAATCCCGCCGGCAATGCAGGCCTGGGTATCGGCGTCACCGCCCAGGGACACTGCGTTCCGTATCGCATCTTCATAACTGTCGGAATCCAGAAATGCGATCAGCGCTTCGGGAACCGACCCCTGACACGACACATCAAAGGAATAATCCGGACGGATATCCTCTACGCTTCGGGCCAGATCATAGCCAAACATCTGGCTGATCCGTGACCGGATCTGTTCCTTGTCCGCTCCGACCCGAGCCAGGAAGATAGCCAGCGCAGTGGCCTGGGCGCCCTTGATGCCTTCCAGGTGGTTATGTGAAATTTCCGCGCTCTCGCGGGCTTCCCGCAGCACATCAGCTTCCAGGTCAAACGCAAAACCGACCGGGCTCACACGCATCGCAGAACCATTACCCCAACTATTGTAGGGTTGTGGCTCAGCCGAGCGCAGCCAGCTGATGAATGTTCCACCGTAGCCCGCCCCGGGGTAGCGCCGGCCAAATTCCCAAATCGCCTCCCGATAAGGTCGCCCGGTAACAACTGCATCTGCAACCGCCACAGTCAGCACCGAGTCGTCCGTAAAGGTAGAACGCGGACTGAAGAGCGGAAAGTTCTTACTTTTTGTAGGGTTAGCCTCGTAAACCGAACCTATGATGTCGCCCGCAATGGCACCGATCATGACAAGCCTCCTCATTGTCAGCGCCACTACCCGTTTTCCGGGCACTGGGCTGATCTGAAATTGCTGTACTCTAAGGTTACCGATTCAGGGGTGTTATTGGGAATAGGCACTTTCAAAACCACTTTTATACTTATTAATGCGTATTATCGTTTTCAATTCGCAATAAAATAAAACAATAAACAAGTAAAACCATAAGACGCGCCATCAACTGACATGAGCATTTATACTACATGACTACTTACGCTGATTTATCAGACCAAACAGTTCCCATCAGACAGGCTTTTGTAAAATGCTGTCAAATAATAAGCATCAATACATGACTTCACACTGTTCAGGCTTGCTGATTCGAAACTAAAGCAGGATTCTCGGTTTTTCTTTTCTGGATATATATCTTTACGAAGATCTTCCTTCTTAAAACTGAACTTTAACTACATCACAATGAAAACGTTGGAAATTATAATCTCCACCGCCTGATAACCTTAATTTAATATATTTATTTATGTATATTTAATAGATATAAATAGCTAATAAAAAATATTAAGAATATAACTGCTCGTGACTGAACACACCCTCAGCCGCTCCAAATTTAATAAAAGCACACTCAGGAAAAATTCCTTTTTATAAAAGGAATTTGCGCAAGCGCATGAGCGCCCCGGAGGGGGTGTACCTAACCCCTTCCCTATCCAGCTACATAAAATATGGCTGGAACCAAGAAGTAGGAAACAATCATGAATTCGATTCAAAAACATACAAAATCGTTGATAGCGATTTTTATTATGGTGCTAGTAGCATCTATCTCTGCCTGTGGCGGTGGGAATAGCAGCAATAGCAGTGACAACAGCTCAACTACTTCGACTGATAGTGGGTTAAGCGTCACGGCTACCGGCCCAGCTTCTGATGCTGTCGGCGTAGGCACCAACAGTGCCGTCACCGCTACCTTCAGTGAAGCGATGAACGCTGATACGTTCAATACCACCAGCTTTACCGTAGGTGCAGACGGCGAAATGCCGATGCCGGGTACCGTTAAACTGGATGCTGCAACCAACACTGGCATCTTCCAGACCAGCGGCGGCGATTTCACAGCCAGCACCGAATATACAGCTACCATCACCACTGCGGTGAAATCTGTGAATGGCAAGGCATTGGCCAGCAACTATGAATGGAGCTTTACTACCGGCGCTGGTGCCGATATCGATCCACCTACGGTTACCTCCCGCGATCCGGCTCCCACGGACTCCGGCGTTGCGATCAACCGGAATATTTCCGCCAGCTTCAGCGAAGCGATGCATGTGCCGAGCATTAACAGCTCAACCTTTAAGGTGACGGATGCCAATGACAAGCTGGTCACAGGCACGGTAGAAGTTGTTGGCACCACCGCCATATTCGATCCTGCGAATGACCTTACCGTCAACGCCACATATACCGCCACCCTCACTACCGGCGTTACGGATCTTGCCGGAAATGCCCTGGCTGAAAGCAGTTGGAAATTCACAACCGGCACCAGTACAGCCCAAGGCCCGGCTCCGGTTACACTTGGTACCGCAGGTAATTACGTGATTCTGGCGAAAACCGCCATTTCCACCACTGGCGTCACTGACATTACTGGCGACATTGCACTCAGCCCCGCTGCAGAAAGCTTCATCACTGGCTTCTCCCTGGTGCGTGACGCAACCGGTACCTTCGCTAAATCGAGCATTGTGACCGGCGAAATCTTCGCGGCCGACATGACAGCACCGACACCGTCAAAGCTCACCACTGCCATCAGTGATATGGAAACCGCCTACACTGACGCCGCCGGACGCTCAAATCCTGACACCACGGAACTCGGTGCCGGCAACATCAGTGGGCTGACGCTCGAGCCGGGCCTTTACAAATGGAGCAGCGATCTGCTGATTGCAACGGACGTAGTTCTGGAAGGTAGCGCAGATGATGTGTGGATTCTGCAAATCGCCGGTAAGCTTACCGTGAGCAACGACGTTACAGTCAACCTCGTTGGCGGCGCAATGGCGAAGAATGTGTTCTGGCAGGTGGCGGGTAACACCACCTTCGGTACTACTAGCAACGTCAGTGGTGTATTCCTCAGCAAAACCCTGATCGACATCCAGACCGGAGCCACTCTCAACGGCCAGGCTCTCGCTCAGACGGCGGTCACCCTGGACGCGAATGCGGTTACGGAACCGGCCGAACCGGTCCAGTAAAACCATCAGCACGTAAGCCTTTAAAAAAAGAAAGGACCCTTCGGGGTCCTTTATTGGTTTCAGGCGCTGGTCACAGGTTCAGCCAGATCCGGCTTTTGCTGGTCAGGCTGAATCCGGGAAAAGCTGTGAACCTGATTCCGCCCGTTTTTCTTTGCCCGGTACATGGCCTGATCGGCGTGCATCAGTAGCTGATCGGGTGTCTTTCCATCCTGAGGATAACGCGCGATACCGATGCTGCCCGACACTCGGGAAGCGCCACCGCCAAAATCAAAGGGTTTCGCCAGTTCACTGATAATTCCGCGGGCAAGCTGCTCTATCTGCGCGAGGTCGCCTATATCCAGCAGGATGACGGTGAACTCGTCACCACTGAGCCGGGCAACCGTGTCTTCCTCACGCACACTGCCAAGAAGGCGTTTGGAGGCCTGCTTCAAGAGCTGGTCGCCGGCTTCATGGCCCAGTGTGTCATTGACCTCCTTAAAGTTATCGAGGTCAACGAACAGCAGCGCGAAAGGTGCGCCGGTGCGTTCAGAATGCCGGGTTTGCTGGTCCAGCCGGTCCCGGAACAGTCTCCTGTTGGGCAGATCGGTGAGCAGGTCATAGTTGGCATGTCGCCAGATCTCCGCCTCGGCCTTGCGTCGCTCGGTAATATCCCGGGCCGCTCCGGCAATGGCTTCAACCAAGCCGCTGGCATCCATTACGGGTGAATAGATATATTCATACCAGCGTTTTTCTGATCCGGTCCCTGCCGTGACTTCCCCACGAAGAGTTTTCTTCATTTCTATGACGGTTTCGAACTGGCTGGGCAGGTCGTTATCCTGCTCGGGCCACATGTCAGCCACGGCAACGCCCGCGAGTTGATTCACAGGCCTGCCCAGCAGCACGGCGGTGGCGATGTTTGCGAACACAACGCGGCCGCTGAGGTCGACAAGGTAAGCGGGATCGGGAGACCCCGACAGCATGGAAAGGAAACTCCGCTCCTGCTTTTCCTTCTCTTCGGTAAAGCTCTCAATCGATCCAAGAAGCGCCTGATCAATGGCCCGGTCAAACAGCACCAATTCTCCTAAACTCGAAGGTCTTAGATCGAAAGCATCCTGGGTCCACAGTTCAACTACGCTGCTGCGCAAAGCAAAGAATTCGCCCGCAAGTTCGACAATATCGAGGCCTAACTGGCGGCGTTCCTGCCCGTGATAGCGGGAAGATATGCTGGCTTCGTCAAGGTTCGGGGTTTTTGCTCCCCGGTCATCACGTTGGCGCTCTGACTGGTACTGGTCCATTTCATGAACGATTGAGAGCAACATGGCTTTGGCGTGATCGCGGCGCTCAACTTTTGAAGCGGATTTGTCATGTAAGAGGTCTTTGGCATTATCTTCCCAAACCTGAAGAACTGCCTCCATATTGACCGAGATCCATTCTGATAAGCGCATGCATTCATACTCTATTAATTAAGGAACCGACGGATCAGATGAGACCAGCCCACACCGACCAAGAACAATTAAATTTACGTGGTGGCAGAAATCGCAAAATCCGGCGCTCGAAAACGCCTGCGGGTCATTAAAGTCCCTGCGAGCCCCGACGCAGCCAGTCATGGACGAAGGCAAGCTTACGCCGCGCCGTGTCTGACAGGGCGAACGGATAAAGATCCGACAACCCCATAGAGCGGTTGATGTGGTTCACCCCGACTGCGAGAGACGCCGCGATATGAATCAGGCGGTGGGCGTCTGGCTCCGAGTAAGGGTCCCAACCCGGGCCCGGCATATCTGGTGACGACAACCCTGCCGCCACGAAGCTGTCCGTGATATCTGTCAGATGCAGCAGGTGGGCGGCGGTTTCGGCCCAGTCTTCATGGGGGTGCGCAGACGCATAGGTGGTCAGGTAATACTGGCGCCAATCAGCCCCGGGGCCTTGCTTGTAGTGGCGCTGGAGTGCAGCGGCGTAATCCGCACGCTCATCGCCGAACATCGCCCGGAAGGTATCCAGAAAATCCTGGCGCAGACTCAACCGCCACCAGAGCATATGGGAGATTTCGTGTCGCATGTGGCCGATCATGGTGCGGTAAGGCTCATCCAGCGCCTGACGACGGGTTATGCTCAGTACCGGGTCCGCCTCCGCTACGCTGATGGTCACTACGCCCGCGGCGTGCCCCATGAAAACTGGCGTCGGGCCCTCGGCGAGCATATGGAAAACCGGCCGCGCGCCGGGGTCCTCTGGCCGAAACCAGTGCCAGCGCCCAAGATTGTCGATCGCCCAGCGTTTGGCAGCCTCGGTCTTGGCCCAGTTCGGGAAAGCTCCGGGTATGGACGGGTCCGGGGCCAGCGCGGTCATGGCGCAGGATCGGCAGAAGGCACCCTGCTCAGGCGCAATCCAGTTACACCCGATCACCTCACGGTTGGCGCAAAAAGGTGGCATCGGCAGAAAAGCACGGGCCTGGGGGTCATAGGCGACGGGGGTTCCATCGGCGGTAGCGAGGTTATCGAACCAGAGTGAACCTGAACCGACAGGATTGGCAAATACACGCATAGAACAGCCCTCCAGAAGAGCAACGAGCAAAGGGCAGTTAAAGTGCACACGAGATTGTGCTCATGCCTGGACTTTGTCAAGTTTTGTAACTACCGTCCCCAGCCACACAAAGCGTTATTATATTGATAAAGCGCAATGATTAATCAGGAGAAAGCTATGGCTAAGGACACACCAGCGACTGATCAGTACGAAGCGCTCTCACTGTTTGCGCGAGCCGGCTACGCGGCGCGAGGTATTGTGTATCTGTTAATCGGGGGCCTGGCCGCGTTAGCTGCGTTTGGTCAAGGTGGACAGACCGAGGGCAGCCAGGGCGCACTGGAACGGTTGTTGATTGCACCGGGGGGCACTGTGTTGCTGGGTGCCATGGCTTTTGGCCTGCTAGGCTACGCCACCTGGCGCACTATCCAGGCTGTGAAAGATACCGACCACCACGGCTTGGGCGCCAAGGGCATTGCCATCCGGACTGGTTTGCTGGTGAGTGCGGTCATCCATGTTTTACTGGCCGTTTTTGCGGTCAATCTGATTTTCCATTTTGCCGCATCCTCCGGAAGCTCCGGTGGCGGATCGCAAGGCATGGCCACCTGGCTGATGAAGCTGCCCTACGGGCCGTGGATAGTCGGTGCCGTCGGCCTGACCTTCATAGGTGCCGGCATCGCCCACGCCGTCAAAGGCTGGAAGTCACAATTTGATCGTCACTTCAACATGCCCACCAAAACCCAGCAATGGGCCTACCCTATTTGCCGCTTTGGCCTCGCGACCCGTGGCCTGGTCTTTGTGCTTGTCGGTAGCTTCTTTATTATCGCCGCCTACCAGTTCAACCCCGACGAAGCAGGCGGCCTTGCCGAAGTTTTCAGCACCCTTCGCAGCCAGATGTTCGGCAAATGGTTGCTGGCCTTCGTTGCGACAGGTTTGTTCGCATTCGGGCTCTATAGCCTGCTGGAAGCGCTTTATCGCCGGGTTAACCCGGCGTCATGACCGGGTTTTATTAGCACCGAGCCTCATGCAAGTGCCCCTCCACGTACTTGTGGAGAATACCCTGATGTTGATACGGACATCTTTCTTGA
Organism: Marinobacter changyiensis; assembly: GCF_009193265.1. Lineage (GTDB taxonomy): Bacteria > Pseudomonadota > Gammaproteobacteria > Pseudomonadales > Oleiphilaceae > Marinobacter > Marinobacter changyiensis. The sequence goes on from NZ_VZZZ01000001.1 coordinate 983,568, forward strand.
TCAAGGCTTCCGCACGTTGCTGATGCCGTGCTTTTCGCTGTTCAAAATCCGGTGCTCGCTGGCATTCACCCGCATCGAACGGAGACGTGAAACGGTTTCAATGTCCCGAAGTTTCACCGTCACCATCACTGAGCCTCCATTCATGGAGAAGACCACTTAAACATTAACCGGGAACCCGTTCTTTCAAAAACCGCACTACCCCTTCCCCCAGGGCTTCACCCTGGTCTTCCTGTAAGACATGGGCACCAGTTTTAATAGTGACGTGCTCCAGTTCCCGGGGCACCGGGGGTGAATTTCTGGAAGTACTTGTCCGCACCTCTGGTGACGAGGTGTGAGTCGTTGGAGGCGGTCAGGAAAGGGTTTTGCCATTGGCCCAGGACTTTCCAGGCTTTGCGGTTGGGCTCAGCGGTGACGTCCAGTTCCTGGAGGGCTGGCTTCATCCAGATTACTCCAGCCATTTACTCATTTTCGCCCTGGCCTCAGAGATAGTGACACTATAGTGTTACTTTTCGGGTGAAGTTTAGCCCCGAACACGGCTCCCGTGCGGTGGCACTTTGAAGTCGGCCTGCGCCGTCATTCCAATCCGGTCAATGAAGGAACCCAGTTGGCTACCGTGCTGATGACCACAGCTCCGGTAGCGTTGGCGACGCCGGACTTCAAACTGTTTCGCGGAATGAGGACACCCCTGAAGACGGCTTCTTCGAGTAGCGAGGCGAGGCGCCGCCGCGCTGATCCCTCATCTTTATAAGGCCTGCCATCACCGGTGACAAAATCGCAGCGAAGCGAAGAGTTTGTCACCCGGTGCATGGCCTGACTGGTTAACGATCCTCATGCAGGCAACCTTCGACATCGGCACCGATCCGGATCAGGCCAGGACAGCCCTGGAGGAAGGGTCTGCCACTCGCCCCCTGGGCGCGCGGCTTGGGTACCAAACTCATCAGCTACCTTTCAGGTTAATCTGCTTCGAACCTGCAGAGGTAATTTGCCCACTTTTACCTTTGACTACGTATTCAACAGCCCCGCCAGACTTTAAAAAAGCAGCAGTTTGCTCCTCAATTGTGGCGGTAGTGACTGCATCTTTTTCGGGTTTCTTGCTCATTATATTCTCCCAGTTAAATGTTGGCTTATCGCCAACTTCTGTGATCCATAATATCTGAAATAGGAAAATATTGTTGGAGTGAATAATGAAGTTAGATTTTCACTATCACCATCACGAAAATAATTCTCTGCAAAGACTCCGTCACTAAAGCGCTGCAAGATCAGTGTGTGTAACGTGTGCTGCCTGAGCCAGAGATTTTCTGACAGCATTGTTTCTACTACTCGCCCTTACACTCCCTGTTTTAACGCCCGGCTCATGCGGCGGGTTTTGTCAGGCATGCCGCTCAGATAACGGATTCCGAAAATTGCGTAAACACCTCCTCCCCGGTCATGGTCGGCGTATCATTTACGAACGCATAGCAGTCCGGCTTCTGATCGATAAATATCTGGCTGTTCATTATGAAGCCAGCGTCATTCTCGAATAGCCCGGGTGTAAGAACGTATTCATCGGTGGGGAGCAGGCGATAGAACAAGTGTGTTCCGCAGGTTGAGCAGAACCCAACACTCAGTGAACCATCTGTCTCCAGGACAAAGGGTCCGATTGCCGGAGATGCACAGGAAAACCACCAGCACCACGTAAGTCAGCACACCCACAATCAGCGTGCGAACCAGGCTTGACCACCCGCCGAAAAAGATCTGTTCCACGTTGCTCTCCCTTTGCAGAACAAGGATTATCAGGCTTCGACCTCCGCCAGGAACCTTGCAATCTCCGAATTCACGACCTCCGGATGGGTGATCGGCCCCATATGGCCAAGGCCGGGAAATTCCGCCACGCGAACCAACGGGAGCACGGGGATCAGGATACGGGCGACGGCATGGGCAGACTCCGGCGACTGCTCGCCCAACATGTACAGAATGGGGATGTTGAGCGCTGCAAACGCTTCCACGGGCGTGGCTTCGGTGATCAACGCATGTGCCCAGCGGCGGACGTTGACGGTCGAACCGGCGATGGCGGGTTTTCGCTGAGAGGGGGTGGCCTGCCAGCTTCCTTTTCCCATCCAGTAATCGATGAAATGTTCAGCCGCACTATCGCGGTCGCCTGCGTCAAGAGCAGCGCTGGACGCCGCTACCGCGCCGCGAATGCCGTCTGCGCCATTAGGTGGTGGAGTATGGGCATCAACGACAGCGAAAAGTGTGGGCTCGTAGAGCGCAAGCGCTCGGATCCGATCTGGATCGGCAAGCGCTGCCATCAGGGCAACCGCAGCGCCGTAGGAGTGCCCGATCAGGGTAAGAGGTGAGCCCGCTTGCGCCATCACGGGCTCAATGAATTCAACCTCATTCTGTAAGGTGATTTCCCGGTCCGAGGTCCAGTCCACGCTTCTTCCGGAGCCGTAAGAGTCCGGCGCAAAAACGTGATGGGTGGCCTCCAACACCTCCATGAGGTCACGCCACTGGGAGGAACTGGCGGCGTTGGAATGAATGCAGACCACACCGGGTCCGGATCCGGCTTCACGTACGAAAGGTTGCAGGGTGGGCATATGGCACCTCGAACAACGAAAAAATCGTTAGCACTCTTCAACTAAATCTGCTCAGCGTAAATCTGCATATCAGCGCAACTCAGCGAAGACGGCCGCCGGAGCGGCCGCGCTTCAGGTGCTAGTAACCTCAAGCTTCGATCACACAGTGCTCACAGACCTGTTCAATGTGGCGGTGGTCCGTGCCGCAGCAGCCGCCCAGAACCGTGAGCCACGGCAGCAACGCGCGCAGCTCCGCGTATTCCCGCCCCAGTTCGACCGGATCACCGGCGTCCAGATTTTCAGCGTTATCGAGTTCGGCGTGGCTGCGCCTGGAGGCATTGGCACGTACTGCAAGGATGCGCCGCAGCCAAGGCTCACCACTGGCCAATGCCTTGGTGAAGTGGGTAGGGTGGGCACAATTGATCATATAATAAGCTGGCCCGTTACCGGTAGCCTTATCCACGGCCTCGATGGCTGTGCGCAGGGATACTCCGGTAGGCAGGCGGCCATCAGTCTCCACAGTGAACGAGAGGCATAAGGGTATGCCAGCCGCGTTGGCGGCCCGGGAAATGCCAATGGCTTCGGGCACGTTAGTGATGGTCATGGCCGTGATCATGTCGGCCGCGCTGTTGGCAAAGGTGTTCACCTGCAGGCTGTGGTAAGTCTGGGCTTCTTCTTCGCTCATGATCTCTGCCGGGTTGTAGCCGTCGCCCCGGGGGCCGATGCAACCGCTGATGACAACGGGCATCTCCGCGCTCTGGCAGACGGCACGCACCTCTTCGAGCAACCAGATTGCGTCGGCATTGGCTTTGGTGAGAGCCTCGGTGGAGTAGCCCAGCTTCGCGCCCCAGTCCGGGCTTGCCCGCCAGGTGGGCGCTTCCAGTATAAAGCCGGTCTGGCCGGCACGGGCAATGCTGGCGTAGCGCAGGAAATACCGGCGCAGGTGGTCGCGGCCTGCTTTGTCCGCCAGCAGCGTGAACGCTGCAAAATGGGGGATATCAATGCCATCGTGGAAGATCAGTGTAGTTTCCAGGCCGCCGTCAGTCAGGAAAAGCTGGCCCTGCGTTTGGGGCAGTTTGCTGCGGTACTTGGTCATCATCATGTCCCTTCTTGTTTAAAGTGAGCGAGAAGTTGCCCGGAGCAAACGGGTTGCTCGACCGGTTCCTCACTACTGAAGGCGTGAGAGATGCACTTACATCGTGAGACGAGTAAAATTGATCAACAGGCACACGGTTCTCAGACATGGGACTGAGCCGTTGGGTGCCTCTGGCCAGGTAGGGCACGCACATGGCTGCAAGAAACCCGACGCTTATCCTCATGCCCTGCACCACCAGCGGGTTAGCTGAGGAGCAGATCTTCGCCCAAGGCTTTAACGATGACCTGCAGGTCGAGCTTGCGCGCTTCGGCTCGCTGGATCTGGTGTGTTGGCAGGCGACGGCAAAGCAGGAATCGCCTCCGGTGGAACGCCCTGAGGCTGATCAGAATGGCAGGGCCTTCGTGCTGCGGACCGCATTGCGGCGAACAGACGCCAGCTTGCGCATCACCGCTGGTCTCACCGACGCCCAGAGCGACCGCCACGTTTGGAGCCACCGCTATGAAGCACCCACGGCCAAGCTCTATGCCATTGAGGACAGCATCGTCGCGCAGACTGCCGTGGCCCTCGCCGCCCGTCTCGAGGACGCGGTGCTGCTGGAATCCCGCAGCAAAGCCATTGAAAATCTTGAGGCCTACGAGCTCTGGATACGCGGCAAATCCCTGCTGCTGAAGGGCACCGCCGAGGACGACGCTGAGGCCCGCATCCTGCTTGAACGGGCGGTGGCGCTCGACCCCCACTTCGCCAGAGCCTATGGCGGCCTGTCGCTGTCCTGGTTCAATGAGTGGACCTGTCAGTTCTGGCACGCCTTTGACGCCAATGGCGAGAAAGCCTACAAATTCGCCCACCAAGCCCTTGACCTGGACGACACCGACCCGCTCCTGCACGTGGTGATTGGTCGGATACTGCTCCACCGCCGCGACTTCGACCAGGCTGCCTGGTACGTGGACCGGGCGTTGGCGCTCTCGCCCAACCACCCCGATTGCCTGATTCAGCTGGCGCTTTGCCACGCCTTATTGGGCAACCACGAAAGCAGCATTCAATGCGCAGAAAGAGCATTCCGGTTGCATCCTTTCCATCCCCAATGGTATTCCGCCTACGCCTGCGTGCCGTACCTGCTCGCCCGGCGTATCGATGAAGCTATCGAGTTTGCCAGGAACGGCATCGACGTGCCCGTGGTGGACCTTCCAGCCGGGCTCGCCGCCTGTTACGCCCTGAAAGGACAAATGCAAGAGGCGAGGGTCTGGTACGACAAGTTCGAGGTACTGTTTCGTGCCAAGATCACCGGTGGTCGGGAAGCGCGTCCGGGGGAAGCGATTGACTGGCTGCTGGCGGTTAACCCGTTACGCCAGCCCGAAGACATCACCTTCATTCGTGAGGCATTGGGCCGTGTTGACACCCACCCGGCTTCGACCCTGCCCGCCGCTGATCTGGCAAGCCCGGCAACCCCGCCACCCGCCAAGGAGTCTGCCATCCTTCGCCAGGGGTCAGGATGGCTGCTGCGATTCAATGGCCAGACCGTGCTACTCCCAGACATGAAAGGCCTGCAGGACATCGTGGTATTGATCGGAAACGCGGGTACCAGCATTCACTGTTTCGACCTCTCGGGCCACGTCAGAAATGAGAACCGGGATGACGGGGTACTGGACGACAAAGCCCGGGAGGCCTACAAGGCCCGCATCCGCGAATTGCAGGAAGAACTGGCCGGCGCCGAAGATGATAATGACCTCGGCCGCGTCGAGCAGATACAGACGGAACTCGATACCCTGCTTGAGGCGCTCTCCGACGCATTGGGGCTCGGCGGCCGCAGCCGTCGCCTCGGCAGCATGGCGGAGCGGGCCCGGACCACCGTCACCTGGCGAATCCGCTACGCCATCCGTAAAGTCGAGGCTGTACACGCCCCGCTAGGACGCCACCTGCGAAAGGCCATCCGCACCGGCCTGTACTGCACCTATGAACCCGAGACTCCGGTGAAATGGCGGCTGTTCCGCAAAATTGGCTCATCCGAGACGGCTTTGAGCGAGTGAAAAACACCCGACTATGAGCCGGGCTCCTTCAGATTTTCAAAGGCTTCCGGGTAGCGGCGCTTCATCCGGGTGAGCCGGTAGATAGTGATGAAGCTGGTGACCACCACCAGGTTCACAGCCAGTACCGCCAGCATCACCAGCCAATTGCCAAGGTAGCGACGGGCCAGAATGATACGGCCAATCACCAGCAGGCTCAGGACGGCCGCCGTCCAGCTGCCGAACAGGGCAAACTGCAGCGCAAAGGCCACGTTTGCAGAAATCAGCAGCCCCATCAGGCGGTCATCCCGCTTGCTGGCAAAGCCGACAAGGCAGAACCCCAGTGCAATCAGGCTGACGAGCTGGCCCGCCATGTCGGTATAGCTCATCCCCTCAAGCATGACGAACCATCAGGGACAGCAGAGAATGGTTGCGAAAAGCCCGGATCACCGTCTGCGATAATCCGGATCGGTCCAGCAAAGCGGCAGGGATTCCCCTGACGGGAAGTTCAGACCGGCTTTTTCGAAAGCCTCCGGATCCTGGGCCTCCTCACCGAAGTGCAGGCTGCCTTTGACCGTGGATTTATTGGGATCAAACAGCGCCTTGATGTCCAACACCTCGATCATATGACCGGTCGATTTTTCGGCGAGAAACATATATCCCTCCCGGATTTCCCTGATGGTAAATGAAACGATCCAACTCGCGAACCCAAGCTTCCTCAAGTTGAGTGTATTCACTTGGGACGAAGCTGTAATCCGGCGACTAGCTCAACAATTGCTTCGCTGATTGAAAGCGCTCTTCCACCACTTGGGGTCGGTCTTGAGCCAAGCGGCACAGGGCCGACCCCAAGTGGTCCAGACAGGTCAGTGCCGTGAATGGATCATTGAGCCCTGGGGAGAGGGCTCGTATTGCAATTTCGATCAGCTGGTTGACCGCAAACTCGATGTCCTGGCCGGGCGCACGCTGGTTGCCCAAGGCGAACGCGGCATTGATGCGATCCATCAGCTGCCCGGTTACCCTGTTTGCTGGCCACACCAGCGCCAGCGGGCGCGTGGCCACGACATAGGAAGTCTGCGTCGGGAGGCTCCGTCAGAACCCGAGGTGCTCCCCCTCCACTCGTATATCCTACGTCATGGGCTTCGTCTGACTTGGACGAAAAGCTCATCAATACGAGTCTGGGCGGGAATCCGGCTCCCCGGCGTGCTGATTGCCGCCGCTGCGCCGGCAACACCGTAGGCCAGTGCGTCTGCTTCAGAGCGGCCCTGATTCAGGCTGTGCACCATCAGCGATACGAAACTGTCACCAGCGCCAACATGGCTCACCACCTCAACCGGAGGGGGGATGGCTTGCAATTGCTGTCCGTCAGCCGTCGCCATGAGGGCCCCCTTGTCGCCCTGGGTGACAACCAACAGTTCCGCAGCGCCTTTTCGCACCAGTTCCGACATCAAAGCCAACTGGCTTTCAGGCTGCCAGTCCCCGGAATATCCCAGCTGGGCCAGTTCCTTGCGGTTGAGCTTTGCCAGGTAGACGCCCGCGCAGAGCGTCGGCCCCAGGGCCCGACCGGATGTATCCAGAATAACCCGGATGGATCGCGTCGAAGCTTCACTGGCAAGCCGGGCATGGAAGTCGTCCGGTGCGCCGGAAGGCAGGCTGCCGCTGAGAACCAGGTAGCGCGTCTTGTTACTGACATGGCGGATGGCGGACTGGCAGGCGCGCCATTCCCGTTCGCTGATCTCCTCACCCGGGAACACAAAATGAAACATGCGACCGGTCGAAGTCTCGGTCAGCGCCAGATTCTGGCGTGTTGGATTATTGACGGGAATGCGCTCATAGGAAATCGATTCGCTGCGCAGCATCGATTCGATCATGTCGCCGCAGGAGCCGCCGCCGGGGAAGACGGCATGAACACGATCGCCCAGGACATGCAGATTACGGGCAACATTGATGCCACCCCCGCCGGGCTCTCGGCCGACTTCGCGACAGCGAGTCTTGGCATCTTCGACCAGGTGGTCGGTGGTGCCGTATAGATCCAACGATGGATTCATCGTCAGGGTCGTGATGATGGTATTGATAACGCCACCTGTCTCAGTGCGCCTGTACGTTCCCCTTCTACTCCCGTGACATGCGCTCAGTGAAGTTATAACTCCGGGCATTGTGCGCAATCAGATCCTGAAGCAGGGCCAGAACAAGGGCCGTTCCGGATTCCACAGCGGTGTTGTGCTGCCCGATCTGTTCGCGTAGCGCTTTGGCGGTGTTGTGGCAGATCAGCGGTGGGCGGTGCACCGGCTGGCTCGCCAGGAAGAGACCGTTACGGACGTCGTAGAGCTCCTTGAAACAGTCTGCCGCCTCAGGAATGGCGCCAAGAACCAACTGACCGCGATTGCGCAGTTGTTCCAGACTCCGGGTTTCACGGCAGTCCAGCAGCACCTCGAGCTGGTACATGACCAGAAGCACGGTTCTGGCGCTGTATTCCTGGCGTTGTTCGGCAACTTTCAAAAGCGTGAAGAGTACCCGATTGATATCCTTGATGGCCGTATCAGCCCTGGCGACACCAGTATGCTCGAGCCAGGTCCAGACCGTCTCCAGTCCGGGGCTACCGAGTTTAGGCCATTCGTTTGACGTGGCAGTTTTTAACGCCCCACGAAAGATCTGGGCATCGAACTGCTGTGCCTCAAATCGGTGTGCACCCTCGCCAGTGAAGCGTGCATCAAGAACCTGGAAGGCACCGGGGTGGATGATATTGGTGGCCATCACCAATTGATGAAGAAAAACCGTAGCAACCTGGTAGCTTTCCAATTCCTCCAGAGCATGCTCCTGGCCGGTTACAGTGATGGCAAGCTCGGCGTCGATGCGGTTACCCGGGTTGTCGATATACGCCCGACGCTGTTCACTGAAACTCTGTGACTGGTCTCTGGCGCTCTCCATGGCGTGCAGCAGGGAGCTGCTGTCCAGGGAAATACTGTACGCCCGGGCGACGCCCTTGATTCCACTCTGGGCCTGGAAGGACCGCTCCCTGAAAAAGGTGCCAATTTGCTGCCACAGCGCAATGATCTGCTCTGTACCTCTGGCATTCGCCGGCGGTAGGGCATTGCCGATATGCAACTTGATGGTTCTTGATGAAGCCATGGTTACTCCTTGAAACAGCGCCCGATTGAAGAGACGCGTCTAAACTCGAGTGTAGCCGAAAACAGTTGCGCATGCTGCCGCTATTGGTGTAGCGGAATTGATCGTGGTCAATACATCTTGCTGAAACGTTTTCCAGCAGGTAGGGCTCCCTATTGGGACCGGACGAATACCCGGAATCCCCCCATTGTTTCAGCCAGCTGAAGGTAGATTGCCTCCCAGCATGTTTTCAACCACTGCCGCGTTATAGAAGGCTTCAACCGTCTGTATTTTATCGTTCCGGACACGAAACCAGACGGCAAGCCGCACATCCCCGATCGGTTCAAAGTTGGTCCGGTAATCCAGGATCGCGAACACGTGCTCCCCGTCGGCACTGAGCTGACGGAGGATCAGGTCTTTCTGAATGGCAACCATACCGAATTGGTAGGCCAGCATGTCATCGGGGCTAAGGAAGCGCATATTCGGCCCCACATATTCGAACCCCTCAGCAGCCAGCAAGGCCTTTGCCTCATCAAGACGCTGGGCATGGATATCAGCAATGTACTGGGCCACGATGTCTTTTGGCTGCATGAATAGACTCCACTTCTGGGATTAGGACGATTTGAATGCCAGGATTCGCGAAGATGCCAAAAAATTGCGAGCCCACTTCACCTGTATACCAAAAAGCGGGCGGTGACACATGAGTTTGTGGGTACTATTTCCTGGAGCGCAGCTTTGCTGCGCTGAAGTGCCGCAATTTGTTATGCATTGCGGGAAGACTCGACGCTATGCCGGAGAACGGATACATGCTATCAATAAGGCATCACTGCAACGCTTGAAGCAGGTAACTAAAGATGATCGTCCTCTGCAAACCCACTCTTGCAAGCTTGCCCGGGTTGAGTAAAGCGACTGGCCGCATTTCGCGGGCTATGGTCATACTAAGCTTGGTGTTCTATTGCACACCAGGGCTTTCACAAAGCTACGAAGGCCCGATGTCCATTGAAGACCGCTTGAAACACCCGAGCTCGACCGCGGTAGAGATGAACGACAGTGCCGTACTCTCACTCCTTGAAAAGACTTCCCCCTCAAAGCCACTCGATCTGTCAGGCAAGAAGCTTTATCGGCTGGCACTACCCGGGGTTGACCTTAAGAAATCCAGTTTCCGCTCCGCCCGGCTGAATCACTCCAACTTTAGCGGAGCAGATCTTTCCGGGGCCGATCTGGGCGGGGCTGAAATGCTCGAATCCGATTTATCCGGTGCCAACCTCCAGGGCGCCAACCTTTTCATGACGCAGCTTCTGAATTCGAACCTGGAAAATGCCGACCTGACCGGCGCACGGGCAGCTGCCAACTTTAATGGCGCCAACATGAGAGGGGCTATTCTGATCGACGCGGATGCCAGCGCCGACATGGGCAACCAGTCCATGGGACTCCAGCGCGGCACATTCCAGAAGACGGACCTTGAGGGCGCGGATCTTTCCCGGGCCAAGTTGAGCCGAGTGGACATGCGATACTCAAACCTCAGGAAGGCCAATTTGAAGGGCGCCGACCTGACCCGCGCGGATTTGAGGGGTGCCGACTTTTCCGGCGCAAACCTCACCAATGCCAACCTGACCGAAGCCAATATTGAACACACGGATTTTACCGGCATGACCGGACTGGATACCGTGGTCGGCCTGGATACCGCCAAGGGCCTGAGGTTTGCGGTATTTGACTAGAAACACGCAATTCGGACACCCACTCCCAAGCCACTGATTAGTAGCGGCCTTTCAGATCGGTGTCCGGATTCTCCGTGATAGAAAAATAAATGTCCTCGCCCCTTACCTGAGCCCAGAGTGTTTTCCATGACCGAATAAAATTTTGCTGATCTGGGAGAAGCTGAAAACTTTCTTCGCTTGATCAGCTCAAGAGCGATATCGACTGCGTGCCCGAACTGTCCCAGTCGTTCCTATATTGAATCTGCGTGGTCCATGGTAACCCGCTATCAAGAATCCGTTTCAGGCGTTTTCCTTCAAAAAAGCTCATCTTCACGAAGACTCCCTAAACAATGTAACGCCCGCAATCACGCGCTTGTCGCGTGGATTGCATTGTTATTCCACCCGTGACCTGCCCAGCCGACCGGTGTAGAACAACATGTCACGCTGGCCGGCTGACAGCGCCTTCATTGCGGAGTCCACGCATCGATAGGCAGCTTCCAGTCAGCACCAGCATTTTTTATAACCAGAACAAATCGATTTTTTTGGGTATTTGATTCTGAATCGGTGATTAGAAGCTCGCCGGTAACCTATGCAAGATCAGAGTCACTTCCCGCATTTTGCATACGTATTTCGACATCCTGCGGTTCTGATGCGACAACGCCTTCCCAAAAACCTCGGATAGCATCTTTTCCGCAAATCTTCGGCGATTTCGGCGCGATGATACAACCATCCTCAATGTAACTGTTGACCAGGTGATCAACATCTTTTGAAAGAATCGCTTTCGCGAATGCCTGATTCTTGGCATCCACCTCACCCAATAACCCATCGGCATTAACTGAAATGGGCAGTACCAGGACAAGAAGTATGGAGAAGATTGCGAAGTAGTTTTTGTGCATCACCTTTCCTCCAGATAGAACCACGTTAGCTGCCTAATAGCTGACCACCATCCATGGATGGATACGCTGCTAACAGATAGCTTCACAGCTGGTGCCGCAAACACACTCATTGGCTCATTGTAGACCACACCGGCGGCACCGGTTCCACCAAACTCAGATGGTACCCGACCACTTATTACACTCCACTAGTGTCCGGTCTGGCTCAGTAGGTTAACGAATTAGCCAGACGGGACACTAGGGCCACCTTTCATCTTCAGCGTGTCGTCCACACGCTCCAAGTACGCAAGAATCGACCCATTCTCCGAAGCAGCATGCTTGAGCGGTGTCTCCAGCGGCGCCCGAACGATGTTGAAAAGGAATGCATAAACAGTCGCATCAAATGAGGTCACCTTGTTACCTACCGCATACTTATGCTGGTCTAGCTGCCAAGCAATCGCAGTAAGATCCGCAGTGCCGGTGGCATACACCTCCGCCAATGGATAGCGACCATAACCCTGCCCTGTAAGGCTTTTCCTAATGCCTTTTCGCGCTGCAGCCGCCACCAAGTGGCGAGCTACGGGCGGCACCATGCCGAAAAACGCGTCCCTGGTCTTCGGCCAGTATCTGTCGTCCATCCAACGTGAAAAGAGGATAGCGAAGTAAAGACTCTCCTCACACGTGCGTCGCAACATGTGACCAGAGGCTAATTGAGCTTCGGAGAGCTGTCCGTCTAGCGGGTCACCGTACGTCTTCTTCAGGTACGTAAGGATGTTGCCACTGTCGGGAACACTGTGTGCCTTATCAATAATGAATGGGAGCTTGCCCCTCGGCCCCTTGAAAGGAAGGGTGCTTTTGGTCTGGTAGGGAAGTTCTGCCAGACGACAGTAAATCTCCACCTTGAGGCAGAACGGGCTTACATTCAAACCCCACCCTGGCGCAAATTGATGTATCTCGATCACGGCATCTCTCCGAGGCGGTGCGGGATAACAATACACCCATGTCTATAAATTATCGGTGTTTTAGAAACTAACGTCTCAAATCACCGGCGGTAAAAAACAGAGCGACGAAGGAGCGGCGCTTTTTACCGTCCGAGTGCATTTTCTTTGTTATGCCTGTATCAACCGTTTAACTTTCCCCTTTATTTTCTCGGCAATACCAATTCCTTTATTACTAAGAAGCTCATCAGCTTTATTGAAATCGGAAATGAACTTCATTGCCCATTCTTTATTTATATATTTACTTTGTTTTTTTGTGGCTTGCTCTTTTGGCATTTCGGTTGATTCGATTTCTATACCAATAAAACTTGCTATTTTTTCTATCGATTGAAAAAGATTATTACGTACATGATCAAAATCCATTTCAATGTAGTTACATCCACTAGCAGCTAAAGTGTACCTCCAAGATGAGTTATTGAGAATGGTTTCCCGAAGACATTTATCGATATGTTCGAAATCATATGTTGGGTTTTCGTTTACAGGTTTTTGACCAGATATCCATACTCCTGTTTGGCGAGCTATTGATAGTGATACGGCCTGTTTCAAAACGTCTTTTCTAGAGAGGAGAACATAATGAGCATTTGGAAATAATCTTACTAAATTATCAAACCCACCAAACTGTTTAATGTGAGGGTAATGAATCTTTATTCCAAATACGCCGTTAGGTGATGTCCTCCGTTGCTGTATTTCAGTCATGATCCCTTGAAAGTCATCTATCCCAAAGCGCCTTTTCCATCTCGCAAAATTCGAAGGATTCGTATACTCTAACGGAAATCCAAAACTACCTGTTTTATATAGCGCATGCCCTAGCATATGGCTTCCGCATCTTCCTGTTGAAGCGATTATTAAAATTTTCGATGGTTTTCTACTTTCGGAAAATCGTGGCTTTCTGAAAATTGATCTTCATACAGATGCATTTTATCTCCCCCTTACTTAATTCTAGAACTGCATAATGCAGAGCTAACGTGCGCCGCTTGCGGCGTCACCATTAAGCGCCTTGTTAGCAGCATCAGCTTCCAGGCGCTCAACCAGCCAGACCTTGATAATCGACTGTCTAGTGACACCTATTCGCGCTGCTTCACGATCCAACGCCTCTACAACCCAGGATGGAAAATCAACGTTGATACGCTTCTGTTCCTGATTCACCCGACGCGCTGTCGAAAGGTCCAGATCGTCAACGACATCCTCTTTATCCGCATCAAACTTTTCGTCGAACTCTTCAACGTTCATAAAGCTCCACCTCTCTCTTGCGAGCCCGCCTGACGGAAATCAGGCGGATTCGCTCTTCTTTATAAGTAACGACAGCAGACCAATGCTTTGCTCCTAACCGGCCAATGATGAGAAAGCGCGCTTCGCCTTCTGTTTTAGCCTGAATTTCCAAAAGATCAGGATCTTGCCAGAGCTAATGGGCCGCCTCGAAGTCAATTCCGTGCTTCGCAAGATTGGCCCTGCTCTTGTTGTCGTCGAACTCTTCCATGAGTATAAATTATCCCTTTTTTACTCATCAGACAAAATTTTTGGAGGGGTGGGTACAGCTGCTAACAGCAATTGGATAGAATGCTTTGCGATTGCAGAAATTTGACCGCTTCATGATTACGGTTTTCCAAGCGCTGACGCTTTATCCATAAATTTATAAAACAACAGCTTAGACCGCCACCCACATCGTTGCCATGCAATCATTGGACATCGGTGATCTGCTCCGCCAATAATGCTGTATGAATATACACATACTGGCAAGGAGCCTTTACAGAGGCAAGGAAAGCAGCCCCGTCTGCGTGATCAGATTCGCGCTGCCATTCGTGTAAATCACTACAACATCCGTACAGAGAAAACCTATTGGTACTGGACCAGCTATTTCATTCGTTTTCACCAGATGAAGCACCCCCGTGATATGGGGCCAACGGAAGTAAATCAATTCTTGACCTGGCTCGCGGTGCATCGCAATGTTGCTCCCGCAACGCAAGCTCAGGCGCTGAACTCTCTTGTGTGTTTATACACCAAAGTGATGGATAAGCCGCTCGGCGAGATCGGTGATGTCACTCGGTCGAAGACGCCTCGTAAGCTAGCGGTGGTGCTGTCCCATGACGAAGCATTTCGCATCATCGATCGGCTCGAAGAGCCCATCAAGCTAATTGCATCACTTATATACGGCTCCGGATTGCGGGTTACAGCGACTTGTCGCTTTCGCCCTGGCGCGCAAATATCCTGACGCCGGGCATTCTCTGGGATGGCAAAGGCTTTTGACATCACCAACACTGAGCACCGATAATCTTGGCAATATCTCTCCATCACCGCCATATATCGTCGGTCCAGAGGGAGTGCGCAGTCCGCTGGGGTAGTCGCCCTGGACTGTTGCCGCGGAGTCAAAACAAAGGGCCCCGCAGGGCCCTCAAAGAACAATCGGGTTCAGGCAGTGCCCACTTGTTGCGAGGTTGGTCTGAACAGCATCGGGCTTACCTGCTGCTGCGGTTCAACCGCTTTGTACGCCGGTGCCTCGGCTACCTCAAAGACGTGGTAGGCCTCGGGGCCAAACGGATCGAGAGCGGTGTCCAGATACTGGTAACTGATGGGTACCGGGTCGCCCGAAAACACCACCACAAATTGCCGCTCTACTACCGGAATGACGACGTTCAGTGGCTGTTCTACCCACAGGTAAACGCCTTTCTGGGAAACGAGGTACTCGCAGCGGACCACGCGGTACCCCTCACGGAGCTTCAGGGTGTTGGGTTCTTTGCCACACTCGAGACGGAACTTGTGAATCGTTTTCATGGCCGGTTCTCCTTCTGTGGAACACGACCTCATCATCCACAATCAATGAATCGAAAAGAACATGGTTTTTTCATGTTTATTGTTCGGTTTTTTCGATCTTATCGTCCAGTTCCGGTCGCTCACGCAGGAGCTCGGTCACTGCGGCGTTATAACTACCCCGAGCCCGTGTCACTCCATACAGGTTGTCCCTCACCTCCCGGATGCTGGCCACATGAACTACCTGGTACTGGCGACAAACTTCATCCCGGATAGCCGTAGGTGCGGCGAAATAACCCAGGCCCTCTCGGCCGAACACTTTGATCAGAGCACTGTCATCAACCTCGGCCACCACGTTCACCCGGACATTCTGGCTGGAAAACCAGTTCATCAGCGCAGTGATGTAAGGTGCATCAAGAGACGTCGCCAAAAACGGTTGGCGATCAAGACTGGCGGGAAAGTCAGCGGATAATTTAGCCGCCAGTTCCGGGGCTGCAAACAGCGACATCGAGGAGCTTGCCAGGCGGTGGGCGCGAAACTGGCTGGCTTCAGCCGAGGCGGGCTCGCGGTCAGTAAGGACAATGTCCAGCTCCCGCTGGCCAAGGCGTTTTAACAGTGCAGAGGTGTCGCCGGTACGGCAGCTCAGCCGTACCTCACGGGGAAGGGACAGGGCAGGCTCCGTCAAATGGAAGGCAATCAACTTGTGAATCGAGGCTGCAATGCCGACTGACAGGTTCAGAGGTCTGTTTGCGGGTGGCTCTCGAAGCACATCCGTCAACGCCTGGGCGGTCTGGAACATCTCGTCCGCGTAACCAAAAACGGTTTGCCCGAAATCGGTCAGTTGCAGGGCCCGGTTGGCGCGTCGGAACAGGGCGTTGCCCAGGGCGGATTCGAAGGTTGCCAACTGACCACTGAGGGTTTGCGGTGTCAGCTCAAGACTCTCTGCCGCTCGAACGATGGAGCCGTCACGGGCAATTACCCAGAAATAATAGAGGTGGCGCAAGTTCAGGTTAATCATCCCGGGGATCGCTCACCGGCTTTCGGAGGTGACCACAGTGGCACGTCCTCGCGGCTTGGAGGCTGCCAATCCTGCTGCATGACGTGCCCCAGGGTATCCTCCAGTTTCATGAACAATTCGCTGTAGCGGGGGCTGAAGCGGATGCCCTCCTCGATGTCTTTCCAGGCGTCGAACAGCTCGTCATCGTGGGCCTTCTCATTGTTGACGAAGGCCCAGGTCATCTGCCGCGATCGCAATGGATGCACCCCAAACGCGGTCAGGGCATGGCCGCCCAGTTCGAGAGCGGAATGGTAGGTTTCGCTGACCACATCATCGGCACCGGCCTGGCGCAGCTCGTAGCCATGGCCACGGTCGAAGGCCCGTGCCAGTACCCAGACACCCGGATAGTGTTGCTTGACGTGATGCACCAGGGCTACGGCCCGGTCCCGGTCGTCAATGGCCACGACCAGCAGGCGCGCGTTGGCGATGCCCGCTGTTTCCAGCAACTCCATTCGGCTGGCATCGCCAAAGTAGCTCTTGATATTGATCCGGCGCAGGTTTTCGATCTGGTCCAGGGCCAGGTCCATGGCCACAATGGGAACCTTGCTGGCCCGCAACAACCGGCACACGATCTGCCCGAAACGCCCCACACCGGCCACGATGACCGGGGCCTGTTCCTCAATCACATCCGCCTCCCGCTGCTCGTTACGGGCATCACGGTATCGTGGCAGAACCAGCCGGTCGTAGGCGATGAACAATAACGGCGTAAGGAACATCGACAGCGCCACCACCAGGGCCAGTACCTGGGCGATATCGGTCGGGATAACCCGGTTCTGCATACTGTAGGTCAGCAGCACAAAGCCGAACTCTCCGGCCTGGGCCAGGCCCAGAGTAAACAGCCAGCCATCCCGACCACGGATCCCGAACAGTTGCGCCAGCAGGAGCAATACTGCCGCTTTGACCACAATCACCGCCAGCCCCAGGGCCAGTACCGTACCCCACTGCGCCGCCAGCACCTCGAAATTTATACCCGCCCCTACGGTAATAAAAAACAGCCCCATCAGCAGACCTTTGAAAGGCTCGATATTGGCCTCCAGTTCATGGCGGAACTCGCTGTTGGCCAGCACCACCCCCGCCAGGAAAGCTCCCAGGGCGGGGGACAGGCTGACCACACTCATCAATGCGGCAATTCCAATCACCAGCATCAGGGCGGTGGCCGTAAACACCTCGCGCATGCCGGACTGCACCACGTATCGGAACAGCGGTCGACTCAGATAATGACCACCAACGATCACCGCCGCTACTGCGCCGACCACCACCAGTGCATGAGCCCAGCCCGGCAGGTTCGCCACCAGGCTGAAACTGCTGTAATTGTCGGCCTCGGCCGCGCTGGTCGCCGCCAGACCGGTTATCATTAACAGGGGGATGACGGCGAGCATGGGAATAACGGCGATATCCTGAAAGAGCAGTACCGAAAAGGCGCCTCGACCGCCCTCTGTCTTGCGGAGTCCTTTTTCATTGAGGGTCTGCAGGACAATGGCGGTGGATGACAGGGAAAAAATCAAACCCACCGCGACTGTGGTTTGCCAGGGCAACCCCAACCACCAGGCGATGGCCATACCGGCGCCAGCGGTCAGCACCACCTGCAGACCACCCAACCCTAGCAAACGGACACGCATGGCCCAGAGGGCTTTCGGGTCCAGTTCCATGCCCACCAGGAACAACATCATGACCACGCCAAATTCGGCGAAATGCTGGATAACCTCGGTTTCCTGGCCCACCAGCCCGGTCACCGGCCCAATCACCACCCCGGCCACCAGATACCCCAGCACCGAGCCAAGTCCATAACGTTTGGCCAACGGTACCGCCACTACCGCTGCGATCAGGTAGATGAACGCCTGGATGAAGTATTCCGTCATTGGTGCGGTTCCGTATCGGTTGGTTCGGTGGGGTGGCCCCATAAGCTTCGCTGTTCCGTCAGATTAGCGAAGGATCAGACTTTCGGAAACCGTTCTCTCCGGAATTCCTGATGGCTACCACTCCAATTGGGCACCGGTCTGGGACTCAATCACTCGGGTTTCGAAAAAGTTCTTCTCCAAGCCCGTGGTTATCGCTGCTTGAAGATTAAACACTGCATCTGGTATCTAACCAAGGATTCGACCACTGTATAGATCTAACAATCGGGCAATAAGGAACTTTTGAGACGGTCCTTGCTCGAATTGGAGATCGCATTCTTCCGGAGACTTTCCATGCAACCAAGTACGGCGGTTCTGGCGCTCGCCCTGTTGGTATCTGCCTCCGCTTCGGCAAACCCAAACCAGTCAATAGCCGCATTCTCGGCTATCGAGTCTCTTGAGGAAGGCTGGGAGCCACTGGAATTCCCCAACATTGATCGCCACAGCCGCTACGAGCTGGTTCAGGATCAAGGCATTCAGGTGGTTGAGGCCCACACCTCCAACAGCGCCTCTGGCCTGATTGCCCGGGTACGGCTGGACCCGCAACAGCGGCCCATTCTGGAGTGGCGCTGGAAGGTCAGCGGGATCTATCAGAAGGGCGATGCCCGCAACAAAGCCGGCGATGACTACCCGGCAAGAATTTATGTGGCGTTTGAGTTTGAGCCCGACAAGGCGGGCTTTTTTGAGCGGGCCAAACGCAAGGCAGTTGAAGCCCTGGCGGGGGAGAAATTACCCGGCAATGCGCTGAATTACATCTGGGCCAACAAACTGCCGGTGGACGCGTTGGTGCCCAACCCGTACACCGAGGCCACTCAGATGATCGCGGTGAATTCCGGCGCGGCTCAGGCCGGCGAGTGGGTGACTGTCTCAAGGGATATTGTGGCAGATTACGAGAAAGCCTTTGGCGAGGCACCACCGACCATTGTCGGCATCGGCATCATGTCGGATTCGGATAACACCGGCGAATCGGCCACCGCCTGGTATGGGGATGTATCGCTGTCCGGTCGCTAATCCAGAGGCAACCCCCGGGCTGGTTGAGGTACACTGAAGAGGTTATCCCACCGACCTGGACCACAATGACTCAACACACCCGTTCCGCCAACTGGCAAGACCACGCCTCCGCTATTCTGAGTGGCTTTCTGGGCGACTGGCTTGAACACCGGGCCAGTCCCCTGGCGGTGGACCTGCAATTTTTTCATCGTGGCCTGCCGCTATGCCTCAACCAACCGGAAGCCGACCAGCCAGAACGGACGCTGGTGTTGATGATTCATGGGCTCACAGAGCTGGAATCCATCTGGGATTACCCCGATCAGCCCGGAGTAAATTACGGTACTCTGCTGGCCCAGTTGCTGGGGGCTACACCCCTGTGTTTACGATACAACTCGGGCCGGGCCATCTATCGTAACGGTGAGGCGTTATCCGAGGCCTTGGATACGCTGACCCGCCACTGGCCTGTGCCGGTGGAACGGCTGATTCTGGTTGGGCACAGTATGGGCGGATTGATCATTCGCAGTGCCTGTCACGCTGCTACGCAGGCCGGCCATAGCTGGACCGCACTGGTCGACAGCTGCGTTTATCTGGGCTCCCCTCATGAGGGCTCCTGGCTTGCCCAGGCTGCCCACTCGGCGGCTGGGGTAATGAACCGTCAGTCCCGGGATTATCTGAAAGCAGTCGGGGATGTGCTGGACCTTCGCAGCGAGGGCATCCGCAATCTGAGCCGGGGCGAGGTGCTGGCAGAGCAACGAGGCATGCCGCCATTGCTCCCCGGCGCCCGGCATTTTGCCATTTCCGGTCTGTTAGTCAATAATCCCGAACATCCTGTGAACACGCTGTTCGGAGATGCTTTGGTACTGGATGCCAGTGCCAGGGGCACTCATCAGCCGGGCTGGCAGCTTACGGCCACGGCGTGTATTCCGGGCATTAACCATATTCGCCTGACCCACCACGACAAGGTGTATCAGCAACTGAAGGAGTGGCTACGATGAACCGCACAAGTGAGCAATCGATCCAATGGTGGCTGGGCGTTGTCGACATTTCGGCGACAGCCGTGGCCGCGGGCTCGTTACGGCTGGAGCAGGTGCATCACGCCATTGCCGACGAGAGCTTTAACGTATTGGCCAGAATACCGGTCATCCGCCCGGTCAGTGAGTCGGTACGGGTGGTTCATCACGCTATCTCAGGCCTGAGTTACCGCACCGTGGCAGGCATCGCGGACACGGTGCATAAGCTCAGCGGCCTGCAGAGCAAAACGCTGGCACGGATCAGCGCAGAATCACCAAAGGCTTGAGGGCGGTTTTCAGCATATTGGTGGTGGTGCTGCCCACCAGGAACTGGCGTATGCGGGAGTGCCCGTAGGCGCCCATTACCAGCAGATCAATGTCGTGCTCTTCCTGATAGGCGTGCAGCGTCTGCTCCACGTCGCCGGCACGGATCGCCAGGTGAACTTCACAACCACTGGCCGTCAGCGTTTTCTCCGCCTGCTTGAGCTGGTCCCACTTATCGGCAGTGTCCGGGCCGATCATCACCAGATGCAGTGGAAAATTCCGGAACACCGGGCTGTTGGCCAGCAACTGCACACCTTTAAAGGCGGTGCTGCTGCCGTCAAAAGCCAGCATGGCACTGCGGGGCTCGGAATACTGGTCAGGCACCAACATAATCGCACGGCGTAGACTACGGATGACGGTTTCCAGCTGGCTGCCAATGTGCGCGTCCCGGTCAGAGCTGCTCTCGCCGTGAAGCCCCATCACCAGCAGCTGGATATCCGCTTCAATGGCCATCAGCGATTCCGCCAGGTCACCATGGCGCTGGCGTTGGCGTACATCGGTAACACCGCGCTCACGCACCCGGGTCTCGGCGTTCTGGAGTAGGTGATGGCCGTGCTCGAGAGCCAGTTTGCTGCGCTTCTCGTCCAGCTCGGCCAGCTCTTCCATCAAATGCTCGCGACTGCCCAGACCAATGTTACCGGTCAGGTCCTGCTCGCTCGGGAACCGGCTGTCATCCAGTACGTGGAAGAGCACCAACGGCGCTTCCATTCGCTGACTGGCCCAGGCCGCATAATCACAAACCGCAGGTGACGAAAGCGAACCGTCAATACATGCTACAACGTGTGACATTCTCACCTCTTCCGCTGCGTTGTTTTGTTTATTGTCTTCGCTGCCAGGTGGCTGTGGCTGACTTTGCTCAGAGTTATGCACTGTCATGATCAGTGGCCCCCCAACAGATCATCAACGGCACCGGGCTTATCGTGCACGGCAAAGCGGTCAACAATGGTGGCGCTGGCCTCGTTGAGGCCGATAACCTCAACCTCCGCGCCTTCCCGCCGGAACTTGATCACAACCTTGTCCAGGGCGCCAACGGCGGAAATATCCCAGAAATGAGCCCGGCTGAGATCGATAACCACTTTGTCCACGGCCTCCTTGAAGTCAAAGGACGCGGTGAATTTTTCACAGGAACTGAAAAACACCTGCCCGACCACGGTGTAGGTCCGGGTATCGGTGGCTTCGTCCAGCTCAGACCGCACCAGCATAAAGTGCCCGATTTTGTTGGCAAAGAACAGCGACGCCAGCAATACACCGGCAAATACCCCGTATGCCAGGTTGTGGGTTGCCACTACAACCACCACGGTTACCACCATCACGATGTTGGTAGAGAGCGGGTGCTTCTTGAGGTTGGTGATGGAACTCCAACTGAAGGTACCGATAGAAACCATGATCATGACCGCCACCAGCGCGGCCATGGGAATCTGTACCAGCCACTGATCAAGCACCAGTACCATCAACAGCAGAAAAACACCGGCGGTCATGGTCGACAACCGGGTACGGCCGCCGGATTTGATGTTGATGATGGACTGGCCGATCATCGCGCAACCTGCCATGCCGCCCAGCAGGCCTGAACCGATGTTGGCAATACCCTGGCCGCGGCATTCCTTGTTACGGTCGCTGGTGGTGTCGGTGAGGTCGTCCACAATCGTGGCGGTCATCATGGATTCAAGCAAACCCACAATGGTTAGCCCTGCAGCATAAGGCAGAATGATCATCAGGGTCTCGAGATTCAGCGGTACATCCGGCCACAGGAAAATGGGCAGGGTGTCCGGCAACTGACCCATATCACCGACTGTGCGGATGCCCATATCCGTGAACATGGCGACCAGCGTCAGCGCGACGATACAGATGAGCGGCGAGGGCAGCAGGCGGCCGATCACCGGTAACAGCGGGAACAGGTAAATGATGCCAAGGCCAGCAGCGGTCATGGCGTATACATGCCAGGTCACGCCGGTGAGCTCCGGTAACTGTGCCATGAATATCAGAATCGCCAGAGCATTGACGAAGCCGGTGACTACAGACCGGGACACAAACCGCATCAGGCTGCCCAGTTTGAGATAGCCCGCAATGATCTGCAGAAAACCGGTCAGCAGCGTTGCCGCCAGCAGGTATTCAAGCCCGTGTTCTCTGACCAGGGTGACCATCAGCAGTGCCATAGCGCCGGTCGCAGCGGAGATCATGCCCGGGCGTCCGCCGACAATAGAGATGACCACAGCAATACAGAATGAGGCATACAGGCCGACCTTCGGATCGACTCCGGCGATGATCGAAAACGCGATAGCCTCGGGAATAAGTGCCAGGGCAACAACGATACCGGCCAGGAGGTCTCCCCGGATATTGGATAGCCAGTTTTTCTTCAACGAATTAATCATTCAGGGGTCCAGTCTATGGTTACAGATGAAAACAAGGTGACAGCTCACCCGCCGTTGAGACCGCAAACTCCACGCCGGGCAATTCAAAATGTCAGATCAGATTGATGACGGCGGTAAGGCCCACAGCGCCCATAACCACCGTGTATGGAAACGCCATGACGACCATGCGTCCGTACGACAGCCGAACCAGCGGCGCAATCGCCGAGGTCAGCAGAAACAGGAACGCGGCTTGCCCGTTCGGGGTGGCAACGCTGGGCAGATTGGTCCCGGTGTTGATGGCTACCGCCAGGCGCTCGAAATGCTCAGGCGAGATTGCACCGGCGTCCAATGCCTGCTTGATCTCACTGATATAGACGGTGGCGACAAACACGTTGTCACTGATCATCGACAGCACGCCGTTGGCTAGGAAAAACATCCCGGGCTGACGGCTTTCCGGCTGGCGCAGGACATAATCGATGATCGGGGTAAACAGGTGTTGTTCATGGATTACGGCCACAATCGCAAAGAACACCACCAGCAAAGAGGTGAACGGCAGCGCTTCCTGGAAGGCTTTGCCGATCTGGTGCTCATCGGTCACCCCGGTGAAAGCGGTGATCAGGATGATGACCAGCAGGCCGATCAACCCGACCTCCGCAATATGAAACGCCAACCCGATAACCAATATCACCGCGGCAAATCCCTGCACCCACAACGCTGCCGTGTCAGATTTGGTGCGCCGGTCACGCTCATTGCGGGCGAACTCTTCCAGTACCTGGCGCACCGGCTTGGGCAGGCGGGTGCCGTAACCGAACCAACGCAGCTTCTCCAGCAACCAGCAGGTGGTCAGCCCCGCCACCAGCACCGGCAGACTGACCGGTGCCATGGTGGTGAAGAATTCCGCGAAATCCCAGCCCACGACCTTGGCAATCAGCAGGTTCTGGGGCTCGCCCACCATGGTTGCCACGCCACCCAGTGCCGTCCCGATGGCTCCGTGCATCAGCAAACTGCGCAGAAACGACTGAAAGGCCACCAGGTCTTCCCGGTGCAGCTCAATGACATCGTCATCACTGCCCGCGTTGTGATCTTTGTGGTGATAGCCCTTACCGGACGCGACCTTGTGATACACCGAATAAAACCCCACCGCGACGCTGATAATCACTGCGGTTACGGTCAAGGCATCGAGGAAGGCCGATAACACCGCAGCGGTCAGGCAGAACAGCAGCGACAGGGCAGATTTCGAGCGGACGCCTACCAATATCTGGGTGAAAGTCACCAGCAGCAACTCTTTCATGAAGTAGATGCCCGCCACCATGAACATCAATAGCATGATCACCGGAAAGTTGTTGAGTACCTCAAGATAGACCGCATCCGCTGTGGTCATGCCAATGAGCAGGGCCTCCACCGCCAGCAGCCCACCGGGCAACAGGGGATAGCATTTGAAGGCCATCGCCAGCGTGAAGATGAACTCCGCAATCAACAACCAGCCAGCAGCGCCTGGCCCTAGCGTGTAGAGCACAATAGGGTTAATGGCCAAAAACAGAACAATAATCTGTTTGTACCAGACAGGAGCATTACCAAGAAAGTTATGGGTGAATCCGGACATTACCGTGTTGGGCATTACGACATCTTCTGCGTGAACGGGTGTGGCTCGAAATGTGGCGAGGTGGCCGCTTCATCCCTGAGCTCTGACGGTGGAAAATGGCATCCGGCTGGTGGGCAATCCAAACTGATCGCTTACCGGTGCCTGAATAACCGAACGCTAGGGTGGTGTGATCTGAAAAACGCTTTCCCGGAAGGCCATAGTATAAAGCGTCTTCTGGGCGACCGTGATTTTAAGGGCGGGGAGCCTACCAGAATTCCCTATTAATAGTAAGCGTATCAATTCCTTTGATCGGGGCTATGGCTATATCCTGGCGGGTCCAGCCTGCCCATATTCATGCAATCACCTCAGTCTTGCCCTGGCGTCTAACACCAGCCGCGCAGCTGCATCGCCTCTTCAATCCGTTTGAGTGCATTGATCCACGCACCCAGCCGCACTGATTTTAACCGGTATTCAGCTGCAGTATTCACCGCTTCCCGATAGCCGCGTGCCAGCCGCTCCTGTCGCAGGCGATTAATCGTTTCGATATCCCAGTAATTATCCGAGAGCCCCTGACTGCGTTCCATTTGGCATACATGCACACTACCGGCATTAGCCAGCACATCCGGCACGATGGTCACCCCTCTTGCCAGCAGCATCGCATCGGCTGCCACCGTGACCGGAGCATTGGCAGCCTCCACCACCATCCGGGCGGTAATCCTGTCCGCATTCTCCGCGCCAATCACGCCCTGAACAGACGCGGGCACCAGCACGTCGCAGTCACACTCCAGCATCTCTTCACCGGTCAATGGCTTGCTGCCGGCAAAGTCCGCAACTTTTCCCGTGGCCCGTTTGTGCGCCAACAGGCCAGGAATATCGAGGCCATCGTTTGCATAGACGCCACCACGGCTATCACTCACCGCCACAACATCACAACCGGCTTCGTAAAACATGCTCGCCGCCACCGACCCGACCTGGCCAAAACCCTGGATAGCGACACGGGCAGTGTCAATTTCAAAGCCGGCCTGCTCCGAGGCCTCCCTGAACACGTCAAAAACCCCACTCCCGGTCGCTTCATAGCCGCCCAGCGACCCTCCAAGGATTGCCGGTTTGTCATTGACCGCGGCCGGCTCATGGTAACCCGTGACCGACTCATATTCGTCCAGCATCCAGCTCATGGTCTGCAGGTCCGTGCCGATATCCGCACCAGGCACATCGTATGCCTGGCCGCGGGGGCGCAGGTAGCGAATATAGGCACGACAAAGCGACTCGAACTCCCGGCGGCTCAGTTCACGCGGGTTGGCCGCGATGCCCCCCTTGCCGCCACCTGCGGGAATTCGGCCTGCCGCGTGTTTGATGGTCATGATCAGTGCCAGTGATGTAACCTCACCAAGGTCAAGATCGGCTGAAATGCGCGTCCCATCACGGCTCGGCCCGAGGGCATCGTTATAACGGACACGGTGGGCGTCGAACACACGAAAACTGCCATCATCCATTTTCAATGGAATACGAAAGGTCACCACGCGCCCGGGCGCAGCAAGAAATTCCATCACATTGGGGTCAATCTTACCGAGACGGCCGGCCTCACGAAGAATCTGTCCACTTTCATCCAGAAAGTCGTATTCCATGGCGCTTCCTCCACATGTTGTGTGCGACGTTACGCCCTGGTCGAACAGGTACGCCAGAGCTCTTTATGTGCGTCACAGCAACGGGTACTGGCACTGTCAGGCGGCCCCGGAGCAGACACTGCCCTCTCACTACAAACATAGCAGATAGTCCTTTCCCGAACGGTAAATCACGGTGCGTCTTCATCCCCCTGCAAAAGTCTGCCCGTGTTGCCTTACGACTGCTCCAGCCAGGATCTGGCCAACTCTCTGGGCCGGCCCCCAATGTCATTAGTGAGGCGGGATTGGCGGATCATAGCTGGTCCGGTAATCCAGGATCACGAGATGATGCGCCCATTCGTCGTTTCGTAGTGGCAGGCGTAGCGGCGAATTTCCAGCCCCTGCAGCCCTGATTCGGTCGGAGATGCTCGCAAAACCCCTCTCGCAATCACGAAAGAACGGTGTGAAGGAGAGCGAAGGGGTAATGAGCACTCCGACCCTCACGACAGCGCCGGAGGTTCGCTGGCAGCGGCTGATGCCGCTTTCATTGCCTCGAAAAAGCTCAACGCGTGTATTGGTCCGGGCAGCGGAAAACGGGTCGGCTGAGCGCTTGTTAGCGGGCCGTTGCACCATTACCATCGCCCATCGCCCATCAATCGAGGCGAGAAGGCAGCATACGCTGTCGCCAGTCATTGGCGATTGCGCTGAGACCAGCCCGCAGTTCTTCAGCAGTCGGCATAGTCTCGGACGCTCACACTAACAGTACGCATGTCCTTTCTCGTCATTAATAGGTACCCGATTACCCGAACCTTTATTTACATTTTTTTATTATTATCGCTCATAATAAACCCCTTCGAATTATAAAACGTCGTGAACTACGCTATCGCTGATCGCCGAAGTATGACGGGCTTGTTACTGCGACTCACTGCGTTAAGCTGTCCAGAAACTGGCCAGCAAGGTACCTCTCCACTATGGGACAAACACCGGAAACATCCAGCCGCAGACTGCCGACAATACCGCCCCTCGACCCTTACCGCGTTTCGCTGATCGAGCAGGAAGGGTTGAGTGTCAGACAACTGGACCCACTGGGCGTTGAGATATACGGTGCGGACGTCCGCACCAGGCTTCCCGAGCCTCTGATCGAGGCGCTAGAAGCGGAAATGGCGAATCGAGGATTCATTGTCTTTAAACATCAAACGGATCTCTCCGCGGATGAACTGGTCACTGCCAGCAAATGGTGGGGCGCTCGCGAAATCCACTCGACCCATGGCATCCACCCTGCGACGCCTGGCAGGAACAGGCACATCTTTCGCTGTTCCAATGACCAGCGTCACGGAATCCTGGGCGTGGGCCCCCAGTGGCATAATGATGGCAGTTTCGAAGCCGCAACGTTTTCCCATTCCGCCTATTATATGGCCCGGGCACCTGAGCAAGGGGGCGGCACCCATTTCGCTCATCAGGGCGCCGCCTTTGATGCATTGCCAAAGCAAAAGCAGGCCTTCTGGCAACGCCTTGTGTCGGTCAATTCTGCTTCCAGTGTGACTCATCCCGTCGTCCACACGCATCCTGTTTCCGGACGAAAAAGCGTATGGCTGCATTTGGGCATGACCGGTGCCGTGCTCGAGAGGCTGCCGGAGGATGGTCTCTCTATCGATGAACTGCAAAAGGCACCGGCCACCGCCGACCAGTTTCGCTTGCTGAACGAAGACGACATGAAGGCGCTGTTCAACGACTACAACGATCTCATGAACGATTCCTTCAGTCAGGGCTACGGGATACGTTATCACTATGACACCGGCGATCTGCTCTTCATTGATAACTGGGCACTCGCTCACAGGGCATCGCCGGAAGCTCATCTGCCGGCCGAACAGCAGGGATTGAGAATTATGGATCGTGTCACGATCAAGGCAAGACAGGATTTGGCGCCCCACTTTGGCTTGCCGCAATACATCAATATAGCCGGGCCTCATCCATTCAACAGCGATGGCGTTTGGCAGGCCGGTGGTGTGGGATTTCGATGGAAAGATGACATCCCCATGCAAAATTGATGAACGCAGAGCACAGCGGCGGGATCTTGCACCACTTGTTAAAGGTCATGATCACCGTCAAGGGATCGCGGCGGCACCAACACAAAGTTCCCAACATGCGTCTTCTTGAGAAATTCCTGTTGCGCAGTTGCAATGTCTTTCAGCTTGAACGCTTCTGCTACCAGAGGACGTATCTCACCCTTTTCAATGTAATTGATGAGGTTTGAAAAGATCGGCTCATCCCAGGCGGTGCAACCGATCAGCGTTAAATCCTTGAGGTAAAAGTCACGCATATCGATGGTCGTTATCGGCCCCGCAATGGCGCCAGAGGATGCATATCTCCCACCACGCGTCATCAGTTTCAACAACTGCCCGAACTGTTCACCGGCGACATTGTCGATCACAACATCCACCGGTGAGTCCTGAAGCGCCGCGCTCAAGTCCGAGTCTCGGGGGACCACCTGGTCAGCCCCAAGGCTTCGGACCAGATCAAGTTTACTGGCGCCAGCGATCGCAATCACATGCGCACCCCGGCGCTTGGCCAGTTGCACGACCGCTGATCCGACGCCCCCGGACGCTCCGGTAACCAGCACCCGGTCAGTCGCTTTCACGTCCGCCCGATGCAGCATGTTCTCTGCGGTCCCATAAGCACAGGGCATGGTGGCCAGCTCCACGTCGCTCCAATCACAACGGACTTCAAATACCTCGCTTGCCGGCACCTTGACGTACTGGGCGAACGCTCCGTCAAAATCCGATGCCATCCATAGATTATCCAGAGAATCAAACCCGTTGAGACGCATACAGGGCCTGACAAGAACGCGTGTCCCGATATCCGGCTGAATCGTATCTTTGCCCCGGGCAATGACCTCGCCACAACAATCCGTACCCTGAATAAGCGGAAAAGGAGTGGTTTCGTTCCAGCCACCGTCCTCAATCTCTGACTCGCTGTCGGAATCAGATAGCTGCTCGGTGCCACCCTCAACCGATGAGGAGTACCAGCCAAGACGCGTGTTGATTTCCGTGTTGTTGACCCCCGCAGCCAAAATCCTGAGCAACACCTCACCGGGCCCCGGAACGGGAACCGGGACATTGCAGTAGTCGAGTTTTTCATAACCACCGTTGCCCATTGTCACCACGGCTTTCATCGTCGCCTGGTCACCCTGAGTTTTGAAGCGGTCGGGATCGTTTGTGCTCAGGTAACTCAAATCAGACATATCTATTCCAGAATAGGTGAGGCGCTTGAGGAAACCATGGTTTTTGCGTCAGCAACAAGTAAGGTCCGCGCAAACGTCGTTGCCGCGCCTGGTCAGGCGGATGTTTTAACGGGGGATTTCAGGGGATCCGCGTATCGCATATTGCGGCGGTAGGTCTCCGGCCCAATGCCTGCCTGAGACCCATCGTCCTTCACGCCTCCTTGTCGAGGCCCAGTCTGTCGTTTTCACGCCGGAAAATGTCACGAATCTTGTCGCCATCCGACGGCTCTTCTTCAAGTGTCTCTGGATTCCATTGACTCCGGCGGGTATCAAAGAAGTCACCGCCATAGATGTGAATACCACCGGTAAAACGCTGCAACGGATTGGTAACCGAATGCACGACGTCTTCACGTAGCATTACGGTGTCTTTTACAAACAACGCATCTGCACCGAATGCCTTGATCCCCTCAGGCGTCCTCTTCCAAAAAATGTTGTCCTCGCGGCCGGTATAGATTCCGATGTTCGCCCACATCCGATGATCATGGGGCATAAGGTTCATCTGTGGAGTCCACGTGGCAGCCAATATCGTCAGCGTCGGGGACCTTAGGAGTACGTTGAGTCCTGCCTTGTCAGGATCGCCTAACGCGGCCAACACAGCCGCAGGAGCAGAGACCGCCCGGGCAAGTACGTCGTTGACGGCGGCTTGAGCATCGGTCTCTTCGTTGGCAGCGATGCAGTCCGCAATAAAACGATCAATTTCCATGCTCTTACTCCCCGTTGATGCAGGTGGTTTGGTATCCGCAAAGACGAATCGTGGCGGATTTACCGCAATGCCTCCCCCAAATGGGTGATCCACAGATCAGAATAAATTATGAACAATGATTCAGTATATTACCCTCAACAACAAGAAAGGCGAATCACAGTGTTCAAAACGACTATCACCTCCCTAATCCTTGCGACCAGTTTACTGGCCGTGGCTCTGCCATCCCATGGGGCAAAACCCGGCAGTGAAGAAACCGACACTCGCGATCCCATTTTGTTCGTACACGGCTACGCCTCTGGCCAGAGCGTCTGGGACACCATGCGCAGCCGATTCGAAGCGGATGGGTGGCCGGCCGACCACCTTGCGGCCTGGAGCTACAACTACAACCAATCCAATGCCGAGACGGCGGAAGAAGTCCGCGATCAGGTTCAGAGCCTTCTGGCCCGCACCGGAGCTGACCGGGTGGACATCATCACCCATTCCATGGGTGGCCTGTCCTCTCGCCACTATCTGAAGTTCCTTGGCGGCGATGCCCAGGTGGATGCCTGGGTTTCCCTGGCCGGCCCCAATCATGGCACCGGGTGGGCCTATGGCTGCCTTTCCTCGTCCTGTTTCGAGATGCGACCGGGCTCCAATTTCCTGGACACCCTCAACCAGGGTGACGAGACCCCCGGGTCTGCCCGTTACGGGACCTGGTGGTCATCCTGCGACGAGATCATCAACCCCGACGACAGCGTGCAGTTGAAGGGCGCGGAAAATAATCAAACCTGGTGCATCTCCCACAACTGGTTCCTGTTTGATGATCCAGTATACCGTGATGTCAGAAACTGGATTCTGTAAACCATGCAAAACCGGGACTGATTTATTTCTGATCGGATTTATTTCTGATCGATGGGTTTCTCCGTCGAGTTCAGCGACGCATTCACCGGCTCGCAAGTCTCCTGCCAAGGCGAGAATGCGTTACTCGACTCGAGAAAATCCTGCCCGGCCTTTATATTGGTCCCCGGCGTCGCGATGTAATCGTAGAGCTGGCGCAAAGGAACGTCGGGCTTGGCCTCTGCCAGCCCTGTTGCGCCCCGGACAGATGGAGGACCATCCCGCGGGCCTGGGGCCGGGCAATGTCAGCACGACCTCAGCATCCCCGACAACAAATTAGTCTTTTCCATTTCGGGGTTTTTCTACAGCCTCAGCACTTGGATAACCTGTGCCGCCAGGCGTCAGATTGACGCCTTTATTGTGTTAAAGCCCCTCCAGTATCTCTACAACTTCCCGGGTGTTTTCCATAATTCGAATTAGTTTACCCTCAACACTGATTGTAACGACTGCTTTATCACTGTCCGTTTTGATAACGTGTCCTAGCTTATAAACCTCGTCATCTAAGACTTCACCGACTGCAAGTTTTTTCTGCCACCCGGGAGGTAAGCTTTCACCTGACTGGACCTTTTTTTGTAGTCCAGATGGAAGCTGTTTCTCTGTATCCTGTTTAGCGTAGGCAGAGCCACCAAAACACAGACAAAAAGTCGCTATCGTTATTATTGCCTTGATAATAGTCAACATTGTTCTCCAATTTATACGGAAATATAACGTTTGGCTTTGCATCATACCGCAGCGCAGCGCAGATGCGTCGGGCAACCGGTATCAACGTCAGAAAGAAACCTCGAGGTGGCCTCCATCCGAACGTTGCCTGGTATTCCTCAAGAGTCCGGGAAGGGTGGAGCCTGCCATTGAATCGGGGCCGGCGGCACCCACGGTATCCATGGTGATCTTGAGTGTGCGGGCAACAGCGGGGAAAGCGTGAAAAGGAGTTCAAGATGAGCGGAGACGGCCTGTCTAGCTACCGGAAGAAGCGGAATTTCAAACGTACCTCGGAGCCGCCCGGAAGCTCGGATTCGTCACAGGGAGGGTTGCGTTTCGTTATTCAGAAACACGATGCATCGAGTCTGCATTACGATTTCCGGCTAGAGGTGAATGGCGTGCTGGTTTCCTGGGCCGTTCCCAAGGGGCCCTCGACTGATCCCGCCGACAAGCGTCTCGCCATCCAGACAGAAGATCATCCTCTGGATTATGCAGAGTGCGAGGGCTGTATCCCGTCAGAGGAGTATGGCGCAGGCACCGTGATGGTGTGGGATACCGGGACCTATCGCAATCTCCGCGCTGAAAAAATGCCGCAGCTCCAAGAGCATGAAGGCGTCCCTGGAGGATTGCCTGGTGGAGGTCTGGATTGAAGGCGAAAAGCTCAACGGTGGCTACGCATTAAAGCGGATCCGAGGTGGTGGCGTTCAACGATGAGCGCAGCAGCTTTTCCCGACTCCAGGGTCGTCTTCGACTCAAGGATCCAGACGAGGACCGACGGGTCGCATTAGTGTCCGATTATCAGACCGAGAGTTAAAAACAAAAAAGCCGGACACCCCATCATACTGAGGAAACTCATGCCTGTTGGCCGCGTTTATTCGCGCGGTCCAAGCGGAACCATGATATGCGCGTACGGGGTGTTCTTCCACATGACGTAGGGGCCACCCACATTGGGATCATTGGATATCCCCTGCAGCGCCTCCTCGGGATTTGGCGCGATAATCATCATGTGCGGCCCTTCTGTCACCCACGGCTCGCCCGGATCCTGGGTTGTATCAAAGGGGTCCTCATTATTCGTAGGAGCATCTCCGGCCAGCATATAGGAGATCCCCACTTTGGTCGTCTCGAACGCGGCCTTGTTGCCAACCGCCTCCAAAACCGCCATCCAGGTGGCGTCACCACACATGGGCACATCGAGTTCCGGTGAAATGGAGGGCATGCATGTCCACCCATTTGATCCCTCTTGAAGGATCGTACCGTCCATGTCCATGATCGTTGCGTTTTCGCTGACCTGTGCCGGCGCCGCCGCCATCGCCAACTCTATTTTTGCTTCTTTGGTATCCGCGCCGACGGCTGTTCCAACTGTTACCGCGACAAGGGACACCACGCAGGAAAAACCGATACCCAAACGCCTTATCTTAACCATTGGTCAATCTCCTTTTGCCAATTAGCGACCCACAATATAAATCTGCGCCTGTGCCATTTCCTTGTCAAGCGTTCACTGGCCATTCGATTCACCTTGCGCCGCCCGCCTTGTTCAAACGGGCTCCCGATCTGCCCCCAGGCTTGATTCCTCAGAGAAGGTTAACGTGTGACCGTCAGCGCTGTCGGTTTAGAGCGTGCTGGCATGTTGTTCATACCCAAACATCTGCGCAGTTCAGGCCAGCGCCCTTCTTTTCCCCATAAGGGCGAGTGCGAACACGGCAAACCATACCTGATAGGCGTACCAAAATATCCGTTCTTTGACACCCAGCCACGGCGTGTCTAGACCCGCCTCAACCTTTGGTGCGTCGATGCCGCTCCATACGCCAAATGCCAGGACGAGGAAGATAGTGGCAAACGTATAAACGCGAAATGAGACTCTAAAGGCCATCGCTGCAGACAGCATTGCCGACAAGACCAACGCCATGGCGATTGCCCCCTCAACCAGGTGTAGCGCTCCGCTCACCCCTTGGACGGTTCCCCTCGGCCTCATAGGCACAAACTGGCCCACCGTAAGTGCCAGAAGCCCAAATCCGAGCAAGAATGCACCTGCAACCTTAAGACTCCGCCTTTCGATGCCGGCTCTCCATACGCCGACGCCGAATGCCAAAAAGATCAGGTATACCAAGATCAACATCGATGAAAAGAGATGCCGTGTCGGAGCACCTATTGCGCCAAGCTCACTGATTGTGTGATCTCGAAAGCTGTATTCAGCCCAAGACATCCCCGCAATAGCATCGGCCGCGGCATACATCACGGGCGACAAGACACCGCAAAGCAATAAAAATGTCTCCACTTTCGATGAATTGGCCGCTGATTTCGCCTCCATACCTTTGCACCTCCGATATCACCAGCAGTTCTCTCATGCACGCTCTAACGATCGGGTTCCTTACACACCGCATTTCGCGTGCGCCGATCAAGCCCTGGCCCTGATGCTCGAGCGGGGCATTCTCTAAGCGCCTCCGGGGCCCCAGGGAGCGCTATGGTGAAGCCTCGTTACCGGTGGCCGAGTTCGTCTCCCGGCTGTATGTAATTCACTATGACACGCTCGAAAAGGGTGAGCCTGACGCTATCCCCGCCGAGGAGGTCAACCGGGCCATGGAACTGGCCCAGGGCAGTTGGGCCGCGGGGCGCTAGCCAACCTGGACGGACCGTCGGAAGACGCTTGGGCTTATGCCCATAAAGCGCTTGAAGGCGCGACTGAATGACATCTCCGACTCGTAGCCAACACTTAAGGCGATCGACAGAATTTTATCCGGCCGGTCCCTCAGCAATCGCGCCGCCACCTGCAATCGCCATTGGCTCAGATATTTCATCGGCGGCACCCCAATCACCCTACTGAATCGTTCCGCCAGAATGGACCGGGAACAATTCAGTTCGCCGGCCAATTTTTCAAGGGTCCAGGTCTCCGCGATGCGGCCGTGGAGCAACGAAAGGCATTTTGCGATAAGCGGGTCGGCAAGCCCCCGCATCCAGGGGTTGTTCGTCAGGCCCTGGTGTTGCAGATACTGTCTGATGACTTCAATGAACAGCAATTCCCCCAGCCGCCGCATCACGGAACGGCTGCCGGCCCAGGGATGGCCGCATTCCCGGAGCACAATATCAATCAGATCGTTGACAGGGCCCTCCAGCGCCGAGCGGGAAAGCAGGATGTAACGGGGCAACCCTTCAAGCAGCGGGTTCCATGGAGAACGATCACACCCCAGAAAACCGCACACCAGTCGGTTCTGTCCAGGGCCACCACCGCCATTTTCAATGATCAGGGGCAGTTCACCGGCCGCCATCAACGCAAAAAATTGCCGGGCGGGCTCGATATCCTTGTCAGACGGCCCCCGAGGTTGATTCGAAATGGCGTAAGCATCGCCGTGCGGGAAAAGAATAATGTCGCCACCTTCCAGCCTGACAGGCGGTTCGCCTTCCACGGTCGCCCAGCAGGGGCCCTCTATCACCACGTGATAGGAGATCACCTGATCAGACGCCGGCAAAATCAGATCCCGAAAATGACGTTCATTCGGCACGCCGGTGGCGTAAGGCCAACTGGGCCGCCAGGCAAAAAACACCGCTCCGTGCAGACGGATGTTCTCAAGCACATCGGAGATAAGTGCATCCACGACCCCTGCCGTCCCGGACGTTTGGGCAAGTGAATCGGACGACAGGTTATGGCTCCTTTTCATGGTAGCCCCTAGCATAGGATATAAGGGAATCGGATCACCATTGAGACCCGGCGAACAATAGGAGGCTGCCATGTCCTCGCTCAGCAAAGTGGAAACCAAACCCCCAAGCCCTGCTTTAATCTATCACCAACAATTTGTACCCGCATTATTTGGTCAGTGGGGCCCGCGACTTGCGGTGCAAGCCAACCTGCGCAGTGGCACAACCATACTCGATGTGGGCTGCGGTACCGGCGTGTTGGCCTCGGCTGCCGCCGATATGGTCGGTGATGAAGGCGTCACCGGTGTGGATATCAACCCGGACATGCTGGATGTGGCCCGGCAACTGCGACCAAACATCAAATGGCTCCAGGCACCGGCCGAAAACCTTCCGTTCGCTGACGCCAGTTTTGACACGGTTCTGAGCCAGTTTGCCCTGATGTTTTTTGACTCCCGTGTAAAAGGGCTGGCGGAAATGTGGCGCGTGCTCAGACCGGGCGGAACCCTCCTGGTTGCCGTCTGCGATGGCATCCACCGTTCGCCGGGTTACGCGGTGCTTGCTGAAGTGCTGAACAGCCTGTTTGGCCCTGATGTCGCAGAGTCTTTCAGGGCGCCGTTCAGTGCCGGTGACGCGGACCACCTGCGCGAACTTGTGCAGGCAGCGGGTATCCCTGACGTGAGCATCAAACAACAGCTGGGCACCGTGAAATTCGACACCATCGGCAACATGATCTCAACCGAACGCGCCTGTGTGTTCACCCTAGGCGGGATACTGGATGATGCGCAGTTTACGCAACTGATGCGCGAAGCTGACGTGGCGTTCCGGGACTTTCTGACCGATAACGGGACCGTTGAATTCACCATGCCAGCCTTAACCATTCAGGCGCAGAAAAAAGCTGAGTGAGGGTGCGTGTTACCGTTTTTTCGATAACAAAAATGGATATAACCCTGAATTATTTGCTTCCAAACTGACTAAGGCCCGGCGGCAATCACTGCTATTGTTTTTTGGGGTATCAACGTTGGAAGTGATACCTGATGCTGATTTAAAAATCATAAAAACGGTAATGCTATTGCCCTGACTTTGAAAAAATAAAGCTGAATCAGGGATAGCATGTTTAAACACAGGGATTGCATCATGGCCATAACTTACGCCTGGCGCTCACTGACGGTGATCGCCTTATCTGCAACACTATCGACCTATGCCCTGGCAGACGAACTCCTCGTCTCCGACGGCGACAAAGCCGACAACAAGCACCTGCTGCACGATACACCCCTGCCGGATGGGCATGTCCCGGCCAATGTTAACTATGGGTTCAATGTCGTCGGCCGGGATACTCTCGGCGGCATTTCAACCGGGCTCTACACAGATGTCTGGGCTCACGACGGCTACGCCTACATCGGCACCTTCCAGGAACCCGACTGCACCCGCGCAGGCGTCTATATTTCCGACATCCGGGACCCGGCTAACCCGGTCACCGTCAGCATGATCAAATCGCCCCCGCAGACCCGGATCAATGACGTCAAGGTGACCCGCATCGGTGACCGGGATGTGCTGATCCACTCACTGGAACCCTGCGGCCCATTGGTCGGTGGCGGACAGGCACTTGGCGGTGGCAATGGCGGCCACCAGCAGGGGCAATTGGGCATCTCGCTCTGGGATGTCAGTGACCCGGCCAAGCCCCACCCGTTGAAACAGAACTTTCTCGACTTCCCGGTCCACAATACCTTCCCGTGGACCACATCGGCGGGAAAAACCTACCTGCTGATTGTTGATGATGTCGCCCTCGACGACCTGAAAATCGCCGACATCACCAAACCCCAGGCACCCAAGCTGATCACCACCACCGGCATTGAAACCTGGCGCGACACCAATCCGGAGGTCACCGCCGACGGACAGGAGTTTATGGGCAGCTTTGCCGCTCCCTTACTCCACGACATCTGGGTCAACGACCTGAACCCGGGGCCCGGTGAAAACTGGCAGGCGGTGTTGTCCTACTGGGACGCGGGTTTTATCACTCTCGACGTCAATGACCCCTATAATCCGATCTTTCTTGGCGATTCCACCTACCCGGACCCAGACCCGGTGCATGGCATTTCCCCGCCGGAAGGCAACGCCCACGCGGCCGTCTTTGCCGGCCCCAACTTTGACAAGATCTTTGGTGGCGACGAGGACTTCGACTCGCTCTTCACCGCCGTGACTGCGGGAGGCGAAGCCTACCAGGCGAATCAGGGCAGTGACGTGCCACAAATTGGCCCCGGCGCCGACATTGAGGAGTTGATGGAGCAGACCGCGTTTGTGGGCCAGGCCTGCGGCGGCACCTTGGCGCCGGCTGCCGATGTGGGCGCTGGCATTGCGCTGATCGAACGGGGCGGCTGTACCTTTACCCTGAAAGCCCAGACCGTCGAAGCCGCAGGCTACAGCGCCGGTGTGGTTTTCAACTCGGCAGCAACGGGTAACTGCGAAGCGACGGTATCGATGCTCGTTGAGGCGGGTATACCCATGCTGTTTGTCCCCCGCTCGACGGGCTTTGCGGTACTGGGTATCGATGGCTACGACCCCAGCCTGTGCCCAGATGGCGAAGGGGCCAACCCGGCCCTGCCTGCACCGGCCTCGCTGGGGCTGGTGGCCACGCTGGGCGCGGTCTTTGATGGCTGGGGTTATCTCCACACCCTGAACAACACCTCAAGTGACATCACGGTACCCCTCGGTATGGACGGCGAAACCGCGACCGTGGGTTACCTGGGTGAGATGGGCTATTACGCCCCGGCCGAAATCACCGATCCGGCACTGGCCACAGGCGCTGGCGACCTGACCATGCACAACCTGGAGATTGATCCGGCGAACCCGGACCGAACCTTTATCAGCTGGTATTCATTGGGCATGCGCGCGGTCGAATGGCGCCCGGGCCACTTGCATGACAACAGCAAGGGCGAAGGCGTAGTGTCCTGGAACATGCACGAAGTGGGACGCTTCATTGCCGGCGATGAATACGGCGACGCGGCCGGCTCGAATTTCTGGGGCGTCCATGTCACGGAAGTGGAGGGTGAACAGTACATTCTGGGCACTGACCGCAACACTGGGTTGTGGATCTTCCAGTGGAACTGTGAAGACGCCACCGATGTGCTCTACTGCAACGGACCGGCCACACCTTAAACCTCAGTTGTTACCCGGGCGGTGCAACGCCGCCCGGGTGCTGCCAGTCAAGAATCGACTCGTCTTCCCGGGCGTCATAATCACCCGCAAACGTTTGCTTCTGTGGCTCAGCGTTCTTTGAATCTATCCCGGTTTTCACTCAAGTCTGAAATACTGTGCCGGAGTCAAACGGAACAGGATCCACACACTTGCCAACTCCCCGCTGGGTGCAACGCCTGCGCCCCAAAGAACTACCCTTCCGACGCCGGCTGACCCG
The DNA here is from genome assembly GCF_009193265.1 of Marinobacter changyiensis. Taxonomy (GTDB): domain Bacteria; phylum Pseudomonadota; class Gammaproteobacteria; order Pseudomonadales; family Oleiphilaceae; genus Marinobacter; species Marinobacter changyiensis. The sequence continues at coordinate 1,022,037 of NZ_VZZZ01000001.1, forward strand.
CGCTGCCGTCGCCTTGATCTATCGAAAGAGTGACGACGGTGGCATTGAACTCCTGTTTATCCAGCGCGCACGGCGAGACGGCGACCCCTGGTCCGGGGATATGGCCTTCCCTGGCGGGCGAATCCACCACAGCGATGCGACACCCAGGGCCGCCGCCGAGCGGGAAACCCGGGAGGAAACCGGCATCGACCTCAGCCGCCATGGCGTCTTCCAGGCCCGGTTGTCGGACCTCCTCACTCGCCACCACAGCCGCTGGCGACCGATGGTGGTCACGCCCTACGTTTACGAGTGGACAGGCACAGAGCCGGAAACACTGAATCACGAAGTGGAGCAAACGGTCTGGATTCCCCGCGACTACCTGGCTGCCGATGAAAACCAGAGCACACTGCCCTTTCGCACACCGCTGGGCACCCTCAACCTGCCCTGTTGCCGGTATCAGGGCTACTGTATCTGGGGGTTGAGCTACAGCATTTTGCAGGAGTTGCTGGCTCTGGATTCAGATCTGCAGCGCCGAACCAGCACCGGTTTGTGATAACGTTCAGGGAAAGGAGGGTATGACTCGATGACTACCAACCTGCCCTTTTCTCAAGCTTGTGAGAACAACAAAGCCCCGATCCTCGAGAAACTGCGTGAGCTCTTTAAGGCACCGGGCAAGGTATTGGAGGTGGGGACAATCCTGCCCATGATGGAACTGGACGCAGGGACTGCCCACTGGCCTGTTGGCCTGTTGACTCGTTCAGCCCATTTTTTCACGTTCGCTGCTTTCCAGACTTCGCACAACCATACCAGCACATATCGCAAACCGAATCGCCTCTGAAGAGGGTATTCAGGCGAGTGTAATGTCCATGCTGACCGTCGTTGCCGATAACATCCGCGGCCGGACATTCCTAAAAAAAGGCACACTGTGCCAAAGGGTTGTTCATGTCCAGACGCAGAAAATATAGCCCAGAATTCAAACGCGAAGCCATCGCTTTAGCCCGGCAGCCCGGTGTGAGTTGTCGCCAGATCGCCCTGGAGGTTGGAATTAATCCCAACCTATTGTCTCGTTGGCGCAGAGAAGCGGATGAGGAGACAGACAAGGCCTTCAAAGATTCTGGTTCCCCCAGAGACGAGGAGGTTGCCCGTCTCAAGCGAGAGTTGGCCCGCGTGAAAAAGGAGCGTGATTTTTTGCGCGAAGCGGCAGTGTTCTTCGCAAAGGAGTCGTCCTGAGGTATCAGGCGAATCAGCGTTTGCTGTCACGCATCAGAGAGATTCATGGCGATAGCGGTGGCACAGTAAAAAAGCGGGACAGACCTATTTCTTGGCTGTTTCCGTGAACGAAAAATAGATCTGAAGATCATGTAGCCAGCCTCCCATAGTCTGTCTTCGGGAGTAGGCTGGTAGTTGGCAAAACAAACCTGCCATGCAGTGTGTATTTCTTCCTGGAAGATAATGTCAGTAAATCCCTGGAATCAACCGATAGTGCACACGTCGCGCATAGTCGCGATAGCCCGGCGACAATAACCAGCGGGAAACTCACGCTCAGGGCCATCAACGGCGCAAGTACTTTGTCCCAGGCTTTTGCGCTTTGGGCCTTCTCCATATTTTGGCGTTCGGCCATCAACCCCGGATGCCGCCTTTCCGCCCAAATGTGGCCATCGAGGCCGACCACAAATATCAGTAGAGAATAGCCCCACCCCTGCCACCAACCAAATTCCCCTCCGCATACCAGGAGGACAAGTGGTATTGAAAGATACAACACCACCAGCCTGACCCACTGATGAGGGGACGCTGCCTGAGCTACCTTTGAATCATCTGCATCCGACGACATAGCATGACCCCAAAATCACGTAATTTTTGTTAAAGGCGCAGGCTTTAATCACATAGGCAGAGTGACTGACACCCGGAGGCCTTGCCCATTCGGACCCGCCCCTAGACGGATGTCACCGCCCATACCCCGAATCAGGGTGCGGGCGATGGCCAGGCCCAGGCCTGCGCCGCCGGTTTCCCGACTGCGTGAGTGTTCCAGCCGGTAGAATGGTTCGAAAACCCGTTCTAGCTCGGCTTCAGGAATACCCGGCCCCTGGTCGACGATGGTGACAACCGCCTCCGAGTCCGTCGTTTCCAGTGTAACCTCCGCCTGCTCGCCATAATTTACCGCGTTCTCAATCAGATTACGCAGGGCACGTTTGACGGCTTCGGGCTGCCCCTGGACCACACATCTCGGACTGTCTTCGCAGTGGACCGCCAGGCCCATTTCCTGAAGATCGCTGCAAAGACTGTCCAGAAGGGTGGCCAGATCATAACGGCGGTGCTGTTCGGTGGTGCTGCCCCGGATGAAATCGAGGGTGGCTTCGGCAAGATGCTGCATCTCTCTGAGGGAATCAAGAAGTCGGTCCCTGTCCTCGCCTTCCGGCAGCATTTCCACCCGCAGCCGCATGGAGGTGATGGGGGTTCTGAGGTCATGGGCCAGGGCCGCTAGCAGTCTTGCCCGGTCCTCCTGGGCCCGGCCAACCTGATCCTGCATCTGGTTAAAGGCCCGGGTTACCTCACGGACGTCCTCCGGTCCCTTTTCAGGAATCCGGACTTTTTCACCCCGCCCGAATGCATGCGCCGCCCTGCTCAACTCATTCATTGGCCGAAGGATTCGACGGACCGCCAGCAACAAGGTCAGCGTGAGCAGCACAGCGGTAATGCCAACGCTGGTGAGCGTGGCCTTCAGCCACAACCAGGAGGGCGCTGGTGGCCGGGCACGGGCGTTGAACCATTGGCCGGAAGACAAGGCCAGGGAAACCCCCAGTACCGGTTGGCATTCGTGACGTTCATCGCGATGGTCGTCATCGTCACGGTGTTCCTCATACTCGTGATGCTCATCATCGTGTCGTTCACGGTCCCTATGGTCATCGCGATCGGGCAGGCAGTCGTCTTCGTCAGCCTCCATGGCCGTTCGCACCTGGTCCACTGGCAGACCCAGTTCGTCGGCCAGCCGGCGCGTCATGCCGGAGGCCCGATCCTCGGGCAGATATGGCGCAGGATCGATGGACAGCCGCAGAGTTGGGCTTGAGAGTGCCCGCAGGATACGCTCCTGCCGATCCGGGTCTGTGGTATCGGCCAGGGTGTAGCCATCGGCCACCCGCTGGAGGACGTGCTCCAGGCTGGCACTGCGCAGGGCACCCTGGCGCTCGCCAGCAAGGATAACGATGGTGATAATCTGGGCCACCAGCAGCACCAGAATCAGCAACAGCGCCAGCTGCCCGCCGGCGCGCCGGGGCCACAGTCTCATTGTTCAGCCCCTTCGACCGCAGCAATCCACTGGTAGCCCCCACCCCAGATGGTCTTGATCAGCCGGGGGCTACGGGCATCCGGATCGATCTTGCGACGCAGGCGGCTGACATGGTTATCAATGCTCCGGTCGAAGGCATCGGCCTCTCTGCCGAGGGTCAGGTCCATCAGCTGATCCCGGGATAACACGCGACCGGCGTGCTCCAGGAAGGCGAGCAAAAGTTTGTATTCAGCGGTACTCAGTGAAACTTCGACACCTTCCGGATCAACCAGTTGATGGCGGTCGACGTCCAGCTTCCAGCCTTCGAACGTCAGGCACTGCCCCGCCATAGGGCTGCGCTGGGGTGGCAGCGCCGTGGTCCGGCGCAGAACCGCCTTGATGCGAGCCAGCAGTTCCCGGGGGTTAAACGGCTTGGTGAGGTAATCGTCGGCCCCCATTTCCAGACCGACAATGCGATCGGTTTCCTCGCTCATGGCGGTCAGCAGAATCACCGGCAACTCGGTGTGCTCACGAAGGTAACGGCAAAGTGTGAGGCCATCATCGCCAGGCATCATGATGTCCAGTACAACCAGGTCGACGGAATGCTGTTTCAGTTGGCGCTTCATGGCATCGCCCCCATCCGCCAGCAGCACGCGCAGGCCATGCTCCTGAAGATAGCGACCGACCAGATCGCGAATGTCTCGATGGTCATCAACCACCAGGATTGCGGGAGAGTCGCTCACTCGTTACTCCGTTGAATTACCGTCTGCCCTGATTATAGGGGAGTCGACTTCCCGCTTGGGCGCGATCTTGTCAAAAACCGTCGCAATTCTAGGCCTTGCGACAAGTTGCGACAAAGTCGGCGTATCACAGAGACAATTCTGCGACGTTTCCTTGGTGCAATAACTCCCGACCAACGATGACATTCCGTCATGGGTTTTACCAACCAGGGAGTTCGACCATGAAGAAAACCACCACCATTGCTGCCCTCTCCGTCGCCGCGCTGCTCAGCGCCACGCCACTGCTGGTGTCTGCCGATGACGACTACAGGAGAGGCGACTGTGATGATCGTTACGAGAATCGCCACCACGGTAAATCCATGGGGTCAGATCTCAAGCAGTACAGCGCCGACGAAATGCGCATCATGGCCCATGGTCAGGCGCTTAAACGCTTCGGCCCGGGCGTGGATGTGTCCGTTGAGGAAACGTCCGATGGCACCTACCGGGTACAGCTTCGGGATGCCGAGCAGAATCTGATCCGGGAGCAGGAGTTCAACCAGTACGGTGCCTCGGTTCGCGGCGGACGCCGGGACTGATTGCCACCAGCCAGCGCGGGGCACTTCAGGGCCCCCGCCACCCTTTGATCAAGGAGAATCCCGATGACATTGATGGACGCTGACAACCGTTATGGTGCCGTTTCCCGGGCCGTGCACTGGATAATGGCGGTTCTGCTGCTAGTAATGCTCGCCAGTGAAGTCTGGTTTGAGGCTTTGGAACACACCCTCTCCGAAGCCTCTCTTATGGCCTGGCACCAGAGTCTGGGCCTGACTATCTTCGGGCTGGTGATCTTTCGTGGCCTGTGGCGATGGCTGAACCGCTCGCGTCTGTCACCACCCGCGCACTGGGCCACCATGGCGAAACTGGGGCACCTCGCGCTTTATGCCCTGATGATCCTGATGCCGCTTTCAGGCCTCGCCACGTCTCTTGGCGAAGGCGATCCCGTCACCTTTTTCGGCTGGACAGTCTTTGGCTACGGCCCGGAAGTGGAGTGGCTGGAAGACAGCGGAGAAGATGTACATGAGGTACTGGCGAACGTGCTTTGGCTCATGATCGGCATACACGTGGCGGCTGCCCTGGCGCACCAGTACATGCTGGGAGACCGAATCATGAAACGCATGGCCTGATAGACCATATTCGCTGGATAAAAGCCCGCCCTCGCGCCTAGGCCACCGGCAGCGATTCGTCGCTGCCCCAGTCCGCCCAGGAACCGTCGTACAACGACAACTGGTCATACCCCGCCACCTTGGCCGCCAGCAGAATGATGCAGGCGGTGACTCCGGAACCACAGGAAAAGACCAGTTGGTGTCCGTTGCCGGGATGAAGGTTCGGAGCAAGGTTTTTAAACGTTTCCGCCAGTTCACTGGCCGGTTTAAAACGGTAACCTTCCAGCACCTCGGTAAACGGAAGGTTGAGGGAGTTGGGGATATGGCCACCACGCACACCCGGGCGGGGCTCCGGCGCCTGTGCCAGGAACCGCGCCCGGGATCGCGCATCGATAACGGCTACTTGCTCGTCTTCCAGATGCTGTAAAACGTAGGCGGAATCCCGAACCCGGCTGGGACCAAGGTTGCCCACCACGCTGCCGGAGGAAACCGCTTCTCTAACCGGCGCCGACACGGTATCGCGGCCTTCCGCTAACCACTGTGGCAGGCCACCATCCAGCACGAAAACCTGCTGAAGACCCATCGACCGCAGAATCCACCAGGCCCGGGGAGCCGAATAGATTCCCTGGTTGTCGTAGAGCACCACCAGGCTGTTGGGCATAATGCCCAGTCTGCGAACTTCCTGCGTGAACTGTTCCTCCGTAGGGAAGGCATGGAGCTGGGAAGATCCCGTATCGCAAAGGGTTCCCTCAAGATCAATCTGGTAGCTACCCGGTATCCACACCGGGTGATCGTATACGATCGGCTCCTTACCAATAACGGTGGCCATACTCGCGTCGATCAGAGCCAACCGCTCGTTATCGAGGTTTTCCTGCAGCCAGTCAGTGGTTACGAGCGGGGACGCCATGGTGTGCTCCTGTCAAAAATGAAAATTGGAGTCTGGTTTTGAAGCGCGCCGGAACGCCAGATCTGCCCGATTATCCTCAGGAGGTCGCGGCAATCACCGTAATTTCCACCAGCAACTCCGGAGACGCCATCTGAGCCTGCACGCAGGCCCTGGCCGGCGCCGTACCTTCAGGCACCCAGTTATCCCAGACCTCGTTCAGGGCCTGAAAATCCGCCATGTCAGCCAGGTAGATCGTTGCCGACAGGATTTTGTCTCGGCCGGAACCGGCAACTTCCAGCAACTCGTCCACCTTTTCCAGCATCCCGGTTACCTGGGTACGAATGTCGCCGTTCCTGTCCTTGGCAACCTGGCCGCACAGGTAAGCGGTGCCATTGTGCTTTACGATCTTGCTCATTCGGCTGTTCGTGGAAATACGCTCAATGGTCATGGTGACGGCCTGATTGGGGAAAGTAGTGACTATATAACCAGTAACTGGGGCGTGGATAAAGCCTCTTATTACGCCAGTGGTAATGGGCGCCAACGGAGCGCAGTGACGTAGGCGTCCCGTTGACCACCTTGTTAGGGAAGTGCATAGAGAATCTGGAAACTCATGATAAACATGCACACCACACCAACTGCATATGCCACCGTACGCCACGGCTGGATCCCGCCAAGATAAAACAATGTATGCAGATAACGTGCTGCCGTGAAAACCATGAACAGCCAAGGGGCCATCCCCGAAGTAGCCTCAACCCAGATGTAAGCAACTCCCAGCGCGAGAAAAATAGGAATATTTTCAAGATCGTTTAGCCAGGCTCGGGCAGCTCTTTGAACTTGAGGTAACTCCTCTTTGGCGGGCTCACGCCCGACGAAAGCTGCATCCTCAGGGATTTTGAATGTGAGCTTCCCGATTCGATGGAATCCCTGATATGCGGAGATCGCGAACATCTTGAAAAACAGAAGCACTGAAGCTAACGCGTACCAATATTCTGCCTGATCCATGGTGTTTCCTTATTCCCTAACGCTGAAATAAACGGCGGCTAAAAGCCGTCCGGTGGACGGCCGCCAAGCCGGGAATAGAAAAAAAGCGGGACAGACCTATTTCTTGGCTGTTTCCGTGAACGAAAAATAGATCCGTCCCGGTTTTCCCGTACGCCAGAAATCAGCTTTGGCGACCAAGAGCTTTTACTGCTAACCCCGCAAATTTCCTCCGTGCCAGAAAAGCATCTCAAAAACCCGGTGGGTTCCCTATCGCATTTCAGAGACCAGATTGTCGGAGCTCTGGGCCTTGCTGTCACCGGCATTTAACGCCCGGGCTCAGCTGCCGGTTTGGAGCTGCGAAGCGGCAAAAAGCGGGTCGCTGTGCAGCCAATTATTAAAGCCTGCCCAGCCAGTACTGCGGACGTCGCCTGTCATGGGCAACAGCCAGAACTTGAAAACCATCAGGCTTTTCTCTGTAAACAATAGATAGCGGAAATCTGTGAAGGGGTGCTCTACGAATATCTGGCGGCAACTCGACTTGCCAGGCTTTTGGTGACTCGCCAACTAAATTGGCCAGGGCCTCAAATTCCTCTTAAAGGGCGTCCGGCGGCCATCGGCCGTGTACTGCTGGGGCTTTAGCACAACATGGCAAGACTCGCACTCATAGAAATACAGGCATGAGTCGGTAGGCATGGTTTCCGCTTTCTGGTAACCACAGTTTGGACATTTAAGAGTTGATTCCAAGACTACATCGACCATATCCATGCCCTCCCGCAAGGTATGAATTCAGCTCCGTCCACACTGAACCTGGCTCAGCAGAGAAGCTGAGCAGGCCTTTAACGAATGATGTGGACTCCCCCTGAATGCCATCAATGTGGACTTGCGAGTCGTTGGCCCGCTGGGTTATCGACGAACTGGATGACCACAACATAAGGCCAAATCATAGGTCAGAAGTGACGACTGCAACGGGGTAGAACCGCTATAACAGGCCATAACGACGAAGAATGCCATCCAGTCTCCCGGATTTCTTCAATTCAGTAAGCTTATCGGACAGTATTTCAGCATGCCGGTCAGCAGCCGGATTGAGGGGGCTGAATCCGGTATAGTCTTCAAACGCCTCAGTTGTATAGCCTGCTATTGTGATCCTTTCCCTGATTCCCATCTTTTCAAGCTGATACAACGCAGAGTATTCGCCTTCGAGAAACGTGTTAACGCGATAAGCCTGGAGCATCAGCAACCCTCGTCTGGTCGTGCTCTCTCCATGGATGACATGCACCCGCTTTTCATTTCTCTGCTCTTTTGCAAGATAAGCGATCAGATCGGGATCCACATAATGGAAGCCTTTGACAATGGCGACGGTGACCCGGGATAAAGACTCGACTCCCGTATATCTCCACGTTGTTCCTGAGTTCACCAGAAACGCCACGCGTTGAACGACTGTTGGCTCGTCCGGATAAACCAGATCGGGCGCATAGTCTCTGCCAACCACAATAATTCCGTCATGTTTGCCGGCCTGCACCGAATTCACGGCCCGCGCGTAGGGGAGAATATCGATCACAAGCGTATAGCCGGCCTCTTCAAACGCCTCTCTGACGACGTCCGTCATAAACCCTTCCTTGCCCATCTCTTTTGAGGGATCGCAGGTGAAAGGGCAATAATCAATCGTCGCAAAGCGAATGGTCTCAGCCCAGGTAATGGTCGGGCAAAGACAGGCGCTCACCCCAACAACGAACAGAACAGACCATCTCATTGTACTCATCTTTTCTTCATCTTTTTTCGAACATTTGACTTCCTTGACTGGGCCAGCGCCTGGAAGCTCAGCGTCCAGTTAGCCGCTCTGTCGGGTCCTTTTGATCAGGATAGCAGCTTATTTCCACCCACGTAGGCACAAGGCCCTGCCCCTTGCTGAAGTGGTGTACAGGCTATTGTTCCGCATGAACAAAAGGCACAGAAGTTGACCATTCAAATAACGAATGATTTGGACTCCCTCTGCTCCCATAGCGCCTAACGCCCGGCTCACGCGCCGGTTTAAAGCCGCGAAGCGTCGAAAAAACGGTCGCAGTGCCGCCGATTGTTAAGCATCTTCTGGGTCCATTGTCCGAAATCCAGCGCGGCTTTAGCTGCGTCCGACTGCATTCTTTTATTATGTGGCCAGTGGACCGGGGCAAATGCGATTTCAGTAAACCCAGCGGCCGTTGAACGGTCGATTCCGGCAGAGAAAGTGTGTCGGAGTCGACATTTTTAGTTTGTGTTGTTTGACTTTATAACTAATATTCATTAGCGATTCGCCCGCTGACGATGCGAACGGGTCGGATTTACAATCGCGGTAACCTTATTTCACCCGAGGAAGGTACCATGCTCATGTCCAACCGAAGTTTCGTTTCGCAGGTCGCGATAGCCGTTATTGTGGTGCTGGCGTCTATCAACGTTAGTATGGCATCAAGCCAGGGGGCTCAGGGCAAGGCTCTTGGCAAGAGCAGGTTCACCAACTCGGCCTACATTGTCCAGATGGCTGACATGCCGGTCAGCGCCTACACGGGCGGCATTAGCGGTTACGAGGCAACCAAGCCCCGGAATGGGCAAAAGATCGATATAAACAGCCGACAGGTCGCCAATTACAAGAGCTATCTCGAGTCACGGCACGATGATGTGCTGGCGCAAGTAGGTGGAGCGAAGAAGCTCTACAGCTATGGCTACGTCTTCAGCGGCTTCGCCGCCGAGATGACGCCGGCTCAAGCCACCAAGCTGGCGCAGATCCCTGGTGTGATCGCGGTGTCGAAAGACGAGTTCCGCGAACTCGTCACGGCTACAACGCCTGCGTTCCTCGGCCTGAGCGGCGCCGACGGTTTCTGGAACATGACGGCCAAGGGCGAGGACGTCATTATCGGCATCGTCGACAGCGGCATATGGCCCGAGCACCCAAGCTTCTACGACCGCACCGGCAACGACGGCAATGCCAGCAAGAACGGCATGCTGTCGTACCTGCAGATTCCGGGCTGGAACGGCAAGTGCGTCCCGGGCGAGGACTTCAACGCCTCGCTGTGCAACCAGAAGTTGATCAGTGCGCGCTTTTTTAACGAAGGCTTCGGCGGCAACGCCGGCATCGATGCCAACCTGCCCTTCGAGTTCAACTCGCCGCGCGACCACAATGGCCACGGTACGCACACCGCCACCACGGCGGGCGGCAACGCCGACGTGGTCGTGACTGGACCGGGCGCGGGGGTCGGCCGCATCAGTGGCATTGCGCCGCGCGCGCGCATCGCGTCCTACAAGGCCTGCTGGTCGGTGCCCGGCACCGCCGGCAGCTGCGCGAGCGTCGACCTGCTGGCGGCGATCGACCAGGCGGTAGCCGATGGCGTCGACGTCATCAACTACTCGATCAGCGGCTCGCGCACCAACTTCCGCGACCCGGTCCAGATCGCGTTCCTGTTTGCTGCCGATGCCGGCGTGTTCGTCGCCGCCTCGGCAGGCAACAGCGGTCCGTTTTCCTCAACCGTCGCCCACCCCAGCCCGTGGATCACCACGGTCGCTGCCGGCACCCACGACCGCGAGGCGACAGGGTCCGCGACGCTGGGCAATGGCATCAGCTACAGCGGCGCCTCGGTCGCCGCGGCCGTTGGCCCGAAAACCCTCGTGGATGCGGCGAATGCGGGCCTGGCAGGTGCGAACCCGGCCGAAGCAGAACTGTGCTATCCCGGCACGCTCGACCCGTCGCAGGTCGCGGACACAATTGTCCTGTGCAGACGCGGCAATATCGCGCTAACCTCAAAGAGCCTGGCAGTCCAGCAGGCGGGCGGCGCCGGCATGGTGCTGTACAACCCAGTGGGTTCCTCCCTGACTGCCGATTTGCACTTGGTGCCTTCTGTGCATGTCGATAACGTCAGCGGCCCGGCGATCAAGGCCTATGCGGCCACGGCGGGTGCGACGGCGACGATCAACCAGGCGTTGATCACCAACACGGCGCCGGCTCCGTTCACCGCGAACTTTTCGTCTCGAGGCCCTCTGCAAGCCAGCGGCGACCTGCTGAAACCGGACGTCATCGCGCCAGGGGTCGACATCCTGGCCGGTGTCGCACCGCCGAACAACGGCGGCAAGTTGTTCGACCTGTACAGCGGCACCTCGATGTCCAGCCCGCACGTGGCCGGCCTTGCGGCGCTGTTCAAGGAACTGCAACCGGACTGGTCGCCGATGGCCATCAAGTCGGCGCTGATGACCAGCGCCGGTGACGTTCTCGACGGCCTAAACACCAATCCACAGGTGATCTTCCGCCAGGGCGCGGGCCATGTGCGGCCGAACCACGCCATCGACCCGGGCCTGGTCTTCGACTCCAACTTCGCCGACTGGCTGAGTTTCATCTGCGGCGTGCAGCCGGGGGGCGGCTGCACTGGCGTGATGCCGATCGATCCGAGCGACTTCAACGTTGCGTCGATTGCAATCGGGAGCATGGCGGGATCCCAGACCGTCACGCGCCGGGTGACGAACGTCAGCGGCAAACCCGCGACATTCACTGCCAGCGCGAGCGGGCTGACGGACATGACTGTTTCGGTCAGTCCATCCACCCTGGACATTGGCGCCGGGGAGACGAAGGCGTTCAGCGTCACGCTCACCAACGCGGGCGCCACGTTCAATGCCCACCTTGGTGGTCAGCTGGCGTGGTCCGATGGCACGACGGCGGTGCGCGTCCCGATCGTCGTGCGGCCGGTGGCGCTGGGTGTTCCAACAGAGGTGAGCGGCAGCTTCAGCGTGTCGTTCGGCTACACGGGCATGTTTAGCGCTACGCCGCGCGGTCTCGTGCCCGCCGCCGTGATGGAAGACACGGTCATGCAGGATCCGGATCAGACCTTCAATGCGGGCGACTCTGCCGGTACCATCGCGGTGGAAGTAGAGGTTCCGGGTGGAACGACCTATGCCCGCTTCCGACTGTTCGACGCCGACGTCGAGCCCGGCAGTGACCTGGACCTGTATCTCTATGGCCCTAACGGCAACTTCGTCGGGGGAAGTGCCAACGGCAACTCCGATGAGATCATCAACGCCAGCAACCCGATACCGGGCACCTACACGGTTTATGTCCATGGCTGGGGTGTGCCGAGCGGTTCGTCACCGCTCAAGCTGTACACATGGGTGCTTGGCAGTGACGGCGAGGGCAACATGACCGTGACAGCTCCGGCGTCGGCGACCGTCGGCGAGACGGCCACAATCGACCTGGCCTTCAGTAACCTGGCTCCGGAAACCAGGTACCTCGGCAGCATCGGTTATAGCGGCATACCGGGCCTGCCTGCGCCTACCATCGTCCGGGTCGATGGGCCGTAATCGAGGACGACCGATTCGTCGAACAACTAGCGCCCCGGGGACCAATTCCCGGGGCGCTGGCCTTCTTTCTGGACAAGCGACTCAATTTCCTCGACTTTCTCGACCTCCCCGTTCCCCAGGTATTTGAAGAACTGACCTTCATCATCTCTAAAAACTTCTCCAGCATTGATGACAGCCTGCTTCGGAGAAATTACTTTCAGTTCCCCAGTACTCTGGTTGAGTAAATAGACAACACCTGCCGAGGTTTCAAAGAGCGAAAAGTTGGAAGAGGCTGAAAACGTAGTGTTGTCACACCCTGTGAGAACAAGAGCTGCCAGAAGAATCCACAATCTCATGCGAGAGTCCCCAAAGGATTAACGCCAGCCATATGCGGCGCCCTGATAAGGGCGTCCGGTGGAGCGCCAAAGGCCCGGAAAAGACTTCATGGCCTTATTATGCATTTTCCAGTTTTTTGACCGCTTCTTGGGGTGTTAGCTCTTCCCCAAGCCAGATCTCTACTTTATGGGCACCAGTACCAAGGGCTATTTCCCGTAGGATCTTTTCTTCTACCTCAGACAAGCCGCCCTCGATCATCTCAAGGGGATGCATCAATATTTCTGGGCTCTTCTTCAGAAATTGCTTTGGCAGAACTTTCTTTATGCCGTTGGACAAATGGCGCTCAGCTAATCGGAACTCCCCTATCAGAAGTCGAGATGTGCTGAAGGGTTCTGGTGGTGAAACGACCTCAACAGCAAGATCACCTGAGACCTTAATGATCTCAAAACGGTTTCTCGAGATCTTCACGTAGAGCTTCTCTGTGAACAGCTTTTTGATCAAACTCATATCCTATGCATAACGCGAAAACGAAGCGGCGCGCCTCACACGTCCGCCTTACGCGGTTTGTTATCACTGTTTTGGCCACCGCTATATGCTTAGACAACCCATTTGAAATTTTGTGAACGAGAGCTGTACTGCCTATGTGAACATAGCACTTCTCAACGGCAAATTTTCCATTCAGGGTGTTGGGGCTGTCTAGAGTAACTGGTTAGTGTGCCCCGTTAGCTCCCTTAGCCAACTCCAAGGTTAGATCCGCTGCCGGAATTTCCTTGCAGCCACTTACATTTTGTCCTGCCCATAACGGCGAAAAATCTCCCGACCCCAAGCGCTCTGCTTCCGCACGCAGTGGTGCCAGAGCAGCAGATGCCAGTGGAAAAGCCGGAGCCACGGGGCTCATAGGCCCGAGTTCCTTCATCAGACGGTTCGCAATGCCCCGAGCCGGTCGCCCAGAGAACAAATTAGTAAGGGCAGTAAATATCGCCGAGTCGCTCTTAATGGCAGCTCGGTGAACTGCACTCGTAGTGGCTTCTGGGCACAGCAAATAAGCCGTGCCTATTTGCACTCCAGCAGCACCTAACGACAGAGCAGCAGAAACGCCGTTTGCGTCGGCGATGCCACCTGCGGCGATAACCGGAATATTAACTGCCCGAACGATTTGCGGGAGCAAAGCGAACGTTCCAATCTGGGTGTTCAGATCATCCAATAGGAAAACCCCGCGATGGCCCCCAGCTTCTAAACCTTGTGCGATTATGGCGTCGACTCCGTGCGCCTCCAACCAACGGGCTTCTTCCACAGTTGTCGCGGTAGAGAGTATTTTAGCCCCCCACTTCCGCACTTGGTCCAACAAACCTTGCTCGGGCAAGCCGTAATGGAAACTTACAACGGCAGGCCTAAACTCAGCCAGAACGTCGGCGGCTTCTGGACTAAAAGGCAAACGCCCGGCTCCGCCAGCGATAGTGCTTAGGTCGATCCCATACTCTTCGTAATAAGGTGACAGTGTCGCCCTCCAAGCTGCTTCGTGCTCACTATTTGGCTCTGGCTTCGTATGGCAAAAGAAATTAACGTTGAAGGGGCGTTTGGTCTGCGCCTTTATAGCCGCCATCTCCTTGCGAATAGCTTCAACACTTAACATTCCGCAAGGGAGCGAACCCAACCCACCAGCATTGGATACTGCGATTGCGAGCGCACTGCTCTGCACTCCCGCCATAGGCGCTTGAATGATTGGAATCTCTATACCTAGAAGATCCTGAATACTCATTGGCCGTCCTTTTCAGTTAGACATTAGACATGGGGGGATAACGCCAGTAGTAATGGGCGCCAACGGAGCGCAGTGTAGTTGGCGTCCCGTAGACCACCTTATTATGAAGCTAGATTATCGACTTGATCTCTTCTTTCAACGCTTCAATTTCCTCCTGGCTCAGAGTGCCAAGAAGAGAGTAAAGCCTTGTTCTTGTTTGATCATAAAGTTTGAAAGTTCTCTCAGCACGCCCAGTCAGTTCTTCGCCAAGCAAATTTCGTATATGCGGCTTGTCATAGTCTTCTCTCGCAATTTTTACCAAAAGCCCTGTCTGCTCAACCCTCTTCACGGCTTGCGCACACACAGAAATCATCTCCACTGAGCCTGATTTTATCCTCTCCTCACAGAGATCGACCGGCTTAACATCACCCTGAGCCGTTAATTCAAGGTTCCGTCGCCCCTCGGAAAAAGCAAGACAAGGCACTAAAAGTAAAATTATTAAGGCAACATTTCTCATAATGACTTCATAACGAATGATATGGACTCCCCCTGCTCCCACGGCATCGATGTGCCACATTGAAGGTGCCTGACATCTTCAATCAAAAGCAGGAGGAGTCACCATGAATGTTACAACCATCGGCATCGATCTGGCGAAAACTGTGTTCAGTATTCATGGCATCAATCAACACGGCAAGGTCGTGGTTCGCAAACGGCTCAATCGCCCGAAACTTCTGGCGTTCTTCGCGCAACTGCCACCGTGCCTGATTGGTATGGAGGCCTGTTCCGGTGCCCACTACTGGGCTCGGGAGTTGTCCAAACTCGGCCACGATGCCCGGATAATTGCACCCCGCTTTGTCGCGCCGTATCGCAAAAGCAGCAAAAACGATGACAACGATGCCGAGGCCATCTGCGAAGCGGTCAGCCGGCCCAACATGCGCTTCGTTCCCATCAAGACTGAAGACCAGCAAGCCGCTCTGTGTCTTCACCGCATCCGCCGTGGGCTGACCAAAGAACGCACAGCCCAGATCAATCAGATTCGCGGGCTGCTGGCCGAGTTCGGACTGATCATTCCCCAAGGGCGTTACCACGCTCGTCATCGGATTCCGGAAATCCTGGAGGATGCCGAAAACGGCTTGCCCATGTTGGCACGGCGCTTACTCAACAACATCAACCAGCGCATTCTTCAGCTCGATGAAGAAATTCTGGCTTACGACCGAGAAATCGAAGCCATGGCTCGGCGCGACGAGCGGGCCCAACGGCTGATGGCCATTCCAGGTATTGGGCCGCAAACAGCCACCGCGATACTAGCCAGTGCACCTGACCCCAAACAGTTCAGAAGCGGGCGACACTTCGCTGCCTGGCTGGGTCTGGTTCCAAGACAATACTCGACGGGGGGCAAGCCCCGACTGGGCAGGATTACCAAGCGCGGGGACAAGTACCTGCGAACGTTATTTATCCATGGCACCCGAGCGGTGATCGCCAAACTGGGCGATAAAAATGATCGGCTCAGTGGCTGGGCCAAAGAGCTGGTGGAGCGCAGAGGTTACAAGAGAGCCGCCGTAGCGTTGGCCGCCAAGAACGCTCGGATTATCTGGGCGCTATTGATGAACCAAACCGAGTTTAAAACGCAGCCTGGGGCAGGCTGATAAACGAGCAACAACGACAGGCAGAACACGCCTGCCAGCCGAGTCTTGCAACGGCAAGCGATGACGGAACGGTCAGACCGAGAGTGATAGAACCTGTTTAGCTCAGCGGCTATAAAAAGCCGACTAACGAATGAGGTCATCACTCACATGCATCATCATCCTGGCCCGGGTGAAACCACCCACAAAGAGGCCGAATGTAGAGCTGCAGTCTCAAACCGCTTCAGAATTAAATGACGTTGCTTGACCGCAGGGGGAGTCCATGTAGCTGAGCTTTGCGGCAATTTTGGAGCCGCGAAGCGGTGGAAAAATTGTTCGGCAACAGCGGCTAGTTATATTTAGAGATCGCCATTGTATGAGATCGGGTCCTTGTCGATACCGACATCAATACGAACCTCGTTAATGAAAGCAATAGCCAACCGCCGGATTTCTTCCCAATCGTAAGTTGCGCTTCCGCTAGAGATCTTTAGAAGGTGATCTATAAGCTTATCCTGAGAATCCATCACTGGCTGAGGAGCAAGCATTCCCAGATAACCATATACCTGCAAGCGTTGCTGATTAAATGAGTCGAACGCCTCAGCGGCCTGGACTGGCTGGAGTCTACCGGACTGATGAGCATCAAATGCAGCAAGCAATTTTGCCACGCTATCGATAACTGCACGGTAGATCACTAACTTGTCGTTATGAGTTCGTAGATAGGTATCTTTAAAAATATCAAGCTCACGCTTTTTGGCTTCTAATTCCCGGTCGAGCTCGTTCTTCTCCCGATCAAGTATCCGTCGAGCCCAAACTTTTCCTAGCCAACTGGATAGGGCGAAGATCAGTCCTCCTGCAACGCCAATTGATGCGACAGAAGCCGTGATAATTTTAAATACATCAGCCCAATCCAATTATTCAACTCCCTTTAAAATATAAAGCCAATATTAAGCGGCGCCCAACTAGGGCGTCCGGTGGACGGCCGCCAGGCCGGGAACGAACTTGAATGACTGGTTATGTGCTAGAGATCCCACCGGCTTTATAGATTTGTTCAAATTCACCTCTCGCACGCATTTTATGATTAATGCATTCAACCATGTGGCGATCGGATTTATAAATTTCGCAGCCTTCGGGAGCGACATAATAGTCATTCCACGCTCTTTGCTTTTCCGCATACTCTCGTGATTTTTTTCTAGCCACCTCGATGGCTCTTTGCTGCTGAAGTCTTTTTAATCTCGCTTGCTCTTCTCTCTCGGCTTGTATTCTAGCCGTCCGCTCCTGCTGCTCAGCGACAGCTTCCCTCAGCGCTTCCGTTGCGACATGAGCTGCGTAACTCAGATAAGCTGCTCTAGCTGCAAAGGAAATTATGCCTGCCAGAAGGACACCTGCTGCAATCTTTAAAACTAGCTTCATTGGGCTAACGGTTCCCTGCTAATACACATAACAGCAACTAGACCGAATTCCACGATATTGCAAAAAAGTGCGTTCTCGATAATGCCACTTTCATGTCATCCGTTACGGCCTTAAGTCTCAAATTTAACAATAGCTTAGCTAATTTACTCGCGGGTCACCACGTATTCGCTTGACTTCCTGATTTCGCACAAACAATATAACTGTATATTTATACAGTTATATGAGATAGCCAAATTGGACGGCGCTCAACCTCAACTACGCCTTCGCGATCAGGTTCGCGCGGTTATTTGCGTTAATCGTTACAGTGTTCGTATCGAAAAATCCTATTGGTACTGGATCCGTTTTTTCATCCGTTTCCATCAAATGAAGCATCCCAAAGATATGGGCCCGAGGCAGGTAAACGAATTTCTTACCTGGCTTGCAGTTCGTCGCAATGTCGCAGCAGCTACCCAGGCCCAGGCATTGAATGCATTGGTGTTTCTCTACTCAAAAGTTCTGGACCAACCCTTGGGGGAGATTGGTTCAGTCATCCGTTCAAAAAAACCGAAACGTCTGCCCGTGGTGCTGTCTCATGATGAAGCCATGAGCATCATCGGAAAACTGGGCTCGCCCTATCGCCTTTTGGCGTCGCTGATGTACGGTTCCGGCCTGCGGGTTACTGAGGCATGCCTATTGCGGGTGAAGGACATTGGCAAAATGGTCCGGCATCATATTCACACCAGCTCAGTCCAGAAGGCCGTACGAACGGCTGTCGCTGAATCCGGCATTGGCAAATCCGCAGGCTGCCACACCTTCCGCCACACTTTCGCAACGGAACTACTGAAACGTGGCAACGATATCCGCACCGTGCAGGACCTTCTGGGTCATGTCGACTTACGAACTACCCAGATTTACACCCACGTATTGGGCCAGGGCTTTGCGGGCGTTCGAAGTCCTCTGGGTTAAGATCCCCGCAAGCCTGGCAAACCTCACCACTCCAACTGCGCCCCGGTCTGATACTCGATCACCCGGGTCTCGAAGAAGTTCTTTTCCTTCCTCAGGGTGGCCTGTTCGTCCAGCCAGGGTGAGACATTTCTCGCGCCCGGGAATGGCTCATCCAGGCCCACGGTCCGGGCCCGCCGGTTGGCCACGAAGCGGAACTGTTCGCTGTGGTACTCGGCGGAATAGCCCAGGATCGGGTCGCGCAGGATGTAGTTGGCGTAGTCGGTTTCGGCGGCTTCGGATTCGTCCCACATGGCGCGCACGGCTTTCGGGTCAAAGCGGATGTTTTCTTCCTCCACGATCTGGTTCACCACCTTCAAGCCGAAGGAGAAGTGCATGGCTTCGTCCCGCAGGATGTACTGCAACTGTTCGCCGGTGCCGCGCATGAGGCCGCGGCGCTGCAGGGCGAAGATGGGGCTGAAGCCGTTGTAGAACCAGGTGCCTTCGAACACCGCGGCAAAGAACAGGTAGGACATGATGAATTCCTGCAGGTCGTCCTTGTTGCGCAGGTTCATGTCCGAGCGCATGGCCGCATTCAGCCGGCGGTTGGCGATCTGGATCTTGCCGTTGATGGCGGGCACCACCCGGTAGCGGTTGTAGATCTCGCTCTGGTCCAGGTTCAGGGTTTCGATGCAGTGCTGGTAGGCCCAGGTGTGCATGGCCTCTTCATACACCTGCCGGGCCTGGTAGATCTGCAGTTCCGGCGCGCTCATCTTCTCCATCACCGCCAGGCCGATGTTGCGCATGGCCAGGATGTCGGAGGTGGTGAGGTAGGCCAGCACGTTCTCGTACACGTGCTTTTCCGGCGCGGTCAGCCGGTGGTGATAGTCGTGAACGTCCTGGGCCATGTTCACGTCCAGCGGGGTCCAGTGGTTCTTGTTGGCGTTCATGAAATATTCCCAGGCCCAGGGGTATTTGAACGGGGCGAGCTGGTTGATGTCGGTGTTGCCGTTGACCACCCGCTTGTCGTCTACGTTCACGGGGGCCGGGCCGCTGCTTGCGGCCGGTTTGCTTGCAGTTTTCGGTTCGTCGTCCCAATCCAGCATGGTTATGACTCCTGAAGATATAGTAAGTGGTTACTGACAGGCTTCGCAGTCCGGGTCGTCGATGCTGCAGACCTGGGGCTGGGGTTCCATAGAAGGTGCTGTGGAAGGCGCCATAGATGGTGCTGCAGAAGGTGCGGCGACGGGCGCGGTTTTCTCGGCCCCGGTGGCGCCCAGCGAGCGCAGGTAGTAGGTGGTTTTCAAACCCCGTTCCCAGGCCAGCTGGTACAGGGCATCCAGCTTCTTGCCACTGGGCTCGGCCATGTAGAGGTTGAGGCTCTGGGCCTGGTCCAACCATTTCTGGCGTCGGGCGGCGGCTTCCACCAGCCAGCGGGCGTCGATCTCGAACGCTGTGGCGTAGCGGGCCTTGAGTTCCGCCGGGATGCGGTCGATCTGCTGCACGGAGCCGTCGAAGTATTTCAGGTCGTTCACCATCACGTTGTCCCACAGGCCTTCGGCCTTGAGATCGCGAACCAGTGAGGGGTTCACCACGGTGAACTCACCGGAGAGGTTCGATTTCACGAACAGGTTCTGGTACGTCGGCTCGATGGACTGGGACACACCCACGATGTTGGAGATGGTGGCGGTGGGCGCGATGGCCATCACGTTGCTGTTGCGCATGCCGTTGCGGGCCACCAGCTCTCGCACCGGGGTCCAGTCCAGGCGGGCGCTGGTGTTGATGGAGAGGTCGCCTTCCCTGCGGGCTTTCTTGAGCAGGCTGATGGAATCGATGGGCAGGATGCCCTGGTGCCACAGGGAGCCTTCGTAGCTCTCGTAGGCACCACGTTCACCGGCCAGGGTGGCGGAGGCGCGAAGGGCGAAGTAGCTGAGCTGTTCCATGGCCACGTCGGCGAATTCCACCGCTTCCGGGCTGGTGTACGACAGGCCCAGTTGGTAGAGCGCGTCCTGGAAACCCATCAGGCCCAGGCCCACCGGGCGATGCTTGAGGTTGGAGTTCTTCGCTTGGGGCACCGCGTAGTAATTGATGTCGATGACGTTATCGAGCATGCGCACGGCGGTGGTTACGGTGCGCTCCAGCCGCTGCACATCCAGTTCGCCATTGGCGATATGGGCGGCCAGGTTCACCGAGCCCAGGTTGCACACGGCGATCTCGTCCGCACTGGTGTTCAGGGTGATTTCCGTACATAGGTTCGAGCTGTGCACCACGCCCTTATGCTGCTGGGGCGAGCGCAGGTTGCAGGGGTCCTTGAAGGTGATCCAGGGGTGGCCGGTTTCGAACAGCACGGTCAGCATCTTGCGCCACAGTTGCTTGGCGGGGAGTTTCTTGAACAGCTTGATCTTGCCCTGCTCCGCCAGCGCCTCGTAGTGCTCGTAGCGTTCACGGAAGGCATTGCCGTAGAGGTCGTGCAGATCCGGCACGTCGCTCGGGGAAAACAGGGTCCAGTCCCGGTCTTCGCGCATGCGTTCGATCAGCAGGTCCGGCACCCAGTTGGCGGTGTTCATGTCGTGGGTGCGGCGGCGTTCGTCGCCGGTGTTCTTGCGCAGCTCCAGGAATTCCTCGATGTCCAGGTGCCAGCTTTCCAGGTAGGCGCACACCGCGCCTTTGCGCTTGCCGCCCTGGTTCACCGCCACGGCGGTGTCGTTCACCACTTTCAGGAACGGCACCACGCCCTGGCTCTGGCCGTTGGTGCCCTTGATGTAGGCGCCGAGGGCGCGCACCGGGGTCCAGTCATTGCCCAGGCCACCGGCCCATTTCGAGAGCATGGCGTTGTCGCGGATGGCCCCGTAGATAGCTTCCAGATCATCCCCCACGGTGGTCAGGTAGCAGGACGACAGCTGGGAATGCCGGGTGCCGCTGTTGAACAGCGTCGGCGTGCTGGCCATGTAATCGAACGAGGACAAAAGATTGTAGAACTCGATGGCGCGGGCGTTCGGGTCATCCTCTCGCAGCGCCAGGCCCATGGCCACGCGCATGAAGAACACCTGGGGCAGTTCCAGGCGGGCGCCGTCCCAGTGGATAAAATAACGGTCGTACAGGGTTTGCAGGCCGAGGAAGCCGAACTGCCGGTCCCGCTGCGGTTTCAGGGCGTCGCCCAGGCGTCCCAGATCAAACGCCGCGAGCGCTTCGTCCAGTAGCTCGTACCGAATGCCGGCGGCAATGAAGGCGCTCAGGGCCTTTGGGTAAATGTCCGCCAGCGGCTGCTCTGTGGATAAATTCAGGGCCAAGGCGTTCTCCAGCCGAAGCTGTTCCAGCAACAGCCGGGCGGTGACGGCGCTGTAGTCCGGCTCCTGTTCGATGCGCCCGCGGGCGGTCATCACCAGCGCCGACAGCACGTCTTCCTCGGCAATGCCGTCGTACAGGTTGGTCAGGGCGTCTTCCACCAAGGAGTCGCCGTCGATGCCGTCCAGCCCGGTGGCGGCCTGCTCCACCTGCAGTTTCATCCGGCCCAAGTCCAGCGGGGCGATCTCGCCATCGATTTTTTTCACGGTCAGGTGCGGGTGGGCTTCCACCGGATGGTCGTGCGCACGCTGCCGGGCGTGGTCTTCGCGGTAGAGCACATAGGCGCGGGCAACTTTCTGTTCCTCCGCGCGCATCAGCGCCAGCTCCACCTGGTCCTGAATGTCTTCGATGTGTACCTTGCCGCCGGCTTTCAGGCGCCGGCTGATGGCCTGGATAACCTGGTCGGTGACCCGGTGCACGGCGTCGTTGATGCGGGCCGAGCCGGCGGCCTTGTCGCCTTCCACGGCGAGAAACGCCTTGGTCACGGCAACGCTGATCTTGGACGGATTGAAACCAACGAGGGTGCCGTTGCGTTTGATGACCTGCAGGGATTCGGTGTCGGCGGAGGCCGACGGCTGGGGTTTCGCCAGGGCAGAGGTGGACATGCTTTGTTCTCCTGAATACGCGTTGAATTCCATAACCTTCGCGTACGCAGGACGAACCGGAAACACGGCGCCAATCAATGGCAGGGGCGTGTTGCCGTATCCGTTTGCTGCTCACCTTAATCGGGCCTGATGCAGACGCCTGAGTCGCGAAGGTGCAGTCGCGCTGTTCTCCGGTGTGGCGGAAAACAGCACCTCCCTGGCAGGTCTTCGGACTCAGGAGCATGAATCGTTCGATTCGGCCTTGCGTGGCGACTTCCCGGTTTGGAGCCCCTGGTTACCTCCTGAATCGCCTCTGCGTGCGCTGAAAGCTGCAGAGGCGATTCAGGAGGTAACCAGGGGCTCCTTGCCAGTGTCTTGATGCCACGCTCGTTCTCCAATACCGCTGCGCGTCAGTTCCGGATTCTCACCGGATTCCCGATACCGAGATGCTTAAAAAATCAACATCTGGTATGTGACCAAGGATGAAAACACTATATACACGATATTCAGGAGGAACAAGGCGGGGCCCCAAAAAAAGCCCCCGAAGGGGCCAAACACGTGACAGACTCAATGCGGGGTGATCTGCTGGCTGTTTGTGCTGGCCCATGAAAGCCGGGCGGTGGCCGAGGAAGAATTCGGACGGCAAATCCACCTGTTGATGGAAGAAATCGTTGCGCACAAATGGACGGATATGGCAGACCTGAAATTACGGTAGCAAACGCCCTCCGCCGCGCGCAACCACGGTCAGGGCTTAACCATCCTGGTCCGGGAATCCACCCGACTCTCCGTATCCTGGCTCTGGGAAGAAATCAGAATCAGCTGGCGAATAAAGCTCGCAATTCTTGGATCATAGATATCGTTGTGATCCCGAATCAGTTCACCATCCACCCGGACATTCAGATAGGGATTGCGCCCGGCCGAGGATTCCGTGCGTTCGAGCACCGCGCCTTCAAATGGGATGCGACTCCCGCTCTTGTCCGCCTCCCAGCCCCTGCTGGTTTCAATGAAAGTCTGAACTTCCGCGGACGGATCGACACCGTCCTGTTCGCGGTCCGCGAAGGTATCCCTCGCACGGAGGTAATGGGTCAGATAGGGATCGAAGTGGCCCAGTGCGGTCACATTCGCTGAGCCCTGATCTATTGTTTCGTTCTCCCCGAGAACGGGATTGAATCGCTCGGCGTCCCGCTCGGTTTCAAACAGCGTGGAAAACCAGCGTCCCAAGGGGAATGCCATGCCGGTGGCATCGTCGTCCTCGGAGGTGAGTACCACGAACACCGGCAATTGGCTCTGAAAATAGCGCCGTCGCTCATTGGCCATGTCACTGAGCGTCGAATAGCGTGCAGCCTCGAAAGCCGGGTTGATCAGGACCACCAGATCCGCGAACCCCACCGTATCGCTGACCACGGCGTCCGGCCCATGAGTTTGTACAAATCCGTTCTCCAGAATCTCGCTCATCGCGGAAAACACCAGGGCTCCTCCAAAGCTGTGCCCCACCACGACAAAACGGGTACGGTTGGGTTTGCCATCGGCAAGCGCCTGGGCACGTTTGGTTTTCTGCACCAGCTCCAGGCGGCTGAGTAATTCCGTGGTACCGCCGCGCCCTACTTTATGGGCGGTATTTTTGCGCTCCCAGAATGTCAGCTCTTTCAATCCAGGCAGACTCACAGAGCCGCCGCGCCAGCCCAGGTAAATGCCGACCACCGCCCTTGACGGCGTACCGGTCCTGGCGCTTATGGCTGACTCAAGTGCACTCAGTCGACGCAGTGATTCCCGAAAACTGGTTATATTACTGTCCCCGGCTTGCGCACTGTGTTTCCAGCCATGGGCAAACACCACCATCAACAGATCCTGATCGGCGGCCAGGGTATTGACCTGGCCGATCACCTCCCTCAATTGTCGACGGTCCCAGAGCTGCCCCTGGTCGTCGAATTCGACAAAGCCCAGGTGGTAATTTTCGTCACCCGCTGCGGGAGACTGAAATACCTGAAGCGTATGCTGTGAACATTCTTCGAGAGGGTTGGCAGAAATACACACACCGGATTCGGTACGATAACGCTGATGGGAAATACAAGCCGACAGTGACACAACCATTGCGATAACAAGGGCGAAACGGGCGCCTCTAAAGAAACCTTTCATGGCAAATTCCTTTTCGGTTTGTTCGGACAGAACCTCCTGTTACAGCCACTACTCTGCACCGTTTGGAATGGTACTCCCGCAAGCCACCTCGCAACCGCCTGCAGATAAACCAAGCATACCCCAACAGGCTGCGAAAGCCAGGCTCCGCAGCGGGTATCTAATGTGCTGGATTGGCCGCTTCGCAAGCAACGAAGCTGCCGCAGAAAATAAACCTGTCCCGGTTCTCTTCCTAAGGGCTGGGGCTCATAGCTCAGGGTTTTGAGCGACTCTTCTGGTTGAACAGAAGCTGTCGCTCCTGTTCGTCCGGGCCAGCGCTGCGGCGATACTCCTTGCCCAGATTCACACCCGCCTGAACGGCGGGTCTCACCTTGATCGCATGTCGCCAACGCTGAACGTTTGGGAATTCCGTAAGGTCCTGACCCAGCGGTTTGGCAATCAGCACCCAAGGCCACGACACGATGTCGGCGATGGTGTAGTCGTCTCCCAGAATGTACTCCCGGTTAGACAACCGGTGTTCCAGCACGCCCAGGCAGCGGTTGTACTCATTGGCGTAACGGTTTTTTGAATAGGGATGTTTGCCGGGCGCGTAATTGACGAAATGGCTCAGTTGCCCTGCCATGGGGCCAAGATTGCCCACCTGCCAGAACAGCCATTCCAGCAGCTCCTTTTTGGCTCTGGCATCTTTGGGCATAAACCGACCGGTTTTCTCCGCCAGATGCATCAGAATGGCCCCGGATTCGAAAACCGGCAGCGGCTCTCCATCAACGTCGTGGTCCACAATCGCCGGTATCCGGTTGTTGGGGCTGACCGCCAGAAACCCGGCTGAGAACTGATCACCCCGGCCGATGTTAATCGGGACCATGCGATAGTCGAGACCACACTCCTCCAGCATGATGGACACCTTCCATCCATTGGGAGTGGGCCAGTAATAGA
The DNA here is from genome assembly GCF_009193265.1 of Marinobacter changyiensis. GTDB lineage: Bacteria > Pseudomonadota > Gammaproteobacteria > Pseudomonadales > Oleiphilaceae > Marinobacter > Marinobacter changyiensis. Next base: position 1,047,341 of record NZ_VZZZ01000001.1, read on the forward strand.
AATCAATCATGACTGCTGTTCCTCTGGCACGCCGGCCACACCGGATTGGACCAGCGTCTGTAAGTCGTCACTGGAATAACCGCAGCCTGCCAGCAGCGCCATAGTGTCCTGCCCGAGGGCCGGTGCGCCTAGCCAGGGTTGGGTCGGTGCGGCTGAGAATCGCGCCGGGCCCCGAGTCTGGCGGATAGTGCCAGCCTGGGGGTGGTCATAGTTTACCAGAAGGTCATTGGCCTGAACCTGTGGATGCTCCAACACCTGAGTACGGGTCAGTACCGGGGCGCAGGGCACTGACTCGTCTGCCAATCGCTCCAGCCAGCGTTCTGCAGAGTCTGTCCTGATCACGGACTGAATCAGTTCAAGCCGGGCGTCGATATTTTTCTGCCTCAGTTCAGCGGTCAGGAATCGCGGATCCTCAGCCCATTCCGGTCGATTCACCGCACGGATCAGCGCCTGCCACTCGCGGTCATTCTGCACCGCGATGGTGATATGGCCATTAGTGGTTTCGTAAATCAGATCCTGAAAGCTGGCGGCCTCCTGTTGCGGCAACTCACCCTTCACAAAGGTCTGGCTGCCCATGTCCGAACTCCACAGAAACGCGATGATGGCGTCCAGCATGGACAGCCGCACATGCTGGCTTACGCCCGTGCGCTCGCGGGCAAACAGCGCCGCGGTAATAGCCTGGGCTGCGGTTATACCGGTGAGCTTGTCAGGCAGGATGGTTCTGACCAGCTGCGGGCGTCGTTCGTCATCACCGGCCTGCACCGTTGCCAGGCCAGACAGGCCCTGAACCAGCGGATCGTAGACCGGCCGCTGGGCATAGGGGCCGGTGTCACCGAACCCACTGATGGACACCATAATCAGGTCCGGTGCCACCTTGCGCAATTCGTCCTCACCCAGTCCCATCCTGTCGATCACACCGGGGCGGAAATTCTGAACAAACACATCGGCGGTGGCGACCAGCTTTAACAGCGCCTCACGACCCGCCGGCTCTTTCAGATTGAGTGCTACCGATTTCTTGTTGCGATTATTGTTAAGAAAGGACGCCGAGACATTGCCCTGACGGTTGGCGGCGGAACGGGTGAAATCGCCACCGGCCGGATTTTCGATCTTGATGACCTCGGCACCCTGATCCGCCAGGATCATCGTGGCCAGAGGGCCAGACACCATGGCCGTCAGATCAATAATCCGGATGCCTTCAAGTGCACCAGTCATGTGGGTACTCCTGTCATCAGCCCAGTCAAATGTGCGAAGTGATGGTCAGCGTGTATGCATTATTCGTAGTGGGTCCAGAGCCGGACAACTTTAACCACCCGTTCGTCTTCAAGCACCTGATACACCGATCATGTCACCAGTCCAGTTCCTCGTCGCATTCATCCGCGGGGGCATCCATCCCCTCACGAATAGACTCCCTCATACCTGGTACGGAGAGCAGGTAACGTGTTTCCTGAATGGCCGACCAGTCTTCTTCGGATACCAGGACGGCTTTGTTCCGCTTACCCATGATGACGATCGGTTGATGGAACCCGGCAGTTTCGTCGATCAACCGATAAAGGTTACTGCGCGCCTCGGTAGCTGTGATTCCGGCCATGACGCGCCTCTTCCGTGTTTAACTTTTAACCAAGTGTACGCTCTTAGGTACGTACGTAAAGACGAACGCTTTGCATAACGCCCACCACCACCGGTGACAAAACCACAGCGAAGCGGAGGGGTTGGCATCCGGTGCATGGCTTGGTTATGTTTCGTTATCTGGCAATTCGAGTTGCCTCTCACTCCGCCAGACTCGGATGAGCACAACCTCTGTGGCCTGCCTGAGGTAGACAACCCGAAATGGCGCGTGAATCAATTCGCGAATATGATCCAGGTTGAATTCAGGAACAACTCGGCCAGCATCAGGGTGGATTTGAAGCATTCCACAATGCTCCAGGTTAGCAGCCACGAAATCATCCCCGATATGTGGCACTTTCTGCTCTCTGTAATACTCCTGAATAGCCTGTAAGTCCTCAAGAGCGGACTGTGCGATGCGTAAATCCATTTACTTGATGCCCAACGTTTTCTTTGCGTCCTCCAACGATACGGTGTTGCCTTCGCGAACATCCATAAGCCCCTGCGCCACCGCCTTTACAAACCGCAATTCCTCTGCGGTTCTCTCATAATCCTCGAGCCCCTGAACAACAGCTACGCCGCGGCCACGACTGGTAAGCAGGATTGGGCGATGCGTATCCCGAGCTCGACCAACCACCTTTCCGGGATTGATCTTCAGGTCTGATAGAGGAACGACATCCTCGGAAAATTTCACTTGCATAGCGATCACCTAATCAATGATTCGGTGCCATTATTAGCACCAGTTAACAGGTGCGGTCAAGAAACATAACGCTGAGCGCACCGGAGACCTTTGCGGAGCGAAGCGGAGAAAAGGGCATCCGTGTGACGCGTATGGTTAAATTTCTTACTCAAGTCCGGCCTGACGCAGACTGACGGATAGCTCATATTGGAACAGCTGCACTCCCTGCACCCCGGAGCAAGCTAGTAGCAAATCCTCCGAGATATGCCGAGCGACAATTATGCTTCGAACCGACTGCCCGGGTTCTGTCTGATTTTTTCTTATCGCATTCAATTTCCTGGAAGGGCTGTCGCTCGACTGGATGGCCCGCATGTTCGGATTGCCGGACGGCATGAAAGGCCTCTACAGCAGTGGTGGTTCGGTAGCCAATCTGGTGGCTCTGGGCGCAGCCCGGCAGGCGGCCTTTGAAGCTGTGGGCAGTGATCCGGCCAGGGATGGCTTCAGCCGGCCCTGCCGTCTGTATGCCTCCGCCGAATGCCATCACTCGGTTCAGCGCACCGCCGGCGTGTCGGGCCAGGCGCGCCCGGACGGACCCGAACCTGCAGCTTGTCTCTGCACCCACCCTCTCGATCTGCGGAATTCGCTACCTCAGCGACCGCTGGGATGACCTGAACGAACTCAACCGCCGCATCCACCGGCGTATGGTGCAGCGCGGGCGTGCCATCCCCAGCACCACGCTGGTCAATGGCACGCTGGCCATCCGGCCGTGCTTTGTGGGGGCGAGAACAACATTGACACAGGCCGACGAACTCGTTGACGAGGTTCTGGCCGTGGGCCGGGAGGTGGTCCTGATGAACAAGGAAGCCGCTGGCTGAGCTATAATTAAAAGACTCTTGGCGTACTCCGAAAGGGGTTAGGGCGTCCTTTTCTGACCAATAGAAAGGAGAAACATCATGGGTACGCTTTACAACAGCATTCTGGATACCATCGGCCAGACTCCGACGGTGCGTATCAACAATCTCGGGCCCCAAGGGGTCAATCTCTACGTCAAAATCGAGGCCTTCAACCCCATGGGGTCAGTCAAAGACCGCCTGGCCCTGGGCGTGATCGAAGACGCCGAACGCCGGGGCGAGCTGAAGCCCGGGCAAACGGTTGTCGAAGCCACCAGCGGCAACACCGGTATCGGGCTGGCCATGGTGTGTGCCCAGAAAGGCTACCCCCTGGTGGTTACCATGGCGGAAAACTTCAGCGTGGAACGGCGCAAGCTGATGCGCTTTCTGGGCGCCAAAGTTGTGCTCACACCGGCCTCGCTAAAAGGCTCCGGCATGGTGGCCAAGGCGGAAGAGCTGGCCCGCAAGCATGGCTGGTGGCAACCCCTCCAGTTTGAGAACCCCGCCAATGCCGCAGTGCATGAGCGCACCACCGCGGTGGAAATTCTCGATGATTTCGCCGAGGTCGGGCTCGACTACTGGGTGACCGGTTTCGGCACCGGTGGCACCCTGAACGGGGTCTCCCGGGTCTTGAAGCGCAGGAGCCCGGGTACCCGCATCGTGGTCTGTGAACCGGACAACTCCGCCATCCTGGCCAGTGGCATTGCTCAGCCCCGGGATGCCAATGGTAACCACTCCGAAAGCCACCCGATGTTCCGGCCCCACCTGATGCAGGGCTGGTCCCCCGATTTTGTGCCCAAACTGGCCGAAGAAGTGATGCAGGCCCACCACATCGACGATTTCCTGCCGATCAACGGTAACGATGCCCTCCAGTGCGCCCGGGACCTGGCTCGCCGGGAAGGCATCTTTGTCGGCATCTCCTCCGGGGCCACTTTCGCCGGCGCCCTCAGGGTGGCCGAACAGGCTCCGGCAGGGGCCAACATCCTGTGCATGCTGCCAGACACCGGCGAGCGCTACCTCACCACCCCGCTGTTTGAGGATGTCCCGGTGGAAATGACCGACGAGGAAATGGCGCTGTCGCGTTCCACCCCCAACTACCGCTTTGACATCACCGTGCCCCAGGCTCCGCCAGCGCCAAGCGAGCCGGTGGCACTGGACCCCGAAGCGCTGGAAGAAGTTGAAACCCTGATCCACGATCCGGACAACCCGGTCATCATGTTCGCACTGGAATGGTGTGAGTTCTGCTGGTCCGTGCGCAAAGTGTTCCAGAAGTACGGCATCGACTACAAAGCCGTCGATCTGGACTCGGTGACCTACCAGCAGGGCAACCGGGGCGGGCAGATTCGCGCCGTCCTGAAGGAGAAAACCGGCTCAACCACCCTGCCGCAGATTTTCATCAACGGCGAGTTTGTTGGCGGCTGCACCGATGTCTTTGATCAGATCAGGGACGGCTCCCTGCTGCCGCGGCTGCAGAACCAGCATATTGGCTTCAACCCGGAGGTACACTTGGACCCATACAGCCTGCTGCCGGGCTGGCTGCACCCGCGTTAATCCCGATCCCCCACCCTCAAAAGGGGGCTTACAGCCCCCTTTTGCCTTGCCAGGGAGTTGATCACCACGTACATCAAGTAATCGCCCGGCAAGGCCGGCCTTTTCGAGCGGGCCAAACGCACCGACCCTGTCGAAGCTCTCTTCAATCCTTGGCGGAATCCGAGGCTGTCGCAACGGCATTGGCCACCATCTCGGCAGTAATCGCCGATAGGGTCCAGCCCAGATGTCCGTGCCCGGTATTATAGAACACCGTCGGCAGGCGGCCCGGCCCGACCCGCGGCATCATGTTGGGGAGCATGGGACGCAGCCCCGCCCAAGGCACAACGCGCCGGGTACTGACCCCCGGGAAACATTGCTCTACCCAGCGGGTAAGTGGCCGAATCCGGTCATCCCGGATATTGCGATTATAGCCGTTGAATTCCGCGGTGCCGGCGATACGGAAACGGTTATCGCCGAGTCGGCTTGTCACCAGCTTGGTGGCATCGTCCAACAGGCTGACAATCGGCGCTGCTTTGCGGGAGGCTTCGTCGTCCAGTTCAACGGTAATGGAATAGCCTTTGACCGGATAGATGTTGACGCGGTCGCCCAGCTTCGCCGCCAGTGCCCGGCTACCCACGCCGGCACAGATCACCACGCCGTCAAAGGTATCGCGAATTTGCTGTTCGCCGTCAAGGGACGTGACCCAGGCATGGGTTGGATCCGCGCTAAGTTCGGTCACCGTGTGGCCATAATAGGTCTTGACCCCAAGACGCAGGATCGCCTCCGCCAGGCCGTTGGTGAATTTGTGGATATCGCCGGTGGAATCGCTCTCGGTGAAGAAGCCACCGTAATAGGTCCCGGCCAGGGTAGGTTCGATGCTGCGCATTTCATCGGGAGTGACCGCCCGGCGCTCTAGGCCGCCGGCGGCCAGCAGTTTCGAGACGTTCGCCGCGTGGTCGAAGCCGACCTTGTCACGATAGATGTGCAGTATGCCCTGCTTCTTCAGGTCAAAGTCGATGTTTTCTTCCTGCGCCCATTGAAACAGGTAGTCACGGGCGGCAATGGCCAGGCGGGCGGTTTCGGTGGTGTTTTTCTCGTACTGGGGTATGGCGGCAACAAACTCGGCAAACCAGCTCAGTTTGTGCCAGGAAGGCTTGGGGTTGACCAACAGCGGGGCATCGCTGTGGAACATCCACTTCATGCCCTTGGCCACGGTCTGCCAGTTGTTCCAGACCTCGGCATTGGAGGCCGATAGCTGACCCCCGTTGGCGAAGGAGGTTTCCATTGCCGCATAGCGGTGCTTTTCGTAAAGGGTGATATCGAGGCCGCGCTTGGCCAGGGTGTAAGCGGTGGTGATACCGGTGATACCACCGCCGATAACTGCAATTCGCTTCATAGCAATCTCCAGGGAGCGTCCAGGGTTCCCTCTCTACACCAAGCGGTAGAAAGCACCCCTTCCGTCACTGGACCTGAGAGATTCACGCGCCGTTGTAGCGAAAACGGCCGCTTGCTCCTTCGGTGTGCCAACAGACGCAGTCGTCGGCAACTCTTCGGAAAGTCTTCATGCTAGCGGTCCGTTTGCCTGAGAGTTTCCGGGGCAGTTGCTCCTTCGGCGCCGATCGCATGTCGGTGCGATACAGTCTCTCCCGCTAACACCAATGGCCTGCATTTAATGCCATTGTGCTTCGCAGCGTAACAAATAACTTTGTTGCGCAAAACCTCTACCTTAATTAACGCTTGACGATTATTGCTGCTCGCCATCACCGGAGCCTCACCATGCATCCTTGTCATCCGCAGTTGTCTGATCTAGTGGTCGCTGACTGGCCCGGAGAAACTGCTTTTGCACCCATTATTGTCACCTACCTGCAGGTTGCGATGATGCCAATATGCTCTCGGCGGTCAGGTTACCGAAACCTCCGCTCCATCGATTGCCTGTTACGTAAATAAATATAAACGTGTACTTAGATTGCGATTGCGTCGAACTTAACTATGCTGACGCTATCTGCAATCTAAAAGTGAGGAATCCAGCTTCAAGCCTGTGCGGCGTGGTGTTATCAAGGCCGTTTGAGGATAAAAACAATAGAACACTATGAGGAAAACATGATGTTGAATACTGTCAGGAAACTCATGAAAACGCTGTCCACCCCAGCGCTCGCTCTGGGACTGGGGCTTAGCGTCGTAGCCGCTGATATCTCTGCCGCCGAATACAACTGGCGTTTCAGCAACCTGTACAGCCGGGGCACCGCTTTTGGCGAGCTTTACGAAAATCTGGGCAAGAACATCGAGCAGCTCTCTGACGGCCGAATCAAGGTACAGGTCCTCTACTCGGGCGAAGGGGTCGGCACCACCGGCCTGCTGGGCGCGGTAAAGTCCGGGCTGATCACCATGGGCGCCCCGTTCCAGTCGATGCACGCTGGAGAGCTGCCGGCTGGGGTCGTCGAGATCGGCCTGCCCGGCGGAACCGCCGATACCGACGAACTTTATAGCCTGTTCCACGAGAAGGGCTGGGGCGAGGTCCTGGAAGAGGCCTACGGCTCACAGGGAATGGTTTGGCTCGAACCCTATATCCAGCCGCCGGTGTACATCCTGACCAAGGAACCGATCAAATCGGTGGAAGATTTCGAGGGTCTGAAGATCCGCGCCCCCGGTGCCTACGGCAAGTTTCTGCGTAACCTGGGGGCTGCCCCGGTTTCCATGGCCTGGAGCGAGATTTACACCAGCCTGGCCACCGGCGTCATCGACGGTTCCATCGGCAGCAACATGATCGATCACCGCGACGGAAACCATGTTGAAGTCGCCAAGTACATGTACCCCTTGCCCCTGGCCGGCGCTCAGGTACTGCCGATCGTTGTTAATCGCAGTGACTGGAACAAGCTGCCCGATGACCTCAAGGAAGCCGTTCGCAAGGCCACCGAGATCCATGCCGAGGAGCAACTGACCAAGTCCAAGCAGTGGGAAAAAGAGGCTCTGGAAGATATGAAAGCCAAGGGACTGGAGTGGAGCCCGGAGCCAAGCGAAGCGGACAAGGAGGCATGGGCTGAAGCCAGCGCCACTCTGCGGGAAGAGTACGCCGCACAGGACAAGTACAGCAAGCAACTGATCGATATCCTGAATGCCAACGATTAAGCCGGTGCTACATGCAGGCTTAATCGGCCTCAGAAGCTGAAGAGGCCAGGAGGAGGCGGAAAGTACACGGTGCTTTCCGCCTTTTACATGATTTCAGGAGATCCCTTATGTTCCATACTTTTCTGAGGGGGCTCTGCCACAGTATCGATATCATTGTCATGCTGACAGGCAAAGCAGCGGCCTACCTGATGCCTTTATTGGCCGGCATCGTCGCCTTTGAAGTATTCGCTCGCTACGTCCTTGACAGCCCTACCATCTGGGCCTACGACCTGTCGCTGTTTCTGTTCGGCTATGTCACAGCCCTGGGCGGCGCTTACGCCCAGCAGAAGCGGGCACACATCAACGTAGACATCCTCTACCTGAGGGTCTCACCCAAGACCAAGAGCGTCTTTAATGTTATCGGCTTCGCCATGGGCATCTTCTTCCTGATCATTATCGTGAAGCTCAGCACGGGCAAGCTGCTGGAAGCCCTGGAGTACGATTACCGTCGCCAAAGCGAATGGGCGCCGCCCATGTATCACTTCTGGGTGATGATGATCATCGCCTGCGCGCTCTTTATTGCCCAACTGGCGCGGGACACATTGAACGATATCTATTATCTGGCGACGGGCACGCCGCTACTGAAACAAAAAGAGGGAACCCATCATGGGCATTGAACTGCTGACCGGGGTGCTGCTGCTGTGCATCCTGATCTTCTTCGCCCTGGGCGCCCCCGTGGGTCTCGCTCTTGGTGGAATCGCCATGGCGATCGGCTACATGACCTGGGGCGACGGCATCTTTAACGTCATTCCCACGACCCTGGAATCGACCTTTTTCAGTTTTATCCTGCTGGCTATTCCCCTGTATATCTACATGGGGCAAATGCTGACCAAGTCCGGGATCGGCGACGCCATGTTCAACGCCAGCCAGTTGCTGATCGGCCGGGTACGTGGTTCCCTGGCCATCAGCGTTATCGGGGTTTGCTCGATGATCGGCGCCATGGTCGGCATCATCGGCGCCGGCATCATGACCTCCGGCAGCATTGCCCTGCGTCCGATGCTGGATCGAGGCTATAACAGGCGCCTGGCGCTGGGCGTCATCATGGCGGGCGGGGGCCTGGGCATCCTGATTCCCCCCAGCATCCCCATGATAATGTTTGCCGCCGCGACCCAGAACTCGGTCGGGCGCATGTTTCTGGGCGCCATGGTACCGGCCTTGATGACAATCGTGCTCCTGATCACCTACGTGGTCATCAGCTGCTGGCTCAACCCGGACCGGGCCCCCCTGGACAAAGACAATACCGACGTGGAACCCCGCACGCCCAAGCAGAAGTTCGTCATCCTGCGCGACGGCCTCTCGGCCCTGCTGCTGATTTTTGTGGTGCTGGGCAGCATTATCAGTGGCATTGCCACCCCGACAGAGTCGGGCGCCATCGGAGTCGTGGGTGCCATCCTGCTGGCGATCCTGTTCAAGCGCTTCAAGCCGGCCATGTTCCAGGCCGCCGGTTTTCAGACCGCCACCCTGGTCAGTGTGGCCATGTGGATCATCTTCGGTGCTTCGGTATTCAGTAACTTCCATCTGCTGATGGGGGTGCAGAATATGGTCGCGGAGATCACCACCGGCCTGGACCTGCCACCCATCATGATCATCATCATGTTTCAGCTGATCATGCTGCTGATGGGCTTCATTATTGACGAGTTCATCATCGTGCTGATGTGCGCGCCGCTGTTTACTCCGATCGCGGTTTCCCTGGGCTACGACCCCATCTGGTTCGGGGTGCTGATGATTCTTAACATCCTGATCGCTGTGCAGACGCCACCCTATGGTTTCGCACTCTTCTACCTGAAGGGCATTGCTCCGCCTGACGTCGGAATGGGGGAGATTTACCGGTCGGTCACACCTTTTATCACACTGAATCTGGTTGTGCTGATTATATGTATGGTTTTTCCGGAGATCGTGCTCTGGCTGCCCAACAAAGTGATGGGCTGAGGAGGCTCTATGTTCAATCAAATCTTGATCCCAATCAACCTCGCCCACCAGGAGCAGCTCACCCGACTGATGGAAGCGGCCCGCCTGTTGATCGATGGCGCGGGCAGTATCACCCTGCTCTACGTGGACCCGATTCTGGTCCATAAGTCTGGTTCCCCCCAGTTAGAGGGCAGCTACTACGACGACCACGAGCGGGAGGCGCACGCCCAACTGCAGCGCCTTTCCACGTCGCTGCAGTTGGAAGGCGTCGCCCTGAACGTCACTACCCGCGAGGGTGTCGTCCACGATCAGATCCTCGAGTATGCTTCGGAGATCAGCGCCGACGCCATTCTGATGATGGCCCGACGGCCGGGATTTTCGAGCTATTTTATCGGCTCGACAGCTGAACGGGTGGCTCGTCACGCCGATTGCTCGGTGTTTGTTATCCGCCCGTAGCGGGGACGGCCCGCCGGTCAACCACAACCAAGAGCACCAGCCATGACACTAACACTTAAAGATGCAGCGCTGCTGCCGCAGCAGGCTTACATCAACGGCGAGTGGTGCGGTGCGGCTGATGGCCGAAGCTACCCCGTCACCCAACCCCAGCACCGGTGACCGAGTAGGCGATGTGCCCGACCTGGGCGCGGCAGAGACCACCCGCGCCATCGACGCCGCCGAAAGGGCCCGGCCCGCATGGAGCGCCCTGACCGCCAAGGCGCGCGCCAACGTGATGCGCAAGTGGTTCGACCTCATCATGGCCCACCAGGAAGATCTGGCCCGACTGATGACCAGCGAGCAGGGCAAACCCCTGGCTGAATCCCGGGGCGAAGTGGCCTATGGTGCCGCCTTTATCGAGTGGTTCGCCGAGGAGGCCAAGCGGGTCTACGGCGACGTTATCCCAGCCCACGGCACCGACAAGCGCATTATCACCCTCAAACAGCCCATCGGCGTTGTTGCGGCGATCACCCCCTGGAACTTCCCCATCGCCATGATCACCTGCAAGGTGGCTCCGGCGCTGGCGGCCGGGTGTACGGTGGTGGTCAAGCCCGGGGAGGACACCCCCTTTTCCGCCCTGGCCCTGGCCGAACTGGCCGCCCGCGCTGGCCTGCCCGCCGGTACCTTCAATGTAATCACCAGCCAGGACGCTGCCACCGTCGGTCAGACCCTCTGTAACGACAGCCGGGTGCGCAAGCTCTCTTTCACCGGCTCCACCCCGGTGGGCAAGCTGCTGATGCGTCAATGTGCCGATACGGTCAAGAAGGTCTCTCTGGAGCTGGGGGGCAACGCCCCCTTTATCATCTTCGAGGACGCCGATCTGGATGCGGCCGTCGCCGGGGTGATGGCCTCCAAGTTCCACAATGCCGGCCAGACCTGCGTCTGCACCAACCGCATTCTGGTGCAGGATGCCGTCTACGACACCTTCGTCGAAAAGCTCGCCGGCGCCGTATCCCAATTGAAGGTCGGTGACGGCTTCACCGAAGGAGTTACCACCGGACCCCTGATCAACGCCGAGGCAGTGGCCAAGGTAAAGGGGCTGGTGGCCGAGGGTGCCACCCTGCAACAGGCCGACAAGGCCGAGGGACTGGGAGAGAACTTCTACGCCCCAGCGATCCTCACCGAGGTTACGCCCGCCATGAACATCGCCAACGCCGAAATCTTCGGCCCGGTGGCGACGGTATTCCGCTTCGCCGATGAGGCCGAAGCCGTGCAAACCGCCAACGATACCCCCTTCGGTCTGGCCGCCTACTTTTACGCCCGGGACATCGGCCGTATCTGGCGGGTCGCCGAGGCACTGGAATACGGCATGGTGGGCATCAACGAAGGATTGATCTCCACCGAGGTGGCCCCCTTTGGCGGCGTCAAGGAATCCGGCATCGGCCGCGAGGGCTCCAAATACGGCATCGACGACTATATCGAGATCAAATACCTGTGCATGGGCGGCCTCAACTGACCGTGCTCGAGGTAAGCAAGGAAGAACACCTGTGCGACTGGGCCAAATAACCACAGAAGATCGGCCATGCTTTAGCGCCGTTTACATCGATTAACATCAAACCACTTTGTTGTTCCAGATCTCATTGCTCCAGAAAACACCCATTATTCCACCGTGACACTCTTGGCAAGATTCCGGGGCTGATCAACGTCGGTGCCCTTGAGCACCGCCACATGGTAGGCCAGCAACTGCAGCGGCACGGTGTAGACAATCGGGGCGGTGATAGGGTGCACTGCGGGAATCTGCATCACATGAATGCCCTCTTCGGAGGTCATCCGGGATTCGCCGTCGGCAAAGATGAACAGCTCACCACCCCGGGCGCGTACTTCCTGAAGGTTCGACTTCAGTTTTTCCAGCATGTCGTTGTTGGGCGCAACCGTAACTACCGGCATGTCACTGTCCACCAGCGCCAATGGGCCGTGCTTGAGCTCACCGGCGGGGTAAGCTTCGGCATGAATGTAGGAAATTTCCTTCAGTTTCAAGGCGCCTTCCAGGGCCACCGGGAACAGGCTGCCCCGGCCCAGGAACAGGCTGTGGTGCTTGTCGACAAAGGCCGCGCTAAGCTCTTCGATGGCATCGTCCAGGTCCAGCGCAGCGGCGACTTGCGACGGCAGGGCATGCAGCGCTTCGACCAGCTCCGCTTCTTTCGCGTCACTCAGGCCGTTGTGTTTTGCCAGCGCAATGGTGAACAGCAGCAACGCGGTGAGCTGTGTGGTAAACGCCTTGGTGGAGGCGACCCCGATCTCCGGCCCGGCCTGGGTCATGATGACCAGGTCAGACTCCCGCACCAGCGAGCTGCTCGGAACGTTGCAGATGGCCATGGCTGCCCGGAAACCGGCTTTCTTGGCCTGCCGCAGAGCGGCCAGCGTGTCAGCGGTTTCACCGGACTGGGAAATACACAGGAACAGGGTATCGGCCTGGATCACGTGCTTGCGGTAGCGGAATTCAGACGCCACCTCCACCGAGCAGGGCACCCCGGCCAGCTCTTCGATCCAGTAACGCGCAACCATCCCGGCGTGATAGCTGGTGCCGCAGGCGATGATCTGGACGTGGCGCACGTTCTCCAGCAGCTTGCCGGCATCGGTGCCAAGGGCCTGTTCCAATACTCGGGTTTTGGTTATCCGGCCTTCGGTGGTGGCTTTGATAACACGTGCCTGCTCGTAAATCTCCTTCAGCATGAAATGGCGGTACTCGCCTTTGTCCGCGGAATCCATGCTGTGTTCAAAACGGCTGATCGGCCTTTCCACCGGTGCATTGTCCCGGTCCCGGATCTTGACGGAGTCCCTGCGGACATCGGCCATATCGCCTTCTTCCAGGAACATGAAACGGTCCGTCACCGGCAGCAGGGCAAGCTGATCGGAGGCGATAAAGTTTTCGCCAATACCCACGCCAATCACCAGCGGGCTGCCTTCACGACATACCACCACGTGGTCCGGCTCATCCGCGTGCAATACCGCCAGGGCGTAGGCACCACGAAGTTTGCTGGTGGCAGCCTGGACGGCTTTATAGAGGTCTGCAGTGAGGCGAAATTGCTGCTCGATCAGATGGGCAACAACTTCGGTATCGGTCTGGGAAGTAAATTCAAAGCCATCGGCCCGAAGGCTGTCTCGCAGCTCGATGTAGTTCTCGATAATACCGTTGTGCACAACGGCCAGGCGCTGGCCCGACATGTGGGGGTGGGCGTTGGCCTGGGAAGGTTCGCCATGGGTCGCCCAGCGGGTGTGGGCTATGCCGACAATGCCGCGACTGGGCGTGGTGGCCACCGCATCCGCCAGGGCCGCCACCTTGCCCACTTCCCGCACCCGGTTAACCTGACCGTCACTGCCCATGACCGCCATACCAGCGGAATCGTAGCCCCGGTATTCCAGGCGATGAAGACCTTCCAGCAAAATCCCCTGGACATCCCGTTCCGATACTGCGCCTACGATCCCACACATGAGCCTTTCATCCTGTTAAGCAGTGAATTCACGATTTCTTTTCGGGCCGTGCCCAATCCGCCAGATTGCGCTGGCGTCCGCGGGCGACAGCCAGTTCCCGGGCATTGATATCCCGGGTGATGGTTGAGCCTGCGCCGATGGTCGCACCCTCGGCAACCGTCACCGGAGCCACCAGGGCGGTATTGGAACCGACGAATACGCCGTCTCCGATAACGGTCTGAAATTTATTCACCCCATCATAATTGCAGGTGATGGTTCCTGCACCCACATTCACATTACGTCCCAGTGAGGCATCGCCCACATAACTGAGATGGCTGATCTTGCTACCTTCACCCACAATGGCTTTTTTGGTCTCGACGAAGTTACCCACCTTGGTATCAGCAGCCAATCGGGTGCCGGGCCGTAACCGGGCAAAAGGGCCGACCTGGGCGGCAACCCCGACCTCGGCGCCGTCCACTATTGAGTGGGCGTGGATAACGGCTCCTGCGGCGATACGGCTGTCCCGGATAACGCAGCCCGGGCCAATAGAGACACCATCAGCCAGCTCCACCTCACCCTCAAACACGACGTTGATATCGATCAGAATATCGTTGCCGATGGTGAGCTTGCCACGCACATCAACCCGCCCCGGATCCGCCAGGGTGGCGCCCTCGGTCATCAGGCGGTCAGCTTCCTGGCGCTGGAACCAGCGCTCGAGTTCCGCCAACTGCAGGCGGTTATTGACCCCCTGCACTTCATAGGGATTTTCCGGCTGGTTGACCCGTACGGCCATACTTTCGCCCACCGCCATGGCAATAATATCGGTCAGGTAGTACTCACCCTGGGCGTTTCGATTGGATAATTGCGGCAGCCAGCTTTTCAGCCGCGCGGCAGACACGGCGAGAATGCCGGTGTTGACCTCACAAATCAGCTTCTGCTCGGCAGTCGCATCTTTCTGCTCGACGATTGCAGTAACCTCACCGGCGCCATCCCGGAGTATCCGCCCGTAGCCGTCGGGATTGTCCAGGGTGACGGTCAGCAGACCAAGGGTCTGATCATCTATACCGGCAACCAGCTGCTGCAAGGTGTCGGTCCGGATCAGGGGCACATCGCCATACAACACCAGCACCCGGGCGTTGTCGGGCAGATTCGGTAATGTCTGGGCCACCGCATGGCCGGTGCCCAGCTGCTGCTCCTGCAAGACCCATTGCAAATCGTCGCCTTGAGTCTCTGCCCGGACCAAGTCGGCACCGTGGCCGATCACTCCATGAATATTTTCTGCGCCGAGCCTGCGAGCGGTGCCGATGACGTGATGGAGCATCGGCAAACCGGCAATTTTATGCAGTACTTTCGGCAGCGCCGATTTCATTCGGGAGCCCTGGCCTGCGGCTAGAATTACAACATGAAGAGGGCGCATATCGGTGTAGTGCTCCTGCTCGGTAAATAAAAAAAAGCCGCATCCTCACCTTCAGCGTTTCCAGTCAATATCAGAATGTCGAACATATGGTAGATGTTAAACATTCTGACCTGGAGGCGCTATCCGGTTTCGGATGCGGCTTTCTATCAGGCAAAAGAGCGGCGCTCGTTATTAGCGAACGTTTCTCCGCAGCTTCTGAAGCGTACGCAACTGAGCTGCTGCTTCCGCAAGCTCCGCTGCCGCACGAGAGTATTCAAACTCGCCGGTTTTGTTGGCCAGTGCCTTCTCGGCTTCTCTCTGGGCTTCCTGTGCTGCGGCTTCGTCCACGTCTTTCGCCCGGATAGCGGTATCCGCCATCAGGGTCACCAGGTTGGGCTGAACTTCAAGGTATCCCCCTGAAACATAGAGGATCTCCTCGGTGCCGCCCTGTTTGACAATACGTACAGCGCCTGGCTTGAGTTCGGTCAGCAAGGGCGCATGCCCAAGCTGGATACCCAGCTCACCCTCGGTACCGGTGGCCACCAGTATCTCCACCAGTCCGGAATAGATCTTTTCCTCGGCACTTACGACGTCACAATGTATGGTCATAGCCATGTCTTACGCCTCTTGGGTCAGAAAGGGAAGGAGCAATTACTTGCCTTCCTTCGCTTTCATTGCCTTCGCTTTCTCGACTGCTTCTTCCATGGTACCGACCATGTAGAATGCCTGCTCCGGCATCGAGTCATAGTCGCCATTGAGAATGCCCTCAAAGCTGCTGATGGTCTCTTTCAGAGAGACGTATTTACCCGGCGAGCCGGTGAATACTTCGGCAACGTGGAACGGCTGAGACAGGAACCGTTCAATTTTACGTGCCCGGTATACGGTCAGCTTGTCGTCTTCTGACAGCTCGTCCATACCGAGAATCGCAATAATATCCTTTAGCTCCTTATAACGCTGGAGCACATTCTGTACGCCCCGAGCTACGTCATAATGCTGCTGGCCGATAGTCAGCGGATCCAGCTGGCGTGAGGTCGAGTCCAGTGGATCGATTGCCGGGTAAATACCTTTTGAGGCAATATCCCGACTCAGTACCACAGTCGCATCAAGGTGCGAGAAGGTAGTCGCAGGGGAGGGGTCAGTCAGGTCATCCGCCGGTACATAGACCGCCTGGATCGACGTGATCGAACCATCCTTGGTGGAGGTAATACGCTCCTGGAGTTCACCCATTTCCTGGGCCAGCGTCGGCTGATAACCTACCGCGGAAGGCATACGGCCCAACAGTGCAGACACTTCGGTACCCGCCAGGGTGTAACGATAGATGTTATCGATGAACAACAGTACGTCACGGCCTTCGTCCCGGAACTTCTCGGCCATGGTCAGGCCGGTCAGGGCAACCCGCAGACGGTTTCCCGGAGGCTCGTTCATCTGCCCGTAAACCATCGCTACCTTGTCCAGGACGTTGGAGTCCTTCATCTCGTAGTAGAAGTCGTTACCCTCACGAGTACGCTCACCTACACCGGCGAAAACAGACAGACCGGAGTGCTCTTTTGCGATGTTGTTGATCAATTCCATCATGTTGACGGTCTTACCAACACCGGCACCACCGAACAGACCAACTTTGCCGCCTTTGGCGAACGGGCAAATCAGGTCAATAACCTTGATGCCGGTTTCCAGAAGGTCGGCCGATGCTGCCTGATCCGCGTAACCGGGCGCCTTGCGGTGGATAGACCAACGCTCGTCTTCACCGATTTCGCCCTGCTCGTCAATGGGACGGCCAAGAACATCCATGATACGACCCAGTGTTTTCATACCCACCGGCACCGAAATTGGCTTGCCGGTGTTTTCTGCCTTCAGGCCACGCTTGAGGCCCTCGGTGCTGCCCATTGCGATGGTACGTACAACGCCGTCGCCCAGCTGTTGCTGGACTTCCAGAGTTGTCTCACCACCTTCAAGCAGCAGTGCGTCGTAAATGCCTGGCACGGAATCACGTGGAAATTCCACGTCGATAACCGCGCCTATGATCTGAACGATGTGTCCGCTACTCATGCTCGGTTCCTCGTTATCTTGATAGTCAATAAAACCAGTAGGATTGTGAGCCGGATCAGACCGAAGCCGCGCCGCTGACAATCTCCGAAATTTCTTGCGTGATGGCTGCCTGACGGGCCTTGTTGTAGACCAACTGAAGCTCGTCAATGATGCTGCCTGCGTTATCTGTCGCGCTCTTCATGGCAATCATCCGCGCAGCCTGCTCGCAGGCCAGATTTTCTACCACTCCCTGATAAACCTGGGATTCGATGTAACGTGGCAGAAGCCCATTCAGAATGGGTCGTGCATCGGGCTCGTAGATGTAATCCCACTGGTGACCGATCTCATCATCTTCACTTTCAGGCAGTGGCAGAAGCTGCTCAACCTTTGGCGCCTGAGTCATGGTATTCACGAACTCGTTGCTGACCAGGTAAAGGCGGTCAATCTTGCCGTCTTCAAAGGAATCCAGCATGACCTTGACGTTGCCAATCAACTTCTCGGCACTCGGGTTATCCCCAAGGTGAGTCAGCGCGGCAACCACATTTCCGCCATAACTGCGGAAAAACGAGGCTCCCTTCTGCCCCACAGCGCAGAGATCCACCTCAACCCCTTTGCCTTTCCATTCACGCATTTCGCGAACAAGGGCCTTGAACAGATTGTTGTTAAGGCCGCCACAAAGTCCGCGATCCGAAGACACCACAATGAAGCCTACCCGTTTGACCTCACGTTCCTGCATGAACGGATGACGGTAATCCTGGTTAGCTTTGGCAATATGCCCGATCACCTGGCGCATCTTGGTGGCGTAAGGGCGGGTAGCCCGCATGCGCTCCTGAGCCTTACGCATCTTACTCGCCGCTACCATTTCCATGGCACTGGTGATTTTCTGCGTGCTCTTGATGCTTCCGATCTGGTTACGTATTTCTTTTCCGTTGGCCATATGTCACTGCCTTCTCAAGTTAGACACTCAAACGGACCATGGCCCACCCCTCCCGGGACAGGCCACGGACTTACCAGGTCTGAGTGGTCTTGAATTTCTCCAGAGCAGCTTTCAGGCCGGCGGCTATGTCGTCATCGAACTTGCCGTCTGCCCCGATCTTGTCGAGCAGGTCTTTCTGCTCGGCGCGCATCCAGTCAACCAGCTGCGCCTCGAACTTGACCACTGCACTTACATCGACGTCGTCCAGGAAGCCTTCGTTGGCTGCGAACAATACGGTGCCCATTTCGGCCACAGACATCGGGCTGTACTGATTCTGCTTCATCAGTTCGGTAACCCGTTGACCATGCTCGAGCTGCTTCCGGGTGGCATCGTCCAGGTCCGACGCAAACTGGGCAAATGCCGCGAGCTCACGGTACTGGGCCAACGCCAGACGGATGTTACCGCCAAGCTTCTTCATGATCTTGGTCTGAGCTGCACCACCTACCCGTGATACCGAGATACCGGCGTTCATGGCCGGACGGATACCAGAGTTGAACAGGTTGGTTTCCAGGAAGATCTGACCATCAGTGATGGAGATAACGTTGGTCGGTACGAAAGCAGACACGTCACCAGCCTGGGTTTCGATGATTGGCAACGCCGTCAGAGAACCGGTCTTGCCTTTCACTTCGCCGTTGGTCATCTCCTCAACGTAGTCCGCATTGACGCGGGATGCGCGCTCCAGAAGACGGGAGTGCAGATAGAAAACATCACCCGGGTAGGCTTCACGTCCTGGCGGACGACGCAGCAGCAGGGAGATCTGGCGATACGCAACAGCCTGCTTGGACAGATCATCATAGATGATCAGGGCGTCTTCACCACGGTCACGGAAATACTCACCCATGGAGGTGCCGGAGTAGGGTGCCAGGAACTGCATCGCAGCAGGATCCGCCGCGCCAGCCGCGACAATTATGGTGTGGGCCAACGCGTCATGCTCTTCGAGCTTGCGAACAACCGCAGCAATGGAAGACTGCTTCTGACCAATCGCCACGTAGATACACTTGATGCCCGTGTTCTTCTGGTTGATGATCGCGTCGATCGCAACAGCGGTCTTACCGATCTGACGGTCACCGATGATCAGCTCACGCTGGCCACGGCCGATCGGAACCATGGTGTCGATGGCTTTCAAGCCAGTCTGAACCGGCTGATCAACAGATTTACGGGCGATAACACCCGGCGCCACTTTTTCTACCGGAGCAGTCAAGGTGGTACCAAGATCGCCTTTTCCGTCGATCGCGTTACCGAGCCCGTCAACCACACGGCCCATCAGTTCCGGACCCACCGGTACTTCCAGAATACGTCCGGTACACTTGACCTTCTGGCCTTCCGCCAGGTCTTCGTATTCACCCAGTACCACCGCACCAACAGAGTCACGCTCAAGGTTGAGCGCCATGCCGAAGGTACCGTTGGAAAATTCAATCATCTCGCCGTACATAACGTCGGCAAGACCATGAATCAGTACGATACCGTCAGAAACGGACAGGATCGTACCTTCGTTTTTTGCTTCAGATGAGATATCGAGCTGTTCGATTCTCTTCTTGATGATGTCACTGATCTCGGATGGATTCAGTTGCTGCATGCCTTTATCCTCAAACCTTATGCTGAAATCAGGAGCCCAGAGCCTTGGCCATTTTAGCCAACTTGCCACGAACAGAAGCGTCAATAACGAGGTCGCCAGTGCGGATTATCACACCGCCGATCAGTGTCTGATCGACCGAGGCTTCCAGTTCAACTTTACGCTCCAGCTTTCTGGACAATGCGTCGACCAGCTTCTGTTGTTGCTCGGCTGTCATTTCAAATGCTGTGTTTACCTGCAAGTTCACCGTGCGCTCAAGATCGGCGCGGTAAAGCCTGAATAACGCCGACACTTCCGGCAACAGGATCAAGCGCTTGCTTTCAGCGAGAATCAACAGGAAATTTCTGAGCGCCTCAGGCAACTGCTCTTCGAAACAGTCGGCGAAGAGTTCAGCTTTGCGCTGCTCAGACAGGCCCGGGCTGGCCAGGATTTGCTTTACCTTTTGATCGGCCGCGACCTGAGCGGCAAAGGCCAGAGCCTGATCCCAATGATCAACGGCATCCTGGTCCTTCGCAGCATCAAAAACGGCTTTCGCGTAGGGTCGGGCTAACGTCGTTAGTTCTGCCATGATGACCCTCTTCTAAAGTTCGGCAGCCAGCTTGTCCAGCATCTCGCTGTGAGCTTTGGCGTCGACAGAGGTTTCCAGAATTTTCTCGGCACCGGCAATGGCAATCGCTGCCACTTCTGCTCTCAGTGCGTCACGGGCCTGGACACGCTCCTGTTGAATTTCAGCTCTGGCCTGCTCAATAAGCTTGTCGCCTTCCTTGCGTGCATCAGCCTTGGAGGCTTCGACGATCTGGGCGGCGCGCTTGTTAGCCTGGTCAATCAGGGCTGCAGCTTCTTCTTTTGCCTTGTGCATTTCCTTGGTGGCTTTTTCCTGCGCCAGTTCCAGATCGAGAGACGCACGATCTGCGGCGGAAAGGCCATCTGCTATTTTCTTTTGGCGTGCGCTCATGGCACCGGTGATCGGTGGCCATACATACTTGACGCAGAACCAGACGAAAATAGCAAAGGCAATGGTCTGCCCTATTAACGTAAGGTTGATATTCACGGCAATATACCTCTTGCTGGTCGTTGCATCCTGGTAACCGGAAATCCGGGCGCCTCTCCAGGTTAGGAGAGCGACGCCCGCGCTAACGGCAGATTAACCAGCAACAACAAAGATCAGGTACATCGCGATACCAACACCGATCATCGGAACGGCGTCCAGCAGACCGGCCATGATGAAGGTTTTGGTTTGAAGCTGGTTAGCCATTTCAGGCTGACGAGCTGTGGATTCCAGCAGTTTGCCGCCCAGCAGTCCGAAGCCAATGCCGGTTGCCAGGGCGCCCAGACCGATGATGATCGATGCTGCTATAAATACCATTTCCATTGAAAGCTCCTCAGTTTTCTCAGATAGTTAAGGGTTTATTAAGGTAATCGTTAATCGGTAATCAGTGGTCTTCGTGCGCCGCGCTGAGGTATACCACAGCCAGCGTTGTAAAGATAAATGCCTGCAACAGTATCACCAGAATGTGGAAGATGGCCCAAGGCACGTTAAGCGTCCATTGCACCCAGAAAGGCAACAGCGCAATCAGGATAAAGACAACTTCACCGGCGTACATGTTGCCAAACAGACGCAATGCAAGGCTGATCGGTTTAACAAAGAGCACCAGCAATTCAAGTACCAGGTTGAACGGAATCAGGGCCCAGTGGTTGAAAGGGGTAAACGACAGTTCTTTCAGGAAGCCGCCTGGGCCTTTTACCTTAAAGCTGTAGAACAGGATCAGCAGGAACACGCCAATGGAGATGCCAAAGGTGCCGTTGGGGTCCGTGGTCGGAACAATCTTGAAGTATTCCAGGCCCATGGCGTGAGCGATGGTCGGGATATAGTCCACCGGGATGAGCTTGAGACTGTTCATCAGCAGTATCCAGACGAACATTGTCAGTGCCAGCGGCGCGATAAGCTGGTTACGACCGTGGAAACCGTCTCTCACCATACCCTGGATAAACTCGACAGAGATTTCCACGGCATTCTGCAAGCCACCCGGTACCCCGGAGGTTGCACGGGAAGCAACGAACCGGAATATGCCCAGGAACAGGATGCCCATCACGATCGACCACCCCAGGGTGTCCACATGAAAAGCCATGAATCCCATGTCGGAGGCTTCAGCAGCCGTGCGCGCGAAGGTCCACGAGGCTTCTTCCACGACTGTGCCGTCAGCACGCTCATAACCTTCCGGCAATTTGCCATAGGTCAGGTTCTGTAGGTGGTGCTTTATATACTCTACTGGGGTATCAGCTGCCATACTGCTCTCGTCCAGTCATCGCTGTGTTTGGGGCTGTATGAACCAGCGCAAGGCCGAACTCAAGACAACCATCACAGCAAAAGTGAATAACAAAGCCGGCGCATGCACCGGCTCCATTAAGATAAAAACGGCCGCGAAAAAAACCGCGGTAAGGGCAAGCTTTACGCTTTCTGCCCTGAACAAATCACCGACCATCAAGCGCGCGTTACGGGCGCCCTGAAAACGAAACATCCGGTGAGCAAAATACGCGTTTGGAATGACATAAATAAGACCGCCCAACAATGCGGAATAACCAGCCAAACGACTTTCAAAGCTCCACAACACGCTCAGTATGATTAATATCGTGCCCTCGGCTATCAACCATCGGGCAAATGGCAAGTGGATGAATCGTGTTCCGGTTTTCGTCATGGGAGCGAACCTTGTTCAGTACCTGCTTCCTGGCGATGAAACCTTCACCTGCTGTCCTACCAAGCGCGCGAATTATATGTGTTAACCGATAGGTGTTCAACTGACACTGACAGAAAGCTGGCGAAAAAGTAGGCATTTTTCGTGAGCCCGAAATCACAACCTAATACAAGTTGTGGTTTCTAACCCATTTCATCACAACATATGGTGGTTTTGACGCAACCCAGTACCTTAGGCCAATACACCAAGGTTGTTACTTGATGTGACCCAGAATACCATCCAGTTCATCCAGTGAACTGTATTCGATCACCAGTTTGCCTTTGCCACGCTGGCCATGATCGATGGCGACACGGGCACCGAGACGTTCAGCAAGGTCATCCTGAAGTGCGCGAATATTAGGGTCGAGTTCTGTTTTTGTCTTTGCTTTATGGCCCGGCGTTTGCTGCTGTAAATTACGTACCAGAGCTTCGGTCTGCCGCACCGACAACGATTTTGCGACCACTTGCCGTGCCACCTGCATCTGCTGCTCGGGCGGCAGGGTCAGCATCGCACGGCCATGACCCATTTCAAGATCTCCATGCTCCAGCATGACCCGGACGTCTTCGGTCAGGCTCATCAGCCTCAGCAAGTTGGTAATCGTTGTGCGGGATTTGCCCACTGCCTCGGCCACCTGGGCCTGAGTGAGGCCGAACTCTTCCTGCAGGCGCTGCAGTGCGAACGCTTCTTCGATAGGATTGAGATTTTCGCGCTGGATATTCTCGATCAGCGCCATCGCAATGGCTGCTTCGTCGGGCACATCACGGATAATGGCCGGGATGCGGTCAAGCTCGGCCATCTGAGTCGCCCGCCAGCGGCGTTCACCGGCGATCAGCTCATACCGTCCTTCCGTCAGCGGCCGCAATACCACAGGCTGCATGACACCCTGTTGCCGGATCGAGTCTGCCAGTTCCTGCAGTGCTGTCGGATCCATGTCCCGCCGGGGCTGGAAACGACCTCGCTGAATCAGATCGATAGGCACTTCCCGGAGTTCACCGTCATGCTCGCTGACGTCCCGGCCCAGGTTTACCTTGGAGCCTGCCAGCAACGCACCCAGTCCGCGCTCACCCAATCCTCGTTTTTTCGCCGCCATGGTGTTGGTCATTCGTCCAGATGAATATCAGTCGTTGAGAATTTGCCGGTATCTTACACGGCAACGGCGGGTGATGTCTTTGGTGTGCCGTGCCGTCGGACCATCTCGCCTGCCAGCGCAAGATAAGCGATGGCACCTTTGGATATGCGATCGTACTTCAGCGCTGGCAGACCGTAGCTTGGTGCCTCGGCGAGCCTCACATTGCGCGGAATCACGGCCTTGTAGACCTTATCACCGAAATATTCGGTCAACTGGGAAGACACATCGAGTGTAAGGCTGTTGCGGGGGTCATACATCGTGCGCAGTATGCCTTCTATCTGCAACGCCGGGTTGACCGTTTCCTGAATCTGCTCAACCGTATTCATCAGGGCCGCCAGACCTTCCAGGGCATAGTACTCGCATTGCATCGGAATCAGCACCGTGTCGGCAGCGGAAAGCGCATTAACCGTCAGCAGGCTGAGGGATGGTGGGCAATCGATCAGAATGTAATCGTAGTTGTCGCGCACAGTGTTCAGTGCAAGCCGCAACCGGTGCTCCCGGCCAATCTCATTCATCAGCACCACTTCCGCGGCGGTCAGATCCCCGTTGGATGGCAGAATGTCGAAGCCTGAAGCCTCGGCCGGGATTATAACCTCGGCGGCCGTTGCCTGTTTGGTCAGCAGGTCGTAGCCGGACAACGCCAGCCCGCTTTTGTCGATGCCGCTGCCCATGGTGGCATTACCCTGAGGGTCCATATCCACCAGCAGCACCCGTCGCTTGATCGCTGCCAGAGAGGCACATAAATTGACGCAGGTCGTGGTCTTGCCGACGCCGCCTTTCTGGTTGGTGACCGCAATGACGCGTGCCATGGCTAAGCTCCTGTCCTGGGGATACGATCAATAATGAGCAAGTGGCGCTCGCCCGCGCAGCCCGGCACCAACAAAGAGTGGTGGGATCTGAGCTGCCAGCCGTGTGGTAAACACGCTACCTCATCATCCGGAAACTGGCCTTTCATGGCAAGGAACTCCCCGCCGTCTGCCAGCAAATGCCCACACCAGTGCACCATGTTTTCAACAGCGGTAAAGGCGCGGCTGCTGATCTGAGTGTAGCGGATACCGTCATCACAAGCCTCGGCACGACCATGGATGACCCGGACGTTCGCAAGTTTGAGTTCCAGCACACACTGGGTCAGAAACCGGGTCTTCTTGCTGTTGCTGTCCAGCAGAGTGAACTGTACATCCGGGTTGATGATGGCCAGCGGTATACCGGGCAGCCCGCCCCCCGCGCCCACGTCCAGCAAATGTGCGGTCGTCAGAAACGGCTGAATACTCAGGCTATCGAGCAGCTGCCGCGACACCATCTCGCCGGGCTCACGCACCGCGGTCAGGTTATAGGCCTGGTTCCATTTGGTCAGCAACGCCAGAAATCCCAGCAACTGTCGTTGCTGGTCAGCATCCAGAGCCCGTCCAAGCTCCATCGAACCCTCTGCAAGCTGGCGCTGCCACAGTGACTCACTCATGGCAGCCAATCAGGCGGATTGCTTGCGCAACAGATCGCGCTTTTTCAGGTGAACCAACAGTTGCGACACTGCCGCCGGGGTCACCCCCTGGATGCGGGAGGCCTGGGCGATGGTCTCTGGCCGCACTGTTTTGAGTTTCTGGCGGATTTCGTTCGAGAGACCACCGATCGCATCAAAATCCATATCGATGGGCAAGGCGGTATTTTCGTTGCGGCGCAGGCGCTCGATTTCATCGGTCTGACGGGAGATGTAACCCTCGTACTTGACCTCGATTTCAACCTGCTCGGCCACGATCGGGTCCGGGGCCTGCTCGCCACTGATTTCAGCCACATGACGATAGACAATCTCGGGCCGGCGCAGCAGGTCGGCTAACGAATGCTCCCGGCTCAGCGGACGCTGCAAATACTGATCGGCAATCACGCCCTGGTCACTGCCGGGATGCACAAACGTGGTGTCGAGGCGGGTTCTCTCGTTACCGATGGCTTCACGCTTCTCACTGAAACGGGCCCAACGATGCTCGTTGACCAGGCCCAGGCGATAGCCGGTTTCGGTCAGCCGCAGGTCGGCGTTGTCTTCCCGCAGGATCAGCCGGTATTCCGCCCGGCTGGTGAACATCCGGTACGGCTCCGAAGTACCCATGGTGATCAGGTCATCGACCAGTACACCCAGGTAAGCTTCATCACGACGCGGATACCAGGCGTCTTTTTCCTGGGCCTTCAGGGCCGCGTTAATGCCTGCCAGCAGGCCCTGGGCACCGGCCTCTTCGTAACCGGTGGTACCGTTGATCTGCCCGGCGAAATACAAACCCTGGATGAATTTGGTTTCCAGGGTGTGGCGAAGATCTTGCGGGTTCAGAAAATCATATTCGATGGCGTACCCCGGCCGGGTAATATGGGCCTGCTCAAAACCGGGAATGGAGCGCACGGCGGCCAGCTGGATATCAAACGGCAGGCTAGTGGAAATACCGTTGGGGTAGAGCTCATTGGTAGTCAGCCCTTCGGGCTCGACAAAAATCTGGTGGGAATTCTTGTCCGCGAAACGATTCACCTTATCTTCAATAGACGGACAGTAGCGGGGACCGATGCCTTCGATATTGCCGGCAAACATCGGCGAACGGTCGAAACCGCTACGGATAATATCGTGGGTTTCCTCAGTCGTGCGGGTAACGTAGCAGCACACCTGCTCCGGGTGCTCACTGCGGGAACCCAGGAAGGACATGACCGGCGTGGGGTCATCGCCCCATTGCTGCTGCATCACCGAAAAATCCACACTGCGGGCGTCGATGCGGGGCGGGGTACCGGTTTTCAGACGACCGACATTAAACGGTAATTCCCGTAGTCGCTTGGCCAGCGCGTTGGCCGGTGCATCGCCAGCACGTCCGCCGGCGTGGTTCTGCATGCCAATGTGGATAACGCCGCCCAGGAAGGTGCCGGTGGTCAGAACCACCGTGCTGGCATTAAAACGGATACCGGTTTGGGTGACGACACCGGTGACGGTTTCACCCTCGACGATCAGATCATCCGCCGCCTGTTGAAACAGCGTCAGGTTCGGCTCGTTTTCCAGCACGCTGCGAATGGCCGCCTTGTAAAGCACCCGGTCAGCCTGGGCACGGGTGGCGCGGACCGCCGGGCCCTTGCGGGAATTCAGGGTGCGGAACTGGATACCGGCGAGATCGGTAGCGTGCGCCATGGCGCCGCCCAAGGCATCAATTTCCTTGACCAGATGACTCTTGCCAATACCGCCAATAGCCGGGTTACAGGACATCTGCCCCAGGGTTTCAATGTTGTGGGTCAGCAACAGCGTCCGGGACCCCATACGGGCGGCCGCCAGGGCAGCCTCGGTACCGGCATGACCACCACCAATGACTATCACATCGAAACGACTCGGAAAATCCACACATCACCTCATAAAAAGACCG
The DNA here is from genome assembly GCF_009193265.1 of Marinobacter changyiensis. Classification (GTDB taxonomy): domain Bacteria; phylum Pseudomonadota; class Gammaproteobacteria; order Pseudomonadales; family Oleiphilaceae; genus Marinobacter; species Marinobacter changyiensis. The sequence goes on from NZ_VZZZ01000001.1 coordinate 1,074,229, forward strand.
AAAAATCAAGCGGGGGAGTATAACGCCTCAACGCTTCAATTGCAGCGAGAATGTGCAATTTTTAACCACATCAGGAGAATAGGGGCTTACGGCTACCGAGTTGACGAACCCTGCACAACATTAAAAGCAAACATCGTCTATTAATCAGGCGCTTGGGGTGATGACTTGATAAAACGTTTCAATAAAGTTATCCACATTTTACAAGTCTCTTGAGTCACTTAATTTTTCATTTAACCTATTGTTTATTATAGGTATTGTAAAATTCATCCTCAGCTTATCCTGAGGTTGTTCAGTACTTTATCCACAGATTTTCAGGCCCGGGTTTGCCGTTGCATCACCCTGACTCGGGCTTCCAGATCCGCCGCCCGAACATCACCAGCGGCGAAAGGCTCCCGGACCAGCAAATGGATCCGGGACCAGAATCGTGTCGGCCAGTGCTTCATGGCAGCGCCCCCGGCATTGCTGAAAAAGCTGCCCCACAGTCCCTGCAACGCCATCGGCACAACCGGTACCTGATAACGCTCCACAATCCGCTCAACCCCCGGGCGGAATTCGCCCACCTCCCCGTCCCGGGTCAGCCGCCCTTCCGGAAAAAGACACACCACGTTGCCTGCCTGAAGTTCTTCCTCAATACGATCAAAAGCGGCCTGGTATATGTCGGGTGCTTCGCTGCGAGGGGCAATCGGAATGGTCTTGGCCAGCCGGAAGAACGCCCCCAGAACCGGTGTCCGGAAGATCCGGTGGTCCATCACAAAGCGAACTGGCCGACGTACAGCGCCGCCGATTACCAGTGCATCCATGTAGGAGACATGGTTGCAGACCAGCAGCACCGGCCCGTCTTCGGGAATGTGGTCAAGGCCGTGGCTGCTTACCCGGTAAAGGGTGCGGGACAGCAGCCAGATCACAAACCGCAGGGCGAACTCCGGCATCTGCTGGTAGACAAATCCGGCCACGACCAGGTTCATGATCGACAACACCAGGAAAAACTCGGGAATGCTCAAACCCAGAACACCCAGCATTACGATACCCATAAGTGCGCTCACCACCATGAACAGGGCATTCATGACGTTAAGCGCTGCGATAATGCGGGCGCGTTTTTCTTTCGGAGTCTCGTGCTGGATAAACGCGTATAACGGCACGATGAACAGGCCGCCCGAAATACCGAGCCCCAGCAAATCAATCATGATGCGGCGAAAACCGGCGTCGGTCAGCATCAGCCACCAGTCCGAAGGTACCGGTTGTGCCGGCATGTTGAAGTACAGATCCATGCCAAACAGACTCAGGCCGAGAGAGCCGATAGGCACAATACCCAGCTCAATACGGTGGCCTGACAGCCGTTCACACAACATCGAACCCACTGCAATACCGATGGTAAATACCGCCAGCAGCAGGGTGACGACGGTTTCGTCACCCATCAGATCGGTTTTGGCGAAGTTGGGAAACTGGGTCAGGTAGGCGGCCCCGAGAAACCAGAACCAGGAGATCGCCATGATACTCAGCAGCACCACATGGCGTTCACGAGCCAGTTCTATTAACCGCCAGGTTTCCCGCAGGGGTTGCAGGCGAATGTTCAAGGTCGCCGATCCCGCCTCCGTCACCGGCACCTGACGCGCCACCAGATAACCAACAACTGCCATCACAAGAACACCGACTGCCGCGATTTTCGCTGCCGGCTCAAACCCCATGATCAGACCCGCCGCAATGGTGCCGAGCAGAATCGCGACAAAGGTTCCCATGCCCACCAGCGCATTACCGCCGACCAGTTCGTCGTCTTCAAGGACCTGGGGCAATATGGCGTATTTTACCGGGCCGAAGAACGTGGATTGCGCGCCCATCAGGAACAACAGCAACAACAGTAATTCATACCAGCCAAACCAGAGTCCGGTCGCCGCCACCAGCATGATGCCTATTTCGAGCAGTTTGACTCGACGAATCACCAGGGATTTTTCGTACTTGTCGGCAACCTGGCCTGCGATACCGGAAAACAGGAAAAACGGCAGGATGAACAGGAAGGCGGCAAAGTTGACCACGATATCAATGGGCAATCCCATCAACTCGCCAGCACGGTAGGTAACCAGCAGCAGTAAGGCGTTTTTGAACAGGTTATCGTTGAATGCGCCCGAAAACTGGGTCAGGAAAAACGGCAGGAAACGTCGTTCCGAAAAAAGCCGAAACTGGCTGTGGTCGGCCATAACAGTTTGTATCCCTTAAAGCAGCTCCATGGTTCAGCGCAACGATGCGATAAAGTGGTCATGGGGGCAACCGGTTTCTGCCTGCGTGGAGCGCCTATTGCTCCCGTTTTGACTGCACCGAACCAGCCAGCCCCCCGCGGCTGCCTTCCGCACGGGTCTGTTGGTCCAACTCTACGGCAACAGAGTTTGCCGACTTCGCAAACCGTGCCAACAGGTTGTACAACACCGGAATAATAAACAACGTCAGGGTGGTGGCGAAAATCAACCCGCCGAGCACCACCACGCCAATCGCGGCACGGCTCTCAGCCCCGGCCCCGGTAGCTATAACCAATGGCACTGCACCAAAGATGGTGGAAATGGTGGTCATCAGAACCGGCCGGAAACGCAGGATGGCGCCTTCCAGAATGGCGTCATGCACACTACGGCCTTGGTCCCGCAACTGGTTGGCAAACTCCACAATCAAAATGCCGTTTTTTGCCATTAATCCCAGCAGCATGATGATGCCTATCTGACTGTAGATGTTCAGACTGATGCCCGATATCCAGAGCGCGGCCAATGCTCCTGTGACCGCCAGCGGCACTGACAGCATGATAATAAACGGATGTATCCAGCTTTCAAACTGGGCAGCCAGCACCAGGAATACAATCAGGAAGGCGAGGCCAAAGGTCAGGTAGATCGCCGCCGATGACTCCTGAAACTCCCGGCTCAGGCCTTTGTAACTGACCCTTGCCTCCGGGGGCAGGAAGTCCACGGCCAGGCCATTGAGGTAGTCCAGCGCGGAGCCCAGGGCATAGCCGGGGGCCAGGGACCCGCTGATCACCACTGCCGGTAAGCGGTCAATCCGTCTCAGGTCCGGGTTGGCACCAATCTCAGCAATGTCCACCAGGGCTTGCAGCGGCACCAGTTCTCCGCCAGCGCGAGGCCTCAGGAAAATCTGGCCGAGGTCTTTCGGTGAGGCCCGGTCGGCATCACCGGCCTGAAGAATCACATCGTATTCGCGACCGCGGTCCAGAAAGGTTGTCACCTGTCTTGATGCCAGCATGGTTTGCAGCGTCAGACCCACATCCTCGATGGTCACATCCAGGTCAGCCGCGCGCTGGCGGTCAATGGTAACCCTTAATTCGGGCCGGGTAAGCTCGAAATCGGTTTCCAGGTTTTGAAGGTTAGGATTTTCCTTGGCCCGCTCGAGGATCTCCTGGCTCCAGGCCTGGACGGTCTCGTAGTCCGGCCCGCCAATCACGAATTCGACCGGCTGGTTGAAGCCCCGTTGACCAAGGCCAGGCGGATTAATTGCCACGGAACGCACGCCGGGCACCTCGGCCAGCTTGGGAAACAGCTCGGCAGCAATCTCTTGCTGTTTTATCTCCCGCTCACCCCAGGGCACCAGACCCATGATAAGGAAGCCGCGATCGGCCTCCTCCCGGAAGCCAACAATCGACAACAGACGGTTGGAGACGCCCTGCTCAAGGTAGGGCAGCAGACGCTCCTCGATTTTCCGAACATGGTGATCGGTGTATTCCACCGTCGAGCCCCTGGGCGCGCTGGTGGGCATGATGATGATGCCGCGATCTTCCGTGGGTGCAAGTTCCTGGGGCAGCTTCGGGAAAATCACAGCCGCCACCAGCATGCCGGCGACACCCAGGCCAATCAGCAATCCTGACTGCCGTAACGAGAACCGCAGTAACCGCTCATACCCTCGATTCAGACTGGTCAATACCCGCTCGCTGGCAGCCCAGAGCCTGTGACCTTCTTCGGTTTCGGGGCTGTGCTTCAACCACTTAGAGCACAGCATCGGGGCGAGGGTCAGGGCGACAAAGCTTGAAACCACCACCGCCGTGGCAAGGGTAAATCCGAACTCGCCAAATAACCGGCCGACATTGCCACCCATCATTGAAATCGGTACGAACACCGCAATCAGCGTCAGAGTGGTTGCGATGACCGCGAACGCCACCTGCTTGGCACCCCGGTAGGCGGCAAGCAGGGGTGGTTCACCGAGGTCAATCCGGCGCTGGATGTTCTCCAGCATGACGATGGCGTCATCCACCACCAGGCCGATGGCAAGGATAATGGCCAGCAGCGTCAGTACGTTGATTGAAAAACCAAGGGCACTAAGTCCGACGAAAGCGCCAATGATGGAAACCGGGATGGTCACCGCCGGAATCAGGGTCGCTCGCCAGGACCGCAGGAACACGAATATGACCAGAATAACCAGGGCAATCGAGATGGCCAGCGTAAACAACACTTCCTGAATGGAAGCGCGGATAAAAATGGACTCATCGTAGCTCTCGGCGATGGTCACTTCCGGCGGTAAGGTTGCACGTATGTTCTCGAGTTCTTTGCGAACAGCATCAGATACAGCGACGGTATTGGACTTGGACTGCCGGATAACACCCATTCCGATGGCGGTGCGACCGTTGGCCCGAAGCCGACTGGTATCGGATTCCACACCCATCTGTACGTTGGCCACCTCGCCAAGCCGTAACAGGTCATTGCCATCCCGGCGCACCACCAGATTCCGGAATTCCTCCACTGTGGACAACCGACCCTCCGCCCGCACCGTGAAATCCCGTGAGGTGGATTCGATCGACCCTGCCGGCAATTCTACGTTGTTGGACCGCAGCGCCTGTTCAACCTCAGCGACCGTAATGTTGCGGGAAGCCAGCCGCTCCTGATCAAGCCAGACACGAATAGCGTACCGCCGTTCACCGCCAATCCGCACATCGGCGACGCCATCCAGCACGGATAACCGATCGGCCAGAACCCGTTCTGCAAAATCACTCAGCTCAGCGCTGTCCCAGACATCGCTGCGCAGGGTGACCCACATCATCGGTCGGGCGTCTGAATCCGCTTTGGCTACGACCGGCGGATCGGCCTCTTCCGGTAACTGATTCAAGACCCGGGAAACCGCGTCCCGGATATCATTGGCAGCGATATCCACATCACGGGAAGTGCTGAATTCAATCGAGGTGCGGGACTCCCCCTGCTCAGTGCTGGATTCGATGGAACGGATGCCTTCCACACCGCTGATCGCGCCTTCAATAACCTGGGTGATCTGGGTGTCTACAACCTCAGCCGCAGCCCCGATGTAATCCGTGGATACGGAGACCACCGGCGGGTCGATGTCCGGGTATTCACGCACCGGCAACCCCATAAGGGCCGCCACCCCGAATACCACAATGAGCAGGCTGATGACGGTGGCAAAAACCGGGCGCTTGATGGAGACATCGGAGAGAATCATGAGTTACTGCCAAACCCGGGACGTGGAGGAGTCACTGGAAATCAGCGCGTTGTCATCCTCCACTATCGCAACCCTGTCGCCGCTGCTGAGGCGATCCTGACCCGTAATGATGACCGAATCCGTCGCCGACACGCCGTCGGTTATTTCCACCAGACCCGGCTCCCGCGAACCCAGATTGACCTCCACCCGGCGCGCTTCGCCATCGTTGGCGACAAACACAAAGGCCTTGCTGCCCTGAACCAGTACCGCCTGCTCAGGAATAACCAGGGCCTCGCGTTCCTGTAGCGTCAGGCTGACCGACATGAACTGACCCGGGCGCAAGCGACCTTCCGAGTTATCAATCATCGCCTTGACCGGCAGCGAACGGCTCAGTTCGTTGATACGGGTACCCAGTTCTGCCAGGGTGCCATCGAATGCCCGATCCGGGAACGCAGCGGTTTTGGCCGTCAGGACCTGACCCTGGGTGACCTGACCCAGATAACGCTCTGGTACCGCAAAGGTCAGCTCCATCTTGTCGGTCGCATCCAGGGTGGCGATGGAATCCCCGATATCGAGGTAGGCGCCGACACTGATATCCACCAAGCCGACGACACCAGCAAAAGGCGCCTCAATGCGGTGATCGTTCAGACGCGTGCGGGCCGCTTCCAGTTGCGCCGCAGCGACATCGAGGGTAGTGCGCAAGGCATCGACCTGGGCCTGGGAGATGCTGTTATTCGAACGCAGGCTTTGTGCACGGTCATACTGCCGCCTGGCATCCACATACTGGGCGTTCGCAACCCGTAAATCCGCCTGGGCCTGGCGGTCGTCCAGCCGAACCAGCAACTGGCCGTCGGCAACAGGATCACCCGGGGCAAAATTCAGTTCGACAATGCGCCCGCTGACCTCACTGGTGAGTTCGATTTCCTGGCGGGAACGCAAGGTACCCACCGCCACCACCACGTCACGGACCCGATCCGTCCTGGGCTGAACCACGTTGACGTTGCTCGCCCGCTTTTCACGGGTCTGTTCGGTGTCCTTGCCGTCGTCGAAGTAAAACACGGCGCCAGCTCCGACTGCTGCAAGAACGATGATTGTGATTGCGATCAGCCATTGCTTTGCCATATCAGTTCTCGTGGTAAACCATCCCAATTATCCGTCGAGACACCGTTTGATGCCAACGCGGTTGATTACTGCGGTTAGCTTGTCAGTCACCGTTCCGCTTCTGGATCACCAGGACCAGCTCGCCAACATCAATGCCCCACTTGCTCATGGTGGTCTGGTTGATCAGCGTATCGGGGGTGATCAGGTACATCCAGTCATCCATACGGACATCCAGCGTGCCGTCACCGTAAGCCACTCTGAGCACATAATTCATATTGATGGCGTTACCCTGCCAGCGCATCTGCCCGGCTTCGACCACATCCCCGGCGGTTGCCCTGTAACCGTCTTCATGGGGGGTGAGGGTCCAGACCCGGGTCTGCTCTTCGCCGTCGTCGAACCGGAACACTTCGTCCAGGGTTCCAACGCCCTGATCATCCCAGCTTGCAACAATGTCGGCATCGAAAGTGCGGATCACCTCGCCGGTGTAATCCTTGACTACACCGCGAGCTGAAAGTTCACCCTCGAAAAACTGTGCCGGCACCAGGGCCGGCGACCGATGGGTATAATCGTCCAGCCCGGGGCTCGCACACCCTGCCAGCATGACGGCCATTAACATTACCCAGATGATACGTCCCGGACGTGGCGATAAGGTGGATATGTACTGTCTTTGCATGATTTTTACACTCGCTGTACAGAACTCGTAATAGATTCCTTGTACGCCTCCAGACCGGTAACAGACCAGCATCGACCGGAACCCCGTCACAGCCCGTACTTATCCTCAATGGCTTCGTACATGCCGTTGGCGATGATTTCCTCGAAGCCCTCATTCAACTGATCCATCACACTTTGGGGTGTTGCCGGGTTCATCGCCAGGAACAGTTCGGTATCATTGAAGGAATACACCGGTTGCAGGTCTTCCACATCCTGTTGGGATGCGAAATAAGGACCGGCAAGGCGATCAGCAATCCACAGATCAATTTGCCCCAGCTCCAGACGCTTCGGATTCAGGTCATCACTGTCGATCTGGGAGACGCTGTAGCCTCGTTCCAGCAAATACTCGGTCATTACGTCGCCACGGTAGCCACCAATGGTCTTGCCGCGTGCATCTTCCAGATCCGTCATTTCAATATCCGAGCCTGCCGGGGCAAACACTGTCCACAGGTTCCTGGTCAGGGGGCCTACCCATTTGAACAACGAGGCACGGGACTCGGTGTGGGTGGTACAGAAAATACCGTGGTTCGGCTTGTCCAGTACCTTATTGTAGCCATAGTCCCAGTTACGGAGCTTGATTACGTAATCAAGCTCCGTATGGGAAAGCATGGCTTTAACCATTTCCGTACACAAACCGTCGATGGTTTTGTCGTTATGCTCATAGGCACGACCCGTGGCACTCATGTTGTAGGGCGGAAAATTCTCGGTGTAAAAGTACAACTTGTCAGCGGTGGCCGCAGTTGAAACAGGCAGTAACGTTAATGCAGACAGCAGTAGGGCAAAATGGCGTCCCATGACGGACCTCCTTGGTCAGTGTTTCGGGCATGATCAATTGATCACAGGGTTAACGGGGAGCGCCGAGTCTAACCCACAGTCTGACTGTGCCCTGCATTCTTCCCTGTTCGTTTTTGTAAATGAATTGGTTTATAACAGACTGAATAAAAAGGAATTTATAGCACTAAACTGGTGCGACCGAGATATTTTGGGGCAGCCTTATTTACCGATGCAGAAACTGCTGAAAATCTTGCCAAGTAAATCATCAGGGGTGATGGCGCCGGTGATTTCCCCGAGGGCATCCTGGGCATAGCGCAAGTCTTCCGCCAGCAGTTCGCCGGCTCCATAGCCCTGTAGTTGTTGCTGACCTTGCTGCAAGGCCGAGCGGGCTTTCTCAAGGGCGTCGAGATGACGACGACGGGCCAGAAAGCCACCCTCGGTGGTAGTAGCAAATCCCATACACTGTTTCAGGTGATCACGAAGAACCTCGAGGCCGTCTGCTGATTTTGCCGTCAGCCGGATGACCGGGGCCAGGTCATTCCCGGTATCCGTGAACCCGATGGGCTCACCGCTCAGATCCACTTTATTGCGGATTACCGTGACAGGAGCGGAGTCTGGTAACTGGCCAATAAAGTCCGGCCAGATTTCATGGGGGGTGGTTTTATCCGTGGTCGTGGCATCCACCATCAACAGGATGCGGTCTGCCTGGCGGATTTCATCCCAGGCACGGGCGATACCGATTTGCTCCACCTCATCGAGGCTGTCACGCAGCCCGGCAGTATCAATAATGTGCAGGGGCATACCGTCGATGTGGATATGTTCCCGCAACACATCCCGGGTGGTACCTTCGATGGCGGTTACGATGGCGGCTTCCCGACCTGCGAGGGCATTCAGGAGACTGGATTTGCCCGCGTTGGGGCGACCTGCGATCACCACACTCATGCCATCCCGTAAAATCGTTCCTTGCTGGGCTTCCGAAAGGATCTGATCCAGATCGGCCAGCAGAGCATCAAGGTCCTGTGCAACCTTGCCATCGGCCAGAAAATCAATTTCCTCTTCGGGGAAATCAATTGCTGCCTCCACGTAAATTCGCAGGTGGGTGATCGCTTGTACCAAGGCGTCTATACGATGTGAAAACGCGCCCTGTAAAGATCGCACCGCACATCGGGCAGCTTGTTCCGAGCTGCTCTCAATCAGGTCAGCGATCGCCTCCGCCTGGGTGAGATCGAGCTTGTCATTCAGGAACGCCCGTTCAGAAAACTCACCGGGGCGGGCGAGGCGCGCACCAAGGCCACAGACCATACGCAACAGCATATCGAGAATAACCGTGCCGCCATGACCCTGGAGCTCGAAGACATCTTCCCCGGTAAAGGAGTGGGGAGTGGGGAAGAACAAACCGATCCCTTCGTCGATAACCGCGCCGTTCTGTTCGTGGAACGGGCCGTAATGGGCATAGCGGGGTTTTGGCTCGAAGCCCAATAACTGCTTTGCCATCTCCCGGGCCTTCGGACCCGATACACGAATGATCCCCACACCCGCTTGACCAGGGGCAGTTGCAATGGCGGCAATGGTATCGGTCGGGTGATTCATAAGATGGCGTCTATCCGGTCATTCTCAACAAAAAAAGGCCCCTTCAGAAGGAGCCTTTTCACTGGGACTGATCTAATACTCAGTGTTTTCTGCTGGCAACTTCTGCTTCGATCTTGCGCGTAATGTACCACTGCTGGGCGATCGACAGAATGTTGTTGGTCAGCCAGTAAAGCACCAGACCGGCCGGGAACCAGAGGAAGAAAACAGTAAAGACAATCGGCATCATCTTCATGATCTTGGCCTGCATCGGGTCCGGCGGTGTCGGATTCAGACTCATCTGGATGAACATACTCGCGCCCATCAGGATTGGCAGAATGAAGTACGGGTCCATTACCGACAGGTCGTTGATCCATAAAACGAAAGGCGCATGACGCAACTGCACACTTTCAAACAGCGCCCAGTACAGGGAAATGAATACCGGCATTTGCACCAGAATGGGCAAACAACCGCCGAGCGGATTGATCTTCTCGCGTTTATAAAGCCCCATCATTTCCTGGGACATACGCTGCCGGTCATCACCGTAAAGTTCTTTCAGGCGTGTCAGTTGGGGTGCAACAGCACGCATCCGGGCCATGGAACGGTAACTGGTAGCTGACAGGTGGAAGAACACGCCTTTGACCAGCACGGTTAACAGGATGATTGCGACACCCCAATTCCCTACGATCCCGTGGAACCAGTCCAGTATCATGAAGAGCGGTAACGCGATGAAAAACAGGAAGCCGAAATCGACGGTTCGGTCAAGATTGGGTGCTACGGTTTCAAGGCGGTCAATGATCTTGGGACCAATGTAGGCTTTAGCGCCAACTTCGCCCCTTTGTCCCGGTTCGACCACCGTTGCCGGGCTGACAAAACCCATTACATACAGATTGTTGCGCTGGTTGGTCTGAAACTGGTGTGTTTGTCCCGGTTCAGGTATCCATGCTGTTAGGAAGTAGTGCTGAAGAAAGGCCAACCATCCGTCGGAAACCGACTTCTTTATAGGCGTTTCATTCAGATCACTGAAATCGTACTTTTCATAAGGGTCTTCGGGTGTGCTGACAACCAGACCGAGGAACGCCTGAATACCCATACTGTTCTGGGCAGTGGGATCGGCACTTTGATCCCGGATAATTTTACCCGTGAAATTGCCCTGCCATGCATCGCTGGACTGGTTATCAATGAGATATCGAACGTTGATTTCGTAGCTATCCCGGGAAAATTGATACTGTTTGGTGACTGTAACACCACTGTCATTGGTTACTGTCAGATCAACGGACAGAACATCCTGATTTTCGCCGAGGCTATAGGAGGATGCGGCTGTGGAATATTCCGGGGTGCCGTCATTTCGGCTACTGTCGAAGCCATCGCGCCCGATCATGCCACTCTCGAGCATGTAGATACGGTTGGCAGAATTCTCGAGCAATTTCAACGGAGCTTTGCTGTTGAGTTCCTGGTCATATTGCAGCATCGCTGCTTCGACTATATTGCCGCCAACAGGGTCAATTTTCAGCTGCAGCACGTCAGTGGTGACCGTGATCAATTGCTCACTGACGCGAGTAGGGCTGTCAGCACTTCCGGTATTGCCGTAAGCCCCTTGTTCCGGGGTCGAGAACTCCTCATCGGCGGCACGTTGCGATGTAGGAGATGCGCTACTCGTATCGTTGGTTTGACCGGTTTCTGAAGTTCTTTGTTCTGTGACCTGGGTAGTTTGAGGTTGGTGATAATCCTCGTTCCAGGCCAGAACCATCATGTAGCTGACTACGGCCAGGCCGGCAAATAATACGATTCGTTGAATATCCATAAACTCAGTGCGTCGTCTGGTTAGCGTGGGAAGAGCTGTGAGCCTGCCGGCAACAACCGCGAGTAGTATTGATTTGCTTGGATTTTACGCCTGGAACCGGATCATAACCGCCCTCTGCCCAAGGATGACACCGCAATAATCGTTTTGCCGCCAGTACGAACCCACGAAGAACACCATGCGTCTCGATTGCTTCGATGGCGTAAGCAGAGCAGGTGGGGTAGTGGCGGCAATGACTGGCCATGAGAGGGCTGATAGCGTACTGGTAAACCCTGATAGGGAAGATCAGAAATTTACGCATCAGCTGGCACCCTCAGGATTTTGGGCAGTCGGTTCTGCAGGCAAACTGATTTGACGGGCTTTGCGAATCAGGCGTTGCCAGAGATCAGCCAGCATGAGGTTGAGTTCCGGATTATCAATGTTTGCCAACCCTTGTCTGCTCAACACTATTATATCCAGCGGGGGCATGTCTGGCTGGTGCCGGAACGTTTCACGTACCAGGCGTTTGACCCGGTTACGTTGTACCGCGTGTTTTAAATTCTTTTTTGAAAACACAAGCCCGACTCTGGCATGACCCAACGCATTGGGCTTGGCCAGAATCAGAAAATGCTTGTGTGGCACTCGAAGCTGTACGTCACTGAAGACTTCGCTGTAGTCCCGAGGTGTCAGCAGTCGTGATGATCTCGGAAAGGCGAAAATCCCCATAAGGCTTGCGATGCCTTACGCAGTCAGGCGTGCACGGCCTTTGGCACGACGACGGGAGACAACTTTACGTCCGTTGGCGGTGGCCATACGGGCACGGAAACCGTGAACACGCTTACGCTTCAGGTTACTGGGTTGAAACGTTCTTTTCATGGTGAAGCTCTCACATAACGAAGTTTAAAATCAGATGTTGTCTGTAAAATGAACAGTCAAAACAGGTGCGGCATTCTAGTCAATATGCCAACCGAATTCAACGACAAATACTGGCGGGTGAAAAAGTCGTCTCAGAAGGTCAAGCGGGCGGTGATTATTAATTCATTAAGTTTTTTAATTCTTTTAATTCTTTTAACTACTACTGTTATTAGGGAGGCGTTTTTCTGTGGATAAGCTGTTTATTAACTATAAAATCAATAATATGCGGTAATGACAAAGCGGTTTATGAGTGCGGTTGAGCACTGTGGGTAAGTGTCTTACGGAATGTGGGTAAGTTTGGGTCTGGGTGTTTGTCCGAGTTATTCATGGTTTGGTACATGGATATGAACAGGGTTCAGAGAGGCTTCTCAACAGGGTGCTGTGGGTAACTTTCTTTAGGTTTTTATCTGTACACAACCCTGTGCAGAAGTTTGTAACACTATGAAAAATAGGTTTTAAACCTTCCACAGGTTGTTTATTGTTTTCGTTTGGGGCTTTTACTTGAGGGTGCTGAGGCGTAGAATTCCGTGTCATCTTGAAGACCAAGACTCCGGGTAAACCGGGTCAGAGGAATTCCTACAGCATCGGAGGCAGGCTGTCGTGCCGCAAAGAGTTTGGCATCAATGTCTAGAAATACTCCGGGATGAGTTTCCCGCTCAACAGTTTAATACCTGGTTAAGGCCTTTGCAGTCAGATCATCGGGAAGGCCAGCTGATGCTGTTCGCCCCGAATCGCTTTGTTTTGGATTGGGTGAATGAAAAGTACCTGAGGCGGATCGAAGAAGTGCTCAAGGATCTGGAAGGTGGCCAGGCCCCCCGGATTAACATGAGTGTTGGGTCAGCCCCAAAAGCCGGCGCGCTGGTTGAAGCCTCCGCGCACCAGAAGAAATCCGGATTTCGGGACGATCCGGGCATCGCCAATGAAGAAGAGCGAGGTGTTGCCGCGAGTGTTGCTGAGCGCCCGGTCCGGAGTCATATTAATAACATCAACAGTGATCGCCGGTCGGTTCAGGTTGAAGGCGACATAAAGCACCGGAGTTTTCTCAATGAAGGGTTTACGTTTGACACCTTTATTGAGGGTAAATCAAACCAGCTTGCCCGTGCAGCGTCCATGCAGGTTGCCGAAAATCCGGGCGGTGCCTATAACCCACTGTTTCTTTATGGCGGCGTGGGTTTGGGTAAGACCCACCTGATGCACGCCATTGGCAACGATATTGTCCGTCGCAATCCCAGGGCCAAAGTCGCGTATCTGCGGTCAGAGCGTTTTGTAGCGGATATGGTAAAGGCGCTTCAACTGAATGCGATCAGCGAGTTCAAACGCTACTATCGTTCGGTGGATGCGCTACTGATTGACGATATCCAGTTTTTCGCCCGCAAGGAGCGTTCCCAAGAAGAGTTTTTCCATACCTTTAATGCCCTGCTGGAAGGCGGCCAACAGGTGATTGTGACCTGTGACCGTTTTCCGAAAGAAATTGTGGATATGGAAGAGCGGCTCAAATCCCGTTTCGGCTGGGGTTTGACGGTGATGGTTGAACCCCCGGAACTCGAAACCCGGGTAGCGATATTGATGAAGAAAGCTGAGCAGGTGAATGTTAATTTGAGCAGTGAGGCGGCGTTTTTTATTGCCCAGAAGATTCGATCAAACGTCAGAGAGCTCGAAGGGGCGCTCCGTTTGGTGATAGCGAATGCTCACTTTACGGGCTCGGAAATTACCCCGCCTTTTATTCGGGAAAGTCTCAAAGACCTGTTGGCACTGCATGAAAAACAGGTCAGTATCGATAACATTCAGCGCACGGTGGCTGAGTATTACAAAATCAAAGTGGCGGACCTGTTGTCCAAGCGCAGAACCCGGGTTATTACCCGACCAAGACAGGTTGCCATGTCTCTTGCCAAAGAGCTTACCAATCACAGCTTGCCTGAGATTGGCGACGCCTTTGGCGGACGAGACCACACGACAGTTCTGCATGCGTGCAAAAAAATCATCGAACTGCAGGGAACAGACCCGAACATCCGGGAAGACTACCAGAATTTTATGCGTCTACTGACTACCTGAAAATTACAACCTCCATCCAACCAAAAGAATGCTGAGTGCCATGAAACTGACGATCAGCCGAGAAGCCCTGTTAACTCCGTTACAGTCCATTGCTGGCGTAGTTGAACGCAAACAAACCATGCCGGTGTTATCCAATGTCCTGATGGAAGCTGAGGGCAATACCCTTACTCTGACAGGCACCAATATGGAAGTTGAGCTGGTGGGCCGGGTTACACCTGTCCATATCGATCAGCCGGGCCGGATTACGGTCCCTGCTCGTAAGCTGTCGGACATTTGTCGGGCACTTGGCGAAGAGTCGCCCATTGAGCTGGCGCTGGAAGGTGACCGTTTACACCTCCGTTGCGGTGCCAGTCACTTCACGTTATCGACCCTGCCGGCAGAGCATTTTCCCAACGTGGAAGACGAGCCTGAAAGTTTCCGGCTGGAAATTCCCCAGGGCGAACTGGGTAGAATGCTGGACGCGACCGCTTTCGCCATGGCGCAGCAGGATGTTCGTTACTATCTGAATGGATTGTTGCTGGAAGTGGACAAGGATCATGTCCGTACGGTTGCCACCGACGGCCACCGGCTGGCAATGGCTCATTTTGATGTAGCTACCGGCTGTCCGGACCCACGCCAGGTTATTGTGCCGCGCAAGGGCGTGTTGGAACTGGCCCGGTTACTGGATGACGTGCAGACGTCAGTCACCCTGGTGATTGGTGATAATCATCTGCGGGCGACGGTGGGCGCGTATACGTTTACTTCGAAACTTATCGAAGGCAAGTTTCCGGACTACAACCGGGTAATCCCCCGCGGTGGCGACAAGATTGTTATGGCGGATCGTGCAACTCTTAAAAACATGTTACAGCGTGCCGGAATCCTCTCTCATGAGAACATCCGTGGTGTGCGTCTGAACCTCGCATCCGGTGAACTGCAGGTGTTTGCGAATAATCCCGATCAGGAGCAGGCTGAGGATGCGCTTGCAGTGGACTATCAGGGCGAATCCCTGCAAATCGGGTTCAATGTAGGCTATCTGGTGGACGTATTGAATGCACTGGATGAGGAGCAAGTGAAGATTACCCTTGCCAATCCAAATTCGAGTGCACTGATCGAAGGTCAGAATGACACCGGTTGTCTCTATGTCGTGATGCCAATGCGGCTATAGGGGCCCGGTTCGCAAGCTTTTTTATTGGCTTCGCTCCCATCAGGCAACAGTCGAGTTAAGGTGAGATAACCTATGAGTGTAATGAGCAATGGTATAAAGGGCGTGTTCAGGATCGGCCAGACAGCGTCGGTTCTGGGCCGTACCGGTGTAAACTGGTTAAGGGGTGATCGTCCCGAGACCCCGCGGCTGTTGCGTCAGACTTTTGAATCCCTCGGTGCTACCTATATCAAGTTGGGCCAGTTTATCGCCAGCTCGCCAACGTTCTTTCCCAAGGAGTACGTTGAGGAATTCCAGAACTGTCTGGATAAAACCCCCAGCCTCCCCTTTGGCGTAATCAAGAAGATCATTCAGCAGGAACTGGGCTGCCCGCTCGGTGACGTGTACGAATCGGTGGACCCGGTTCCGCTTGCATCGGCATCTATTGCACAGGTGCACGCGGCTCGACTGAAAACCGGTGAAGATGTGGTCATCAAGGTTCAGAAGCCGGGCGTTGAAAATATTCTGCTGACGGATCTCAACTTTCTCTATCTGTCCGCCAGAATCCTCGAAACGATCGCGCCGAAACTGTCCTGGACCTCACTGTCCGGAATTGTCGAAGAAATCCAGCGTACCATGATGGAAGAGTGTGACTTCATCAAGGAAGCCAATAATCTGAAGGTGTTTCGTGAGTTTTTGCAGAGCACCCATAATGAAGACGCAACGGCCCCCCGGGTTTATGAGCACTGCAGTACTCGCCGGATTCTGACCATGGAGCGTTTCCATGGCGTACCGTTAACCGACATGGAAAGCATCAAGGGCTATGCCCGGGACCCGGAGCGCACACTGATCACGGCGATGAATACCTGGTTTGCCAGCCTGACCCAATGTGAGTTTTTCCACGCGGATGTTCATGCGGGTAACCTGATGGTGCTAACCGATGGCCGGGTCGGGTTCATAGATTTTGGTATCGTTGGCCGGATCAGGCCGGATACCTGGCAGGCGGTGTCGGACTTCATTTCGTCGGTGATGGTGGGTCATTTTGAGGGCATGGCGGATGCCATGATACGCATCGGTATCACCCGGGAGGCGGTGAGTGTTGAGGCGCTTGCTGGCGATCTCAGGCGGCTTTACCAGCAGATGGATCGCATGGTGCCTGATGCGACCCCTTACGAGCCTGATCAAACGGAAGACGAGGTTAATAATATCCTGATGGATATGGTGAAGATTGGCGAGAGTCATGGTCTTCATTTTCCGAGAGAATTCGCGTTGTTGCTCAAGCAGTTTTTGTATTTCGATCGCTACGTCCATATCCTGGCACCGGAAATGGATATGTTTATGGACGAACGACTGACAATGCTTCACTGATACCTATCTTGATGGTGGTTTGAACCGGGCCTGCTGATACAGGCCCGGTTTGGCGGACACAAATCACCTCCCCTGTCTTGGACGTTTACCCTTTATGGCGCTTGTTAAGTTGCAGACGGAATATTTTCGCAATCTCGACGGTGTGCCAGTCTCATTCTCCCCTTCAATGAATCTGCTGTTTGGCGAAAACGGCAGTGGCAAGTCCAGTTTTCTTGAAGCCATTGGCTATCTCGGCCTGGGGCGCTCTTTCAGGGTCAGTCGCCATCAGGCGGTCTGTGCGCACAACCAGAATCGGTTGACGGTTTTCGGTGGTTTGAACCACGGATTGACTGACCAGGAAGAGCGCCCATCTGAAAGATCCAATAACATTATTCATCGGCTAGGCATATCACGGGATATAGCAGCGAAGGAAACGCGATTAAAGGTGGATGGAGAGGTAGTGCGAAGCTTGTCATTGTTGGCTCGCCACTTTCCGGTTTCAGTGATTGATCCAGGTGTTTTCGATATCGTTGCGGGTGGCCCGGGAAAACGCCGACAGTTTTTGGACTGGTCAGTGTTCCACGTGGAACCTTCTTTCTCGTCGGCATGGCAGCAGTGCCAAAGAGTGACATCGCAGCGGAATCAAATGCTCAGAAATGGTAGACTAGACGACGCCCTGATTCGCGTCTGGGATAACCAGTACGTCGCCTTGGCTAATCAGGTGACGGAGGCTCGTCGCGAAGCCTTCACCCAGTTCAAAAACGCGTTTGATGCGCTTCTTGTAGAAGTTGAAACGCCCTGGACTGATGGGTTGAAACTTGATTTTTTCCCCGGCTGGGATATCAGTCAATCGTTGGCAGAGGTGTTGATACAGCACCGAGAGCAAGAGCAGCGAATGGGCCACACGCTTTATGGCCCCAACCGTGCCGATGTCCGCATGCGGTTCCAGGGGCGGCCGGTTTCAGAAACGTTTTCACGCGGTCAGCAGAAAACACTCGTGATCCTGATGAAGATTGCGCAAGGGATGGTTCTGAACGCCTTGGGCAAGCAGGTTACCTTTTTGTTGGACGATATTAATGCGGAGTTGGATGGTGAGCATCGAGCCATGCTTGCCGAGAAACTCCGGGAGCTCAGGTGTCAGGTTTTTCTGACTTCTATTGAGCAGCCGCAGCCACAGGCATTGTGGCGACATACCATGCCCGATTTCAAAATGTTCCACGTGGAACATGGCGGATTAACGGAAGTATAAAAGATCAGCGCTTTAGGAGCGTCCGAATGACAACGTCGACCTACAACTCCTCCAATATCAAAGTCCTTAAAGGCCTCGATGCGGTTCGCAAGCGACCCGGCATGTATATCGGTGACACAGACGACGGCACCGGTCTTCACCACATGGTCTTCGAGTTGGTGGATAACTCCATTGACGAATCCCTTGCTGGGCACTGCACCGAAATTGGCGTGGTTATCCATCCGGATGAATCCGTAACCGTCAGAGACAACGGCCGTGGCATCCCCGTAGATCTTCACGAAGAGGAAGGGGTTTCAGCTGCAGAAGTCATTATGACCGTCCTGCACGCGGGCGGTAAGTTCGACGATAACAGCTACAAAGTATCGGGTGGCTTGCACGGAGTGGGTGTTTCCGTCGTAAACGCGTTGTCTGAGAAACTGAAGCTTACCATTCGTCGTGAGAACAAAGTCTACGAACAAACGTATACTCACGGCGTCCCGGACAGCCCATTGCACACGGTCGGTGAAACCGATCGAAGCGGCACCGACGTGCATTTCATCCCATCGCCCGAAACCTTTACCCACATTGAGTTTCACTACGACATTCTTGCCAAGCGTCTGAGGGAGCTAGCGTTTCTCAATAGCGGTGTGCGTATTCGCCTACAGGACGAACGTTCAGGTAAAGAAGAAATATTCCAGTATGAAGGTGGGTTGAGGGCGTTTGTTGAGCATCTCAACACCAACAAGACACCGATCAACCGGGTGTTTCACTTTGTGAAAGAGCGTGAAGACGGCATTACCGTCGAGATCGCGATGCAGTGGAATGATGCCTTCCAGGAAAACCTGTACTGCTTCACCAACAACATTCCCCAGCGCGATGGCGGTACTCACCTCGCCGGTTTCCGGGCCGCCTTGACGCGCTCCCTTAACAATTACATTGAGAGCGAGGGTATTGGCAAGAAAGCCAAGGTCAATACCTCCGGTGATGACGCCCGTGAAGGCCTCACCGCGATTGTCAGTGTGAAAGTCCCGGATCCGAAGTTTTCATCGCAAACCAAAGACAAGTTGGTGTCCTCGGAGGTGAAAACTGCGGTTGAGCAGGAGCTGTATCAGTCCTTCGCCAATTTTCTCCAGGAGCAACCCGGGGAAGCCAAGCTGATCGTCAACAAGATGATCGACGCAGCCCGTGCCCGCGAAGCCGCTCGTAAGGCGCGGGACATGACCCGTCGCAAAGGCGCTCTGGACATCGCCGGCTTACCGGGCAAGCTGGCGGACTGCCAGGAAAAAGATCCGGCGCTCTCAGAGCTGTTCATTGTGGAGGGTGACTCTGCGGGTGGTAGCGCCAAGCAGGGTCGGGACCGCAAGACTCAGGCCATTCTGCCCCTGAAGGGCAAGATCCTGAACGTCGAGAAAGCCCGCTTTGACAAAATGCTGTCCTCGGTGGAAGTAGGCACCCTGATTACTGCACTTGGTTGTGGTATCGGCCGGGAAGAATTCAATCCGGAAAAACTGCGTTACCATTCCATTATCATCATGACGGATGCGGATGTTGACGGATCCCACATCCGCACCTTGTTACTGACCTTCCTGTTCCGCCAGATGCGGGAGATTATTGACCGGGGTCACGTGTTCATTGCGATGCCGCCGTTGTACAAGGTCAAGCGTGGTAAGCAGGAGGAGTATCTTAAGGACGAGAAAGCCAAAGAAGCGTATCTGACACAGACCGCATTGGAAGGTGCCCAGTTGTTTGTGAACCCGGAAGCGCCTGCCATCAAAGACTCGGCACTTGAGACCATGGTGAAGGATTATCAGGCGGTGATGGCCATGATCGATCGCCTGTCCCGCGCTTATCCGGCAAAGGTGTTGGTCCAGATGCTGGACAATGTGACCCTGAAACGGGAAGATCTGGTGAGCGAAGAAGCGGTCACCCGTTGGGTTGCTCGCCTGGGCGACGGCCTGGAGCTGGACACCCGCACGGGTACCAAATATACCTTCTCGGTTGCCAAGGACACGGAACGTAACCTTTATTTACCGAAGGTGGTTATCTACGTCCACGGCATTCCCCATACACACATTTTCAGCCATGACTTTTTCGAGTCCTCCTCTTATGGTGTTATTGCACGGATGGGTGAGACGCTCGATGGGTTGATTGAAGACGGGGCCTTTATCCAGCGTGGTGAGCGTAAGCAGGCTGTGTTGTCCTTTGAGGGTGCGCTGTCCTGGTTGATGAAAGAGGCTCAGCGCGGTTTGAACATCCAGCGCTATAAAGGGCTGGGTGAAATGAACCCGGATCAGCTCTGGGAAACCACCATGGATCCGGAAACCCGGCGGATGATGAAGGTGACCATTGAGGATGCATTCGCAGCCGATCAGATCTTCACCACACTGATGGGTGACGATGTTGAACCGCGGCGGAAATTCATCCAGACCAACGCGCTTCAGGTGACCAACCTGGATATCTAGCGGGTTCAACAGTTTTGACAGGGCATGAAAAAGGCGACCAATTGGTCGCCTTTTTCATAATATTCAATAAGTTATAATTGATAGCCTGGTTGAATACGCCGACAGGTTACTTTGACGGTTCGTCAGAGCTGTGAGCAGGCTGGGGAGATACCTGCTCGGACAGCACCTCTTCCAGGGTATACCCGGTGAGGCGGCGGATCGAACGCCAGAGATAGTAGAAAATGGCGATCATCATGATCATCGATGGAATGGCGATCATGGGGTAACTGACCAGGGTCATGCGCCCCAGCTCCTCGTTAAAGGCGGTGGTTCCGGCCGGGCTGATGACAATCCACTTAGCAAGAACGTAGTTCATAAAGGCTGAGAAGAAGAAGGTACCGCTGAAAAAATAGCTGGCTTTCAACAATCTCGCTTCAAAGACGTCTTCGGTTCCCTTCTCTGCCAGTGTGTGATGTATTTTGTCCACGTTGAGAATGGCCGGGTTGTAGAGCAAGGTTCTCACCAGGGGATATTTGGTTCGGGTGGACACCAGCACCGCAATACCGATCAGCGCCGGGATAGCCGCTTCTTTTATAGCGAGCCACTTGGGATCCAGCGCCAGCAAACCGATACCACCGGTCATCCCCACGCTAACCACGCCCAGTACTGCAATAAAGTTGTATTTACGATACCGGATGAGTTCGAACAGACCCCAGGTCAAAGGAAACGCAAGACCGATAATCAGGGCCATGGCGGAACCCAGGTAGTCATCGCCACTGAGCTTCATCAGAATGACTGAGGGAATAACAATGCTGATCAGCAAATCAACCCAGGGACGTGGCTTGTGGGTTGGTTTGTCCGTAGTCGGGGAACTCATAAGGCAGCCTGCGATGGGTCCGTTAAAATCGAATAGGCACGGACTGTGGTCTGGAAAACCCAGTATACGATGAATGGCCGGGTTATCGAAGGGATCCCGGCTCTCAAATCAGTAAGGTGGCCGTTTGAGGACAGCACAGAAAATGACCAAGACGGGTTAATAACCGGATAGACAGAACCGCGGAGAGGAAATCTGGTCGGCGTGGCAGGATTCGAACCTGCGACCCCTTCGTCCCGAACGAAGTGCGCTACCAAGCTGCGCCACACGCCGATAAGGCGGCTATTATACTGATAACAGGACTGAATGCCAGCCGTTCGAAGGGTCTAATCCGGGCGACCCGAGAGCAAATTATCCACCAGATCAGACAGGTCTTCAAACACCGAGATGTTCTCCAGTGGCCGTTTGATCAGATGATGCTCCGTATCCTTGCCATTACCGGTTCGCACCAGACTTGCCTGGCATCCGGCGGCAAGGCCGGCTTCCAGATCTTTACGGCTGTCACCAACCATCAGACTGCCTGCCAGAGAGCTCAGACCGAGGGCGTTCTGGATCGTATGCAGCAAACCCGGTTTCGGCTTTCGGCAATCGCAGTCGTCGTCCGGGTGGTGGGGACAAAAGGCAATAAACTCAATACAGCCACCCTCGGCCTCAACCAGCTGCTTCAGTTTCAGATGCATGGCGTCCAGAATGCCAAGATCATAGTACCTGCGGGCAATGCCGGACTGGTTAGTGGCAATGGCGACCTTGTAGCCGGCTTTACAGAGACGACCAATCGCTTCAATACTGCCAGGCAACGGCTGCCACTCATCCACCGAGCAGATGTAATGGCCGTCATAAGCATTGATGACCCCGTCCCGGTCCAGAATAATCAGCATATTCCTGTTCAGCTTGCTGCCGGTAACAAGGAAATGTCCGCCACCTGCAAGAACAGGTTGCGGAGCTGGTTTAACAGCGCCAGCCGGTTGTTGCGTACGGCGTCATCATCGGCCATCACCATGACATCCTCAAAGAAGTAGTCAACCGGTTGCCGCAGCGTCGCCAAAGAAGCGAGCGCAGAACCGTAATCACCCTGCTCGAACAACGGCAACACCTTGCTGGCCTGCTGCTCGACTTTGTCCGCCAAGGCTCGCTCAGCGTCTTCCTGAAGCAGGTTATGATCAACCGTGTCACGGATCTGGCCACCGCCCTGTTTATTCAGGATGTTGGACACCCGCTTGTTTGCTGCAGCCAGGGCCTGAGCCTCCGGCATCTGGCGGAAAGCTTCGACGGCTTTTATGCGCTGATCGAAGTCCAGTGGTCGGGTCGGTCGACGGGCATGCACAGCAAGGTAGACCTCTGCGCCAATGCCCTGCTCATCGTAGTGAGCCCGGAACCGCTCAAGCATATAGTCAACGACTGTCGTTGCAGGAGCCTCGGTCGTCAGCTGCTGGAAGTTAGCAGTGGCCCACTCGCAGCAGGTCTGCAGATCGAGAGGCAGGCTGCGCTCTATGATAATCCGTAGCACGCCCAGAGAAGCTCTGCGCAAGGCAAACGGA
Source organism: Marinobacter changyiensis (assembly GCF_009193265.1). Lineage (GTDB taxonomy): Bacteria > Pseudomonadota > Gammaproteobacteria > Pseudomonadales > Oleiphilaceae > Marinobacter > Marinobacter changyiensis. The sequence goes on from NZ_VZZZ01000001.1 coordinate 1,097,085, forward strand.
TCACGGGTACCGGACGGTGGCTGGTTGATTCCGAACAGGCCTACCAGTGAGTCCAGGCGGTCTGCGATGGCAACCGCACACCCGGTCAGGGTGGCTGGCAGTTGGTCACCGGCAAACCGGGGCATGTATTGCTCGTTCAGGGCCTGAGCAACATCGTCATGCTCATTATCGTGCCGGGCATAGTATTGCCCCATGATGCCCTGGAGGTCGGTGAACTCCAGCACCATCTCGGTGACCAGGTCAGTCTTGGCCAGCATGGCTGCACGTTCTGCCAGGGCCGGGTCACTGCCAATCGCACTGGCAATCTTGCCTGCCAGAACCGCAACCCGCCGGGATTTGTCGTAAAGACTGCCCAGCTGTTCCTGGAACACAATGGGTTTGAGTTGCTCAATCCGTGCTTCCAGCCGGGTCTTGCGGTCGGTCTGGTAGAAAAACGCCGCGTCGGAAAGCCGCGGGCGGATGACTTTCTCGTTTCCGGCGATGACCTGGGCCGGGTCCTTGCTCTCCAGGTTCGCGACCGTAATAAACAACGGCAGCATGCGGTCCTGATGGTCCACTACGTGAAAGTACTTCTGATGTTCTTTCATCGAAGAGATCAGGGCTTCCGGGGGGACGTCGAGGAAACGTTCCTCAAAATGACCGAGTAGCGGCACCGGCCACTCATTCAGGGCCGTTACTTCATCCAGCAGGTCCTCATCAATGACCGCTTTGCCCTGACCTTGTTGTTCCGCTATCGCTTTGATACCTTTACGAATTTTCTCTCGGCGCTCGGCAAAGTCGGCGATCACCCAACCTTCTTTCTTGAGCACGACCTCATAGTCATTCGGGGTCGGGATAATCAGCGACTTCGGGCAATGAAACCGGTGGCCCCGGGATTTATTGCCTGGCGCCAGACCCATGATCGGACTATCCACCACGGTGTTGCCAAACAACAGAACGACCCAGTGCACCGGCCGCACGAATTCGATCTTGTGGGCTCCCCAGCGCATGCGCTTAGGGATAGGCAAGCCTGCCAGGGATTGCTCGATCAGGTCTGCCAGCAGCGCTACCGTTGGTTTGCCCTGCTCCACGGTACGGTAAATCACCCACGCGCCCTTGTCCGTTTCCAGGGTATCGAGTTGATCCGGCGTGACCCCCAGTGACGTTGCAAAACCTGTCAGGGCCCGGGTCGGGTTGCCGGCGTCATCAAAAGCCGCCTTAACCGCCGGGCCGCGACGTTCAATAGCCTTGTCTGGCTGGGCACTGGCAAGATCACGAATACGGACCGCAAGCCGGCGCGGAGCACCGAAGGATTCGACTGCACCGTACGAGATACCCGCCGTGTCCAGACCTTTCACGATGCCTTGGGTAAACGCCTCCGAGAGGGTTTTCAGCGCCTTCGGGGGCAACTCCTCAGTGCCCAGCTCGACCAGAAAATCCTGTGTTGCCATGATTAAGAGTGTCCTTTTACGACTTCGGGTTCAGCGCTGGCCAGCAGCTCCGTGCGCAGGGTCTCCGGTGCCATCGGAAAGCCCAGCGCTTTGCGGCTGTCAAAATACGCCTGGGCAACAGCACGGGCCAGGGTCCGGACCCGGAGGATAAAACGCTGGCGCTCGGTGACCGAGATAGCGTGACGGGCATCCAGCATATTGAACGTGTGGGAGGCCTTCAGTACCTGTTCGTAGGCCGGCAGTGCCAGCCCTACTTCGATCAGGCGTTTGCTTTCACGCTCGTGGACGTCAAAGCTGTGGAACAGGAAGGCGGTATCGGCCTGCTCAAAATTGTAGGTCGACATTTCCACTTCCTGCTGATGGAACACATCGCCATACGTGACCACGCCATCCGGGCCTTCCGTCCAGACCAGATCGTACACGCTGTCGACGCCTTGCAGGTACATGGCAATCCGCTCCAGACCGTAGGTGAGCTCGCCGGTCACCGGATAGCATTCCAGGCCTCCTACCTGCTGAAAGTAGGTGAACTGGGTCACTTCCATCCCGTTCAGCCAGATTTCCCAACCCAGGCCCCAGGCACCGAGGGTCGGCGATTCCCAGTTGTCTTCGACAAACCGGATATCGTGAACCAGCGGGTCAAGCCCCAATGCCTTCAGGGAATCCAGGTAGAGTTCCTGGATATTATCCGGCGAAGGCTTTAACACGACCTGAAACTGGTAATAATGCTGCAGCCGATTGGGGTTTTCCCCATAACGGCCATCGGTCGGGCGACGGCTGGGCTGAACGTAGGCGGCATTCCAGGTTTCCGGGCCGATGGCACGGAGGAAGGTCGCGGGATGAAAGGTGCCGGCGCCGACTTCCATATCCAGCGGCTGGAGCACCACGCAGCCCTGCCGGGCCCAGAATTGTTGCAGAGCGAGGATCAGGCCCTGAAAAGTCTTGAAGTCCGGGTCTGTATTGAACGTTGCCTTGTCTGTCACGACGATTGCCTGCTGAGCTGTCTGTATGTCGCGTGGCATAAACCAGCGGCCACGCATCGAAAGGCCGGTATTATACGCTGCTGAATGGTCTAATTCTAAGGAACCGCTGAAAAACTGCCCAGTGGAACCCAAACCGGTAAGGCCGGGCCAGGTTCAGGGCGTTTAGCGGCGCCAGAACGCGGGTGTCAACAGGACCAGTAAGGTGAAGACCTCAAGCCGGCCAAGCAACATGGCGAAACACAGTACCCATTTGGCAACGTCGTTGATGTCGCCATAATGATAGGTAACATCCCCCAGCCCGGGGCCCAGGTTGTTGATGGCCGAGCCCACGGCTGTCCAGGCGGTGACCTGATCCAGTCCGGTCGCCAGTAGAATCAGCAACATCAGTAAAAACATGCCCATATAGACCGAGAAGAACCCCCAGACCGCCTGCAATACCCGATCGGACACCGGCCGATTCCCCAGTTTGACCAAGATGACGGCGTTCGGGTGCAACAGACGTTTGATCTCCCGTGAGCCCTGCCGAAAGATGAGCAGTATCCGCACCACCTTCATACCGCCACCCGTGGAGGCGGCGCAACCACCCATGAAGGCCATGACAAACAGCAAAAACGGCAACATATGAGGCCATTGCGAGAAATCAGCAGTGGCAAATCCGGTCGTTGTCGCGATGGAAACGACCTGGAACATACCCTTGGTCAAAGCGGTGAACGGGTCCAGCGTCGAGGTCACAATCAGAACCCCAACGGTAATCACCACCACCAGTGCCAGCGCCCCGACGTAAAACCGGAACTCCGGATCTTGCCAGTACAGCAGCGGGTTACGTTGCCGGAAGGCCATAAAATGCAGCGCGAAGTTGGCGCCACTGAGGAACATGAAGACGACAGCAATCATCTCGATGACGGCGCTGTCGAAATAGCCGATGCTGGCGTCATGGGTAGAAAAGCCGCCGATGGCAACGGTGGAAAAACTGTGACAGATGGCATCAAACCAGGTCATCCCGGCGGCCCAATAGGCGAACGCACAGACCATGGTCAGCGATACATAGATGTACCAGAGCGCCTTGGCGGTTTCGGCGATGCGAGGGGTCAGTTTGTTGTCTTTAACCGGACCAGGGACCTCTGCCCGGTAGAGCTGCATACCCCCGATGCCCAGCATCGGCAGGATAGCAACCGCCAGTACGATGATACCCATGCCTCCCAGCCACTGCAGTTGCTGGCGATACCAGAGAATGGATTCCGGCAGCGAATCGATGCCCGTAATAACCGTTGCACCGGTGGTGGTGAGACCGGAGATTGCTTCAAAGAAGGAATCAACGTAAGTGTAAGGTGCGTTACTGCTGAGGTAAAAAGGTAGCGACCCGGCGATACTCAGGACTACCCAGAACAGTGTGGTGATCAGGAATCCGTCCCGAACCCGCAGGTCCCCCGAGGTAGCGCGAAACGGAAACCACACAACGAGTCCACTGAGGGCGACCAAGCCCATGGCATCGAGAAAACGGCTCCACTGGCCATCGTCGTAGAGTAATGAAATGCCCAACGGTGGCAACAGGGTGAGGCTGAAGAGCATCATCAAGATGCCGAGCACTTTTGCAATCACGGGTAAACGCATGAATCAGGCAAATCCTGGTTAGAAGAAGGTAAGCCCTACCTGGAATAGCCGTTCCACGTCACGTATCCGGGATTTATCCACCAGAAACAGAATTACGTGATCATCGGGCTGTACACGCAGATGGTCGTGGGCAATCAGGACTTCGTTATGCCTTACAATGGCGCCGATCGTGGTGCCCTCCGGAAGCTGAATCTCATCAAGCCGCTTGCCAACCACCTTGGAGGACCGGTGGTCACCGTGAGCGATCGCTTCGATTGCTTCTGCCGCGCCCCTGCGCAGTGAGTGAACGTTTACTACGTCCCCCTTGCGAACGTGGGTGAGCAGGCTGCCAATAGTCGTTTGCTGGGGCGAAATGGCGACATCGATTTCACCGCCTTGAATGAGGTCGACGTAATCCGGGTTGTTGATCAGGGTCAGTACTTTGCGGGCGCCGAGACGTTTGGCCAGCAATGAAGCCATGATATTGGCCTCGTCGTCGTTGGTGACCGCGCAGAATACGTCGGTATTCTCGATGTTCTCTTCCAGCAGGATGTCTTTGTTGGCGGCGTTGCCTTCCAGCACAATGGTCTTGCGCAAGCTTTCCGACAGCATCACGCAGCGGTCGCGGTTACGCTCGATCAGTTTGACCTGAAACCGGCCCTCAAGGCTGTGCGCCAGGCGTTGGCCGATATTGCCGCCGCCACAAATGAAAATGCGCTTGTAGGGTTTTTCCGACGGTTGCAACTCACTCATAACGGAGCGGATGTGGTCAGTGCCGGCAATGAAGAACACTTCGTCGCCGTCTTCGATAACCGTATCGCCCTGGGGAATGATCGGCCGGTCCTTGCGGAAAATAGCAGCCACCCGGGTGTCGGTCTTGGGCATGTGGGTGCGCAGGAACGATAACTCGTGCCCTACCAGCGGCCCGCCTTTGGTCGCCCGGATCGCCACCAGACGCACCAGCCCTTTGGAGAACTCCAGCACCTGCAAGGCACCAGGGTATTCAATCAACCGGGTAATGTGCTGTGTAACAACCTTCTCGGGGCTGATCAGCACATCAATCGGGAAGCCGGTTTTACCAAACAGTTCTTTCCGTGACAGGTAGGCGTTTGCCCGCACCCTGCTGATTTTGGTCGGGGTCTTGAACAGGGAGTTGGCCACCTGACAGGCGACCATGTTGACTTCATCACTGCTGGTCACCGCAATCAGCATGTCGGCATCTTCGGCGCCGGCCTGGCGGAGCACGGATGGATAGGAGCCGCTGCCTTGAACGGTCCGTATATCCAGCCGGTCCTGAAGTTCTCGCAACCGCAGCCCGTCACTGTCGATGACGGTGATGTCATTGGCTTCGTTAGCGAGGTTTTCCGCCAGCGTGCCACCCACCTGGCCGGCACCGAGAATGATGATTTTCATGTCGTGATTACCTGACCGGGTCGGAACATTGGGCTTACCTTCACTCGTCGATGCGTTCCAGGCAAGCGTAGAAAAAACCGTCGTGAGACCGGGAGTCCGGCAACAGCTGGCGCCCGGCAGTGGTATCGATGCCCCAGGACACGTCAGGTTCCAGCAGGCGGGCGGTTCTCTCCTGCTTGAGGAACCGCTGGATTATACGGTGATTTTCCTGTGGGAATACAGAGCAGGTCGCGTAAACCATGCGCCCTCCGGGTTTCAGGGTTTTCCACAGCGCTGCCAGCAAACCGGTCTGGATAGTGGCCAGCGGTGTTATATCGGCTTCCCGGCGCAGCAGTTTGATGTCCGGATGTCGTCTGATCACGCCACTGGCGCTGCAGGGCACATCCAGCAGGATGCGATCAAACGGTAACTGGTCCCACCACTGCTCCAGGTTCGCGGCATCGGCTTCCATCAGTGTGGCTGAAAGCCCCAGGCGATCAAGATTTTCCTGAACCCGGGGTAAACGCTCGGCGGACTGATCCAGGGCGATGACTTCTGCCAGTTCCGGGCATTGTTCGAGCATAGCGCAGGTTTTACCACCGGGTGCAGCGCAGGCATCAAGAACCCGTTGGCCCGGGGCAAGGTCCAGTAAAGTGGTGCAGAGCTGGGCGGCTTCGTCCTGGACGCTGACGGCACCGTCGGCAAAGCCGGGCAACTTGTCGACCCCACAGGGCGATGCCAGCTGAATGCCATAGGGGGCGTACAGGGTCGGTTCTGCCCCAATGCCGGCGTCAGTCAGCCACTGCAGGTAATCGGCCCGGGAAATCTGGCTGGCGTTCACCCTGAGTGTCATCGGGGCCTGGGCATTGTTTGCCTCGAGAATAGCAGCCCAGGCTTCCGGCCAGTTGTGGCGCAGCTTCTCGACCATCCACTCCGGATGGCTGTACTGGATTGTTGCGGTTGCGGGCTGGGGTTCGCCTTCTCTTTGGGCGGCCCGGAGTACCCCGTTAACCAGGCCGGTCAAATGGGGTTTGTCCAGTGCCCGGCAGGCTTCGACGGTTTCGTTCAGGATGGCATAGGTCGCTTGTTGGCTATGGCGAAGCTGAAACAGCGCTACCAGCATCAGGTGATGAACCACCCGGTCGGGTTTGCGAAGGGGCTTTTTCAGACGTTGGTTCAGCTCGCCATCCAGGCGGTGAAACCAGCGACAGGTGCCATAACACAGTGCCTGTAACTCGGGACGTTCCGTTGCTGGCAGGCTGGCCAGTGCAGACGGCAAACACTGTGATAGCGATTGGCCATACTCGACCGCGGCCAGTACGTTGGCTGCCACAGCCCTCAGGGGAAGCGCGTCAAATGCCATGGTCAGTGAAGCTCCTGGCCGGGGAGCAACAAGGCTTTGCCACCGTTGATCAGATCACTGACGGACTGAGGCCGGCTGCCGGAGAGCTGAAGGCGCTCTACCCGAAGCGCGCCCTCACCGCAGGCGATATTGATGCCGGTACGGGCACGTGCGAGCACCGTTCCGGGCTTCTGGCCGCTGTTGATGGGCAACACAGTGCCCTGCTGAATCCTGATGCGCTCCTGGTCCAGATCGGTAAAACTGCCGGGATACGGATTAAAGGCCCGGATCTGGCGGTCAATCTCACGCGCGGGCCTGGACCAGTCAATGTGCCCGTCGTGTTTGGTCAGCTTATGGGCGTAACAGGCCTGCCTGTCATCCTGGGGCTCGGGTGTCAGTGTGCCTGCTTCGAGGCCTTTTATGGCCGCCACAATAGCGTCGCCACCCATCTCGGCCAGACGATCATGAAGACTCCCGCCGGTATCCGTTGGTGCAATGGTGGTGGTGGATTTGTACAGCATATCGCCAGTGTCCAGCCCTTCCGCCATCTGCATGATGGTGATGCCACTTTCGGTGTCACCCGCTGCTATGGCCCGCTGGATGGGGGCAGCGCCTCGCCACCGGGGCAACAGCGACGCGTGGATGTTCAGGCAGCCGTAGCGTGGCGTATCCAATACCGAGCGGGGCAATACCAGGCCATAGGCGGCGACCACCATCAGATCCGGTGCCAGAGCCTTGAGTTCGGCCTGGGCGTCCGTCGATCTAAGGCTCTCGGGCTGATACACCGGCAGCTTCTGCTCGAGCGCTAGCTGCTTGACCGGGCTTGGAATAAGTTTGCGACCACGGCCTGAAGGCCGGTCAGGCTGGGAATACACCCCGACAATCTGATGGCCGTACGCTAGCAACGCCCTGAGGGCTGTCGCGGCAAAGTCCGGTGTTCCGGCAAAAACTAGTCGCACAGGTTGAGTATCTCATTGGAAATGCAAAGACCGGGCAGCTGCCCGGTCCGGATGTCCGCTTGTACCGGAGACGCCAACAGGGAATCAGGCACGAATCTTGTGCTGCTTCTCCAGTTTTTTGCGAATGCGGGTCCGTTTCAGGGGGCTGAGATAATCCACAAAAAGCTTGCCCTTAAGATGATCCATCTCATGCTGGATACAAACGGCCAGCAGCCCGGTAACCTCCCGCTCAAAAGGTTCGCCGTCGCGGCCCAGGGCTTTTACCCTGACATGATCAATGCGGGTGACATCTTCATAGAAGCCAGGCACGGAAAGACATCCTTCCTGCATGTCCTGGTAGTCACCGGCAAGCACTTCGACTTGCGGATTAATCAGCACCAGGCGTTCGCTGCGATCGTCCGACAGGTCAATCACGACAATCTGTTGGTGCACATTGACCTGAGTCGCCGCCAGTCCTATGCCTGGGGCGTCGTACATGGTTTCAAACATGTCGTCGATGAGCTTCCGGGTCTCATCGGTTACCTGTTCTACGGGCTTGGCAACAGTGCGCAGCCTGGGGTCCGGGAATTCAAGAATATCGAGTATCATGACGCATCAGCTCTTTTGCTGGTTCCTCTGTGATCACTGAAATGCGACGGTGTACCGCGCATTTTTCTGCCCTGTCTCTATTATGGTCGGGACAACAGGGCGAGATTCAAGTGGGTGACGCTGTGTATACAATCATTATCTCTTATCTTCGCCATTGAGTACAAACTGAGCAGTCATAGGTAGAATTTACTGGAAGAACAAAAGATAACATCACAATTCACCAGACTTCTTCTATAGTAGGGTAATAATCGGGATTTGACGGCCCGGGTAAACTCGCCGGGTCGTCCGATACAGGCACGCGATCAAGGACTTAGACAATGAGGAAATTGCTGTACGCTCTGGCAGCCACCATGCTGCTGTCAACCTCTTGGGCCGCTTGGGCACAGGATGCGGGCCCTGAACTCCGGTCTGACCATCCCGAGCGTTACACCGTCGTAAAGGGTGACACCCTGTGGGATATTTCGTCCCGCTTCCTGAATAACCCCTGGTACTGGCCGGAAATCTGGCACGTCAACCCGCAGGTCAGCAACCCCCACCTTATTTATCCCGGTGACAGGCTGGCGCTGGTGTATATCGAGGGCAAGCCACGGGTTACCAAGGTCGGTGCTTCCAACGGTGTGATAAAACTGTCGCCCCAGGTACGTTCTGAAATGATCGATACGCCGATTCCCGCCATTCCGCTGGATGCCATCAGCAGTTTCCTGACCGATACCCGCATCATCAGCCCGGATGAGCTCGAGGGCGCGCCCTATGTGCTGGAAGGTGAGGACGGTCGGATTGTTACCGGCGCCGGGGACAAGGTATACGCACGGGGCGAAATGCCGGCCAACAAGGTCGGGGTCTTCCGTCGCAGCAACCGCTATGTTGACCCGGTTACCAATGAGTTTCTGGGGCTTGAGGCACGCTCGATCGCCAATGGCGATATCACCGCCAGAGACGGCGACGTGCTGACTATGCAGCTCAAGCGCTCAAACGAAGAAGTAAGGATTGCTGACCGTCTGCTGGTGAGCGAAGACCGGGCCATCAACACTACGTTTAACCCGAGTGCGCCGGACGAAGACATTGACGGCCTGATGATTTCAGTGGACGGTGGCGTCACTCAGATTGGCCAGTATGATGTGGTGGTGGTCAACAAAGGTTCCCGTGAGGGTCTGGAAGTGGGCAACGTTCTGGCGGTGTTCAAGAGCGGTAACCTGGTTCGAGATCCGGTGACCGATGAAACCATTGAGCTGCCCTCCGAACGGGCGGGTCTGCTGATGGTTTTCCAGACTTATGAGAAACTCAGCTATGGGCTGGTGCTCAAAGCCACGCGACCGCTGTCCGTCGGCGACCGGGTAAAAAACCCCTGAGTCTTAAAGGCTTGTAGCTGGATCACCAGCGGGAGTCGGGTCACCGGCTCCCGTTTTTTATACTTGCACTAACCCGCCAGGATGGCGATCACGATCAAGGAACAGATCATGCCTTCACCCCGGACTTCCGCACCCTGCGTGGCCACACCGTTCGATGCCACGAAGGGCCATTGGCTTGCGCTGTCATTGCTACCCGGCCTGGGTGTCAAACGATGGCATGTAATCTGCGAGCATCTTGATAATCCCGTTGAGTTACTGACCATGGGCCCCGCTACCCTCAAAGCACTCGGGTTGCCCCCGACCACCTGCGAGGCAGTTTTGGCCTGGCAGCGCCAAGACCTTCGGCACGAGCGAATCCTCCGTGCTTCGGATATCTGGCGGCGATGTCAGGACGAAGGCATAGAGCTGCTCACCCAGGGCTGTCAGGACTATCCTGTAGCCCTCCGGACCATTCACGATGCCCCTTTTGTGTTGTACCTGAAAGGTGAGCGCAGCCTGCTGAACCGTCACCAGATTGGCATCGTGGGCAGTCGCAATGCGACCCGGGGCGGACTGGATCATGCCCGTCAGTTTGCCGCGGCTCTCAGCCATCGGGGCTACCTGGTGACCAGCGGCATGGCACTGGGCGTTGATGGAGAGGCCCACGCTGGCGCACTCGATGCCGGTTTTCCCACCATTGCGGTGATCGGTACCGGGGTGGATGTGATCTATCCGCGGCAGCATCGGGGCCTGGCGGCGCGGATTGTAGAAAACGGGGCGATCGTTTCGGACTTCCCGCCGGGTACGGCGCCCAAGGCCGCACATTTCCCACAGCGTAACCGTCTGATCAGCGGCTTGAGCCAGGGCATTCTGGTCGTTGAGGCCAGCCCCAGAAGCGGTTCGCTTATTACTGCGCGGCTGGCGCTCGAGCAAGGCCGGGAGGTTTTCGCCATTCCCGGTTCGATACACAACCCCCTCGCCCGTGGCTGTCATCATCTTATCCGACAGGGGGCAAAACTGGTGGAGTCGGTTGCCGATATCGAGGAAGAATTGACGGCATGGTGGTCGGCGGACTCAACCCCCGACGTCGTCCCGGGCCAGCACGGAATGTCCAGAGCCCAAGCACCGAAGGCGATTTCTGCACCCCGCAAAGGCCTGCTGACCGAACTCGCCTGTCCGGATCATCTGGAGGACCGTGAAATCGCGGTTCTGAAAGCTTTGGGTTATGATCCGGTTTCAACGGATGATCTGTGCGTGGCCACCGGTCTGCCGGCTGACAAATTGATGCAAGCCCTGCTGATGCTTGAGATGGAGGGGCTTGTCGATGTGGCACCCGGGGGCTTTCAACGGGTTGTCTGATGTTCTGCACTCCAATACCGTAACCGGACGATGACTGACAAACACCCGACGATCTCCCAGTGGCATCTGCAGCAAACCCGCCTTATCCTCTTGGCCGGAGGGGTGATCGCCTATCCGACCGAAGCCGTGTGGGGCCTGGGTTGTGATCCGTGGAATGCGGATGCGGTCGACCGGCTACTGGAGCTTAAAGACCGGCCAGCCCATAAGGGCCTGATACTGGTGGCCGCCTCTGTCGCACAAATCGAATTTTTGTTGGCCCCGCTCAAAGACAGTCTGAGGCACCGTGCCCTGGAGTGCTGGCCCGGCCCGGTGACCTGTCTGTTGCCCGATATCCATCACCAGATACCGGCAAATGTGCGGGGTAATCACCGCTCGGTAGCGGTCCGGATAAGCGACCATCCGCTGGTGCAACAACTGTGCGAGACTGCCGGCGGACCGCTGGTATCCACTTCCTGTAACCCCACCGGGCGGCAGCCCGCCCGTCAGGTTTGGCAGGTACACCGTTATTTTGGCCATCAGCTTGATAAGGTGGTACCCGGTCGACTGGGTGGCCAGAAAAAGCCCAGCCAGATTCTGGATATTGCGACTGGTCGCTGGCTTCGTTAGGAGAACCACCATGGCATTACCCGAAACCGAAGCAGTTCGTCAGTACTTACTGACCCTTCAGGATGCTATTTGCAGTCGTCTTACGGCGGTAGATCAAAAGAACACGTTCAAGGAGGAGTCCTGGACCCGCCCGGAAGGGGGCGGTGGCATCAGCCGGGTGATCAGCGAGGGTGCGGTATTTGAAAAGGGCGGGGTTAACTTTTCCCACGTTATGGGCGCCACCATGCCGCCGTCAGCAACAGCGCACCGGCCACAGCTCGCCGGTGCGCCCTGGCAGGCCATGGGGGTGTCACTCGTTATGCACCCGAATAATCCCTACGTGCCCACCTCCCATGCCAACGTCCGTTTCTTTATTGCGACACCGCCCGACAGTGAGCCGGTATGGTGGTTCGGCGGCGGCTATGATCTGACCCCTTTCTACGGCTTCGATGAAGATTGCGTGCACTGGCATTCGGTTGCCAGAGAGGCCTGTGAACCCTTTGGCAGTGAGGTTTACAGAAACTACAAACGCTGGTGTGACGAGTATTTTTACCTCCGGCACCGGGACGAACCCCGAGGGATTGGCGGATTGTTCTTTGATGATCACAACAGTGGCGACTTCGAGGCAGATTTCGCCCTGATGCGCGCGGTGGGTGACAGCTATATCGAAGCCTACGAGCCGATTGTCCAGCGTCGTAAAGATACCCTGTTCGGCGACCGGGAGCGGGATTTTCAGCTTTACCGCCGGGGCCGGTACGTAGAGTTCAATCTGGTCTACGACCGGGGTACCCTGTTTGGCTTACAATCCGGTGGCCGCACAGAGTCCATCCTGATGTCGTTGCCGCCACTGGTGCGCTGGGACTATAACCGCAGACCGGAACCGGGCACTGAGGAAGCGCGGCTGACCGAGCATTTCCTGACCGGTCGGCTTTGGCTGGAGAATGAGCATGAAGAATGATCTTTACGCTGTCGTGGGCAACCCCATCAGCCATAGCAAATCACCCCGTATCCACAGCCTGTTCGCAGCCCAGACCGGTGAGCCGGTGGAGTACACCGCAATCCAGGCGCCATTGGACGGGTTTGCGGATACCGTGACCGGTTTTTTTGACCGTGGCGGCTGTGGACTCAACATAACAGTGCCGTTTAAAGAGCAGGCCTGGGCTATGGCCAGCAAGCGTACCTGGCGGGCGGAAAAGGCGGGTGCCGCGAACACCCTGTTTATTGACGGAGACGGTCATCTCACTGCCGATAACACCGACGGTGCAGGTTTGGTGGCGGATTTGGTGAAGAATCATGGTGTCGCGCTGGCGAACCAGCGGATACTGATCCTGGGTGCCGGTGGCGCGGTCCGCGGTGTTATGGGTCCGCTGCTGGCGGAACAGCCCCGGGCTCTGGTGATTGCCAACAGAACACCGGCCAAGGCCCGGGTGCTCGCCGACCTGTTTGCCGATGAGGTCGGGGCCACACAGTTGCGCGGTGGTGGCTTTGAGCAGCCCACCGAGGTTTTTGACCTGGTGATCAACGGCACCAGTGCCAGCCTGCAGGGGGAATTGCCGCCCCTGTCGCCGGCGATCATCGGCCCGTCTACGGTGGTTTACGACATGATGTACGGCCCGGATACCACAACGTTCAACCGTTGGGCTCTGGATAACGGTGCCAGGGCTGCTATTGACGGTCTCGGTATGCTGATTGAACAGGCCGCAGCAGCCTTTGCCGTATGGCGTGGTGTTCAGCCCGATACCGCTCCGGTTATTGCAGCCCTGCGAGACAGAGTGGGCTGAGCACCGACGATAGGCTATTCTGGAGCGATACAGGCGTTACAGACGCCGTCCGTCGTATGAACAGCCCGGCTGTAAATGATGAGGTGAGCTGTACACAAAAGGGTTATTCATGGATATTCTGACCCTCGTCGGACTGCTGGCGGGCATTGTTATTGTGGTGCTGGCCATGCTGGCGAACGCATCGCTGTTGACGTTTCTGAACCTGCCGGGGTTGGCCATTGTCATTGGTGGCACCTTTGCGGTCACATTGATCAAATTCCGACTGCCAACGGTCATGGGCGCTTTTCGGCTCGCGCTCACGACCGCGTTTACTGACCGGATGGAGCGGCCGGCTACGCTGATTCAGGAAGTCAGTCAGCTCGCCCGGCTGGTCAGAAAAGAGGGTATTCTGGGGTTGGAAAGTCATGAGACCGGAAACGAGTTCCTGCGCAAGGCCATCAACCTGTGCGTTGACGGCCACCCACCCGAACTGATTGATGAAGTCCTGTCACAGGATATCCAGCAAACCATGGAGCGCTATGATGTGGCTGAGCGGGTGTTCCGGGGTATCGGGGAGTCGGCGCCCGCTATCGGTATGCTGGGCACTCTGGTGGGGTTGGTGCAGATGCTGAACACCCTTGATAATCCCGCCGCTATCGGTCCGGCTATGGCGATTGCGCTGCTGACCACATTGTACGGGGCATTTATTGCCCAGCTCATTGCCCTGCCTCTGGCAGACAAGCTGCAACTCAAGGCCGAAGATGAGCAGCGCAACCGGTTACTGGTCGCGACCAGTATCCAGAACATCATGCAAGGCCAGAACCCACGGGTAATGACCGAGCTGTTGTCGGCGTTCATTAACCCGGATCAGAGGGCCGCGCTGGCCCGGCAGCCGGAGGCCTGAAGTTCGTGGCGGTGCGGCCACGACACCGCCCAAAGGTACGGGCTGGAACACCCGCCTGGCTTGTCACGTTTGCGGATCTGGCCACCTTGATGCTGACCTTCTTCATCCTGCTGTTGTCGTTTGCTGAAATGGACGTCGAAAAATATCGGGCAATGGCCAATTCTATGGCATCGGCTTTTGGCAGTGGCAATGTCTTGGCAGACTCGGTGGGCGGCTCGCCGCTGACGCTGATCGAAAGCGATGCCGTCTCATTGCCCCGTCCCGATAACTCACTGGCGGATGAACCCCAATTTATCGACGAGCGTTCGGATGACCCCGCGATTACCGAGGTGCCGGACGGGATTGTCGATCTGGCATCGCGATTGATTACGGAACTCGAGCCGGAAGTTGCAGCTCAGGCACTGAGCGTGAATTACGATACCCGCAAGGTCGTCATCCGTTTTGCCGAGGACGCCACCTTCCGGTCGGGTCAGGCGGCCCTCAAGCCGGGCATGGTGCCGATCATCGAACGCGTTGTGGAGGTGCTCGCGAGCTGCACCGGAGATGTGCTGGTGGCTGGTTACACCGATGACCGGCCCATAGTCAGCAACCGCTACCGGTCTAATTGGGACTTGGCCGCCGCCCGCGCGGTCTCTGTCGTACATGAGCTGGTGATGAACCGGGCTTTGCCAGCGCAACGGGTAACCGCAGCCGGCCGCGCGGAAACCAACCCTCTGGTGCCGAACGACAGCCCGGAAAATCGGGCCAGGAACCGTCGGGTTGAAATCGCCATCCGGGACCCGGCCTGCCAGGACAGCATACCGTCCAGCAAATTACCGGTTGAGATCCTGCCTTAGGGCTGCGCTTATGTCATCGGGTAAGGTTTCAATAGGGAATACGTATAAACAAACCGGCTTCAGGCCGGTATACTGTCGCCCCTCTGAATGACATGCGGGATGAGAGTAACGCCATGAGTGGACCGGAAAAACCAAAAGTACTCGATGAAGAGTGGAGTGATGAGCGGGTTAAAAGCTTCCTGTTCCTGAGTCCGTACGATGCCCGCGTCAACCCGGATTTCCACGTGCTGTTCAAGGCCTATCAAGCGATGCGCGCCGAGGACTTCGAGCGCTTCGTCGGCTTTTTCACCGAGGCCGGCCGTGATCTGAATGCATTGAGCGAAAATGGCCAGACCATTCTGGATCACATCTTGGAGCATCGCCGCAGTGCCGAGTACGCCAGGGCACTCAAAGCGGCCGGTGCGCAGACCGGGAAGTAATGCTCCCCGGCCCGGCGGCGGCTAACGGGTTATTGAACCTCGACTTCAATGGCACGAGGCTGGGCCGGCTCCACTTTCTTCAGAGTGAGTGATAATACCCCATCGCTAAAGCGAGCCTGGACGCTGGACTCCTCAACGTTGTCCGGCAATGTGAAGCGACGCAGAAAACTGCCGTAAAAACGTTCTACCCGGTGTTGTTTCTCATCGGATGTTTCTTCCACTTTGTGGCGCTCGCCCTGAATGCTCAGGACGCCGTCTTGCACGGTCACTTTTACATCGTCTTTGTTCAGACCCGGTAGTTCGGCTTCAATCAGAAAAGCCTCCGGCGTTTCCTTGATGTCGACTGCCGGTGCCCAGTCACTGCGACGCATCAGATCCTTTCCTTCCTGATCGTCGTTGGTGCGGGTCAGACCAAACTGGCGGTTGTAACGATCGAGCAGATCCTCGAACTCACTGATCGGATTCCAACGGGTGATTCTGGTCATGAATTAGTTCCTCCTACGAATCTGAAATCACGGTGATGTCAGCTTCGCTCGCGAAACAGCCCACCCCAGTGGCGCCAACTGACGGGGTATCCGTGAACTCTGCCTATTTCGGGAAATAGGAGCGGGACATTAAATTTCAAGTACTGGAAACAAAAAATTTCCACGCTACCCGTCAGCTTTCATGATCCCTGTCAGCCCTGACGAAACGCATCAGTCGTTGAGGTAGTCGTCCTTGAGGCGGACATAATTTGCTGCCGTGTAAGTGAAAAAACGACGCTCCTGCTCGGTCAGAGCCCGTGCCTTTTTGCAGGGGCTGCCCACATACAGATGCCCTGATGCCAGAGTTTTGCCGGGCGGCACCAGGCA
The DNA here is from genome assembly GCF_009193265.1 of Marinobacter changyiensis. GTDB lineage: Bacteria > Pseudomonadota > Gammaproteobacteria > Pseudomonadales > Oleiphilaceae > Marinobacter > Marinobacter changyiensis. Next base: position 1,113,408 of record NZ_VZZZ01000001.1, read on the forward strand.
GCCGGCGGCTACGATCACTTCGTCTTCGACCACGGCGCCGTCCATAATTATGCAACCCATGCCAACCAATACGCGACTTCCTATCGTACAACCGTGAAGCAGGGCCTTGTGACCAACGGTGACGTCGTCACCCAGGGTCAGTGGCCAGCCACCCGGGTTAAAATCGCTGGCGTGGGTGATGTGCAGAACCGAGCCATCCTGGATACTGCAACGCTGGCCGATCCGGATCCGGTGCATGTCGCCACGGACCACAGTCATTGGCCATACTGAGCAGTCGTCGCCCAGGATGACGTCACCAATTACCACGGCGCTGGGATCAACCCAGGTGCGGGCGCCGAAACTTGGCGTGTTACCCTTGTGAGATCGGATAGTCGTCATTACATATACTCTTATTGATTTATTCAGGGTCTAATTCCTAAATTACCGGACAACCCGAACGCTGAGAAGGGCATTTATGAACAATCCGCTACTGAACGACGAGATTCTACCGCGCTTCGACCACATTCGGACTGAGCACATGGAGGTGGCGATCGATCAGATTCTGAGCGATAACCGTATGCAGATCCAGAATCTGGCGACGCAGCCTGAACCCACCTGGGAGACGCTTGCGTTGCCGATGCAGGGCCTGGAAGATCGCCTTAACAAAGCCTGGGCGGTGATTTCACACCTCAACGGCGTGATGAACAACGATGACTTGCGCAAGATCTACAAACGCTGTCTGGAGAAACTGACCGAGTATGGTACTGAGTTGAGCCAGAACACCGAACTTTGCGAGAGTTATAAAAAACTCGCCGCCAGGGAGGATTTCAGCCAGCTCAGTGAAGCCCAGCAAAAAGCCATTAACAACACCCTGCGAGACTTCCACCTCGGTGGTGTCGATTTGCCGGCGGACAAGAAAACCCGCTACGCGGACCTCAAACGGGAGTTGGCGGAGCTCTCCAACACGTTCAGCGATAACGTACTGGACGCCACCCAGAACTGGTCAAAGCTGATTACCGACGTTAACGAACTGGCCGGTGTGCCGGAGTCCGCGCTTGAAGGCGCCCAGCAGACGGCGAAGTCCCGGGATCTGGACGGTTATCTGATAACACTGGATTTCCCCAGTTTTTACCCGGTCATGACGTATGCGGATAACCGTGAATTGCGCCGGGAAGTCTATGAAGCCTTTGTCACCCGCGCTTCCGACCTGGGCCCGGACGCCGGGACCTGGGATAACACCCAGGTTATGGCTGAGATCCTCAAACGCCGGCATGCCCTGGCGCAGTTACTGGGTTTCGATAACTACGCTGAACGCTCCCTTGCCACCAAGATGGCTCGAAGCGTGGACGAAGTGCTGGGCTTTTTGCATACCCTGGCGGAGAAATCCAGGCCGGTAGCGGAACAGGACATCGCTGACCTCAAGGCATTCGCCCGCCAGAGCCATGGCGTCGAGGAGCTTGAAGCCTGGGATATCGGCTATTACAGCGAGAAGTTACGCCAACAGCGTTATGATGTTTCGCCAGAAGCTTTGCGCCCCTGGTTCCCGGCAGACAGGGTCGTTCCCGGCCTGTTTGCGGTGGCCGAAAAACTGTTCAATATTCAGATCGAGGCCAAACCGGAGGTGCAAACCTGGCATCCGGATGCCACAGCCTACTGCATCAGCCGGGACGGTGAGCCGGTCGCCTGGTTTTATCTCGATCTGTTCGCCCGTCAGGGCAAACGGGGCGGTGCCTGGATGGCGGATTGCAGTGTGCGCTGGCGTAACCTCAGCGGCCATCTGCAATTGCCGGTCGCCTTCCTGACCTGCAACTTCACAGCGCCCATTGGGGACAAGCCTTCGCTGCTGACCCACGACGAGGTCACCACGCTGTTTCATGAATTCGGTCACGGCTTGCACCACATGCTGACCCAAGTGGACGTAGCGGATGTTTCCGGTATCAACGGTGTGGCCTGGGATGCGGTCGAATTGCCCAGCCAGTTCCTCGAAAACTGGTGCTGGAATCCGGAATCACTGAACCTGATAGCAAGCCATCATGAAACCGGCGAGCCCCTTCCCCGGGACCTGCTGGAAAAGTTGCTGGCGGCTAGGAATTTCCAGGCCGGTATGCAGATGGTCAGGCAACTGGAATTCTCGCTGTTTGATTTCCGCTTACACGCGGAGTACACCGACACCGCACCGACCATCCCACTGGAGATGCACCGCAAGGTTCGGGAGGGCATTGCCGTGGTGCAGTCGCCCGAATTTAACCGCTTTCCCAACAGTTTCTCGCATATCTTCTCCGGCGGTTATGCGGCTGGCTATTACAGTTACAAGTGGGCCGAAGTGCTGGCCGCGGATGCGTTCTCGTTGTTCGAAGAGCGGGGCATCTTTGATCCCGACACTGGCCGGGCGTTTCTGGAAAACATCCTGGAGAAAGGCGGCTCCCGGGAGCCGATGGAGCTGTTCAAGGCTTTCCGGGGCCGGGAGCCGGAAGTCGATGCGCTATTGCGCCAGACCGGTATTACCCAGCAGCCGGCCGCAGCCTGAACCGGCGCGGTGTGAGCGCCGAATGTCACGGTGCTCACCACTTTTTATGGAGATTGAGTATGGCCAGTCCCAAACGCTTTATTGCCGGCGCAATCTGTCCCCGTTGCGCAGAGATGGACAAGATCATGATGTTCACCACGGAGGAAGGCCAGGTCCGGGAGTGCGTCGCTTGCGGTTTTTCCGACCAGCAGGCAGATCTGGAAGAGACTGCGGAGCTTCAGACCCGGGTTAACAAGCGTAAAAACGTAGACGACCACACCGTCAAACAGGTGGTGTTTTTCAAGGCCGGGGCAAATGACGATTAGGGCCAATCCGGGTCAGACCCGGTCCCACGCTAGCCGGTGGATTCCTACCGACAGCATCGGTAGCGCCGGGTCCTATTACAGGCTCTGATCATCCAGCCAGACAAAGCGCGGCACCTGCTCCCCTGCAACCTCGACGGTCTCGGTAAACATGGTGAGGGGGCGGACCCACAGGCTGAAATCTCCGTACAGGCAGCGATAGACCACCATCTGTTCTTCGGTTTCGCTGTGGCGTGCAACACCGAGAACTTCGTAGTTTTGTCCCTTATAGTGTTGATAGCGTCCGGGTTTAATGGTTGTGGTCATCTCTTCTCCCCTTTCAGATTAGCGTTTGCCCAGAATAAGAAGAGCCTCAGTTTTTAAGCTTGTAACGGCCTGGGCCGAGGAAAATAACCGCCAGTGCGGTAAACAGAAAGAAGCCCTGTAGCTCCAGTGCCCAGCCACCGGAGCGCCCCAATGCTAACAGCTCGTTGCCATGGGCCAGGGCAATTGCCACCAGCATGTTGAACACAATTAACAATGCACCGATACGGGTCTGATAGCCAAGGATGACCATCAACGGTGCTATCAATTCACCAATAAAGACGCCGTAGGCAAAAATGGTCGGGATGCCATGACCGGCCAGCATGCCCTCAATGCCGCTGATGCCGTTGAACAGCTTGGCAACGCCATGAAACAGCATAAGGCCACCAAGGGTCAGACGAATGATCAGTTTTCCGAAATCGGCATTTTCAAGCATGGGACAGCATTCCTGAGGGGTCTGTGCGGACTTACCGTTTGAACAGGCGTTATTAGAGCCCGCGAATATCCTGATGTAAAGGTGCCAGCAGAGCAAGTAGCCGGTTCTGGGCGCCAGTGGGGATGCGGTTCTGTTCCATGGCGAGTATCAGGTTCTCTGTCAGCGCGTTGAACTGAGTTTCGGTAATGGCCATGGCGGAGTGGGATTCCCGCATCTTCCGCCCGGTATACAGGCAGGGTCCGCCGCTCAGTTCGCAGATCTGGTCGGACAGCTGCCGGTGAAAATGCGCCACATCAATACCCTTGAACTGAAAGGCAATGCGCTCGTCTTCCACGATCAGATAGAGCAGATTTTCCACCATGGTCTCAATCCCTGCCCGTTCACCCAGGGCCTGGTACAGGTCTGCGTCCCGATGATCCGGTGTGTGTGGGTGCTGACACGCAGTCAAACCTCCGAGCACCAGCAGCAACAGGGTAAAGCGAATGGCGTTCATAAAGCGCTCCGGTGTCATCAAAAGCTCCCCTGCAACGACAGGTACGCACCCTGCTGATTCTCCAACCCGGCAATATCACCGAGATTTACCCAGGCCGCGGTCACTGCGAGGCTGCGATCCGGGACCCAGGCTATGAAAAGATCCCACCAGTCGTCTTCCCTGGCAAAGCCCAGATTATCCGGTTTTTGCCGGTACTCCACGCCGGCCAGCCAGCGCCGGTCGATGAATACCCCCAGACTGGATTCGAACTGGGCTTCATAGCCATCATCCTGATCACCGCCAAAACCAAGCAGCCCCCCCTGGTTGGCCTTCGTGCCACGAACGGTGATGTTAGCCAGCAGGTTGCGATCCAGTACAGCCGCAAAAAACAACTTGCTGCCCGAGAGGTACACGTCGGTACCGGAGTCATCCCGGGCGCCGACCGCATCCGGAATGGTAAACGTCCGGTTGCGCTTATGCTGGAGCCCGGCAGACCACTGGCCGTAACGATGGTAAAGCACGTCACCCCAAAGCCTGGTTTTTACGCCGAAGATGTCCTGGCTCAGTTCGTCCTCACCCAAGGCGGCACCCAGGGTGTCCAGATCCAGGGTCTGGCGACCCACACTGACTTCCAGCCGATTACGCCAGTTCAACGTAACCCCGGTGAAGCTGACCGTGAAGTCATCGAGTTCTGCCCGCGTCAGCGCCAGGGTGCCGCCCCACTCCCGGTCACTGGCATAACCGCTGAGCATCGCCCAGGGCACCAGCCCACCGCCGGCGCTGCCTTCAATGGTAGTGACACCGCCAGTGGCCCAGATTCGGCTGCCAGGGTCGGCACTTGCCATAGGAATCACCAGGGCGGCTAACACAAGAGTGGTACAAGAGGTTCGGATCAGCCGCATCATTTATACAGCTCTGGCAAAGGGTTGAGAGCAGGCCGAAGGTCCGCGACCCGTGCGGTAAACTCGTCCGCCCATTGCGCAATTGCATCGGCGTCCATGGGTCGCCCGAGGAAGAAGCCCTGAGCCAGGTCGCAACCCCAGGACTGCAACAAATGCCAGCTTTCGGAGTTTTCTATGCCTTCGGCGACTACGCTCAGGCCCAGGCCATGGGCCATATCAATCGTTGACTTCACGATCAGTTGATCCTGAGGTTGGGTGTCCAGATTCAGCACAAAGGATTTGTCGATTTTAAGTTCGTGTACCGGGAGCTGGCGCAGCTGGGTCAAGGATGAGTAACCGGTACCGAAATCATCGACGGACAGTTTCACTCCCAAAGCTTTCAGTTTCTCCAGGGTTTGTATCGCGGTGTCGGCATCGTGCATAAGGACGCTTTCGGTGATCTCAAAGGTCAGCTGGTCCATTCGGCCTCGCCACTGGTCGAACACCGCAAGCACGTCACCGGGCAGGTTTCGATCGGCCAGATCCAGAGCTGACAGGTTTATGGCAACGCCAATGTTGAGGCCCGCCTGGTGCCATTGCTGTGCATCTGCGGCGATCCGTTTCAGGATAAAGTGAGTGAGCTCATGAATCTGCCCGGAACGTTCCGCCAGAGCGATAAATTCCTCCGGGTTGATAAAACCGAGCTCCGGGTGCTTCCAGCGTATCAGTGCCTCGACCTGGGTGAACCTGACCTGTTCAAACCGTATCTTGGGTTGGTAGTTCATGAACAGTTCGCCACTCTGGCGTGCGCCGGCCAGATCACGGATCAGCCGCAGCTCGCGCAAGTGCAATTCATCGCCACCGGGCTCGTAGAAGGCGATCCGGTTATCTGTTTTGCGGGCACGCTCCAGGGTCAGCCCGAGTCGACGGCGAACTTCATCCAGGGTTCTGGCATCCTCCGGTACCCTCAGCACCGCAATATGAATCTGCAGGTTGATCGGGGTGTCCCGGATAACCACCGGGAGTTCGGCGTGGCTGCGAAGCCGGGTCAGCTGTTTCCGTAACTGGATTTCGTCTTCGCCTTGCAGCAAAGCAATAAATTCATTGCCACCGGTTCGGCCAAACGGACAATCGGGCGGCACCTGCCCCCGCAATCGCAAGCCCGTCGCCAGAATGGCCTGGTCGCCAATGCCGAACCCCAAAGTGTCGTTCAGGGCCTTGAAGTCGGTCAGTGAAAAACCGATCAGGTAGCCAGGTTGACGTTGCTGAAACCATTGCAGCAGGACCTGTTCGACGGCTTTCCTGTTTGGCAGGCCGGTCAGGTCATCGTGCAAGGCGTGATGCCGGATACGATGCTCGCGCTCTCGAATCCGGAGGCGCATCTCGGTCAGTGCATTACACAGGGTGTTGAGTTCACCGCTGGTTTTCAGATCGGGTGGTTCTGCCGCCGGGTTATTGCCAATTGCCGCAGCAAAATGGGCCAGCTCCAGTACCGGACGGCCCAGGGCGCGGGCGGTGATCAGTACCAGCAGGCCGGCGATTGCCAGCGCAGCAATGACCAGCAAGGCCATGTCAAAGGCGAGCTGGTAATAGGTTTCAAGGGCGGTTGCACGGTCGCTGAGCAGCAGTGCGGTGATGGTTGAGTCTGGTGCATCCCTGAGCGTCAGGGATTTTACGAAGTAACGCCGGCTTTCCATCAGATCGGAGTCGTTCATCAGGTCGAACTGTTCGAGCACGCCTGTTTCCATCGCGTCGCCGGGCAAGCTGCTGGCAAGTATCGTTGCCCGGTTGCCATCTCGGCGTTTGAAAACCACATCTGTGCCGGTCAGGCCACCGATAAAGTCAGCAAATTCATTGTCGAGGGGAAACCCGGCTGCCAGCCAGGCGCGCAGCCCGGGGCCCTGAATCGGGACGATCAGTACCTGATAGGCGCGATCTCGCCAACTGACTATCTCGGTGGCAAAGCCGCGCTCCCGGGCGGCCGAAAGCACCCGGCCGAAAGGCATTTGAGAGCCGTTCTCGAGGCCCTGCAGGTTGGCGATCAAATCACCCTGGTTGTCCGCCAGCATCGCAAGGTTGGTGCCGGCACGAGCCGTGTGATTTGCCAGCGCGCTGGTGATGGTGGGGGTGTCACGGCTGGCAATAGCCGATTTGAAGCCGAAGTCCTCAACAATCACCCGGAGGTTGGAGATCAGCAGTTCATTGCGGCGGTCGATAACTTCTTTGGCAATGCCGCCGGCGACATCCAGTTGCCTGGCAGCCCGGGTTTTTTCCTCTTCAAACAGATACACCAGCATGACGCCCGCGATGCTGACACTGGTGACAACTACCACCGTCAGCATTGCCAACATCAGGCGGCCACGAAAACCGGGTTTAGTTAAAGGTTTGTTCATCACAACTCACGAAAGCGTCGTTGCAAGCCTTTCAGGCCATTCTGCTCGGCTACCGGTTCGGGCATGACATCCAAAGTCAGGGTTTGCTGGATGGGCAATGGGCCCTGAAGTGTCTTGCTCAAAGCCACGCTGTTGTCTTTCAGCCCTGGATGCCAGACCTTGAAATGAAGTGCACCATCGGAATCCAGAGCCTGGACATCAAACCGGCTGATCCCGTCTGCGCCGGTGCGTGCGACCTGGCGAGTGTCCGCGACTACTATAAATCCCTGCATCTGATCGTGAATGTTACACCCCAGCTCGACAATGCCGGCCGTGTCGAAGGTAATGGGCGCTTCCGGCTGGCCAGCGTACAGCTCGATATTGAGGGGTTTGGGGGCAGAGAAGGAAAACACATGATGCTGAGTATTGTCCCGGTTGGGAAAATGGACCGGTGAGCCTTGGTTGACAATCAGCGTGTGGGGTTGGAACGCGCGGTGTTTCTGCACCATTTCTGCTGGCTCGGGTACCGGTTCGCTACCGTTCTCAATCATGATGACCACGCCCGGCAGAGGCGTACCGGACGAGTCGATAAACGTAAGCGTCGCCGAGGCGGCCAGCGCCGGTAGTGGTCCCGATAATGCAACTGAGGTCAGCAATCCTACGGAGACCTGCCTCAGAAAATCGCGCTTAAACATCAATAAATCCAAAAATTTAAAGGTCGGTGTTACTCAAAGAACAATAGGTGGCAAATACGTATTGGCTTGCCGCCCGTACCTGACACCTTGGTTCAGGAATCAAGGTGTCAGCTTCTGGGGCCCAGCATAAAGTGAATATGGTTTCTGATCAGCAGATTTTCCCAGTATTCCCTCATCCAGTCCCAGGCTGCGTGCTTGACCTGATGTACGAAAGGATCAAGATTCAGTTCGTAATAGTCCGGGGATCTGGCAATTTGTAGCACGGTGATCGTGATTGACTGGTCCAGCTCGTTGGCAAAAGGCTCTCCGATCAGTTGGTGGGCCAGAAGGTTGGCCTGAATGGCCTCGATGTCTACCAGCTGACTGCTCCGGATGGACCGGTTGTTCTCGTACATCTCTTCCATCAAACGATGACAGAGATAGGCTTTTATCAGCAGCCCATCCAGTCCCTCGTATTGAGCCAACAGCACCGATGGCTGGGTAAAATAACGGGTAGCGGCCTTGATAAAGGGGTAAAACAGGGCACTCTTTCCTGCCTCTCGGGCGCACGCATCTACGCATTCGATCAGACGGGGCGCCATTTCGATGTACTCGATAGCAAATTGAAACAGGCATGTCGCCGGCTGGTAACCCTCTACGGTAATACTGTCCGGCAAGCTGGCCGCACGGGCTCGCATATGCCGTAGAAATTGTCCGGAGCGGGCTTCTTGCCGGCGAGCCTGGTCAATAATGTTCAATACCGCCGCTGGTGTCATGTCAGGAATTGCCAATGTATGTACTGAATAGGGTCGCAAGGCGCCTCCCTCTATCCCAAGCAATCAATAGTCACAAGGCCGCGGCGGGCTGGCTACGCCGCAATGCAGGCCATTTCTGATCAGTGTAGTTGAGATTTTCAGGGCTGCTTGGGCATCGCAATCTATATGAACCAGGTGTCATGCTTCCAGTGCTTTTTGAAAAACCAACCCATGCTGGCGGCACGGGCCAACATCAGAGCGATGAGTGCGAACCAGAGACCGTGGTTGCCCCAGGCCGTGGTCAGCCACCACACCGGCAGAAAAACAACGAATGCCGAAAACAGCATAGTGTTCTGCATTTCCCGGGTTCGGGTGGCCCCGATGAAGATGCCATCGAGCAGGAATCCCCACACGGCGGCCATGGGCAGCACCCAGAGCCAGGGCAAATAGAGCCGTGCGGCAGTGTTGACCTCATCGATACTGGTCAACAGCCCTATCAGGGTGTGGCCCGCCACGACGAACAGCAGCGTGAAAAGGCCGGTGCCCCAGAGTGACCAGCGCAGGGCGATGCGACAGACCACGCGAAACTGGCTGCGGTTTTGTTGGCCTATCGCTTCTCCGACCAAGGCTTCGGCGGCGTTGGCAAAGCCATCAAGACCGTTGGAGATGATGAGCAAAAAGGTGATCAACACGGCGTTGGCGGCCAGAATGACATCGCCTTGTTGAGCGCCTTGGGCGGTGAAAAACGCCAGTACCAGCAGTAACGTGACGGTGCGGACCATGATGTAGCGATTTACATTGAGGATACGGCGGTAATCTGACCATTGGCCGAACAGCGCCGGAGTGAGTCTGGTGCCCTCCGGCATGCGCCGGAAAACCAGCCAGAACCCGAGGCCGGCTGCTGAATATTCTGCGATCACCGTTGCCAATGCGACCCCTTTGGCGTTCCAGCCCAGAACCGTTACAAAGATTACGTCCAGAAGGATGTTCAGCCCGTTGGCAATGATCAGCATCAGCATGGGACCGCGGGGAAACTGGGTGCCGATCAGCCACCCGACCAGGGTGTACTGACACAATACCGCGGGAGCACTCCAGATTCGGATGCTGGCGTATTCCCCAGCCAGGCGGGCAACCTCTTCACTGGGATCCATCAAATGCAGCCCGATGCTGATTAATGGCCGGTGAAACAGGATTAAAAGCAGTCCGATGACAACCGCAAGCAGGATGGATCGCACTAAAAGCGCAATCTGGCCAAAAGAATCACTACGACCAAAAGCCTGAGCTGCCAATCCGGTGGTTCCCATCCGCATGAAGCCGAAAGTCCAGTAGAGAATACTGAACAGGTTCGCGGCAACCGCTACGGCACCCAGGTATTGCGGACTTTCAAGGTGGCCCAGGACAGCGGTGTCTACCAGCCCAAGCAACGGGACAGTAAGGTTAGTCAGCATCAGAGGCCATGCCAGTGCCCAAAGCCGACGATCGGTTTGGGGCAGGAGACCGCGGGTGTTAAAACGACGGATCATGGTGATTGAACGCTCATTTGCGGGTTAGCCAAAAGTCGATATATTCGTTTTGGTTATAGATAATAGTATTTAAAGACACTTAAATTTCAATCAATGTTTTGAGACTTTGCCCCGCCCGCGTCTATACTGCACGCCTACTAACCGGGAAAGACTTCCGTTTTTGATTCGGCGGCGTGTGGGAGAGCATCCTCCGGAACCCGAATTCGTGAAGCAATACTTCCTGCAGCAGAAGCAGACAGTATTACGCAGAACATACGGACAAGTGATCTGAATTCTTGCTGGCCATTCCTGGACAGCCTGATAGCGGACCTTTGTCATCAAAAGAACAATACTCTGTGGAGACACGTTATGCGTGTGCACGCAAAGCGGGCAGGCGCCCTTTTGGGCGCAAGTCTGGTATCCGGCCAAGCAATGGCGGACTGGACGTTAAACATGGCACCGGGCGTAACCGGCACCAGTAATGAGATTTACGATCTGCACATGACCATTCTGTGGATTTGCGTTGTCATTGGCATCGCAGTCTTCGGTGTCATGTTCTGGTCTATTTTTGCCCACCGCAAGTCAAAGGGCTACAAGGCTGCTCACTTCCACGAGCACACCTCAGTCGAAGTGCTCTGGACGATCATTCCATTTGTGATTCTGGTTGTCATGGCGATTCCCGCCACCGCCACCCTTGTTGATATGTACGATTCGGCAGAAGCGGACATCGATATCAAGATTACGGGGTACCAGTGGCGCTGGAAGTACGATTACATCGATGATGAATTCGGCTTCTTCTCGAACACCACCACGCCACAGGATCAGATCTACAACCGTCTCGACAAGGGCGAAAATTACCTGCTTGAAGTCGACAATCCGATGGTGATTCCGGTTGGTAAGAAGATCAGGTTCCTGGTAACGGCCAGCGACGTTATCCATTCTTGGTGGGTACCGGCGTTTGGAGTCAAGAAGGATGCGATTCCGGGTTTTGTCAACGAAACCTGGACCCGGGTCGATGAACCGGGCATTTATCGTGGCCAGTGCACCGAGTTGTGCGGACGCCTGCACGGTTTTATGCCAGTAGTCGTCAAAGCGGTTCCCCAGGAAGAGTACGACGAATGGAAGGCAGAGCAAGTCGCGAACGCCGAGCGTGAGCGTGAGTTGACGGAGAAGGACTGGAATCTGGATGAGCTGATGGAGCGCGGCGAAAGTGTTTACGCCTCCAACTGTGCTGCCTGCCACCAGGCTGATGGTAGCGGCGCGCCGCCAGCGTTCCCTGCGCTCAAGGGCAGTGCGATTGCAACAGAAGACCTGGAAGCGCATCTGGATGTTGTGGTTAACGGCGTATCTGGCACCTCCATGCAGGCGTTCGGTGAACAGCTCAGCGAAGTTGACCTGGCAGCTGTCATTACCTTCGAGCGAAACGCCTGGGGTAACGATACGGGTGAGATGGTTACACCAAAAGATGTATTTGATTACAAGAATCGGGAGTAATCTGACGGAAAGTCAGGGCTGACTGAGCCCTGACCAGACGCCACTTTCTTCAGACAAAAATAAACATCGCCGGCAACTGAAATCACGCGGCTACGGGGGTTTTTCATGAGTGCGGTCATCGATACCCACGCCCAGGATCATCATCACGGTCCCGCTAAGGGCTTTTCAAGATGGTTGTTAACCACCAACCATAAAGACATCGGGTCTATGTACCTGATCTTCAGCTTCGCCATGTTCCTGCTGGGCGGCTCGATGGCGATGGTCATCCGGGCAGAGCTTTTCCAGCCGGGTCTGCAGATCGTGGAGCCAGAATTTTTCAACCAGATGACCACCATGCATGGGCTGATCATGGTCTTTGGTGCAGTCATGCCGGCCTTTGTGGGCCTGGCGAACTGGATGATCCCGCTGATGATCGGTGCGCCCGATATGGCGTTGCCACGAATGAACAACTGGAGCTTCTGGTTGCTGCCGTGCGCTTTCCTGATTCTGGTTTCCACCCTGTTTATGGAAGGTGGCGCGCCTAACTTCGGTTGGACGTTCTACGCGCCGTTGTCGACGACCTACGGGCCACCCAGTACGACCTTCTTTATTTTTGCTGTGCACATCATGGGCGTGTCCTCCATCATGGGTGCAATCAACGTGATCGCGACGATTCTCAACTTGCGCGCCCCTGGCATGACGCTGATGAAAATGCCGCTGTTCGTCTGGACCTGGCTGATCACGGCGTTCCTGCTGATAGCGGTAATGCCGGTATTGGCGGGCGTTGTCACCATGATGCTGATGGACATCAACTTCGGCACCAGTTTCTTCAACGCGGCCGGTGGTGGTGATCCGGTACTGTTCCAGCACGTGTTCTGGTTCTTCGGGCATCCCGAGGTCTATATCATGATTCTGCCGGCGTTTGGTGCGGTGTCAGAGATCATTCCGGCGTTCTCCCGCAAGCGACTGTTTGGTTATGCCTCAATGGTCTACGCGGTGGGTGCCATTGCGCTGCTGTCGTTTGTAGTATGGGCCCATCACATGTTTACGGTGGGTATCCCGATTGCGGGGCAGCTGTTCTTCATGTATGCCACCATGCTGATTGCGGTGCCAACCGGTGTGAAAGTGTTTAACTGGGTCGCTACCATGTTCCGGGGCTCGCTCAGCTTCGAAGCCCCGATGCTGTTTTCTGTGGCCTTTGTCATTTTGTTCACCATCGGGGGCTTCTCCGGTCTCATGCTCGCCATTGCGCCGGCCGACTTCCAGTATCACGATACCTACTTTGTGGTTGCCCACTTCCATTACGTGCTGGTGCCGGGTGCTATCTTCGGAATCTTCGCGTCGGCGTATTACTGGCTGCCGAAGTGGACCGGTCACATGTACGACGAAACTCTCGCTCAGACCCATTTCTGGCTGTCGTTTGTGGGCATGAACCTGGCCTTCTTCCCGATGCACTTCCTCGGGTTGGCTGGCATGCCACGCCGGATTCCGGACTACGCATTGCAGTTCGCAGACTTCAATATGGTTTCAAGTATCGGTGCCTTCATGTTTGGCGCTTCGCAGTTGCTGTTCCTGTTCATTGTCGTCAAGTGTGTTCGTGGCGGCGAGAAAGCACCAGCGAAGCCATGGGAGGGTTCGGAAGGGCTTGAGTGGACGATTCCGTCACCAGCGCCTTACCACACGTTCTCAACGCCACCCGAGATCAAGTAGAGCGTGGCAGTTGGAAAGACAACAATAAACGATAACGGATAAGCCGTCGGAGACTGTCATGACGACACACCAGACTTATTATGTACCGGAGCAGAGCAAGTGGCCGATTATTGCCACGGTAGGACTTGGGGTCACGATGTATGGCCTGGCTTCGATTATGGTTAATGGCTCCCAGGGCGAGTCTACTACCGGTGCCTGGATTACCTTCAGTATTGGTAGTCTGATCATGGTCTATATGCTGTTTGGCTGGTTTGGCAGCGTCATCAAGGAAAGCCGTGACGGTCTCTACAGTCCGCAAATGGACCGGTCTTTCCGGTGGGGCATGAGCTGGTTCATTTTTTCGGAAGTGATGTTTTTTGCCGCCTTTTTTGGTGCCCTCTTTTACGCCCGCACGTTCGCGATTCCCTGGCTGGGAGGCGAGGGCGATCGGGGCAGCAGCAACATGCTGTGGGAAGGTTTTCAGGCGACGTGGCCGTTGCTGAACAATCCTGATCCGGAAGCGTTTCCGCCCCCGAAAGAAATTATCAACCCCTGGCACCTGCCGCTGATCAACACTATTCTCCTGGTGACTTCGTCTTTTACCGTGACTGTTGCTCACCATGCTTTGAAGCACGGCAACCGCAAAAAGTTAAAGGCATGGCTGATTGCGACTATTGTACTGGCCCTGGTGTTCATAGGATTTCAGGCCGAAGAGTATGTTCAGGCCTATACAGAACTGAATTTGACTCTGAGATCGGGTATTTACGGCAGTACCTTCTTTTTGCTGACCGGTTTCCACGGTGCCCACGTTATAATGGGCACATTGATGCTTACCATCATGCTGATTCGAATCCTGAAAGGGCATTTTACCGCCGAGAAGCACTTTGCTTTTGAAGCGGCAAGCTGGTACTGGCACTTCGTTGACGTGGTCTGGCTCGGCTTGTTTGTGTTCGTGTATATCCTCTGACGAACCTCCTTTATGGCGTGGGGTTCAGCGTAAGGTCCCCATGCCATAGAGCGACCAGAATGAGCACAAGCAGTAACAGGCTCAGTCCTACGCGCACCGCGAGTGAATTGACCAGGCGATGGGAGGTACTGTCGTCCTTGAGCAAAAAAACCAAGCCGCTGAACAAGCTGACGACCACCGCCAGCATCAACACGACTATCAAAACCTTCAGCATGGGTCCGTCTCCGGTGAGGGGGGAATCCGTATTTGAGGCCTCTATACTAGAGTATGGTCAGCGAGAAACCAAAAAGCGTTCGAACGTGGCATTTTGACTGGCGCCTCGGTATTTTTTCCGGGGTCTTCCTTCCGCTGTTGCTTGCCTTGGGAGCTTGGCAACTTGACCGGGCGTCGGAGAAACAGGCGTTACTTGAACAGTGGCAGCAGCAATCTGAAACCTTGTCCTGGTCTAACCAGCTCGACAAAGGTCTGGAAAGTGGCCAGCCGGTGGAGCTGGTGGGCCGCTACTCGGAGCAATTTCACTGGCTTCTGGACAACCGGACCCGGGATGGCGTTCCGGGTTACGAGGTGTTGAGTGTTTTTTACCCTGAACAGGGCGCCCCGGTGGTTGTCAATCGCGGCTGGGTCCGCGGTGAGCGTCAACGGGGTGAAACGCCGGTCTTCACTACCCCGGAAGGACTGGTTTCCATACGAGGCCGAATAAGCCCCTATCCGGAGCCTCCGGTTCTGGCCGATTCCTCGCCTGAAAGTATATGGCCGCGACGAATCCAGACATTGTCCCCCGAGGATGCCAGGCAGATCGACGGGGAAATGGCAGAGCATCTGGTAAGATTGGACGGGCGCCAGCAGCCGGGTGGCTTTGCCGCAGATTGGGCGCCCGATCTGATGGGGCCGCAGACCCATTACGGCTACGCAGTACAGTGGTTTTCACTGGCTCTCGCCTTGATCGTGTTAACCGTAATCGCAAGCTACCGAAAAACAGATTCAGGAACTGATGACCACCATGGCTGAACCGACTAAGGCACCTACATCCCCCGAGCAGGTCCGACGTGGCCGGAGAATGGCGCTGCTTCTGTTTGCTGTGGGCTTCGGCCCCATGGCCCTTGCAACCCTCATGTATTACACCGGCTGGATGAACCCGAACGCGGTCAGCAGCCACGGAATTCTGGTCCAGCCGCCGGTAGCCGTCGAAGAATTGCAACTTAACGGAGCCGATGGAGAACCGCTCACCAAACGGTTCGGTCCGGAGGTGGAGGGTGCTGAATGGTTAATGCTCGTGGCTGCTGGGACGTGCACTGTACAGTGTGAGGAGCTGCTGTATCTGGCGCGTCAGGTGAATATCGCCCTGGGGAAGAACGCTGACAGGCTGAGCCGCGCGGCGTACCTGGAACAGATCCCGTCGGATCTTGCCGCCCGCTGGGATGACGAATACGCGACCATGGAAAAGCTTGAGAGCCAATCCGGTTCTGCGCCGGCCTGGCCTGCGGGGGTCGACCCCGCTCGAGCTCCGGAGATCCTGCTGGTGGACCCGTTTGGCAATATCATGATGCGATTCAATATAGATCATACCGGCAAGGAGATGCTCAAGGATCTGAAACAATTAATGAAATTGTCACAGATTGGCTGAGGCCTCCACACCCGAGGGCGGTACGTTGAACAAAAATACTTTCTACGAAATTGACCGGTTGCAACGGCTGGGCCGGGCGGCACTTGTCGCCACCTTGTTTGCGGTGGTGGTTATAATGCTAGGAGCCTGGACCCGGCTCGTCGATGCTGGGCTGGGCTGCCCGGATTGGCCAGGCTGTTATGGCTTTATCGGTGTGCCCCAGAGCGAAGCCAGTATTGCCATTGCAGAGGCCCGTTTTCCGGACACTCCGGTCGAGGTGGCCAAGGGTTGGCCAGAAATGATCCACCGTTATGCCGCCGGCGTGCTTGGGTTGATCGTGTTCGGGATCGCCGGTTACAGCATCCATCACCGCAAAGCAGGTGTTCCCGTGCGTCTGCCGGTTTTTCTGGCTTGCCTGATTTTGCTGCAGGGGGCGTTCGGCATGTGGACGGTCACCCTCAAGCTCTGGCCACAGGTGGTGGCGCTGCATTTGTTGGGGGGCTTTACCACACTGAGCCTGCTGGCGTTGCTTACGCTTCGGCTGCGGGGTCGGAAACCGGGTATTGAGCCCTCCAGGTCAGCCTCCCTGGCACGTCTGCGGCCCTGGCTTTACGGCGGATTGATGCTGGTCATTCTCCAGATTGCCCTGGGCGCCTGGACGGCCGCCAATTATGCCGCAGTAGCCTGTACCGAATTACCGACCTGCCAGGGCCAGTGGTGGCCCGAGATGGACTTCCAGCATGGATTCGATGTGACCCAGTCGGTTGGCCCTAACTACCTGGGCGGACAGCTTACTGCCGATGGTCGGGTCGCCATTCATATGACCCACCGGATTGGCGCATTGGTAGTTCTGGTTTACTTCGCGGGTCTGCTTTCGGCATTATGGCGCCGTACCAAAAACAACCCGTTGCGGGCAGCCGTCGGGCTGGTAGCCGTGGTATTGTGTGCTCAGATTCTGCTTGGCCTCGCTAATGTAGTGTTCCACATCCCGCTATCTGTCGCCGTTGCCCACAATGCGATGGGGGCCGGCTTGCTCATCAGTGTGGTCAATCTATTGTGGCGTCTTCAGGGTTGTCGGCGTGAACACCGCGTAAAAACCAGTGACACAAAAACAAGACATCAGGAGGCTACCGCATGAGTGAGCACGCCAAAACCCTAACCATCGAGGGTAACGGCATTCAGAAAATCTCCTGGAAGGATTTTCTCGAGCTGACCAAGCCCAAGGTTGTGGCACTGATGATGCTGACAGCCGTTATCGGCATGTTGCTGGCAGCTCCCGGCGTGCCCCACTGGTCCGTACTTGTGTTTGGTAATATTGGTATTGCACTGCTGGCTGGCGCAGCCGCGGTCATCAACCATGTTGTAGACCAGAAGATTGATACTGTAATGGCCCGGACCCGGAAACGCCCGGTCGCTACGGGTAAGATCAGCCCCTTCGACGCCCTGGTATTCGCCACCTCTTTGGCTCTGGCGGGCATGGTGATTCTGGTGTGGCAAGTCAACGCGCTCACCGCCTGGCTGACATTGGCTTCGCTGGTGGGGTATGCCGGTGTTTACACGCTCTACCTCAAACGAGCAACGCCGCAGAATATCGTCATCGGCGGGCTTGCCGGCGCGATGCCTCCGTTATTGGGTTGGACGGCCGTCACCGGCCAGGTAGAGGGTCATGCCCTGTTGCTGGTCCTGATCATTTTTGCCTGGACGCCGCCACACTTCTGGGCGTTGGCGATTCATCGCAAAGAAGAATACGCGAAGGCCGGGATTCCCATGTTGCCGGTGACCCATGGCAACCGGTACACCGAAATCCACATCGTGCTCTATACCCTTATGATGCTCGCCGTCAGCTTACTTCCGTTCGTTACGGGTATGTCTGGCCCGATCTATCTGGTGGGCGCCGTGGTGTTGGGTCTGCGTTTTCTTCAGTACGCCGTGCGGTTGCTCAGAGGCGATGACCGAATGGTGGCACTGGCCACCTTCAAGTACTCCATTACTTATCTGATGGTGCTGTTTGTGTTTTTGCTGGTCGATCACTTTATCTACTTTTAAGCCCAGGTTGTGGAGCAGTTATGAGCAGCGCGATTGGTCGTACCGTGATGATGTTGGTGTTGGCGGTCGCCCTGATTTTTGGCTTTGTGGTCTCCCGCCAGGTCATGCAGTCCTCCAGCACCGAACCCCTGCCGGCGCCGGATCTCAGTACGATAAACACTTTTGTGTATGACGAGGGCCGCCCTGTAGCCGCCTTTGAGCTGATCAGCGAAACCGGAGAACCGGTAACCGAGGCCGATCTGAAAGGTCGCTGGACGTTCGCTTTTATCGGCTATACGAACTGCCCGGACATCTGTCCTGCCACGATGGCGATGTTGCGGCAAGCGGACAAATTGATACCCGCTGATCTGCCTCAGCCCGATTATTTGCTGATCAGTGCGGACCCGGAGCACGATTCGCCGGAAAAACTGCAACAGTATCTGGCTTTCTTCGGCCCCGATTTTCATGGGGTTACCGGAGAGATGGACGCTATCAGGGGCCTCGCCAAAAGCCTGAATGCCGTTTTTCTGCATCGCGAGACAGAGGGCGTGACTTACGTTGACCATAGCGGGCACCTGGCGCTAATCAACCCGGCTGGCCAGATGGCAGCCGTCCTGCAGCCTCCCCATACGCCGGAAACGGTTGCAGAAGCCTTCGAGAAAATCTACGAATGGGCCAAGGCTCAGCAGCCCCGAGCCGGCTGACGCCAACACAGTGCGCTGGTAACCTTGCCCTGAAGTCGCCTTTGCAGGATGCCGACAAGCGCATACACTTGTCGGTTTGTTCTCTTCATGGTGTCTTTGCATGGTTGATCGATTTACACCGGATACCTCCCGCCGTGATGTGCTGACCGCTATCGTGGCAGTGATCGTTTTGTTACTCGTTACCCACGGATTGGGACGGTTCATTTTCACCCCGTTGCTGCCGTATCTGGTGGATGACGGTCAAATCACTGCGCAGCAAGGCGCCGTGATCGCCACCTGGAACTACCTGGGTTACTTGGTGGGGGCACTGTTGGCGGTCCGGTGGCACCGAGTCGAGCATATTCGCCTGGTTCTGCCCCTGGCGCTGGCTGTTCACGTGTTGACAACACTGGCCCAGACTCAACTCGACCAGGCAGGGCCGATTGCGGCCTCCAGATGGTTGAATGGCGTGGCCAATGGCGCGGTGTTTGTTCAGGCTCCGGCCTTGCTCCTGGAGTGGCTGGTGGTACGCCGACGCGCCGCTATGAGTGGTCTGGTCTACATTGGTGTGGGTGCCGGCTTGTTGCTCTCAAGCACGCTGGTGACCGCAACGTCGGATATTCTGGTGGGGGCTTCGCGTTGGTGGCCCGCGGCATTGCTGTCACTGCCCCTGGCCTGGTGGGGTGTTCACCGGATGCTTCAGCTTGAGCTTCCGGAGCAGCCCAGGCGTGAAGACGGATCTCTCATCGCCAAAACGCCTTTGTTGGACCGTGCCAGCATCCCCCTGTTCCTGGCCTACGCCGGCGCCGGCCTTGGCTATATTCTGCCGATGACTTTCCTGCCCTTGCTGGCCCGCCAGCAGCTTTCGCCCGGAGACTGGCTTATCGACGGGGCCTGGCTCATAGTTGCCCTGGCCACGCTGCCCTCTACCTGGCTCTGGAACTATCTTGGCGGCCGCATGGGCGACCTGCCGGCGTTACGCCTCAATTTCATGGTGCAGTTACTGGGGGTGTTGGCGGCAGTTCTGTTGCCGGGAGCGGTGGGAGTTGTAATCTGCGCGGCTTTGGTCGGTGGCACCTTCATTGGCACCGTGCTTCTGACTCAGCGGGTTGGCCGTGCCATGCACCCGCATCAGGGGCCGCGGCTTTCGGCCGCCCTGGTGGCACTTTATGGATTTGCGCAAATGGCGGGCCCCTGGTTGGCCAAAAAATGGCTCGATCTGGGGGGTACTCTCGACAGTGCGTTCTGGATAGGAGTAGGCGCGCTGGCTTTGGGTCTGCTGTTTGCGTTCCTGGTGCCCCGGCCTGAAAGCTGGAAGTGTCATTGAGGGGCCGTTAGCCATGTTACCGATAGATGCAATGCTGCCCCAGCTGTTGGAGGTACTGGCCACCCGAAACACGGTACTACTGCAGGCTCCCCCGGGCGCCGGCAAGACCACCCGCGTGCCGCAGGCTCTTTTACAGGCCGACTGGGTGCAAGGTAAAGCCATCCTGATGCTGGAGCCTCGTCGCCTGGCGGCAAGGTCGGCAGCCAGGTTCATGGCATCGCAACTGGGGGAACAACCGGGCCAGCGGGTCGGGTACCGGACTCGGCTCGATAGCCAGATTTCCCATCAGACCCGCATTGAAGTGGTGACCGAAGGTATCCTGACCCGGCTGATCCAGGATGATCCCGCCCTGGAGCGCTATGCCGCAATCCTGTTCGATGAATTCCACGAACGTTCCCTGCAGGCTGACCTTGGCCTGGCGCTGGTACGTGAAGCCCAGCAAGCCTTACGGGAAGATCTCAGAGTCGTGGTGATGTCCGCCACACTCGACACCGCACCCCTCGCCCGCTTATTGAACGATGCACCGGTACTGAGCAGCGAAGGCAGAGCGTTTCCGGTGGACGTGCACTATGTCCCGGTGACCGGCCGCACCCGATTGCCTGACCAGGTTGTAGCGGTTATCCAGCAGGTGTTGAGTACAGAGTCAGGGTCGTTGCTGGTGTTTCTGCCCGGTGCCGGCGAAATCAGACGTACCGAACAGGCACTGCGAGGTACATTACCAGCACACACCCACCTCGCTCCGCTCTACGGCAACCTGACCAACACGCAGCAGGATCTGGCCATTGCCCCTGCCGCCAAGGGTGAGCGCAAGGTTGTCCTGGCCACGGCCATTGCCGAAACCAGTCTGACCATTGAGGGCATCCGGGTTGTCGTTGATAGTGGCCAACAGCGTCGTGGGGTGTTCGACGCCAACAGTGGCATGACACGGTTAGTGACTCAGCGGGTCTCCCGGGCGGCGGCGGAACAACGTAAGGGCCGGGCCGGAAGGATCGAGCCGGGCGTGTGCTACCGCCTTTGGGGCGAAGCCGAACAGTTCGGCCTGAGGGAGTTCACGCCGCCGGAAATACAGCAGGCAGATCTGACCGCCATGGTGCTGGAACTGGCCCAGTGGGGCGCCCGTTCCCCGGATGATCTGGCCTGGATTGATCCACCGCCGCCGGCACACTGGCAGCAAGCGGTCGATTTGCTGAAGTGGCTGGACCTGCTTGATGTTCATGGCGCCATAACCGGGCTCGGTATAGCAGCCCGCAACCTGGGCTGTCATCCGCGACTCGCCCATATGATGTTGCGGGGCCGGTCCCTGGGTTGGCCGGTATTATCGGCACAGTTGACCGCCTTGCTGGAAGAGCGCGACCTGCTGGGCCAGCGCGGTGGCGCGGATATGCACCAGCGGGTTCGGGTACTGCGGGGTGAGGAACGGATGCCCGGGCTTGATGCAGGGCGACTCGCCGCTATCCGCAAAGCCGTCCAGCGCTGGGTACAGCCCGGATCCGGAGATTGCTGTGATACCGTGAGTGCTGAAACAGTGGGACGTTTGTTAGCACTTGCTTACCCGGATCGTATCGCGCGCCAGCGAGCCGGGCAATCGGGTCGCTATCTGCTCAGTAACGGTCGAGGGGCGGTGCTCCGGGCCGAGGACCCACTGGCGCGTTACGAGTGGCTGGCCTGTGCCGAGCTTGATGGCCAGGCCCGGGAAGCGTTGATCTATCTGGCGGCTCCGTTGGAGCCATCGTGGTTGGAGGAAGACTTCAGTCAGCGCCTGGTGACGCTCGATGAGGTGAACTGGGACGAGCATCGAGGTACCGTTGTTGCCCGCCGCCAACTGCGCCTCGGCAAGCTGGTGCTGGCCGAACAGGTATTGCCCCAACCTGCCCCGGCGCTGATCCAGCGGGCACTACTGGATGCAGTTGTTACCAAAGGGCTGGACAGTT
Organism: Marinobacter changyiensis; assembly: GCF_009193265.1. Taxonomy (GTDB): domain Bacteria; phylum Pseudomonadota; class Gammaproteobacteria; order Pseudomonadales; family Oleiphilaceae; genus Marinobacter; species Marinobacter changyiensis. The sequence continues at coordinate 1,135,309 of NZ_VZZZ01000001.1, forward strand.
TGCCCTGGTCATCCCAAGCTCGACAGTGGTGTGCCAGGGTGACCCTGCTACGTAAACAGTTCGGCGACGGTTGGCCGGATGTCAGCGAACCTCAGCTAGTGGCAACGCTGGCGGACTGGTTAGGTCCGTTTATGCCGGGCCTGAACCGCTGGTCGGACTTACAAAAGCTGGATTTGTTGCCGGCTTTGGCCAATTTACTCAGCTATGATCAGCAGCATCTACTGAACCAACTGGCGCCGGAGGCCCTGGTGATACCCGCCGGTCAAAGTGTGCCCCTGGACTACACGTCTGAAGGCGGGCCGGCACTGGCGGCCAAGCTGCAAACGTTGTTTGGATGGCAGCAGACTCCGCGCATTGCAGATGGCCGGGTTGCGGTGGTTATTCACCTGCTATCACCTGCCCGTCGATCACTGGCCATCACCAGCGATCTCGCGAGCTTCTGGCAAAATACCTATCCGGAGGTCCGCAAAGACATGCGCGGCCGCTATCCCAAGCATCCCTGGCCGGAAAATCCGTTGCAAGCGGAGGCAAGAATGGGCACCAAGAAACAGGGCTTCTGATAATGCTTGCTTAACACCGAAACCGGCATAGAATGCTCGGCGTCTTTGGTCAGTTGTCAAGCCGCCATGCACCTTGTTTCGTTCAACATTTTTCGTACCCTGGGCCTGCCGAACACCCAGATACTCAAACCGGAGCAGTTTCTCCAACACAAAGAGCTGTTGCAGCAGGCAGACTGGGTGTTGTTCCCGGAGTACTGGCAGCTCAATGCCCTGGTTCATGGCCTGAAATGTCGGGTGTTTCCCAGTATTTCCAGCTATCGGATCGGGCACGACAAGATCGAGATGACCCGAGCGTTTCAGACCGTTGCAGCACTTCATACGCCCTGGACGCTGATCCTCGCCAATGGCCCTGAAGAGCGGGAGCAGGTCTGGCAAACCATGTCTTTGCCCTTTGTTGCCAAGCACCCGAAAGCCAGTATGGGGGAGGGGGTCTGGCTGATTGAAAGCGCAGAGGACTGGCGTCGCTACTATGAGAGCGCCGACGTGCTGTATGTGCAGGAGTACTTGCCAATTGATCGCGATATTCGAGTAGTCGTGGTGGGTGATCAGGTGGTGTCGGCTTACTGGCGCCACCAGGCCCCTCAGGGCTTTTATAACAACGTTGCACGAGGTGGCTGGGTCGGCGCTGACCAAGTGCCCGATAGTGCCACCGCGCTGGCTCTGCAGGTTGCCCGGGATCTTGATGTCAACCATGCCGGTTTTGATATTGCCATGGTGGGCGACTACCCGTATCTGCTGGAGTTCAATCGTCTGTTCGGTAATCAGGGCCTGGCCGGAAAACGGGTTCAGGAAACCATGTTGCATTACCTGGGTGCTCAGCTCGAACCCAAGGATCCGGACGAGCCAGTCAGTCCGGTACCATTGTGGCGCATAGCGGGTTAAGGTTTCACGCGGTGAAAGCATCTTTCTTAAAGCGTGAAAGCACGCTAACGTGCTGTTAAAAAAAATATAAAAGGAGAATTGAATGGCAGGACGAAAGGTAATAGGTCTGGTGTTACTGTTGGTAGGCATTCTGTTGCTGTTTTTCGGCTGGCAGTCCACCGAATCCGTCGGTGAGCAGATTTCGGAGACGTTCACCGGGCGCTTTACCGATGAAACCATGTTTTACCTGATCGGCGGCGCTGCCGCTGCGGTAGCAGGTATCTTTCTGGCGGTACTGAAACGCTAGAACATTTCCGGACCAGCCCCAGCTCGTCAATAGCCGCACCGGCGGAGGTGGGTAGATATGCTGATAGCCCCGGTTAACGCAAAGCCCTAAATTTCGCGCCAATCGGCATCCGTCGTGCAGTTCCGGATGCCTTTATTTTTGGTCCGTTGTCCCCATGGGAGGAACCCCCACCAATGAGTGATCAGACATCCATCCAGCTCTCCGACTACTACGATGCCGCCACCTTCAGCCGCATCAAGGCTCTGGCGGATACCAAGGAAACCCCCTTTGTGGTCATCGATACGGCGACCATCAACCGCCAGTATGATGAACTGACAGAAGGTTTTCCCTACGCCAGCGTTTACTATGCAGTGAAGGCCAACCCGGCACCGGAAGTGCTCACGATGTTGCGGGACAAAGGCGCCAACTTTGATATCGCCTCGATCTACGAGCTGGAAAAAGTGATGTCTCATGGTGTGACTCCGGATCGCATCAGCTACGGCAACACCATCAAGAAGAGCCGCGACATCCGCAGCTTTTATGAAAAAGGTGTGCGGATGTATGCCACCGATTCTGAAGCCGACCTGCGCAATATTGCCAAGGCAGCGCCTGGCTCAAAAATCTATGTGCGCATTCTGACGGAAGGTACCCTGACGGCGGACTGGCCGCTTTCTCGCAAGTTCGGCTGTCAGACCGATATGGCCATGGATCTGTTGATCCTTGCCCGTGATCTGGGCCTGGTGCCTTACGGGGTGTCCTTCCACGTGGGCTCTCAGCAGCGGGAAATCGGCGCCTGGGATGCGGCGCTGGGCAAGGTCAAGATCATCTTCGAACGGCTGAAAGAAGAAGATGGCATCGAGCTCAAAATGATCAACATGGGCGGCGGCTTTCCGGCCAACTACATTAACCGTACCAATGAATTGAAGATTTACGCGGAAGAGATCGAGCGTTTTATCCGTGAAGATTTCGGCGATGATTTCCCGGAAATTATCATTGAGCCCGGTCGCTCACTGATATCCAACGCCGGGGTGCTGGTCAGCGAAGTGGTGCTGATCTCCCGTAAATCCCGGACTGCCCTGCACCGCTGGGTATTTACCGATGTGGGCAAGTTCTCCGGCCTGATCGAAACCCTTGATGAATCCATCAAGTTCCCGATCTACACTGAAAAAACCGGTGAGCATGAAGACGTGGTGATTGCCGGGCCAACCTGTGACAGTGCCGATATCATGTATGAGCATTATAAATACGGCCTGCCCCTGAACCTGGCCATTGGTGACCGCATGTACTGGCTTTCCACGGGAGCCTACACCACCACCTACAGTGCGGTAGAATTCAACGGCTTCCCGCCGCTGAAAGACTATTACATCTGAACTGACGGTGCTGATTTGAAAATTTGAAGGCTGGCCACTGTTGCCAGCTTTTTTTATTGCCCTGATGTGCGGTCGGACGCCGGTTATTCAGGTCGAAGCGGCCTGACGGCGTAGATCCAGCGACCAGGCCACCGGCAGTACCAACACACCAAAGACCAGGATGGTGACCAGTGCCAGGCGGGTGTCTCCGGTGGCGTCGGCAAACACCCCACCTACCATTGGTACCGCAAAGGATAACGTGTAGCCCACCAGAAAATTTCCCGCCGACAGGCGGCCGGTATCTGCGCTGGCCACCAGCAGGGGTGGCAATGCGACCAGCAGAATCAGCATGATGCCCGCGGTAAAGCTCATGCAGACTGCAAAAGCAATGCTGAGCCAGCCGGTGCTCAGAATCATACCGGCCAGGGACATCAGGCTGATCGTTGCCACGCTCAGGATCAGGTTTTTCCTCCCTACCCAGGCGCGGGCCATCTTCAACATCACCAGTGAGGCCGCAACCTGGGCGAGGTTGAACCAGAACAGCGCGTCTGCCAGATTGGCGAGTTCGTCGCGCTGCTCGAGCAGGTTGGCCATATAAGCGTTGACGCCGAAAAACAGTGAGCCGGAACAACCGAGCAGTAAACCCAGGCGCAGCGTTAGCGGGTTGGTCCAGTCCGGCAACCAGGCGGGTCTGGCAACCGGCCGGTTGCGATCCCGGATCGGAAGATACAGCAGCCCGGCCACTATCAGTGCCGGCAATGACCAGGCCAGTAAAGTAAGCCGCCAGCTGTTATCGAGCGCGGGCATGACCAGAGGCAGGGTAACGCCGGCACCGATGAATTCCCCCATCAGCATACCGTTCATGTAGATCGCTGACCCCATGGCAAGGTGGCGGGCTTCCAGCCAGCGGGGCAACAGTGCGGGCAGCGAGGGCTGCATCATGGAGATACCTAACCCCATCACGGCGCTCGCAGCCATCAATACGAAGGTGTCCGGTGCAAGGCCTCGGCTGGCGGACCCAAGAGCAACAATAACCAGTGATAGCGCCAGGGTATTGCGGGGGCCAAAGCGGGAAATTGCCAGAGAACCGGGCATTGAGCCGATAGCCAGCATCAGCACCGGTAAGGTGGTCAGGGCGCCAGTGAGGGCCTGACTCAGCATCAGTTCATCAGCGATGAACGGTGCCAGAGCCGGCGCCACCAAGAGGGGTATGCGAAGGTAGAGCCCGGCCAGCCACAATAGAATCGCTGCCAACCAGAGGTTGCTTGCGGCAGGCTGGACGGGTCTCTGATCAATCAAAACAACGGTACAGGGCCGTCGTTTCAGTCATCGTCTACCAGGCTGTAAGCGCCGTCGGCGTCGTGGGTTTCTTGCCCGGTGACCGGCGGGTTGAAGGCACAGATCAGGCGCATGTCCTCGGTGCCACCGTGCAGCTGGTGTTTGTCATGCTTGTCCAGCGCATAAAGAGTGCCGTCGGTAATCTGGTGGGTTTCGCCGGTTTCCAGATCGGTGATGGAGCCATTGCCGGAGACACAGTAAACCGCCTCAAGATGATTCTTGTACCAGAATTCGTGTTCAGAACCGGCCGGGATGATGGTTTCATGGAATGAAAAACCCATGCCTTCTTTTTTGAGCAGTAACCGGCGACTTACCCAAGGTGAATCCACGCCCTTAACTTCGCGCTCGGTTCCGATAATATCCTGGACTCTGACAATTTTCATAATGATCCCCTTTTTTGTGTTGAGTATTCAGTCTAACAGGATAATCCTGTCTGTCATGCCGGGTTCAATCGCCATTCGTCGTAGGCGTCCAGGGCAGCTGCTATTGCGAGCTCCAGTTCATGCCTGGATTTTCCGTCCAGTTCTTTGTTCCTGCGACATTTATCAAAGCATTTCTGGATAGTATTGCGACTGGTGCGATTCAGGTGTTGCAACCAGTGGCTTTCGGTGGGTACCAGGTCCAGGGGGTCCCTGCCAGCATGGTTTCGGTGGCTGATGTGCCACCAGTGATCAATGGCGCGGCCCAGTATGATGTAACCGAACTGGCTGTCCTGCACCGGTCCGAAGGTGGCTGTTTGCAGCCCTTCACGGAGGGGGCCGAGCTTGAGGGCCGACAACGCGAGGCGATCGCCATAGAAATAACTGCCAGCTGCACCAATCAGACCTCCGACCAGTGCACCGGCACCCAGAGAGGTGCCCAGGGTCACGGCATCGATGCCAACGCCTCCGAGAGCCCCGGCACCGAAGCCGGCGGTGGTCAGATAGGCCCGGCTGACACCCCAGGCCCGGCGGCTTTTCTCACTGAACAGATCGTGGTCACTGTGCCAGGTCAGCTCCGCTTCCTGACGCTGAATCCGGTTGTGCTGATAAAGTCGTTCGATAGCCAGCCTGAGTGCCTGCTCCCGTTGGCGTTGGTGCTTGTACCAGCGTTCGCGAAGACTGACAGCCAGTTCATCATCGGACTGGCCTGGCAAGCGCCCGGCGGTAAAGGTGCGTTGCTCACGCCAGGTCATCATCTCTTCCAGGGCTTTGGCAATGAGGCCGGCGGTTTGTTCACGACGCCTCATCCGCTGGTCCCGAAGGTGCCGAACCGCGCGTTCCAGCGGTTGCTCCCAGGCGGGTTCAAGCTGTCCAAATGCCTTCAGCAGGCTCAGATGCTGGTCAAACGGCGCACGTACCGCATCAAACCGGCGCACCACCTGGAAAAACTGACCCAGTGCCGCCTGCCAGGTCTCACTGTAATCATCCGGGCCAATACTGTTGATCAGTGCCAGACTGGGCTGGCCGGTCCAGCGCAAAATCGTCATTTCAGCTTCGTTTTCCGCGCTATACGGAACCGAGCCGTCAACGACATAGATGATCCCTGCGCCTTCGACAAGGGGCGCGAGCAGTTCACATTCATCATGAAAGCGGGCGTCGTTCCGGTGTTGGGTCACGAAAGCCGCTACGGTTTCTGCCCGGTCTGAGGCGGTCAGGCTGTGGGCCTGCAGCCATTCGAGTACCTTTCTGGGTCGCTGGAAGCCCGGAGTGTCGACCAGGGTGTAGAGAGTTTCCCCGTCGACGGTCAGGGGGTAGGCCTGGCTTTGCCGGGTTGTTCCCGGTTCCAGCGCAATCGCAATGGCATCGTTCTGGGACAAGGTCGCCACCACGCTGGACTTGCCTTTGTTCGGGTGACCCACCACTGCAAAAACAGGACCTGCTGTCATGACGGTTCTCCGCTGGCAAGGCTGACGCTGAGCCGGGTATGGCCCAACCGTTCGGTGAAACGCAGCCACTGGGCGACCTGATGCTCCGGCGGCGTATCGGGAGCTGCTCCGACCGGTACCAGGGCAATATGGGTGGTTTGGGGCCATTGTTGGAGAGCCTCCGCCAGAAAATCCGCCAACTCACCCGTGGGCGGCTCCCAGGCATGGGTCAGAATCAGCGCCGCCCTGGGCTCGCCGGACCCCAGGGTCAAGCGCGCCTGCTGAAGGGTTTCATGATCGTCCGTCAGTGTGGCAGCGCCACCCGCAGCCAGCACCAGGTGTTGTTCGCTTTTCAGCAGGGAACTGGCCAACTGGTTATCCCCGGCGCCCGCCCAGCGAATCGCAACGCTGGCATTGGGCAGCGGATGCGTGTGGATTGAAGTTGTCATCTGCGGCTGATCGGCCGCATCGGAGTGCGCGTTCCCGGTTTCCAGTGCAGGAGTCTCCATACGGTAAAGCAGTGTCTTGAGGCCGGGATGACGGGCCAGCAGGCGTCTCGCCCTGAGTTCCAGGTGTGATATTGCCACCATCAGGAGAATGAACCTGAGCAGAATGATGTAGCACAGCCACACCATCGCCACAAAAGGCCACCAGTCACCCCAACGGGCTGGCGCTGTCGAGCCCCCGGCATCTTCGATCCGATAGAAGCGGGACTCTGCCACCAGTTCCAGCGAGGGTACCGCCGCGGGCCACAGACTCTGCCACGGCCAGGCGAGGGTCTGGACCAGCCGATGAAAAGCTTCCGGTGCGGTGCTTAAGGTTGTGCTCCAGCCAAAGGCCAGATCTTGCACCACAACCAGACCGAGCAACGTCAGCAAGCCACTGATGCCGAACGCGAGACCACCGGCGTGGGCAGCGCGGGCTGACAACTGCGGTTGCAGCTGGCGAAGCACTGTACCTGACGGACGGGCCCGGCCGAGACGGCGGGCGATCATATCCGGCAGCTGGCCCCAGGGACGCCAGCCAAAAAAAGACTGCAGGCTGGTCAACGCCGCGAGGCTAACCTGGAGTAACACAAACCCTAAAATGACGGTGACGTTGATCTGCCCGCTGCCATCGTAAAACAGCAGCCCCAGCATGGTCACCAGACCCAGCAACGTGCCGACGGCAATAAACGCCAGATTGACCCGGCGCCAGACCCGCAGACGTGGGTCTGACCCGCCAATCTGGCGCTCGCGGTTAAATCCGCCAAGGTACGCGAGCCAGTTGGCCGGTCCCGGGTGGCGGCCATCGGCCTCACAGGCCAAGGCAAACTTGCGATCGCGACGGTGCAGAAACGCGGCGGTCTGACCCTGATCCTTTTGCACCTGATCATCAAAATCCAGTAGCAGCGTCAGCGTTGCCTTGGGCATGAAGTGTCCTGTACGTGGGTTTAGCCGCTGAGTGTAACCTGATCCGTCCTGGCCCTGCCAAGCCAACCGCATCAACAGATGCTAGGATAAAGCCTTCATCTTGCAACAATCCAGATTCGCCTATGACACACCACCTGATGAACCTTCGACATGTGCCCGATGATGAGGCGGAGGAAATCCGCGCGTTGTTCGAGGCGCATGAAGTGCGTTACTACGAGACGCCTCCGAGTCGTTGGGGCATCAGCATGGGCGGGTTCTGGGTCCATGACCCGGATGAAGCGGCCCGTGCCAAAGCGTTGCTTGCGGATTACCAGCGTGAGCGCTTCCAGAACCAGCGGTTGTCGTTCGAGCAGGATCAGCAGGCGGGCAGGGTGCCCGGGCTATGGCAGCGCTTCCGGCAGCGACCTGCGACCATCCTGGCCGTGTGTTTGGCTATTGCGGTGATTCTGTTGCTGACGGTGGCACCGTTCGTCAGCCTTTGAATGCTCCTTAGCGTGGGTTCAGATGCCAGGCGAGAAAAGCGGTCGCCTCGTCCACCGCGTTACCGCTGGTCAGAAAGCTGGTGATATGGCCCCGCAGGCGCATGATGTAGAGTTGGTTTTCGACCCCTTTACTCGCCAGCAGGGCTCTGAAATCCGTTGCCTGCTTGCTGGGCACCAGCATGTCCATACCCCCGTGAAACAGGAAGAAAGGCGGCGTCTGCTCTGTCACATGGGCGGCGGGGGAAGCGGCTCGGTATAACTCCGGAATTTCTTCCCGGGTGCCACCGAGGAATTGGCGGATCAACCTGCCGGATCCGAAGTTTCTCAGATCACTGGGCAGGCCGCCTGCGACCACCGCTACCAGCCCGGTCTCCGGCCCGCCATGGGGCTCATTGAGTTCGCCGCCCTGCCCGGCTACCACGGCCAACAAGCTGACCAGATGGGCGCCGGATGAAAACCCGAAGCCCCCGATGCGCTGAGGGTCTATGTTGAGCTCAGCGGCATTGGCCCGCAACCAGTGTATGGCAATCTGCAGGTCATGAAGCTGAGCGGGAAACCGAAATTCCGGGGCGAACCGGTAATCGATGTTCATCACCGCGAAACCGCGCGCTGCCAGGTGTTCAGCGATCCAGTTCATATCCTGCCGGGAGCGCCTTTCCCAGCCACCACCATGCACCATGAGCACCGCCGGGCTGTAATGTTCGAGCTCAGGCCGATACAGATCTGCCTTCAACACCTGAGGCCAGCCCGGGGGTGAGAACACCACATTCGTCCGGACGCTGTAGTCCGTGCGCGCGAGGGTGATGTCCTGTTCCGGCTCGTTTATGTGGTTGGCGCAGCCTGCCAGCAACAGGCTCAGCCATGCGGTGGCCACCAGCTGGCGGGTTTTTGGTAGCAGTCCGGGCACGTCAGTTGCACTCCATTTGGTGATTCATCACGTTACAGAGTACGACCAAGAGTCCCGGCCGGATGCAGCGGGCGGTAGGCGAGGACTATTGCGGTTTGGCAATGAGGTGTCAGCCGGCTTTTTTGAGACGGGAGAATGTTGCCGGAGCGACTCCGAGAAAGGCGGCCAGCTGGAAATCCGGCACCCGCCTGATCAGCTCTGGGTAATCGCGGACCAGAATAGCGTAACGCTCAGTAGCGGTCAGGGTCTGCTTATGAAACTCCCGCATGGTGGATAGCTCCGCAAGTTCCTCGGTCAGTACCAGCGCAAACTGTGCCCAGCGGTCCCCGTTACAGGCCCGAATACTGGCCCGGAAAGCGCGGAAGTCCGCAACCCAGAGTGTACAGTGAGTGACGGACGTCAGGCACAGAGTGTTCCTGACGGTGCGGGAGCGCCCGAATACTGGCCAGATCATATCGCCTTCGGTAAAAAAGTGATGAATCGCCACCTTGCCAGCCGTGGTTTCACGAAACAGGCGAAGCACGCCATGTTGAACCAGGTACACATTTCCCCAGGGCTGCTGGTGTTTTTCGAGGTCGGTTTCGGGATTGATGGCGGTTTTGTAGAACAGTTCTGCGACGGTGCTCAGAAACTGATAATCCGGATTGTCATTGCGATCAGGCAGCCGGAGTCCAAACACACGGCCCAGACTGTTGAGCAACGCCTGGCTTTCGCCAGCGGGCATTGGCACTGACAGGTCGCCGTCAGATTGCGCCAGCAAGCAAGGCGCAGAGGCTAAAGCCCGAGGGGTTTTGCATCCTGGTTCAGCCATGGGATTAAAACTCGTGAGGTGGGTGGGGTCTTCGCTTTGGCATTGATTATTCCATGGCCAATCCGGTCAGCAAAATGACCCAGGTCATCTTGCCTTGATGACATTACCAAGTATTACGCCTCCAACTCAATGGACTGCTTAAGCGTACCGATTTGTGCGACACTAATGGCATTCGTTAATCGGCGGAGTGAGAGCGCCCGCTCTCAAATGGTATCCCGCGTAACTTCAAGGGTTTTCCATGGAACTGGAATCGTTACAGGCTTTATTATCGAGTCATCAATTTGGCGTCATTCTGGCTGGTTTGCTTTTGGTTGTGCTGGTGGTGGCGGTGGTAGCACTGCAATCGGCCCGTCGGCAGGCAAGTGCCCAGCTCGAGTTGAAGCAGCGTGTTGCAGCACTGTGGCATGAGATAGACGAGCTTCGCGTACAGCAGTTCAATGAAACCGAGCCCCCGACCGGCAATTCTGGCAACCAGTTGCTTGCAGAGCAGTTTTTGCTCGAAAAAGCGGCTTTGGAGAAGATCTGGCCGTTAGTCTGGGGGCTGCACGACAAGCTCGGCAGTTTTCTGCGCGCGGTCGAGAATAATGAGCCCACTGGCGACTCCCGGGTGACAGCCCGCAACGCCGCTCTTGAGGCGCGCAAAGCGGTCAATGGACTACGTCCCTTCTTCGATGCTGAAGTCGATGACCTGCTGACCCGGTTGATCGATACCGAGATCAAGGCCCACCTGGCGGCCTGCCAGTTTATGGATATGCAGCAGGGTGGCCTGTCGGTGAGTGCAGAGGATGAAAGCTCCCGACACTCGTCCCGCCAGAAATTCCGCCTGCTTCATGAAGGGGACGGAAAGGATTTACTGAATCATCTGGTGGAGATTATGCGGCACCGCATGATCCGGTAGGTGGCCGGCCGTATTGACCGTGTGTTCGACGTTCCGGACACTGTCCGGTTTTCGTGACAGATAGCCTGATAACCCCCTCCAGCCCTTACGGATCAACCGTTCACTGCTGAATGAAAGCTCGCTCCGTTGGTGATTGTCCGGATTTCCGGATAGTCAGCGTCCCATGGTTTATTGGTATTCCTGTAACACATTGTTTTACAAATTATAAAAAGGTTGGCACAGGAAGCGCATGGGCGTTCTTGTGGGGACGAGTCCGAGCTTCGCTGAATTGTAGTCATTGCCGGCAAGGTCGCCACTACCAACAAAAACAATGAAGGAAGGAAGCCATGATGAAGATTCGAGCTCCACTCGCGATCCTGGCCGGGACATGCGTTGTCCTTGGCCTGACTGCCTGCAAGGACAGTAACAAACGCCCCGATTTTGTCAGTGGCGACATCCAGGCCACCGAATACGACGGCACCACCAACGATCTTTTGACCGCCGGTCTCGGTGCTGGCGGGCTGGCCGGCCCTGCACCGGTTTTTTCGGATTCGATGAATCCAACCGTCGAAGAACTCCGCACGCTGGCCATCTACACCAACTACCGGGCGCTGGTGGATACCTCCGCTGGCGGTGGTTACGGTAACCTGTTCGGTCCACAGGTGGATGCCACCGACCCCGAAGGTAAAATACCGGGTGATGAGTACCTCGCTTTTATGAGCGTGCCCGGAACGGTTCCGGTCACGGTCATGGTGCAGGTTCCGGATGCCTTTGATCCCCAAAATGCCTGTATGGTGACCGCGCCCTCGTCGGGCTCCCGTGGCATCTACGGTGCCATCGGCACGGCAGGCGAATGGGGTCTGAAGAAAGGCTGTGCGGTGGTCTATACCGATAAGGGTACCGGCACCGGCTCCCATAACCTGGCCGCCAATACGGCCCAGACCTTGACTGGTCAGCTAGATGACGATGAGTCGGTAGCCAGCCAGTTCCGGGTGGATCTCGATACTACAGAGCGTGAACAGTTCAACACCGAGTTCCCCGATCGCTTTGCCTTCAAGCACGCCTACTCCAAAGCCAACCCGGAAGCGGACTGGGGGCTGCATGTACTGCAATCCATCGAATTCGGGTTCTACATTCTCAATGAGCAGTTTGGCAAGGGGAGCGACAAAAGGCGCCGAGTAACCATTACACCAGATAACACCCTGGTGATCGCCTCCAGTGTCTCCAACGGAGGTGGTGCTTCGGTACGTGCTGCCGAGCAGGACAAGGATGGCCTGATTGACGGGGTGGCGGTATCCGAGCCCAATGTGAATCCAGTGTTCGAGGACTTCACTATCCGTCAAGGCAATGGAGAGCCGATTACCGACCACAGTCGCAGCCTGTTTGATTACACTACCGCGCTGGCGGTGTATCAGGGCTGTGCTAACCGGGCGCCCGACATTCGCGATGTTGCGCCGCTGAATGTGCTGAACGCCGTGGAGACCAATGAGAATATTTGCGCCTCTCTGTTCAACAAAGGCTTGCTTAAAGAGACCACTGTTGATGAACAGGCGATCGAAGCTCAAGGTATACTGAACCAGGAGTTCGGCATCCAGCCTGAACAGAATTTGCTTGCGCCCAGCCATTTTGGCCTGGCGGTGGCCCAGAGCATATCCATGACCTACGCCAGCGCCTACGGGCAGTTCGGGGTGGAAGACCGGATTTGCGGGCTGCGCATGGCGGCGACCAATGCCAGCACTGGGGAGGTTGCGGTACTGACCGAAGCGCAGGAAGCTGCCCTGTTCAGCCTCAGCAACGGCATCCCACCAACCGGTGGCGTTAATCTGGTGTTTGATAATGCAGCTCAAGGCGTGCCCACTAACCTGCCGGTCAGCAGCTCGCCGAGCTCTGGCATGGTGGATTATGGCCTGGATGCACTGCTGTGTCTGCGGTCGCTGGCGGCTGGCGTGGACCCGGAAACCGGGGATCCACTGACCGGAGAGGCTGCTGAAAATGCCGCCCGCATTGCCAATGGCATCGAGGCTATTCGAGCCACCGGCGACCTGCAAGGCAAGCCCGCGATCTTTGTCACTGGCCGTTCGGATGCCATCCTGCCCATTAACCATACCTCCCGGCCCTACTATGGTCTGAACCAGAGGGTTGAAGGCGCGGACAGCGAGCTGCGTTATTACGAGGTGCTGAACGCCCAGCACCTGGACGTATTGAATGGCATCGCAGGGTTCAACGAGCGTTACGTTCCGCTGCATCGCTATTATTTCCAGGCGCTGGATCTGATGTACGATCACCTCAAAACCGGCACCGAGCTGCCCCCGAGCCAGGTGGTCAGAACAGTGCCACGAGGTGATGGCACACCACCACTAACCGTGACCAATGTGCCACCGGTTGCAGTGAACCCCGCCAGTGAAGACCGGATCGTCTTCGAGAGCGACCAGCTGCGAATCCCCGATTAAGGCGGTTTGACATCTAAATCTGCGCGATCATCTATACTGGCGTGAACAGATAGCCGGGATCGCGCAGTTTTACCCTTTCAGATGGGAGACCATCACTGAGCGCGACCCATGAAACACGTGATACCAAGCGGTAAACTGTTCATGAATCAACTTTTCACCCACAGGGACAAATCGGGTCTTACCCGGGGCTTGATTGAAGCTCTTTTTCCTATGTTTGAGCAGGCCAGCGCCGGTGCCATTACGGTGGACAGGCAAGCCCGTATTACCTGGATAAATCACAGCTACGCGGCGTTGTTGGGGGTTAAAAATCCGGAATCCGTTATTGGCAAGCCGGTTCAACAGGTCATTCCCCACACCCGAATGCCTGAAGTGGTGGAGTCTGGTAACCCGCTGTTGCTGGATATCATGGAGCATGAATCCCAACAGCTGGTCGTGACCCGGCTGCCTTATTTTGACGATGACGGTGCGGTTATCGGTGCTGTCGCCTTCGTGTTATACGACGACCTTCAGCCCCTCACTCCGTTGGTCAGCAAGTATCGGAGGCTGCATCAGGATCTGGTGGCAGCCCGCAAGGCCCTGGCGCGACAGGCGCGGGGCACCCGCTACAGCCTGGGGGATTTCGTTGGCGCCAGTCCTGCTGCCCTCGAAGTCAAACGTAAGGCGCGCCTCGCAGCCGGGCGTGACATGCCGGTGCTGTTGCTGGGAGAAACCGGTACCGGCAAGGAGGTGTTAGCACAAGCAATTCATACCGTCTCCGGCCGTGCCGACCGGCCCTTTGTAGGCGTTAACGTAGCGGCGGTGCCGGAGAACCTGCTGGAGGCGGAATTCTTCGGGGTGGCGCCTGGCGCCTATACCGGCGCTGACCGGCGAACCCGGGACGGTAAATTCCAACTCGCCAACGGGGGTACGTTGTTTCTCGACGAGGTTGGCGATATGCCACTCACCCTGCAGGCCAAGTTACTCCGCGCATTGCAGGAGGGCGAAATCGAGCCCCTGGGTTCCAACAAGGTCCAGAAGGTTGACGTCAGGATGATTGCCGCCACCAGCCGGAATCTCGAAGCCATGATGGCCGAAGGCCGTTTCCGTTCGGATTTGTATTATCGGCTGAACGTGCTGGAGATTCCGATTCCTCCGTTGCGCGAGCGGTTGCCGGACCTCGGTATACTCTGTGAGTCCATTCTGGAGGACGTCTGTCAGGGGCTGGACCTGCGGGGTGAAATTACCGATACCGCGGTTGCGGCACTGAGCAGTTATGACTGGCCAGGCAACGTCCGTGAGCTGCGCAACGTGCTGGAGCGTGCGCTCACCATGGGAGAGGATACCGGAGTACTGGATGCCGATGCTATTTTCAAGGTGCTGCCCCGCCAGGGTTTGAGGGCAGAACTCGCCTCGGATACCCACCTTGCCCGCCCCCTGGCCGCTGTATTGGCCCAAGCTGAAGCCGGGGCTATCGAAGCGGCGTTGCTGGCAAGTCGGGGCAACCGTTCCCGCGCGGCCCAGCTTCTGGGTATTTCCCGTTCTGCACTATACGAGAAGCTTGCGCGCTTGTCCTGATATTCGGACAGGTGTCCGGATTTTAGAACACCTATCTGTTCGCATACCGCTTTCTGTCCAGATTGCCGGACACGATATGAGCGTCGCTTGGCTGAATATAGGTTAATTTACTGATTATGCTAGTATTTATTACAGCGGCATGAAACCTGCAGTGTTTTCTTCGCAAGACGCCAGAAGAACGATCACAACAATACTGGCGCTGGCTGTATCGTAAATTGAGCTACAGCTGAGCATCGGGTCTGTTGTCGTCTTTGGCTGACATTTCGACCACGCCTGAACCGGGATCCATCGGGCAGGCAGAATACAAAAACAAGAAGGAAACCTTCATGTCTACGAAACAACGTCTTTCAAAACTGGCTTACGGTGTCGCAGCAGCAACCCTGCTGACCGGAAGCCTTGCGAGCAGCAATGTCATGGCGGCCGAAAACGTCCGCTGGCAGGTTCCTCTGGCTTTTCCCTCTCATCTGATTGGTCTGACCACTCCGGTCAAGCACCTGTCCGAGTCGCTCAAGGCGATCTCCGACGGCGACATTCAGTTGCGCTATTACGAGCCGGGCGAACTGGTACCTCCCTTTGAAATCATGGACGCGGTCAGCACGGGAAAATACCCGGCCGGCTATACCTGGGTAGGCTATGACCAGGGCACTATCCCCGCCCTGCCGCTTTACTCTGGCGCGCCATTCAACATGGAGCCACCGGCCTATCTTGCCTGGTACTACGAGGGTGACGGCCGGGAACTGCTGGAAGAAATTTACGCTGAACGCAATATCCACCCGATGCTGTGTTCCATCATCGGTCCCGAGGGGGCAGGCTGGTTCGCCAATCCGATCGAAGACCTGAGCGATTTTGATGGCTTGCGTATCCGGTTTGCCGGTATCGGTGGCAAGGTGCTGGAGCAACTGGGTGCGTCTGTCACGATGATTCCAGGGGGTGAGATCTACCAGGCACTCGAACGTAAGACCATTGATGCAACCGAGTTCTCCCAGCCCGCCATCGACAAGATGCTCGGTCTCGACCAGATCATCAAGAACTACATCATGCCTGGCTGGCACCAGACTCTGACCACCTCGCACCTGCTGGTGAACCAGGACGTATGGGGCAAGCTTGAGCCTGCTACCCGTGCCCTGATCGAAATGGGTTGTGAGTCTGCCACCCTGAAAGGCTTTGCCCAGAGCGAGTTTGCCCAGCCGACAGCGCTGCGTGACTATCAGAAGGAAGGCGTCAACGCCCAGACTTTACCGGAGCCGGTACTGCGTGAACTGCAGAAGGCGACCAATAAGGTGCTGGACAACATGGCCGCAGAAGACGAGATGTTCAACCGCGTGCTGACCAGTCAGCGCGAGTTCATGGAACATCACTCCATTTGGCACGGTAAGGGTTACCTGCCACGGGACTTCTACGAGTACGATTGATCCCAGACAGTAACTAACGAGCGTGCACCGGTCGAGGGTCCCGGTGTACGCTGGTTTTTGAAACCTTCCCCCTCCCGGATTTCCCGAGGTTTGTGTGACTGATAACAAAGCTCCTTCCGAGCCGTCTGCGATAGCGACGGACACTGATTTACCCACTAATCGATTGTGTTACTGGCTTGACCGGTTCGTGGTGGGCGTTGGCAGCCTCAGTTCCTGGTTATGGCTGGCTGTCCTGGTGGTCGTATTGGCGAATGTGTTCAGCCGGTTTGTGCTGTCCGAGGGTTCGATAGCATTGGAAGAGCTCTCCTGGCATCTGTTTGGCATCGCGCTGATGTTGACGCTGGGCTACGCGGTGGTCCGTGACGATCACGTGCGCGTCGATGTATTGCGTGAAAAATTTTCGCCGCGCGCTCAAGCCTGGATCGACCTGGTCTGCATCGTTCTGTTGGCGCTGCCTATCATTTATTTGATGGTTTATGTCCTTATCCCCTATGCGTACACCGCTTTCCAGTATGACGAGCGCTCCCAGGCCCCCAGTGGCCTGCCTTACCGGTTCATTTTCAAGAGTGTATTGCCCATCGGCATGACCCTGGTAGGCATTGCGCTATTTTCCCGGGCGCTGCGCTGCTGCACATTGCTGTTCGGCTTTCCCCGCGCAATCCAAACACCAGACGATGACCGCCATAGCGGTCAATCCGGTCACTGATTCTAGAGGCAAGTTGTTATGGGGCTTGAAGCTATTCTTGTCATCGCCATGTTCGCCGCGTTCATGGGGCTGCTGTTGCTGGGTTTTCCGGTAGCCTGGGCACTGGCCGGTATTGGTCTGGTATTCGGTATCCTCGGCCACGTCCTGGTTGAGTTTTTTGATGCCGATCTCTGGTTTACCTGGAACGGCACCATAGGCGTTCTGGACGCTCGTCTCTATGGCATTGTCGCCAACGAGTTAATGGTGGCGCTGCCACTGTTTATTTTTATGGGCATCATGCTGGATCGTTCCGGGATTGCCGAAAAGCTGATGCACAGCCTGGTCAAATTACTGGGGCCTTTGCGCGGCGGCTACGCCATTACGGTAGTGATCGTCGGCATTCTGCTGGCGGCCTCAACCGGAATTGTCGGGGCGTCGGTGGTGTTGCTCGGGATGTTGTCGCTGGGGCCGATGATGCAGGCCAAGTACAATAAATCCCTGGCCGTCGGCACCGCCTGTTCTGTCGGCACACTGGGCATCCTGGTGCCGCCGAGCATCATGCTGGTCTTGATGTCTGACCGGCTCGGTACCTCTGATGCATCGGTCGGCAAGCTGTTCATGGGCGCCCTGATTCCCGGCGTCATGCTGGGGGTGATGTATATCCTCTACATCATTATTGCTTCATGGCTGAAGAAAGACCTTGCGCCAGCGCCTGAAAACCGCGAGAAATTCAGTCCCCGGGTACTGTTCGAAGTGGCAGTGGCAGTGGTGCCACCAATGGCTCTGATCGTCGCGGTTCTCGGTTCCATTTTCTTCGGTATTGCGACCACGACAGAGGCGTCCGCAGTGGGTGCCGCGGGTGCATTGTTGATGGCATTACTCAGCCGTCGGCTCGATATGAATGTGCTCAAAGGCGCGTTGTACCAGACCAGCCGCACCACTGCGTTTATCTTTGGCATTTTCATCGGTGCTACGGTATTTGCAGCGGTCCTGCGAGGCCTGGGTGGTGACGACGTTATCCGTGAAGCCGTCACCGGGCTGCCATTTGGTACCACTGGCATTCTGCTGACTATCCTGTTCGTTACCTTTTTGCTCGGGTTCTTTCTGGACTGGGTCGAGATTACTCTGATCATCCTGCCATTGGTGGCACCGGTGGTGTTCTCGCTGGGCGTTGAACCGGTCTGGTTTGCGATCATGTTTGCAATGTGTCTGCAGACGTCCTTCCTGACACCGCCAGTGGGTTTCGCCCTGTTTTATATCAAAGGTGTGTGCCCGCCGGGTATCACCACCCGGGATATCTATCTGGGTGTACTGCCTTTTATTATCATTCAGCTGTTGGGCCTCGGGTTGGTGTTCTGGTTCGAGTCAATCGCAACCTGGTTGCCGAACGAAGTCTATGGTGGGCCTTGATCTTGTCGTAAAGCACTAACAATAAATTTTTGAGTAGTACGCACTGACTACCCAACAGGAGAACAAGCTCATGCGTCTTGAAAATCGCATTGCACTGATTACCGGGGCCGGTCGCGGCATCGGGCGGGCCATCGCAGAGAGGTATGCCCGTGAGGGCGCGTTGGTTGCGGTCGCAGATCTGGATCTGGCCGGCGCAGAAGACACCGTCGCAGCGATTCGTGCCGCGGGCGGAACCGCCATGGCACTGGCCATGGATGTTACCGACGAGCAGGCAGTCGAAGACGGTGTGACAGCGATCGTCGAGAACTGGGGCCGTCTGGACATTGCCCTGGCGAATGCCGGCGTCCAGCACATTGATCCCATTCACAAGCTGGCCTACAAAGACTGGTGCAAAGTGCTGGATGTTCACCTCAACGGCGCTTTTCTGGTGACCCGTGCGGCGCTTACCCGGATGTACAAGACGGGTGGCGGCTGCATGCTGTTTATGGGCTCGGTTCACTCGATGACCGCATCGCCGCTGAAATCGCCTTATGTCACCGCCAAGCATGGCTTGCTTGGCTTGTGCCGGGCAGTCGCGAAAGAAGGTGCGGAATACGGAGTCAGCAGCAACATCATTTGTCCCGGATTTGTCCGAACCCCGCTGGTGGAAAAGCAGATACCAGAGCAGGCAAAAGAGCTCGGGATCTCGGAGGAAGAAGTGATCCGGGACGTGATGCTGAAGCATACGGTGGACGGCAAATTTACTACACTGGAAGATGTGGCTGAGCTGGCCGTGCACCTGGCCGCATTTCCCTCGGCGGCCCTGACCGGGCAGTCAGTCGTGGTGAGCCACGGCTGGCATATGCAATAGGAGCAATTGATGGAAAACGCAGAGCAGGCCCCGGTGGTCTGGAATCCGACCGAGGAGAGTCTTCGCAACTGTCATATGGGGCAATATCAGCACTGGCTGGAAGCCCAGGGTAAGGGTCCGTTTGCCGACTATCACGCGCTCCATAAATGGTCGATCAGCGAGCTGGAGCCGTTCTGGCAGAGTATCTGGGATTATTGTGGTTTGCGTTGTGATACGCCCGCCGAGCGCGTGCTGGCCAAGCGCTCCATGCCGGGCGCCGAATGGTTTCCCGGCATGCGCCTGAATTTTGCAGCCAATCTGTTGCGGCTGGCGGAAGGTGACGGTGCCAATGTCGAAGCTATCGTCGCGCACTGCGAGACCCGGCCGGTGTTACGTCGCAGCTATGGCGAGCTGAAGGCCGACGTGGGCGCTCTGGAAGCGTTTTTGCGGGGCAAAGGTGTCAAGCAGGGCGATCGGGTAGCGGGTGTGGTGACCAATGGCTATGAAGCCATGGTGGGCATGCTGGCGGCTACCAGTCTTGGCGCAATCTGGAGCTCCGCATCACCGGATTTCGGCATTAACGCTATTCTTGACCGTTTTGGCCAGATCGAGCCGACCGCGTTGATTGTGGTAAATGGTTACGGCTATGGCGGTAAGGTTTTTGCCCGTCAGGCAGATTTTGAACAATTGGTGGCCGGTCTCGAAAGCCTGCGTTGCGTGGTAAGTGTGCCACAACTTCCGAACGAGCCGGCCCTGGCGGGGCCCCTGGTCACCACCTGGGAGGCTGCGTTGGCTGAAGGCGCAGGCCAGGCGCCGTCGTTTACGCCTTTACCGCCGGATCAGCCGGTGTACATCCTGTATTCCTCGGGTACCACCGGTAAACCCAAGTGCATTGTGCATGGCGCGGTCGGGCTATTGGTAAACCATGCCAAAGAGCTGATGCTCCACGGCGACGTGGGCCCCGGTGACCGGTTCCTCTATTTCACCACCTGTGGCTGGATGATGTGGAACTGGCAGGCGTCTGCCTTGTTGACCGGTGCCACGGTGATTACCGTTGACGGCTCTCCGGGGTATCCGAGCCTGAACAGTTTGTGGGAACGGGTTGCCGAGGAGAGAGTGACGCACTTTGGCACCAGCGCGCGTTTTCTGGCGGGTTGCCGGAAAGCCGGACTGACGCCGGCGACCAGTCTGGATCTGGCGCCCCTGAGAGTGCTGTTCTCCACTGGCTCGCCCTTGTTGCCGGAAGACTATGACTGGGTCTACGCCGAAGGAGCACCGAACGTGCTGTTGGGTTCGATAGCAGGAGGCACCGATATCTGTGGTTGTTTTGTCGGCTGCACACCGACACTGCCTGTGCGTCGCGGGGAGATCCAGTGCCCGTTGCTGGGGGTCGATGCGGTGGCCTTTGATGAGGAAGGCCATGCCCTGGACGGTGGTCGTGGCGAGTTGGTCTGTCGTCAGCCGTTACCTTCAATGCCGGTATGCTTCTGGGACGATCCCGATGGCGCCCGTTTTCAGAGCGCCTATTTCGAGACGTTCCCGGGGGTTTGGGCTCACGGGGATTTTATTCGTTTCACCGAGCATGGCGGTGCGGTGATCTATGGTCGTTCTGATGCCACCCTCAACCCCGGTGGTGTGCGCATTGGCACCGCGGAAATATACCGTCAGGTCGAGACCGAAGCTGCGATAAAAGACAGCCTGGTAGTGGGACGACAGATTGAGGGCGATGTTGAGGTAGTGTTACTGGTGGTGCCCGCCAGCGGGGACTCGCTCAGTGACGATGTCATCAAGAACCTGAAAATCCGTATTCGGGAGGGTGCCAGCCCGCGTCACGTGCCGCGCCATGTCTTGGTGGTCAAGGATATTCCTTACACCCGAAGTGGCAAGAAGGTCGAGCTCGCGGTTGCCAGACTGCTCAATGGTGCCGCCCGCAGTGATAACCGCGACGCCCTTGCCAACCCGGAAGCGCTGGATGCCATACAGGGTACGCTGCAGGCCGCCGGGTTGCTGCCAACCAAGCAGGCCTGATCCAGCCACGGCAGGCCCGGACCCGCAACACTTCTCGGAAGGCCGAGCAGGGGGGAGTGTTGCGAGGCTGGCCACGAACTTTTGAAACAGGCAGTCAGTAAAAGTGTGGCGGTTTTTTTAGTGGGATTCGTAAAATTCCTGAGACTTTAGACTAATATCCTAATCAAAATGCGCCGAAAACTGGTATCTTTACTTTCTTCTCATAAGTTCGTAATCAGTCCGTGCTTAACTCTGATGTTCACAAGACGCCAGGGAATGTGCTGACCGTCCTGAACTCACACCTTGCCAGAGGACGAAAATGCCTACTTCTCATTCCAAAACCAAAATCATCTATACCCTTACCGACGAGGCTCCCGCACTCGCGACGCGCTCGCTTTTACCGATCCTGGAAACCTACGCCAAGCCTGCGGGCATAGAGTTCGGCACCAGTGATATTTCCCTGGCAGCCCGCATTCTGGCGACTTTTCCCGACTATCTGGAGGAAGATCAGAGAGTACCGGATGCCCTGGCCGAGCTGGGGGAGTATACCAAGAACCCGGAAGCCAATATCATCAAGCTGCCTAACATCAGCGCCTCCATTCCCCAGTTGCGTACAGCGATCGAAGAACTCCGCTCTCAGGGTTACAAGGTTCCCGAGTACGTAGAGAACGCCCAGAGCGACGAAGAGAAAAACGCCAAGGCCCGTTATGCCAAGGTACTTGGCAGCGCCGTCAACCCGGTTCTGCGGGAAGGCAACTCCGACCGCCGTGCTCCGGCTGCCGTCAAGGCCTTTGCCCGTAAGTACCCTCACTCCATGGGGGAGTGGAGTCCGGCTTCGCGCACGCATGTTGCCCATATGCGCGGCGGCGATTTTTACTCCAACGAGCAGTCGGTGACCCTCGACAAGGCAACCAATGCCCGGATCGTGTTCGAGAATGCCAAAGGTGAGCAGACCGTCCTGAAAGCCGAACTTCCATTAATGGAAGGGGAAGTGCTGGATGGCATGTTCATGAGCTGTAAGGCGCTGCGCAAGTTTTTCGAAGATGTGTTGGAAGACTGCCAGAATACCGGCGTGATGTTCTCGCTGCACGTCAAAGCGACCATGATGAAAATTTCTCACCCGATTGTTTTTGGTCACGCGGTGAAGATTTTCTACAAGGAATTGTTCGACAAGTACGGCGACCTGTTTGATGAGTTGGGCGTAAACGCCAACAACGGGTTGTCCAGTGTGCTTGAAAAGATCAAGACGTTGCCGGAATCCAAGCAGGAAGAGATTCAGGAGGAGTTGCACGCCTGTTACGAACACCGCCCTGAGATAGCCATGGTGGATTCCGTCAAGGGCATCACCAACCTGCACGTGCCCAGCGACGTGATCGTTGACGCCTCCATGCCGGCGATGATCCGTAACTCCGGCAAAATGTGGGCCCGGGATGGCAAGCTGAAAGACACCAAGGCAGTGATGCCGGAGAGCACCTACGCCACCATCTATCAGGAAGTGATCAACTTCTGTAAGACCCACGGCGCGTTTGATCCCACTACCATGGGCACGGTGCCGAACGTGGGCCTGATGGCACAGAAAGCGGAAGAGTATGGCTCCCACGACAAGACCTTCGAGATTCCTGAAGACGGCATCGTTCGCATCATTGCAGAAGACGGTCAGGTGCTGACGGAACACAAGGTTGAGAAAGGCGATATCTGGCGTGCGTGCCAGACCAAGGACCTGCCGATTCGTGACTGGGTCAAACTGGCGGTAAACCGCGCCCGCGCTTCCGGGATGCCCGCAGTTTTCTGGCTCGATGACGAGCGTCCCCACGATGCCGAGCTGATCAAGAAGGTGGAGAAGTATCTCCAGGATCACGATACGTCGGATGTGAATATCCTGATCAAGTCTCCGGTGCGGGCGATTCGCTGGACCATGGAGCGGCTGATTCGTGGCCTGGATACCATTTCTGTCACCGGCAACGTGCTGCGGGATTATCTGACCGATCTGTTCCCGATCCTGGAGCTGGGTACCAGTGCCAAGATGCTGTCTATCGTACCGTTGCTCAATGGCGGTGGACTATACGAAACCGGCGCTGGTGGTTCAGCGCCCAAGCACGTACAGCAGCTGCTGCAGGAGAATCACCTGCGCTGGGACTCTCTGGGTGAATTTCTGGCTATTGCCGTATCCCTGGAAGAGCTGGGCGAGAAGCATAACAATGTTCGGGCACGCCTGTTGGGCCAGACTCTCGACAAAGCCACCGAGCGGCTGCTGGAAAATAACCAGTCACCGTCGCGCGTGACCGGTGAGCTCGACAATCGCGGCAGTCATTTCCACCTCGCCCGTTATTGGGCCGAGGAGCTGGCAAATCAGGACGAAGACAAAGACCTGAAAGCCTTCTTCGGTAAACTTTCGGAACAACTTGAAGCCAACAAGGACAAGATTCTGGAAGAGATGAGTGTGGTTCAGGGTCAGCCAGCGGATATTGGCGGGTACTATCACCCGTCAACGGAAAAAGTCTGCAAGATCATGCGGCCCAGCGAAACCTTCAACAGGATTCTCGCGGATGCCCGTGATCAGGTGAAGTAATTCGGGCTTGATAGAAGCGCCCGGATGGCCTTGCGCTTTCCGGGCTTTTTTGTGGCGGCGAATCCGGTTTTTAGCCGCTCAGAGTTGCCGCAGGTCGGCAAACTGGCCTCCAGTCAGGCGGGCCAGGTCGCCGGGGGCAAGCTCAATCTCCAGACCCCGCCGTCCGGCACTGACAAACACGGTGTCGAATTGTCGGGCCGAACTGTCGATGACCGTTTGCAATGGCCGCTTCTGTCCGAGCGGGCTGACACCCCCGAGAACGTATCCGGAAGACCGTTGAACCTTGTCTCTATCCGCCATGGCGGCTTTCTTGCCGCCGACAGCGTCGGCCACCAGCTTCATACTCAACATCGTGGAAACCGGCAATACTGCCACCACCAGATGCCCGGCATCTACTGAAACCACCAGGGTCTTGAACACCCGCTCCGGGTCCAGCCCGAGCTTCTCCGACGCCTCCCTGCCATAGGAATCTGCGGCAGGATCGTGATCGTACTTGTGGACTGTGTAGCCAATCCCTGCCTTTTTAGCAGCGTTGATGGCGGGCGTCATAACGGGATCATCCGTGCTCAGGGGACTAAGCCAAAACTATACGATAATGCTCGTGAATAATGTAATAGAGAGGGTATAAAGGATTGAAACCTCGACCTATCCACCGCCACTGACTAAGGTTGAAAAAGAAGTCCTGGTTCTTCCCCGGAGGTTGGCTCAATCACCATGCCTAACTTTTGGCTTAAGTCATGAGAGACCACCTATCGATGCATAACACAAAAAACCAACGTACCAGTCCAGTCTGGCGATCACTCTGGGTGGTGTTGGTCTACCTGTCGGCTGGCCTGGCCTGGATTACGGTTTCTGATCTGGCCGTTGATTACTGGGCAAATGACACCGACCTGCTAAGCGAAGTACAGACCTATGAGGGCTGGGCCTTTGTGGCTGTGACCGCATTGGTGTTGTTTTTCGCCCTGAGGCGCCAGTTCCGACACGATCGTAACCAGATGTCCCTGCAGAATCACCAGCGTGAAGAAATCCGTCTGCTGAGCCAGTTCCAGCAAAAGGTGATTGATAACGCCAGCATCTGGATTAACGTATGGGATCCCCAGGCAAACGTACTGCTCTGGAACAAGGCAGCAGAAAAGATCAGCGGTTACTCGGAGCAGGAGCTGCAAGGCAAAGACCAAATCTGGCAATGGCTGTATCCCGATGAGAAGTACCGGACGCTGATCAAGAAGACCGCCGCGGAAGTTTCAGCAGGCACTCGTGAGGTAGACGATTGTGAAACCTGTATCCGGACCCGCAGCGGCGATGAGCGCTTGATGTCCTGGAACTCCCGCTGTTTTTACAGCGAAGCCGGTGTGCTGATCGGCTCAATTGCCATTGGTCTGGATGTCACCGACCGCCGCATAGCGGAAGCCCGCCTGAGACATCGGGAACGCCAGCTCACCACGCTGATGGATAATCTCCCCGGTATGGCTTATCGCTGCCTGTATGATGAGTTCTGGACCATGAAATTTGTCTCCAGCGGTTGTCGGGAACTGACCGGCTACGAGCCTGAAGCAGTAATAGATAACCGCGATGTCGCTTTTGCCCACTTGGTACAAGAGGAGGATAACCAGAAAACGGTGCAGCTGGTTGAAGAAGCGATTGGCGCTGCCGAGGCGTTTTCACTCGAGTACCAGCTGGTCCGAAAGGATGGCCAGGTAATCTGGGTCTGGGAACGTGGTCGTGCTGTGGAGGATGGTGACGGCCTGGTACTTGAAGGTATTATTCTGGACGTGACGGACCGTAAAATACTTGAGCAGGAGCTGTCGGAGCTGGCCGCCCATGACACACTTACCGGCCTGTATAATCGTCGGGAAATGAATCGGCTGTTGTCAGAGGAGATCATCCGGGCCTCCCGTTACGGCCGACATCTGGCGTTGCTTTGGATCGACATAGATCATTTCAAACTGGTAAACGACCAGTACGGTCATCCGGCTGGTGATGCGGTTCTGACCGCTGTTTGTAAACGTCTGTCGCAAGGGATTCGCAGCGTGGATGCTTTTGGGCGTTACGGAGGCGAAGAATTCATGATGTTGCTGCCGGAGATGGATGGCCCGGAAGCACGGGAAGCGGCCGATCGGCTACGCTCGTTGGTGGCGGACCATACTATCTCGCTGGAGGGGGTGGCAGACGTCAGGCTTACGGTTAGTATTGGCATTGCTGTCTTTCCGCAACACGGCCTGACGGCCGATGCGCTCAATGACATGGCGGACAAGGCCATGTATCGGGCCAAGGCAGACGGTCGTAACCAGGTTTGTCTGGCCCAGGCCAGCGAAGCTGAAAGCCCTGAACCTGTGGCATCGGACGCCCATCAGGATAACGCTGAGTTCAAATAATCAAACATTATGACGTCAAGGTGTAACCTGATGAATCGACTTGCCCGCCGCGCCCTGAATACCTTTGCAGTACCTCAGGATCTGGATGCCGTTACCTATCGGGACCAGGCGGGAGAAAATCCGGACGCCGTAGGCGTCAGTGAGGACTCTGTCAACGCCATCTGGCGGAGCGTGGAACGGTTATACCGGACAGGCACCCACCCGGGCATGCAGCTTTCAGTCCGGCACCGGGGGGAGCAAATCCTGCACCGGTCGATTGGCCATGCAGCGGGTAACGGCCCGCGGGATAGCCGGCACTCGGTTAAAGTGCCGATGACCACCGGGACTCCGGTCTGTTATTTTTCCGCATCCAAAGCGGTCACTGCCCTGCTGATTCACATTCTGGTAGAACAGGGGCGGGTCAATTTGCTGGACCCGGTATCCTATTACTGCCCGGAGTTTGCCCAGGGTGGCAAGCGCACCATTACCATTCATCAGATACTTTCCCATCGGGGTGGGATTCCCGCCATCCCTCGGGGTACGCCCATTGACGTGCTGTGGCAAACAGACGAAATCTGGCGCCTGCTTTGTGAAGCGGAACCGGTGGAAGTAGACGGAACCCGGGTCGCCTATCACGCCATTACCGGCGGCTATGTGTTGCAGCGGGTACTTGAAAAGGTCACCGGTGAGACCATCGAAGCCTTTCTCGATACTCATATCCGCCAGCCCATGGGAATGAAGTGGTTCACCTACGGGATGTCGTCAGAGCAGGTCCACGAGCTGGCCTTGACCTATGCCACGGGCCCGACCCCGCGCTTCCCGGTGTCCTGGATTGTCAATCGGGCGCTGGGAGGTGACATTCGCACCGTCGAGCAGGTGGTCAATGATCCCCGCTTTCAGGAAGCCGTCATCCCCGCAGGTAATCTGTGTGGTACCGCAGAGGAAATGGGGCGGTTTTTTCAGATGATGCTCAATGGGGGTGTCTGGGAGGGTAAGCGCATTTGTGACCCTATGACGATCCGCCGGATTACCCAGCAATATGGCTCCCTGCAGATTGACCGCACCATGATGATTCCGATGCGGTTCAGTGCCGGCCTGATGCTGGGTGGTAACCCGGTCGGCCTCTGGGGCCCGCAAAGCCGGCATGCGTTTGGCCATGTGGGACTGATCAACAAGTTCTGCTGGGCCGACTCGGCCCGGGATATTTCCGTCAGCCTGCTGAATACCGGGCTGCCGATATTCGCCCATCAGCTACCTGCACTGGCCCGGTTTGTTTACACCGTTTGTCGCGAGTTCCCGCTCAGGCCGGAAAATCAGAGACCCCTGTTCGCGGTGTGATCACACCGTCCGGAGTTGCTCCTCGAGAATGCCGAGCACAGAGGAAAGAATATCCCTGAAATCCGTAAGGGTTTGGGTGCGCTGGATGATTTCCTCGCGGAAATCGTCCAGCCGTTCGAGCTTGGGAACCACTCTCCGGATGCCTTCGGTGATGACCTCATAGGGATAATGATGGTCCATCACGCTGAGCTTGTTGAGTTCAGCCACTTCCTGGCTGAAGATGCTGATGATGTCGTAAACCATGTCCTTGTGAGCTATGGTCCCGGCTTCCCAATAGGCATCATCAAGCAACTCCAGTAAAGAAAGATACTCTCGTAGCGTGTCCGCGACTGAGGTTTGGTGCATGGGTTCCCCTCCGGTAGTGTGATCTTTCAGGGAACTATAGCAGGGCTTTGGACGTGGGGTATTGGAGACCCCCATGGGGATAAGATGAATATCTGTTCATGTTTATTGCGTTTTGTCCGACAGGCATGCAAAATTTAACGCTTGGAACTGGTTCGCACGGCTGTACCAGTCCAAAAGGACAACTCAATGGATGAGACCGCTATGGATACGCATCTTGACAACCGGCCTTCGGGCTACCCCCCTGTAAACCTTGACCAGCACGACAGTGTCCGGTCTCACGTTTGTCGTCGACTGAGTGGTGAAGTGGCCCGACTTGAACGCCGCATCGAAACCCTGCGACTGACCAGGGCACCCCACGCGGCCATCATCATTGCCACTTACCAGCGCATGATCGACCGTAAAAAAGGATTCATGAATAATTGGGGCATGGATGACCACCATTCCGTTTAACTTTTCCCGCAGAAAAATTTCGACGTGGTAAACAACTACGGCAGGGTAAAACGGCTCTGGCTTGCAGTTGGCCAAAGGGCTCAAGCAGTCACACTGACTGTCCTGAGCCCTCCCGGCCCGCAAATGAGCCAGGTCGACTAGGCGACCTGGCGGGCAATCCAGGAATTGTAGCGGTTAGCCAGCGCCTTTACATAGCGCGCCTCAGCGCCATCCGGGTTGCCCAGCACACCTTTCAGAATCCAGCCGCGCTCATACACACCCAGCACCCGCTGTTCGTCATCCAGGTTAACCCGTTGGTTCAGTTTCTTGCAGATCGCATCCAGCAGGGGCAGTTTCTCCGGACGACGGACAGGGCCGGTACGCTGGGGCCCGGGCTGGTTTGCTGCACGTGCGGTAGTTTGTCTTCTCATGATCTTCTCCTCGTCGTTTTGCGACTGCAAAAAAAACCCCGAAACCTGAAGCACCGGGGTTTATCGCGAAGATGCGTACCCGGTCGCTCAAAGGCTCCCGGGCGTTGACCGAAAGCCGTTAGTTATCGATAACCATTACCACTACTCGCTGACCGGATTGGCCGGCCGCTTTTCGGTAAGTTGTTTGCTGATCAGGATGTCTGTTCGGTTTTCTTGTCATCTATAAAATCTCGAATCTCGTTTTAACCCAGGGGTTCCAACAGCGCTTGAACCCACGGAATGTGCAATTTGCCTGGCACCTTCGTTATCAGTGTATCGCCTGGTCGGGCGTTTTAAAACAGCGAACCTTTGCGCACCCAATAACCAGTGTCCTCTCAATCGCTATTTATTCAAATCTCGGCAAACCCCTACAGACGCAGCGTCCGGCGGCGTAGATAATTCACCTCGTCACGTGTTTTATGTTGCGCAATCCACAGCAACTTGCTCCTCCGCCAGTTGCTGTGTGGATCTCTCCTTTTTATAGGCGCACCCTGTTTAGGCTGCGCTTTTTTTTGTCTGGAACTTTTTGTCAGGAATATAGTAGAGGGAGGTCTCGGAAACTTCGTAGCGGCTAGCTCGTACAGCCATACCGGCTGGATTAGGCGATAATACGCACACTAATCAATAGCCGAAAAGAGGTTTAAACTGAATACCATGTCCGATCAATCCGGATCTTTTACCAAGTTTCGTTCGCATCTGTTCGTTGAAGCTTTTCTTGTTATAGCGCTTGTCGTTTATATGGTTCTGGCAAAGAGCTATGTGGTGGGGGCCGATTTTGCTTTTACTGCAATTGGGGCGGGCCTGATGGCACTGGTGACCTACTGGACACTGACCACGGTGCGGGACGGCATCGAGATCATTGCCAACAGAGCAAATGTTAACCCTTCATAAAGTCGCTGGCCGATAATCAGAGTGCGTTGGTCTGGCAATCTGATAGAGTCTGCCGCGTGATTTCCTGCCAGGTCCGCTGGAGGATCAGAGCATCGTTGGCAGCCCGGTGTATCGGTAGCCCGAGTTCACCGATAATACGCCGGCGAGTCTCTGCCCAACGCTGAACTTCTGTTGCCGAGAGCAGCATTGAAACCGATTCCAGCTGGAATGACGGCGTTACGTTGGCCGTCTTATACAGCCGGTGTAACCAGAAACTGTCAAACGTCCAGGCATCACAGAAAACCTGTCCCGCCAGCAATTCATTGAGGGTGTGAGTGACCTCGCTGATTTCAAGGCCTTCCCGTTCCAGCGTTGCGCGCGCAATGCCGTGCACTTGCTGCGCGCTCTCAGACCAGTCCAGCCAGAGTACATGGGGGCGAATCAGCCAGCTGTGAAGGGAACCATCAGGCAAGCACACACCGACTTCAATCGGGTAACTGGCGATCAGATCGAGGCTTGATGCTTCAAAATCTAGAAAAGCAGGAATGGTTTGAGCTGTCATACCGCACGGTTGTTATAAGTTTGCTGTTGGCAAAGTGTAACTGTCTAACCAGGGGGACGCGAACCTATCATGTCACCGCACTGTTACAATATGTCCACTGGTCTTGTGACAGTTCCGTTGTGGGCAGGCAGAGGTGCCGTGGCCCCGCGATCCATCCCGGCTCTGTAAGCCGTTCGGATAAGAGTGTTTGATGTTATGTCTGAAATAGTTGTGGTGGTTTATTCCGGAGGAATGGATTCCTTCACCCTGTTGCACCGCGCCCGGTCGGAAGGCTACCAGGTGCATGCGTTGTCTTTCGATTACGGTCAGCGCCACATCCGCGAGTTGGCCTGTGCCCGGACAGTCTGTGAAAGTCTGGACATCCCCCATCAGGTGATTGATATCAGGTCGCTGAAAACCGTTATGACCGGTTCCGCTTTAACCGACGATATCGAGGTGCCGAAAGGTCATTATGCTGAGCAGAGCATGAAGTCGACGGTGGTGCCCAATCGCAATATGATCCTGCTCTCCCTCGCTACCGGTTATGCGGTTACCGCGGGTGCGGCAGCGGTCTGGTACGGAGCTCACGGCGGTGACCATGCAATCTACCCGGATTGTCGGCCGGAGTTCGTTGAAAAGATGGATGCAGTCTGCCGGGTTGCCAACTACGAACCGGTCCGGATCGAGGCGCCCTATATCCGGGCTGATAAAATCGGGATTCTGGCCGAAGGTATAACGCTGGGACTGGACTACGGCCAGACCTGGACCTGCTATAACGGGCGTGATCTTGCCTGTGGGGTTTGCGGCTCCTGCGCCGAACGGCTCGAAGCCTTTGCGGCTCATGGCCTCAAGGACCCGCTGCTTTATGAGCACAATGATAAAGGTAGCATCTGATGTATCGCGTCAAGGAAGCCTTCTACACGCTGCAGGGTGAAGGTGCCCAGGCCGGTCGGGCGGCGGTATTTTGTCGCTTCAGCAAATGCAATCTCTGGAACGGGCGGGAAGCCGACCGCGCCACGGCTGTCTGCAACTTCTGTGATACCGACTTTGTTGGCACCGATGGCCAGAATGGCGGCCGTTTTGAGTCTGCCGGGGCGTTGGCGGACCACATCGCCGCACTCTGGCCAGACGCGCCGGGCCGGCCCTATGTGGTGTGTACCGGAGGCGAGCCGCTGCTGCAACTGGATGAGGCGCTGATCGAGTGTTTCCACCAGCGCGGGTTTGAAGTCGGGGTAGAGACCAACGGTACCCTTGCGCCGCCGGCCGGTATCGATTGGCTGTGTGTGGCTCCCAAAGCGGATGCACCGGTGGTAATCACCCGATGTGATGAGCTCAAGATGGTATTTCCCCAGCCCAAAGCCATGCCGGAAGCGTTTGAGCATATTCAGGCCAGCCATTATTTTGTGTCACCTATGGCCTCGCCAACGACACCGACCCAAGGTGAGGATGTGATCAAACAGAGCAATACCCGAAGGGCCACTGACTACTGTCTGGCGAACCCCCGCTGGCGGCTTACCTTGCAGATGCACAAACTCATTGGTATTGATTAGCGTCCCGCTTATAACCATCTTTTATCGGTCCGGCCTTTGAACGCCCGGGCGGTTTAAAGGGCGAGGTCCACAACGATCGGGTCGTGATCAGACGACCGCCAGGGTACCGACACCGGGGTTGACTGGTCCCGGTAACCCAGTGCTGGCGGCTCATCGGCGTTGACGGCCCAGCTAGCGGCGCTGATCACATAGGGTTTGAGGGCGGCATCGGCCAGTATGTAATCGAGCGTGCCAGCGCCGCCTCGGTAGCGATAGCTGTAGCTGTCAAGGCCCTGAAAGTGTCTGACCAGGTCCACAAATCCGGCCGTGCGAAAGCGCATTAACGGCGGCTCCATGGCGTAACTGTTCAGGTCACCGGTGATCAGTGTGCCCATCAGAGTACCTGTAAGAGTGCCTGAAAAACCGTCGCTGTCAGCGTCCGCCTGTCTGGATGCTTCCGGCTGCGTTGCGGCCAGCCAGTCGATCATCGCTTCGGCGGCTCGGGTTCGAGTGGCGCCAAAGCAGCCCTGTCCGTCGTTCTGGTCCTGATTCAGGCCTTTTGCACCCCGGCAACTCTTGGATTTGAAGTGGCTGGCAACCAGTCGAACCCGGCGATCATGTTGCCGCACCCGGAAAGTCTGAACCAACGGCACCCTGCCTGCGTTGTGAAACGGTCCGGTGGCAATGGTTTTCGGCGCACCACTGACCTGCACTTTTTCGGAGTCGAACAGAAAAGCCGAACGGATAACATCCTGCTGGTGTTGCCCGGACACGGAGAAACGCCATTGTTCTCCCATGGTAGCAGCAAGCCGAGCGACGGCGCTTTCTGGCCCGGTGCCGTCGTTTTCTATTTCCATAACGGTAATGATATCTGCATCCAGACCAGTCAACGTGGCGACCAGACGCGCTGTTTGCCTTTCCAGAGCGGCTTGGCTGCCAGCCCCCCGAGCCGTGGGAAAACCTTCGCCATCACCATCGCCGTTGAAATAGTTTCCCAGGTTCAGGGTCGCAATGCGCAACGAGCTGCGCTCCGGTCGCCGGGGTGGTTCCGGTCTCGGGTTGCCGATCCGGAATTCGGGGGTGAACAGTGGTTGTAGCCGCCAATTCCCGAAGCGATAGTCCAGCACGCCCCGTAGCTCCGGAATGCGGTCTCCTGCGCGGACCGTGTGATCGAGAGTAAGGGCGGGTGTCGGATAGGGCACGGGCTCTGGATTACGCTGGCCACGACCATCATCGAGGATGAGCCGGGCAGCCTGTTGAGTCCGGGTCAGTTGCACTGCATCGGGTCCCGGCGCAATGGTCTGGGTTGCCGTAAACTGAAAGTTTGGCGCCAGAGTGAGCTCGCCGTAACGACCGAGATTATAGTGGTCAATCACGGTCAAAGGCTGGTTGATTGCAATGTGCATATTCTCGAGATGTTCGGGGTGAACACCTCCAGACCAGGGTAGCTGGACTTCAATGGCAGCGGGGATCGGCGCAGAACCGCAGTCTCTCAAGGCCGTGATGCGAACAAGTTCGGTCAGGCCATGGTACTCCTTCACCCGGCCGGTCAGACGTAGGCGATGGCCGGGTTTGCCGCCGGTTTTTTGAGTGTAGACAAAGAGCGCTTCGGAGGTTCGAGGATTATCGTCGGCTCGATGATCGGCCTGCTGGAGATAAAAGCCCTGGAAACCGCCGTTGCCGCGGGTGTCCAGAGTCATAATGCCTTCTACGGTCACGGTTTCACCGGCCATTGGAGAGCCATCATCGCTACCCTGAACGTGGGCGATGGGTGTGCTGGCCATACCACAGTCAGCGGCTGAGGTATGGCTGGCCAACAAAAGCAAGAGACATCCGAGGGATGACGGTATGGACGCGAGAAAGCTCCGTGATCTGAGAATAGGGCACCCGAACGCGGTTGATTTGCCTCAGATTAGCAGCTTTCTGCCAGTTCCTCACGAATGACTTTCCGGGTGGCAACCCACTTTGACAACGCGTCACGGTTTGCCAGCTCCAACTGCTGAACCAGCGGATCCGGATCGACCATATATGGGCGGATTCCCACCAAAGAAATCAGGTAACGAACCAGTGCCCCCCGGGTTACCAGTTTCAGGCGCTGATTCTCCATGCCGTAATCGGAGGCGATGATGGCTTGCTGTTCGGCGGTAAGCCGACGGTCTGGTCGGATTTCTACGGTTACCTGGCGATTCCAGTCTTCGTCCTGGTGCACCGTATGGCGCCCCCGGTCATTCAGAATCTTCGGGGTGCCACGGAACCGGCTGAGGATGAAGTCACGGTAGACACCTCGCTGTTCGCACCAGCCGCGAACGTGCCAGCGCTGACCACTGTAGACCAGGGTGTGGGGCTCGATGATCCGCCTTTCACTTTTGGGCTGTGTCAGCGAAAAGTAATCGGTTTCCAGGCGTCTGCCCTGACGGGTAGCTGCAACAACTGCGCGCACAACCGCAGGCTCTGCAAGATGTCGGGCTATGCTCACCACGGTGCTGTTGGGCAAGCCGATATCGAGCGATTCGAAGGTCTGGCTGAGCGCATCGTTGCGGGCGATCAGGTCGAGGTACTCTTCAGATTGACCCCGGGTGACTACCGGGCGAAAGTCCGGAGCCGGTACATAACCCTTGAGATGGCGGTCATACACCAGGTTGCCCGGAGCCAATTCACGAAGATAGGTATTAATATCCTTCGAGGCTTGCTGGCGTCCGATGCCAAAACCGTGGCAAATGTGATTGGTGGTTAGCCGCCCTTCCCACAACGCAATGATCTCTATGAGGCGGTAGCGAAGCAGTAAGTCCCAGCGGATGGGCCATTCCGTTTTCTTCATGACGATGGGCTCTTCATGGTGGCTGACGAAAATCTGAGCAATCCCTGATCAGGAAAATTTATATTATCAGCTTTGGGATAGAGTCGTGTGTTACGACGCATTAATGTAAAACAATGTGAAATGGCGGTTGGAAGGCGTGTTATGACTGCCTGGGGG
This sequence comes from Marinobacter changyiensis, assembly GCF_009193265.1. Lineage (GTDB taxonomy): Bacteria > Pseudomonadota > Gammaproteobacteria > Pseudomonadales > Oleiphilaceae > Marinobacter > Marinobacter changyiensis. The sequence continues at coordinate 1,169,804 of NZ_VZZZ01000001.1, forward strand.
CCTTGGTTCGGCAACTGCGTAATAGCACTCGAATGCTCTGACTGGTCTAATGGGCGATTGGGCATAACAACCCTCTGCCTGCTATGTTCATGGCGGGCCCCTTTTCTGTTCCCCGTAGTTGGAGTAAACCAGATGACCCGCATGGTCACGTCGTTATCAGCTTTGATTTTCAGCATCGTGTTGCTGGTGAGTGGCAACGCGTTCCTGATGACGTTGCTGGGCATCCGTATGAGCATTGAGGCTATTGACCCCGGCACCATTGGCTGGGTCCTGGTGTGTTATTCCATTGGTTTTGTTTTTGGCACGTTGTACGTGAACCGGGTAATTGGTCGGGTTGGTCATATTCGAGCGTTTGCGGTGTTCGCCGCACTGGCCGCTGTGGCCGCGTTACTCTATCCGATGGCGATATCGATGGTGTTCTGGGCGTTTCTGCGGGCGCTGTCCGGCTTCAGCATTGCCGGTGTGCTGGTGGTGATTGAGAGCTGGTTCAGCAGCCGGGCAACCAATGCCAATCGGGGCGCCCTGTTTGCGGTTTATCAGATCGTGTTTTATCTGTCCGCTGCTGGCGGTCAGCTGATCGTCAACTTTGGCGAGCCGGCCAGTTTCACACCGTTTACCATAGCGGCCATTCTTCTGGTAATGGCTCTCATACCGCTGGCCCTGACCCGGATGGAGGCGCCACGTATCGAGGCGGTGGAGCGCATGTCCTTTTTCACGTTGTTCCGGGAATCCTCCTCAGGTGTTGCCGGGTCTTTGATCTGTGGTGTGCTGGTGGGTTCTTTCTATGCCATGGGACCGGTTTACGCCACCCTGATTGGTTTGAACGTAACCCAGACGTCGATCTTTATGGCCACCGCGATTGTATCGGCAATGCTGGTAGCCTGGCCTCTGGGTATTATCTGCGACCGTCTGGACCGGCGGCGCGTGATGTGCTGGGTAGCACTGGTGGCTGCAGGTTCGGCGGTGGTTGCGGCGCTGCTGGGTGCCGCTAACCTGTGGCTGCTTATGCTGGCTGTCGGTGTCTTCGTGGGACTTTCCGCCACGTTGTATCCGATCGCCGTGGCAATCACCAATGACCGGATGGAGCATCATCGCATTGTAGCGGCCAGCGCTACGCTGCTGCTCAGTTACGGCATCGGGAGCGTTATAGGCCCGATCGTGATGGCTGAACTCGTCAGCCTGCTCGGCCCCCGGGGGCTGTTCCTTGGCAACGCTGTCGTATTGGTAATGCTGGTGATGTTCACCACACACCGAATCCGGACAACCTACGACATTCCGATAGCGGATCAGGGTCATTTCGTCGCCACCATGCCGGAAGCTTCAACGGTATTGGCGGAGATTGACCCACGCAACGTCGAGTTCCAACACAGTGACCCGGAATCTGCCCCATTGGATGACGGCTACCAAAAAGCCGGTTAGCTCCGGGCTGGCCTCTTTCGGTATTCCCTGATTATGCGTGCACTTCCTTTTCTGTTTTCATTGTAATAATTAGCTTACTAGTATTACCTGTTAATCATATTTCAATGACAAAGAGAGTCGTTATGGAACATGAAGCTATGAGAGACCAGTTCCCCTTTGCGGTCGCCAGGGTGACCCGTCGGTGGCGGAAATTGCTGGACGAGCGTCTGAAAGACCTCGGTGTTACCCAGGCCCGCTGGACCACCATGGTGTACCTCCAGCGGGGTGGCGAGGGGCTGACCCAGCGCGAGCTTGCCAGCCTTATGGCGATTGAGAATCCGACCCTGGTACGTCTGCTGGATAGCCTCGAGGAGCAAGGCCTGATTCAACGCCGGCTTTGCCAGAACGATCGCCGCGCCCGGCGCTTGCATCTGACCGAAGCGGGTGAGTCCTTTATGGTTGACTTGAACGCCCGCGCAAAAAAACTTCGGGACGAGATGCTGGAGGGCGTCAGTGGGGACGATATTGACGTGGCTCTGGGTGTTTTCAACAAAATCATGGTGAACGGCGACCGCCTCAAATAACGGGTCGATCTCGCCGGGGGGTTATCCTGACCGACCATTCCCTTGAAGCTCTGCGTTCCCGGTATGGTGAGCGCTGGCGATGGTTCGCGGTTGCCACAGTGATGCTGGGCACGATCGCGACCGTGCTCAGCGCCACCATCGTCAACGTTGCGCTGCCCGATATAATGCTGGAATTCGGCATTGGCCAGGGCCAGGCGCACTGGCTGGCGACCGGGTTTATCGCTGCCATGACCATCACGATGCTGACTACGGGCTGGCTACTGGATCACTTCGGCCTGCGTAAAACCCTCGCCACGGCGATGCTGTTGTTCAGTGCCGTATCCGTTGTCGGAGGCTTTAGCCCAACTCCCGAGACCCTGATTGCGGCCCGTGTTGCCCAGGGTGCGTTTGCCGGCCTGATGCAGCCAATGGCCATGTATCTGGTGTTCCGCATTTTTCCAAAGGAACGCCGGGGCCAGGCCATGGGTATCTATGGCATGGGCGTTATTCTTGCCCCTGCGCTGGGGCCGGTATTGGGTGGAGTGTTGGTTGACCAGCTCAACTGGCGGTTTGTGATGTTTGCGCCGGTGCCAGTGACGCTTTTTGGCGTTTACATGGTGTGGAAATTCCTGCCCAGGCCAGTGGCAACGCTACAGTCCTACCCGTTTGATTTTAAGGGGTTGGTGCTGTTGGCGGTGACGATTCTGTTCAGCCTTGATGCCCTGAACCGGCTGCAAATACCCGCGGGTAATCTTCCGATGATTGCTATCGGGGCCCTGGTGGCGGTCATAGCGCTGGTGCTATTTGTGGTGAGGGAGCGCTCGGCGCCGCACCCGCTGTTACAGATAAAGTTGCTGCGTCAGCCCAGCTTTCTGTATGCCAATATTGGTGCGATTGCCCTCGGTCTTGCCTTGTTCGGCTCCACTTATCTGATCCCCCTGTTTGTTCAGACCGCGCTTGATTTCTCCGCCACCGATGCTGGACTGATGATGTTGCCAGCGGGGATTGTCTTGGGCATGACGTTCCCTGTGGCCGGTCGTATGGCCGACAAGCGCAGCCCGCGATTGCTGATTACCTTTGGTATGGCAATGTTTGCCTTGTCCGCCGCCCTGTTTGCGCTGTCCGACCTGGCAGTGGGGTTCGGCTGGCTCGCCCTGTGGGCGGTCATCGGCCGTATCGGGCTGGGCTTCATGCTACCGGCGCTCTCCACCGGTGCGCTGAACCCGCTTGAAACCCATGAGCTCGGATACGGCTCCAGCACCATTAACTTTACCCGCCAACTGGGTGGAGCCTATGGCATTAACCTGGTTGCCCTGACACTAGAATACGGTGACCATGCTGGCGGCCTGCCGACGATCGAGGCTTTCCACACCGCCTGGTGGCTGGTCGCCGGCTTCGTTTTGCTGGCAGTCTGGCCGGTATGGAAAATTCGCGGCTGATTGCTTTTTGGCAAGGCGTTACCTACTATATCGCCACTCTTGGGGGAGTAGTCTCCACTCGGTCTGCAACAGGCCGTAGGGTGCTGGTCAACATACTTGGGGCAGATCCCCGTGGCCACCACGTCCTGCCAGCGGCACGGACTGACAAGACCTGAGGCAATGCCATCTCCCATGGGCGGAAGGTGACATTGTCTCTCGTCTGAAAATCCGCCCTGGAACTTTGCTATGGACGCGCTCTTCGCTTCAACCCTCTCGGTCTTTATTGCCGAAATCGGTGACAAAACCCAGCTTCTGTCCCTTTTCCTGGTTTCCCGTTTCAGCCGTCGTGCGCCGATTGTTCTTGGTATTCTGGTGGCGACACTGCTTAACCATGGTCTTTCTGCCCTGCTCGGCGCCTGGGTTGCGCACTGGATACCGGAGACCGTGTTGCTCTGGCTGGTTGCAGTCAGCTTTATTGCGATAGCGCTGTGGCTGCTGATTCCGGACAAAAACGACGCTGAAGATTCGCAATTGCTGGGGCTTGGCGCATTCACGGCCACGACGATCATGTTCTTTATCGCGGAAATCGGTGATAAAACACAGATTGCGACGGTGGTACTGGCGGCACGCTACGACGCAACCTTCTGGGTGATTGTAGGTACAACCGTTGGTATGCTGGTAGCAAATGTACCGGTTATCATGGCCGGTAAATGGTTAATGGATAAAGTGCCCCTGGCAACGGTCAGAATCACAGCGAGTGTGCTCTTTATCGTGTTAGCGATCGTAACAATCTGGGCGGCGTATCAACCGGTTTGAGCCTCGGACCGAAGTCAATTGTTTGACTGGAACGGATATTATGCAGTGTATCAACAGGGTCTGGTTAGCAGTGGTGGCGGTGTCGTTGTTGATGCCCCAGCTTGGTTATAGCGAGCAGCCAGAGAGCAAACCGAGGGTGCCATCGTGGCAGATTCACGACGATCTGGCCGGTGAGCTTTCGGTGATGAAAACACAGTATGAGGATACCTTTGCTGGCATCGGTAACCTGCGCAGCCTGGGCTACCTGGAACTGGTCAAGGCCAACCCCGGCGTTGATCCCTGGCTGCCCGGCGAGGGTACCCAGATCACCCTGCCGCAGCATTATGTCCTGCCGGTCGTAAAGCGCGAGGGCATCGTGATTAATCTGGCCGAGTATCGGCTTTACTATTTCCACGACGGACAGGTCAGTGTCTATCCTGTAGGTGTGGGAACCGACGACAATCCTTCACCCCTGACGGATGCCCGGGTAACAATGCGACTGGAGTCTCCTGCCTGGTATCCGCCCGCCACGGTGCGGGCTGAATACGAAGCCCGAAATGAGCATTTGCCCCGGGTCTTCCCGCCGGGACCGGACAATCCGCTCGGGTCTCATGCGTTGCTGTTGAGCGAGAAAGGCTACCTGATTCATGGCACCAACAAGCAGTTTGGTGTGGGAATGCAGGTGAGCCATGGCTGCTTCCGAATGTACAATGAGGATATTGAGCGGTTCGTCTATGAAGTTAAAAAGGACACTTCAGTTCAGGTGGTCAACCAGCCCGTTAAAATCGGCATGAAGGGTACGGAAGTCTGGCTGGAGGTTCACCGCCCCCATGAAGAGTACGATCAGGCCTCCAGGAACCGACTCTGGCGTGTGGTCGGCGAGCAACTTGAGACGTTCCGGCAGAGCAGACCCGGTCTCGAAATTCAGCGTCGGGCAATTGAGTTGGCGTTAGACCAGGCGGACGGCATACCCCGTATGATTGGAGAGCAGATCACCCAGGTAGCTTCGGAAAAACCAGATCGCGATCACTCCGTCAACGAACAGCCTGCTGAAAGCCCTGTGGAGCCGGTCAGGATGCTGTTTTAAGCGAGCGCTATATAAGGTATTGAGCTCTGATTGTTATTGATGGTCGTATAGTTTTAAGGGCGACATAAAATCACAGAGTTTTGTTCGGGGAGTCTGGGATCATGCGTGACCTACCCAAAACATCGCGACACAACAAGCGACCGTGGCTTCTGTTATTCCTGCTGGTGACCGGGCTGATGGTTGCCATTACCAACCTGGTCGTGGCCCAGGACAGCAGTCGCAGCGGGCTGGTTCTCAGCATTGACGGCGCCATCGGGCCAGCAACCATGGATTATGTGGTCCGGGGCCTGGACCGTGCGGAGGACGAGGGGGCGGAGCTCGTTGTTCTGCAGCTAGATACCCCTGGGGGTTTGCTGGAATCTACCCGCAGCATGATCAAGTCCATTCTTGCCTCTTCTGTTCCCGTTGTCACCTATGTGTCTCCCCAGGGCGCCCGTGCAGCCAGCGCAGGCACCTACATTCTGTATGGCAGCCACATTGCAGCCATGGCCCCTGCGACCCATCTGGGCTCCGCTACGCCCGTTCAGATGGGTGGTCTGCCCGGTACACCGGAAGAGAACCCCAACCCGGAAAACGATGACAACCGCTCGTCAGAGCAGAATAGTGAATCCTCAGAGGACCCCGCCAGCGATGAGGCCGAAAAGCGCCGGGGTGGCTCTGCTATGGAGCGCAAGGTATTGGAAGATGCCGTGAGTTACATTCGGGGTCTGGCCGACCGCCATGACCGGAATGCTGACTGGGCCGAACAGGCAGTGAGGGAGGCGGTGAACCTAGGGGCCAACGAAGCCCTGGAAAAGAATGTGATCGAAATCGTTGCCACCGATCTGGACGATCTGCTGGCCCAGCTGGACGGTCGGACCGTGGCAATGGCCGATGGTCCGCGGGAACTCAGGACGACCAATATAGTGCTGACTCGGGCCGACCCGGATTGGCGAACCCGCCTTCTGTCGGTAATTACCGATCCCAACGTCGCGTATTTCCTGATGATTATTGGTTTCTATGGCATCATTTTCGAGCTGGCAAATCCGGGCAATCTGTTTCCGGGCGTCATAGGTGCTATTTGTCTGGTGCTCGCGCTGTTTGCCTTTCAGGTGTTGTCCGTCAATTACGCCGGGTTGGCACTTATTCTTCTGGGGCTTGCCTTTATCGTCGGTGAAGCCTTTATGCCCAGCTTCGGGGTGCTGGGCATTGGCGGTGTCGTCGCTTTCGTGGTCGGGTCCATAATTCTGATGGATGGCAGTAACCAGCGAATTTCGCTTCCGGTGATCGGTGGTACGGCGGCGGTTGCTGGCGGCTTTATGCTATGGACTGTCACGCGCTTCGTCGGACTCCGGAAAAAGGCCCCGGTGAGCGGTATCGAGCAGACCCTTCATGAGACTGCCATCGCTCTTGACACCTTTACTCCGCGGGACCATCACTTTATCGGCCACGTGCGACTGGCAGGCGAGCGCTGGAATGCGACCAGCAGCGGACAGGTGTCCGAAGGAGATGTGTTGCAGGTGATCGACGTGGACGGTCTGACGGTCAAAGTAAAAGTTGCCAGGTCGTCTGCTGACGAGAGTTCAGTTTAGAGACTACAGTTTAGAGAGGACGGCTTAGAGAGGACAGCTTGGTTGATTCAGTACTGTAGACAATAAAGGAGCATTTGAAATGGGTGGACTGATTCCCTATCTTGCACCACTAGTGATTCTGCTGCTGATCCTGGGGTCAGCAATTCGTATTCTGCCGGAGTATGAGCGGGGTGTGCTGTTCTTTCTAGGCCGTTTCCAGGGCGTGAAGGGCCCGGGCCTGATCATTGTGATTCCGGGTATCCAGCAAATGACACGGGTCGACCTGCGGGTTATCACATTGGATGTCCCGAGTCAGGATGTGATCTCGAAAGACAACGTCACCGTGCGTGTCAATGCGGTTCTGTATTTCCGTGTGGTAGATCCGGAACGGGCGATTATTCGGGTAGAGGACTTTGGTTTGGCAACCAGTCAGCTTGCACAGACGACTCTGCGCTCTGTACTGGGTAAGCATGATCTCGACGAGATGCTATCGGAACGGGATAAACTGAATTCCGATATTCAGGAAATCATTGATGCCCAGACTGAGGAATGGGGCATCAAGGTCGCCAACGTAGAAATCAAACATGTGGATCTCAATGAGTCGATGATTCGTGCAATTGCACGTCAGGCTGAGGCAGAGCGTGAACGTCGGGCCAAGGTTATTCATGCTGAAGGGGAACTGCAGGCTTCGAAGAAACTGCTTGAGGCCGCTCAGGTGATGTCTGCCGACTCCGGTGCAATGCAGCTGCGTTACCTCCAGACCCTGGCGGATATGAGTAACGGCAATGCGTCGACCATTGTGTTCCCGCTGCCGGTCGATATGATCCAGTCTTTTATGACACCCAAAGGCCCCGCTAAAAAAGACGGCTAGCTCTCATCCCGGGCCCGCCGAATGCCAGCCATAAAAAAGGCCGGTCTGAGCCGGCCTTTTCTAGCGATAAACCAGATTACTTCTGGCTTGAACGCTCAAGCATGCGACGAGCGCGCTCGTTTGCTTCATCAGCAGATCTTTGTGCAGCTTTAGCTGCAGCCAGAGCTTCATCTGCTTTTTGCATGGCAGAGTTAGCGCGGCTTTGAGCCGTGTTAGCAGTGCTCATTGCGTTATCGGCAGTTTGCTCTGCAGAAGTAGCAGTTGCAGAAGCCTCATCAATGGCGCCTTGGTCTGTAGTAGCACAGCCCGCAGTCAGTACTGTAGCCAGTGCAAACCCAGCGATAGTCAACTTACGCATGTTCAAATCCCCTTATTAGTCGTTTTACTTCCTGTGATGCAGAAGTCTTTTGGTGCCAACATCCTGTCAACAAGCGTCCGATGAGCAAACGCCATCGGAATCGTTAGACAGTGTAAAACACTATGAAAGAAAATGTTAACTACGGATACGTAAAACTTCCTGGCTGATTACATAAACGTAAGGGAGCGCGGATTGGATTCGACTGTCAAAAGCTGGGTTTGCAGAATCTGAACAGCACATCAGGGCAGAATGTGGATCGGTGTACCGTCACTCACCAAGTGCCAGATTTCGTCCATTTCATCGTTGCTCACCGCAATACAGCCGTTGGTCCAGTCCAGCCCGATGAATGCGAAAGCCCAGTCGCCGGCATCATTGGGAAGCCCGTGAATCATGATGCTGCCACCGGGATCCAGGCCCCAGGCTTTGGCCATCTCGCGATCCTGGGTATTGGGGTAGGACACGTGAATGGACTTGTAGAAGTCACTTTCGGGGTTGCGCCAGTCCAGGGTGTAGCGGCCTTCCGGAGTGCGTTCATCGCCTTCAAATAGTTTGTGCCCGGAGGGGTTTTCGCCCAACCCGATACGATAGCTGCGAACGACCTCATCGCCGGACATCAGGTAAAGCCGGCGCTCTTCCTTGCGTACCAGCACCTGACTCACCATCGGCATTTCATCCATCGCCCGAACCGGCATCTCTGAGGCCACAACCGGGAAAATGAAGAGGCTGAGCAGCATCAGCAACAAACTGGGCAATAAGACTAAAGAACCAAGTTTACGAACCATAACTTACCAATGATTAATCATAGTTTACGTGAGTTTATAGCACAGCTGGCGGATTACGCGAACCCTCACTGTGTTACCAATGTTGTCGATTCGTGAAACGGTTCCCCCAATGTCAGGATTTTTTCTCATCCGCCATTTTGAGTCCCACTTTGGTTACCTGATCAGCGTCGGTTGCCCTGGCCACCAGCGTGACCGGGCCGAGTACCACCTTGTCGCCCACTACTGGATGACCCTTGGTGCGGCGAGCAAAGCATTCCGTCAGGGACAGCTCAGGAGGCAGTTCGTCAAACTCGATACCGTAAACCTGTTCGACGTCGCCCAATAAAGCCTCGCCATTGAGGACGAAATCCCCGAAAAATGCACGCTCGGCGAGGTGCTTGGGTGCCTGTCGGCCCGTGAGTGCTTTGCCGAGATCCAGCAATACCGATGGCGTTGCAAAGACTGCCACAACATCCCCCGTGGAAACCAGGAAATCAGGCGTTGGCTGGTGACAGATACGGTCCCGGAAAACTCCGGCGATCGCGGTATTGCTCGGCAGGATCAGTTGACCGAGTGGCCGTGGATCCTGCCATTGTTGCCCCCGCAGTGGAAAAAGCATCAGTTCATGATCACCGGCGGCGGCCACATCAAGCGGCAGGCGCCGGTATGGCTCGTTATTGGCGGGGACTTCCAGTTTCAGCTTGCGGGCCATAGGTGCCAGGGTCATGCCCTGGACGATCAATGAGACCAGGACGATAAAAAAGGCAAAGTGAAAAATTTGTCGTGCTTCGGGCAGTTCGGCGATGATTGGAAACAATGCCAACACGATCGGGACGGCGCCCCGCAGGCCGACCCAACTTATAAACGCCAGCTCCCGACGATTGAAACCGAATGGCCACAGCGTCAACAGCACCGCCAGGGGTCGGGCAACAAAAATCAGCACCAGGGCAAGGATCAGGCCGCCGCCTGCCAGAGGAAGCAGTTCGCTGGGACTGACCAGCAACCCGAGCATCAGGAAGAGGCAGAGTTGTGCCAGCCAGGCGAGACCGTCATGAACCTGCAGAATCATCGGCATCATCCGCACCGGACGATTGCCCACCACCACACCGGCAAGATAGATTGCGAGAAAGCCGCTGCCGCCCAGTTCGTTGGTGCCGGCAAAAATGGTCATACCTGCAGCGACCACCAGCAATGGGTAAAGTGAAGGCGTCAGCCGCATGCGATTGGCAATCTCAACGACCAGAAGCCCGCCGCCAATCCCGAGCGCAGTGCCGATGCCAAACTGCATGACCAGCATCAGCAGGCTGCTCCATAGCGACGCCTGGCCCTGGCTCTCAATCATCATCAGCAACATCAGGGTCAGGAAGATCGCCATCGGGTCGTTACTGCCGGATTCGATTTCCAGCGTAGCACTGACCCGCTCATTAAGGTGCAGACCGTGGCCCTGAAGCAGAGAAAACACCGCCGCCGCGTCGGTTGAGGAAATGATCGCGCCGATCAGCAGCGCCGTCAGCCAGTGCAGGTCAAACAACAAATAGGCCGTCAGGCCACCCAACAGGGCGGTCACCAGAACGCCGACCGTGGCGAGCATCAAGGCAGGCTTCAGGCCCACCCGGAAGGTCGCCGCCCGTGTGCGCATGCCACCATCCAGCAGAATCACTGCCAGCGCCAGGTTGGCGATCAGAAAGGCAAGTTCAAAGTCATCAAAGCGGATACCGCCGGCACCGTCCTCGCCCATCAGCATGCCAACCACCAGGAAAATCAACAGCACGGGCATGCCCAGCCGACTCGAGAGAGGGCTCAGCATGATGCTCATCACGAGCATCAGGGCACCGAGAAGGATGACGGTAGTGGGCATGAGGACTCCGGTTTGCGATAGCCCAAGCATAACATCTTGATTACGCAGGGCGTTACGTCAAGCGTCATCCACGACTAAAAAGCGGCGGGCCGGCTTGTAGGAATATCAGAGCAGGCCTATAGTGGGCGGGCAAAGATCAGCGGGTGTAGTTCAATGGTAGAACGGCAGCTTCCCAAGCTGCATACGTGGGTTCGATTCCCATCACCCGCTCCATTATTCGAACCCCCCCGTCAACGAAGACTGCCGCCCAGGCGGTTGTTCCTCTGACGCTGTTCCCTTGAGACTAACCTCCGGTGGCCCGAATATTAGTCGGCCACGCTGGTATAATGTCAATCCCGGCCTTGAAGCGTCCCGCAGCATGTCCCACCACTCGTGAAAATTGAGGATCAGGGGGTTGTGGGTGCGGATCTGGGCGGGGATACCGTAGTCCGGTTGCGCCTGTTCCGTTACGAAGGTGCCGAACAGGCGGTCCCAGACAATGAGAATACCGCCATAGTTGCGATCGATGTATTCGCTGTTGCGACCGTGGTGGGCGCGGTGGTGGGACGGGGTGTTGAACACCCATTCCAGCGGCCCGAGCTTGCCCACCGCCTGGGTATGAATGAAGAACTGGTACGCCAGGCTTATTCCGACGGCAAAAATCACGGTCTCAGGTGGGAAACCGATCAATACGATGGGCAGCCAGAACAGCCACATACCGGTAATCGGGTAGGTGATACTCTGACGGAAGGCGGTCGAGAGGTTGAGTTTTTCAGAGGAATGGTGGACCACATGGGAGCACCAGAAAAACCGGATGCGGTGGTGTGCCCGATGAAACCAGTAGTAGAAGAAGTCCTGCACCACAAACAGCAGCGCCACGCTCCAGGCGTTGAACGGAATATCCAGCAGACGAATGTCGAAGAAAACGTTGTAGACCACGATTGTCAGCAAGGCCGCCAGCACGTCGCTGGCCTGGTAAAGGCCGGCAAGGGTCATGTTGCTGAGGGTATCCGCCCAGGTATAGCTTGCTGACGGGCTGTGGGCACGTCGGCGCAAGTGCCAGAACTCCGCCGTCATGGCCAGAAAGAATGCCGGGGCGAGCGCCAAGGTTACCAGGTGCGGGTTGAAGCCCAGCAGGTCAGTCAGTGGCGTTGGAGTCATGGCTTATGCTCGGAACAAGTGGAGGAGAGGCAGCCTTTGGTCAGTGCAGTTTCAAGCGCGGATGCATGGCCCGGCTAATGCGGTCCATCAGCCAGATGACGCCGGTTCTCACAAAACCATGCAGTGCCACCTGATGCATGCGGTACAAAGAGAGATAGAACAGTCTGGCGACTTTACCTTCGATATACATGCTCCGCCCGGACAGGTTGCCCATCAGGTTGCCGACCGTGGTGTAGCGGCTGAAGTTGATGAGGGAGCCGTGATCGTTATAGATAAAGGCTACCGGCGCTTTGTTATCCAGCCTGTTGACCAGGGTTTTGAACAAGGTGGTGGCCTGTTGATGAGCCGCCTGAGCGCGAGGAGGTACCGGCTTGTCCGAGTCCGGCTGGGGGCAGGCGGCGCAATCGCCAAAGGCGAAAATGTTTTCATCGCGGGTGGTTTGCAGAGACTGGCTCACCAAGAGTTGATTACCCTGGTTGGTTTCAAGGCCACCAATAGTATGGAGAAACGCTGGCGCTTTGATGCCGGCAGCCCAGATGGTCATGTCGGAGGGCAGCTCGGTGCCGTCTTTCATAACCACGCTGTGTGGTCTGATTTCGCTGACCGGCTGGCCGGTCAGAACCTGCACTCGCTGGTGCTCAAGTTCCCGTAAAGCGGCGGTTGAAAGGCGGGTGGGCAGAGCTGGCAGTATTCTGTCTGCGGCTTCAATGACACGAATGGTCACGTCTGCCGGTCGCAATTCATTCATACCGTAAACGGGTAGTTCCCGGGATGCCAGCCTCAGCTCGGCTGCCAGTTCAACCCCCGTGGCCCCGGCCCCAATAATCGTGATCGGCAGCTCGTGAGAGGCGCCCTGGTTGGCTTCGTGATTCTTGCGTAAAAAGGCGTTCAGCATCAGATTGTGGAAGCGTCTTGCCTGGGCCAGGCTGTCCAGAAACAGACAATTTTCCTGAGCTCCGGGGGTGCCAAAATCGTTGGCGTTACTGCCAACGGCGATCACCAGGGTGTCGTAGCTGACAGTGCGTTCGGGCACGACTTCGTCACCGTCATTATCATGGAACGGTGCCAGGGTTATTTTTCGGGCCTCTCTGTCGAGGCCGCTCATGGACCCGAGCTGAAACTCGAAATGATGTTTGAGCGCATGGGCCCGATAATTGACCTCGTTGCTATTGGCGTCCAGTGATCCTGCGGCCACTTCGTGCAACAGGGGTTTCCAGACGTGCGTGAGTACCGCGTCGACCAGGGTAATCCGGGCCTTGTGTTTCTTTCCGAGCTTGTTGCCAAGGCGTGTCACCAGTTCCAGACCCCCGGCTCCACCACCAACGACTACAATATGATGCAGGTTTTCCATAACACCGACCTCGTGAAGTAAAGACAGGCAAACGCTCTGGCAGACAGAACACTTGGCTCTCGTTGCTTCCACTATTGGTGTGACAGCCGGGCTGGAGGGCGAGCTCCATCGGGGAAGCCTATCCTAGCGTGATGGCTCAACCTGAACAATGGGACTTCGGTGTCAAAAAGCGTGATGACTGGACAAGGTCGCGAGCTCCCTGTTAAAAACGATGGAGAACTGAATTCGTACTGAAAGAACCAAGCCTGAACGAGGAGCCTGATGTGAAACTAAGCGTAAAAGGTATAGCAGAGAACCAACCGATTCCCGAGACCTTCGCATTCGGCGTGTTTAACGCGGAGGACCACATGAGTTTCGGTCCGAACCGTAATCCCGAGATGGTATGGACCGATGCGCCGGCGGGTACCAAAAGCTTTGTCATCATGATGTTTGATCCCGATGTGCCCAGCGTCGCTGACGACGTGAACCAGGAAGGCAAAACCGTTTCCAAAGACATCCCCAGGGTCGATTTCTTCCACTGGTTGCTGGTGGATATACCGGCCAACATCACCCGCATGCCGGAGGGTGAAGACAGCGACGGTGTGATCCCGAAAGGTAAAGCGCCCGGCAAGGGGCCGCTCGGTATCCGTGGTGTTAACAATTACACCCAGTTCCTGGCAGGCAATCCGGATATGGCGGGCACTTATGCCGGTCATGACGGCCCCTGTCCGCCCTGGAACGATGAGATCATTCACCACTACCATTATGAAGTCCATGCACTGGACGTGGAGTCACTGGGGCTCACCGGTGAGTTCGATGGTGCAGCGGTGCGTGAGGCAATGTCCGGTCACGTTCTGGACAGCGCCCGGGTGACCGGGACCTACACCCTGAATCCGGCCCTGAGATAACCCCATGTCCGAAGGCTGGGATCGCGGTTGAAACCGCTCCTACGGGGTGCCCGGGACCTGGGTGTTGGTAGGAGCGACTTCAGTCGCGAAAGGGGTCATCGCCAATAGCCCCTGTCAGTGATGCAAGATCTGCTTCAGGAACTGCTGGGTGCGTGCTTCCCTGGGGTTCGTGAAGAACTCCTCCGGGGGCGCCAACTCGACAATTTCGCCCTCGTCCATGAAGATCACCCGGTCAGCTACGGTTTTGGCGAAGCCCATTTCGTGGGTGACACAGATCATGGTCATGCCGCTGCCGGCCAGTTCCACCATGACATCCAGCACTTCCTTGATCATTTCAGGATCCAGTGCCGAGGTGGGTTCGTCAAACAGCATGATTTTGGGCTTCATGCACAGCGCCCGGGCAATGGCCACCCGTTGCTGTTGACCACCGGAGAGCTGGCCCGGGTATTTGTGCGCCTGTTCCGGGATTTTGACCCGTTCCAGATACTCCATGGCGGTGGCTTCGGCTTCGCGCTTGGGAACCTTGCGCACCCATAGCGGCGCCAGACAGCAATTCTCCAGTACCGTCAGATGCGGAAACAGGTTGAAGTGCTGAAATACCATTCCGACTTCCTTGCGCACAGTGTCGATCTGTTTCACATCGTCGGTGAGCTCAACATTATCCACAATGATCTGGCCCCGCTGGTGTTCTTCCAGTCGGTTGATGCAGCGGATAAAGGTAGATTTGCCAGAGCCGGAAGGCCCGCAGATGACGATACGCTCGCCTTCATTCACATCAAGGTTCAGGCCCTTGAGCACGTGAAAGGTGCCGTACCACTTGTGCATGTCCACGACCTTGATGATGGTCTTGTCGGCGTGTTTGGCGGATTCCACCGGGGAAGTGCGCGAATCTTCCGGGTTTAGTGCAGTGTTTTGTTCAGTCATGTCGATGTCCCATCAGGATTTATGACCAGTGTCGAGTTTTCGTTCAAGGTTCTGGCTGTAGCGGGACATGCCGAAACAGAAGATCCAGAAACAGAAGGCCACGAAGACATAGCCTTCTGTGGTGACATTCCGCCAGGCTGGATCGGTGATGGTTGACTGGACCGCCCCCAAAATATCGAACAGGCCAATAATGAGTACCAGCGTGGTGTCCTTGAACAGGGAAATGAAGGTGTTAACAATACCGGGAATAACCAGGGTCAGTGCCTGGGGCAAAATCACCAGCCCGGTTTTGCGCCAGTAGCCAAGGCCCAGGGCACTGGCGGCTTCGTATTGGCCTTTCGGTATCGCCTGCAGACCCCCTCGTACCACCTCCGCCATATAGGCTGACTGCCAGAGGATGATGCCGATCAACGCCCGCATCAGCTTCTCAAAGTTAACGCCGTCCGGCAGGAACAGGGGCAGCATCACGGAAGCCATGAACAGCACGGTGATCAACGGTACCGCTCGCCACACCTCAATAAAGACCACGCACAGGCCACGGATGATAGGCATATCCGAGCGCCGTCCAAGCGCCAGCACGGTCCCTATGGGCAGGGCTGCAAGAATCCCGACATAGGCCAGAATCAGCGTCAGCATCAGGCCGCCCCAACGGCTGCTCGGAACCTCTTCCAGACCGAACCAGCCGCCGGGGATCAGGATGTATCCGATCAGCGGCAGGCCGGTCAGCCCGAAGATACCGAACCACTTGCGGGCCGGGAAGCGCTCGATGAACTGAGGCGCGAAGGCCACCGCCAACAGCCCGAACATGATATCAATGCGCCATTGCAGGGCATCGGGATAAAACCCGTAAATAAAGAAGTTGAGGCGCTGACCGATGAACAGCCAGCAAGCGCCCTCACCACTGCAGTCAGCGGCGGTTTCGCCGGTGAAAGTCGCTTCAAGGAACACCCAGTTGAGCAGCGGCCCCACACTCGTGACCACCAGATAGGCAGCTACCAGCGTCAGAACGATGTTGTACCAGCTTGAAAACAGGTTTTTTCGTACCCAGCCAATTACGCCGATCTCCTGCCGGGGCGGTAATTCCGATGGAAGGCTCATCATCGCTCCTGCAGCGCTACAGCGCGGTTGTAGATATTCATGAGAACCGAAATGATCAGGCTGATGGTGAGATAAACAGCCATGGTAATGGCCACCACTTCAACCGCCTGGCCGGTCTGGTTCAGGGTGGTACCCATGAACACGGACACCAGGTCCGGGTAGCCGATTGCCGTTGCCAGTGAGGAGTTTTTCACCAGGTTAAGGTATTGGCTCGTCAACGGCGGAATGATCACCCGCATTGCCTGGGGAATCACCACCAGCCGCAGGGTCAGGCTCGAGCGCAGGCCAAGGGCACTTGCTGCTTCTGTCTGGCCATGGCTGACGGCCAGAATTCCGGACCGGACGATTTCAGCAATGAAGCTCGCGGTGTAGAGCGACAGCGCGATCCAGAGCGCGGCCAGCTCCGGCAGGATAGAGGCTCCGCCGGTGAAGTTAAAACCGGTCAGCGATGGCATTTCCCAAACCAGGGGAGCCCCGGTCAGAACAAACACCAGCACGGGTAATGCGACAATAAGTCCCAGACCCACCCGGAAAGCAGGAAACAACTGGCCGGTTTTGAGCTGACGTTTCTTGGCCCACCGGTGAATGAAAATTGTCGCCAGGATCCCGGCGACCAGCGCCGCCATTACCCAGCCAAAACCCGGCTCGGCCGCCGCTGTGGGGAAGTAAAGGCCCCGGTTGCTGAGAAACAGCATGTCAGCCACATCAATGCTTTGACGTGGGCTGGGAAGATTTTGCAGCACCGCAAAATACCAGAAGAATATTTGCAGTAGCAGTGGGATGTTACGGATGGTTTCGACATAAACCAGCGCCAGCTTGGCAATCAGCCAGTTACTGGAGAGTCGTGCTACACCCACAATAAAGCCGAGGATGGTGGCCGCTACAATGCCCATGGCCGAGACCAGCAAGGTGTTGAGCAGACCCACCCAGAAGGTGCGGCCGTAAGTCATGGTGGAGTCGTAAGGGATCAGGCTCATGATGATGCCAAAGCCCGAGGTCTGATCAAGGAAGCCGAAACCGGTGCTGATACCGCGACTTTCCATATTGCTCAGGGTGTTCTGGAACAGTGTCCAGCCAAACCAGAAAACAGCTGCAAGAGCGATGGTCTGGAATACAATCGTCCGTATCCTGGGATCATTCCAGGGTTTGGGACGCGTGCGCACAGGAGTAATATTGGATTCGTTCATGGAGAAACCCGAACTACGCCCCTGATGACCAGGGGCAACTGAACGTCAAACATTCCGGCCACATCAGTAATGGCCGGAATGTCATGGCTATCGGGTATTAACGTACCGGAGGGGCGTACATGATGCCTCCGTTACTCCACAAAGCGTTCAGACCACGGTCGAGTCCCAGTGGAGTGTCCGGTCCGACATTACGGTCATACATTTCGCCGTAGTTACCGACAGTCTGGACGATACGGAAGCCGAAATCAGCGGGCAGGCCGAGTTTCTCACCCATGTCGCCGGTGGTACCCAGCAGACGCTGAATCTCCGGGTTTTCAGACGACTTCATCTCCACCACGTTATCTTGGGTTACGCCCAGTTCTTCGGCGTTGATCTGAGCGAACAGTGCCCATTTGACAACGTTGAACCACTGATCATCACCCTGGCGAACAACCGGGCCAAGAGGTTCCTTGGAAATAATGTTTGGCAGAATAATGGCACTACTGGGGTCCTCCAGCTTGCTGCGTAACGCGGCCAACTGTGAGCGGTCGGAGGTCAGAACATCACAACGGCCGGCGGCAAAACCACTGACAGTCTGTTCGGAGGTGTCAAACACCAGCGGGTTGAATTTCATATCTTTGGTGCGGAAGTAGTCTGCCAGGTTCAGTTCCGTTGTTGTGCCCGCCTGTATACAGACCGTGGCGCCATCAAGTTGCTCAGCGTTATCTACGCCCAGCTTCTTGCTGACCAGGAAACCCTGACCGTCGTAGTAGTTGGTGCCGGTAAAATTGAGGCCCAGAGAGGTATCTCGGGTCAGGGTCCAGGTGGTGTTACGGGACAGAATGTCGATTTCACCGGACTGCAACGCGGTAAACCGCTCTTTTGCCGTCAGCGGTGTGAACTGGACCTTGTCGGCACTGCCGAAGACTGCGGCCGCGACGGCACGACAGGTATCCACATCGATGCCGGTCCAGTTGCCCTTGTCGTCGGGTTGGGAAAAGCCCGGCAAACCTGTGGTTACACCACATTGCACATGACCCCTTGATTTTACATCATCCAGGATCGAGGCCAGCACGTTGCCTGTCATCAGGGTGCCGGCAAGCGTTGCCGCAACTGCGACGAGTGAGAGTCGTTTTTTCATTATCGTAAGTCTCCGAAGTTTCGGTTAGGTATTCAGCCAATGCATAGTAGCAAGGTGTAAGCCAGACTACATAACCCACTGATTATTATTGGTATTAGGTTTTAACTCTGAGAGCGGCGGTACAACCTGGTGCATGCTTTCCATAAAATCGACCCGTATTGGTGCATTCAGGCCGGAATTTGGTGCACTGTCGGTGTACCACAATCTCAGAGTCAGAGCGTGCCTTTCATAAGGACTTCGCATCTATAGTAGTCGATGAAATTACAAAAGCTCAATATCTGCGACTTAAGTAGAAGAAGCTGCGCCATTAAAGTGCTAATGCTGCCACAATTATTTCCAAAAACCACGGATAAAACCGGTTTATGAACCTTAGCCACTACATCCAGAGAATCCGGCAGGGTGAACCTGTGAATTATCACGGCTTCGTCAAACATCTGCCTGCGGCGATCCGGAGTCGCCATCAAAGGCTGTTTAGCACTGAAAAAGTGGCCGCCAACCGATGGCAGGTAGACTGTCTTGACGCCGGACTCCTTGATGAACTTGAGGCTGAAGCAGCAATGCCTCAAAATCGTACCGAGGCGGCTTTGCTTGGTGACTCCCATCGCCGCCAGACCGATACCTCCTTTTTATTGGTTTATCATAGTGCCCTAGCTGATTGTCGTCCTGCGGTCGTCGTTCTGACAGCCAGCGAACAACGGCAGGATTTCGTCGCCAAACCCAATGTCCTGCTGATCGAGAACGAGCAGAACTTTGCCCGGCCAGAGCCAATGTTGGCCTTTGCCGCTCACTGCTGTGGCACGGCGCTCAGCCTCGACAATACCGATGTCGTACTTGCCGGAGGCAACCGTATTGTGCGGTCGCTTAATGTCACCTGGCTAGGTCAGTACCGCCGGGTTTTATGTGCTTTCGATTATGATCTGGGCGGATTGCGAATATACTCCTCCCTGCGCACCAGGCTGGGCGACGGCGTTTTGTGGGTGCAACCCCAGAGGTGGCAGAGTTACCAGGGCCTGTTCAGGATGAAGCCTAAATCAACTGAGCGTGCTTTGCAGGCCATTGAACTGGCCCGCCAACTAGGGTTTGTTGGCCTGGCTGAAACATTTCGCAATACCGGCCATTTTATGGAGCAGGAAATGATCCTGGAACTTGCAGTATTACCCGGAGAGTCATAGTGAGCCCTGATCAGTTTGGATTCCGTATCAGGCGGCTGGTGCTGGTCGATTCCGCGGGCTTTTGCTACGTCGAAATCCCCGTTGACGAGCATGCCGTCATCCTCGGAACCGGTAACCTGGGCAAATCCAGTCTGTTGAATTCCCTGCGCCTGTTTTTGCTGCCGGAGGGTAATTTCCGCAACAGTCGCAAGAAGTTCTCGTTTAGAAACGCCAGCGCAGGCAGTTTCTACTCCAATGAAGAAAGCTACCAACACTACTTCCCGGGTCAGTACAGCTTTCTGGTTATGGAAGCAGAAAACCCGGCCGGCGTGCATTGCCAGATTCTTTACCGAGACCGCTCCAGCGATCTGAGTTATGGCCGGATGTTTGTTCCTGCGCCCTATGAGGATCTTCGGCCCCTGTTCTGGACTGCAGGCGGGGACGAAGACGGTGTTGGCCATGCAGTGTCCGGTTTGTCGGTCAGCAAGGTAGCGGAGGCGATCAAGAAGCTGTCCCGTAACGTTGTCGTCACCAGTGATCCCAACAAACTCAAAACCATGCTCTACAGCAGCGATCTGATGTCGCCAGATGCGGTGCGCTACTCGGTATTGCCGTTGGCAGATGGCGATGAGCGCAAAGTTCAGTCCCTGCGTACCCTCATCCTTCTGTTATTTGAAATGAAGGCGGACGACCGCGCGATGGCCGACGCGGTCGCCAGTATCATCGAGGCGGACAAGAAATTTGCCGACGACGCCTTCGATTTCGACATCGACCAGTTCCTGCTGCGCCACGAAGAATTGAAGTCCCAGGATGAGCGTCTCACCCGCATTGAAAAGGAGCGGCCCCGGTTCGACAAGCTGAACCAGTCCTACCTTCGCCATCAGACGATGGCGAACAGCCAGGGTGAATTTGCGGCTTTTCGTGATGGCCTGGGCGTCGCGCTGGCGCAATCCCGGGAGAGTCATCAGCGGGCAAATAACGCCCGGGCAGACATCCGGGAAACCGCCCGGCATTCCGAGCGTCAGGTTAAAGGCCTGGAAGACCAGCTCAAGGAACTGAATGGCGAGATCAGAACCCACACCCGCAACCTGACCAAGGCCGAGGATGACCAGCGCCGTGGCGAGCTGATGATGGCCCGCTATGCCGGTATGGGTCACGATGACATTCGCAGTATCCTCACAGAGGAGCTGGAAGCATCGGAGTCTCAGCTGCGGGCCTTGCAGAACGCGGCCCAGGCCCAGGTCCAGAAGCAGCGCCTGAACGACCAGATCAGCGCCATTGACCGCCGACTGAAGCAGCTGATTGATCGTCAGCAGCGCCAGAAGTGGCAATTGCATCGCCAGTTGGACGAATCCGTGGTGGCGCCGTTGCAGGCGCTGGATTCACGCCTGGTGCTGGCGAGCCCCGGCCAGGCTCTGGACGACAGAACCACCGCGACGATTCAGGCCTTCGCAGAGCTGTTTACGCCCGCCAATGAGGTGTTCGAATGGTTCGATACCGAGTTCAATCGCTTGCCGTTGCACCAGGAGGACCTGGAGGCCCAGCGTCAGAAGTGCTCCGATGAGCGGCGCGAACTTCAACGCCGTCTTGAGGAGCTGGTTGAGAGCGACAACGAAGCCCTGGACCGCCCCCGCAAGATCGCCGATACCGAGCAGGAAGTAACGGCTGCAAAACAGGATCTGGAACTGCTGGAGCGGCTGCCAGCGGCCCGAATAAACAGCCAAGATGCCGACGCCGGTATCCGTGACTGCGAGAAGGTCAAAGCTGAGACTGAAGGCGCGCTGGCGCTGGAACGGGCACGGCTCGAGGCGGTGCAGGAAAAACTCGCGCAGGCTGACGCCGAGCTGCGGCGGGCGACCGAGCGGGAGAACGAGTTTATCCAGCTCAATAAAACCGTCGGTTCCCTGCAGCACCGTATTCCGGTGCTGGCGGCCGCCACTGCGCCGGCTGCCCTGCCGCCGGAGGCTCTTACCCTGGTGGCGCTGGATGATATTGCCCGCCAGCTGGATGAGCTTACGGAGCTGCGTCAGTCGATCCTGAACCACCTTAGGCATTTCGAACGCGAGGGCACCCTGGAGGATCGTGAGGCTCAACTCCAGCACGACAGTCCCGCGGCTGAGGTTATCAGGGAAAGCTTCCAGCGGCTGGCTCAGGTATTTTCCGAGCTGACCGAGCAGGAGCAGTTATTGCGTGGCCAGATTACCGCCCATAACGAGACCGTCGCCAGTTACCGTCAGGCTCTGAAGGCCAACAGTGAGCACATCCGGCGGTTCGAGAGCCAGCTCAATGGCGAGCTTGAGGGTGTCACGATCAACGACCTGGTGGAAATCCGGGTGGATATTCATACTGACCCGAAATTCCGCAACCTGGTGGAAGAGTCCGAGGCCATTGACCCCTATTCTGACCGACTTCAGTCCGACGCTTTCTATGACCGGCTGCGGGTGTTTGTAGCGGAATTCTTCAGTGACCAGTCCCAGGGTTACCGGTTGACCATGGATAAGGTCATCACTGGCGTGTCCTACCGCACCCGCAAACAGGACAGCACCGGCCTGGACACCAAGGGCCAGTCCACCTCCACAACTGCCCTGATCAACCTTGAACTGGTACACAGGCTGCTGCGCCGAGTGCTTTATCCGGGCGTACACCTGTCGTTCCCCATGGTGCTGGATGAATTGGCGAGTGTGGATGTCAGTCAGATGCCAGCGCTGCTGGACCGGCTCAAGGGCCAGGGCTTCAACCTGTTTTCCGCTGCCACCCACAGCGCCAGCCCGGAAGTGATCTACCAGGTTGGCCGACACCTGGAAGTGGGTCAGATGCGCACTTCGCGTCCTTACGATAGCCGCCGTACCCTGGTGTTCTGGGGCGGCGCCGAAGGCTTCGCCCGCAACGGCACCCAGAGCTGGCTTGACCAGTCCCAGTCCAGTCTTTGGGATAGCACCCGGGAACCCGAGCCGGCGGGCGAAAACCCATGAACAAGCGCTTCAGCACCCTGGAGACCACCCGCATCCTGTTCGAGCATCCCAAAGTGATGTTCCGGCTGATCGAGCGCATGGACGCCAGTGACACCCGCTATGTGCTGGAGAGCGACCTGGTCCACACCGTGCTGGAATACGCCAGTGGTCTCCGTAAAGCCGATCAGGAACGGCTGCGCAGGGCGTTCAGCAGCGATAACCTGTTCCGCAGCGGCATGGTGATTGATATTGATAAAGTGGCGGGGGAGCGTCGGCTGGTATTTCAGGAGGCCTTGCTGGGGCTGATGCGAGCCTGTAACGCGTCGCTCTATCAGGAACTGACCGACGCCCGGCTGCGCTCCTATCTGGTGACCTTGCGGGATGTCCGGGACCGACTTACCGGAAGCACCTTCAGCGAGGTCGATCCGGATTTCACCGAGCTCCGGGAAGACCTCAACGAGCGTATCAGCCAGCTGATTGGCGTGTTGCGTCAGAACATTTTCCGCATGCAGACCATCAGCGCCGAGCTGGCGGACCTGTCTGGCGAGGCCAGCCGGGGTAATGAAGCGTTCGGCGAGTTTCGCCAGAACCTGTTTGAACAGATCACCACCCTGTATGAGCGCCATATCAAACCGACGCTGGTGTTCCTGAATCCGGACTCCCGGCTATCTGATGGAGTTAGCCTGTTCGGCACCCTGCAAGGTATTCGGGAGCTGCTGGAACGCAACGATCAGCAGGCTACCGCGGATCAGATTTTCCGGGCGGCCCTGAGCCTGAACGCCATGCACCGGCCCATTCAGAAGGTCGCCGTCGAGGTTGACCACTTCCTGCGCAAAACCCGTGTCGGGATGGTCCAGTACAACACCATGGAACATCATTTCCAGCGCCTGCGCAGCCTGCTGGAGGACACCCAGACCCAGGACCTTCGAAAAACCCGCCTTGATGGCCGCGAGTTTGTCCAGAGCACGGCCTGGCTGTCAGGCCTCAAGGGCCACTGGCGGCCCCGGCAATACGCCTTTGGCGAGTCGGAAAGCTATTATCATCTGCTGTTCTCGGAGCTCCACCTGCGGCTTACTGATCTGAAGCGGCAGCACCAGGCTCCCGTACTGCCGGAACTGGCAGCCCAGACCAACGGCCCGGCCATGGACATCCAGCGGGTTGAGAAGCTGTTTCGCTGGGTGGACTCACTGGAGCTGCGTCCGACCTCGGACCTGGTGCTGGAGCTGCATGGTCGTCTCGAAAATTTTATCAGTGGCTACCACTTTCCGGATCTGCTGGTGGCGATGAACCGGCTGTCCCACACCGATCTCGCGCCCCTGACGCTGGTTACTACCAACCGTTTCCGTCAGCTTGGGCAGGATAACAACGAACAATACATCTACCGTAAACGCAGGCTACAGCATGCAGAATGATGAGCATCCGGTGATCGGGGAAGAACGTAACGGTTTTGAGGGTATCCTGCCCCGGGATTCCGCCGCCCTCTATCGGGAGCTGGTCGCCGGCCGGGTCATCCTGCGGGAATCCTACAACCCGCACCGGTCGGAACTGGAAGACAACCGACTGTACAATCTGGTCTATAACCACCTCAGCCACTTTCGCCGGCTTTATGAGCACCTGGGCTTTGAGCTGGTCTTCAGCGAGCAGGGCGCGTTCTTCTATATTCGCGAGAACACTGACGACGAGAGCGAGGAACACGACGAAAATGCTTTCCGGGTCCAGGTGATCCTGCTGATCATCGGTCGTTATTTCGCCCGCACCGGGCGGGACCTGGACTATCTGGGCCGTGCGGATGCCGGTCTGAAAGAAGACGACCTCAACGCCATCAGCGCGGATGAAGAATATCAGGACATTCTCCGCGCCGCCCGTCTGGATAAAGGCCTGCCGGGCGCGCTGGACTACCTGTCGAGCCGGAACTTCCTGTTCAAATCCGGCGCCAGCCGGTATTTCCTGAGTTCAGCCGGCATGTTTTTTCTGCGCGCACTGGTCGAGGAGTACGAAAGCCGCTAACTTCCCGGATTTTCAACGTAGTGTCCGCCACCGGATACAACCGTGTGGAGCCTGCCTTCGTACAAAGGCCCGGGAAGGGCTTTTGTCACGATTTCATAAAGTTTGCCTCTGACCTGTAACCTTCGGGCGTGTCATGGGTCTACCATGCACCGACAGATAAACTCATCCATTCAGGTGAACCCATGAATCAGAAAAAACTGGTCATCATCGCGCTTATTGCTGTTCTGATTGGCGTTTTTATTGTGTTTGATGGCCCCGGCTTACTGACGCTGGAAAATCTCCAGCGCCATCAGTCGGACATCGGCCAGTGGATATCCAGCAACGCCACCACCGCCATACTGGGTTTTGTCGTGGTGTATGTGGCCGTCACAGCCCTGTCGTTGCCCGGCGCAACCATTATGACCCTGGCCGGGGGTGCGTTTTTTGGCAACCTCTATGGCCTGATGGCAGTATCGGTAGCCTCTACCCTGGGTGCGTCGCTGGCTTTTCTGGCAGCTCGCTTCTTGCTGCGCGATACCCTGAAGCGCCGATACCGTGAAACGGTTGCACGTATGGACAAAGGCATCGAGAAAGACGGCGCCTTCTATCTTGCGACTTTGCGTCTGGTGCCGGTGTTCCCGTTCTTCCTGATCAACCTCACCATGGGTCTGACCAGCATGAAATTGCTGACTTACATGTTGGTGAGCTGGATCGCGATGCTGCCGGGAACCTTTGTTTACGTAAATGCGGGCACCCAACTGGCGCAGATCGAATCGGTGGGTGATATCGCCTCACCGGGTCTGTTGTTGTCGTTCGCGCTGCTGGGCCTGTTCCCGCTGATCGCCAAGTTTGTGGTCGGTTTTGTCCGGCGGCGCAGGGTCTACAAGGGTTTCGGCAAGCCTCACTCCTTTGATTACAACCTGCTGGTCATCGGCGGCGGTTCAGCCGGATTGGTGTCGGCTTATATCGCAACGGCGGTAAAAGCCAAGGTCGCGCTGATTGAAAGGCACAAAATGGGGGGTGACTGCCTCAACACTGGTTGTGTGCCATCCAAGGCGCTGATCCGGTCAGCGAACGCGGCCGATACCCTGCGCCATGCCGACCGCTATGGGCTGGAGTCGGTTCCGGTCAAAGGTTCCTTCGCCAACATCATGGCTCGGGTCAAGCGCATCATTGCTGAAATAGAGCCCCATGACTCACCGGAGCGTTACCGCAAACTGGGGGTGGACTGCATCTTCGGTGAGGCACGGTTCGTATCGCCCTGGGAGGTTGAGGTGCAGGGCAATGGCGGCACAACCCAGCGCCTGACTGCCCGAAGCATCGTTATTGCGACCGGAGGCAAACCGGCCGTGCCGCCGATTCCCGGGCTGGCGGACATGGAGCCACTGACCTCCGAGAATCTGTGGTCACTGGAGCAGCAACCGGAGCGGTTGTTGATTCTGGGTGGCGGCCCGATTGGCTCGGAGCTGGCTGAGGCGTTTGCACGACTGGGCTCAAGGGTGACCCAGGTGGAAATGGCCGACCGGTTGCTGGCGAAAGAAGACGCCGACGTATCGGCATTGGTGCTTGAGCAGTTTCAGCGTGAAGGCATTGACGTGCGGCTTGATCACAAGGCCGCGGAGTTCCGGACTGAGGACGGTCAGAAGGTTGCCTATTGTGAGCACAATGGCGAACGGGTGCGTATTGCTTTTGATCAGGTGCTGGTCGCCGTAGGGCGCAGCGGCAATACCCAGGGCCTGGGTCTGGAAGTGCTGGGCATTGAGCCGGAACGAAATGGCACCCTGATGGTCGAAGCCGACCTCAGCGTGAGGTATCCGAACATCTTTGCCTGCGGCGATGTGGCAGGTCCGTATCAGTTCACCCATGCAGCGGCCCATCAAGCCTGGTATGCGGCGGTGAACGGGCTGTTCGGGGAGTTCAAACGCTTCAAGGTGGATTACCGTGTCATGCCCTGGGTCACCTTTACCTCACCGGAAGTGGCGCGGGTAGGTCTGAGTGAGGCCGAAGCGAAAGCCAAAGGCGTAGCCTATGAGGTTACCCGTTACGGCCTGGATGATCTGGACCGGGCCATCACTGAAAGCGAAAACCAGGGCTTCATCAAAGTGTTAACACCGCCGGGCAAGGACAAGATCCTCGGGGCGGTGGTGGTTGGGTCTCACGCTGGGGAGATACTCTCAGAGTTCACCCTGGCAATGAAGCACGGCCTGGGTATGAACAAAATTCTGGGGACGATTCATCCCTACCCGACCTGGAACGAGTCTGCCAAATACGCGGCCGGGGAGTGGAAACGGGCCCATGCGCCCCAGGGCATTCTGAAGTTGCTGGAAAAGCTCCATGACTGGCGTCGCCGCGGCAAAGGCCACGCCCGGCAAGTGGAGGTTTCAGAACAGCAGTAATGATCGCGATCAGCCCTGATACCTGTAAAGAATAACGGAGTAAGTATGGCGGTAAATGACAGTACGGCACGCAGAATACCGATGGCGGAAGTTATGGCCTCCCGCGCATTCGACAGCTGGACCCACACCCGCAATGGCAGCCCCCGTGGCTATATTGATGCGGACCGCCTCAAGGAGCTGTGGATCCACACCGGCACCGCCTGCAATCTGGCCTGTCCGTTCTGCCTGGAAGGTTCACACCCGGGCGATGGCCGCATACCCGGTATGAAGCTCAGCGACGTCAAGCCGTTTATCCACGAAGCACTGGGTATGGGGGTGGAGCAATTTTCCTTTACCGGTGGTGAGCCTTTTGTGATCAAGGACTTCGTAAATATCCTCGATTACGCCAGTCAGCATCGGCCCTGTTTTGTGCTGACCAACGCGACGGATCCACTGCTGAAACGCACCCATCAGGTGTTGCCGCTGCTGAACAATGCTTATCCAATTCATTTCCGGGTCAGCCTCGATTACCCCGACGCGGCCCGCCACGACAACGATCGTGGCGAGGGCAGTTTCGCGAAGGCGCTAGAGGGCATTCGCTGGCTGCATGAGCAGGGCTTCAAAGTATCCATTGCCCGGCAGACTGATGACAATGAAGTGGTCGCTGAGGTGGAGGCCTCATTCCGGGCCATTTTTCGTGATTGGGCAATTCCCGAATACCTGGCTTTTACGTCGTTCCCGGATCTGGGGACTCCGGGGTCGGAAGACGGCAGCCCGGAAATCACCGAAAACTGCATGGAGAAGTACCCCACCAGGGAGACACGATCCCACTTCATGTGTACTTATACCCGCATGTTGGTGAAAAAAGGCGACCAGGTTCGGGTTTATGCCTGCACGTTGGTGGACGATGATCCGGAATACGATCTCGGAGGAACTTTGAGAGAGAGCATGAATGAACGCATCATGTTGCGGCATCACCGGTGTTTTTCCTGTTACCGGTTCGGGGCCAGCTGTTCGGCGCCTGGCTGAACTTGGTTAGCCTCAGTTTGGGAGATAGCGAATTGCGAGGTGAGGTGTTTGGAAACACGCCCGTGAATACGTCCTTGTAGGGCTCGGGTGCAGCCATCCTTGGCTGCACACGGTTTCCAAACACCTCACCTCCCACTTCGCTCCGCACATTGAACGCAAACGCAGAGTTCGAAGAAGGGGGTCAGAAAGAATTTTTCAGACTGTCGGGGGCCATGGATGGCCGGAGATCAAGCGCACATGGACGCGCTTGTAGCGTGTCTGAAAAATTTTTTCTGACCCCCTTCCTGGCACCAAGCATCAAATAATGACGATTTACGACCGGTCCAGGTTAAATACGAGGGAGAGCAAAACACCATGTCATTCACTGAAGCCAGCCTGTTCTGGGGATTCCTGCTGGTCTACGGCATCGTCATGTATGCCTTGTCGCCCCGGAGCAAAAATCCGGCTTCGTTCTACAAGGGCGCTGATGATCACGGTAACCCGGTCGGCCAGTGGTCACTCACCGCCAGCATCTTCATTAGCTGGATCTTCGCCAAATCAGTCACCAATGCAGCCAACCTTGGTGAGGCCTACGGTGTCGTCGGCGGCCTCGCCTACGCCACCTACTGGCTGTCGATCCCGGTTGCCGGTTATGTCATCTATCTGATTCGCACCCAGACCGGCGCCACCAGCCTGCAGGAATTCATCACCTCCCGGTTCGGCCGGCTGGCTTCGCTCAGCTTCGCAGCCGCCATTCTTATTCGCCTGTACAACGAAGTCTGGAGTAACACCGCGGTGGTGGGGGGCTACTTCGGTTTGCCCGGGGACTGGCAGTACTACACCGCGGCCATGTTGTTTACCTTTTTTACCCTCGCCTACAGCCTCAAAGGCGGATTGCGCAGCTCTATCTTCACCGATGTTATCCAGTCGGTGGTGTTCGTCTTTTTCATTGGCGCTGTGCTGTTTCTGATCATTCCTGCCAACGATCCGGCAACCCTGCTGAGCACTGGTGAGTTCAGACTCGGTGCCGGGTTGGATCTGTTGTTAGTGGCCGGACTTCAGATATTCAGTTACCCCTTCCACGATCCGGTCATGACCGACCGCGGTTTCGTGAACAAGGAAAAGGCGATGCTCAAGAGCTTTGTGGTGGCCGGTTTACTGGGGTTCGTCGCGGTATTTACCTTCAGCCTGGTGGGGGTTCACGCACAGTTGAACGGCATTGCAGCTGCCGGCAACGCGCCCGCTGCCGTGGGTCAGGCGCTGGGGCTTACGGCGTTGTTTTTCATGAGCGTGATCATGATGACATCCGCGGGTTCAACCCTGGACTCCACGTTTTCGTCGTTGGCCAAGTCGCTGGCGGTGGACCTGCCGAAACTGGTGAAAAGCACGGCTGAACGGATGCCCAGCATTCGGGTGGGGGCCCTGGTGATGATCGCGTTCTCGATCCTGGGCAACCTGCCGATGTTCGCGGGTACCGACATTCTCAAGGCCACCACCATTTCGGGCACCATGGTTATGGGGTTGGCGCCGGTCTTCCTGTTCTACGGATTCACCCGCTGGTCGCCCTGGAGTTTCCATCTCAGCTTCTGGACCGGTCTTGGCCTCGGCCTGTTGCTCGCGACCGGCCTGATCCCTGCAAGCTGGGCAATTGGGGGCGGTGCCTATGGCACCCTGTTGGGCGTGAACGCCTACGGGGTCCTGATCTGCACTGCCGGGTTTTTTGCACCCCTGTTACTGCGATGGCTGACCCGGCGCGCCAATGCAGTCAGTGAGCCTCTGCAATGAGCACCGCAGGCCGCAGGTGTCCCATGCACTACCGTTACCGCCCGGAGTCCCTCTGTCAGGCCCCTGAAACGCTCTCAGAGGATGTGCTCTACGTGGTCGGCGGCCTCTACGGCAACGCTCTGGCCCTTGACCGGATAGAGGCCATGGCGGCGGCAGAGGAAGCCGACGGGCGTCGGGTCAAGCTGCTGTTTAACGGCGACTTTAACTGGTTCAATGCCGAAGATGGCCTGTTCAGCGAAATTAACCGACGGGTGCTGGACCACGACGCCATGCTGGGCAACGTCGAGTATGAGCTCGCGCACCCGAGTGAGGGTGCCGGCTGCGGTTGTGCTTACCCCGAGTTCGTTGGCAGCGAGGTGGTGGCACGGTCAAACCGGATCATGGAGCGGCTTCAGACGGTGGCAAGCCGCCATAGCGACATTCAATCCCGATTGGCCAATCTGGCCCGTTTCCGTTGCATGATCTTTGGTGGCCTAAAGGTTTTGGTTCTGCATGGTGATCCAGAGTCACTGGCGGGCTGGGGACTGGCCTACGAAACATTCATCAAGGGTAATGACGATCAACTGACGGCGTGGTTCCGGGCAACCGGGGCGGACGTCATGGTCTGTACCCATACCTGCTTGCCACTTTTATGGCAGGGCGTGGTCGATGGCAGTCCCCGCCAGGTACTGAATAACGGCTCCGCCGGCATGGGTAACCTGTTGGGCGACAGCCGTGGCCTGATCGTGCGGCTCGGTACCACAGAGCCTACGGAGGCGCCAGTCGCGGGGCTTGGCGTCGGGCAAGCACAACTTTCACTGCTACCGGTCAACTTTGACCAGGGCGCCTGGCTGACACAATTCGATAGCCTTTGGCCGTCCGGGTCTGACGCGGAACAGTCCTACCGGGAGCGTATGGTTTCCGGCACCAGTCTGAGCACCGACGCGCTGTATTTTGGTACTGGCGTATTGGCCTGAGAAGGCTATTATTATTTCAAGGTTTGCCATGTTCTGTTGTCCTGCACAAACTCCCCGATTTGATTTTTATTTTGAGGTCTATATAATTTAATCCCTAAATTTTGATGCGAACCAACCAAAACATGACAGACAAAGGCTCGGAAACCACCGCCATTACCCTGAGAAAACCCCACAAGGATGATGGCTACAGACTTCATCAGCTGATCGCTGAATGCCCCCCGCTGGACCCCAACTCGATTTACTGCAACCTCCTGCAGTGCAGCCACTTTGCCGACACCGGCGTGGCCGCCGAGAAAGCGGGTGACCTGGTTGGCTTTATCTCTGGATACATACCGCCTCAGCAGCCAGAAACAGTTTTTGTATGGCAAGTGGCGGTGCACGAGAAAGGTCGTGGGCAAGGCCTGGCCAAGCGAATGCTGAAAGCCATCGTGGCCCGCGACGCCTGCAAAGACGTGACCCATATGGAAACCACGATTACTGAGGACAATGATGCTTCCTGGGCGCTGTTTCGCTCGTTTGCCCGGGACATGGGCGCTGAATTGACGTTCCACGAGCATTTTGAGAAGGGCACCCACTTCGGCGGGCACCATGATTCTGAATTCCTGCTGAGAATCGGGCCTTTCACCAAGCCGGCCAGCCGCTGAGGAGCGGCTCGCAGTTACGGCTTACTGCAACGCACGGGCTTCGGGCCGCGACCGAAACCGGCCCCTCCCCGAGCAATTACCTCGAACCTGACATGCTAAAAGGCAAGACTATGGAATTTCTGAAATCAACCGAATCCCAGGTACGCGTTTATTCACGTGCATTCCCGATAGTGTTTAATCGGGCCAAGAACGCGCACCTGTTTTCCGAAGACGGCAAAGAGTATCTGGATTTTCTCGCCGGTGCCGGTTCTCTGAACTACGGCCACAACAACGACGTGCTCAAGAAAGCACTGCTCGAATACATTGAAAGCGACGGCGTCAGCCAGGGTCTGGATCTCTGGACTACCGCCAAGCAGGACTTCATGCAGGCGTATCATGATGTCATTCTCAAGCCCCGCGGCCTGGACTACAAAATGCAGTTCACCGGCCCGACCGGTACCAACTGTGTGGAAGCCGCGCTCAAGCTGGCCCGTAAGGTCAAAGGCCGCGATGGCATTATCTCGTTCACCAATGGCTTCCACGGTGTATCGCTGGGTGCCGTTGCCACCACCGGCAACAAGAACCACCGTGGCGGTGCCGGTGTACCGCTGAGCAGTGTCGAATTCATGCCTTACTGCGGCTACTACGGCAAGGATGTGGATACCATCAAAATGATGGACAAGCTGCTGAGCGATAACTCCTCGGGGACCGATCTGCCGGCCGCCGTCATCGTGGAAGCGGTGCAGGGCGAAGGCGGTCTCAATGCCGCCAGCATTGCCTGGCTGAAAGACCTTGAGAAGCTGTGCCACAAGCATGACATCCTGATGATTCTGGACGATATTCAGGCTGGTAATGGCCGCTCCGGTGATTTCTTCAGTTTCGAGGCTGCCGGTATTGTGCCGGACATTGTCACGGTATCGAAATCATTGAGCGGATACGGTCTGCCGATGGCACTGGTGCTGCTCAAGCCGGAACTGGATATCTGGAATCCGGGTGAGCACAATGGCACCTTCCGTGGTAACAATATGGCGTTTATTACTGCCAAGACGGCTATTGAAACTTATTGGAAAGACGATATCTTTATCAATGACGTGCGTCAGAAAGGCGATATTCTGGGCAAGCGTCTGAAGGCAATCTGTGACCAGTATGGTCCGAACCAGTTCCGCCTCAAGGGCCGTGGCATGATGCGGGGTATCGCCTGTAGCAGTGGTGAGCTGGCTGACAAGATAACCGGCCTGGCGTTTGAGAAAGGGCTGATCATCGAGACGGCCGGTCCCGAGGACGAAGTGGTGAAATGCCTGATGCCACTGACGATCAGCGAAGAAGACCTGAACAAGGGCCTGGATCTGCTGACCGAATGTGTCAGTGAGGTGATGAAAGCGGAGCTTACCAAGGCGTCTTGACAGCGCCAGTTCCAGAGCCGCGCCTTCCGGCCGGGAAGCCCATAGCTGGGCGCCTCTCCAAGATTTATTCCCGGCGTTTAATTCATAACGCGACCGAAGACAGGACTATGAGTAGCCAACAGCACACAGTAGAGAAAATCGGCGGAACCTCGATGAGCAACTTCGAGGCCATCCGTGACAACATTGTCTGGGGCGAGCGCGACAAAAGCGAGCTCTACAACCGCATCTTCGTAGTATCTGCCTACGCTGGCGTGACCGACGAGCTCCTGGAACACAAAAAAACCGGCGAGCCCGGCGTTTACGCCCTTTTCGCCGATGCGGAATCTGACTGGGCCTGGGGCGACGACCTTACCAAGCTGGTCAAATTTCTCACCGAACTGAATGCCGAACTGTTTGAAGACCAGATGCTGTGCCAGCAGGCGGACCAGTTCATCATGGATCGTGTAGAAGGCGTTCGTGGCTGTCTGATTGATCTCCAGCGTCTGTGCTCCTACGGCCAGTTTCAGCTGGAAGAGCATCTGCTGACCGTACGCGAGATGCTGGCCGGTATCGGTGAAGCACACAGTGCGTTCAATACCTCGCTGAAGCTGCAGCACGAAGGCGTCAATGCCCGGTTTGTGGACCTGACCGGCTGGCGTGATCAAGAGTTGCTGCCGCTGGATGAAAAGCTCAAACAGGCCTTTTCATCCATTGACCTGACCCGTGAGTTACCCATTGTGACCGGGTATGCCCAGTGCAAGGAAGGGCTGATGCGGACCTTTGACCGCGGATACAGCGAGATGACCTTCAGCCGTATCGCAGTGATCACAGAAGCCAGAGAGGCGGTCATCCACAAGGAATACCACCTGAGTTCTGCTGACCCCCGTATCGTTGGCGAAGACAAAGTGGTGCCTATTGGCCGGACCAATTATGATGTCGCCGATCAGCTTGCGAACCTGGGCATGGAAGCGATTCATCCCCGGGCCGCGAAAGGGCTTCGTCAGAACGATATCCCGCTGCGGGTGAAGAACACCTTCGAGCCGGAGCATACCGGCACATTGATTACCCGTGACTATATTAGCGAGAAGCCCCAGGTGGAAATCATCGCCGGACATAAAGGTGTGTTTGCCATCGAGGTGTTCGACCAGGACATGCAGGGGGAGCCCGGGTGTGACCGTCGTATTCTGGACGTGCTGACGCGCTTCAAGGTCAGGTTTATCACCAAGGATACCAACGCCAACACCATTACCCATTACGTGGACAGCACGCTGAAGCATGTAAAGCGGGTAGTGAAGGCGCTGCAGGAAGAGTTCCCTAACGGTGAGATCAGCACCCGGAAAGTGGCGCTGGTATCGGCAATTGGCAGTGATATGCACGTGCCGGGTATTCTGGCAAAAACCGTTCAGGCCCTGGCGGACGAAGACATCAGCGTACTTGCCATTCACCAGTGCCTGCGCCAGGTCGACATGCAGTTTGTGATTGACGAATCCCATTACAGTAAAGCGATTGTGAAGCTCCATCAGACCCTGATCGAGCCATACAATCACGGTTATGCCATTGTAGCGGCCTGAGAAAATCCTGCGACACCCTGGTCGATGTCGCAGGCTCATCCTGTTCCCTTCCTGTATTGCTCAAACCCGCATGTTGTGGCTTTCACTACCGCTGGCCAGCCAATCCGCGGTGCCGTTTGGTTCGTATTTCAAGTATCTAAATTCAGACCGGACTAAATGCCATGAGTGAACTAAATCGGCAGGTCGCTTCCACCTCTGCAGTGCCGCAAGGAGAACCTGAAACCCTGATCGGCCACTACTTCCGGGATGCGTCCCGCCACGGGTTACTGACCGAGAAGGGCGAGCGCACGCTTAGCCGTCGCCTCACTTTTTGCCTGGATGTTCTCGCCGACGTGCAGGGGCTGGGCGATGATGTCCCGAGGACCATTCGAGAGGTGGTTGGGCAGTGTTCAGAGTCGGAACTACCCACTCTGCGTTCCAGGCGCGCACTCCGCCTGGTGAAGGCCAGCCGGGAACTGCTGATCCAGAGTAATCTGCGGTTGGCAGTACATATTGCCCGCCGCCATTCGAACCGTGGCCTGTCGATGTCGGACCTGATACAGGACGGCAATGTCGGCCTGATCAAGGCGGTCGAGCGGTTTGACCCCGGCAAGGGCTTCCGTTTCTCCACCTACGCGTACTGGTGGATCAGTGAGGAGGTCAAGCGTTGCCTCAAACGGGGCCAGAGGGTTGTACGCACCCCGGACCACATTGTCGACGAGATTCGTGCCTTGCAAGCCACCACATTGAAGCTCCACCGCAAACTCGGCCGCACACCGCGGCAGAGTGAACTGGCCCAGGAGCTGGAAATAGCCCCGAGCCGGGTGAGTGAACTGGTTGTGTATGGCGGTGCGGAAATTTCCACCGACGCGCCGACCACCGAGGACGGCAATGTAATGCTGGGTGATGCCCTGACGCTGGGCGAACAGGAAACACCTGAACAGGCGCTGGTACCCCGTGACCGCCGCAGGATACTGGAGAGTATCCTGGAGGACCTGAACCCGCGGGAGCAGTCAGTATTGAGCCGACGTTTTGGCCTCGATCGTCCGGAGCCGGATACCTTGCAAGTGATTTCGGATGATATGGGCATCAGCCGGGAACGGGTTCGTCAGATCGAGAAGGGCGCATTGGCCAAGTTACAGGCAAAATACGCTGATATGGGGGATTTGGTTGGTAATTAAAGCCGATCTGATCATCAAAAAGCCGGCAGATCTGCCGGCTTTTTAGTGGCAACCTGTCTTCAACAAAGAACGAGGTGGCGTCCGGATTCAGGCCGCGGTCAAAAACCATCCGGCCACGAGGACTTGGGTAATCACCGCGATGCTGGTCAGTACCAGGCGTAGCTTCTGATACCAGCGCGGCCAGTAAAGATGCATCCAGTGCACGTCAATGATGTAAAGCACCAGGAAGGCCGCTGGATAAAGCACAATCTGCCAGACCAGCGGCAACAACAGGCCAATGCCGGCGGTGATAAAGAACAGCTGGCTGATCAGCATGGTAGTCAGGGGCGACAGCGGGTAGCAGCGGGCTTCCAGTTGCATGGCAATGGGCCAGTAGACCCCGGCCATAAAGGCAAGAATTCCAGCGCTGTAAACATAAAAATAGTTGGTCAGCCAAACGCTGTGTTCCGGCCAGTAAAATAGCGATGCAGCGCCCAGAATAAAGGGCAGCAAACCCAGCAGGCCAATGGCAACAGCCAGTCGGGCAACTGCGATCATGTCTCCCGCCCCTGAATCCGTATGCGCATGGGTTGGATATTGCCAGAGTCCATGCCGATCATTTCATGGTAAGCCGAGGGGTGGACAATCTCTGTGCGACCAACTTCAAACGCACCCAGCGTGTCCTGGACCTCCCAACTGCTCCGAAACAGCAGTGTCTGCCGTTCACTGTCGGACAGCACCACCATCTCACCATCAATGTTCAATCTCGCCATATAGCGCTGGCCTTCCAGTGACATGATCTCGAGCAGATCAATGGAAGCGGATTCCCTTGCTCGTAGCTCTGATAATGTAATTCTCACGGTGTTGCGCTCCGGTAAATCGGGTATGGGAAGCAATACGAAGAAGGGCGATATCAAGATCAACGAGGGCCGGGCAAAATTAGATTTCTCAGGTCCTGGATGGTGCAGGTTGTCGACCACTTACCCCAGTGCGTGACAGGCGAAGTGCTGCGGGCAAGACACCAGGTGGTCGTTTACCATGCCAGTGGCCTGCATAAAGGCATACACGATGGTCGGCCCGACAAAATTGAAACCCTGTTTGCGAAGGGCTTTGGACATCGCCTGCGCCTCACAGGTATGGACCGGTACCTCGGCAAAGGAGCGCCAATGGTTCTGGACAGGGCTGCCGTCCACAAAATCCCATAGGAAACGGCTGAATGACTGGCCTTGCTCCTTCAGCGCCAGGTAGCCCCGGGCGTTTTTGATGATCGACTCCACCTTGAGGCGATTGCGGATAATACCGGGGTTCTGCAGCAGGGCTGCTATTCTCTCACTGTCGTACCGGACGATCTTCTCGGGGTCAAAATCGTCGTAGGCGGCACGGTAGGTCTGTTGCTTCCTAAGAATGGTGATCCAGCTCAGGCCCGCCTGCTGGCCGTCCAGGCAGAGTTTCTCGAACAATGCCAAATCGTCGTATTCCGGCCGCCCCCAGACTTCATCATGGTACGCCACGTAAAGCGGATCGGTCCCGCACCAGGGACAACGTTCCCCGGTTTCGGCGATGTCAGTCATGGGTTGTTTTATTCATGGTTGAAGCCTCTGGATGATCCAGCCATCATCTTGCTTGAGATATTCGAACCGGTCGTGCAGACGGCTGGGACGGCCTTGCCAGAATTCGATACGGCGGGGCGTCACCCGGTACCCACCCCAGAACGAGGGCAGCGGAACCTCACCGTCGCCGAATTTACGCTTTATCTCGGCAACTTTCTGCTCCAGCAGCCCCCGGGAGGTAATAACCTGGCTCTGTTCTGAAACCCAGGCGCCGATCCGGCTGCCACGGGGCCGGGAGGCAAAATAGCGCAGTGATTCGGCCTTGCTGACTTTTTCAACGCTGCCCTGAACAATCACCTGTCGGTTCAGCCCGAGCCATGGAAACAGCAACGCGGCGTTGGGGTTATCCGCCAGCTCCGCCGCTTTGCGGCTACCATAATTGGTATAGAACACAAAGCCCTGGTCATCAAAATACTTCAATAACACAGTTCGGATATCAGGCCGACCGTCGCGATCGCTGGTGGCGAGGGACATGGCGTTGGGCTCGAGGATGCCAGCAGTGCGGGCATCGTTGAACCAGTGCCCGAACTGCTGGATTGGATCGGGGTTGAGGTCGTCACGATCGAGGCCGTCACTCTCAAAGTCACGGCGCATGTCACCTATGTCCATCGGAAGCATCCCGGGGTTGAGTTAAGGGGCAGGTTAATCGTCGCTAGCACCGATTCACTGCGGTGTACTATTCTTTCAGGATTGGCGGCGGATGGAAATGCACGGGAGCCCCGCGTTATAGTCGTGTAACAATACACGTCGATTTCTTTTTAAGGAGATACGCTGTTGGCCACCCCTGTAACCGCAAAACCCTGGCATAAACGGCTATCTGTCTGGCTGGTGATAGCGGTGCTGTTTTACGCTCTGCTTGTGGGTGGGGTCTTGCCATGGTGGCTGGAGCGCGAGGTGCCTGACCGGTTGCAGCAGCACCTGGGCTGGACCGCCACGGTGGATGATATCCGGATCAATCCCATTAATCTGAGTGTGGGAGTGACTGAACTTACGGCGGTGGATGCCTCCGGCGAGCCGGTGTTTGCGCTGCAACATCTTGACCTGAACCCGGCGCTGCTGGCCCTGTTCAGCGGCACCGTTGCCTTTGACCATATTATCCTGGACGACCCCTTTGTGCGGGTTGATCTGCTTGACGATGCAGGCAACAATTTTGCTCGGGACTGGCAGGCTAACAACAAAGTCAGCGCTCCGGTAGAGGGTCGCCCGAAGCAGACCGCTCCCCCCCCGGAGCTCTATTTTGGAAAGATCGCGCTGAACGGCGGCGAACTGCTTTTGCGGGATATGAGCCAGCCAGAGACTACCGAGTTTCAGATCTCTCCACTGCAGGTGGAGTTAACCAACCTTGCCACCTACGAGCGGGATGGCACTGGCGAGTACATTCTGTCAGCGGCCATTAATGATCAGTTGATTGACTGGCAAGGTACTCTCAGCCTGACACCGTTACTATCCCGTGGCCGTTTGAGCCTGACGGATATTGACTACAACATCATCCGGCATTTTGCAGGCGAGTACCTGCCCTACGAGCTTCAGGATGGCGTGGTCAGCATCGAGACCGACTACGACATGGCCATGTACGATAACTTACAGCTCGTGACCGAGAATGGCACCCTTTACCTGCGAGAACTCGCCCTGGCGGTACCCGGGGAAAGCGAGTCGGCGGCGCTGGAACTGGCAGAGATCAAGATTGAGCAGATCGGATTCAGCCTTTATGAGCGGATATTGACGGTCGGCTCAGCGAACATCAGCAACACGATCGTGAATTTGAACCGTAATGGCGATGGCGTCATCAATTTGATGAAACCCTTTTCCGGCGATGATGAAACTGACAGCGACAGCACGGCGGCTTCCGAGCCTTTCCAGTGGACGGTGGGGCCGGTACAGCTAACCGAAAGTGCGGTACGCTGGCGTGATGAGCAAACCGCCAGGCCGGTTAATCTGGCAGCTGAGAATATCAACCTGTCGGTGACCGGTTTGAGTGACCAGTTGGCGGAGCCGATACAGTATGAGCTGGGATTCAACCTGGCCAGCGGTGGCCAAGTGTCAGTCCGGGGACAGGCCACCCGCCAGCCGTTTACACTGCAAGCCTCCACCAGGGCGGAGCAGGTGGCCCTGCCGGCGTTTGGACCCTACCTGCAGCAAACTGCCGCAGTAAATATCCGCAAAGGCCTGCTGAGCTTCGACGGGTCATTGGATCTGGATGGTCAGAATGACCCGCTGACCGGTACCTATAGTGGCCAGGGCCGCATTGATGAACTGGATGCTACCCTGAAGGACAACGATGAACCCCTGCTGGCCTGGCAAACTCTCATTCTGGAACCTGTGGAGTACAATCTTGCCCCTGCCCGGCTGGAAATCGGAACAGTAACGCTGCAACAACCGAAGCTCGGCGTTGTGAGGCTGGCGGACGGATCTCACAATGTCGAGCAGATCCTGGCGTCGGGGCCAGGGCAGTCGGCAGCGTCAGACACCGGCAGTGAGGAGGAGCCCAGGTTTATCTTTCGGGTGGGCGAGTTTGTGATGGAAAGCGGTGAGGTGGCCTATTCAGACAGGACCCTTGAACCGCCATTTTCGACCCGGCTTCATGCCCTGGACGGTGCTCTGACCGGCCTCAGTACCATTACCCCGCAACAGGCCAAAATTGGTGCCAGGGGCCGGATCGGGGATTCCGGAAAAGTGGATGTTGAGGGCACTATAGCTACCCTCGGTACCAATGAAACCACTAACCTGCACCTGGTGATGACCGAACTTGCGCTACCGGCTTTGAGCCCCTATTTCGGGCGTTACCTCGGTTATCGCGTGGACAGCGGCAAGCTGGCGCTGGACCTGGACTATGAAATTACCGGATCGAAACTCGAAGCACAGAACGAAGTGATTCTGGAGCGCCTGCAACTGGGTGCGCCCGTGCAAAGCGAAGAGGCTACTGACGCGCCTGTCAAGCTTGGGTTGGCGATGCTTAGGGATGGTGATGGTCGAATCGAAATCAACCTGCCCATAGAGGGCAATCTGAGCAACCCGGATTTCCAGCTCGGGCAGGTAATGATGAATACGTTTGTCAATATGGTGGTGAAGGCTGCCATCTCGCCTTTCAGCATGTTGGGCTCAATTGGCGATATGGCGGGGCTGTCGGAATCCGAACTTGGTAACGTGGAGTTCAACCCCGGCAGTAACACGATGGCAGATGGCGAAGAGAAAAAACTGGAAGTCATCGCCCAAGCCCTGGCCGAGCGACCGGAACTTTTGCTGAATATCCGGGGCGCCGCGGTGCCGGAGCTGGACGGCCCGGGGCTGAAGCGCGACAATCTGTTACAGGAGTTGGGGATCGACCCGAGTGCCAGTATTTCCGACCGTATCAGCAGGCTGGAGGCAGCGTATCAGCAGCGCAACAATGGCTCGGTGCAGCAGCTCCGTAAGCAAGCTGCGCGTAATGGAGGCCTCAGTGATAACGGCTGGGAGCTGGCCCTGGTTGATGCGCTCACAAAGGACCAGTCACCGTCCTCCAATGCCCTGCAAAAACTGGCCTACGAGCGGGCCAACTGGCTCCAGCGCCAACTGCGTGAAACCTACGATATCCCGTCCGAACAACTGTATGTGCTGGACCCGGTACTGGACGCTTCCGCTGAAGCCGGAACTGACAACGTCAAGGTGCCGTTCCAGCTCGATGCGCGCTAGTCAGTAGCCTATGGGTGAGAAGCTCGGGTCAATGGTGAATACCGATTCAGCGCCTTGCCAACGGTGCGCGTGACCATACACTAAAAATTTCTGTTAAAGGACTGCGACACCCATGACCCGGCCCGTCAGCCATTTTTTTGCCTACATTGCTCGTCTGCGCTGGATTCGTCGCTGGGGACTGATGCGTAACGCTATTGAAGAAAACGTCGCCACCCATTCCTGGGAAGTGGCCACGCTGGCCCATGCCCTGGCATTGATCCGCAATCGGCATTTCGGCGGTACGGTGAACCCTGACCGTATGGCCGCTGCTGCGCTATACCACGACGCGACGGAAGTGATTACCGGGGATTAATGCGAAAATATAAATCATGTAAAAGTTGACTTTATTGCGAAAACACAACAGCGTGTAAGGTATAGTCACGTAAATTAAGGTTTTCAAGATGAAGCAAAGTGCATTTGTAGCTTGGATTTTCAGAATGCCCCTTATTAAGAGATGGGGTTTAATGCACTGCATTAAACCTGAAAATGTGGCAGAGCACAGTCACCAAGTCGCAGTAATTGCCCATTTGCTTTGCGTTATTAAAAACGAACGATACGGTGGAGATTTGAATCCTGAGAAGGCTGCTACGCTAGCTATATTTCATGAAATCTCAGAAAGTAAACTACAAGATCTCAACCATGTTGTTAAGTATCATAATAAAGATTTCACTAAACAATATAAAAGTTTAGAGCATTTGGCCGAGCAAGAATGTGTCGACACGCTGCCACAAGATTTAAAAAAATATTACTCAAATATAGTGATACAGAATGACGTTGATCCAGCCTATCGTCCGGTGTTAAAAGCTGCGGACACAATTTCCGCTTATTTGAAGTCATTGGATGAGCAAAAATTTGGTAATGTCGAATTTGATTACGTTAGAAAAAACATTGAAAAAAAACTGTTCTCTCTAAAGAGGGATTATCCGGAAGTTGATGACTTTTTAAAAGTTTTTGCTAAAAACTGTCTAGCTTCAATCGATGAACTTGCATCTTAAGATAAATATATGAACTACGAAGAATTAGAGTCTTCATTCTATGAAATGCTAGTCAGTGCAACTGAAAAAACAGCTGTTAAGCAATTCCTTAATTTTATCAGCACAAAAAATCCCGAAGATTTTAATTCTAAAAATTTTGGTTTGTGGGAGTTCTCTGAGTTTGTACAGTTCTTATCAATCGATCATTCTGAAACAACTGTGTATATAACGAGCACAACAATCCGTCGTTTTTGCAGAAAGCTAACGGAATTAAACATAAAATTTAAATCGTCTCCAATAAATTGGCCTTGTCCTAGAAAACCAGATATTGATCATTTTGATCCATTATCAAAAGAACAGTATAAAAAGTTGTGCCTATTTATCGATAATGAAATTGAGTCAATAAGGAACCGTCTAAAACTAATTGAAAAGGCAAAGACGAACGACTCAAAGCTTGATAATTCTGGGTTGACATTTGGCCGTGGAAAAAAACCCTTTTTCACCTACCAAGAAAAATTAACTGACGTGCTTTCAGCTGTACTTTCTTACTTCCCGGATTTCCCCATTGATTGTTCCAAAAGAGATTTTCTTATTGGAGGAAAGTATGGCGTAAACCAGCGTAAAGTTGACTATCAGGACATGGATAATGAAATAAAGATAATAAGAAAAAGATTTACAGTCCAAAAAATAAAAGAAGCTAAAAGATTTATATTGGATTATCCGGATCTAATGTTTCAAGATCTACTTAACATTATTGTACCCAGCCCAATAGAATGTCTAGTTATTCGACAGGCAATTTGTCTGGAGACGGGGTGGTCTCCAGACATCGTCTCTAGAATAAATCCTAATGACTT
Organism: Marinobacter changyiensis; assembly: GCF_009193265.1. Lineage (GTDB taxonomy): Bacteria > Pseudomonadota > Gammaproteobacteria > Pseudomonadales > Oleiphilaceae > Marinobacter > Marinobacter changyiensis. Next base: position 1,212,243 of record NZ_VZZZ01000001.1, read on the forward strand.
TATATTTCAAGAATTAGATCCGAATACCGACTATGTTTTTATTAAATCTGTTAAACACAAAGGAACTCAAAGAAACAATGTTTACAGAGAGGCGAAGTCAATGTTAGCTCCCTCTCACAAGTATAAGCCAAATAGCGCCTACAGCTTGCTTAATTTATGGTTAAAAAGAACGACGGCTTTGCGTCAAACAAAAAAATATAGGTCCTTAGTGAAAGATTTGGGGTACGAGCCTTTATTTATTTGTGTAAATAATCTTTCAAGTATCTCGCAAGATGGACCACTTAAAGTAATCCACCCTGATGTCAAAACTAAATACAATAATACCGTCACAAATAAATATTATGATGAAAATTTGGGTTTCAGATTCGACGACAGAGCATTGAGACCAACTCACTTCTATTATCGGGGAAAAGACAAAAATACCCCACATGCCCTATTAGTAACGCTTTTTGGGCACTCGTCATCGACCGTGACGGAAGAGTTTTATGAAAATGGTTCACATTTTGAGCAAGATCGCAAAGATCGACTTTATGAAGCGTTGAATAAAATTGATGACTCTCTACGAGATGGCAGCTTCGCTGGTGAGCTGATACCGCTGAGAGAAGGAAAAACTATTAAAGATAAAATATTTACAGTTTTTGCGGATCAATCAAACAAAAATCCAATTGCAGTTTGCTCGGATCCATATAGACCTAACTGGCCCGGTCAGGAAAGTAGAGTCGAAATCGGCAAGAAGTGTAACTATTTCAGTAAATGCCTTTTGTGTTCACGATCTAGAGTATTTTCAGATAATTTGCCATTCGTCGTCGATAGATATTTATATTTAGAGAAGCTTAAAAGAGAACTAAGGGAAGATCATTTTTCAGTGTTTATTGACGAGTATAGTTCTTCAAAGAATGTTGTCGAATCTTGGCCCTACCAGGACGATGTTGAAGAAGCAAAAGATAGAACCTTTCTAGAAGGTTTCATGTTACCTCCGACTATTGGAGATATGCTGTGATTGTTGAAAACCTTATGGGTGTCGACGACCTTAATAATTTGGAAATAGCGCCCGGAGTATTCTTCCATCAAAATATTTGGCGGTTTCCAATATCGAAAAGTGAAAGTGTGCGCTTTGATTTTTCAACAATATTAAATATAAATAATACAAGTTTGCAAAAGTTTGAAGATTTAAATCTTTTCATAAAGTCACTTGTATATTATAGTTTTCCGGATAGTTTTTTGACCTCCGGAAAAAGTTGGTCCACATCAATTTCTTACTATACTACGCTAAAAATATTTGCGGAAGATTTTTTTTATGAGTCATTTTTAGTAGATAGAATTTTAATTTCAAAAATTGATTCCGTTCAGCTCGGAGTTTTTATAGATAGATGCATAGATATTTCGGAGTTCAATGGACGAGCAAGATGGATAGTTCTGAGACTTCCCTCAATTCTTCGTCTTTGGATGTTCGCATCAGAAACCAAGTCTCTTCCTAATTGGTGTTCGCCCAATTTCCAATTTGATGAATTGGTTTCAGATAAGGTGAAAGAAAAGCAAAGCTGGCTGATCGACGAATTTATTGGAAGTTGGAGTCCGTTATCTCCTCACCAGATAAAGCAAACCTATAATTCCGCATTTTATTATATTTATGAGTATTCCCAGACCATAATATACGCTTATGATCTTATACAACGTAGGCCAAAAGGTACTAAAGGTCAGTTAACGGAAGTAAGAAAAGATGGAAAATCTAAAGAGCTATTCTTAGATCTTGTTAAATTAGACATTCCGAAGTTTATTGGAACAGGAAATCCAATTTTCGCACTTAAGGAAGTGACTAAACCTGTGCGTTCACATGGGTATAAATCAGGATGGCAGGATCGAACTACCGTTGATATTTCAGGTATTCGCCCGGAATTTATTCAGCTAAAAAGAGCATGCATTTTTATTATTGGTCTTCTAACAGGCATGAGAAGAAGGGAGATCGCTAATATAAAAGTTAATCCAATATTCCTTAGAGATGGGGCGTACTATTTAAAGATTATCCGTTTTAAAACAACAACTTCTCCCTCTAAAGAGGGTAAAAAAGATGAAATACCAGTTCCAAAAATTGTAGCGGACGCCGTTTTTATTCTAATGAGTATGTTCGAACGACAGCGCTATGAGCTCAATAGCGATTATCTCTTAGTGACTGATATTATTACTAAAAAGGGTTACGATAAGATAAAATTAGATACTATTGGTAAGGATATAAAGTCATTTATCCTGGAGAGTTCCGGCGACCCCGGTCATACGCATCAGTTAAGAAAAACAATAGCATGGCTCCTGATCTCCAAAGGCGAGGAAAACATTGATCTGATCAGGCAACTTTTTGGTCACAAATCATACGGTATGGCGCTCCGGTATATTATGCGTAACGAACTTCTGTCGGGAAGCGTGATGGAGTTGTTAGAAGAAAATTATACAGAGGATCTATCAGAGGCAATAAGCAAAATTGCATCTGGTGAAGCCGTTGGGGATTTAGCCGAGAGCCTTAAAAAACGATCAGTTCAGCATTATCCTGGACAGATGCTGCCGTCTGAGATTGAAGTTTTCGTACATACGGCTCTTGAGGCTGGTGTTCCGCTCTTTATAAGTCGCATTCCCATTGGTGCGTTTTGTGTAAGTACCAGTGACCTGGCCAAGAAAAAGCCGCCTTGCATTGCAGGTACAGACGAAGAAAAGCCGAACCCTGAATTCTGCGACTACATTAATTGTCCCCACGTGTTACATACCACAGAGTCTAGAGATAATGTTAAGCGGCAGATCAATTTTTTTGAGACGAAACTTCGACATCTACCTGACAGCGGTGATGATCGGGTTATCGATTATTACGAGAACAAAATTCAAAGTAACAAAGGCCTCTTGAGAAAACTTGAATTAAAGGCAGAAGCTAAAGTTATTGCCCGGGAAGGGGCTCTGAATGGCTGATAAAACAGCGATAGATCGAGCAATAACAGAACTACACGAAGCCGGTAATTTAACGGTATCGGGCCTTGCTGATAAGCTACATGTCTCAAGAGCATGGGTTTACAAAAATTACCCTGAACTCAAGGGCCATGGTAAGAGGGTAACTGACGATGATGTTCTTGCCGCGATCGAGGCTATTAGAGCCGAGAAACCCTCAGAACGCATTTCTATAGAGGATTTGTCGAAACGGCTCGGTATTACCAGGCAAACTTTCGGTCGTAATTTTAAACATCTCTATGATTATCTAAAGCCAGAAGTGCCTATATTTTCTGAATCTTCTAATGAAGATCTGTTAATACAGAAGGTTCACCATCTTGAACACGAGAATAAGTTGCTCATCGAGGCGCGTGAAATTGAGCTGAAAAAGAAAGAAGACGAAATTTTTTCAACGCTAATGCGTCAAGACTCTGAAGCGTTCGATGTAGTTAAATCTGCATCAACGATGAGGCGGATTCAGGACCAAGCTGCTCAGCAAGCCAATCTGGCAAAAAAATATGTGTCGGAAAATACTGAGCTTCGAGACCAGCTCTCTAGACTCCAAGACAAAACGACGGCCGGTGGTTGCGAAGTCGTCAATCATCTCATTGCTGACTATTCTGCGATTTCAAAGGCCGAAAAGCCCTCGCTCAAAGAAATCACTCAACTATTCTGGAAAGCTGAGAAGCGCAATTTCGAGATTGCAGAGGAGATTATCGTCGAGCAGAGGCCGAACTTTGTCATTCTCTTTCTACCTGTTTTCAGCTGCGATTACTCGGCCATTCCCGTTTTGCCAATCTATGGAAAAGTTATAATCGTTGAATCCAATTCCTTTCGCGAAGACCTGTTGAAAAGGTTTGTAAATAACCTAAGCGAATTCCCTGTTATTGTCGCTCACTCGGTCTCCAGCCTAGCCAAAACGAAGCTTTTTTGCCGCGGTATCAAAGTCCCTTTTAGCGACGACTTTATTTCAAAAATTCATGAAAGCATGATGCCTCCGCTCTTAAGCGACGGGTACGCAGCTGTAGTTCAATTTGATCCTGGCAGGTTGCGAAAATGACTCAGAAAAAGAGCGGGCAACAAATCGCACAAGAACGGTTAGAGGCATTCGAGACGTGGAGTCACTCTATGTCTGACGAAGGCTTCGCAGCAATCAGCAGCGGTTCTAAGCTGAAACGGACAGAAATCATGAAAGCGATTGATTGCGATCGTCCTGCACTCCGTCAAAATAAGCGTTTAAAGCAGAAAATTGATGAGGTTGAAAATGAATTACGCGCCAGAGGAGTATTGCCTTCGGTCACTAGGAAAGGCTTAAGTGAGACGAAAAAGTTTCGCCAGAGAGGATCTGAAAAGGTTGTCGAGCACGAACATCTATCGCACCTCGAAAAAGAAAATCTTGAGCTGAAGGCCCAGGTTAGGCAGTTAAAAGAGGAGCTCTCGCGCTATGAAGAATTCTCAAGTGTGCTATATGAACTTGGAACCCTTCCACGATGACCTGCGTTTCTGAGCGCATTCGGATCACGTCAGCGGGGTATCGAACTCGCTATAAATCCCAAATGGTCGGTGTTTCCGTTAAACGAGATGGCGCTCGGTCCAACACTCGCCAAATTTTCGTAATTTCAGCTAACAAAACGTTGTTGCCAATTGAGCCCGATGTCGGCCAGATCTGGATTGTCGATGGTCGCGCAGTGACTAACAATGTCGAGAAAAACGGTTTTTTGATCGAGGAAATTAGACTCCAAGCAACTGAGATGAAGATCGAATTACCGAATACCGGGGAACAGTTTATCCGTTTCGTGTCGTCCCAAAAAGAGTTTGCGGGCATCGGAGAAGTCAAAGCTCGAAAGCTTTGGAACTGGTATGGGGAGGATCTGCTTTTAATCATTATGAATAAGGAGCGGTTCCTTCTTCAGGATCACTTGTCTGAACGAGCCATGGAGGCGCTTTTTGCGGGATTTGAGAAGTATGCCGCGCTTGAGCATTCAGTTTTTTTTGCGAAGAACGGGGTTCCACAGAACATTGTTCAGCGACTATTTAGAATGCATGGGCCGGAGATCAAGGATGCGATAAAGAACGATCCTTATCGTCTACTGACGTTTGGCCTGTCTTGGAATAAAGTCGACGATATTGCTCAAAGGAAGTTCGGTTTTAAAATTGACTCCGACGTGAGGCTGTCTGCTGCTGTTGAATATTGCTTGATCGATGGCACAACAGGAGGCGACACAGTGATGTCGCATCAGCATCTCCGGACAGCGCTTATCAAGCTGCTAAAAGACGAAAATCTTATAGCTCCAGCACTGGCTAACAGTCATGACTCAGGCGCCTTTATCGTCTCTGAAAAGGGATATCATTCTGCCGGCATGATTGTTATGGAGCACGTTGTAGCAAAGCGCTTACTAAAACTTCATCAGAAAGATGGTGGGTGGAGCAATAAAGACCCAGATTTTTTTCAAATCGCTACAGCTGACTTAAACGTCACTCTTAACGCTGAACAGATCGAAGCAATTGGTTCGCCCTTAGTTCATGCAATATCCGCAATTACGGGAGGTGCAGGCACTGGAAAAACAACAGTGCTCCGACTGATTATTCGAATTTTTGAATTACGTGGCTACAGTGTGGATTGCATGGCCTTGTCTGGTCGAGCAGCAATGCGATTGGCAGAAGCGACAAACCACGATGCGATGACCATTGCAAAATTCCTGAGATCTGCGCCGAAGAGTAGAGATAAGCCAAGGCTCGTCATTATTGACGAAGCCAGTATGCTGGATATTCAAACGACTTATAGAATTGTGACGCACACCCATCCAAATACGCACTTACTGCTTGTTGGAGATCCAGATCAACTGCCTCCCATTGGCCCTGGAAATGTATTAAGAGACGTTGTAAACAGCAGGAAAATTGAAGTCTCAGAGCTCAATATCATTAATCGACAAGAAGTCGATACTGGGATACCGGAGTATAGCAAATCAGTCAGAGATGGTGTTGTTCCTGAGCCGTTATCAAAATGCAAAGTATTTTTCCACGCCGTAGCTGATTCTCAAATTAATGAGACCTGTGTAAAGTTAATTGAGAAAAGCCCTCATAACACTTGTGCTATTGCTGCGACGTACAAGACGAAATTTGGTGGTATCGATCAGATAAACACGCTGGCTCAGGCGACAATCAATAATGATGGTAAGCGCTGGGAATTTGAACTAGACGGCGATCGTCAGCATTTAGAAATCTACGAAGGTGATCCTGTTATATTTACGATTAATGATTACGAGGCCAATGTTCAGAACGGAACGTTGGGTCTTCTGACGTCAGTAACACAGTCAGGGGATGAATTTGGAACCGTGCTTGCTGATGACGGTGAACTTCATTCGGTTACTCGCGCAATGTTGGAATCGTTGCGCCCAGCATACGCAATATCATTGCACAAAGCTCAGGGATCCGAATTCAACCGTGTCGTTGTTGCTCTGTCTAGTTCCAGGCTGATTGACCGGAATTGGCTTTACACAGCAGTCACTCGTGCAAAGCTAGAGCTGCACATAGTTGGGGCAGAGATAGTATTTAAAAAGGCTATCGAAAGAGAGAGCAGGTCGAGTCAGCGTCATACCTATCTAACAGAATTATTGCGGGATCCTTAGGTTGGAAGGCAACCCGCTGGCTTCTTCCAAAGTTGAAAACTTTGGAACGGTTTGGGGTAGTGACGCCAACAGCACAGGTAAAACAGGCTGCGACTGATCTAACCCATGTTGTATCTGTACGGAACCGCTTTGATTTTGGACGAGAGTTAGTTTGTAGATACTCACGAGTATATTCCTTGCGCTGAGGATCGTAGTTCTACCAGTCGACGAGGCTATATGAAGATCGAGAAAAAAGAAGTCTCTTACAGATCTAAGGGATCGGACTACAAACATCATGCAATTTATTTGCTTGATGGCACTAGAATGATTCTGTTGTCCCCTTTTAATCTTTTTCTGAAAGACCGTGCAACATCCAGCATTAAGACGTCAGAAAGGTATGCAGGGAATATCTGCACGTTCTTAAACTTTATCCTTGATCGCTACCACGCGGATTCTGAAAATTTTTGGTTGAATGCTTCTGTTGATGATCTTCGGGAGTGGCAGCAACAACAGGTCCGAGACAGACAGCGCGCAGGTAAGACGAAACCCTCGGACAAAACTATATCAATCAATGCGTTTCTGATTCATGATGTTTATAATTGGCTTAAGCTGAACGGCTTTCCAATTTCTATGCACTTAGCTACCAAAGAATGGGTCTTTAATTTCAAAAGCGAGAGTATGCTTGCTCATGTCCGTAGTCAGATATCCGGTACGACGGCAGACCACAGTTCGATATCCGCGGGATTACCTCGACAGCAAGATGTAAACAAAAACGATATGACGATCATGTCAAACTGGGATATTGAGCGCTTAATGGCCGCTTATAAAGATCCAGTATATTCAGTCTGTTTTTTGCTTGCTCTCGCGACAGGTATGAGAGAAGAAGGTATCTGCAAGATACCGTTCATTGGCACAGGAGAAAATATTCATATTAGACCATATCCTGAAATTTTGAACGAGATCGGAGACGCAAAGACCTTCAATTTTACAGTCACGGAAAAAAACAAAACAAGAAATCTAAAGATCAACGTAGAAGCCTGGGCAGCCGTCTGCGATATATATCTTGCTCATTATTATAAACGGCGAAAATTGCTTAAGAAAAAGCATCCTGAAATCCCGCTTGATTCTGTTTTTTTCATAAATCGTACTGGTCATCCTGTGACACCCAAGATGATCTCTAATATGACGTATCATGCAAAACAAGAGCTTGGGAATTTTCCATGGTCTTTCCACTCATCACGATCCTGGTACGCAACTCGGTACATGATCAATCATTTGAGCAAAGATCAAATCAACAGTAATCACTACAATGCTGCTGTGGAGGACGGTTTAAGGCGTCAAATCGGGCACTCAGATATCAAAACGACGTATCAGCACTACATTAGGATGGCGACACTTGCTCTAGCGGTTCAAGAGGATAGCCTTGGAGAAAGGATTTATAGCGAACTTGCAGATATTTCAGAAAGAGCCACCGAGCGTTTTTTCGACCGATAGAACGTTACTATTTTTAATGTGTCAGTTCGGCAGCTTTAACGTAAGCATCCGACAATCCCTTTGAGCCGATCACCTCGATCTCTCAGCACTACGCCAGGACGGAGTCGAGACATTACTGAGACGGAACGGTCGGCAAAAGCCGTGTTGAGGGTGCCTTGCTCTAGACGGTATTACCGGGTGTTTAGTTAGAATTAAGTTTTTCTACGGCTTGATTCGTTGGCAACTCGGTACATGGAGCAAATCCTCCGCGATGCGTATTTGGTTGCATGAAAAAGAGGTCACTCGGATGGCCGATAAAAATGCAGTGTTGATTGAACCTACTGATACAGTAGTTTCATTGGGAGATCTCGCCCTTGCTGGGACGTTACTTCATGATCCCTTGCCGTCTGAGCATTGACTTGCTTCAGTGCTTGCAAGCCTCTCGCACTTATTGACCACTATTGTTCTGTCTGAACGTCTTTTGGTAATCGGTGACCCTGACCTGCTCCCCTCTGGCTTAACCGTTTTCAGCTTAGTAATGTTCATCACAGCAGAGGACGATGAACATGAAAAAGCGATTTTCAGACGAGCAGATCATCAGCATTTTGAAGGAAGCCGAAGCAGGCCTGGCGGTGAAAGAGCTGTGCCGCAAGTACAACATCTCTGACGCCACCTTCTACACCTGGCGCAAGAAGTTTGGCGGCATGGAGGTTTCCGAGGCACGCCGGTTGAAGTCGGTCGAGGACGAGAACGCCAAGCTTAAGAAGCTGCTGGCTGAATCCCTTCTGGACAACGAAGCTCTGAAGGCTGCTCTCAACCGAAAGTACTGACCGTCGAGAACAAGCGCGAGGCCGTGCGGGCGATGCAGGAGCAAACGCCCATTTCACAACGCAGGGCCTGTTTTCTCGTCGGGTTATCCCGCGCTTCGTTTCATTACCGCTCCACCGTTGCGGCCGGTGACAGTGTGCTCAGCGAGCGCATTACGGAACTGGCCCACGAGCGACGTCGGTTTGGTTACCGACGGGTTCACCAACTGTTGCGACGGGAAGGAATCGACGTGAATCATAAAAAGGTTTACCGGCTTTATCGGGACGCTGGTCTGGCCGTACCAAAGCGTAAGCGCCGCAAAGGTATCGCCATGGAGCGTCAGCCGTTGGTGTTGCCGGAAGCGCCAAACCAGACGTGGTCCATGGATTTTGTCATGGACTCATTGGCGTGCGGTCGGCGAATAAAGTGCCTGACCATTGTTGATGACTTCACTAAGGAGTGTCTCGACATCCCTGTGGCCAATGGTATCTCTGGTGATCAGGTTGCCCGCACCCTGAATGCCATAGCCGCCTTCAGAGGCTATCCTCAAGCTGTCAGGACAGACCAGGGGCCGGAATTCACCAGCAAAGCCCAGGACCAGTGGGCTTATGACAACCGGGTTGAGCTGAAGCTGATACAGCCTGGGAAGCCGACTCAGAATGGTTTCATTGAAAGCTGTCAGTAACAGTGCTAAAAGTCCGTAAATTGTCAGGATAGATTGTCCTCCCGACCCGCATGGCCTTTTCTTGAAGGTGGCGAAACCTGAAAGGAAAAGACTCATGCAAAGCCGAGAGGAC
>NZ_VZZZ01000002.1 GCF_009193265.1 Marinobacter changyiensis
CTGACGACCATAGCGGTCTGGAACCACCTGATCCCATCCCGAACTCAGCAGTGAAACAGATCAGCGCCGATGGTAGTGTGGCTTCTGCCCATGTGAGAGTAGGTCATCGTCAGGCTCTTAATACCCGAACCCCCGCCAGGAGACTGGCGGGGGTTTTTTAGTTGGGGGGAAAAAGGGCGTGATTATCATGAGGCATCCTGAGGGGAACCTGACCTGATGGATGATATACTGCTGCGAAACACTGTAACGATTAAAGTCAGAGCAAGACCGCCCGTAACACAAAGATCGAGATGATCTCATGCCTTTAGAAACAGAAGCCCAGCGTCAGTTTTATCTTGGTGTAGCGGGTATTCAGCTGTGGTACGCACGCAAACCCCAGCCTGGTGCTGCTCCCAGCCCTGATTTCGATTTCGGAGAAGTCGTTGGTGCCGATCCTCTGGCCCTAGCGCCGGGGCCTAAGGGCCCGCAGCCTTTAGAACGACTGGGTTCTGACGAGGGGCTCGCCCGAGTTCAGGGGTTGATGAAGCAGGTTGAAGGGGCGCGCCGGTCAGTCGACGACAAGGTGGCTGAGAAAGTGCCGGTGGCTCTGTCCACCATATCTCCTGAGGTAGCGACGGAAAATGAAGACAGAGTGTTATCGGCTGAGACGCCCGATAATAACCCGTTACCGGTCGGCCGTCTGGCTGAAGCGTCGGTAAGGTCCAGCCTTTCTGCAAACCTGAAGGTGTGGGTAACTGAGTCGTTTGTAATGGTTTGCGCGGTTTCTTCTGATACCAGTGTTCAGTTACAGGAGAACCTGGCGACCAATATCCTGCGGGCGATGGGGCAATCTGTCAAAGCCTCTCAGACCTTCATGTGGCCAGTTTTCGGCAATCCTGTGGTGCCGGGCAACGACGCTGAAGGTTTTCGTCAAGTGCTGGCAGATTTTGCCAGGGATCACACCGGGAAGAAGTTTCTGGGGCTGGGGCTGCTCTCTGACGAGCCTTATGAAGCCAGGGCCGAGTGGCTGAAAAGCGCATTTGGTTCCTTGCAGGTTGATTATCCCTATGGACTTGCGGGGATTGCGACAGATCCGGAACGAAAGCGGAGCTTGTGGGCTGAGCTGAAACCCCTGTTGAGCAGAAATGGGTGAGATATTGGTGAGAGAGGATTGTCAGCATTCACTTACCTCCGGGCGTAATGTACGGCCGCTTTCGACGGCTGATATGGGGCCGGTGATGAAGCTGGAACTACAGAGTTACTCCCACCCCTGGGCTGAGACTGTATTCCTTGACTGCTTCAAGCCGAACTATCGTCTTTGGGCGCTCGATCAGGGGGGCGAGCTGATTGGCTATGCCGTCGTTGCGTACCTTTTTGACGAGGCCCACGTACTGAATCTCTGTACTGGCCCGGCGCACCGACGAACTGGTGCGGCCCGTCTTTTGCTTCGGCATCTGGTCACTGCAGCAGCTCACGACAGTATGTGTCGGATGATTCTGGAGGTGCGTAAAAGCAATCACGCCGCAATCAATCTTTATATCCACGAAGGTTTTGAGCCTGTTGGAGCGCGCCCAGGTTACTATCCGGCAGCAGGCGGACGTGAAGATGCCTGCGTGATGGCGTTACCTCTGCTTATCTGATTCGCGTATTGGTGGGCCAAAATCTATAATAGGTGCCTAAACAATTTACCAGTCCAGGCTATTTTAAACTATGTCCAACCTAGCCAAGGAAGTCGGCAAACGTCGCACTTTCGCTATTATTTCACACCCCGATGCCGGTAAAACTACCATCACTGAAAAGGTGCTGCTGTTAGGTCAGGCTATCCAGAAAGCGGGCACAGTAAAGGGCAAGAAGTCCGGCCAGCATGCCAAGTCTGACTGGATGGAAATGGAGAAAGAGCGTGGCATCTCTGTCACCACCTCGGTGATGCAGTTTCCTTACCATGGCTGTCTCGTTAACTTGCTGGACACTCCCGGCCACGCAGACTTCTCCGAGGACACCTATCGGACACTGACAGCAGTAGACTCCTGCCTGATGGTAATTGACAGTGCCAAGGGCGTTGAGGAGCGGACAATAAAATTAATGGAGGTCACCCGGCTGAGGGACACGCCGATACTGACGTTCATGAACAAACTTGACCGGGAAGTCCGGGACCCCGTTGAGTTGATGGACGAAGTGGAAGAGGTATTGAATATCGCCTGTTCACCGGTTACCTGGCCGATCGGTATGGGTAAGAATTTCAAGGGCATTTATCACCTGCTGCGGGATGAAATTATCCTTTATAAATCCGGTCAAGGTCACATGATCCAGGAAGAGCGTATCTTCAAAGGTCTTGATAATCCCGAGCTGGAAGTGGCGATCGGTGGCTATGCGGCCGAACTGAGGGATGAGATTGAGCTGGTTAAAGGAGCCTCCCATGAGTTCAATCAGGAAGAGTTTTTGGCGGGTCGGCTGACACCTGTGTTCTTTGGTACCGCATTGGGCAACTTTGGCGTAGATCACATGCTTGATGGGCTGGTGGATTGGGCGCCGCCGCCTCAGCCCAGGGCGACCGACCAGCGCCTTGTGTCGCCTATGGATCCGGCATTTACAGGTTTTGTGTTCAAGATTCAGGCAAACATGGACCCACAACATCGGGATCGCGTCGCGTTCATGCGGATAGTTTCTGGTAAATACGAGCAGGGAATGAAGGCCAAGCATGTTCGAATCGGTAAGGAGGTCCGGTTTTCGGATGCGTTGACCTTCATGGCAGGCGATCGCGAGCACGCAGAAGAAGCCTTTGCTGGAGACATTATTGGTTTGCACAACCACGGTACGATCCAGCTCGGGGACACCTTTACTTCAGGTGAAGACATGAAGTTCAAAGGTATCCCTAACTTCGCGCCTGAATTATTCCGTCGTATTCGCCTCAAGGATCCACTCAAGGCAAAGCAGCTTCAAAAAGGGCTGGTGCAGCTGTCCGAAGAGGGTGCGGTGCAGGTCTTCCGTCCACTCAAGAACAACGACCTTATTGTCGGGGCCGTGGGTGTACTGCAGTTCGACGTGGTGGTTAGCCGCCTGAAAAGTGAGTATAAAGTTGAAGCGGTGTACGAGCCGGTGAACGTTGCAACTGCACGCTGGGTAACCAGTACAGACGCCCGGAAACTTGATGATTTCCAGCGTAAGGCCAACGACTTTCTGGCCCTCGATGGCAGCGACCAGCTGGCTTATATTGCGCCCACCATGGTTAATCTCCAGTTGGCACAGGAGCGCCATCCAGATATCCAGTTCCACAAAACGCGGGAGCACTGAGTCAGGAGCTGATTAGTATGGGATTGGTGGATGCACATTGCCATTTTGATTTCTCCGTCTTCGATGGTCGGCGAGAGGAAATACTGGCTCGCGTGCGGGCGGCGGGTGTGTCGGACATCGTCATACCGGGAGTTCGCCGCAGGGACTGGGAGAGGGTAGAGAAAACGGCCCTCGCCCAGGCAGGATTGCATTATTGTCTGGGGATACATCCCTGGTATGTAGGGGAACATGTTCCCGAGGACCTGGATGCGCTGCGCGATTTTTTGTCAACGGCATCCCCGCGATGTGTTGCACTTGGAGAATGCGGCCTTGATCGCCTGAAGGGCAACCTGTCGGAGCAGCAGCCCTGGTTTGAGGCACAGATAGCGATAGCGCAGGAGCTTGGTTTACCGCTGGTAGTCCACTCGGTAAAAACTCACGATGAAGTGGCAGCGACACTGAAGCGCAAACGTTTTTCCGGTCCGGTTCTGATTCACGGTTTCTCAGGTAGTGAGGAGCAAGGACGCAAGCTGGTTCAGCTTGGCTGCTTTATCGGCATTGGGGGTGTGATTACCCACGAGCGTGCCCGAAAGACCCGCGCCACAGTCGCCGCGCTTCCGCTGGAGTCGCTTGTGGCGGAGACTGATGCGCCGGATATGGCACCTGCAGGAGTGCTCAAAGGGCGCAACTCCCCGGAGTATCTACCCCGGATTATCGATGCCCTTGCAGAGCTGCGCTCCGAGCCGAAAGGGGTTCTGCTGGCCGCCCTGGAGGTCAATGTGAGGCGACTTTTCCCTTGGCCGTAAGTGAAAGTCGAAACCATGCTAGACAGGGTTGGATTTCTGAAGTAGTTCGGATATACTTCGCGCCCTGGCTTTTCAAGGCGTTGTCATCAACCCAGCCCCGATTGATGGCTATGCCGACTAACTAACAGGTCAAAAGTCCTCACCGAGCGCAGCGCGCCTGTCGGTGGTGGTTTTTAACGTTTCTTATATAGCGTTCAAGGCGGAATCAATGAAGACTCTGAGTGCGAAACCAGAAACCGTAAAACGTGACTGGTACGTTGTAGACGCAGCCGGCAAGACGCTGGGTCGTCTGTCAACCGAGATCGCCCGTCGTCTGCGGGGCAAGCATAAGCCTGAGTACACCCCCCATGTAGACACCGGCGATTATATTGTTGTTATCAATGCCGGTCAGGTACGGGTTACAGGCAAGAAATCATCTGACAAGATTTATTACAGTCATACCGGCTTTCCGGGTGGTATCAAATCCATCAGCTTTGAAAAGCTGATCGACAAGGCGCCTGAGCAGGTCATCGAGCATTCCGTCAAAGGTATGCTTCCGAGGGGCCCTCTGGGTCGCGCCATGTTCAAAAAGCTTAAAATCTATGCCGGTGCTGAGCATCCTCATGCAGCCCAGCAGCCCAAAGAACTCGATATTTAACGGAAGGCGGATATGTCTGTAACACAAAATTACGGTACGGGTCGCCGCAAGACATCCACGGCTCGAGTTTTTATCAAGCCTGGAAGCGGCAACATCTCTATCAATGGTCGTACCATTGAGGATTTCTTCGGTCGTGAGACGCTGCGCATGATTGTGCGCCAGCCGCTGGTTTTGGCGGAGTCTTCTGATCGGTTTGATATCAAGGTAACGGTTCTGGGTGGTGGGATAAGCGGCCAGGCTGGCGCTATTCGTCACGGACTCACCCGTGCTCTGATGGATTATGACGAGACACTCCGCCCAGCACTGCGTAAAGCGGGTTATGTTACTCGCGATGCTCGGGAAGTTGAGCGTAAGAAAGTGGGTCTGCGTAAGGCGCGTAAGCGTCCTCAGTACTCCAAGCGTTAATTGGCGCCTGGATCGGATCCGGAACCCGGCACCATGCCGGGTTTTTTTTGGCCTTAATTATCGACGGCAGCTAAGCCATGCATGTTCCCAAAGGCGTTTATGGCGCCTTTCTTACTTGTAAGACAGGGGTAATTTCATTACCATTTGGGCCGTTTATCTTTTTGGATTTTGAAGTCCTTTTCGATGCGTGACGGCCGACCTGGCCGGTTACGTGTTGCCTGATGGGAGAGAACCATAATGAATAATGGCGACGTGAACCAGAGCCGACGCCGGTTTCTGATCGGTGCGACATCGGTTGTAGGTGGAGTCGGCGTCGTCGGTGCGGCTGTTCCTTTTGTGGCGTCCTGGAATCCCAGTGCCAAGGCAGAAGCAGCGGGTGCACCGGTAACCGTCAATATCAGCAAAGTAGAGCCTGGTCAGCAGATCACTGTGGAGTGGCGCGGTCAGCCAGTCTGGATTATTCGCCGTACCCCGGAAATGCTGGAGGGTATCGAGAAGCTTAATGATGTGGTCAGAGATCCCCAGTCGGAGGAGGCAACACAGCCCGAGTACATTGATGGAATCTACCGTGCCCTGAAGGACGAATTCGGGATTTATGTGGGTATCTGTACTCACCTTGGGTGCTCTCCCAAATACCGTCCTGAAGTTGCTCCAGTGGATTTGGGAGAAGAGTGGCTAGGTGGCTTTTACTGTGCCTGCCATGGTTCTCGTTACGACTTGGCGGGCCGTGTATACGAAAGCCAGCCAGCACCAGCGAATCTTGTGGTGCCACCCTATCGCTATGACGACGATAACACCGTTACCGTCGGGCTGGATCCGGAGGCTGCATAATGTCAAAAATTATTTCCTGGATAGATGAGCGGCTTCCGATTGTTGAGGCCTATAACAAGCACCTTGGTAAGTACTACGCGCCAAAGAACTTTAACCTCTGGTACTTCTTTGGTTCGCTAGCCTTGCTGGTTCTCGTGAATCAACTGGTAACCGGTATCTGGTTAACCATGAGCTACAACCCGACGGGTGAGGGCGCCTTTGCCTCAGTCGAGTACATCATGCGTGATGTCGAGTGGGGCTGGTTACTCCGTTACCTGCACTCAACAGGAGCATCCGCCTTTTTTGTTGTGGTGTATTTGCACATGTTCCGTGGCCTTATGTACGGTTCCTACAAGAAGCCACGGGAACTGATCTGGCTTTTCGGCATGCTGATTTACCTGGTGCTGATGGCTGAAGCGTTCATGGGTTATTTGCTGCCCTGGGGACAGATGTCGTACTGGGGTGCCCAGGTTATCGTTAACTTGTTTGGTGCAATTCCGATCATCGGTGAGGATCTATCGCTCTGGATTCGTGGTGATTATCTTATTTCCGGTATCACACTAAACCGGTTCTTTGCGCTGCATGTTGTGGCACTTCCGATCGTATTATTAGGCCTAGTGGTTCTTCACATCCTGGCGTTGCATGAAGTGGGTTCAAACAATCCTGACGGTATCGATATCAAGAAGAACAAGGATGAGAACGGTATTCCGAAAGACGGTATCCCTTTCCACCCTTACTACACTGTCCACGATCTGGTGGGGGTTGGTGTCTTCCTGTTTGTTTTCTGCATCGTCGTATTTTTCTTCCCCGAGATGGGTGGCCTGTTCCTTGAGAAACCGAACTTTGAACCGGCAAATCCTCTCAAGACGCCGGATCACATTGCACCTGTCTGGTACTTTACGCCGTTCTATGCGATGTTGCGGGCGGTGACGGTGAATCTCTTCGGTCTTGATGCCAAGTTCTGGGGCGTTGTGGTCATGGGCGGAGCCATTGCGATCCTGTTTGTACTTCCCTGGCTGGATCGGAGTCCGGTCAGATCAATGCGTTATAAAGGTATGATAAGCAAAGTTGCGCTGGGTATTTTCGTGGTCAGCTTCATCATCCTGGGTTATCTCGGTATTGTACCGGCGACTGAAGGTAAAACACTGCTCGCTCAAGTCCTGACGACGTTCTACTTTTTGTACTTCATACTGATGCCGTTCTACACGCGAATGGAGAAAACCAAGCCAGTACCAGAGAGGGTGACAGGATGATGAGGACGTTAATTCTCGGTGTTTATCTAACACTCCTGCCGATGTTTGCGTTGGCGGCTGCGCCGGGCGGAGCTTTGGACAGCATGACGGCCGATCACACCAACAAGGCGTCGCTTCAACGCGGTGCAGCCCTGTTCACCAACTACTGCATGGGTTGTCATTCGATGGAATACGCGCGGTACAAGCGCGTCGCCGATGATACGGGCATTCCTGTCGAGCTGTATGAAGAAAACCTGATATTCACCGGTGCTAAAATCGGCGAGCTGATGAAAATCGGTATGAACAAGGACCAGGCGGCTAGCTGGTTTGGCAATCCGCCGCCGGACTTGACGTTGGAAGCCCGGTTGCGGGGTGAAGATTGGGTATATTCCTATCTGAGGGCTTTCTACAAAGATGACAGTCGTCCGCTAGGTGTTAATAATGTTGTTTTTCAAAATGTAGGCATGCCTCATGCCCTGATTGAGCTTCAGGGTCTGTGTGCCGTTGAGCCCAAGATCGGCGAGACATCCAGTATTGATCCATTGAGTGGGAACGAACGCAACGCCGGCGTTTGCTCGCAGTGGGCAGTAGAAGGTTCGATGGAACCTGCCGAATTTGATCGCGCCATGTATGATCTGACCAACTTCCTGTCTTACATGGGAGATCCGGTCAAAGTGGAGCGTGAGCGTCTGGGTATCTTTGTGCTGATGTTCATTGCCATCTTCTTTGTGTTTGCGTTCCTGTTGAACAGAGAGTTCTGGAAAGACGTACACTGAGGATTCGGGTATAATCTTTACTGCATTGTGTCCAGCGGGTCATGAATGACCCGCTGGTTTTTTGCGTTATGCGGTTTCATTTCGATGTGTCTATTCGTGGGGTAGTTTTATGGGCGTTGTGACCAAGCGGTCATCAATGACGTTTTTTTCGGATCCGGCCAGCCATTACAGCCACCGTGTCCGTATCGTGCTCGCTGAGAAGGGCGTTACTGTCGATGTTGTGGATGTCGATCCAGACAACCCGCCCGGGGAGTTGGCCGATCTGAATCCGTACAACGCCTTGCCGACGTTGGTCGATCGTGATCTGGTTCTTTACGAGCCGAATATCATGATGGAGTATCTCGACGAGCGCTTTCCGCATCCGCCGTTGTTGCCGGTTTATCCTGTGGCACGGGCAAATAGCCGTCTGATGATTCACCGGATTCAGAAGGATTGGTGTGGTCTGGTAGATCAGATTCTGGCGCAGCCAAACCACAAGGCCTCCGAAGTTGCCCGAAAGGAGCTTCGTGAGAGTCTGTTGGCCACTGCGCCATTGTTTGGTGAAATGCCTTTTTTCCTGTCGGAAGAGTTTACGATTGTGGATTGCTGCATTGCTCCTATTCTCTGGCGTTTGCCTGCATTGGGTGTCGACCTGAGTGATAAGCAGGCCAAACCTGTGCAAAAGTATATGGACAAGATCTTCAGTCGTGAGGGGTTCAAGGCAAGCCTTTCTGATCTTGAGGAAGATATTCGCAATTGATATGCCTGGCATGATGTCGGGCCCAGGGGGATTGAGTGTCTGAAAAGACCGTGAAAATGACGTCCAGCCGGCCATATCTGGTGCGCGCATTTAACGAATGGATTCTCGACAATGATTGCACGCCTTATATTGTTGTGGACGCCGGGGTACAGGGTGTACAGGTACCAACCGAGCATGTGGCAAATGGTCAGATAGTTCTCAACATTAGCCCTGGTGCGGTTAAGGGGTTGGTTGTTGGCAACGGCGCGCTGGAGTTCAGTGCCCGCTTTGGTGGTGTGCCGATGCAGGTATTTATTCCGTTACAGGCTGTAATGGCTATCTACGCAAGGGAAAACGGCGAGGGCATGGTGTTTGGCAGCGAACCCGGAGCGCCCGATCCTGACGGGCAGAGCACCGATTCAGATCGTTCGTCCGGACAGTCAGGGCAACGGCCTTCGGGAAAACCCAGTCTGAAAGTGGTCAAATAGCCCTGTAAAGACCTAAAAAAAACCAGCCCGGTCGGCTGGTTTTTTTTAGCCTCCAAAAAGTTTCTGATCAATCAGTGTACAAAGAGCATTCAGGATAATCAGCATCAGCGGTGCGGCCTGACTCGGTTCGAGGTTTTGCAGTGCAATTTCGTGATCTTCCGGTTGTAGCAGGGAGGTGATATCCGTTTTCTCTTTGGCGCTGAGCACAACCACGCGCATTTCACGATCGTGTGCTGCCTGAATGGCCTGGATAAGATTGGCTTTGTGGCCGTCGTCGACGATCACCAGAAGCAGATCGTTGGCCTTGCCAATGGCGCGCACCTGTCGTGAGAACGTGTCATTAAATCGATTATCCCGGCAGATAGCAGAATAGGTCGTAGCATCGGCTCCGAGGTTGATTGCAGGGAGTGCTGGCCTGTCCTGGTCATAGCGGTTAAGCAGAGCGGTGCAGAAGTATTGGGCGAGAATGTTGGCATTTCCGTTTGCGCACGCAATGATCTTGCCGTCCATCAGCAGTGCCTCGACCAAAGCATCCGCAGCCTTGATAATGGCTGGTCCGGTAAGGCTGGCTGCTTGCGCCGTATGTTCCATATGGTCTGCAAAGCAGTGATTGACGAGATTATCGATGTCGGTCATGGGGTTGCCTGGATAGCATTCTTGATCCATTGAATACGATACTGTTTAACGGTGCCGGGTGCCAGGGAGATTACGTCGATGCGGCTTTGCATGTTCCAGAGGCCATGGCGGTGCAGGTAAAAGGAAGCGGCTTTTACCAGCCGCCGCTGTTTGGCATAACCAATGGATTCAGCGCCGGAGCTAAAGCTTGAAGAGCCCCGAAAACGAACTTCAAAAAAGACCAGTACGTCGCAGTCCATGCCGATGAGATCGAGTTCGCCCCCTATGCTGAAAACGTTACGAGCGATGATTTTTATGCCTTGGCGCATCAGGTAACGCGCCGCTACGTCCTCAGCTTTGTTGCCGACTTCTTTCCTGCTGCCTTCCGTGGCGGCCATAATGCTCTTCCCCTTGGTTACTGTTCAGCTTCCTGATTTGTATTTGTACCTTCCTCTGAGAGCAATGGTACGTCAGGTAGCAATTTGGGGGTTCCTTGATTGAAATAGGCCCACCGTTGGGTACGTTGAATGCGGCCGTCTTGAGTCATCTTCAAGGTGCCGGTTTGGCCTTCCAGAGAGCTGCCATCAACCTGGTCAAGCAGCGGTAGCTGGGTACTCAGGTGAAAGGCATCGGCACCCATAGCGAAAAGCCGGCCGATTTGGCCGCTCATGCCTGGAAATGGAGTGTGGATGGCAGAGCGGAATTCATTCTTCTCGTCCAGAACCCAGGGGAGGTCGGTAAACCGAATCTGATCCAGATCGCGGTCCCGTGAAGGGTCGGGGCGCCCCTCATAAACGAGGGATGGCGAATAGACCGGGAGGTCGCCGCCAAAATAGAACGCAAACAGGGGCTTGAACTGGCGTGCGATGGTGGGTTGCGCGACCAGGATAATGGCATCGACATCCTGGCGGCGACGAGGCTCAAACTCGACATCCTGACCAATGGTTTGCTCCACCTGTATTGCCCGCTGGCGACTGACGTTGATGCCCAGAATGTCTGCGCTTACCTCCCTGAGATTGTCTTCCGGAAAGAACCTCTCGGTGTGCAGAATAGTCCCGGAGGTCTCGTTAACCCGAGCCTGAAGTGCTTTTTCAAAGCGGTCACCCCAACCCCCACTGGGGATCAGCACCAGAGTCTGATGCAAGCCTTCTGAATTGAGACGTTCTGCAATCTGTCGGGCTTCGTCTTCCGCCGACAGTCCGTATTGATACAGGCGCGCAGGGGCCCTCTTGCCACTGTCGTCATAGTTGAGAGCGAGTAACGGCACGGGCATGGCATTGCGATTAAAAACAGCGGACAGCGCCTCTTTTTCCAGCGGACCGACAATCAAGTCAGGGCTATCTTTGGCAAGCTGGTCATAAAGGGCGTTGAAAGGCTGGCCATAGGTATCGGTGACGGAAATCTCGATGGCAAGATCAGCAGTCGTTTCGTCGTGGTAAAATGCAGCCATGAAGCCGTCACGGATGGCAGCGCCAGCACCGGCAAGCGGGCCGCTCAGTGGCAGTGCCAGCACGATTCTCTCGGGTCGCTGCTGGGCCAGCAGAGTAATCAGGGCGAGTTCGCTGGGTAGCAGCGAAGCAGCGGGGTGCCCGGTCCAGTTGTACTGCCAGTCGCGAATCGCCTGACTCTGGTCTTCCGGGGTCAGACCAGGCTCCCGCAACATGACAGCGAGTTCAAGCCAGCCCTGGGTGTCATACCCGATGGCGCTCTGGCCTTCATCACTGAGTGTACTGTCGGGCGTACGCTTGAGCGCCTGCCAAATGCGGTCGTTCAGCTGCTGAGCATCTGCCGTCTGGCTCGCGGCAGCCTGCGAGATCAATGTCAGAGCGATGTTCAATGGACGGCCTGCAAGTTCGTAAACCTGAAGTTGAAGGTTTAGCGCCTGGTCGATCAAGTCCTCGCGATAAGCGGCAAATTGAGTGACATTGAGGGCTTCAGCCAATTCTCCAGCCCATGCCCGGTCCTCCAGGCTGGTCACGCCCCTCATGGCCAGCAGAAAATACAGATCTTTGAGGGCCTCAACCGGGGTGGCCAGTTGTTGGCTTCGCAGGATTATCCGGGCTTCTTCATGCATACCTTCGCTCTGGAAGCGGTCTGCGGTTTTTAGCAAATAACGCTGAGCCTCCTCCACGCTGCCAGCCTGATCAGAAAGTGAGAGCGCGACATCTGCCGTTCGCGGCTGGTCGGTTTGCATGCTGAGTTGGGCGCAGCCGCCCAGAACGAAAACCAGTGCCAATAAGGCAGCTAGGTAACGGGGGTTCAGACGATTTTTTATCATATCTGCTTCACGCGGCTCCCGGGCGTTACGCTTGTGGCGCCGTTCAAACAACGGCATCATGCTTCAATCGCGAAGTTTACCAGCTCGCGGCTCAATTCTCATGACCTTGATGTCATCCTGCGTAATAAAAGAGAGGAAAGTGTGGCTTCCGATTCCAGCCGGGTCCGGCAAACTGGTGTGCTCTATATAGTCGCAACCCCCATCGGGAATCTTGATGATTTGTCCGCGCGGGCGATTGAAACGCTTAAGAAAGTGGATGTAGTAGCTGCCGAAGATACCCGCCATAGCCGTCGTTTGCTTCAGCATCTTGGATTGCAGAAGACCATGCTTGCCTTACATGACCACAATGAGCGCGAGCGCACAGATAGCGTGCTTGATCTGTTGGAAAAGGGCCGCAGCATAGCGTTGGTATCTGATGCAGGCACACCGCTCATCTCGGATCCGGGCTACGTGTTGGTGAGGGAGGCACGTCTACGGGGGTTGGTCGTCACGCCGATCCCGGGTGCCTGCGCGCTGATTGCCGCACTGAGCGCTGCCGGTTTGCCGACGGACCGTTTCCGGTTTGAAGGGTTTTTGCCGGCAAAACGGGGCGCTCGCCGTGCTGCGCTTGAAGCACTCAAACATGAAGTGGCGACCCTGGTGTTTTATGAATCGCCTCACCGGATACTTGAGACCGCCGCTGAGATTGCGGCGGCATTTGGTGCTGAACGCGAAGTTGTGTTCGGGCGTGAATTAACCAAGGCTTTCGAGACTTTTTACGCCGGTGCCGCAGGTGAGGTATCCGGCCAGCTGACGGTTGACCCCTTCGCGGTCAAAGGTGAGTTTGTGGTGATGGTCCACGGTGCCACACAGGCGCCGGAAGAGGGCGTCAATCTGGATGTGGATCTGCTGTTGCGGTTACTGACGGCGGAGCTGCCGGTGAAGAAAGCCGCCCGAATGGCAGCGGAACTCACCGGGCTGTCCAAAAATGCGCTTTATCAGCGCGCTCTGGAAATCAAGGAAGTGTAACGGTTTTGCTTGCGTGGCAGGAACCTGATCGGTATTGTCTCGTCTGAGTTCGCCAGACAGTCGCCGCCAGTTCGCTGGGGGAGGAAAGTCCGGGCTCCACAGGGCAAGGTGCCAGGTAATGCCTGGGCGGCGTGAGCCGACGGAAAGTGCAACAGAAAGTATACCGCCTAAGTGCTTTCGAGCGCCGGTAAGGTTGAAATGGTGCGGTAAGAGCGCACCGCGTGACTGGTAACAGTTCACGGCGATGGAAAACCCCACCTGGAGCAAGACCAAATAGGAGTCCTATGGCGTGGCCCGCGCTGGACTCGGGTAGGTTGCTTGAAGCCTGTGGTGACGCAGGCTCTAGATGAATGACTGTCCTCGACAGAACCCGGCTTACCGGCGAACTCACTTCATTGAATGGCGATCAGGCTGGCAGCTGTTATCACAGTTTTGTGAGCCTGATTGTTCTCCCCCCGAATTCCGCATATAGCTAAATAATCTTAAACCTCATTTGTTATCTTCAATGTTAATCGCAGGTATTTGATTTAACTATTTTTCTTCTTGGTAATGTGCCTCGTCCCTCAAGCCTTTGCTCGTAACTCCTTGTCAATAAAGAAACTTTCCCGTGTGCGACGCCGGATGCGGTGCTTGCATTGTGTTCTACGTGTTTCTATAGTGTGCAGGAGTGGGAAAAAGTGGTTTAAAGTGGTTTTTTAGAGCGATTAAGGGTTTGAAGTGGTGATGAGTGGATATTATCGCCACGCCCGAGCCAGGAATCCCACCTTAATGGACATCACGAAAGGCAGAGTCGGCACGGATGAGCAATTTTCTTGGTAGTCATTCGATCAATATGGATGCGAAGGGTCGTTTGGCGATCCCCGCACGAGTGCGTGAGGAGCTCTCACACGCTTGTGATGGCCGTATTGTACTGACTGCCAATGCGCCGGACACCGAAGAAGAACGTTGTCTGCTGATTTATCCAGACGCTCAGTGGGAGGCTTTGCGCCCAAAAATTGAAGCCCTTCCCAATATGAACCGAAGAGCCCGTCGTCTTCAGCGTTTAATGCTGGGTTATGCCACACCGCTGGAGCTGGATTCCGCTGGCCGGGTGCTGGTGCCGCCGACGCTCAGGGATTACGCACGTTTCGAGAAAAAACTTATGGTTGTCGGTCAGGGTAAAAAACTTGAGCTCTGGAACGAAGACCGCTGGTTTGCCTGGCTTGATGGCGCCGCAGAAGACGACGTTATGCCGCCTGAAATGGAAGCGCTGTCTTTATGAATAGTCAGCGCACGCCACCAGGCACGGGCGGACAGCCCATGCATCAGTCGGTATTGCTGGACTCTGCGGTTGATTACCTGGTTGGCGACCCCGGCGGACGCTACGTTGACGGGACCTTCGGCCGTGGAGGTCACAGTCGTCTGATTCTTGAACGGCTGTCTGCTGCTGGCCAGCTGTTGGGAATAGACAAGGATCCAGAAGCCGTGGGCTTCGGCGAAGCTCTGGCTCAGCAGGATGATCGATTCAGCATCAGTCACGCCTCGTTTGCGGATATTGCTTCAGTGATTGATCAGCAAGGCTGGTCGGAAGTTAACGGGGTGCTGCTTGACCTCGGAGTTTCCTCGCCGCAGCTGGACGATGCTAATCGGGGTTTCAGCTTCATGCGAGACGGCCCGCTTGATATGCGCATGAATCCGCTCCAGGCGCCCAGCGCAGCAGAGTGGCTCAATAGCGCAGGCGAAAAAGAGATTGCGGACGTAATTTGGCGATACGGCGAGGAGAAGTTCTCACGCCGTATCGCTCGTTCTGTGGTTGCACAACGTCAGGACGAACCCTTGGCTACAACACGGCAACTAGCGGAATTGGTCAGTGCCGCGGTACCCAAAAAAGACAAACACAAGCATCCGGCCACACGAACCTTTCAGGCGGTGAGAATCTTCATTAATCGCGAGCTCGAGGATCTGGAGCTTGGGCTTCGCGCTGCGGTTGATCGTTTAGCGCCCGGCGGCCGGTTAGTGGTGATCAGTTTTCATTCGCTGGAAGATCGAATTGTCAAACGCTACATGCGTGATCTTGCCCGCGGGCCCCAGCTGCCAAGAGGCGTGCCGGTCAAGGCTGTGGACACCGAATCCCCTTACCAGCTGATCGGGAAGGCAATGAAAGCGGAATTCAATGAAATAAGTGACAACGTCAGAGCCCGGAGTGCGGTTATGCGGGTTCTTGAACGTCGCTTGGGCCATGCGGGCGAATCGCAACCCGAAGGAGAAACGGTATGAGTGCAGTAACCATTGATCGACCCGTGAAGACCGCTCCGATGAGCCGGAAGAAAATGCGCGCCGGGCTGGCGACTACGCTGGGGCTTTCGAAGCAGATTTTTCAGTCAGTATGTCAGCGCAACATTCTGATCTCGCTGATGTTGGTTTTTGTGCTGATAGCGTCGTCGATCGGGGTTGCTGTCAGCGGTCATCAGAGTCGTGATCTCTTCAATACCTTGTCGCAATTACAGATCGAGCGAGATCAGTATCAGCGGGAGTGGAGCCAGCTCCTGTTGGAACAAAGCGCCTTGAGTGCGCATGGTCGAATCGAAAGCCGGGCCGGGCAAAGTCTGTCAATGGTGGTTCCGGGTAGGGAATCCATTGTGCTGGTGCCTGCACCCATGCCGTACGCGCTCGCACACTAAATCTTCTAACTTGCTAATCGGGTGACCGCAGTGGCTCAGCAGGAACCAACACAGACCATCGCGAAGCGCCTGATTGCCAGCCTTGAAGCCTGGCGGTTCGGCTCTGTGCTGGGTGTGTTTCTGATGGTTGTTGCTGTTCTTGGTTGGCGTCTGGTGGACCTGCATGTGGTTGACCAGGAGTTTCTCCGTCAGCAGGGCGACGTTCGTACCATTCGCGTTGAAACCATAGATGCCCATCGTGGCATGATCACCGATCGCTATGGTGAGTCTTTGGCGGTCAGTGCCCCGGTAAATACCGTTTGGGCCAACCCGGGCGAAATGGATGCGGATGACCCGAGGCTGACCGCGGTTGCACGGTTGCTGGGGCTGAACGAGGCGCGCCTCCGGGAGCGCTTGCGTCAGTACCGGCAGCGCGAATTTATCTACGTGAAACGTAAAATCCAGCCTTCTCTGGCACAGGACGTTCTGGATGTTGGCGTGCCAGGTATCTACACGCGCCGGGAATATCGTCGATATTATCCGGCCGGCGAAGTCACTTCTCACGTGGTGGGTTTTACCAATATTGACGAAATGGGTCAGGAGGGCATGGAGCTTTCCTTTAATGACTGGCTCAGCGGTGAGGTCGGCAAAAAAAGGGTTCTGAAAGACAATCGTGGTCGGGTCATCAAGGATCTGTCGCTGATTCGTGATGCCAGTCCTGGCAAGGAAATCGCCCTGAGCATTGATCTTCGTCTTCAGTATCTGGCTTATCGTGAGCTCAAAGCCGTGGTTCAAGCGCACAATGCTCGTGGTGGCACACTGGTGATGCTGGACGTGGCGACCGGTGAGGTGCTTGCCATGGTTAATCAGGCTTCCTACAACCCCAATGATCGTCAGAACATGGACCCGTCAGGCCTTCGAAACAAGGCCATAACCGATCTCTTTGAGCCCGGTTCGACCATGAAACCCATTACCGTGGCGGCAGCTCTGGAAAGCGGCCAATACACAACCTCGTCCACCATTGATACCTCACCGGGTTACCGTCGATTCGGCCGCTACACCATTCGCGACACCAGTAATCACAACGTTCTGGATTTGAAAGGCATCATTGTTAAATCCAGCAACGTTGGCATTAGCCGCATTGCCACCGAGTTGGGTGGTGACACTATTCGTGATCTCTACTACCGCCTGGGTCTAGGGCAGGCGACAGGTATCGGTTTCCCCGGCGAGGCGGTGGGGGTGCTGCCAAGTCCTCCGCGCTGGCGTCCGGTCGAGGAGGCGACGCTGTCATACGGGTATGGCCTGAGCGTTAATGCCCTGCAGTTGGCCCAGGCTTATATGGTGTTGGCCAATGGTGGCATCCGTTATCCCCTGAGTCTTTTGAAACAGGATGTTCCGCCCCCGGGCGAGCGGGTGCTATCGGAAGGGGTGACCGCCAAGGTTCGCGACATGCTGCGCGCAGCAGTCGAGAATGGAACAGGGAAGCGCGCGCAGCCCGGCTTCTATTCGGCGGGTGGAAAAACCGGCACCGTGCACCTGGTTGGTGTGGGTGGGTACGAAAAAAGTCAGTACAAGGCTGTTTTTGCGGGCATGGCGCCGGTGGAGAACCCCCGTCTTGTAACGGTAGTAGCCGTCGATGCCCCTCAGGGAGGAGAATATTACGGTGGTGAGGTGGCTGCGCCTGTGTTTGCCCGGGTTATGGGGGATGCCCTGCGGCTGCTGAATGTGAAACCTGAACTGGAGTTTGGCGAAAACGGTGGCAAGACTCCAGGCCGTGCATCCGGGGAGAGGGGGTAGGCCTATGTGTGTCACATCGCTTAGCACGTTATTACAAGGTGTCGCGCCGTTGCCATCGGTATTCGATGTCACCATACACGGCCTTGCGACCGACAGCCGCGAGGTGCGCCCGGGCGATGCGTTTGTGGCACTGGCTGGGTTCCGAACGCCATCAGATCACTATCTTGATGCGGCTATCCGGGCAGGGGCGGCGGTGATTCTTCTCGAAGCTCCCCAGGCTGGCGAGTGCTCCGAGCATCGGGGTGCACTCATCGTTCCCATTGCAGATTTGCGAGACAAGCTGGGTTTACTGGCCGATCGTTTTTATGAGCATCCCTCTCAGCGGCTGAGCGTGCTGGGCGTTACCGGCACCAACGGCAAGACCTCCGTCACGCACTTTCTTTCACAGATGCTGAACGCAACCGGCACCCCCTGCGGAATGATCGGAACGTTGGGTTGCGGTATGCCCGGGAGGCTGCAGCCAACGACCCACACCACGCCTGACGTTGCGAATGTGAATAAATGCCTGTCCCACATTCTTTCCCAGGGTGGGCGGGCCGCCGCCATGGAAGTATCGTCCCACGCCCTGGAGCAAGGCCGCGTTGACGGCATTACCATGACCGGGGCGATATTTACCAACCTCAGCCGTGACCACCTTGACTACCACGGCACGATGGAAGCCTATGGCAACGCCAAGGTGAAGCTGTTTCTACGGGAAGGTTTGCATTTTTCTGTGATCAATTTTGATGACCCGTTCGGCCGTCAGCTCTATGAACAACTCGAAGGTCAGTGTGATCGTGTGCGCTTCAGCCTGCATGAGTCCCAGACCGAGCTCTGGCTGACTGATTATCGCCCCCACGCAGCCGGTTTTTCTGCATCGATTGACGGACTGTGGGGAGCGTTTGACATTGAGGCGCCTCTGTTGGGCAGCTTCAACGTCAGCAACCTACTTGCTGCCATGGGCGCGGTTCTGAGCCTTGGCGTACCAGTGGAGCGGGTTGTGGCGGCGGCCGCAAAGCTTTCCCCACCCCCGGGTCGGCTGGAATCCTACAGTGGCCAGAATGGCTCTCGGGTAGTTGTTGATTACGCGCACACGCCGGATGCCCTGGCCAACGCGTTGGCGGCTTTGCGACCCCACACTGCCGGTGCATTGACCTGTGTCTTCGGATGCGGGGGTGACCGTGATACCGGCAAGCGGCCGGAAATGGCCAAGGTCGCAGAGGCCGGTGCTGACCGCGTCATCGTAACAGATGATAACCCGCGCTCCGAGCACCCGGACACCATTGCCCGGGATATTATGGCGGGCTTCGAGATGCCGGAGGCCGTGCAGCTGATTCATGACCGAGCCAGTGCTATAAGGGCCGCCATCGAACAGGCTGGCCCCGGTGACGTGGTCCTGGTTGCAGGCAAAGGCCACGAAACCTGGCAGGAAATTGCCGGCAAGCGGGTGCCATTCAGTGATGCAGAGCAGGTGCGCTCAGCGCTAACACTGACCGGGGGTGGCGCATGATGCGTACGTTTTCGCTGACCGAAGCAGCCCGGTGGCTTGGGGCCCAATCCCCCGGTAATGATGCCTCATTCGGGAAGGTGTCTACCGACACTCGAACAATTCAGCCCGGTGACCTGTTTGTTGCGCTTCGCGGCGAACGGTTCGATGGCCACCGTTTTCTGGCCGAGGCGGTCGAGGCGGGGGCTTCGGCCCTGGTGGTTGATACATTGGTACCTTCAATAACCGTGCCTCAGATCCAGGTTGAAGATACCACCGAAGCGCTCGCCATCCTGGCCTTCGGAAATCGTCGTGAAAGCAAGGCCCGCTTCGTCGCGGTGACCGGTAGCAGTGGGAAAACCACAGTCAAGGAAATGCTGGCATCCATGCTGCGGGGCGCAGGTGAAACACTCGCGACCCGGGGTAACCTGAATAATCACATCGGCGTGCCGCTGACGTTATTCGAGATTGCTCCGGAGCATCAGTTTGCAGTGATTGAACTCGGGGCCAGTGGTGTTGGCGAAATTGCTCACACTGTTGCCATTACTCAGCCCGATGTGGTGATTATTACCAACGCCGGGGAGGCGCACCTGGAAGGCTTCGGCAGTTACGAGAATATCGTGGCGGCCAAGGGCGAGATCATTGACGGCGTTATAGCCGGAGGAACTGTGGTTCTGAACCGGGATGATCCGGCCTATGACGTTTGGCGCAACCGCGCCGGTGAACGAAAAGTGGTTTCCGTGGGTTTCGGGGCACAGGGTTCGGCGGACTATACCTGCGAGACACTGACTTCGGGTGGTACTGAGCAGGCGGTGAGGCTGAACGGCCCCGACCGCTGGACCTGTGACATCACGCTTCCGTTGCTTGGTCACCACAATCTGACCAATGCCCTGCTGGCGGTCGCAGCGGTGCGCGAGCTGGGTATCGACGATCATTGCATTCAGGCCGGGCTTTCGGCCCTGGCACCAGTGCCCGGTCGTTTGCAGTCCATTGATCTCGCACCCGGAGTCACGGTAATCGACGACAGCTATAACGCCAACCCGACCTCAATGAAGGCAGCGCTTGAGGTGCTGTCAAAAAGTGCCGGTCTGCGTGTGGCCGTGCTCGGGACCATGGCTGAACTGGGAGAGGAGGCCGGGCGCCTGCATGAGCAGATCGGTACCGCCGCCAGGGAACTGGGTATTGAAACACTGGTCGTGATTGGAGAGCACTCGGAGGCGTACCGGAAGGGTTTCGGTGGACATACAGTGGTTTGCTCTGATCACGAAGATGCCATTAATTACGTTGAGAAGCAGCTAGCCGCTCCGGTCAGGGTGCTGGTGAAGGGATCTCGCAGTTCCGCCATGAATGTCGTGGTGGAGGGGCTCAAAAACAAGGTGAAAAATTCATGCTGCTCTGGCTGACGGGAACACTCTCAGAATACTTTACATCGCTGACGATGTTTCAGTACCTGACGCTGCGCGGGATTTTTGGCGTGTTGACCGCATTACTGATCTCTCTTCTGATCGGCCCGGTGATGATTCGTAAACTGGGCCAGTATCAGATTGGCCAGTCGGTCCGTGATGATGGCCCTCAGACCCACCTGAGTAAGGCTGGAACACCAACCATGGGCGGCGCCCTCATTCTGGTGGCGATTGCCGTCAGCACCCTGTTATGGGCAGATCTTGCCAATCGCTATATCTGGATAACGCTGGCGGTCACCTTGCTTTTTGGTGCCATTGGCTGGGTCGATGACTATCGGAAGGTTGTGGAGCGCAATCCTCGCGGGCTTCCCAGCCGCTGGAAGTATTTCTGGCAGTCGGTGATTGGCGCCGTAGCTGCGTTTGTTCTGTTCTACACGGCCACCTTGCCCCAGGAGACCTCGCTGTTTGTGCCATTATTCAAGAATGTGTCGTTCACATTGGGCCCGGTGTTTTTCATTCTCCTGACTTACTTTGTCATTGTCGGCAGCAGTAACGCGGTCAATCTGACCGATGGTCTCGATGGCCTGGCGATTCTGCCCACAGTAATGGTCGCGGCTGCGCTTGGCATATTTGCCTACCTTTCCGGTCATGCCCAGTTTTCAAACTACCTGCTGATTCCCCACTTGCCGGGAACCGGAGAGCTTATTGTATTTTGCGGCGCCATTGTGGGAGCCGGTCTGGGTTTCCTGTGGTTCAACACCTATCCGGCCCAGGTATTTATGGGCGATGTGGGTGCCCTGGCCCTTGGGGCTGCACTTGGGGTGGTCGCGGTAATCGTGAGGCAGGAGATTGTGCTGTTCATCATGGGTGGCATTTTTGTCATGGAAACGGTGTCGGTGATCTTGCAGGTTGCCTCATTTCGACTGACCGGGCGGCGGATTTTCCGCATGGCGCCACTGCATCATCACTTTGAATTGAAAGGCTGGCCGGAACCTCGCGTTATTGTGCGGTTCTGGGTGATTACCGTAGTGCTGGTCCTGGTTGGACTGGCCACACTGAAAATTCGATAGGCAAAGCAGATACTTATGAGCGTTATTGTCTCAGACCGTCGCACACTGGTAGTAGGACTCGGCAAGACCGGGCTTTCCTGCGTGCGCTACCTGCTGGCGCAGGGGCGGGATGTTGCTGTGGCCGATAATCGCTTGTCGCCCCCGGGTCTTGCCGAACTTAAAGCCCGATGGCCAGAGGTTCCGCTGCATTTGGGCGTTTTTAATGCTGAGCTTTTTGCGGGTTTCAACGAGTTGGTCGTCAGCCCCGGGCTGAACATAGATGAACCCGCAATTCGGGCGGCCGCGGAGCGTGGTGCCCGGATTCGCGGTGATATTGATCTTTTCAGCGATGCCGCCCAGGCGCCGATCGTTGCCATAACAGGCTCCAACGGCAAGACAACCGTGACCACGCTGTTGGGTGAAATGGCCAAAGCCGCCGGCACACAGGTGGCGGTCGGTGGCAATATCGGCACCCCGGCCCTGGACCTGCTGGACAACAATGTTGAACTTTACATACTGGAACTTTCCAGCTTTCAGCTCGAAACCACCGCCACTCTGGGTGCGCTGGCCGCGACTGTGCTCAATGTCAGCGATGACCACTTGGATCGTTACGCCACGAAAATGGCGTATTTTCAGGCCAAGCAGCGCATCTTCAACGGTTGCAAGACTGCCGTGGTCAATCTGGATGACCCACTCAGCACCCCGATGGCACGGGATACCCTGCGCTTTGTCTGTTTCGGAATGCATCGAATCAATCCGGAGACCTTCAGCACCCGGGATGATGAAGGCGACGCCTGGATTACCTTCGGGTTTGACAACCTGATTCGTCAGAGTGAGCTGCCACTGCCTGGTCTTCATAATTTGAGCAATGTGATGGCGGCTCTGGCATTGGGTCATGCGGCGGGTCTGCCAATGGCAGTGATGCTGGACGTTGCCCGGAACTTCCATGGGCTGCCACACCGATGCGAGCGGGTGCGTACTGTCGCAGGCGTGGAATACATCAATGACTCCAAGGGTACCAATGTGGGTGCGACCGTCGCTGCCATTGAGAGCCTTGCTCCGCGCAATGGAAAAATTGTGCTGATAGCCGGCGGTGAAGGCAAGGGTGCGGATTTCCGTCCATTGGTGGCTCCGGTGTCACGTCATTGCCGGGCCGCCATTCTGATAGGCCGTGATGCGCCCAGGCTGGCAGAACTATTCCATGAGCATGTAGAAACCCAGCGGGCGGAAACGCTCGCTCAAGCCGTGATCAAAGCGTCAGAGACGGCCCATGTTGACGACCGGGTCCTGCTTTCTCCGGCCTGCGCCAGTTTCGACATGTTCCGGAACTACGAAGACCGCGGCGAACAGTTCCGTCAGCAGGTGGAGGCCCTATGAATCTGCCTGACCTGAAGCTGTCAAACAGCCGCATCCAGTTGAACCGCAACCCTCTGCCGTGGCTGCTGCTGAGCTCGATTTCATTGCTGGTCATCGGCGTTGTCATGATAGCGTCCGCGTCTACTGACATGGCCGCTGCGGTGATGGGTAACAGCTATCATTTTGTCATCCGGCAGCTCATTTTCGCGGCCCTTGGATGCACCCTGGCGCTGATCGCCGCCAATATTCCAATGGCCTGGTGGGAGCGCAGTGGCTGGCTTTTGCTGGGGGTTGGGCTTTTTGTGCTGATACTGGTGCTGACCCCGGTGGGTCGGACGGTGAATGGCTCTACCCGTTGGATTCCCTTTGGTTTGTTCAACGTTCAGGTTTCTGAGATTGCAAAACTCTGCCTGATCGTCTACCTCGCAGGTTATGTGGTGCGGCGCCGGGAAGAGCTGGTCAATACCTGGGTTGGTTTTCTCAAGCCGGTTGCAGTGCTGGGCATGGCGTCGATTCTGCTGGTTATCGAACCGGACTTCGGCGCCACGGTGGTTCTGATGACCGCAGCGTTGGGGATGATTTTCCTCAGTGGTGTAAAGCTCAGCCGCTTCCTGCCGCTGATAGCTTCCTGCGTATTTATCGGGACTGTACTCATTTTCACTCAGCCGTATCGGCTAAAGCGCGTTGTAAGCTATCTGGATCCCTGGAAAGACCAGTTTGACAGTGGTTATCAGTTAACCCAGTCGCTGATTGCTTTTGGTCGCGGGGAATGGGGCGGGGTTGGCCTGGGTAATTCGGTGCAGAAGCTGTTTTACCTGCCGGAGGCTCACACCGATTTCATCTTTGCCATCACGGCCGAGGAGTTTGGCCTGTTTGGATCGCTGGGCGTGTTGGGGTTGGTCACTGTATTGGTGCTTTCAGGTTTTACCATCGCCCGTCGTGCAGAGAACGCAGGCATGCCTTTCGCGGCTTGTTTTTCCTATGGCATAACCCTGCTGATCGGCCTGCAGGCCAGCATCAATATGGCAGTCAACACCGGTTTGCTGCCTACCAAGGGGCTGACACTGCCATTGGTTAGTTACGGCGGCAGCAGTCTGCTGATCACTTGTATCTGCATCGGGATTCTGGCACGAGTGGAAATGGAGCGCACGGCCCAGGACCAGATCGCAGCAAACGGCAAACAAACGCCATTCCGGGGAGGCGCAGCTTATGAATAGTAAGCGCTTCCTTATCATGGCAGGCGGAACCGGAGGCCATGTGTTCCCGGCATTGGCCACGGCGCGACTGTTACAGGCGCGGGGTCATGAAGTCCACTGGCTTGGCTCCTCCGGTGGTATAGAAGTGCGTCTGATTGGCGACACCGATATACCGCTGTCGGTGATTTCCATTTCCGGCCTCCGGAGTAAGGGTGGTCTGACGTTGCTGGCAGCGCCTTTCAAATTGGCGCGCGGGCTTGTCCAGGCTTTGACAGTGCTTCGCACGGTAAAACCGGATTGCGTCATTGGCATGGGCGGCTTTGTTACCGGCCCCGGCGGTGTTGCAGCCTGGCTGACCAAGACACCGTTACTGATCCATGAACAGAACGCGATTGCAGGCATGACCAATCGAATTCTGGCGCGTTTTGCGAAAATGGTTATGGAAGCCTTTCCTGACAGCTTCGGCGCCAAGGTGGTCACCCGCTGTACCGGCAACCCGGTACGGGATGAGATGGCTCACATGGCGACGCCAGAAGAACGGATGGCCGGCCGCGAGGGCGCTTTGAGAGTCCTGGTGGTGGGCGGCAGTCTGGGAGCACAGGCAATCAACAGCTGTGTGCCCCAAGCGTTGGCAAAAATGCCGGCAGACGTACGCCCGAACGTTCGTCATCAATGCGGTGAACGCAATCTGGAGGCAACCAGAGCGGCCTATGCAGCCGCGGGGGTTGAAGCTTCAGTGGAGCCTTTTATCAGCGAGATGGCCGCCGCCTATAGCTGGGCCGATATCGTCATTTGCCGGGCCGGTGCGCTGACTATTGCAGAGCTGTGCGCCGCAGGACTCGGCGCGATTCTGGTGCCATTCCCCCACGCGGTGGATGACCATCAGACCAGAAACGCGGACCACATGGTGCAAGTCAAAGCGGCCATGTTGATCCCTCAACATAAACTGACTGCGGACATTCTGGCCGAAACTCTCACTGACCTGCTGGCGGATCGCGGTCGGATTCTGGAAATGGCCAGGGCCGCGAGGTCCCTAGCGCGTCCTGACGCGACGGAGCGAGTTGTGAATTACTGTCTGGAGGCTGCGCATGCCTGAATTAACCAATCCTCCCCTGGTCTACCAGGTCCCTGAGATGCGCCGGATTCGCCATATCCACTTTGTGGGAATCGGTGGCGCCGGGATGAGCGGTATCGCTGAGGTACTGAAGAACCAGGGCTATGACGTATCGGGCTCGGATATTCGGGAGAGCGCGGTTACTCAGCGGTTGCAGAACATGGACATCCGCGTCGATATCGGTCACCGGGAGGAGAACACCGAACTGGCAGACGTGGTTGTGGTGTCTTCGGCAGTGGCGGCAGACAATCCGGAAGTGGCGTCCGCCCGGCTGCGGCGGGTACCGATCGTACCGAGAGCCGAAATGCTCGCGGAAATCATGCGTTACCGTCATGGCATCGCCGTTGCCGGCACCCATGGCAAAACCACGACAACCAGCCTGATTGCCTCGATTCTCGGAGAAGCCGGGCTTGACCCGACCTTCGTGATTGGCGGAAAGCTCAACAGCGCCGGCACCAATGCACAGCTTGGGAAGTCCCGGTATCTGGTTGCCGAGGCGGATGAGAGCGATGCATCGTTTCTGCACCTGACGCCGGTTATCTCTGTGGTAACCAATATCGAAGCCGACCACATGGAAACCTATGGCGGTGATGTCGGCAAACTCAAGCAAACCTTTGTGGACTTCCTCCATAACCTGCCATTTTACGGGGTGGCGGTGATGTGTGTGGATGATGATTACGTGAACGAGATCATTCCCCGGATTTCCCGCGCCATCATTACGTATGGCATCGACAATCCGGAGGCTGACTACCGCGCCGAGAACATTCAATCTGATGGTCTGCGAACCCATTTCACTGTGCGTCGGCCTGGCGAACGCAAGGATCTGACCGTTGAGCTGAAAATGCCGGGTCGCCATAACGTACTGAACGCTCTCGCCGCTATCGCCGTTGCCACCGATGAGGGCGTTGATGACAGCGCCATCTGTAGCGGCCTGGCAGGCTTCGCAGGCGTTGGTCGTCGTTTTCAGGTGTACGGGGACTACAAGACCTCCAGGGCGACAGTCACTCTGGTGGACGATTACGGACATCACCCGACGGAAGTCGAGGCGGTAATAAGGGCAGCGCGGGAAGCCTGGCCTGACCGGCGCATCACCATGCTTTACCAGCCTCACCGGTTCAGTCGCACCCGCGACCTGTACGAGGATTTCGTTCGGGTATTGTCCGAGGTCGATACGCTGCTGTTGATGGACGTCTACTCCGCCGGTGAGGCGGTGATTCCGGGCGCTGATGGCCGCGCCTTGTGTCGTAGCATCCGGCTGCGGGGCAAGCTTGAGCCGATCTTCGTTGAAGACAACAGTGAAGTGGAAAACCTGCTGGAAACTGCGTTGCAGAACGGGGATCTGCTTATTACCCAGGGTGCTGGCGACATTGGTGGTGTGGCAGCACGCCTGGCTGCTGCAGGGGGTAATCGCCCATGAGCGAGCACAGCATGCTCGGTTATCAGGCCGATGCGCAGTTACAGAAAGCGCTGGGGCGCGTGGCTGTGCTGATGGGCGGCGATTCCGCCGAGCGGGCGGTATCACTGAAAAGCGGCAGTGCGGTGTTGACTGCGCTCCAGGCCGCTGGCGTTAACGCCTTTGGTATCGATGTCACGGGCAGCTTGCTCAACGTGGTGGCTCAGCTCAACTTCGACCGCGTGTTCATTGCCCTTCACGGGCGTGGCGGCGAAGACGGCACGGTGCAGGCAATTCTGTCCCAGGCCGGCATTCCCTACACCGGCAGTGAGGTGCTGGCGTCAGCGTTGGCAATGGACAAGCTCAGAACAAAGTATGTGTTTGAAGGCTGCGGCCTTCCGACGCCGGCATTTCGGGCCATGGCCGCCGCCGACGAAGCTGACAGCGTTCTGGCCGCGCTGAAGACGCCGCTGAGCGTGAAGCCCTCCCGGGAAGGCTCCAGTATCGGTATCCGTAAAGTCAGCACCCGCGACGAATTGATTGAGGCCTATGTGGCTGCCAGCCAGCATGATCCGCTGGTGCTGGTGGAGGAGTGGATCGAAGGCCCTGAATTTACGGTCAGTGTTTTACAGGGCCGGGCGCTGCCCGCGATTGGTTTGAGTACTGACCATGTGTTCTATGACTACGACGCCAAATACATCAGCAACGATACCCGTTATCAGATTCCCTGCGGCCTGGCGCCGGATCAGGAAGTGATACTCCAGGAGCTGGCGGTGGAAGCTTTCCGGGTCCTGGGCTGTCGCAGCTGGGGCCGGGTCGACATTATGCAGGACCGCGGCGGTGAGTTCTGGTTGCTGGAAGTCAACACGGTGCCCGGCATGACGGATCACAGCCTGGTCCCAATGGCTGCCAAAGCTGCCGGCATCAGCTTTGAAGAGCTGGTGGTCCGCATTCTGCGGGACACTCTGGAGGCTGACCATGCTTGACCGGATGCAGCTCCGTAGCCGACCGGTTCCGTCGGAACCTCCGCGCAGACGGGGCGCGACCTCTGCCGGTCCGGAAAACGATCCCCGGGCAGTGTTCAAACTGGTGTTCGGCGCGGTGCCGTGGCTGCAGGCAGGGCTGGGCGCAATTGTGTTGGTGGTCGCGGGTCTGGTGCCTTGGGGTACGGGCGAGGCACTTTCTGCCCTGGATCGGCAAATCGGTTCCATTCAGATCAAGGGGAGCCTGGTCGGTGAAAGCCGGGAGGCACTGGAGCAGCGGGCAGGCCAATGGGTTGGTCGTAGCTTCTTTGCGACCGACCTGGCGGATGTGAAGGCTGAGATTGAACGGCGCCCATGGGTTGAAACCGCCGCGGTAAAGCGAGTCTGGCCCGATGGACTGGTAATCGAGGTTCGTGAAAAGAAACCGCTGGCGTACTGGAACAACGATCAGTTGATCAGCCGGTCTGGTTTGTTGTTCAGCCCGTCAAATCGGGATGTTGCGGGTGCATTGCCGAAATTGTCCGGGCCTGACGAACGTGTGGAGGAAGTGATTTCAACCGCTCGCATGATGGCCGGTGTCTTGACTGAACGCGGCCTGGGCTTTGCCGGCCTGGCACTTGAAGAGCGGGGTGCGTGGACGCTGACAATGGCAAACGGTATCGAAGTAGTACTGGGGCGTGATCAGGTTGAGCAGCGCTTTGAACGCTTCATGACGGTTTATGAGGGCCAGCTGGCGGCTCGCGCGGATGAAGTAAAACGCATTGATGCCCGTTACACCAATGGTGTGGCGGTCCAGTGGAAACAGCTGGATAAGGCATCCGGGAAAAATACTTAGACCCATTTTTATGGACCTACGGTTTGGTGAATTACATGTCATCGGTTGAAACGGAAAACATGATTGTCGGCCTCGACATCGGCACCTCGAAAGTGGTGGCCATCGTCGGCAAACGTAAAATGGACGGCAGCATCGAAGTGGTGGGCATCGGCTCGCACCCTTCCCGAGGACTGAAACGCGGTGTTGTGGTGAATATTGAAACCACAGTGCAGGCCATTCAGCGAGCGGTCGAAGAGGCCGAGCTGATGGCAGGCTGCAGGATTCACTCGGTTTATGCGGGTATTGCCGGCAGCCACATCAAAAGCCTGAACTCACACGGTATTGTCGCAATACGAGACCGGGAAGTGACCCAGGCGGATATCGACCGGGTAATCGATGCGGCCCAGGCGGTCGCCATACCGGCGGACCAGAAGGTGCTTCATATATTGCCGCAGGAGTTTGTGATCGATAACCAGGAAGGCATCAAGGAGCCCATGGGGATGTCCGGGGTGCGGCTTGAGGCCAAGGTGCATTTGGTGACCTGCGCGGTGAATGCGGCCCAGAACATCGAGAAATGCGTGCGTCGATGTGGTCTGGAGGTCGATGACATCATTCTGGAGCAGCTCGCATCCAGCTATGCGGTGTTAACCGAAGATGAAAAAGAGCTGGGCGTTTGCGTGGTTGATATCGGTGGCGGCACAACGGATATCGCGGTCTTCACCGGCGGGGCCATTCGGCACACGTCGGTGATTCCCATTGCCGGGGACCAGGTTACCAATGACATCGCGATGGCCTTGCGCACGCCGACCCAGAACGCTGAAGAAATCAAGATCAAGTATGCCTGTGCGCTCACTCAGCTTGCAGGTGCGGACGAAACCATCAAA
Organism: Marinobacter changyiensis; assembly: GCF_009193265.1. Taxonomy (GTDB): domain Bacteria; phylum Pseudomonadota; class Gammaproteobacteria; order Pseudomonadales; family Oleiphilaceae; genus Marinobacter; species Marinobacter changyiensis. The sequence goes on from NZ_VZZZ01000002.1 coordinate 29,116, forward strand.
GTCCCCAGCGTCGGGGAACGGGCTCCCAGAGATCTGTCCCGGCAGGCGCTGGCTGAGGTGGTTGAGCCTCGTTATGAAGAGTTGTTCACGCTCGTTCAGTCAGAACTTCGTCGCTCCGGCTTTGAAGATCTGATACCGGCGGGCGTCGTGATTACGGGCGGTTCTTCCACCATGGAAGGTGTGGTGGAGCTGGCCGAGGAAATCTTCCATATGCCGGTTCGGCTTGCTTCACCGCAGGCGGTTTCCGGGATGACGGAGGTGGTCAACAACCCGATTTACTCCACCGGGGTGGGCTTGTTGATCTATGGGTTTCGCCAGATGGATATTGGCCGGGGCCCGGTGGTCAGGGGAGAAGGTTCGCCTTCATTCTTTGAGCGCGTGAAGAGCTGGTTTACCGGTCATTTTTGATCGCAAGCCAGGCAGTAAACGACCGGGTAACCGGTCGGAACAAACGAAGGTCTCTCGAAAAATAATCGGCCTGGAAAATGCCGACAACTGCACGAAGGAGTAGGGGAATGTTTGAACTAGTCGATAATGTACAGCAAAACGCTGTGATAAAAGTCATTGGTGTTGGCGGTGGCGGCGGAAACGCAGTGCGTCACATGCTTAACAGTGACATCGAAGGTGTGGATTTTATCTGCGCCAATACTGATGCCCAGGCATTGACCGACATGGGCGCCAAACATGTTATCCAGCTTGGTGGCAACATCACCAAAGGCCTGGGAGCCGGTGCCAACCCTGAAGTGGGTCGGCAATCAGCGATGGAAGACCGGGACCGCCTTGCAGAAGCGCTGAAAGGTGCCGATATGGTCTTTATTACCGCCGGTATGGGTGGCGGTACCGGGACGGGTGCTGCGCCGGTGGTAGCCGAGGTCGCGCGGGAAATGGGCATCCTGACGGTGGCTGTAGTGACCAAGCCGTTCAACTTTGAAGGTGGCAAGCGGATGAAAGTCGCTGAATCCGGTCTGAAAGACCTGGAAGACTGCGTCGACTCCCTGATCACCATTCCTAATGAAAAATTACTATCGGTGATGGGCAAAAAAACCAGTTTGCTTGATGCCTTTGCCGAAGCGAATAATGTGCTCCTTGGCGCAGTTCAGGGTATCGCTGACCTGATTACCCGTAACGGTATGATCAACGTCGACTTTGCTGACGTAAAAACAGTGATGTCGGAGATGGGCATGGCGATGATGGGCACCGCGCGGGCTACCGGTGAAAACCGTGCTCGTGAAGCGGCCGAAGCCGCGATCCGCAGTCCACTGCTGGAAGATATCGACCTGCAGGGTGCGAAAGGTATTCTCGTCAATATTACCGCCGGTATGGACCTTAACCTGGGCGAGTTCTCGGAAGTGGGTGATATTGTGCGTGAGTTTGCCTCGGATTCCGCCACCGTTGTCGTTGGCACGGTGATTGATCCGGAGATGACTGACGAAATCAAGGTCACAGTGGTTGCAACTGGCCTGGGCGGCAGCAAAGAAAAGCCCACGAAGGTCGTGGATAACACGCGCTCGCTGGATGGGAAAACCGACTACAAGCAGTTGGATCGTCCTGCGGTATTGCGTCGGCGTGCAGTAGCTCAAGGTAATGTCGCGCTGGATCAGCGAAAGGACAGCGAAGAGCAAGGTGTGGACTATCTCGATATTCCCGCATTCCTTCGTCGTCAGGCTGATTGATACGCTGGTAACGCTGAGACTTGGAAGCTCCCGCGACCGACTGGACGCAGGGTGTGTATGAAGAAAGGGTGCGAACTGAGAACCTGTTCAGATTGTCTGAGTTGGTCAAATGGTATTCAGTCGCGTTTTTTGATAAACTCCGGTCGGAATTGTGCCTGGACTTTATCTAACTTTGGTTACGGATTTATGAACTGATGATCAGACAACGGACGCTTAAAAACACCATCCGTGCGACCGGAGTCGGTTTGCACTCGGGTGAAAAAGTCTACCTGACGCTCAAACCGGCCCCGATTGATGCCGGCATCGTGTTCAGACGTACCGATCTGGATCCAGCGGTAGAAATCAAGGCATGCGCCGAAAATGTCGGTGAGACCATGCTTTCGACGACGCTGGTAAAAGACTCTGTACGTGTGGCAACCGTTGAGCACCTGTTATCCGCGATGGCAGGGCTTGGAATTGATAACTGCTTTGTAGAGCTCAGTGCTGCTGAAGTGCCTATTATGGATGGCAGTGCGGGACCGTTCGTATTCCTGCTGCAGTCTGCGGGTATTGCCGAGCAGAACAAAGCCAAACGATTCATTCGTATCAAGCGTGAAGTGACAATCGAAGAGGGCGACAAGAAGGCGACCTTCCTGCCCTTTGAAGGTTTTAAAGTCAGCTTCAGCATCGACTTTGACCACCCTGTCTTCAAAGGGCGCGCTCAGACCGCGACTGTCGACTTCTCGAGCACGTCGTTCGTGAAAGAAGTAAGCCGGGCCCGTACCTTCGGTTTCATGCGCGATATCGAGAAGTTGCGCGCCATGAACCTGGCGCTGGGCGGAAGCGTGGATAACGCGATTGTTGTGGATGATTATAAAATCCTCAACGAGGACGGCCTTCGATACGAAGACGAGTTCGTCAAGCACAAGGTGCTGGACGCCATCGGTGATCTATACCTGCTGGGCAACAGCCTGATTGGTGAGTTCCGTGGTATAAAATCCGGCCACGATCTGAATAATAAACTGCTCCGGAAATTACGGGCAGAAGAGGATGCCTGGGAAGTAGTAACGTTTGACGACGAAGCTACTGCGCCGATCTCCTATGTAAAACCGATGTTGGCAGTTCAGGGCTAAAGCGGGACGCTTATTCCTGAACGTGTCTTGCGAGTTTTTCGAGAACCTCGCGTAAGTCTTTATCCTTCGTGTGCCCGGCTTCCTCTTTGAGGAGTCGGGCATTTTCGTTACTGAGGGGCGCTCTTGCAGTTGATGGCCGGTCGTTGTATCGAGCGGGGATAACCTTGACCTGAAACCGCCAGACATAACGGAACAGTTCGTTTTCGCGAAGCTTCCCCATAATTTCGTGTTGCCGAAGTCTCAGCTGGCTCGCTATAGACGACGACTCAGCGCTTATGGTCAGATCGCCGTCATGGCTGCTGATAAATCTGACCCCTGACCTGATCGCTGCCGGGATCGCTTCCATGACTTGCTGTTCAGCACCCTGGTGAAGCTCCGCCTTGGCCAGCAGTTTTCGAAGGGCTGGAGCGTGACAGGTGTTGCCGGAATCGAGTTCCAGAATCGGCTTTTTTTTCATGTTTGGGCTAACCACTCGACGAGTCAGGTTACTATTGGTTACACTTCGGAACGGTTTAACCGCGATGCCTGTATTACACTCCGGTAATCCGCTCAGGAGCCTCTGATCACCGTTAATGGCTTGATGTCGTTACCACTTTCAGATCGGAGCTCCATTTATTCTGCCTATGATTGCGTTGTCGGGAGCTTTCTTCCGCAATCAGGCGAAGGAAGCCCCGGCAGGCCAGTAAGTTTACAGCAAGCGCTCGGCGACAGGACGACGGTGCGACTGCTGTACGATCATAGATGAAGCTATGAATATCATCCTTGTTAGTAAGGGGTACGGCAAGTCCCGTATGCTTTCAATCAATGTGCCGATCGCACTTGGTTTATCGCTACTGTTAGCGACGTTCATTCTGGGGTCCGCATGGTTGGGCTACTCTTTTGCAGGCCAGCAACGCTTGTCTGAACATGAAGGACTTTCCTCTCCGGTAGTGGGGCAGTGGCAGTTACGACTGCAAACCCAAAGGGATGATCTGGAAAGCGTCCGGCAGCGCACGCTCCAGCAAGTTGACGCGCTCACTCTTCGCCTGGGTGAAATGCAGGGCCGTCTTTTGCGATTGGACGCGCTGGGTCAGCGATTTGTTGAATCGGGCCTGGTGGGCAGCGAAGAATTCAACTTTGACCAGCCTGCAGCGGTGGGTGGCCCGGAAGACTCACTGGACGGCGAATCGTTTTCTGCGCCAGAGCTCAGTATGATGATTGGGCGACTGGATGCCCGGATCGCGGACCGTGAGCAGCAGTTGCGGTTACTCGACAGCCTCATGTCCAGGAAGAGAATTGAAGATGAGCGGTTTGTGGCGGGGCGCCCCATAACCTGGGGCTGGCTGTCCTCTCGTTACGGTTATCGGTCCGATCCATTTACCGGCCGCCGCACCTGGCATGACGGTGTGGATTTGGCAGGTAAGGATGGTAGTGACATTATTGCGGTAGCTGCCGGTGTCGTTACATACTCCGATGACCGACATGGCTACGGGAATCTGGTCGAGATTGACCATGGTGACGGGCTGGTCACTCGCTACGCTCACGCCAAAGAGTTGAAAGTGGACGTTGGCGATGTGGTTCAGAAGGGTCAGGTCGTTGCATTAATGGGTAGCACGGGCCGGTCTACCGGACCGCACGTTCATTTTGAAGTCCTGCGAAATGGCAAGAGTCAGAACCCCGAAGACTATATTCAGCGCGCCAGCCGATAGCCCGGTCAGGCCGTCGCACACGCCTCGGTATCGACACTGAGGGCCTCTGCCTTTCGCCCTTTGATTAAATAAGGTTAGAATGCCGTCTTCACCGGCGCGGGTGATTGGCGGACCCAGCCAACTACCGGTCCGCCCCCCGACCGAGACGTGCGCTCGTCGCCATTGACGATGTGACTATCGATAACCAAAGAAGCAGTGGTCTATGTTCACGAAGCTTGTAACGAAGATGTTCGGCAGTAAAAACGCGCGCGAAATTAAACGGATGCGGAAAGTTGTAGCGCGAATCAATGAGCTTGAGGAAACTTTTAGCGGATTGTCGGACTCCGAGCTGCAAGGCAAGACTGCTGAATTCCGCCGCCGTCTGGACGAAGGGGAAACGCTGGATCAGCTGTTGCCCGAGGTTTTCGCGACCGTTCGTGAAGCCAGTCGCCGCACCTTGGGGATGCGGCACTTTGATGTCCAGTTGATTGGCGGCATTACGCTACACGAAGGCCACATCGCCGAAATGAAAACCGGTGAGGGTAAAACCCTGGTGGCGACTGCGTCGGTTTATCTGAACGCGTTGTCGGGTAAGGGCGTTCATGTGGTAACGGTGAACGATTATCTGGCCCGCCGGGACTCCGAATGGATGGGTAAGCTTTATCGGTTCCTGGGGATGCAGGTTGGTGTCGTTGTGGCTGGCCAGTCTACTCAGGAAAAACGCGATGCTTATAGCGCTGACATCACCTATGGTACCAACAACGAATTCGGTTTTGATTACCTTCGCGACAACATGGCCTTCAGCACAGCAGAGAAAGTCCAGCGCGGCCTGAACTACGCCATAGTCGATGAGGTGGACTCTATTCTGATTGACGAAGCCCGAACGCCGTTGATTATCTCCGGCGCCGCTGAAGACAGCTCAAAGCTTTATCGTGAAATCAATGCGCTGGTGCCAAGCCTGGAGAAAGGTGAAGTGCCGGAAGAGGGGGACCCAACAGGCGACTTCTCTGTTGATGAGAAAACACGGCAGGTGGACCTTACCGAATCCGGCCATGAAAAAGTGGAGGAACTGTTGTCGCAGCGTGGTTTGCTGAAGGAAGGCGAGAATCTGTATTCCGCTACCAACCTCAGCCTGCTGCACCATGTCCATTCGGCGCTGCGAGCACATCACTTGTTCCAGAAAGACGTGGACTACATTGTTCAGGGCGACCAGGTCGTTATTGTTGATGAGCATACCGGGCGTTCAATGCCCGGCCGGCGCTGGAGCGAGGGCCTGCATCAGGCGATCGAAGCGAAGGAGGGGGTCAATATTCAGGCCGAAAGCCAGACGTTGGCATCGACCACATTCCAGAACTACTTCCGTCTGTACAACAAGCTCGCCGGCATGACCGGAACAGCGGATACGGAAGCGTTCGAATTCCGCCAGATTTATGGGCTGGACGTCGTGGTCATCCCCCCGAACAAGACCATCCAGCGCATCGATTATAACGACCTGATCTATCTCACCCAGGAAGAAAAATTCCACGCCATCATTGACGAAGTCAAGGATGCGACCGCCGAAGGTCGACCGATCCTGGTGGGCACCGCGTCGATTGAGGCGTCGGAATTGTTGTCGATGCTGTTAAAGAAAGCCAAGATCGATCACAAGATTCTCAACGCAAAGCAGCATGAGAGTGAAGCTCAGATCATTGCGCAGGCGGGCCGTCCCGGTGCCGTGACAATCGCCACCAATATGGCGGGTCGCGGTACGGACATTGTGCTTGGCGGTAACTGGGAATTCGAGGTCGCCGGACTGGAAAATCCCACCGAAGAAGACGTCGCCAAGATCAAGGCAGCCTGGACCGAGCGGCACACTCAGGTACTGGATGCCGGTGGCCTTCATATAATCGGTACCGAACGGCACGAATCCCGCCGGATTGACAACCAGCTTCGTGGCCGCGCTGGCCGTCAGGGTGACCCGGGTTCTTCCCGTTTCTTCCTCTCTCTTGAAGACAATCTGATGCGGATCTTTGCCCCTGACAGGGTCAAGAACATCATGCAGGCGATGGGGATGAAAAAGGGCGAGGCCATCGAACATCGCATGGTCACCAACGCCATTGAAAAATCTCAGCGCAAGGTCGAAGGCCGCAACTTCGACATGCGTAAAACACTGTTGGAATACGATGACGTTGCGAACGATCAGCGTACCGTCATTTATGAGCAGCGAAATGAAGTGATGTCGTCGGAAGATATTTCCGAGATAGTTCAGTCGATCCGCGAAGATGTGGTGGATGCGCTGATCACCGAGTTCATTCCGCCTCAGAGTATTGCCGAACAGTGGGATGTCGCTGGCCTGGAAGCGCAGCTGCAATCCGAGATGGCCATCACGCTGCCCATTCAGCAATGGCTGGATGAAGACTCCAAGTTGTTCGAAGAAAACCTCAGGCAGCGCATTCTTGATGAGATTGTGACGGATTATAAGACCAAAGAAGAGGTTGTCGGGGCAGAGCCCATGCGCAACTTCGAAAAGCAGGTATTCCTGCAGGTCATGGATACTTTATGGAAAGAGCATCTGTCCAACATGGACCATCTGCGACGCGGCATTCACCTGCGTGGCTACGCTCAGAAGAACCCGAAACAGGAATACAAGCGCGAGGCATTCAACCTCTTTGAGTCCATGCTGGACACCATGAAACGGGATGTCATCCGGGTACTTTGCCATGTCAAAGTTCAGACCCGGGAAGAAATGGCAGAGGTTGAACAGCGCCGTAAAGAAGAGCTGGATCGGCAGCTGGCGGCGGCCCGCATGCGTCACGACGAGACCAATGCTACCTCGCAGCAAGAAGGCGAGGGCGAAAATGGCGCGGGCGCCCAAAGCAATGTGGCAGACACCTTTGTCCGGCAGGAGCGTAAGGTGGGGCGGAACGAACCATGTCCCTGTGGCTCCGGGAAAAAGTACAAACAGTGTTGCGGTAAGATCAGCTAATCGGAGCTGACTGCGCGATAATCTCACAGCCCGCACCCTGACGCTCAGGCTGCGGGCTTTTGCGTCCGGCTGGGTCGGCAATGTGCGAATACGGAAGGAGTTAAACCATGGCGGTAGGATTGGGTCCATTACCTGACTTTTTTTCTGTGCGGGGCGTCAGGCTGGGGATAGCCAGTGCGGGGATCAAAAAGCCGGGCCGCAAGGATATTGTGGTTTTTGAGCTGGCTGAAGGTAGCCGGGTCGCGGGTATATTCACGCGCAACCAGTTTTGTGCGGCGCCGGTTACGGTTACGCGGCAGCACCTTTCGCAGGCCGCTCCTCGCTATCTGCTGATTAATACCGGCAACGCAAACGCGGGCACCGGCCGCCAGGGCCTGACGGATGCAGAAACGTGTTGCCAGGCTCTTGCGACGGCAGCGGGTGTTGCTGACGCTGCGGTGTTGCCGTTCTCCACCGGTGTAATCGGCGAGCCACTGCCAGTGGCCAAGATCACCGGGGCTTTGCCCGCAGCTCTTGAAGGGCTTGCCGGGCAGCGCTGGGCAGAGGCTGCAGAAGGGATCATGACCACCGATACCCTGCCCAAGGGCGCCTCCCGCCAGTTAATGCTGGGCGATGAGACGGTAACGATTTCCGGCATTAGCAAGGGCGCCGGAATGATTCGTCCGAACATGGCTACCATGCTGGGTTTCATTGCGACCGATGCGAAGGTTGAGCCGGCGTTGCTCCAGGCGCTGGTGTCGGAATTGGGGGAAGCATCGTTCAACCGTATTACCATTGACGGCGATACCTCCACCAACGACGCCTGTATCCTGATCGCAACCGGCCAGTCGGATGCCCCGGAGATAGATTCTGAAAGCCCATATCTGGCTGACTTCCGGGCTGCCCTGAACGACGTATTCATGACCCTCGCCCATGCCATCGTGCGGGATGGAGAGGGCGCCACCAAGTTCGTAACCATTGAGGTCAGCGGTGCCGGCACGCAACAGGAAGCACTTGATGTAGCCTATACCGTCGCCCACTCACCACTGGTGAAGACGGCTCTGTTCGCCTCTGATCCCAACTGGGGGCGGATTCTGGCGGCTGTCGGCCGTGCCGGGGTGCCGGATCTGGATCTCGATACGATTGAAATTCACCTGGATGACGTTTGTCTGGTCCGCCAGGGCGGCCGGGCAGAGGATTACAGTGAGGCCCGCGGCAAGGCAGTGATGAGCCAGCAGGAGATTACCATTCGCATTGACCTCAAGCGGGGCGATGTTCATGAACGGGTGTGGACCTGTGATTTCTCCCACGATTACGTGACGATTAATGCCGAATACCGGACCTGATTCCTGTCGAGAGGTGCACGTGGCGGTCGCCGTAATCCGGCGGCAAGACCGGGTACTGATTGCCCGCAGGCCTGATCATGTTCATCAGGGCGGATTGCTGGAGTTTCCCGGCGGCAAGGTAGAGCCTGGTGAATCCGTCCAGCATGCGTTGATCCGGGAAATCGCTGAAGAAACCGGGCTTGACGTGCCGGCGCAGTCTTTAAGACCACTGATCGGGATTCGGCACGATTACGGTGACAAACGCGTTTTCCTGGATGTCTGGGGGACGACTGATGGCGTGCTGGGTGAGCCCGAGGGCCGGGAAGGTCAAATGGTGAGCTGGCGTACCGTCGAAGAGTTGCGCGATGAGGATTTCCCGGCCGCCAATCGGCCGATTATCCGGGCATTGAGATTGCCTGAACAGTACAGCATCACCGGAGCTTTCAGGAGCGTCAGTTCAGGTCTGGAACGCCTTGAGTGTCAGCTGTGCGCGCATCGCCCGGCGATGATATTGTTGCGAGCACCCTGGCTGGATGCGATCGCCTATGCAGATTTTGCACGACGGGCATCACAACTGTGCCAGCACTTTGGTACGTCGTTGATGCTGCACGGTCGAGCTGATTTACCGGATGGTGTGTCGGCGGCGGGCATTCACCTGAGCTGGGAGCAAGCCCGGCACCTTTCCGAGCGACCCGTGCCAGCACATCAGTGGTTTGCAGTATCGTGTCACAATGAAACAGAGATCGCCAAGGCGACCCAACTGGATGCGGACTTTGTTACGCTTGGCCCGGTGGCGCCTACCCTGTCCCACCCCGGGGCTTCCACGCTGGGATGGCGCCGTTTCCAGGAGCTTGTGATGGCTGCCAAGGTGCCGGTTTTTGCCTTGGGCGGGATGGCCAATGGCCATCTTGAGCAAGCAAGGGTCAGGGGTGCGCAGGGTATCGCAGGCATCGGGAACTGGTGGTGACACCGGTTTCTGCTATGCTGGCTTATAGACCTTAATCTGGAGATTCCGTGAGCAAATTGACGCACTTGGATGACAAAGGCGCAGCCCGAATGGTGGATGTCACCAGCAAGGCGGAAACCGAGCGAGAAGCAAGAGCTGAAGCCAGGATTATCATGGCGCCGGCAACCCTGGCCATGATTGTAGACGGTCAGCACCCCAAGGGCGATGTGCTTGCCGTGGCCCGGATTGCCGGGATTATGGCGGCCAAGAAAACCCATGATCTGATTCCGCTTTGTCACGCACTGAATCTCACATCGGTCAGGGTCGAGCTCAGCCCGGAGTTGGAACCAGCGGCCGTTCGAATTGAAGCCCGCTGCAAACTGTCGGGTCAGACCGGTGTTGAAATGGAAGCCTTGACAGCAGCAAGTATTGCGGCGCTGACGCTTTATGACATGTGCAAGGCGGTCGACCGGGGAATGGTTATCGAGTCGGTCCGGTTGCTGGAAAAAACAGGTGGCCGCAGCGGTCATTGGCAGGCGGTGTGAGATGACCCGCACGGCCCCGTTGATCGACAATTTCGGAAGACACGTCACTTACGTGAGAATCTCGGTGACTGACCGTTGTGATTTCCGCTGTGTGTACTGCATGTCGGAAGACATGGTTTTCCTGCCCAAATCCCAGATTCTTTCCTTGGAAGAAATTGAAACGCTGGCCCGCAATCTGGTGGCCTGTGGTGTCACCAAAATCCGTCTGACCGGTGGCGAACCCCTGGTGAGGCCAGGAGTTGTTGACCTGGCGAAAAAGCTCAGTGCCTTGCCCGGGCTTCGGGAGCTGTGTATGACCACCAACGGTAGCCGTTTGCAGGATTTGGCCGAGCCATTGAAAGCTGCAGGTGTGGATCGCCTCAATGTCAGCCTGGACAGCCTCGATGAGGGGCGTTTTCATGAGCTCACCCGAACTGGCCGGCTGGGTAAGGTGATGGCGGGGATTGAAGCCGCTCAGCGTGCAGGGTTCCAGCACACCAAGCTCAATGCGGTGGTGTTGAGGGGCCGCAATGATGATGAAGTGCGGCCGCTGGTGGATTATGCTTTGGCGCAAGGGCTTGATCTGAGCTTTATTGAGGAGATGCCCCTGGGCGTCATCACCGAGCACGATCGTGCCAGTGCCTTTTTCTCCAGTGATGACATCCGGAAAGTGATTCGCTCCCGCTACGCCCTTGAGTCAGTGGCCGATGATACCGGAGGGCCGTCACGCTATTTTCAGATCCCCGGCCATGCCAGTCGGATCGGGTTTATCTCCCCGCACAGTCACAACTTCTGCGGCGACTGCAATCGCGTACGGGTGACGACAGAAGGCCGTTTGCTGTTGTGTCTGGGCAACGAACATTCGCTGGATTTACGGACGATTCTCAGAAACGGTCCCTCCGACCAGGTTTCGGTGGACGCCAGGGTACAAACAGCCCTGCATGAGGCAATGTTAATCAAACCCGAAAAGCATCATTTTAATCTGAACGATGAACCCCAGATACTGCGCTTCATGAGTGCCACCGGTGGCTAGGGCGAGAGACCTGGCGCAGGCGCCGGGCAGGTCCGGGAACTCCCGTGGAGCGGGTTTTCCCTGTAACGCTGTTGGATTTCAATGAAAAGCGAGCTGAATGCGTCTTGCCTTCGTAATTCACTCTGTAACAAAACCCGGCCAGGATGGCATGATCATCTCGCTACGCGCAGTAGCCCTGTTCTGCTAAAATGCGCCGCTTACAAATTTAATACGAGGTACTTCCGTGGTCGTTCGCTACGTCGACACTTGCCGACTACCGACGCCGTTCGGCGTTTTTGATATGCACGGGTTTGAAGAACCCGGGACCGGTAAGGAACACATTGCCCTCACGCTCGGTGCGCTCGACAGCGAAGAGCCCATGCTCGCCCGTACCCACTCCGAGTGCCTGACAGGAGACGCTCTTTACAGCATGCGCTGTGATTGCGGGTACCAGCTGGAGGAAGCTCTACGCAGCATCGCCCGGGAAGGCCGGGGACTGCTGATGTATCTGCGCCAGGAAGGGCGGGGTATCGGCTTGTTGAACAAAATCCGGGCCTATCATTTGCAGGACCAGGGTGCCGATACCGTTGAGGCCAATGAGCGCCTGGGTTTTGCGGCCGATCTCCGGGACTACACCATGTGTCGTGACATGCTCGAGCACCTTGGCATCAAGAGCCTGAGGCTGATGACCAATAATCCCCGTAAGGTGGATGCGTTGACAGCCTTGGGTATTGAAATTGTTGAGCGGGTGCAGTTACACGTGGGGCGTAATCCCCATAACGAACACTATCTCGATACCAAGCAAAGCAAGTTAGGTCACTGGATGGAAACCCATCAGGACGACGATATCGCAATGTGAGCAGGGCCGGAGCTCTGCTGTTGCTTGATCAACCCGAGCCGTTGTTCTATTGACGTCTGTATCCCTGCCCCGTCGAGACCACATTCCGCCAACAATTCCGCGTGCTTGCCATGGTCGATAAAACGATCCGGCAGGCCAAGCTGAAGCACTGGCATTACAATGCCTTCAGCATTCAGATACTCCGCCACAGCACTACCCGCACCACCGGCGATGGCGTTCTCTTCCAGGGTCACGAGCAAGTCATGGCTCTTGGCCAGTTGACGGATCAGAGCTTGGTCCAGGGGTTTTACAAACCGCATGTCCGCCACGGTTGCTCCCAGTGCATCAGCCGCCTCCAGGGCAGACTGCAGCAAGGTGCCGAAGTTCAGAATGGCAACTCCGCTGCCGTCTTGAACGCGGCGGCCCTGGCCGACTGGAACCGGTGTGAGTGCCTGCTGGATAGTCGCGCCGGGGCCTGTGCCCCGGGGATAACGAACCGCAGCCGGGCCCTCGAAAGTCAAACCGGTTTGAAGCAGCTGCCGGGTTTCGTTTTCATCGGACGGCGCCATAATGACGAGGTTCGGAATGCAGCGGAGATAGCTGAGATCGAAGGCTCCGGCATGGGTCGGGCCGTCTTCACCGACCAGGCCGGCGCGGTCGATAGCGAAAAGTACGTCCAGATTCTGGATCGCCACGTCATGAATCAGTTGATCATAGGCTCGTTGCAGGAACGTCGAGTAAATGGCGACTACCGGCTTGCCACCGTCGCACGCCAGCCCTGCTGCCAGGGTAACGGCATGTTGCTCGGCGATGGCGACATCGTAATAACGCTCCGGAAAACGCTGGCTGAAAGCCACCAGATCAGAGCCTTCGCACATTGCAGGGGTAATGCCGACTACGCGCTCATCCTGTTCCGCTACATCACACAGCCATTGGCCGAATACGTTGGCGTATTTGGGCAGCTTGGGAGCGCTGGGCACGGGAGCGGGTTTGGCAGCCGGTACCGGTTCGATCTTATTGATGGCGTGGTAGCCGATAGGATCGGCCTCTGCCAGATCGAAACCTTTGCCCTTCTTGGTGACCACATGCAGAAACTGGGGCCCGTCCAACTCCCGGATGTTCTGCAGGGTTTCCACCAGCAGCGGAAGATCATGGCCGTCGATTGGCCCGATATAGTTGAAACCGAGCTCTTCGAATAATGTTCCTGGCGAGATCATGCCTTTGAAGTGTTCTTCGGTCTTCCTGGCCAGCGCCATCAGGTTCGGGCTTGCCTGCAGTACGCGTTTGCTGCTATCGCGAACCTGGTTGTATGTGCGACTGGCCAGAAGCTTGGCAAAATAATTCGAGAGCCCACCGACATTGTGGGAAATCGACATGTCGTTGTCGTTAAGAATAACCAGCAGGTCGGCGCGAATATGACCGGCATGATTGAGTGCTTCGAAGGCCATGCCCGCTGTCATGGCCCCGTCCCCGATTATGGCAATACATTTACGGGGTATATGTTGCATGCGAGCGGCAATGGCCATACCCAAAGCCGCACTGATGGAGGTACTTGAATGCCCCACGCCAAAGGTATCGTAGGGGCTCTCGGCGCGCTTGGGGAAGCCTGCAAGACCGGACCTTTTCCGTATGGACGACATGCGATTGCGACGCCCGGTCAGAATCTTGTGAGGGTAGGCCTGATGACCGACATCCCATACCAGCCGATCGTCGGGTGTGTTGAAAACATAATGCAATGCAATCGTCAGTTCCAGCACGCCCAGGCCCGCACCAAAGTGGCCGCCGGTCTGGCCTACGGACCACAGCAGAAATGAACGCAGCTCTCTCGCCAGTTGCGGCAGTTGATCGTCCTGCAACAAGCGAAGCTGGTCTGGTGTCTCAATCCGGTCGAGCAACGGGGTGTTGGGCTGCTGCGCCGGGATTTCCTTGAATAAATATGTATCCTGCATCCGCTCGGGTCTTTTCCAGAAAATTCGGCTGTATGGTGACAGCTCGTATTATAGAGGACTAAAGGGGGTAGTTTCACACCGAAAGCACCCCCGAAGAGTCAATGATTACGCGCTACCACAAATCCCGCCATGGCTCTGAGGGCTTCAGCCCGGGTGCCGAAAGGCGTCAGGCTCTCCAGTGCAGCGTCCAGTAACTGCGCCAAATGCATCCGGGCACCCTCGGCGCCCAACAAAGCCGGGTAAGTGGGCTTGGCCCGGGCAACGTCCGAGCCTTTGGGTTTACCCATCACCTGAGTGTCGCCCTCGATATCAAGCAAGTCGTCCTGAACCTGGAAAGCGAGCCCGAGTGCGCGGGCATAAGTGGTCAGGTGCTCCAATGTAGCGTCGTCGATACTGGCATCGGTGAGCGCTCCGATACGCACGCTGGCCTCGATCAGTGCGCCGGTCTTCAAGCGGTGCATGGTTTCCAGCTGGGTCAGGGTCAGGGTCTGGCCGACGGCGTCGAGATCAATGGCCTGCCCGCCGACCATGCCCTGGTGGCCACTGGCCTTGGCAAGCTCTCGTATCATGAGCAGCCTGGTCTGGTCGGTCAGCTCCGGTGCCAGGGAAAGCCATTCAAATGCCAGGCTCTGAAGGGCATCGCCCGCGAGAATCGCGGTGGCCTCGTCAAAAGCGATATGAGTAGTTGGCCGGCCCCGACGCAATTCGTCATTGTCCATCGCAGGCAGGTCGTCGTGAACCAACGAATAAGCGTGTATCAGTTCGATGGCACAGGCCGGCACCCGGGCTTTCTGTGCGGTCTGGCCCACGACCAGGGCGGCACCCATGCACAGAGACGGACGGATGCGCTTGCCGCCCCCGAGTACGCTGTATAGCATGGCTTGCTGAAGCGTTTTTGAGGCCTGGTCGCCGGAACCGAGTCGCCGTTCGAGTTCGGCATCAACTTCCGTTCGGCACCGGTCGATAAAGCTGGCATCGGGTGTAAATGGAAGCATCAGACCGAGGCATCCGGATGGAAGGGGCGCGTCTCCAGTTCACCGTCATCACGCTGGATCAGCTGTTCAACCCGTTGCTCGGCCGATTTCAAGGCCTGTTGGCACTCGCGGGTCAGCTTGACCCCCCGCTCGAAGGCCGACAGTGACTGTTCCAGAGACAGCTCGCCCTGTTCCAGATCTCGGACCAGGGCTTCCAGCTCATTGAGCGACTTTTCAAAGTCCGAGATCGAGCTTGTCTGTTCGGCCATGGTGTTGGACCTCCGGTGGTTGCACGGTTTGGGCGGAAGTATAACAGAGCCGGTAGCGTAAACAGACTGCCTGGCGCCGATTCAGCTATCCTGTAGATGAGCAGTTTGTAACACGACTCAAGTGACGCCAGCACAAATCAGGAGTCAGCAATGTGGGATGGTGAAGACCGACGTCAGTTCTACCGGGTGACTGATCGGGTGGCTCTGCGATACGCCCGTTTGCGGGACGACGCAGCGGTGGCATCTGCGCAGGCAAGGTTGTCGCTCCACAATCGGCTGGCGGCTCTTGACCGGGAACTGGCCCATGAGCTGTCCGCTCTGGCGGAGCAATCACCCCGGACCCATCACGTGGCGAAGCTGATCAACGAGAAACTTGCCATGGTCATGTCTGCCCTCGATCTGAAAGAGTATCCCGATGACGCTACCCTGAACCCGATGGATATCAATATCAGCGCCAGCGGTCTGGCGTTCGAGGTGGATGAGTGGGTAAAAACTGGTGAGCGCCTCCGGATAGACCTGCTGTTCTTCCCGGAAACGGAGCATTTCAGTGCCATCGTGAAAGTGCTCAGTTCGGATACCATTGAGGCTGGCTACTGTCTACGGACTGATTTTGAGGAACTCCCGGAGAGTGACCGGGAACGCCTTATCCGCCACATCCTCAGTGTCCAGTCCCGCACTCTTCGCCAGCGCCGCAACCCGCCGCCCAACTGAACTGAAGCTGCCCGTCGTCGCGCCCTTCCGGGCCCCAGGACTGTTCAGTCACCATCACCGTGCCCGCGACGTCGACCGTGGCCACGGTCGTGGCCCGGGTGCCATATTCCCGGCCGATAATAAACGGGGAGGAGAGCATGCGTTCCAGTTCGAGCCCCACGCCCGTGTCCGGCAGGCAATGGTCCGGCGCCGGCTGGGTATCCTGCATTTGCTCAATCAGCACATCATGTAACTGGCGAGTGTGGTGACAATCGCTCTGTGCCAGGGTCTGCCCGATGGAATCCCGTAATTTCAGCAGTTTCGGCCATGGGCTTTGCAGCAGATGATTGCTCAGGCCGTACAATCCACGGTGAAGATTCCGGCGAATCGAGGTGTCCCGGTTGCTATAATAGTCCCCGCCCGCGGCAGTGACATGGATAAGATTAAAACCCGCATAGTCCTGCCCCGATCGTTGCAGGTACTGTTCGACGTGTGACGAGGACTCGGTCAGTGCCATCAGGGGCAGGGCGCCTCGGGAGACACTTTTGGGCGCCGCACCACCTTCGCGGACATTGGTCACGGCGCTGATCTGCCCGGTTTTTGACACCGCAAGCCAGGTACCGCCGGAGGCCAGGTCCCGGCCGGCCAGAACGGCGGGTTCCCCCCACCAGTGCATGGGCGCCGTTGGCCGCTGGTGAAACTCGTCCCGGTTTGCGGTCACCACCAGTGGAAACTGAGGGTGGCAACCCACGGAAAATACGATCAGACACATAAGCTCTACCTTCTGATTAACGCAGGATGCCTCGCAGTGCGACGAACAGGGCTCTCCAGGATGGCCCACAGTGGTGATAATCCCGCCAGCGCTTGTGTATCATAGCGGCTTTATTCTGGCTTGGCGTAAACGTCCATGACACTGCTGCTACTGACCGGACTTTACCTGATATTGGGGGCGTTCGCTGGCCTGCTTGCGGGACTTTTCGGCATTGGCGGCGGGCTGATCATTGTTCCGGTGCTGATTGTCAGCTTTGACTGGCAGAACCTGGCAGTGGGCATTGCCCCGCATTTGGCCGTCGGGACGTCTCTGGCGACTATTATTTTTACATCCATCAGTTCGATTCGTTCTCATCATTTCAGGGCAGCGGTGCGCTGGGATATTTTCCGGCCGATGGTTCTTGGTATTCTTGCCGGCGCCGCATCAGGTGCCTGGACCGCTTCTCTATTACCCGGTTCGGCGTTGGAACTGATCATCGGAATCTTTGTCATCCTGGTGGCTGTTAAAATGCTGCTCAACGCGGAACCTGGACCCGGTCGCTCCGTACCGGGCTCACTGGGACTGGCCGGAGTGGGCGCAGGTATTGGATGGGTGTCGGCTATCTTTGGTATCGGTGGTGGCACGTTAACGGTGCCGTTTCTGAGCTGGTGCAACGTCCGCATGCAACATGCCATTGGAACCGCTGCCGCCTGCGGTTTACCCATTGCGGCGGCGGGCGCGGCGGCGAACGTGGTAACCGGTTGGCAGCACCCGGCTTTGCCAGAGTTCAGTGTTGGCTTCATCTACCTGCCGGCGCTACTGGTGATTGCTGTTGCCAGTGTGTTGTTTGCGCCCCTCGGGGCGGCGTTGGCGCACAGGATCGACGCCCTGTTATTGAAACGTATTTTCGCTATGCTGCTGATCGTGATTGGCATCCGTTTTCTGATCTGAACTGAGAGTCTGATTATGCTTCGTCATCCTGAATTCGATCCGGTTGCCATCTCCCTTGGCCCGCTAAAAATTCACTGGTACGGCCTGACCTATCTGGTTGGCTTTCTGGTGGGCTGGTGGCTGGGACGCCTGCGAGCTCGCAAGCCTGGTTCGCCCGTCACCGAGGAACAGATGGGTGACCTGCTGTTTTACGTAGCTCTCGGGGTGATACTCGGGGGCCGATTTGGCTATGTGATTTTCTACAATTTTGATCAGTTTCTTGGTGATCCGCTCTGGTTGCTGCGGGTTTGGGAAGGCGGGATGTCGTTCCACGGTGGGCTGATCGGTGTGATGCTGGCATTCTGGTGGTTCGGCCGTAAAATTGGTCGTAGTTTTTTCCAGATTGCCGATTTCGTCGCGCCTCTTGTGCCAGTGGGTTTGGGAGCTGGTCGGATTGGCAATTTTATTAACGGAGAGCTATGGGGTAAGCCGACCGACGTGCCCTGGGGTATGGTGTTTCCGCAAGCCCAGGACGCTCTGGCGCGACACCCTTCCCAGCTCTATCAATTCGCCCTGGAAGGTGTGCTGTTCTTTATTCTGCTTTGGTGGTTTTCATCGAAACCCCGACCGCGAATGGCAGTGAGTGGTTGTTTCTTGCTGCTTTATGGCGTTTTCCGGTTCGTTGTGGAGTTTTTCCGCCAGCCGGACCCGCAATTGGGATACCTGGCCTTTGACTGGCTCACCATGGGGCAGGTGTTATCCTTTCCGATGATACTGGTGGGGCTGGCGATGATTGTGTTTGCATACAGGAGAGATGTCAGATGAAAGCCTACCTGGACCTGATGAAAGATGTAGTCGATAACGGTATGGACCGCGGGGATCGCACCGGAGTGGGCACCCGCTCGGTATTTGGTCGTCAGATCCGCTTTAATCTGGCTGACGGCTTTCCGCTGGTAACCACCAAGAAAATCCATCTACGTAGCATTATCTACGAGCTGCTCTGGTTCCTGACGGGCTCTACCGACAACCGCTGGTTGCAGGAACGCAAAGTCAGTATCTGGAATGGCTGGGCGCTGGAGAACGGTGATCTCGGCCCGATATACGGCAAGCAGTGGCGTAGCTGGCAGTGTCCGAATGGCGATGTGGTGGACCAGATACAGGAGGTTATTCATCAGATCCGGACCAAGCCCAATTCCCGACGTTTGATTGTGTCGACCTGGAATCCGGCAGAGCTGCCGGACGAATCCGTCAGCCCCCAGGCCAATGTTGAAGCGGGCCGGATGGCGCTTGCTCCCTGTCATTGCCTGTTTCAGTTCTATGTTGCTGACGGTCGGCTATCCTGCCAGTTGTACCAGCGCAGTGCCGACCTGTTTCTGGGTGTACCGTTTAACATAGCCTCCTACAGCCTGCTAACACACATGATCGCGCAGCAGTGTGATCTGGAAGTGGGAGAGTTTGTACACACCTTCGGTGATTGCCATCTTTATCAGAACCACCTCACTGATGACATCGTGTTTGAACAACTCAACCGTGAGCCGCGTCCGTTGCCAACGTTGAAGATCAAGCGCAAACCTGCGTCGGTGTTTGAATACGAGTTGGAAGATTTTGAGTTTGAAGGTTACGAGCCATACCTGCCGATCAAGGCCCCGATTGCGATCTGAGTCTCTGTAGCGATCAGACCCTGTCAGCAAAAAAACGGAAGCGAGTACGTATGCGAAAGGCACTGATTGTTGCCATGTCCCGGAACCGGGTTATTGGTCGGAATAACGCATTGCCCTGGTATCTGCCGGGGGATCTGCGTTACTTCAAGCAGGCAACCATGGGTAAGCCCATCATTATGGGCCGGAAAACCTGGGAGTCGATCGGACGACCCTTGCCGGGGCGGATGAATATCGTGGTTACCCGGGACAAGGCTTGGAAAGCCCCAGCGGGAACCGTCAGTGATTTATCCCTGGAGCAGGCATTTGTGCGGGCGACCGCGCAGGCAGAGTTGGAGGGTGGTGATGAGGTGATGGTGATCGGCGGTGGTCAAATTTATGCCGATGTGCTGCCTCAGATTGACCGGATGTACGTTACTCAGGTCCACGCAGAAGTGGAGGGTGACGCGTATTTTCCGGAAGTGGACTGGGAGGATTGGGAGGAAATCGGACGGGAGGATTTCTCCGCGTCCGATAACAACCCTTACGACTACAGCTTTGTCGTCTATCAGCGCTTGTCGTCAGTCTGACGGGTGGGGCGCTTGCCCGGTGGTTTACCGCCGGGCTTGCCGCCTTTGAATGCGGGCTTGTTCGGACCGCCTCTGCCAGAACCTTTCTTGAAGCCAGGCTTGGGCCCGCGACGCTCATTGCCACCGTCCCGACCGCGGCGCTCCGGTGACGGAATTGGCAGCGCAGCAGGCTGCTCCAAGGGCAGTGCGCCAGGCTGGGCGGTTTCCATCCAGCATGCCATTGCACCGGCGAGGATGGTGATGTCGATGTTCTTGCGTTCCGAAATGCCCCTCAGCATCTCGACCGCTTTTTCAAGCTTGCGGTCTTCTGCAAAGCCCATCAGCTGGGTTTCAAACTGCTCTTCCCGCATTTTCTGAAGGTCGGTAGGTGATGGCAGCTGGTAGGCTTCCATCGGCGAGTTGGTGGCACGCTCAAGGGTCCGCAACCAGCTGCGTTCCCTTGGCGTGACCAGCAAAATCGCCTTGCCTTCGCGACCAGCCCGGCCGGTGCGTCCGATACGGTGGATGTAGGCTTCGGTATCGTAAGGTACGTCGTAGTTAATGACGTGGGTGATTCTGGGCACATCAAGACCCCGCGCCGCCACATCGGTAGCCACGACGATATCTCGTTTGCCATTTTTGAGGTCCTCAACCGTCAGCTCACGCTGGCGCTGGTTGAGGTCGCCGTTCAACGGTGCTACCGCATGTCCGCGAGCTGACAGTTTCTCTGCCAGCAGAGTGGTTTCCGCTTTGGTGCGCACAAATACAATGGTGGCATCGAAGGGTTCCACTTCCAGTATGCGGGTCAGGGCATCGAGCTTGCGCTCGGCATAAACCGGTAACACGTACTGTTTAGTGCTCGCGACAGTTTTGGTCTGGCTTTCAATTTTGACTTCTGCCGCGTTGCTCAGGTAGGTCTGCGCCACCTTTCGGATTGGGCCAGGCATCGTGGCAGAGAACAGGGCGCGTTGGCAGTTATCGGGCGTAGCCGCCAGAATCTCTTCAACATCGTCAATAAAACCCATGCGAAGCATTTCGTCGGCTTCGTCCAACACCAGTGCTTTGACGGTATCCAGCTTCAGGGTGCCCCGACGCAAATGGTCCAGTGTGCGGCCCGGTGTTCCAACGATTACCTGGGCCCCACGCTTCAGCGCTTTGAGCTGCGGGTAAAACTCCTGGCCGCCGTATATCGGCAGAACCTGGAAACCGCGAATTTTGCTGGCGTAGGTGGTAAATGCCTCGGCCACCTGAATGGCCAGCTCGCGGGTTGGGGTCAGGACAAGAATCTGGGGCTCTTTGACGGTGTGATCAATACGGCTCAGCAATGGCAGCGCGAAGGCCGCCGTCTTACCGGTACCGGTCTGGGCGGTACCCAGCAAATTATCGCCGTTAAGCAGCAGTGGAATAGCCTGCTCCTGAATTGGCGATGGCTTTTCATAACCGACAGCTACAACGGCTTCGAGGACGGCGGGATCAAGACCGAGATCGGCAAAAGACAATTCAGACATTAATGTACTCGGAATTCTGGGGATGAGGAGATGCATCGCAAAGCGACGCGGTAATGGGGCTTATAGTAGTTGATTTGGTCGTTATTTGATAGACACGATTTGCTGTAAATTGTATGCAGTTCCCTCGACCCGGGATGAGCCCCTTCCCCGTTCACAAGGTGGCACCCCAGACACTGCAGTTGGCGGTGACTCCAATGGTGAGTGAACCGGAGTGCCAGATGTGAGGCGATTTCAATTTAAGGAAACCCCGTGAAACCAATGGAAACAATAAAGGCGCTGGTCGCCAGCGTGATCGCGGTGGTGATCACGGTGGGCGTTGCCCGGTTCTCGTACACGCCGATGATTCCCGAGATGGTCGAGGCCCCGGGGTTGAGCAAGTCCGTGGTCGGGATGCTGGCAACCGTGAATTACGCCGGTTACCTCTCCGGTGCGCTACTTATCACCCGGATCAGCGATCTCGGGCTCAAGGTAAGGCTGTACCAGGTCGGGCTTGTGGTCGCGGTGGTTTCGACGGTTCTTATGGGGTACACCACGGAAGTGTGGTTGTGGTTTGTCCTGCGTTTTATCTCCGGGCTCAGCACCTCGGCGGGCATGTTGCTGGGTGCCGGCCTACTGATGAGCTGGCTGATCAAGAACAATCAAAAATCCGAGCTTGGGGTGTTCTTTTCCGGTATCGGGCTCGGGATTGTCCTGACGGCGATCGTGGCAGAGCTGATCAAGGATCCCTTCAGCTGGGATCAGCAATGGGTGATCTACGGACTGGTCGCGTTGGTACTGCTGATTCCAGCCTGGCTCTGGATGCCGGATTACCGGGCCTGCGCCTTGCCACGAACCGCGGGTAAGAGTGTCGGGGATGAGCGGAGCCGCTTCATTCGCATTCTGCAGCTGGCCTATTTCTGCGCCGGCGTAGGCTATGTGGTGACGGCGACGTTTCTGGTAGCCATCGCCGAGTCCATGCCCCAGCTCCGCGGTCAGGGCTGGCTGATTTGGCTCATTGCCGGTCTCGCAGCCACACCAGCCTGCTGGCTCTGGGATGTGTTCTCGCGGCGATGGGGGCAGTGGCTGGCGCTGTATCTGGCCTACACGCTCAATGCGGTCAGTATCCTGATGCTGATCGTCAACACCGGCATGGTCAGCGTGATGCTCAGTGCCATGATCTACGGCGCCAGCTTTATCGGTATTGTCAGCATGATGCTGGCCATGGTGGGGCGTGTTTTCCCCGAAAATCCGTCCCGGCCGATGAGCCGGCTGACCTTCAGCTATGGCATAGCCCAGATGCTGGCGCCCGCCGTGGTTGGTTACCTGGCCGATGTGGAGGGAAATTACACCAACGGCCTCTGGCTTACCCTGATTGTGATGGCGCTGGGGGTGGTGGTGCTGCACTTGGCGCGCAAAACACAACAACGGGAGCACGGCGCGCCCGCCCTGGCCCGAGAATAGCGACCCGTAACCGAGATGGAATAATTTGCTTCGGGGTACGGTTATTCCATCTCGGTTACGGGGTCGCTGACGACGCTTGAATCCCGCAGTCCCCCGAACCGTTTGTAGAACTTCTCCCCGGGCCCTGGCAGCGGGCCGGAGGCGTTCTCGAGGGTTTCGTCCAGCCATTGCTCGGCCCGCAGATAGATTTTCCGGTACAGATTACGGCAAAGCTGCTTGGCGCTGCGGCCCTCCCAGTCACCCGGTAACAGTTCGTCGGGCAGCAGAGGGTCCCGCAGCAGAATCTTGCGGTACTCATGAATCAGCAGGATGCGCAGAATCAGGCACTCCTCCGGGTTGAGCGTGTCTTCGGACTGAAGCTCACGCCACAGGGGGCGGAACTGTGTCAGGAAGTGCCGGTAGCGGCCCCCAAGCTCATCCAGGTTCCAGCTCTCACGGACCAGCAGGCGAAGTGCCCTGGGGCTTTTCTGCTCCATCGGTATGGTCTGCATCACGATGGTGTCATCCAGAGCGCCCCATTCCTGCAGCATGGGAATCAGTTCGCTGCGAGTGAACCTGGGGTGCTCCATCAGGCCCGGAGCCATACTGCCAAAGCTGAGCCACTTCAGTTCCTCCCGGACTTTCTGACGAAGTTCCGGCGACAGCTGATTCAGGTACACAATGCACCAGCTGCCGTTCCACTCTTCGGTAGCAAGATTGAAAACATGCTTGAAGGCCTGCTCGAACCGGCGCAGCCCCGGACCGGTGAGGCTGTAATAACTGCAGCGTCCGACTTTTTCGGTTTGCAGCCAGGATTCCTGAACCAGGCGATACACCGAAGTGCGCACCAGCCGCTGACTGATGCCCATAGGTTCTACCAGTTTCATCAGGCTGCCAAGCCAGACATTGCCACCGCGGGGAACAATGGCATCGCCATAAATGGTGATGATGAGAGAGCCGGCGCGGAGTGGCCGTTTCTTCTGGAAGGTTTTGACGAGCAGTTCAAGCTGGCTTTTCGCAGTCATGGGTCTAAGTTCGCAAATAAGAATCAATGAAACACGTTGTGGGTATTATGCGGGTCTCACGTGTCAGGTAAAGGTTTGTCTCTCTGGTTGCCGTGCTGGCGCGTAGTGTCGGCGTCAGCTTTACTTATAGGGCCTTGGCCGCACGCCCTGAAATCAGTTGACATGGAAGTTATGATACAATAACTTCGTTTGATGTTCGTCAATGGTATCAAGTTTTACCGGGAGCGAAGTATCAGAATTGCTATGATCGCGGATCAAGAAACAAAAACCTACTCAAGCCCCTGCACAATTCGGGAGAATAAAAACAATGCTTAAGATAATGATGCGTCGCGCAAGAAAATGCGCAGTAGTTGCTGCAGCCGGTCTCATGATGATGAGTGCCCAGGCAGCTGAACCAATCAAAATCGGGTCGTTCCTGTCGATTACCGGTCCGGCATCCTTCCTTGGCGATCCCGAGCTGAAAACCCTCGAGATGTACGTCGAAAAAATCAATGAAGAAGGCGGTGTCCTGGGGCGTCCGTTGGAGCTGATTCACTATGACGACGTTGGCAATGCCTCGTCTGCCCGTAATTTCGCCAGCCGTCTGATCCGTTCGGACCGGGTGGATATCATCGTTGGTGGCAGCACCACTGGTGCCACCATGGCGGCGGTCCCACTGATCGAGCAGGCGCAGGTTCCGTTCATTTCTCTGGCTGGTGCGGTGGTTATAACCACCCCGGTGAAGAAGTGGGTGTTCAAGACACCTCAATCCGACCGCATGGCCGCAGAGCGTATCCTGACGGACATGAAAGATCGCGGCGTCAGCAAGATCGGTCTGATTTCCGGCACTGGTGGTTTCGGCAGTTCCGGCCGTACCCAGACTCTGGAAGTGGCGGAGCAAATGGGTATGGAAGTCGTCGCCGATGTCACCTACAGCGGATCTGATACAGACATGACCGCCCAGCTGACCAATATCCGTAACACGAAAGGTGTTGAAGCGGTTCTCAACTTCGGTTTCGGTCAGGGTCCGGCCATTGTTACCCGCAACTACGCCCAGCTGGGAATGGAACTGCCGTTTTATCAGTCCCATGGCGTGGCGTCTGACAGCTTCCTCGAACTGGCTGGCTCCTCTGCAGAAGGTCTTCGCCTGCCGGCGTCACCGCTGCTGGTGCCCGACTCTCTGCCGGATAACGATCCCCAGAAAGAAGTGGTCCAGAACTACAAGGCCGAGTACGAAGCGCGCTGGGATTCCAAGGTTTCAACCTTCGGCGCCTATGCGTACGACGGGCTGATGCTGGCGGTCCGCGCCATTGAAGAGGCGGGTTCGACAGATCCCGAGGCCGTTCGTGAGGCGTTGGAAAATATCAAGGGTTACGTCGGTGTGACTGGTGAGTTCAACATGTCTCCCGATGACCACAACGGCCTTGATGCAGATTCCTTCCGCATGCTGGAAGTCCAGAACGGCGAATGGAACCTGATTAACTGATTTTCCTTTCACCTGTCTCGCGGCTGGCGGCTGCCCACCAGGGTAAGCCGCCAGTCGATGTTCGACTGGAACCACCGCTATGCTCGCAGAATTCTTACAGTATCTGTTCACCGGGATTACTATCGGTGCGACCTACGCCCTGATAGCCCTCGGTTTTACCCTGATTTACAACGCCAGCCACGTCATCAACTTCGCCCAGGGCGAATTCCTGATGATTGGGGGCATGGCGACGGTTTCCCTGACGGCCATGGGCGTGCCCATGGCCGTTGCGGTTGTGCTCGCCGTTATCCTGGCAGGCGTGCTGGGCATTGCGCTTCAGCGCCTCGCCATTGCACCGGCCAAGCAGGCCGATGTGGTCACCCTGATCATTATAACCATTGGTGCATCGATCTTTATTCGCGGTATTGCCCAGTTAGTCTGGGGCAAGCAGTACCACGTGATGCAGAATTTCAGCACCAGTGAGCCCATCCAGGTTTTTGGCGCAGTGCTGAACAGTCAGAGCCTGTGGGTCCTGGGTGTCGGTGCAGTAATGGTGGTCGCTCTGGTGTTGTTTTTCACCAAGACACTGATTGGCAAAGCCATTCTGGCGACCTCCATGAACAAGGACGCGGCGCGCCTGGTGGGCATCCGGACCCAGATGGTGTTGATGCTGGCCTTCATGGTGTCTGCACTGCTGGGCTCGGTTGCCGGCATCGTGGTGGCACCAATTACCTTCACCTCCTACGACATCGGCATCATCCTCGGCCTGAAGGGCTTTGTCGCTGCAGCTATCGGCGGTCTCGGCAGTGGTGTGGGCGCGGTTGTCGGAGGTTTGGCTCTGGGTATCGTTGAGGCCATGACAGCCGGTTACATTTCTTCTGATTACAAGGACGCGGTGGCGTTTTCCATGATTCTGCTGGTGCTGTTTTTCATGCCTCGCGGACTCTTCGGTGCCAAAATCGTGGAGCGTGTCTGATGTTGAACCGGTTTATGCAGTCGCGCCTCCGGGGGCTGATGGTCCTCGCACTGATCTTGATTATTATCCCTGCTTTTCTGAGCAACCCGTTTCATTATGAACTGGCCACCCAGATAGCCATTATTGGCGCTACGGTTGTCGGCCTGAACCTTCTGGTGGGCTTTGCCGGCCAGATCAGTCTCGGCCATGCCGGGTTCTTCGGCCTCGGTGCTTACTTCACGGGTATCGCGACGGGAACCTATGGATGGCCGTCTGTGCCAGCCCTTTTGGTTGGTGCTATCGTCGTCGGCATTATTGCATGGGTTGTCGGACGCCCGATCCTGCGTCTCAAAGGGCATTACCTGTCCATGGCAACCCTTGCGGTGGGCTTTATTATTGCCATCATCCTGAACAATGAGCGTGCCATCACCGGTGGTCCCGACGGCATGCCGGTCCCGGCTTTTGAAGTGTTCGGCTGGGAGCTCAGCTCGTTTGGCACTTATTCGCTGTTCGGACTGGAGATTTCTGGCGTTCAGGCCTGGTATATGTTTGCCAGCGGGGTTCTGTTGCTGGCGGTCTGGTTTGCCCTGAATCTCATAGAATCGCCTATCGGCCGGGCCTTGCGTTCCGTTCATGGGTCGGAAGTGGCGGCCAGCGTGGTGGGCGTCGACACCGCGAAGTACAAAAGCCTCGTATTCGTGATCTCCGCCATCTATGCCAGCCTGATGGGCGGCCTTTACGCCCATTTTCAGGGCTTTATCACTCCGGCGGTGGCAAGCTTCGAATTCTCCATTCTCTTTATCACCATGGTCGTCCTTGGTGGCATGGGCTCCACCTTCGGTGTGATTCTGGGCGCCGTGGTGCTGAAGCTGTTGCCCCAGGTTCTGGCGGATTTCCAGGAACTCGAAACGGTTATGTTCGGCCTGATCCTGATGTTGACCATGATTTTCATGCCCAAGGGCCTGTTGCCAACCCTGACCGCTGCAGTTTCCAAACGACTACGCAAGAAAACGGGAGGTAAGGCATGACAGCACTGGTTGAAGTAAAAGGGCTGGATAAGGCCTTTGGTGGTGTTCATGCGGTGGAAGGTGTCAGTTTCGCCGTGGAGGCCGGGCAGGTCTATTCTGTCATTGGCCCGAACGGTGCTGGCAAAACCACGTTGTTCAACCTGATTACCGGCCTCTACATCCCCACGAAGGGCGAGATTCTGCTGAATGGCGAGAGTACTGCCAAGCTGGAACCGAACCAGCTTGCGGAACGGGGCATGTGCCGGACCTTTCAGCAGATGCAGATCTGTATGAACATGACCGCCATCGAGAATGTGATGCTCGGTCGACACCTGCAGCTTAAAAGCAGCCTGTTTACCACGTTGTTCCGCTTGCCGGCTTTGCGGCGGGGCGAGGAGGCAGCCTACAAACGTGCCGCTGACCTTATGGAGTATGTGGGTTGTGGTGAGTACGTGGGTGCCGAGGCCTCTGCGATGTCTTACGGTGCACTGAAGCGGCTCGAAGTTGCCCGGGCCCTGGCGGCGGAACCCAAGGTCATTCTGCTGGATGAACCGGCGGCAGGTCTTAACGCAACGGAGACTGCAGCGTTGGAAGACCTGATCCGGAAAATTGCGGATCAGGGTATAACCGTGATGTTGGTTGAGCACGATATGAAACTGGTTATGGGAATTTCCGACCGGTTGCTGGTGCTTAACTATGGGCGCGTTCTGGCCGAGGGTACGCCCGCGGAAATCCGTCAGAACCCGGACGTTATCGCCGCCTATCTCGGTGGCTGAGCAAAGAGACATTTCACATGAGCGAGCAACACACTGAAATGGCGCCTGCCCAGTCACGCAGTGAGCAGGCCGTCCGAATTATTGTTCAGGAACATCAGGCGCTGTGGCGGATCCTGGATCTGCTGGATCAGCTTCTGAGTGATATGAACCTCAACGACCAGCGGCCGGATGAGCGGCTGTTCAAGACGATCTTTGATTACATTCAGCACTTCTCCCAGCGGGTACACAGTACGCCAACGGACATTGAGCTCTACAAACGGCTCAGTGAGAAGTCCCCCGAGACAGCGCCTCTGCTGGAGAAACTGGCCAGGGGCTACGTGATCGGGCATGAAAAGCTGCTGGAGCTGCGCCAGCTGCTGGCGGAGTGTGAGGAAGGCTGGCCGGAAGGTCGTGAGGACTTCAGCCACGCCCTGGCACGTTTCACTGAAGCCTTGCGTAAGCACATCCGCAAGGAAGAGGGTGTGGTTATTCCCCGGGCCCGGAAACTGCTGACCGAGGAAGACTGGCAGCAGATCATCGAAGCGCGGGATGTGGAAAACGACCCTTTGTTTGGTGAGCGGGTGCGGGAAGAATTCCGGGAGTTGCGTCACCAGATTGTCAGTTATACCCCGGAAAAGTTCGGGGGCCTGGGTCTCAAACATTCAGAACGGGTTACCGCGCCTCACGCAAAACAGGAAATGTTGTCCATCAAGGGACTGGTGACGTCCTATGGCCAGATTGAGGTCCTGCATGACGTGGATATCCATATCAACAGTGGTGAGATCGTATCGCTTGTGGGGGCCAATGGTGCCGGTAAATCGACCCTGCTGATGACCATTTCCGGATTACAGCCCACCGATCGCGGCGTCATAACATTCGAGGGCAAGGATCTGGCAAAGGTCAGTGCCGATAAGCGAGTCGCCGATGGCATTGTGCAGGTGCCTGAGGGCCGTCAGGTGTTCAAGGACCTCAGTGTTCATGACAACCTGCTGCTGGGTGCTTACACCCGTGGCAAGACCCCCGAGGTAAAGAACGACCTGGAGCGTATGTACACCAAGTTCCCCATCCTTCGCCAGAAACGCCACAATCTGGCAGGTGAGCTGTCCGGTGGCCAGCAGCAGATGCTTGCCATGGGGCGGGCATTAATGGCCAAGCCAAGACTGCTGCTCATGGATGAACCCAGCATGGGCCTTGCGCCGTTGATTATCGAAGAGATTTTCAACATCGTAAAAGAGCTGAAGGAAGAGGGCATTACCATCTTCCTGGTTGAGCAGAATGCCTCCCAGGCCCTGGCATTGGCTGACCGTGGCTATGTGCTTGAAACCGGGAACGTGGTGATTGAAGGCACCGGCCGTGAACTGCTCAGCAATGAGAAAGTTCGTGAGGCGTACCTGGGCATGTAATGCCCGGAATCGGGTCCTGTGGCAGCGGCTTCAGGGCTTCAAACATGGCTCGCCTCGTTATCGGCCGGTTGGGTGCGGATGAGGGTAGGGCGGCCAGTGTCCAGGGCCTTGATCAGCTGGCTCTGTTTTTCCCGGATGCCTTCTGCCGCCTGTTCGCGAACCGGCCCGTAGCCTCGAACGTCAGCGGGCAGTTCGGCCAGTTGCAGGAAGGTTTCGTAGTTGCTGGCGTCCAGTTCCCGACCCATGCGGGCCACCAGGCTCTGATAGTCCTTCAGCATGGCGCGATCCAGCTTCCGGTCTGCGGAGTAACGGAATGGGTCCACCGGGGTTCCCCGCAGGTTGCGGAACTTCGCCAGCAGCCTGAAGGCCCGGAACATCCAGGGGCCGAACCGGCGTTTTTTCGGGCGCCCCAGGGCATCGGTTGCTTTGCTCAGAAGGGGCGGCGCCAGGTGGAAATGGACCTTGAAGTCACCTTCAAAGGTTGCCTTCACCTCTTTCATGAAGTCGGTTTCCGCGAACAGCCGGGCCACTTCGTACTCGTCCTTGTAGGCCATGACGCGATACAGCTGCTGCGCCACCGCACGGGTCAGGAACAGGTTGGTCTGGCCCAGGGCTGCTTCGGCCTTGCGGACTCCGGCAACACTGTCACGGTACTGGTTGGCCCAGCGCTGGTTCTGATAGTTGACCAGGTGCCCATGACGGGTCGCGATCAGCTCATCCAGAGTCGGCTCGGCCTTAATCTCCGCAACCTTGCCATTGCCAGTGTCCAGCAAGTCCGTGACCGCGTTCAGATCAACCGCCGCCAGACGGCCCCAGCCGAATGCTTCCTTGTTTCGGTCGATCGCCACGCCATTGAGCTCGATGGCTTTCATCAGCGCCGCTTCAGACAGGGGCAGCAGCCCTTTCTGCCAGGCAAAGCCGAGCATCATCACGTTGGAGAACACGGTATCGCCCATCAGCTTCTCGGCGATGCCGTTGGCGTCGAGCTGGTCGAAATGATCCTGGCCGACCGCGTCCCGGAGCAGGCCCAGTCGCTTGTCGGCCTTCATGTCGGCATCGCGGTAGAGCACGTAGTCGGCAGTGGGCAGTTCCGCTTCGTTGGCAACAATCCGGGTGTGGTTCGGTCTGAGCGTACTCAGGGCTTTCTGGGAGGACGCCACTACCAGATCACAGGCGATAACCGCATCCGCCTGACCATTGCTGATTCTTACCTGATGCAGTTTGTCAGGAGACGGCGCCAGGCGCACGTAGCTCAGCACGGTACCGCCCTTCTGGGCGAAGCCCATGAAATCCAGCACCGAGGCTCCCCGGGATTCCAGGTGCGCGGCCATGGTGATCAGCTGGCCCACGGTGACTACACCGGTGCCACCGACGCCGCCAACGAGCAGGTCATAGGAGCCTGTCAGCCCCGGCAGTTCCGGAGCTGCTGTGTTGGCCAGTTTGCCGGTCAGTACCGACCCGGTGTCCATACCCCGGGATTTGCGCAGCTGCCCGCCTTCGATGGTGACAAAGCTGGGGCAGAAGCCGTTGAGGCAGGAATAGTCCTTGTTGCACGAAAATTGGTCGATCTTGCGCTTGCGGCCCAGCTCGGTTTTGCGGGGCACAA
Source organism: Marinobacter changyiensis (assembly GCF_009193265.1). Taxonomy (GTDB): domain Bacteria; phylum Pseudomonadota; class Gammaproteobacteria; order Pseudomonadales; family Oleiphilaceae; genus Marinobacter; species Marinobacter changyiensis. Next base: position 60,048 of record NZ_VZZZ01000002.1, read on the forward strand.
CCGAAAGACAGTTGGACTGCACCGAGCAATCGCCGCAACCCTCGCAGACATGATGGTTGATAAACGCCCGCTTGGCCGGATCCGGGAACTGATTGCGCTTGCGCCGCCGGCGCTTTTCAGCAGCACAGGTCTGGTCGTAAATCAGCACGGTGCAGCCCGGAATCTCCCGCAATTCCCGTTGAACCGTATCCAGCTCGGAACGGTCGTGGAAGGTCACATCCTTCGGGAACAGGTGCTTTGGGTCGTCGTATTTATCCGGCTCATCGCTGAGCACAACCACCCGGCGAACGCCCTCGGCAGCCATCTGCTGGGCAATCATGGAGACGGTGATCTGGCCATCCACCGGTTGGCCGCCGGTCATGGCGACAGCGTCGTTGAACAGAATCTTGTAGGTAATGTTGATGCCTGCCGCCACCGCCTGGCGGATGGCCATGGAACCGGAGTGGAAATAGGTGCCTTCGCCCAGATTCTGGAAGATATGAGGGTTGCCGATATAACGGCTCTTGCCAATCCAGTTGACCCCTTCACCCCCCATCTGGATCAGAGATTCCGTGTTCCGGCCCATCCAGGAGGCCATGAAGTGGCAGCCAATGCCCGCCAGAGCCTTGCTGCCTTCAGGCACCTTGGTGGAGGTGTTGTGGGGGCAGCCGGAGCAGAAATAGGGCAGGCGCTTGACGCCACCCGGATCCTGAGCCTTGGACATGATGCTGATCTCGGCCATGCGTTCGCTGAAGTCCAGGGAGAAGAACCGGCCAAGCCGGGCCGCCAGGTAGCCGGCAACCAGTTTCGGGCTCAGCTCACCCACGTAGGGGATCAAGGGGCGTCCCAGTTCATCCTGTTTGCCGGTAATCAGCACCTCGCCGGGGCGGTCCGGCTCGGACATGGCTTCCTTGATCTGGCTTTCGATGATGCCCCGCTTCTCTTCAATGACCAGGACTTCTTCCTTGCCATGAACGAAGTTCAGGATGCCGCGGCGCTCCAGAGGCCAGACCATACCGACCTTGTAGATATCCAGCCCCATGGCCCGGGCCTTGTTTTCATCAATGCCCAGCAGGCCCAACCCCTCGAGCAGGTCCAGGTGGCCCTTGCCGGTAGTCACAATGCCGAAGCGGGCTTGTGTGTTGTTGAACAGGCAACGATCAAGGGGATTGGCCCTGGCGAAGGCCTGTACGGCAGCCAGTTTGTGTTCGATACGGGTTTCGAGTTGGGGGCCGGGCAGGTCCGGCCAGCGGTAGTGAAGACCGCTTTCGGGTGCGGTGAAGTCATCGGGCGTTACGAATTCGGGCTGGGGTGGCAGCTCCACCGACGCCGCGCTTTCAACCGTCTCGGAGATGGCCTTGAAACCGACCCAGCAGCCACTGTAACGGGACAGGGCGTAGCCCCAGAGGCCGAACTCCAGATACTCGGCGATGTTGGCCGGGTTGATGGTGGGCATGAAGAAACTCATGAACGCCACATCGGACTGGTGGGGCATGGAGGAGGACACGCAGCCATGATCATCACCGGCGACTACCAGAACACCGCCGTGGGGGGATGAACCGTAAGTGGTGCCGTGTTTGAGGGCATCGCCGGCGCGGTCAACCCCGGGGCCTTTGCCGTACCAGAGGCCGAAAACACCATCGACCTGACGGTCATCGTCGGTTTCCACCTGCTGGGTGCCCAGCATGATGGTGGCAGCAAGGTCCTCGTTAATCGCCGGGACGAAGTCGATGCGGTTGTCATCGAGCAGGGTCTGGGCCTGCCAGAGTGCCTGGTCGTAGGCACCGAGGGGGGAACCCCGGTAGCCACTGACCATGCCGGCGGTGTTCAGTCCCTGTTTGCGATCCAGGGCGGCCTGCATCAAGGGTATGCGGACCAGAGCCTGTGTTCCGGTCAGGAAAACCCGGCCCGATTCCCGCAGGTAGCGGTCTTCCAGTTTGTAATTGTCGAGCTGTGGGGTATCGGCGGGCATGGGGTCTTCCCTTTTGTCTAGTTTATGACCAAAAGTATAGAGGGAAGTTCGCAAAAGGTGCTTGCGTATTAGGTGAGGGCTTTCGGGGTTTGCGAAAGGATATTTGATAAAAGACAATGTTAAGCAAGAACCTTTGATAAAAATCAGGTGTTACCAAATGAAACAGGTTGATCTCGATAAACTGGACCGGCGGATCCTGTCCGTGCTTCAGCAGGACGGGCGTATCAGTAACCAGTTACTGGCGGAACAGGTGGGATTATCGCCGGCGGCTTGCTGGCGGCGGGTACGGACTCTCGAAGAAACCGGCGTGATCCAGGGCTACAGCGCCCGTGTGGATCCGGAACGGGTCGGTCAGGGGCTTTGCGTGTTGGTCAACCTGTCGCTGCAGAGGCACAACATTGACAGCACGGCAGAGATCGAGCAGCAGCTCAGCAGCTACCCGGAGGTACTTCAGTGCTTTGCCGTTACCGGGAGTGCCGATTTCGTGATGCGGGTAGTCGTGCCAGATATGGCCAGTTACGATCGATTCCTGAACAAAAAGATCTTTACCTTGCAGGGCATTGCTCAAGTGAATTCAAACTTTGCATTGCGGGAGATCAAGAATACCGAGACCATCCCGGTGGATGGTCTGGAATGAGGCCTCAGGGGGGTAAACCTGAGCGCCTGTCCGCAGGACCGGGAGAAAGTCCGGCCGCCCGGTGTTACTCGGGCTTTTTGGCAACCAGGGTCAGGATGTCATAGCTCGCAACCAGCTCGTCGTTCTGGTTGTGAACCTGAACATCCCAGACCACCACCCCCTGGGGGTGCCCGTCTGGAGATGTCCGACCCTGATCAATTTTGCGCTTGCAGGTCAGCCGCGCCCGGATGGTGTCTCCCGGGGCAACCGGCTCGATAAAGCGCAGGGTGTCCAGACCGTAGTTCGCCAGCACCGGGCCTTCACCCGGATACACGAACAGGCCGGCTGCTGCGGAAAGCACAAAGTAGCCGTGGGCAATGCGCTTGCCGAACTGGGAGTCCCGCGCAGCAATTTCATCAAAGTGCATATAGAAGTGATCGCCGGACAGGCAGCCGAAGTTGACGATGTCCGCCTCGGTAACCGTGCGCCGGTGCGTCAACAGGGATTCGTTGATCTGCAGCTCTTCAAAATGGCGTCGGAACGGATGCACCTCGGTTTCGATCAGATCGGCACCACGCACGTACTCACGGGTGACCGCAGCCAGCATGGTCGGAGAGCCCTGGATTGCGGTTCTTTGCAGGTAGTGATGAACCGCACGGATACCGCCGAGTTCTTCACCACCACCGGCACGGCCGGGTCCGCCATGCTTGAGCATGGGCAGCGGCGAACCGTGGCCGGTGGATTCCTGTGCGGCTTCGGCATCCAGCAGGTGCAGACGCCCGTGGAAGGCCGCCAGCAGGGGGACAATCTTGCCGGCAATGGCCGGATCTCGGGTGGTCAGGGTGGTGACCAGCGAGCCCCGGCCTTGGGCACACAGAGCGACCGCGTCCTCGATGGTGTCGTAGGGAATCACCGTTGCAACCGGTCCGAAGGCCTCGATGTCGTGGGCGCCACAGCCGTTTTCAGGATTCCGGCACAGCAGCAGATGTGGCTCGATGAACGCGCCTTTCCCGGTGCCTTCGCCGGTCGGCTTGAAATCACCGTTGCCACCGGTGACCAGTTCGCTGGTTTTCAGCAGTTCCTGAATGTTGGCTTTGACATCTTCAAGCTGCTCAATCGAGGCCAGGGCCCCCATGCGAACCCCCTCAACGGAAGGATCGCCGACAGTGATTTTCGACAACCGCTCCTTGAGCTTGTCGCAGATGGCGTTCACCTGGCTTTTTGGTACCAGGACCCGGCGGATCGCGGTACATTTCTGGCCTGCCTTCGCGGTCATCTCGCGGCCCACCTCCCTCACAAAGAGTTCGAATTCTTCGTGTTCGGGGGTTACGTCCGGCGCCAGAATGGCACTGTTCAGGGAATCGGCCTCGGCGTTGAACGGAATCGACCGATTGATGATGTTCGGATGATTCTTGAGTTTGCGAGCGGTTGCAGCCGAGCCGGTGAAGGTAACTACGTCCTGCTCTTCAAGGTGGTCAAACAGATCGCCGGTGCTGCCGATGATCAGCTGCAGGCTGCCTTCGGGCAGGGCGCCGGATTCCTGCATCAGGCGAACGGCCAGTTCGGTGACGTAGCAGGTGGAGGTGGCCGGCTTCACAATGCAGGGCATGCCCGCCAGGAAGGTGGGCGCAAACTTCTCCAGCATGCCCCACACCGGGAAGTTGTAGGCGTCAATGTGTACCGCCACGCCGCCGCGAGGCACCAGGATATGGGTGCCGGCAAAGTGGTTATTCTTGCCCAGCGGCGTTACCGGGCCTTCGTGCACCACGTTGCCGGACGGCAGTTCGCGGCGGCCCATGCTGGCGTAGGCGAACAAGGTGCCGAAGCCGCCGTCGATATCGATGCCGTTGTCGCCTTTGCTGGACCCTGTGTGCATCGACAGTGCGTAGAGTTCTTGCTTGTGTTCTTGCAGGTAAAGGGCCATCGCCTTCAGGGCGAGGGCGCGCTCCTGAAAATCCAGTGCAAGCAGATTCTTGCCGCCAACCGTGCGGCCATATTCCACGGCTTTCTTGAAATCAAGGGTGTCATCGTGGGTACGTGCTACGATTTCGCCATTAATGGCGCTGGGCAGAGCCTTGGCGGCTTTTTCACCGACCCACTGGCCGGCAATGAGACTTTTCAGGACTGACATGGGGAAACTCCATTCGTTTCTGAACTGGCAAGGCAAGTCCCACTTACGCGAGGCTTGCCTTGCTGGTGTCTTGGTTGTTGGCTGGCTGGCAACTACATCTCGTCGTAGTTCAGAACAACCTTGTCGCTGATCGGATAACACTGGCAGGAGAGCACGTAGCCGGCTTCCACTTCGTAATCTTCCAGGGCGAAGTTCTGGTCCATTTCCACTTCGCCTTCCACAACTTTGGCGCGGCAGGTGGAGCAGACACCGGCTTTGCAGGAGAAGGGCAGATCCGCGCCTTCCTCGTTGCCGGCCTCAAGAATACTCTTGGTGTCGCGAATCAATGGGAACGTCAGAGAGCGGCCATCGGCGATGACGGTCACTTCGCTCACCGACTTCGGGTCAACCTTGGACGGAGCCCTGTCCTTACGGGCCTGGGGCGCACCACCGAGCGGCGTAAACAACTCGAAATGGATCTTGTTCTTCTCCATGCCATGGCGAAGCAGCGAGTCCTGCACGTCCTCCGTCATTAACTGGGGGCCGCAGATGAAGGCGGCGGTGAGATCCTTGGCGTTGATCCAGTGATCAAATAGGGCGTCGCACTTGTCGTGGTCAATCCGCCCGTTGTACAGGTCAATGTCCTGCTCTTCACGGGTGAAGATGTAAACTAGGTTCAGGCGGGCCATGTACTCGTTCTTGAGATCCTGGAGCTCGTCCCGGAACATGGTGCTGCTGGTGGCCTTATTGCCATAGAACAGCGTTACTTCGCTCTTGGGTTCGGTTTCCAGCGTGGTTTTGACAATTGACAGGATCGGGGTAATACCACTGCCAGCGGCAACCGCCAGGTAATTGCCTTTCCGCTCGGGATCAAGATCGATGGAGAAATGCCCCTGGGGCGGCATGACTTCCAGCGTTGCACCGGGTCTCAGCTGCTCATTGGCATAGGTCGAGAACCGGCCACCGGACACTTTTTTGACCGCGATGCGCAGTTCCTGGTCTTTGACGCTGCGGCAGATCGAGTAGGAGCGTCGCACTTCCTTGCCATCCAGCCTGGTTCTGACAATCAGGTGCTGGCCCTGCTTGTAGCTGAACTTGTCTGCCAGGTCTTCTGGCAGATCGAATGCTAGTGATACGGCGTTTTTTGTTTCAGGTCTGACCTCTTTGAGGGTCAGTGGATAGAATTTGTTCATGATCGTATCGGCTCTAGATGCATTTGAAGTAGTCGAAGGGCTCGAGGCATTCCTTGCAACGATAAAGGGCTTTGCAGGCGGTGGATCCGAATTCGCTGACCCGCTCGGTGTCCTTGCTGCCGCAATGGGGGCAGGCAATGACTTCCGGTGCGCCGAGCAGGCTCATCTTGCTGGAGCTGCCCTCCGGCGGTGCGATTCCGAAGGCCCGAAGCTTCGCTTTGCCTTCGCCTGTGATCCAGTCGGTGGTCCAGGCAGGGATCAGCACCTGGTTGATTTTCGGATCCCGGAAGCCCGCTGCTCGGAGGGCCTCGGTAATCAGCTCCTCAATCAACTCGGTGGCCGGGCAGCCGGAGTAGGTCGGGGTTACGTCAACGGACAATTCAATTCCGTCCCAGCGTACGGCACGGATAATGCCAAGCTCCACGACACTGACTGCCGGCACTTCAGGATCTTTCACCTCATCGAGCAGTGCCCAGATGTCGACCTCTGTCAGCAGATCGGGGCGGGCGTTGGCCGGCACCCGATCGCTGGCGATCAGGATATCGACGGCTGACCGGCTGTCTGAATCACCAAGTTGTGGCATCGGGATAGGCCCTTTGCAGAAACTGCATTTCCGCCAGAATGAAACCGAGATGTTCGGTGTGCTCGCCGTGCTTGCCGCCCATGTACATCCAGGCGTCGTCTGGACCCGGTGTCAGCGTGGCCTGGGTGAGCACCTCATTGACCATGCCGCGCCAGTCGTTGGCGAGCTGGTCGGGATCCGGGCCAATGCCGGCCTCGGCCAGGACACGATCGGTGTCGTCCGGGGTGATCAGTTCGCCGGTGAAGCGCCAGAGAATATCCACCGCCTCCTGCATGCGTTGGTGGCTCTCTTCCGTGCCATCCCCCAGGCGCTTGACCCACTCGGAGGACCGGCGCAGGTGATAGGTGGCCTCTTTGACCGCCTTGGCGGCGATCCCGGCAATGCGCTCATCGCTGGATTCGGTCAGGCTCTTGAGTGTGAAGTAGTGCCACACGTCAAAGAAGAACTGCCGACCCATGGTGACCGCGTAATCCTCATTGGGCTGCTCGGTGAGCAGCAGGTTGCGGTAATTATGGGCATCCCGGCGGAACGCCAGCTTGTCCGCATCCCGGCCATCATCAATCTGCTCGGCTGCATACTGGTACCAGTTGCGGGCCTGGCCGACCAGGTCGAGGGCAACGTTCATCAGTGCCATTTCTTCCTCAACTGCCGGAGCCTTGCCGCACAATTCGCACAGCCGCTGGCTCAGGATCAGGTCGGAATCTGCCAGGCGCAGCAGGTATTCCTTTAATGCTTCTGTTTGTGTCATGGAGCCGCTCCTTACATGTGTCCGACTTCATCGGGCAGCTCGTAAAAAGAAGCGTGCCGATAAACCTTGTCTTCCGACGGGTCGAAAAGTACTTCTTTCTCGTCGGATGCGGAGGCCGTGATGGTGTCAGAGGGCACAACCCAGATGCTCACGCCCTCGTTACGGCGGGTGTACAGGTCGCGGGCGTTTTCCATGGCCATCTCGGCATCGGCGGCGTGCACGCTGCCCACGTGCTTGTGGTTCAGACCGTGCTTGGACCGCACAAAGACTTCGTAAAGGCGCCATTCAGACATAGTGTATTGCTCCGGTATCAGGCGGCTTGTGCGCGCTGTTTTTGTTTTTTGGCATAGGCGACGGCTGCTTCGCGGACCCATGCACCCTCATCGATTGCTTTCTTGCGAGTGTTGATGCGCTCGCGGTTGCAAGGGCCATTACCCTTGAGTACATCGTAGAATTCCTGCCAGTTGATCTCACCGAAATCGTAATGGCCGGTTTCTTCATTCCATTTCAGGTCCGGATCCGGCACCGTGCATCCGAGGAATTCAAGCTGCGGAATCGTCTGGTCAATGAACATCTGGCGCAGTTCATCGTTGCTCTTGCGCTTGATCTTCCAGGCCATGGACTGCTGTGAGTTCGGGGACTCGTCATCGTGCGGGCCGAACATCATCAGAGCCGGCCACCAGATACGGTTGATGGCGTCCTGCACCATGGCTTTCTGCTCGTCGGTGCCTTCACGCATCATGTCCAGCAGGATCTGGTAACCCTGGCGCTGGTGGAAGCTCTCCTCCTTACAGATGCGGACCATGGCGCGGGAATAGGGACCATAGGAGGTGCGCTGCAGCACAACCTGGTTGACGATGGCGGCGCCATCTACCAGCCAGCCAACGGCACCCATATCGGCCCAGTTCAAGGTCGGGTAGTTAAAGATGCTGGAATATTTGGCTTTGCCCTGATGCAGCTTCTCAATTTCTTCATCGCGGTCTGCGCCAAGGGTTTCCATGGCACTGTAGAGATACAGGCCATGGCCTGCCTCGTCCTGAATCTTGGCCATCAGCTGAAGCTTGCGCTTGAGCGTAGGTGCCCGGGTCACCCAGTTACCTTCCGGCAGCATACCGACCACTTCCGAGTGGGCATGCTGGGAAATCTGGCGAACCAGAGTCTTGCGGTAGCCTTCAGGCATCCAGTTCTTGGGTTCAATTTTGATTTCGGCGTCGACCTTTTCCTGAAACTCGCGCTCTTCAGGCGACATCTCATCTCTGGTCTTCAGGCGCTTGGCGCCGGTTTCAACGAGCTGGGCGTACATAAAATACCTCCGGGTCGGGCTTGTTGTTCTGCTGTCCGTGAACTGTGATGCCCTTGTGAATAACTGAAGGGCCATTAACTTTATATTATATGATACTGAATAAATATCAAGAAATGCCTTTATGTGTCATGTTTATATTTAAAAGGTATTAGAGAGCATTTATAGCTATGATTTATATGGAAAAACATGTGATACGTAATGAAATTCTATTGAGGTTAGCGCCGAGAAAGTAAATTTAAATCGGTGTTCCCGGGAAAAACGTGGTCTGGCAGTCGGGGAGGAAGGCAGGCAGCGGCGAGCCTCCGACCGCGAAGGTGAGCCGGCTCCCCGCCCAACCTGTCAGGAAGCGTCAGGTGTTGCGGCGGTCAAACACGCGCTTGGCCTTGCCTTCGGAGCGGGCAAGGCGGTTGGTTTCCACCACCTCGACACGGGTGCTGATGCCGATGTAGGACTTGACGTGGTGAGCCAGTTCCTTGGCGGTCCTGGCCCGCACGTCATCGCCGGAAATGCCGGGTTTGAATTCAACCCGTATATCCACACAGTCCAGGTTGCCTTCCTTATAAACCTCGATCTCGTAATGCGGAGCCAGCGCCTCACATTTCAGCACCTGTTCTTCGATCTGGCTCGGGAACACGTTCACGCCACGGATAATCAGCATGTCATCACTGCGGCCGGTAATCTTGTCGATCCGGCGCATAGGCCTGGCAGTACCCGGCAGCAGGCGGGTGAGATCCCGGGTGCGATAACGCAGGATCGGCAGGGCAACCTTGGTCAGTGAGGTGAAGACCAGCTCGCCGTATTCCCCGTCAGGCAGCACTTCACCGGTTTCCGGGTTGATGATTTCCGGATAGAAATGGTCTTCCCAGATGGTGGGGCCATCCTTGGTTTCAATGCATTCCATGCCAACGCCTGGGCCCATGACCTCGGACAGGCCGTAGATGTCCAGAGCCTGGATGCCGAGCCGTTCCTCAATTTCAGCGCGCATGGCATTGGTCCAGGGCTCTGCCCCGAAAATACCCAGCCGCAGGGGCAGCTTGTGCGGATCAATGCCCTGGCGATCCATCTCGTCGGCAATGTTCAGCATGTAGGACGGTGTCACCATGATGATGTCGGGCTCGAAATCCTTGATCAGCTGAACCTGTTTCTCGGTCTGGCCGCCGGACATGGGGATGACGGTACAGCCCAGACGCTCGGCGCCGTAGTGCGCGCCCAGGCCACCGGTGAACAGGCCGTAGCCATAGGCAACATGCACCTTGTCACCGGCATGGCCGCCCCCGGCACGAATGGAGCGGGCGACCACGTCTGCCCAGGTGTTGATGTCTCCCTGGGTGTAGCCGACTACCGTCGGTTTGCCAGTTGTTCCACTGGAGGCGTGCACCCGGACAACGTCTGACATCGGCGTGGCAAACATGCCGAACGGGTAGTTATCGCGCAGGTCCGCCTTGGTGGTAAACGGTACCCTGGACAGGTCCTCCAGGGCGTTGATGTCCATCGGTTTGAGACCGACATCATCAAAAGCCTTCCGGTAGAACGGCACATTGGTGTAGGCATGAATCAGGCTCCAGCGCAGGCGCTGAAGCTGCTCATGCCGGAGTTCGTCGATGCTGGCGGACTCCATCCGGTCGAGTTTGCCAATTTTCTGCAGTGGTTGGCTCATATTTCTGTCCTGCGTTGTTCTTGTAAGGTAATGGTCTGAGTTCTGGTTCGGGCGGTGGTGGCGTCAGGCCACCGACTCCGTCCGTTCAATGATGATGGCAATGCCCTGGCCAACGCCGATGCACATGGTGCAGAGGGCGTAACGGGCTTGCTGGCCCGCCGAGTGACGGCGCTCAAGTTCGTAAAGCGCTGTTGTCACCAACCGGGCACCGCTCATGCCGAGCGGGTGTCCAAGGGCTATACCGCCACCGTTCGGGTTCACATGCTCCGCATCGTCCGGCAGGCCGAGATCCCGGGTGACGGCGAGGGCCTGCGCGGCGAAGGCTTCGTTCAGTTCAATCACGTCCATATCGGCCAGCTCAAGGCCCGCTGTTGCCAGCACCTTGCGGGTTGCCGGGGCGGGCCCGAAGCCCATGATCCGCGGCGCAACGCCGGCGGTTGCCATGGCAACTACCCGGGCGCGGGGCTTGAGGTTGTATTGTTTGAGTGCCTCGGCTCCGGCCAACAGCAGGGCGCAGGCGCCGTCGTTGACACCGGAAGCGTTGCCCGCAGTCACGGTGCCGTTTTCGCGGAATGGCGTCGGCAGCTTGGCCAACTGTTCGATGCTGGTTTCCCGGGGATGTTCATCGGTGTCCACCACCAGAGGATCCTGCTTGCGGCGGGGGATGGTTACCGGGGTGATTTCAGCCGCCAGTCGTCCAGCCTTCTGGGCTGCAGCAGTTCGCTGCTGACTGCGCAGGGCAAAAGCGTCCTGGTCTTCCCGGGAAATGCCAAAATCGGCCGCAACGTTCTCTGCGGTCTCGGGCATCGAATCAATCCCGTATTGCTTCTTCAGCACCGGGTTTACAAAACGCCAACCGATGGTGGTGTCGAAGATTTCCGCCTTCCGGCTGAACGCAGAATCCGCCTTGCCCATCACAAACGGGGCCCTGGACATGGATTCCACGCCGCCGGCGATCATCAGTTTGGCCTCACCGGTACGGATGGCTCTTGCGGCGCTGCCGACAGCATCCATACCGGAACCGCACAGGCGGTTGATGGTGCTGCCCGGCACGTCAACCGGCAGGCCTGCCAGCAGCAAGGACATGCGGGCAACATCACGGTTGTCTTCACCGGCCTGGTTGGCGCAGCCATAGAGCACGTCGTCGATCTTTGACCAGTCCAGGTCCGGGTGGCGCTCGGTCAGGGCCTTGATGGGGATGGCACCGAGGTCGTCCGCACGCACTGCCGAAAGGGCACCGCCGTAACGACCGATGGGGGTACGAATGGCATCGACGATGTAGGCGTCTTTGAGAAGATTGTCCGCGCTCATGAATATTCCTCCGAATTGCGTACGGTGCCGCGAACCTCAAAGGAGCGGCCCCGGAACAGGGCAACCGTGCGGTCGTCCTGATTGGTTAATGTGATGTCGTAAACGCCGGTACGACTACCCCGGGACTGCTCCTCAGCGGTGGCGGTCAGCCGGTCACCCTCTTTGGCACCGGACATGAAATCAATGCTGCAGCCGGAGGCGACGGTGGCCCGGTCATAGCTGTTGCAGGCGAAAGCAAAGGCGGAATCGGCCAGAGTGAACAGATAGCCTCCATGGCAGGAGCCGTGGCCCTGAATCATCTCGCCGGTAACGGTCATGGTGAGAACGGCTTTGCCGGGGGCGACGGATTCAATGTTCATGCCCAGGTTCTGGCTGGCCCGGTCCCGGGCAAACATGGCTTTCGCACATTCCTCGGCGAGTGTTTGCGGATCTATCTCGCTCATGAATAAAGTCCCTTTGGTGCGTATGCATTTTCCGTATCCGCGATGGAAGTCTGGGAGTCTGGTACGGGCATGGTTTATTTCCCCTTGAACGCTGGCGTGCGTTTTTCCATGAAGGCGGCGACGCCTTCGCGGTAGTCTTCAGTCTGCCCGGCGGCACGCTGAAGGTCCCTTTCAAGGTCGATCTGTTCTTCAAATGTGTTGTTGGCGCTGGCATGCAGTGCGCGCTTGATCAGGGCCAGACCCTTGGTGGGCTGGGTGGCGAAATGCCGGGCCAGCTTCATGGTTTCTTCCATGAGCTGCTCGTTATCCACGCAGCGCCAGATCATGCCCCAGCTTTCCGCCTGTTCGGCACTGATCTTGTCGCCCAGCAGGGCCATCCCTTTGGCCCGGGCCATGCCGGCCACACGGGGCAAGGTCCAGGTGCCGCCGGAATCGGGCACCAGGCCCAGTTTGCAGAATGCCTGAACGAAGCTGGCGGAACGTGCTGCGAGCGTGATGTCGCAGGCCAGGGCAATGTTGGCGCCGGCGCCGGCTGCCACCCCGTTAACGGCGCAGACAACCGGCATGGGCAGATCCCGCAGGCTCCGCATCAGCGGGTTGTAATAGTTCTCCAGGGAGGCACCCAGGTCTGGCGCTGCCTGATCCGGGGATACGCTGCGGTCAGAAAGATCCTGCCCTGCGCAAAAACCCCGGCCAGAGCCGGTAATGACCAGTACACGGACAGAGTCATCCTTGCGCACAGTGCTGATGGCATCACGGGTGCGTTCGTGCATTTCGACATTGAAACTGTTCAGGCTGTCCGGACGATTCAGGGTTAGCAGAGCCACACCCTGATCGATTTCAAGAAGAATGCTCGGCTGAGTCATGACGGTATTGTCCTGTTGTTTGTATTTGAATATAGCTGAAAGGCGTCTTGGACCCGGTACGGCGTTATCGATTGCGAAAAATGAGTATATCTAACAATTGATACCCGTCAAGGACTGTGGGCGTCATTTTTTGTATCACTTCCATCCCGGGTGCTGGGCTCCGGTTTCTATCTGTCTGAAAATTATTGATAATCTTGTTTGTGTGTTGTCAGAATTCCGAATCTGGCCAGAATTTGGATAGCTTTAACGGCTTTTCGGGCATGATTAATCTTCCTGAATACGATAATGTGATACAGAAAATGGATCACAATAACTTTTCGGATCCCGTGTGTTTAGCCTTGCCAAGGTCCGACCCCGTTCCGGTGCCCGTTTGCTCAGGAGAGCGTTATGCCCAGTTACAGTATAGAAGGCGTTGTCCCCGTTGTTCACCCGTCCGCTTATGTTCATCCGACAGCTGTGCTGATCGGTGATGTCTGGATTGGTGCGGATTGCTATGTGGGGCCAGCAGCTTCCCTGCGTGGTGATTTCGGTCGAATTGTACTTAAGGAGGGCTCCAATATTCAGGATACCTGTGTTATGCATGCCTTCCCGGGCATGGATACGGTGATTGAGAAGAATGGCCATGTAGGGCATGGCGCAATCCTTCACGGTTGTATTATCGGAGAGGACGCTCTGGTGGGCATGAACGCAGTGGTCATGGATGAGGCCGTTATTGCACCCCGTTCCATTGTCGGCGCCGGGGCCTTGGTGAAAGCCGGTTTTAAGTGCGAGCCTGCGTCATTGATTGTGGGTACGCCGGCAAAGGTGCTACGTCCGCTGAACGATACCGAGATAGCATGGAAAGCGAAGGGGACGGAAGAGTACCAGAGACTGACCCGTCGCTCCCTTGCCAGCCTGGAGGAGTGCCAACCGTTGGAGGCGGCGGAGTCTGATCGCCCCAGGGTTGATGCCGGCAGTTACCAGCCCAAGCATCAGAGTGAATAGAGGCAAGAGCCCGGGCCGAGCGTAGTCAAAGACTCTGTCAGGCCGCCGCCTCCGATTTCAGTGCATCGTTGATAATGCGGGCAAAGTCTTCCGGCGAATCCTCTTGCAGGAAGTGCCCGCCCCGCAGAGTGATGTGGGGCTGGCCATGGGCTCCGGGGATGCGTCTTTGCATATAGCGGTCACCCCCGCGGGTAATGGGGTCGCCGCTGCTAAAACAGGTGATGAAGGGTTTTTTCCAGTTTTCCAGTACTTGCCAGGCAGCCCGATTGGCAAGGCTGGCAGGATCATCTGGCGACACCGGTACCAGCTTGGGGAATGCCCGGGCACCCGCTTTGAAATCCGCTGAGGGAAACGGCGCTTCATAGGCGGCCCTTTCAGGCCTGGTCAGGGTTCTGCCGGTACCCAGTTGCACGATCCGGCTGATAGGAAACCAGGGGCTATAGGTAGCGAAGGCTTTCCACAGAGTGAACGCTGCCGGTACCGGGGTTTCGCCCGTAGGCAACATGCCATTAGCGACGATGATGCATTGAAATCGTTCCGGATGTTCGGCGGCCAGCCGCAGGCCAAGTAACGACCCCCAGTTCTGACAAACCAGCGTGATGTTGGTGAGATTGAGCCGTGTCAGCCACTCCGTCAGCCATGTCATGTGGCGTTCATAGCTGTAGTCGCTGACGTCTGCCGGTTTATCGGATTTGCCAAAGCCGACCAGGTCTGGTGCCAGCACCCGATGGCCGGCCTCTGCTACGCGGGGAATCATATGGCGGTAAAGATAAGACCACGATGGCTCCCCGTGAAGCATCATTACGGGATCGCTTTGGGGCGGACCTTCGTCAACATAGTGCATCCGGAGTTCCTGTTGAACTTCCAGGTAATTGGGTTTAAAAGGGTAGTCTGCCAAACCCGCGAAACGGGTGTCTTCGGTTCTCAGAATACGCATGCCATCGACTGTCCTGACTGATCGGTGCGCAGCCACTCGTGGGCTAGATCAGACAGCATAAAGCAGATGGAGAAAAGGTGTGTTTGGTTTCGGTAACAGTGCGTAGGCCTATTGCTTCCAGCAGATTCAGGATGCGTTCCGAGTAGTCGGTCCCGGCCATGGCAGCGTCGTCGACTCATAAAACCTCCGTTATTTTCACTGTACCGGCAGCTTGTGACGGTGGAGGGCCATTGAAACCGCGACGATACGGTACCCGGTGCTTCAGACTCCAGGCGCAGTCAGTCTTCCAGGCCGGGCCGGGGTCGGCGGTTTGAGCGTTTGTCCTCCCAGTCAAGATCCTGCGGGTCGTACCAGCCCAATGCCCGGAAAACATTGGCCCGGGTGGTGCTCGAGAGCGTTTGCCAAAGCGCAGTGAAATCTTCCAGCCCCTGGTCTCGCTGGCGTTGGTGACGACTTTGCAGGCGCGCAATGATCCTGGGCAGCTGAAGTGCTTCCCCGAGCTGCCCCGGAACAATGACTTCCTGGCCCAGAATCTTTTTGCGGTGGGTCCGGCTTGCCAGTATTTTCTTCAATGACAGCGCTGTCTCCAATGCTGTCTCGATCGTAAACGTCTGGATGTCCAATGAGGTTGACCTGTGCTGCTGTTTCAGCGGTCCTGAGCTTTTTCAGGGTACCGTTTCCCACTATACAATGACCGTGGTCAGAGTGGCCACGGGTGTCATGGTAGGGTATAACATGCGCCTTTGGTCATGCGTTGAATGGACGGATCCTGACTATGTACGAAGATCTTGAAAGGCGGTCTTTTCTCGCCATGCTGGTGCTGGTGTCACTGGCCTTTATTTTTCTGATGATGCCTTTTTTCGGTCCCATTTTCTGGGCGGTCGCCATCGCCCTGATTTTCCATCCGGTTCAGCACTGGCTGAAGCGGAAAATCGGGGATCGGCCCAACAGTATTGCGTTATTGACACTGATGATTTGCATGATCATCGTGGTAATTCCCGTGATCGTGCTGGTGTCCTCGCTGATTGCGGAAGGTATGGGGCTTTACCAACAAATCCAGGACGGCGAAATCCGGCCGGGCGAATACATTGACCAGGTTAATAATTCATTCCCTGCGATTGAGGCTTTTCTCGCCCAGTTCAATATAGAGTTTGAAGGCTTGCGGGATCGGGCAGCCAGTGCGTTTGTTGGTGGCAGCCAATTCATGGCAAGGCAGGCGCTGGGTGTGGGCCAGAATGCCTTTCAGTTCTTTCTCGGCTTGGGGCTGATGATTTACCTGGCCTTTTTTCTGCTTCGGGACGGCAACAAACTGGTGGATTTGTTGATTCGTGCGCTGCCGCTGGGGGATGAGCGGGAGCGTCTTCTGTTTGCAAAGTTCGCAGAGGTCACCCGTGCAACTGTTAAAGGCAACCTGCTGATCGCCATAATCCAGGGTGCTTTAGGCGGTTTTATCTTCTGGGTTCTTGGTATCAATGCTGCGCTGCTATGGGGTGTGGTAATGGCTATTGTCTCTCTGCTGCCGGCAATTGGCGCAGCGATTGTCTGGGTCCCGGCTGCGATCTACCTGGCCGCCGTCGGAGATGTGGCTTCTGCTCTGGTACTGACCGCGTTCGGGGTGATTGTGATTGGCCTGGCAGACAACGTCTTGCGGCCGATATTTGTGGGCCGCGACACCAAATTGCCGGATTACATCGTATTGCTGTCAACCCTGGGTGGCATCGTCATGTTCGGGATCAACGGCTTTGTGATGGGGCCGCTGGTGGCTGCCCTGTTCATGGCTTTCTGGGGTATTTTTATTCGAGAGTTCAGTCAAACCGACGTACCGTCTGTTACACCCGACGCTGTTGAGCAACATAAAGACAACAAAGAGGCCTGAGCCCCTTACGCTTCCCTGTAGTATGCTGATGTGTAGCGTGAATGTTCTGGTTTGAATGGCCGCTTCACGACGATAAAAATAACGCTATACAGGAGAGCATTATGATTTCCGGAATCTGGAGAAGCCACAAGCTGGCGATGGTCATGACCGGTATTGTGTTGAGCGCAGGCGCTGCTCATGTCTCAGCCAACGAAACGGTTGCCCTTAAAAACGCGCTTTACGGTGCCGGATATCAGATTAAGAACGTCAATGCGCCCATGGATGCGGCCACGAGATCTGCGCTGGAAGCGTTCCAAAATGATCATCCGGATCTTCAGGCTACTGGTGAGTTGAATGCAGACACCAAGAAAGCCCTGGGTTTGGTGACGGTTAAGTTTGCGGCCTCTCAGGCGCCGGCTACCCGAACCGCCAGTGCGGATGCCGCTCAGGCGCCCCGGGCAAAGTTGGCTGAAACCCAGACAGAAGATGAGATTGAGGAAGACGATGACGGTGGTTGGTCATTTTTTAATTAATTTTCGGTTTTACCGCAGTTTCTCGAGATCCCGAACTGCACCTTCATCGGCGCTGGTCGCCAGCAAAGCATAAGCCTTAAGTGCTGCTGACACCTTGCGCGGACGTGCCTCAAGGGGCTGCCACCACGCCGGCGTCGGGCTGCGCATGATATTCCAGGTCTCCAGGGCCTCTGCCAAGGTGTTGCTATGGACCGTTGGCAGGCTGGTATCGATCAGCCCCGCACGGTCAAGCTCCCCGAGAATGCCCATGATACCGCCGGCCCGGTGAACATCTTCCATGTGATATTTGGGTGAGCGGCTGCCAGCAAATGCAGAATGGTATTGATGGAGCCGCCCATGGCGACATCCAGCGCCATCGCGTTCTCAAAAGAAGTCATGGATGCGATGCTCAGTGGCAATACACTGGCGTCATCCTGTTCGTAATACCGCTTTGCATTCTCCACAATCTGACGGCCGGCCTTCAGGAGCAGTGGTTCGCGATCTGCATGGGTTTGCCAAAAATCTTCTTCCTTCATGCCGGTGGCGCGCCATAGAGAATGGGCTCCGGCCATATTGCGGCCAGCGGTGGAAGTCCGCGAGCGGTATTGAGGCATGGTGGTTACCCCTGTTGTTATCTGGCCAATAAAGCCGTGAGGGTGCCAGATTAATTTATTCGCGAATGGTTGTTTTGACGCACCGCAGTTACACTTGGTTGCATTATACGAAGAACCTGCGCAGCACTGACTCCGGAGTCCTGATTAAGGTGACTGAATCCTTTATGCATGTACCTTTGTTTCCATTGAACTCGATCGTTTTGCCACGGGGACGAATTCCTCTCCAGCTCTTTGAGCCGCGCTATATAGACATGTTGACCCGCTGCCTGAAGGAAGATCGGGGCTTTGTCGTGGTGTTGCTCCGTGAAGGGCTGGAAACCGGCACCATGGCAGCGTTTTACGATATCGGTACCTATGTACGGATTATTGATTTTCAGCAGTTGGATAATGGCTTACTGGGTATTACAGTTGAAGGTCAGTCCAAGGTGTCGGTGATCAAAGCCTGGAAGGCTCCCGATGGTCTCAACCTGGGGGATGTCGAATGTCTGATAGACGAAGCCGAGGTTGATGTTCCCGACGAGTACTCGGAATTACCGGTTGTTCTGCGGGCGTTGTTGAAGCATCCCGTGGTCAATGATCTGGACATGGACGTTATCTTTGATGACGCCCGGGACGTAGGCTGGCGCCTGACCGAGTTGTTGCCTCTGGACAAGCAGGAAAAGCAGCGATTAGTGGAACTCCAGGATCCTATTGAACGCCTGGAACGGCTGCACGCCTTGCTGGAAGCCCTGGAATAATCAGCCTGACCGGTGTGATCAAAGCGATCAGAATGCCGCGGTGTTCAGAGGAGCATATCGCGTGACAGCCTCCGACCACGTGAAGCTGAGGTAGCTGGCAACCCCGATCAGCCAGAGCAAGAAAGCAAAAGCCGCCGATGGGTCCAGCTTCAGGGGAGTGTTGTCGTACCGGCTGTAGCTGGCACGGAGGAATCCGCATAGCGACAACCCCAACAGAATCCCGCCAACCACGTCACTGAACCAGTGTACCCCAAGGTAAAGCCGGCTACCTGCCACCAAGAGCATAGGCAGACTAAAACCAAGATAGATTTGCCAGCGTTTCCTGTTGCTGAATTCCCGAGCGACAAAACTGGCCGCCAGCCCCGAAAACATGGCCATGCTGGTCGCATGGCCGCTGGGAAAAGCCCAGGAATCCGGCGGCGTGGCCACCAGCTCCGGCCGTCCAACAGCAAAGCTCACTTTCAGGCCGGTTACCATCGCGCTGGTAATCAGCAAGCCAACTCCCACGTGCAAAGCCGCCGCATAGTAGCCTCGGAAGGCAAATGCCGCGATTGCAAGCAGCGCCCCCAGAGTCAGGGGAAAAATATCGCCGAGCAACGTCAGGAATAGCGCTGGGGTGTCAAACAAGGGGTTGCGCATGCTGCTGAAAAAGTTGGCAACCTGCTGATCGAAACCGCCAAGCACACCGGTAGAAAGATTGATGGTGGCCCAGATTGCAAACAGCGACCCGGCAGCCAATCCCAGGCTCAGGGACCCCAGCGGAAACTCGCCGCCCTGGGCTGGTCGTGCACTGGAAAACGAACGCCAGAACTGATGGGTGGCGTCATAGCGCATTGTCCATCGCCGCAAACGGTTATAGATGCGACTTTCGTTGTCCAGCCCCCAGCGCAGGCGAAAAAATACCAGATAAATAGCGGCAAGGATTGCGGCGCTCAAGCCAAGGACCGGATAAAGGTGAGGTGGTAGTTTGATGTCCGAGGCCAGCGCGCTGCCAACCAAAAAACCGGGTAAAATATAAACGGGTGCCCAGCCTATAGCCGACAGGATATTGAAGGTGAAGAAGCGTTGCCAGGGCATCCGGAAAGCGCCAGCGACAAGGGGAAGGACTGGCCGGATTGGCCCCACAAACCGCCCGATAACCACACTCTTGCCGCCGTGAAGCAGAAAAAAATGCTCTCCACGCTGCAGCATCTTCGGATAGCGACTGAACGGCCAGACAGTATGCAGGCGACCTTTCAACTGGCGTCCCAGCAGGTAGCTGAGGCCATCGCCGAGTATTGCTCCGGCCCAGGCCCAGGCCAGTGCTTCTCCTAGAGGCATGCCTGTTTTTCCAGCCAGGGCGGCGACGGCAAAAAGGATGGCGACCCCGGGTATCACCAGGCCTGCGATAGCAAGGGATTCCAGAAGCGCAGTTAGAAACAGGCCTGCGGCAAGCCACTGGGGGTTTGTTAAAAACCAGTCAGTCATTGATTCAAACACGCCAGATGTCATGGTTAGTGACGGTCTCCGTGGCTGTACCAGATGTTGTCATGGCCCCGTTGTCGGGCTTGTTGGAGCGCTTTTGCCGCCCGCCCGCGCAAGTTATCGCTATGCGTGTCGCCGTTTATTCGGGTGGTGCAACCAAGACTGACGGTAAGCCGGCCGATAACCGGCCAGCGATATTCCGCCAGGGTCCGGCGAATACGTTCGGCAATTACCCGGACGCCCTCTTCGGGAGTAAAGGGAAGAATCAGGAAAAATTCACCACTACCCAGGGTATAAAGAGTGTCGCCAGCCCGAATCACACCAAACAACTGCTGGGTGACCTCTTTCGACAGGTTTTGCATGGCGGTTTCACCGTGCAGGTCCTTGGCCTCTCCCACGTAGTCAATGCCAATCAAAATGACCGACAATGAGTGACCCGTGACGTTGGATCGGCTGATTTCCTTCTGCAACGTCTCATCCAGGAAGCGAGCATTGTGGGCGCCGGTGATGGGGTCCGTGATGGCAAGATCCTCGGCTGACTGGGCCATGTGATTATAATGCCAGATGTATAAAGAGGCTGCGCCCAGGACCATCAGCATGGCCATGGTGATCAGCAGGGCTTCTGATGTGGGCAAGGAGGCAAACAAATAACCGCTGAGCAGAATGATGGACGCAAGTGACAGGATAAGCCCCTGGCGCAAGGGCAGTATCAGCATGTTCAGCAATAGGGTCGGCAGGCACCAGTAACTGATATCGGTTCGGTCGAGGGTGAAAAGCGCCGCAATAATGGCGGCATTGAGCAATGCCAGGATGACCAGGTGCCCGGGCGCCTTGAGTTGCTGGCGTCGCGAAATCAGGGTGTATATGGCGCCTATGCCGGTCAGTATGGCCAGCGCCGTTGCCAGATAGAAGAGTTCGTAGAACCCGTATCGCAGGTTTTGGGAGGCGAGGGCAATGATAAATAAGGTGGCAAGACCATAACCTGCAAGATGAGTGTAGGTACGAAGTCGGGTCTCAGTCATGCTGGAGACCTCCGATGGCTTTAATCGCGGGACCGGGCCAGGGACTGTAGGACTGTACACGGTTGCCTCCCTGTTGCTGGGCGCGTCGCAGGGCGTTGGCGGCGGAATGCTGCAAGCTGTCTGCATCATCGCCGATGTTGAGCCCGGCTACTCCCGCGCTGATGGTCAGGTCCATCTCCTGTGAAACCAGCAGTGCTCTGAGCCCTTTGCGGATTTGCTCGGCTTTGGCGGCGGATTCTGCGGTAGTGTTGCCTGGCAGTATGATCAGGAACTGGAGGTCGGCGACCCGGTAATAGCTGTCGAAGTCCCGCAGTTGGGAGTGCAAAAATCGCCCGATTCGAGGCAGTATGGCGCGAATGTCAGCATCGAGGTCGGAGTCGTTAAGATGCGTGTCGAGGCCAATCATTGCGATAGCCATGTCGGTACCCTCGCGTTCGCTGCGCTGAATTTCCTTGTGAAGGTCCGCTGACAGGTAGTCCC
Source organism: Marinobacter changyiensis (assembly GCF_009193265.1). Classification (GTDB taxonomy): domain Bacteria; phylum Pseudomonadota; class Gammaproteobacteria; order Pseudomonadales; family Oleiphilaceae; genus Marinobacter; species Marinobacter changyiensis. The sequence continues at coordinate 81,434 of NZ_VZZZ01000002.1, forward strand.
GGCTGGCGGCCCGGGTTAATTCATCGGTGCGGCGCAGGGGAGCAAGCTGCCGGGTCTTATACTCGCGAAGAAACACCAGCAACCCGGCGATGGCTGTGGTCAGCAACAGGGAACTCACAAGCTGGTGCCTGGCTGGACCGGCCTCTGGCATCAGCGTTGTTATCATGATTGTCGCCATGGCGAGCACTACCAGCAGTACTCCCCAGGCCAGGGGAAATAACCCAAAGGCGATGAGCGGAACCGCGTAAAGCCAATGCGTCAGGCTCGCGGGCCCAAGCCAAAGGCTTGCCAATAACAAGGCGGTCAGGATCAGCGCGATAGTGCGGTTGATGCAGACCCATATAATGCGCTCGTTGCCAGGGTTCATCGCGGGCGTGGTCCAGATCAGTAGGCCACAGAGGAGCGCCGCAGCGGCCGCGAGCCAGATCGAAAGGATGGCCCCGTAAGCCGCCAGTCCGATTAATAGCAGACAGCTTAGCCGGGCTAAACGACTGAGCAGGAATTTGTCGGCCATCTGGGCCATGCTGTTCGTCCTTATGTGTCATCGGTGGTGCCACAGGGTATCTTAAAACCCGCTACGCTGTGATCTGTGCTGCAGCGGTATAATAAACACTTGAGGTGCGTACTTGAATCGGTGAAGGTAAAGTGTGCACTTTATTTTGACGTTGAACGCTTCGGCAAGGGTAACGGAATGGACGTTAAAGCTTATATGGTGGAAGTCGGCCAGCAAGCACGCGCTGCGGCGGCCCAGGTGGCGCGCTCTGCGACGAGCACACGGAATCTGGCGCTGTTGGCAATGGCAGAGGCGCTGGATGTCGCCCGGCAGGAGTTGGCACTGGCGAATTCCAGGGATCTCGAAAAAGCGCGTGAAAACGGTCTCGAACCAGCCATGATGGACCGGCTGGAGCTTACCGCTGCGCGAATTGACGACATGATCGCAGGTTTGCACCAGGTCGCCTCGCTGGCGGACCCGATAGGCGAGATCACCAATATGACCTATCGGCCTTCCGGCATTCAGGTGGGCAAGATGCGGGTTCCGCTCGGCGTAATCGGGATAATTTACGAGTCCCGACCCAATGTGACCATGGAGGCAGCCAGCCTGTGCATAAAATCCGGCAATGCAGCCATTCTCCGGGGGGGCTCTGAGGCGATTCACTCCAATCAGGCGATTGCCCGGTGCATTGCCCGGGGCTTAGCCGAGGCGGGCCTGCCCGACTCGGCGGTCCAGGTTATCAAGACCACGGATCGGTCAGCCGTGGGCGAGTTGATTACCATGCCGGATTATGTCGATGTCATTGTGCCACGGGGTGGTAAAGGCCTGATTGAACGCATCAGTCGTGATGCCCGGGTACCCGTCATCAAACACCTCGATGGCATCTGTCACGTCTATATCGACAGCCATGCTGATCCCGAAAAGGCGATCAGTATTGCGTTGAATGCCAAAACCCATCGTTACGGCACCTGCAACACCATGGAAACGCTGCTGGTGGATGAGGAGATTGCCGAGGATATCCTGCCCCTGCTGGGCCAGGCTTTTGAGGCAAAAGAGGTGGAACTGCGAGGCTGCGAAAAAACCCGGGCGGTGTTACCCCGTGTGATCGCCGCGACCGAAGAAGACTGGCACACCGAGTACCTGGCGCCGATTCTGGCCGTACGGGTGGTGAGCGGACTTGACGGTGCCATTGCCCATATTAACCACTACAGCTCCCGGCATACGGACAGCATTGTCACGGAAAACTACACCCGCGCACGACGGTTTATCACGGAAGTCGATTCCGCGTCGGTCATGGTCAATGCGTCAACCCGATTTGCCGATGGGTTCGAATATGGCCTGGGCGCCGAGATCGGTATTTCGACGGACAAGATCCATGCCCGGGGGCCCGTTGGTCTGGAGGGGCTTACCTCTCAAAAATACGTCGTCTTTGGTGACGGCCATGTGCGGACGTAATTGGCGATGCATCTGATTTTCGGGGGCACGTTTGATCCGGTACACCATGGTCACCTCCGGCTGGCTATCGAGCTCAAAGAACGGCTGGGAGTTGCCCGGGTAGCCCTGGTTCCGTGCCACATTCCCCCTCACCGGGAACAGCCCGGTGCCGACAGTGCAAGGCGTCTTGAGTTACTGAAGCTGGCCATTACCGGAGAGCCGGGGTTGGTCGTTGATGATCGGGAACTGTTCCGAGCGGGTGCGTCATTCACGGCAGACACCCTGCGACAGCTACGCAGGGAACTGGGTGAGCATGAACCTCTGGCAATGGCGGTCGGCACGGATGCGTTTGCGACGTTTGACCACTGGCGGGACTGGCAGTGTATTCCGGAGCTGGCCCATATCATTGTGGTGAACCGCCCGGGTTCTGCTCTGGCACCGGAAGGCGAGCCCGCCAAACTGTTGTCGTCCCGTCGTGCCGACACTGCTGATCAGCTCCACTGCCAACCTGCGGGCCTGGTATTTGGTGTTGAGGTGCCACTTTTGTCAATCTCCGCGACCGGCATCCGGAGCTGCATCGAGCAGGGACAGTCGCCGCGGTATCTTTTGCCAGACAGCGTCTGGGACGCAATTCGTTCAAATGGCCTTTACGGTGCAGGCTCCAGGAAGCGTTGAAAGGAGGTCCCAGCCGTAATTTCTGCGTGCCCTGTTTCGATGTTTTAGTGCTACAATCGGCGCTGAATCTCATTTGTCGGGTGGTGGCCAGAGCTGCCAGCCGCGCTACAGGGTAATTATGCAGGCAGAGCAATTGAAAGAAGTGGTCGTTAACGCACTGGAAAATGTGAAAGCGAAAGATGTGAGTATCATCGACGTGCGTGACCGGACCAGCGTGACCGATTATATGATCGTTGCCTCCGGTACCTCCAACCGACATGTAAAATCCTTGGCAGACTCAGTCGTTTCAGATGCGCAGGAAAATGGCGTTCGCGCGTCCAGCGTCGAGGGCGCAAGCGTCAGCGACTGGATTCTGGTAGATCTGGGTGATGTGGTTGTCCACGTCATGATGCCTGCTACCCGTGAGTTCTATGATCTTGAGCGGCTTTGGCGGGATGCTCCAAGTGTGGGCGCTGCAGGCAGCGAATAGCTGTGCGGTTGCGGCTGATTTGCGTGGGTCAGAAAATGCCCGACTGGGTAACTCAGGGGTTTAATGACTACGCAAAGCGCATGCCTCCCGAGCTTGCTGTCGAACTCTCGGAAATTGCCCTTGCTCACCGCGGAAAAAACGCCGATATAGCTCGCATGGTTCAGCGCGAAGGTGAATTGGTGCTTGCGGCCACGGGCAAGGGTGACCGGCTGATTGCGCTGGAAGTGGGCGGTAAACCCTGGTCCACGGAGCAGCTGGCGAAACAGTTGGAAAGTTGGCAGCAAAACGGTCGGGATGTCAGTTTCATGATCGGCGGGCCGGATGGCCTGTCGGACCAATGTCGGGCGCAGGCTGACCAGATGTGGTCACTGTCACCGCTGACGCTACCGCATCCATTGGTCAGGATCGTGCTGGCCGAGCAGCTCTACCGGGCGTGGTCCATCACCCGAAATCACCCATACCACCGCGCTTAGGACGACAACATGCCTTGGGGTGAGTTCAAAGACACGGTCGCCGAACGACGTATTTTTCAGCACCGGACCCTGGTCGCATTGATGCTGCTGTTTGTAATGATGGGTGTGTTGATGGCCCGCATGTATTACTTGCAGGTTATCCAGCACGATACTTACACCACGCTGTCTGATAAGAATCGTGTCCAGGTTCAATCTGTCGCGCCTACCCGCGGCCTTGTGTATGATCGCAACAACGTATTACTGGCAGAAAACCGGCCTGTATTCAACGTCACCATCGTGCCGGAACGGGTTGCTGATATCTCCCAAACCCTCAGTGAACTCCAGGCCATTCTGAATATTTCCGAAGATGATCTGGACCGTTTTCGTGGCCGGCTTCTGGAACCCCGTCGTCCGTTCCAGGAAATACCCTTGCGCTACGATCTTACCGAACAGGAAATCGCCAGTATGGCGGTCCATCGGCATACCCTTCCGGGCGTGGAAGTGAATGCCGAACTGGTTCGGTACTATCCGTACAGCGAATTGACCTCCCATGCCCTGGGCTATGTTGGCAGGATCAACAGGGATGAACTTCAGCGCATTGACCCGGTCAACTATGCCGGTACCAACTACATCGGCAAGTCAGGTATAGAGCGCTTCTACGAACAGGCTCTGCACGGCAAGGTGGGCTATCAGCATGTCGAGACCAATGCCCGGGGGCGAACATTGAGGGTGCTTGAGCGCGAAAATCCGGTGCCCGGTGAAGATATCCGCTTGCACCTGGATATTCGCCTTCAGAAACTTGCCCACGATCTGCTTGATGGCCGACGTGGGGCTATCGTCGCCATTGAGCCCAAGACCGGAGGCGTGTTGGCGCTGGCGAGTGTGCCGGGTTTCGATGCCAACCTGTTCGTCACCGGCATTGGTGTTGAGGCTTACCGTGAACTCAACGAGTCACTGGACAAACCGCTGTTTAATCGTGCACTGCGAGGGCAATATCCGCCCGGATCAACGATCAAACCCATGCTGGCCATTGCCGCACTGGACAGCGGCTCCACCAACCGAGAACGGACGGTCTGGGACCCGGGCTACTTTCAGTTAAAACCGACTGGCCGTCGCTTTCGTGACTGGAAGCGCGGTGGCCATGGCTGGGTCAATCTGAAGGACGCGGTGGAACAATCCTGCGACATCTATTTTTACGATGTTGGGGTGCGCATGGGTGTTGATGTCATGCATGATTACCTGACCAGATTCGGTTTCGGGGAGGAAACCTCACTGGATATCAGTGGTGCATTGCCCGGGATAGTGCCTTCGCGGGAGTGGAAACGTGCCCACCGGAATGAACCCTGGTATCCCGGTGATTCCGTCAACATGAGCATCGGACAGGGTTTTAATCTGGCGACCCCCCTGCAGCTGGCAACCGGAACGGCGGTGCTGGCGAACCGGGGTGTATGGAACCAGCCGAGGCTGTTGAGCGATGTCCTGGGAGACCACGATTTCGAGGAAGGTCTGTTTGGCGCGGCCCGGGACGATATTATCCTGACTGACCCTGATACCTGGACGTTTGGCATCAAGGCCATGGAGGCGGTCATGCACGGAACCAAAGGTACGGCACGCGCTGCTGCTCGCAAAGCGCCCTACCGGATGGCCGGTAAAACCGGTACTGCCCAGGTTTTCAGTCTCGCCGAAGGCGAGGAGTACGATGAGGAGGAGGTGCGCATTCGGCTACGGGATCACGCGTTGTTTATCGGGTTTGCTCCGGTGGAAGATCCGGTCATCGCGGTCGCAGTGATTGTAGAGAATGGTGGCAGCGGCAGCGGCACGGCGGCGCCGGTGGCTCGGGCGATGTTTGATGCCTGGTTACTGGGTTTTCCGGCTCCGGACGAGCCAGTTCTGGTCAAGTCGGATCCGGGGGCGGGAGAGTAATGGGTTTACGCGATTTTGCCCGCCCGATGTCTCACCATCCGCTGTCCGGGGCCAGAAGTATCTGGACAACTCTGCATGTTGATCCGTTTTTGCTGGTGCTCTTGCTGGCACTGCTCAGTTTCGGTTTGATCATACTGTTCAGTGGTGGTGACGGCCGCATTGCACTGGTCAAGGCGCAAAGCATCCGGATAGGCCTGGCGCTGGTGGTCATGTTTGTATTTGCCCAGCTTGACCCGTCGGTATACCGGCGCTGGGCGCCCTGGCTCTATGGTGTCGGTCTGCTCGCGCTGGTTGCTGTAATACTGTTTGGCGTGGGGGCCAAAGGCGCCCAGCGTTGGTTGGCATTACCGGGCTTGCCGCGGTTCCAGCCCTCGGAATTAATGAAAATTGTGGTGCCGATGACGGTAGCCTGGTATCTCTCGCGGCACTTCCTGCCTCCGAGGCTTTCCCGGGTGGCTATTGCATTGGCGATGGTGTTGGTTCCCATGGCGTTGATTGCCAGGCAGCCAGACCTGGGAACCTCGGTGCTGGTGGCTGCTGCCGGTCTGTTTGTGGTGTTTTTTGCCGGTATTCGCTGGCGCATAATCAGCGCTTTTTTCGTGTTGGTATCGATTGCAGCGCCGTTAATGTGGTTTTTTGGCATGCGTGACTACCAGAAACAACGGGTGCTGACGCTGCTGGACCCGGAAAGTGATCCGCTTGGCGCTGGCTGGAATATCATGCAGTCGAAAACGGCCATTGGCTCTGGCGGCTGGAGTGGCAAGGGTTGGATGCAGGGAACCCAGTCGCACCTGGAGTTCCTGCCGGAAAGTCACACGGACTTCATTGTTGCGGTACTGGCGGAAGAGTTTGGCTTTGTCGGTATTTTTGCTTTGATGTCACTGTACCTGCTTGTCTTGTTGCGCTGCCTCTATATTGCCGTGAATGCACAGGATTCGTTCAGTCGTTTGCTGGCGGGCGCCCTGAGCATGACGTTCTTCATTTATGTGTTCGTGAATGTGGGTATGGTCAGCGGCTTGCTGCCGGTGGTGGGGGTTCCGTTGCCTCTGATCAGTTATGGCGGCACGTCTATTGTCACTCTGATGGCGGCATTCGGTATTCTGATGTCCATACATACCCATAGGCGTATGATCGCCGCCTGATGTTCCGTCTGGCTCATTCGGGTTACCTTTTGGTTAGGTTGGCCCGGTGCCATGGTGAATGCCAAACGGAGCGTGATAATCTCCGGAGCGTTCCCGCGAGCCCTGTGTAAACAGGAAGTTGTCAGCGATGCCCAGAAATGTTTGGTTGGTAAAAAGGGTTTTCATGAATATGCAATCAGTCAGTCGCTCCTTGCTGTGTTCTGCGGGCATTTTTCTGTTCGTCGCGGCAGTACCGGTGTCGGCTGAGGGTGCTTCAGAGGGTACCTATTCGGAAACCCGGGATGGTGTGGCGTTCATTCAGGCGTTATCCGATGAGCACGGATTTGACCGCGCCGAACTGACCGGGTGGCTTGGCGAGGCGGAGCGGCAGGACAGCATTCTGAAGTCCATCAGCACCCCAGCCGAAAAAACCCTTGAATGGTATGAATATCGTCGGATATTCATACGGGACGAGCAGATTGACGGCGGGCTCGCGTTCCTGCGCGAACACCGGGAAGCTTTCGAACGAGCAGAGACGGAATTGGGCGTTTCGAAATATATTATTGCGGCAATCATCGGGGTAGAAACCCGGTACGGTCGCTATTTGGGAAATCACCGGGTGCTGGATGCCCTGGCCACTCTGGCGTTTGATTATCCGCCCCGAAGCGCGTTTTTCCGGCGTGAGTTGGCTGAGTTTTTTTTGATGACCCGTGAACAGGGCTTTGATCCACTCCTGGTCAAAGGCTCCTATGCCGGCGCAATGGGCTACGGCCAGTTTATATCGAGTAGCTATCGTCATTACGCCATTGATTTTGATGGTGATAAGGTTGCCGACATTCTGACCAATCCGGTGGATGCCATCGGCAGTGTGGCGAATTATTTTGCCCGGCATGGCTGGGTCAGTGGTGGCCCGGTGGCGGAGCAGATTGCCGACGCCGACTCGCTGGCCGCGGATTCTGCGCTCCTGACATCGGGGCTGAAGCCATCCAGAACGATTGCAGACTATCGGGCGGCGGGGCTTGAACCGGTTTCTGAACTACCTGACGATGGGCCGGCGCGAGCCATCAGGCTGGAAGGTGAAGAGCAGCCGCAATTATGGCTGACCTACCATAACTTCTATGTCATCACTCGCTACAACCACAGTCATCTCTATGGAATGGCGGTGTTCGAACTGTCCCGGGCATTGCGGAGCCAGCATGACGAATCCTAAGTTACTCTACGCCGTGTTAATCCTGCTGGTGCTCGCCGGTTGCGCTTCTTCTCCCGGCGGGACAGACCCTTCTTCCCGTTACACCATAAGTCAGGACCGGGCTCCGTCTGGCAGTTTTGATGCCAGTGCTCTCGAGGACGCCCGCCCGCGTTATGAAGCCCCGCGCAGGGCCGGTAATAAGTCGCCCTACACGGTTTGGGGCAAGCAATATCAGGTGATGTCTTCGGCTGACGGTTACGTCGATCGGGGTATTGCCAGTTGGTACGGTGAAAAGTTCCATGGCCACAAAACGTCTAACGGCGAAACCTTTGACATGTACACCATGTCGGCGGCTCATAAATCATTGCCGATTCCGGGTTACGCTCGGGTGACCAATCTGGATAATGGTCGATCGGTGGTGGTAAGGGTAAATGATCGCGGTCCCTTCCATGGGGATCGGTTGATTGACCTTTCTTATGCTGCAGCGAAAAAGCTTGGTTACCAGTCAAGGGGAACCGCTCGGGTTGAAGTGGCCTCGATTACGGTTCGCCCGGATGGCAGCATGACCCTGGCTGGCAAACGTTATCCGGAGGCAGCCGCACCCGTAGCGGTGGCAGAACAGACCAGGGAAACCGGTGAAGCACTCTACGTACAGTTAGGCTCGTTCAGTCAGCGCAGTCCTGCGGATGGTTTGCGGGACAAGGTGCGTCAACAGACCGAGCGATCGGTTCGAGTGCGTAAAGTGGAAACCGCCTCCGGTTTGTTTCACCGTGTTCAGGTCGGCCCGTTCGGAAGCGCGGACGAAGCCCGGCGAGCGCAACAAGCACTGGCGAGTCGTGGGTTCGATCAGGCGATTGTCCTGACAGATTCTCGTTAATACCCGGTATCGGGCCGCTCATCCGGTATGATGGGCCGATACTGAAATACATCTAATGATACTGAAAGCACTCATGGCAACTTCTATGTTCAGACACATCATCGCAATTCTACTTCTTTCCTTCATGGCCAGCAGCGTGCTCGGTCAATCGGTCCTGATTCCTTCGCCTCCGTCTATCGGTGCGGGCTCTTTTGTTCTGATGGATCCGTCGAGCGGCAAAATTCTGATTGAAGGCAACAGCCACGAGCGGCTGCCACCTGCAAGCCTGACCAAGATGATGACCGCGTACATCGTCGAGAGAGAGCTGGATGAAGGGCGTATTGCCATGTCGGACATGGTTCCGATCAGCGTCAATGCCTGGCGCACCGGTGGGTCACGCACCTTTGTCAAAGAGGGCACCCAGGTATCGGTGGAAGACCTGCTCAAGGGCGTGATCATCCAGTCGGGAAATGACGCCAGTGTTGCGCTGGCGGAGTTCGTTGCGGGCAGCGAGAGTGCGTTTGCCGACGTGATGAACCAGCAGGCCCAACTGCTGGGCATGCAGGACACCCATTACGTCAATGCCACCGGGCTGCCCTCTCCCGAGCAGTACTCTTCAGCGTATGATCTGGCGCTGCTGGCGAAAGCCATCATCAACGATTACCCGGATAATTATCCGCTTTATGCGGAAAAGAACTTCACTTTCAATAATATTCGCCAGCCGAACCGAAACGCGCTGTTGTGGCGTGATCCGACGGTAGATGGACTCAAAACGGGCCATACCGAAGAGGCAGGCTATTGCCTGGTGGCCTCTGCCAAGCGCGAAGAGACTCGCTTTATAGCAGTAGTGATGAAGACAGACAGTCCTACTGCCCGCGCCCAGGAAGTTCAGAAAATGCTGAATTACGGGTTTCGTTACTACACCAACGAACGCCTTTTCAGTGCAGGTCAGAAATTGCTCGACAGCCAGATTTGGGGTGGCCAGTCAGATCAGATTAAACTAGGTGTTAAAAATAATATTTTTGTTACGATTCCAAGGGGCTCGAAAGCATCACTGGAATCCGTTGTGGATGTGGACAGTGTCATCAAGGCGCCAATCGAGACGGGCCAGGAGCTGGGTCGGGTGACGGTTTCGCTGGATGGCAAAGTTCTCATCGATGAGCCAATTCTTGCCCTTGAAGGTGTACAGGAAGGCGGCTTTTTCAAGCGCATCTGGGATGCGATCAAGCTTTTCTTCATCCAGTTGTTCTGATAGCAGAGCAGGAGTCAGCGGTTGTGAGTGAACCAACACCACCAAAAATCGAGTTTCCCTGTGATTACGTGATCAAGGTAATCGGGGACGCTGCACCGGACTTTACGGAGTTTGTCGTGGCTGTGGTGGAGTGCCATGCTCCGGGTGTCGCAGATGGGGACATCACGGTCAATGACAGTAGCAAGGGTCGTTTTTGCTCCGTAAGTCTGAAAATTGTCGCCACTGGCGAACCCCAGCTTAAAGCTCTGTTTGAAGAGCTCAAAGCCAGTGGGCGTGTTCATATGGTGCTGTGACCACGATGCCCAAGCTGGTTATCCGATCGCTGGGTATTCAGCCTTACCTCGAAACCTGGCAGGCCATGAAAGACCTGACTGCAACCCGGGGCCCGGAAACGCCAGACGAAATCTGGTGCCTGGAGCACCCGCCGGTTTACACCCAGGGCCAGGCTGGCAAACCCGAACATATTCTTGCCCCGGACGACATTCCAGTTGTGCAGGTAGATCGCGGTGGGCAGGTAACCTATCACGGCCCGGGCCAACTGGTGGTTTACCTGATGATCGACCTCAGCCGCTCGAAAATCGGCATCAGGGCGCTGGTGGATCTGATCGAGCAATCACTGGTGAGCGTTCTGGCTAGCCGGGGTATTGAAGCCGCCCCGCGTCTGGAGGCCCCTGGCGTTTACGTCGGTGACTCAAAAATAGCCTCGCTCGGGTTGCGAGTTCGCCGGGGCTGTTCCTTTCACGGGCTGGCCTTGAATGTCGCCATGGATATGGAGCCCTTTGCCCGCATCAACCCTTGCGGCTATGCCGGTATGGTCATGAGCCAGGTTCAGGATTACGCCCCTGGTGCAACGGTGGCCGATTTGGCAACCGTGCTGACCGATGAGCTGGCATCACGCCTCGGCTACGCTGCCACCGACCGCATTGCGTCCTGAGGTAGTTGCGGTTCACCTTATGTGGTTGCAGTACACCTTGCGTGGTTGCGGTGCAACAGTGACACATGCAACGCTGTGGCTTCGTATAATAACGAAAGAGACGAAATTCCCGAACCGGAAAGGTATTGATGGCTTCCAAACGTCCAGGAAATTCCGTAGCCCGTATTAAGACCGGCAGCTTCGAGCGCAGACTGACCCTGACCCGCGCAGGGCTGTTTGCCGGCACCCGTATGGCATCCCATATGGCGACCAACTGGTTTGGCAGCAAGGACCACCGCGACAAGCGTCACCGGAAGATGCTATCGAGCCAGGCCGAATTCCTGGTAGACGAGTTGGGTAAACTCAAAGGCAGTGTGGTCAAGATCGGTCAGGTCATGGCGCTCTATGGCGAACATTTTCTACCGGAAGAAGTGACCGAGGCGCTGCATACCCTGGAAGATCAGACCACGTCACTGGAATGGTCTGCCATTGAACGAGTGCTGAAAGAGGAGCTGGGAGAGCAGCGCTTCGGTGAGCTGGAGGTTGATCCCGAACCCATCGGCGCTGCATCTCTGGGTCAGGTCCACCGCGCCCGGCGACGCAGTGATGATCTCGAGTTGGTGCTCAAAGTGCAGTACCCGGGCGTCGCCGATGCGGTGGACAGCGACCTGGACTCAGTCACTCAACTGTTGCGAATCGCCAGGCTGGTGTCCTTTGGTCCGGAATTCAACGACTGGCTTGAAGAGGTGAGGCAGATGATGCACCGGGAGGTGGATTATCATCTCGAGGCCAAAACCACTGAAAAATTCCGCCAGATGCTGGATGGGGATACCCGTTTTGTGGTGCCAAGGGTGCTGCCAGAATACTCGACGGACCATATCATCGCCTCCACCTATGAACCCGGTCATTCCGTGAGTTCGGTGGCGGTAAAGGAGCTGTCACTCGATCGTCGCAGCGAACTGGGGCGGGCAGCGCTGGAGCTGTTCTTCAAGGAGTTGTTCCAGTGGGGAGAGATGCAGACTGACCCCAACTTTGGTAATTATCGCATTCGTATTGCCGGTGAGCCCGGCAATACGAATGCAAGCGATCAGATCGTTCTGCTCGATTTCGGCGCGGTACAGAGCTACCCCGAGAGCTTTCTTGAGCCGGTGATCCGGATGATCCAGGCCTCCTATGAAGGTGATCTGGACGCCGTCATAGCAGGCGGAGTAGAGCTGCGTTTCATGAGCGCTGAATGGCCGGAGGATGTACTCAAAAGGTTTGGCGAGGTCTGTATGTCCGTGCTTGAACCGCTTGCAGAAGACGTCGATCATTGGCCTCCGAACGCTGTCAATGAACACGGCCAGTATCGCTGGAAGCAGAGTGACTTGCCATCCCGGGTTGCCCGGCAGGCCGCACGCTCCGCAATCAGCCGCTACTTCCGGGTGCCGCCCAAGGAATTTGTGTTCCTGAATCGCAAACTGATCGGGGTTTACACATTTATTGCGGTGTTGAATGCCGAGTTTAATGGTGAGGACCTGCTTCGGCGCTACCTGTACGGTGAACCTGACGCCTGAACCGCCAGAGGTCAAGGCGTCAGTTCATTGAGGCTGATGCCTCGAGTACCAGCCAGAGTACCACGGCGTAACGGGCGCCTTTGCCGATGGCCACCAACACCACAAAGTTGAGCCAGGGCACCTTCATGATCCCGCCGATCAGCGTTAACGCATCGCCGCCGATCGGCAACCAGCCCATCAGCAGAGACCACTGCCCATAGCGATTGAAACGAGCCTGAGCGCTCTCCAGTTGCTTGTCTGTGATCGGAAACCAGCGCTTTTCCTTAAAGCGCTCCACCTGCCTGCCGATAACCCCATTAATAACCGAGCCGAGCGTATTGCCCAGGGTCGCCCAGAACCAGAGCCATGCGATGGTATAGCCCTGGGCAGCCAGCCCTCCGAGTAGTACTTCCGAGTACGCCGGTAATATCGTCGCCGCCGCAAAGGCTGTCAGGAAAAGGCTCAAATACTCCAAATGCAGCTCCGGAAGGTTGTATTCTTTTCAAATCAACAGGTCGCCCCGCTGATGAAAACATTGTCTCTGAAAATAAAACTGTACGCCTTGGTCATTTCCTTACTGCTGCTGATGGGGCTCAGCATGATCATCACTGCCCAGTTGTCGCTCGCAGATCTGGAAAATCGAATGACAACGGATACCCGGGAAATGGTACAGACTATTGTGCTTGAGCGCCTGAAAGCAACGGCGGGACAGTACGGTGAGCTGGTGAGCGGTGTTTTTAATGCAGCCTACAAGGTGCCGGAAATTGTGCGTGGCGTCATTCTCAGGAACATTGAGTCGGGCAGCTCCGGGCGTATCAGTCGCCGGGACTTGCAGCAAACCATCGGCGCTGTGCTGGAAGAGCAGGGGGAGCTGAGTTCAATCTATGCCCAGTTTGAGGCTGACGCCTATGATGGCCAGGATCGCTATTTTACTGGCGGTGTGGAAGACCACAGCAGCGATCAGGGTACGCTGGAAATCTATTACTACCGCTCCCCTGAAGGCGAGGCGTTGTTCAATCGCACGGCAGACCCGGCGGTCAAGTACCTCGATAACCGGAATGAGTTCGGCATCCGCGAGGCAGAGTGGTATCTGTGCTCAATGGATACCCGGTTGCCCTGTATTATGGAACCTTACGAGTACGAGATTGAAGAAGGCTACAGTGAATTGATGACCAGCCTGGTGATGCCGATTCTGGCTGAACAGAACTTCGCCGGCGTTGTGGGGGTCGACATCAACCTGTCGACATTCCAGTCCATCCTGTCGGACGTCAGTGGCGCGCTTTTCAATGGCCAGTCGCGCATTACGCTTCTCAGTGAAAAAGGTTTGATCGCCGGCGCCAGTCACTATCAGGACTATCTGGGGCGACCTCTGGCAGAAGCCATTCCTGACAACGCCGGGGTATTTACCAAGCTTCATCGCGAGCAGGGAACCTATGACACAGGTGAAACCCTGGCGGTTTCCTTCCCGATCGACATCAATCAGCCAGGCGCCCAATGGTCACTGCTGATTGAGCTGCCGAGGTCGGCAGCACTGGCCGAGCTGATCGACCTTACCCAACTGCTGTCTGATCAGGTGTCGGCAACAGCGGCACGGCAGTTGGTGGTCGGCATTGCAGTGCTGGTCATTGCATTGCTCGGGTTGGTGGTGCTCGTACGTTCCGTAACCCGCCCGCTGGATGAGATACGTGACCGGATGCAGAATCTTGCCAGTGCCGAGGGCGACCTTACCAACGAGCTCAATATCGATACCCATGCCGAGCTGATCGCGCTGGCCGGTGGTTTCAATCAATTTCTGGCCCGCCTGCGGGCTATGGTCAACGACCTTAAGGCCGTCAACGGAAAGGTCAGGGGGCAGGCCAGGGGCGTTCGCGCCATTGCCGAAGAAACCGAGCAGAATACCGAACGTCAGAGACAGGAAATTGACAGCGTAGCGACCGCCATGAACGAGATGTCCGCGGCGGCCAGTGAAGTGGCGACATTTGCCGGCGATGCGGCGGGTAACGCCCGGGAAGCCAGTGGTGGTGTTCAGTCTACCCAGGCGATGCTGGCGACGGCCGTTGAGGGTGTGAGTGCATTGGCCAACGATATGGAACAGGCCAGCAAAGCGATTGGCCAGGTGGCGACCCGCAGTGAAGACATCAGTCGGATTCTGGAGGTTATCCGCGGCATCGCCGAACAGACCAATCTGTTGGCGTTGAACGCTGCCATTGAGGCGGCAAGAGCGGGTGAGCAGGGCCGTGGTTTTGCGGTGGTAGCTGATGAGGTCCGATCACTGGCGTCGAAAACACGGGAATCGACCGATGAGATCAGTCAGATGATTAGCGGCCTGCAGCAGGAGGTTGGTCAAACCGTGGGGGTGATCAACACCGGCGTAGACCGTGCGTCCCGGGCCGTAGAGGGCACGAAGGAGGCGGACGACTCATTGGCGGCGGTAGTTGAGCGTATTGCCACTATTGTTGAGCATGTAACGCAGGTAGCAACGGCTGCCGAAGAACAAAGCTCCGTCAGCGAAGAAATCAATCGAAACCTGACCCGTATCGGGGATGCCGCCAGCGATCTTCGAGCATTGGCGGAACGTGTCCGTGATAGCGGTCAGGCCCTGGACGGGCAGGTTGAAGCGCTGGATGGCGAACTCGGCCGCCTGAAAACCTGAACAGGCCCATGTAAATTGCCAGCAGTTCTGATCACTTTTGCCTATAGGAATCATTTGCACAGTGGTGTTTGATTTCTGTAGCAGCTCTGTCACCATTATTGCGCTTTTGGTAGTAATGACGAGAATATCGGATCGCCGTTGCTCACATCGATTGAATCCCGAGGAGTTTTAGTATGGATAATGTAACGATTTTCGGTCGCTCAAGCTGTGGCTTCTGCGTCCGTGCCAAGGAGCTGTGTGAGATCAAAGGCATTTCTTTCCGTTATGTCGATATTATCGCAGAGAACATCAGTAAAGCGGATCTGGAAAAAACCATTGGCAAGCCGGTGGAAACCGTTCCCCAGATCTTCGTAGGAAAGGAACACATTGGCGGGTTCGATCAGTTCTCGAGATACGTCGAGCAGCGTGACGCCACTACGGTGCAGTAACCGTTGTTGAAGGATCAAAAAAGGCGCCTATTCTCTGGAATGGCGCCTTGTTTGTGGACCGGTTAGTGCTTTGTTCAGCCGGTCTCAGACTTCAAAGTCTGTTTTCAGTTTTTTCTCCGCCAGGATGCCTTTTATGTGTGCTACCCGGGGCAGACCGTTGTCAAATGGCGGAAAACTCTCGCCGGCAATCAGTGGCTCGAGATAATCCCGGCAGTCCTGGGTGATGGCAAAACCGTCATCGCTGATGAAGTGGATAGGCATCTTCTTCTCCTGGTTCGCCACCTCACTCAGGGGAGCTTCACCAATTCGCCAGCGGTAGGGCCGGGCCTGTTCACGCACGATGATGGGCATGACCGCCTGCTTGCCGGCCAGGGCCATTTCGACCGCAGCTTTGCCTACAGCATAGGCCTGCTCGACATCCGTCGCAGAGGCAATGTGCCGTGCGGAACGCTGCAGGTAGTCTGCAACCGCCCAATGGTACTTGTAACCCAGGGCCTGCTTGACCATGTTCGCCAGCGCCGGTGCAACACCGCCAAGTTGGGTATGGCCGAAGGCATCCTTGTTGCCGGCATCGGCCAGGAACCGGCCATCTTCGTACTGGGCGCCTTCCGAGGCCACGACCACGCAATAGCCATACTCTGTGACGCAGTGTTCAACGCGCTTGAGGAATGCATCCCGGTCAAACGGAACTTCCGGGAACAGGATGATATGCGGAGGCTCACCTTCGCCCTGTCCGGCCAGGCCGCCAGATGCCGCAATCCAGCCAGCATGACGACCCATGACCTCCATTATGAAAACCTTGGTGGATGACTCGCACATCGAGCGGATGTCCAGGCTGGCTTCGAGAATAGACGTGGCCACGTATTTGGCGACCGAGCCGAATCCGGGGCAGCAGTCAGTGAAGGGCAGGTCGTTATCGACGGTTTTCGGCACCCCGATACAGGTAATCGGGTAGCCCATACGATCAGCGAGTTGGGATACCTTGTAGGCGGTATCCTGGGAGTCGCCGCCGCCGTTGTAAAAGAAATAGCCGATATTGTGGGCCTGGAACACTTCAATAAGGCGCTCGTATTCGCGGCGGTTCTCAGTGAAGTTCTTGAGTTTGTAACGGCAGGAGCCGAACGCGCCACCGGGCGTGTGAATCAACGCGTCGATGGTCTCGTTGGTTTCTTCACTGGTGTCGATCAGTTCTTCCCGGAGCGCGCCAATAATGCCGTTGCGACCCGCGTACACAGTGCCAATTTTATCCGGATGCTTGCGTGCAGTCTGGATAACGCCTGCGGCGCTTGCGTTAATGACGGCGGTTACGCCACCGGATTGGGCATAAAACGCGTTCTTGATGGCCATCTTGGGATGGTGCCTCCTGCTGGTTGAACTGGTGCTGGGCATAATACGCCAATTCCCGGCGTTTTTCATGGCCTCCGGGCAACCAAAATACCCTTGACGCCATGGTCTGTATAGCCGACGCTTGGCACCAATTAACAGGGGACAGAGCAAGAATGCGCATTCACATACTGGGAATCTGTGGCACCTTCATGGGCAGTCTGGCTGTCCTTGCGCGCCAGCTCGGCCATGAAGTGACCGGCTCAGACCAGGGCGTCTATCCACCCATGAGCACCCAGCTGGAATCTCAGGGTATCGAGCTGATGCAGGGGTATGATCCGGCCCATCTCGAACCGGTTCCCGATCTGGTGTTGATCGGCAACGCCATGTCCCGGGGCAATCCCGAAGTCGAGGCGGTGCTCAACCGGAATATCGATTACATGTCCGGCCCGGAATGGCTCGCCCGGGAAGTCCTGCGCAAACGGTGGGTGCTGGCGGTTGCGGGTACCCACGGTAAAACGACCACCACGTCCATGCTGCTCTGGATTCTGGATCAGGCCGGGTTCGACCCCGGTTACCTGGTGGGTGGGGTGCCTTGTGACTTCCCGGTCTCCGCCCGGTTGGGATCCAGTGATTTTTTTGTTATCGAGGCGGACGAATACGACAGTGCTTTTTTCGACAAACGGTCAAAGTTTGTGCATTACCGCCCCCACACGGTCATTCTCAACAACCTCGAATTCGATCATGCCGACATCTTCGACAACGTCGAGGCCATCGAGCGCCAGTTTCACCATCTCGTCAGAACCGTTCCGTCCAATGGTCTGATTGTGCGTCCGGCGCGGGATGTGCATCTGGACCGGGCCCTTGAGCTCGGTTGCTGGAGCCAGGTGCAATCCACATCGATTGGCGGTGAGGTAGAGGCCGCCGATTGGCGCGCCGAGCTGCTCGCAGATGATGGCAGCCAGTTTGTGGTTGTTCATCATGAGCAACCGGTGGCGACCCTGAAATGGACGCAAACCGGGCTTCATAATGTGCGCAATGCACTCGCGGCGATTGCGGCGGCACGTCACGTGGGCGTGACGCCTGACCACGCGGTGGCGGCGCTGTGTCATTTTTCCGGGGTCAAGCGCCGCATGGAGCTGGTGGCGGATATTGGTGGCGTGAAGGTATACGACGATTTCGCCCACCATCCCACCGCGATCGCAACCACACTCGACGGCTTGCGGAACAAGGTCGGCGGTGAAACCATCATTGCGTTGATCGAGCCCCGGTCCAACACCATGCAGCAAGGGGTGCACCAGGACACGTTGCTGCCCAGTACCGATCAGGCAGATCGCGTGATCTGGGCTAACCTGAACAGGATGCCGTGGCTACCCGCCCTGATCGGCCGCCAGACCGGACTGGATAAAGAGCGCCATATTCTTGAATCCAGCGTAGAACGTCTGGTGGCCAGAGTGGTCGACGAGCTGACACAGCCGTGCCATGTGGTCATCATGAGCAACGGCGGGTTCGGCGGTATTCACCAAAAACTGATTTCAGAACTGGAGCGCACCCTTGGCTGAGCATAACGCGGACGATTTCAAGCAGACCGTGAACCTTGCCATCACCGGTGCCTCCGGTGCGCAATACGGCCTTCGCCTGCTTGAGTGTCTGGTGGCGGCTGACTGCCGCGTGCATGTGATGATCAGTCGTGCGGCCCAGGTGGTCATTGCAACAGAAACCGATCTGAAGCTGCCCGGCTCAGCGAAGGCGATGCAGGCTGCTTTCACCGAGCTGTATGGTGCCCGCCCGGGCCAGGTGCTGGTTTTCGGGCGGGAAGACTGGTTCGCTCCCCCGGCCTCTGGCTCCGGGATCAAGGCGCCGATGGTGGTGTGCCCCTGCAGCACAGGCACACTGTCAGCCTTGGCTACCGGTGCCAGTAATAACCTGATCGAACGGGCTGGAGATGTAGCCTTGAAGGAGCGGCGCCCGCTGATCCTGGTACCCCGGGAAGCCCCATACTCCGAGGTACATCTCGATAACATGCTGCGCCTGACCCGTATGGGCGCCACGATCCTTCCGGCCAGTCCCGGGTTTTATCATAAACCGGAGAGTATCGAAGACCTGGTGGACTTTATTGTGGCCCGCCTGCTGGATCATCTGGGCTTCTCCCAGGACCTCATTCCACGCTGGGGGGAGGACCGAGTGGCCCGGAAAATCGCTGACGACCAGCCTCACGCACCAGACTGACCAGGGTGGGTTGGTTTTGGTCACTGCAGATGATGCTTTTCACCATTGAGCAAACCCGGCTACCCGCCGAGACTCTGGGGACGACAACGAAAAAACAGTCACCCGCAGAGGTATATCATGATTCCACGCACACTCTTTGACGCCGACCTGGATGGTTTCCGGGATTCTGTTCGCCGTTTCCTCGAACAGGAAGCGACTCCTCACCACGCCCAATGGGAAAAAGACGGTCAGGTCAGCCGCGAACTCTGGGAAAAGGCAGGCGCGTTGGGGTTCCTCTGTCCCATGTTGCCGGAAGAGTATGGTGGCGTCGGCGCGGATTTTCGTTACAGCGCCGTGATCATGGAAGAAGTCTCCCGAGCGGGCCTGTCTGGTATTGGCTGGACCCTGCACTCCGATATTGTGGCGCCCTATATTCTCAATTACGGCTCGGAAGCGCAGAAAAAGCACTATCTGCCGAGGCTCGCGACCGGCGAAATGATCGGCGCCATTGCCATGACCGAACCCGGTGCCGGGTCAGACCTGCAGGGCGTTAAAAGCAACGCCATCAAGCAGGGTGACCACTACGTTCTGAACGGCTCCAAAACGTTTATTACCAATGGCCAGATGGCTGATCTGGTGATTGTGGTGGCGAAGACCGATCCCAAGGAAGGCGCCAAGGGCACCAGTCTGTTTCTGGTTGAAGCCGCCTGGGAGGGCTTCGAAAAGGGCCAGAACCTGAACAAGGTGGGCATGAAAGCCCAGGATACCTCCGAGCTTTTCTTTCAGGATGTAAGAATTCCTGTAACCCATTTGCTTGGCGGCCGCGAAGGCCAGGGTTTTTTCCAGCTTATGCAGGAATTGCCTGCCGAGCGTTTGCAGGTTGCCTTGACCGCGGTTGCCGCGGCGGAAGCTGCCTGGGGCTGGACCCTGGATTACGTCAAAGACCGCAAGGCCTTCGGCAAGCCGGTCATTGCCTTTCAGAATACCCGGTTCAAGATGGCAGAAATGAAAGCGGAGATAACCGCTGCGCGGGTGTTCACCGACCGCTGTCTGGAGTTGCACCTGGAGCGCAAACTGGACATCCCCACCGCGGCCATGCTGAAGCAGCTGACGACCGACCTGCAGTGCAAGGTGATGGACGAATGTGTCCAGTTACACGGTGGTTACGGCTATATGTGGGAGTATCCCATCGCCCGGGCGTGGGCTGATTCACGGGTGCAGCGCATCTATGCCGGTACCAATGAAATCATGAAGGAGATTGTGGCGCGCTCGTTTTAACGAGTAGCGGCACTTGCGGCCATTGCCCCGCTGCTCAGGGGTGATGGCCTATTACTCAAGTATACAAACTGCCAGGCCTGTCAAGGTTCCTGCCGGCTACATCTCTTTGGGTGTAGCACTTCGGGATGCCTCCACAATTCATCGTGGCAGGTGGCGGAATATTTCGCCATGGTCCGTCATTTTGGGCTAAATTACTTGAAAGGGGGACGCGTTTCAGAGGCGGTATTGCGATCTGAGCGCTTTCATGCGTTTTCCCTGCACCTAGTCATAGATATCACCGTTTTGCTGTCAGTACATAAACGGCGGAGGTGATGCCCATGAGCAATAAATCAGGCACCTCAGAACAGGTCATTTCTCTACCCAACGGGGGTGGCGCTCAAAGTGGCATTGGCGAAACCTTCTCGCCCGACCTGCACACCGGCACCGGCAACTTTACCGTGCCCATCGCTCTCCCACCCGGACGTAATGGTTTTCAACCGGAGCTAAAACTGGTCTACAGCACCGGCAATGGCAACGGGCCCTTCGGGCTGGGCTGGAGTTTGAGCATTCCCGGAGTGAGCCGGGAGACCTCCAAAGGAATTCCCCGATACCAGGATGGAGCTCCGGAGCTGATGGACCGGGATGTCTTTATCCTGTCCGGTGCCGAAGGCCTGGTGCGTGTTTCAGAGCCGGCACCAGGGACGACTCGCTACCAACCCCGTACCGAGGGCCTGTTTGCCCGCATCGAACACCATCAGGATGTGAACAACGACTACTGGCGCGTGCGGAGCAAGGATGGCTTGATCTCGTGGTATGGGACCGAAGCGGCCCGGGAGCACGATCCGGCAACCGTGGCCGATCCCGACACTCCACGCCATGTCTTTAACTGGCGTTTGACCCGTACAGAAGACGCCTTTGGCAATCGTATCGTCTACGACTACGAGCGCGATCGGGATACCGCCGGCCCCCACCATTGGGATCAGCTGTATCTGCATACCCTGCGCTATGCCGATTTTGGCCCGAATGATGCGCAACAGTTCCTTGTCTCCGTTACCTTTATCCATGAAGAGCGGCCCGATCCTTTTTCTGCTTACCGAGCCGGATTCGAGATACGCACCCGCCGCCGCTGCACCAGAATCGAAGTCCGGACTCACGCCCATGAGGATTTGTTGGCGCGCACCTATGACCTGGTCTACCTGGATCAACGGCCGGAATTGGCTCATCTCCTGCCGTTGAACCGTGGCTCTTTGCTTAGCCAGGTGGTGGTGACCGGCCACACGGGGGACGCCGCCGAGCAACTACCATCACTTGAGTTCGGCTACACCCGTTTTGAGCCGGAGAATCGCAATTTCTTCCCGATTCAGGGGCCTGATTTGCCGGCTCGCTCTCTCGCCAGCCCCGACCTGGAAACCGCCGACCTCTTCGGCAACGGCCTGCCCGATGTCTTGCAGATGAACGGCACGGTCCGCTACTGGCGCAACCTGGGCGACGGCCGTTTCGACCTCCCTCGCCAGATGCGCGACGCTCCGGCGGGTCTCTCGCTGGCCGATCCCGGCGTGCAACTCATCGACGCCGACGGAGACGGCCGGATCGACCTGCTCGCTACCGACAACGGGCTGGCCGGATACTTTCCGCTGAACTTCGACGGCACCTGGAACCGACGCTCCTTCCGGCGTTACGATCTCGCTCCCAGCTTCAATCTGCAAGATCCGGAGGTCGCGCTCGTCGACCTTGACGGCGATGGGGTTACCGACGCCGTCCGGTCCGGCAGCCGCCTGGAGTATTATTTCAACGACCCCCAGGAAGGCTGGAACGACACCCGCCGCGTCGCCCGCAGGTCCCTGGAGGCGTTCCCCGACGTCCACTTCGCCGACCCCCGCGTAAAGTGGGCAGACATGACGGGTGACGGCCTGCAAGACCTGCTCCTCGTCCACGACGGCAACGTCGAGTATTGGCCGAACCTGGGCTACGGTGATTGGGGCCGGCGTGTCCACATGCACAACAGCCCCCGCTTGCCCTATGGCTATGACCCGAGGCGCATCCTGATCGGTGATGTGGACGGCGACGGCCTGGCGGATCTGGTTTACGTCGACCACGGCAAGATTCTGCTCTGGATCAACCAGAGCGGCAACGGCTGGAGCGATCCCATCGAGATCGACGGTACGCCAGCCGTTACGGATATGGATGCCGTGCGTCTGGTGGACCTGCTGGGCGCGGGCATCAGCGGGGTGTTGTGGAGCGCGGACGCGCGGGCTCCGGGCCGAGACCACCTGCACTTCCTTGACTTTACGGGCGGCCTCAAGCCTTACCTGCTGGCGGATATGGACAACCACATGGGCGCCGTGACCCGCGTCGAATATGCGCCGTCTACCCGTTTCTACCTGGCCGATCAGCAGAATCCCGACACGCGCTGGCAGACGCCGCTGCCGTTTCCGGTACAGGTCGTCGCCTGCGTGGAAATCATCGATCAGATTTCGAGGGGCAAGCTGACCACAGAATACCTCTATCACCACGGCTATTGGGACGGAGCCGAGCGCGAGTTCCGCGGCTTCGGCATGGTGGAGCAGTTCGACACGGAAACTTTCGAGCACTATAACGCGCCGGGCCTCCACGGTGAGGCCTTTGATTTCTTCGGCGTCGATGAAGTCCATTACGCCCCGCCCATGCTTACGAAGACCTGGTTTCATCAGGGGCCCATCGGTGAGGAGTTCGGAGAATGGAACGAGGCGGATTACCACCACGAGTACTGGGCCGAAGACCCGCCCGTTCTGCAGCGCCCGCAATCGCTGACCGACCTCCTCAGCGGCCTGGAGCAACGACGTGACCGGCGCGATGCCCTGCGTACGCTGCGCGGATCGGTGTTGCGTACCGAGCTGTACGCCCTGGACGGCAGTGAGGATCGCGAAAACCGCCCCTACACGGTGACTGAGGCGCAGTACAGCGTGCGGGAAGAATCCCCGCCCGGGGACGACCAGCTGGACCGCAAGCACATCTTCTTTTCCCATCCGGCGGCCCAGCGCACCACCCAATGGGAGCGAGGCGCTGATCCCATGACGCAACTCAGCTTTACCGACCAGTACGATGGCTACGGCCAGCCGCGCCGCCAGGTCGCCCTGGCCGTCCCGCGAGGGCGAGATTATCGCATGGCGGCCCCGGCCGGCGAGCCCTATCTGGGCGTCGTGACCAACACCAACTATGCCCAGCGCGATGACAATGCCCACTATATGGTCAACCGCGTGGCCCGCACCACGGCCTTCGAGCTGCGTAACGATGGCAGCCCGAGCGCCTTTGCGCTATGGGATGCTGTGAGGGCGGGAACGGCCGACCTGAGCCTGATCGCACAAAGCTTCAGCTTCTATGATGGTGCGGCCTTTGAAGGGCTGCCCTTGGGTCAACTGGGCGATTTTGGCGCCTTGAGCCGCAGCGAAAGCCT
This sequence comes from Marinobacter changyiensis, assembly GCF_009193265.1. GTDB lineage: Bacteria > Pseudomonadota > Gammaproteobacteria > Pseudomonadales > Oleiphilaceae > Marinobacter > Marinobacter changyiensis. Next base: position 105,048 of record NZ_VZZZ01000002.1, read on the forward strand.
GGTGCTGACCGAGGCCATTTTAGAGGATGTTTACCGGGATGATCATGGTGTACTGGCCATCCCGCCCTATCTCGACCCGAACGGGCCACCGCTCTGGACAGCCGAGTATCCCCCGCCTTTTCGGGCCGGCAACCCCACCCTGGCGGGCTACGTCTTCCATGATGGGAGTGACGGCCTGCACCCGCGCGGTTTCTACGCGGGCGCTGGGCAACAGTATGATTTCCAGCTGAACCCGGCCACCGCTCGCGGGTTGCTGGTCGCCGATCGTGACCCGCTGGGGCGAGAGACAGTCATTAGCTATGATCCTTTCGACCTGCTGCCAGTAGCGGTGACCGACCCGGTCGGGCTGACTACCAGCGCCGGGTACGATTACCGGGCGATACAGCCGGAACGGGTGACCGATGCCAACGGCAACCGCATCGCCTTCGCCTATACTCCGCTAGGTCTATTGGCCAGCACGGCCGTTATGGGGAAAGAGGGCGAGACCGTGGGCGATACGCCGGCGGCGCCGGGCAAGCGACTCGAATACGACTTCCTCGCCTTCGAGGCGCGCGGCCAACCCGTCGCGGTGCGCACGATTGCCCGCGAACACCACGCCACCGAAACCAATGTGCCCCTGCCCGAACGGGATGCCACCATTGAGACGGTTGAATATTCCGACGGCTTTGGCCGCCTGCTGCAAAGCCGCACCCAGGCTGAGGAGGTTCTCTTCGGCGACGTTCCCTTTGCCAACACCAACCTGCCGCTCGATCAGACCGCGTCAGGTGGCCCGGTCATGGGCCAGCCGGCCGATCCCGTCAACCCTCGGGTGGTGGTCAGTGGCTGGCAGATTTACAATAACAAAGGGCAGGTGGTGGAGAAGTACGAGCCGTTCTTCGACCAGGGCTGGGCGTTCGAACCGCCGCAGGACGCCAGGTTGGGGCAATCCGTTCGCATGTTCTACGATCCACGGGGCCAGGTTATTCGCACCCTCAACCCGGGCGGCTCGGAGCATCGGGTCATCTACGGGGCGCCACCGGAGCTGACTGATCCCGACCGGTTCGCGCCAACGCCGTGGGAAGCCTACACCTACGACGCCAACGATCTGGCTCCGCTGAGCGAGGGGCCGGGTCCGGACGGCGCCCTCGGCCCGCTCACCGACCGCGCCCCGGTTAGCCACCATTTTACCCCCGGCAGCATCCGCATTGATGCCCTGGGGCGGACGGTGGAAAGCATCCAGCGCAACCGAAGCGAGCCGGCCAACCCGGGCGACCCGCTGCCGCCAATCGAAGCGATTCGCACCCAGTTCCGCTACGACATTCGTGGCAACCTGCTGGTGGTGACCGATGCCCTGGATCGAGAAGCCTTTGTTTACGCCTACGATCTGGCCAATAACGCGCTGCGGGTAAACAGCATCGACGCCGGGCTGACCCGCACTGTGCTGGATGCGGCGGGTCGCCCGCTCGAGCAGCGCGACAGCAAAGGGACGCTGGCATTGAACGGCTCTGATGAATTCAACCGGCCCAACCGCATGTGGGTGCGTGACGGCCCGTCCCAGGCCGTCACGTTGCGCCAACGTCTGGTCTACGGCGACAGCGCCAGCTCCGGGCTGACCGAGGCTGAAGCCCGGGCGCGCAACTTGCTGGGCCAACTCGTTGAGCATTACGACGAAGCCGGGCAAATACAGGTGGCCAGATACGATTTCAAAGGTAATCTATTGGAAAGGACGCGCCGGGTCGTCAGCGACGCCGTTATTATCGCGGTGTTCGACGGCGCCGCTGCCAACCAGTGGCAGGTGCCGGCTTTTCGAATGGACTGGCAGCCGCCCGAAGGTCTCAGCCTCAAGGTCCACGCGGCAACAGTGCTCGATCCCCGCCCTTATACCACGACCATGCGTTACGACGCCCTCAACCGGGCGACCGAGGTCATTTACCCGGAGGATGTGATCGGCCAGCGGTCAGTGTTGGTGCCCGGCTATAACCGGTCCGGGGGGCTGGAGCAAGTGACGCTGAACAGCGAGACCTTTGTCGAGCAGATTGCCTACAACGCCAGAGGCCAGCGTACTTTGATCGCCTACGGTAACGGTGTGATGACCCGCTACGCCTACGACCCGCTGACCTTCCACCTGGGCCGCCTGCGCAGCGAGCACTATACGCAACCTGCAGACCACACGTACCTGCCTGCCGGCGCTCCGCTGCAGGATTTCGGATACGAGCACGATCTGGTGGGTAACATCACCGATATTCATGACCGCACGCCGGCGAGCGGTATCCCCGACACCCTGGTGGGCACGAACGCGCTGGATCGGGCCTTTACCTATGACGCCATCTACCAACTGCGGTCGGCCACGGGGCGGGAACAAGCCCTACCGCCGCCTGTGGCGCCATGGGGTGACTTTCCCAAGAGCCAGGACATGACCCTGGCCCGCGCCTACACCGAGCGCTATCGCTACGATGCGATGGGCAGTATGGAAGAGTTGCGGCACATCACCGACAGCGGCGGTTTTACACGGGATTTTATCCAGGACGCAGGGAGCAACCGGCTGGTACAGATGACCCTCGGTCAGGTGGACTTCGCCTACACTTTCGACCCCAGCGGCAATATGACCGGCGAAACCACCTCGCGCCACTTCGAGTGGAATCACAGCAATCAGATGCGGGTCTACCGCACCCAGACCGCGGGCGCAGAGCCGTCGATTTACGCTCACTACCTTTACGATTCGGCCGGGATACGGGTCAAGAAGCTGGTGCGTCGGCAAGGTGGTGCGGTGAATACGACCGTTTATATCGATGGGATACTTGAACACCACGCCGAAGGCGGCACCGAGAACAACAGCTTGCACGTCATGGACGACCAGCAGCGCATCGCCCTGGTGCGGGTCGGCCCGGCTTTCCCCGACGATGCCACGCCTGCTGTCACATTCCACCTCGGCGATCATCTCGGCAGCAGCAACGTGGTGGTGGATGGAGCCGGCATCTTCGTCAATCGCGAGGAGTACACGCCCTACGGTGAGACCAGCTTCGGCAGCTTCGCGAGGAAGCGGTATCGAATTACCGGCAAGGAGCGGGATGAGGAAAGTGGGTTGAGTTATCACGGGGCGAGATACTACGCGCCGTGGATAGTTATTTGGTTTTCTGCGGATCCTGTGGGTGCTGCCGGAGGGTTCAACCTCTACCGATACGCTGCGAATCGACCGACCCGTTTTATTGATGCCAATGGCCATGCCCCCGGCGATCCGGATGATCTGAGCTCTGAAAATATTCGTGATCCAACCGAAGACGCATACAGCAACGAAGGTTTTTCCGACGAGGAGCAGGAAGAACTCGACCAGGAACAGGGGGAGCAAATCCCGACAACCAATACCGAGATTTGGGAGCGCAAGCATCCTAAGGCCATCGGGATTATCGAAGCAGGAAGCCTCGTAGGATACAAAGAACCCGACCCCGAGACTGGCGGAGACCTGGTCAACATATATACGAACAGAGGGGTCCTGGTGGCACAGGTGGCTCAAGGACTCGAGGATTCCATCTCGCCGCTGGACTTCATTGGACCAGGAACAGTGAGTGTGGCGGGGCGAGGCGTTTACAATGCCGGGCGAGGCGTTGTCGGATTCCTGGCCAGGTTCTTCGGACGCGTAAAGCCAGCACCCAGCAGACCGACTGTTCATGTGGGCGCCGCGCTTGCCACGGCAACCGCTCGACAAGTCGGTGTTAGCACTACGCAAAATGCGCTGTCTCCGACGCAGTTGCTATTACGCTTCCGGAATGAGGCAGTGGCCCATGCCGAACGCACGATTCCCGTGAACCCTCCTCCGGGCGTTCGACAGGCTTACCATTTCAGATTTGGTAACGCTGCCGACGACCATTTTAAGGGTTTGGTCGATGACGCTATCGAGAGCGGACAGCTGCCGAATACCTTCAGAACCACTCCTCGAGGCAGGTACGGAGTAGACGTATACGACACGGCTACGGGCACGGGGTTTGATCTGACGACCGCCACAGTAGAGCAAGTCGCAGGGCATGACCTGCGTTACATTCCTCAAATTCTTGGGGGCGCTGGGTACCGAGGAAGGCCACTCGCCGACGGCACTGTGATTCAGGATGTGATTCCACTGGTGTACCGAAGACCAACACTTTGAGGCCGGGTGGGGGTAGACGGGAGGTAGAGCGACGACACGTCTTTCGGCTGGAACAAGTTGGGACAGGTGAAAATCTGGCTGAATTAAACAAAGGTGGGAATCATGGCAAAAATATTTGGGATCATGAGGACCGAAGACGGCACCCCGGCGCTGGGCACTACCGTCCGCGCCTATGACATCGACCTGCGCAGCGAGCAACTGCTCGGCGAGGCCATTATCGAGGAAACCAGCGGACGCTATGAGATCTCCTACACGGCGGAGCAGTTTCTCCGGGCAGAGAAGCAGAGCGCCGACCTCCTTGTGCGGGCCTTTGTCGACGGCACCCTGAGGGCTGAGTCCGGGATTATCTTCAACGCGGGGGATGAGGAGCGGGTCGATCTCACGCTTGGCCCACTGCCTGAGCAGCCTCGCCGCGATCTCTCCGAACTCGAAGCACTGCAGGAAGCCATCGAGCCGGTACTCGAGGAAGTCGAATACCGGGATTTCACAGACAGGGATCTGGAATTCCTGTCCCACGAAGCCACACGACAGCGGCTACTTCCAATTCTTGAGCGGCTGGAGCGGCGCACGGTGCACCAGCGGCTTCAATTACTGCGCCTGGCCGACCAGTTTGCCAATCAGACCGGCATCCCCGTGGCGGCCTTTTACGGCTGGTTTCGCGTATTTGATAACCGCCTGCTCGAATTGGACGAACTCCTCGAGCTGCCTGTCGCCCGGCAGCGCGCAGCGCTGGAAGCGGCTGTTGCCGAGCACATCATCCCGGATATCACCGCTGACATTGACAATATTCTTGAGCAGATCCGCGACCTGCAGGTTGCTCAAGGCCGTATCACTGTGCGGAGGTTCGTTGGACAACTGATTGACAGCAACTCGGGTGGTCCGCTCGCCGGGTTCAAGGTTACCGCCTCTTTGGTGACTGCTGACGGAGATATTACCCATCTCGGTCACCGGCTGACGGACGGCGGCGGCTTGTTCACCATGAGCTACCGGATATCCACCGCAAATGAAGACGGGGAAAGAGACCCGACAATCCTGCTGCGGGTGCTCGATTCAGACGGGCGGGAAATTCATCAAGAGCGTGTTAAAGCACCTGGAGACCAGACCGTTGCGCATCGGATTCAAGTGCCGGCCCCCGTCCCCGTCGATGAATCGTCGACGCTCGATGAGCTGCGAGTCGCGATAGGAGACGATGTGCCAGTCGAGATAATCGAAACACTGGCTGTACGGGGCATACACACGCTGGACGATGTGCGGCGAAGGGGCGGCGTGACCCGGCTGGAAGACATGCCAGAAACGGTCAGTCGGGAATCCCTGCAGCTGCTGGATGCTTACGCGCGGCTCAGCGCCATCTCACCAGATATGGATGTGAACCGTGAACTCCTCGAGAGAGGCTTCGATCGTCCGCTGACAATTGCCTCAACGTCTAGATTCGCGTTCGTGCGGGCGACTGGCGAGCACATCGGTGATCTACGGGCGGCTCAGTTACATGCAGCCGCGGTGGCGCAAAAACGGTATCTGGACCACGCCCTTACCGCGTACCGTGTCGCTGTTGCTAACTCGGGAGTGGGTTTCCCGGGACAATTCGGCGAACTCGCCGAAGGGATCATCGAGGAAGATACCTGCCAGTGTCGAGACTGCGAAGCCGCAGTCAGTCCCCTGGCTTACCTGGCCGACTTACTCGACTTCGCTACGACGAACGTCAAAGTCGAAGTGACCCCGCCGCCTGGCGCGAGTTACGAAACGATCGATTTGCAATGGCTGGAGGAACAACTGCACCAGCGCTTGCGTGACCTTCCGGCAACCTGTGAAGCCGTCGACCAACGGGTGCGGCAAGTGCGCATTTGCTGTGAGGTTCTCCGCCATCTGCTTGCTCCGGAAGACGCTTCCGACCCAATCGAAGGCGCTGCGCCCACGGGTCCATCAACCGGTGATTATCGTCGCGCCGCCTACAAGCAATTACTGGAGGAAGTCGGCGCATCCTATGCCGAACTGCGTGATGTCATCGCCTTTGGCACGGCAGACCAGCAGGAAAAGGTTGCTGAACGAATCGGTATTTTGGTGCAGCATCTCGAGACTCTGTTCATCGCGGTCGACGACGGCGCAACGCCTCCCAGTGAAACGTGGCTGGAAATGCACTTCGGGCTGCAAAGCACGTCCCGGGATCCTCTTGCCGAAGCATCAACGCCCTTGCTGGCAATCTGGCGTCAGGAGCGGCTGGAAACAATTTGGCGCGCACTGGATTACCCGTCCGATGAGTACACCGACGGCACCCTTCCTATCATTGATCCAGATGTCGTCGGGCCGGACGATTTTCGCTTCCCCGGCGTGGTTGATGAAGCATTCAACTTGTGGCAAGACCGCCGCGCACACGTGGATGGAAGGATAGCCGCCTTAACCGACATCGTCGAAACGCAAGGGCTGAATGCAGCGCTGGTAGAAGTTTATGGCGAACCCGTTCCCGATCTTCTGGCCCTGGCGGACGAGTTGCAGCATGCTTTCGAGGACGAGACCTTTCAAACCACATTGGCCGCGTTGCGGCTGACGTCCGATCGACTGACACGCTTTGCCGAGATCACTGCCAAGCTGAACTCAGGGCAGCAGTTGAGCGAGGACGATACAGGCGATGTGGTGAACATCCTGATTCAGACAGAGAAAGAGGATCTGTTTGAAGCATGGGTCGAGCAGGAGCAGGAGGCTGCGTTGCGGCTTGATCCAAGGATTTTCTGGCAATCGCAACGCGAACCGGCAGAAGGGCTGTGGCCGCCGCAACTGCCGGAAGATCGTCCGCTGATTGATCCCCAGAGCATCGATCTTGACGAACTGGTCGAGCCTGCTGCCGGGGCGGCCGCGCACGCTGCATGGCATACGCGGCTTCAGCAGTTGCAGGAGGATCTCGCAGCGATCCAGCAGGAACGTGAGACGAACGGCTTTGATAGCATGATGGGGCTTGCCCTCGGAGACCCCGACCCGGGGGATCCGCTGCCGCATAACCCTGAACAGCTCTTGGCGGACCTGTCGAGCAACGACGAAACGATTCGCCTGCAGACCGAAACGGCTGTTACCCAGGATTTACACCTGTCCATTGAGGATTTCCAGTTCCTCATGGCAACTCGAGCCAAGAATCAAGATGCCGATCCCGAAGGCCAGCCGGGCGCCAGTGAATGGGAGAAGACTTACGCACTATTGACACGGGCCCACAAAGCAAAGCGGCGTTATCCGGAGTGGATCGACGACGAAGACGAACCGGAATTCGATCGCTACTGGAGGATCCTGAAAGCCCGATTGCCGAAGTGGAGGTCGGCCCCCGAGCAGCGGCAGGCGTGGCAGTCTGCGCTGGACCTGCGCAGTCGCGATGGGCAAATTGACCCGGATCGACTTGGTTTCCTGGACTTCGTGGACCGCTCTGACGAGTCCGCCCCCTTTTCACTCTTCAAGGAGCGAAGGACGTGGGTCCAGGACCGACGGTCTGCGCTGCAAATGCTGCTGGATAGCGCACCGGATGCCTTGAGCGGTCTGGATCTCATGTTCCTCACCGATACCTCGGATGCCCCGTCGTTGGGCACCGGCGTGGACGATCTTCAGTCCCTTGGGGATTCGAAGGAGGCAGGTACTAGCATCTCGCCGCGGCTGAACCAGATGAATTTATCGCAATCTGCTTTCGACTACTTGCTGCAAGTAGTCGAGCGGATTCAGGCTGGAGCAGAGCTTGACGATGCAGAATGGGAAGCCGTTTTCTCCGTCCTGATTCGCGTGGGCAAAAGCCGGCTGGCGGCTGCCTGGAGAGGCGGCGAGCAGGCGGTGCCTGGACTGCATCTGGGGCCGAGCCATTTCGCTCGGAGCGAGGGCCCCAATCTGCGGCGCTGGAGAACAACGCCGCAACAGCGTCGCGACTGGAACGATCGGCTGGAAGCGCGCATCACGCAGGTCGAGACGGTGGTCGCCTCGTTGCGGGAATCGGTTGGCTCGGTTGAAGAAGAAACGCTGCCGATGTTGCGCAGCGCGCTCATCGACGCGACTGACGCGGAAGGGAGCACGCCCCAGGAAAAGGCGAAATGGATCACCGGGCAGTTGCTGATCGATGCCGAAGCGGACGGGTGCCAGATTACGACGCGCGTCAGCCAGGCGATTGAGACGCTCCAGAATCTCATCTGGGGGGTACGCACCGGGCAGGTCCGGGATGCACACCCCGAATGGGTCCTGCCGGAATTGACGAACTTCGACGAGCAGTGGGGTTGGATTGGTTCGTATGCGGCCTGGCGTTCGGCGATGTTCGTATTTCTCTATCCGGAAAACATCGCCATTCCCAGCCTTCGACGCTGGCAAACCCCCGCCTTTACGCAGCTCGTGGAGGCTACCCGTACTCGGCGGCTGTCTCCCCAGGATGCCTGCCGGGCCGCAAGTCAGTACGCCGAGTACTTCCGTGACGTCAATAAGTTATCGCTGGAAGCCTCTTGCCGGGCGCTGACGCAACTTCGCAGCGACGGCGCATGTGGTAAGGCAAGACCGGAAAAACGTCGCCTGTTCTATCTGTTTGCCCGCAGCAAGAGCTCAAAAAAAGTCTATTGGTCACGATACGACTTCCGCATCCATAATGGCTACGCCCAGAGTTTCTGGGATCGGGTGCCTGGGCTGGAGGGCGCCACCAAACTCCTGGGGGCGATTCCGTTCGAAGATTTCATTTTCCTGTTTGCGATTGTACGACCGAAAGCGGGTACCCGGAAAATCGTGTTTACGCGCTATGACTTGCTGGCCAATCGCTGGGACGACTCCCCGCAAGAGCTGGAGTTGCCGGGAGGCCTGACGGGCTTTCGCGCCGTGGTGGTGGTCCAACGCAACGCCAGCGATGAAGCTCCGGAGCTGTTACTGCAAGCCGACCAACGGATTTATCGTCGCCGTGTGACCCTGGCAGACCTGGGCTCGAGTCAGACGAATGACGAAGAGGACGAGGACGAAGGTTCCGATCCATGGGAGGATGTGGGGGAGCGCTTTCGGCAATTCGTTCCTAATCCGCAAGTGGAAAGCTCCAAATTTCACCGCGGGAAAATCGTCGCGGCGATACGTCATAGTCAGGGATATTGTGTCTTTGCCGCCTATTCTGGATTTGTGTTGGCCCACAATTGGGACTTCCAACTGGAGGATCGTAGACATCCACAGAGCAGAGACCGGATCCATCTGGAATTAGGTAAAGGCTGGCGTGGATGCGTTTTGTGGGATGACAGCGATGACACCCGTCGCATCTTTGCCTATACCGATCCGAATTTCGCCGATCCGACGTTGCACGCCCTACGTGTATCTCGAGACGAGGCTTGGAATGGCCACGCCTTTGAAAGCTTTTTCAACCTTGAGCAAGATCGTACGCCCGCGTTCGCGGATGGTCTTCGGTTTGCGATTCACTGTGACGATGAAAAGGTCACAACAGCAGCAATCAAGCCGCTGGCCTATCAGAGCGGAATTCAAGGCTTGGTGCTTGCCATCGCGGAGATTGCCAGCGATGGATCCGGTAACACCACACTAATCGAGGAGCGGCAATTCAAAGTCGCCCCACGAGTCGCGGAAGTCCACGATATTCCGGATCAACTTTCCACGGCAGATCGCCAACTGCGAGTGTTCAGTCTTTGGCTGATCGACTTCATGCACTCCAAAGTCCCGGAATCCGTCCGCACCTATTTGAATGAGGCGTACTATTTCGTGCCGATTCACCTGGCGTTGCAGTTGTGTCGTGCCGGGCACTATTTTGAGGCGTTAGACTGGTTCCAGACCGTGTACGACTACAGCGCGCCAAACAATCCTATAGTGTCGCCGCTGTTGGCCAACAATGCCAAGCAGGCGGATGATGATTTCGAACGGCTCCAGAACTGGCTGCTTGATCCGCTGAATCCCCACGCCACTGCCGTGACGCGAACGGGCGCATACGTCCGCTTCACATTGATTTCAGTCATCCGGTGTCTGCTGGAATACGCGGATGCGGAGTTCACCCGCGACACCGCCGAATCGGTGCCACGCGCGCGAATGCTTTACACAACCGCGCAGGAGCTGCTGAACTCGAAAGAGCTGAAGCAGGCCAGGAACGGGTGCAAGGAGATCATCGGCGAGTTGGACATCGAGGTCGGCCCGGGTGTTCAGCCGGCACTGTTTGCGGTGCTCGGCCAATTGAACGAAATCCGCAGTCTCCGTCGACTCGAGTCGTTGATCCCGCAAATCACAGCGATCGGGGCATCCGAAGCGTTGGATGACGAACAGAAAGTCGTGCAAATAGAAGCGGTCATTCAATCAGAACGCGAGACTCCTCAATCTGTAGACACGATCGGGAATACACTTGCCAAACGGGCCGAGCTTCGCGCCACCGCTTATACGGCACTCCTGACCGATGACCGTGTATCCCGCACCGCCAGACGCGTTGCACGGGATACGGGAACGGCGCTTCGGGCCGTACTGACAGATGGCGATAATGGCCAGAACGATGGCGATTTCTCGTGGCTGAGACAGCCACTTAACACGGCCCTTGTCGCTGAAGGACCGCCGTTGGTGCCGGTCGATGGCGAGCTGACAGCAGCGCTTACCCGGACGGTCGCGATGGCCGACTTTGTGGATCAACCTTATGTCTCGGCGCCTTCTTTCCAGTTCTGCATCCCGCCGAATCCACTTCTGACGTTCTTCCTGCTGCGGGTCGAATCCAACCTTTTCAAGATTCGCCACTGTCGCAATATCGCCGGCCTGGAACGGGAAATCGATCCGTACGCGGCCGCCACAGATACCAGCACAGGCTTGCCTGTCATCGGCGAAGGGGGGCAACTGGTATTGCCAGGGATGGCCACGTTCAAGCCTACCCCGTACCGCTACAAGGTGCTTGTCGAACGAGCCAGAGATTTTGCACAGATGGCCGCACAACTCGAGGCGGCCATGCTGTCGGCCATCGAGAAACGTGATGCCCAGCTCTACGAAGTTTTGCGTGCCCGCCAGGATCTGAAGCTTGCGGGAGCTGGAATTCGGCTACAGAACCTCAGGGTCCGCGAGGCCAAAGGCGGTGTCACGCTTGCCGAGTTGCAAAAAAAACGCGCTGAGATTCAGGTGGACCATTATGAAGGCTTGCTCGCAGAGCCTGTAAGCGAAAAGGAAAGACAGGCGTTGGAACACATGGAGACGTCCATGCACCTTCAACTTGCCGCCTCCATCACCGACTTTGCGGCGGCCGCGTTACAAGTAGTAGCGGCGGGCGTCTACTTCGGTAAGGCAGAGGTCGGTCAAGGTCTTTCTGCGACCGCTTCCGCTATCTCGGCAAGTAGCGGTGGGTTGAGCCACCTTGCCGGCCGTTTCTCCACGCTCGCGTCGATCCTGTCGACTGCGGCCAGTTTCGAGCGCCGAGAACAGGAGTGGGAGTTCCAGAAAACCCTGGCGACGCATGATGTCCGGATCGGACAGCAACAGATTACGATGGCCAACCACCAGGTCGACGTGGTCGAGCAGGAGCGCCAGATAGCGGAACTTCACTCGCAGCACGCCCGGGAAGTTGTTGATTTTCTGGTCAACAAGTTCACCAATGTTGAACTGTATGATTGGATGAGCGACGTGCTGGAGGACGTCTACGGCTTCTTCCTGCACGAAGCCACATCCATGGCGAAGGTTGCAGAGAATCAACTGGCGTTCGAGCGTCAGCAGGCGCCTCCCGCATTCATCAAATCGGATTATTGGGAGGTCCCGGACACGGCTGGAGGTTTCGGTTCCGCTGACAGCAGTACCACTGACCGGCGGGGCCTGACAGGCGCTGAGCGGCTGCAAAAGGATATCTATCAACTGGACCAGTACGCCTTCGAAACGAATCGCCGAAAGCTTCAGCTAAGCAAGACCTTCTCGCTGGCGCGGCTGGCTCCGATCGAATTCCAGCAGTTCCGGCAAAGCGGCGTACTCACGTTCTCCACACCTATGGGACTGTTTGATCGCGACTTTCCAGGCCACTATCTGCGCCTGATCCAACGCGTCCGTACGGCAATCATCGCGCTTATTCCCCCGATCCACGGTGTTAACGCCACATTGACAACCACCGGCACGTCTCGGGTTGTGATCGGCGGTGACATCTTTCAAACCATGATCCTGCATCACGATCCGAAATCAATCGCCTTGAGCGTACCTCAACAAGAGAGTCAGCTATTTGAACTGGACAGCCAGTCGGAAATGTTGCTTCCGTTCGAGGGTATGGGGGTTGATACAACGTGGGAGTTGCGAATGCCCAAAGCGGCCAATGCCTTCGACTTCCGCACACTCGCCGACGTTCTGATTACGATCGAGTATACCGCCCTGGATAGCTTTGATTATCGGCAGCAGGTGTTGCAGGAGCTCGATCCCGCAGTCAGCGCCGACCGTCATTTCAGTTTCCGCCAAGAACTGTCCGACCAGTGGTACGACCTTCACAATCCTGATCAGACGGCTGCCCCGATGACGGTGCGCTTCGAAACCCGGCGCCAGGATTTTTCAGCGAACATCGACCATCTGAAAATTCAGCATGTGGTGCTCTACTTTGTTCGTAAGGATGCTGAGTCCAACGAAATAGAAGTTGCCCACCTCCATTTCACCGAACAAGGCAACGCGGGTACCGTGGGTGGCGCTGCGGCTTCGATTGACGGTATCGTCAGTACGCGTCGGGGCAACGGTTCGAGTTGGTTACCTACCATCGGCAGGGCACCTTTCGGTGAATGGGAGCTGGCACTGCCGAACACCGAGAAGGTAAGAAGCCGCTTCAAAAATGAGGAGATCGACGACATTTTATTCGTTGTCACCTACACGGGTGAAACTCCGCCATGGCCGAGCTAGTGTCCCGTCTGGACATAAAATCGAGTCACGATTGATGATCGGCGTCAGAAAAGCATGGACCGTTGATTTGGGGTGAGCGGGCAGGGCAGAACAGTGCGAATGCTTGAGGCTTGGTGTGGGTGAAACAACAATGCGTGTAACAGCTGGGTCAGGGCTTTCTAACCCTGTCATCTGTGTTTTCGAGCTTTTAACTGCTTGTTTCGACATCACTTGGGGAAAGTGATGGTGCCGAGGAGAGGACTTGAACCTCCACAGGGTTGCCCCTACTAGCACCTGAAGCTAGCGCGTCTACCAATTTCGCCACCTCGGCAGGTGACTAACAGTCTTCATGTGTTTCGATGACCTGTATCAGATCACTGATATTCTGAAGTTTCTGCAGTCGGTTAAGGCAAGCGCCTCAACCAGTGGCGCGTACTTTAATCATTCGGAAAATCGCTGTCAAACGTTTTTTTAGTAGGTGATTGTGCCACCTTGTTAGGTACCTTCGTACTCGGGACGTTATACTCCGACTACATCCATAACGCCGCCCGCACACTCACGTGCCTTGCGGCATAAAGGCATAAGACGGAATGTTTTTCAGAAAAAAGAAGCAAACAAAGGCAGATCAAGATCCCCACGCCAAGCGCGAGGCCCAGAATTACGATAACCCGATTCAAAGCCGCGAGTTCATTCTTGAGCACCTGCGAGAGCGCGGAGCTCCCGCCACTCATGAAACCTTGTGTGAAGAATTGGGGCAGAATACCCCTGAGAGTATAGAAGCTCTGCGCCGGCGCCTGATCGCCATGTGCCGGGATGGCCAGGCGATCTGTAATCGCCGCGGCGCCTACCTTCCCATTGATGAAGCGGATCTGGTGACTGGCCGTGTCGTCGGGCATCGGGACGGCTTCGGGTTTCTGATTCCCGATGGCGAAGGCTCGGACCTGTTTCTGAGCGCCCGCCAGATGAAGCTGGTATTCCACGGTGACAGGGTAGCCGCCCGGGTCGACAGCACCGACGATCGTGGTCGTCGGGAAGGGGTCATTGTAGAAGTCCTCGAACACCGTACCCAGCAAACCGTCGGGCGCCTGTTCAGGGAGAGTGGTATCTCGTTTGTGGTGCCGGAAAATGCCCGCATCAACCATGAAGTCCTGATACCGGAAGATCAGTGTGGCGAGGCCTATCATGGCCAGTACGTGGTGGTGGATATTGTGCGCCAACCAACTGCGCGTACGAAGCCAACCGGAAAGATCGTCGAAGTACTGGGTGACCATATGGCGCCAGGCATGGAAATCGACGTGGCGATACGTTCCTACGATATTCCCCACAGCTGGCCACCAGCGGCCGGTGAGCAGGCAGCTGCCATTCCGGAAGAGGTGACCGAGGCCGACAAGGCCAATCGGGTGGATCTGCGTTCCATGCCGTTGGTGACGATAGATGGCGAGACCGCCAGAGATTTTGATGACGCCATTTTCTGCGAGCGTCGCCCCCGGGGGGGATTCCGGCTGGTAGTCGCCATTGCCGATGTGTCTCATTATGTCCGGCCGGGCACTCCGCTGGATGAAGAAGCCATCAATCGCGCTACCTCGGTGTATTTCCCGGATCACGTGGTACCCATGCTGCCGGAAAAACTGTCCAATGGCCTGTGCTCGCTGAACCCCGGCACTGACCGCCTGTGCGTGGTGGCGGACATGACCATCAGTTCCGCTGGTCGTATCAGCAGCTACACCTTTTATCAGGCTGTCATGCTCAGTCATGCCCGGCTGACCTACAACAAGGTCAGTGACATGCTGGAGCGTCCGGAATCCGAGCCAGGGCAGAAGCTTCGGGAACAATACGCTAACGTAGTGCCGCATCTGGAAGTGCTTTACGACGCCTATAAAGTGTTCCGTAAGGCCCGTACCGAGCGTGGTGCCATTGATTTTGAAACCACGGAAACCCAGATCATCTTCGATGCCACCCGCAAGATTGAAGAAATCGTTCCGGTGTATCGCAACGATGCCCACAAGATTGTCGAAGAATGCATGCTGTGCGCCAACGTCGCGACCGCGCGGTTCCTGAAAAAGCACAAGATTCCCTCGTTGTACCGGGTTCACGATGGCCCCGCAGCGGAACGGCTCAGTGCGCTTCGATTATTCCTCAGTGAGCTTGGCCTGCAGTTGAGCGGCGGGGAAAAACCGACGTCTGCCGATTACCAGAAGCTGCTGTCGAGCATCAAGGAGCGGCCGGATGCCAATGTGATCCAGACCGTGATGCTGCGGTCTCTCAGTCAGGCGGTTTACAGTCCGGAAGAGAGTGGCCACTTTGGCCTCGGCTTCGGCAGTTACGCACATTTTACCTCCCCCATACGTCGTTACCCGGACCTGATTGTGCATCGCGGTATCAAGTCGATCATTCACGGTCGGAAGAAGACCGATACCGTTGTTCGGCCTGACAAGACTGATCCGGAACTGGGTAAATATCCTTACGATCTCGCCGGCATGGTGAAGTTTGGTGAGCACTGCTCTATGGCAGAGCGCCGTGCCGATGATGCCACCCGTGATGTCGAAGCCTGGCTCAAGTGTGAGTACCTCAAAGAGCAAGTGGGTGAGGAATACGACGGTGTTATTGCTGCCGTGGTGCCTTTCGGTTTCTTTGTCGAACTCAGTGGCGTCTATATAGAAGGCCTGGTCCATGTTTCCACCCTCAGCGGGGATTACTTCCATCACGATTCAGGCAAGCACCGCCTGATTGGTGAGCGGACGGCGGTGAGCTTCCGGTTGGGCGATAAGGTTCGCGTGAAGGTTGTTCGGGTTGCCCTGGAGGATCGCAAGATTGATCTGGAACTGGTGAGCGAGCCCCAACGCCGACAGGCGGATCGGGATGCGCTGAAGGTAAAGGACCGTGGTCCCAAAAAGGACAACAGCCGAGGTGGTGATAGCCGCGGTAAGTCCGGCGCTCGCGGAGAGCGGTCCGGAGCCAAAAAAACCGGTGGCCGAGGCGGCAAGCCTGCATCTGCGAAGGAGCGTCTTACCCAGGAAGCCGCGAAAGGAGCTTCAGACGGTGGCGGCAAGTCAGCGCCCGGCGCGAAGCCCAAATCCGGCGGGCGGTCCAGAAGATCCGGTGCTGGCTCAAAAGCACCGAAAGCCGGGAAGTAACCTGTGGCTGATGAATTTGTCTTTGGCTGGCATGCAGTAGAAGCGGTTCTGAAGCGGGAATCCAACCGCCTCCAGCAAGTCTGGATTCAAACCGGGCGCCAGGATCGCAGGGTTCAGCAAATCACCGAAGCCCTGGATGAGCTCGGGGTGCCGTGGCAGGTTGTTCACCGACGGGAACTTGATGCCAGAGTTGCCGGTGTCCACCAGGGTGTTGTGGCCCAGGTTGGTGAAAGCAGGGAGTGGACCGAGGCTGACCTGATGGCGCAATTATCGACGGGCGATAAGCCGCCGTTTTTGCTGGTGCTGGATGGTGTTACGGATCCCCATAATCTGGGGGCTTGCTTGCGCACCGCCGATGCCGTTGGTGTGCAGGCGGTGATTGTGCCGAAGGACAAGTCTGCTGCCCTCACGCCTACCGCCCGTAAGGTCGCCAGCGGTGCCGCTGAAACGGTGCCGCTGGTGCGGGTGACGAACCTCGCCCGCTTCCTGCGTTCACTCCAGGAGGAGGGTGTCTGGCTGATCGGCACGGCAGGGGAGACGACGGCAACGCTGTACCAGGCTGACTTCACCGGCCCGGTGGCGCTTGTCATGGGGGCCGAGGGCAAGGGTCTGCGTCGGCTCACCCGCGAGCACTGTGATCTGTTGATCAATATTCCCATGCAGGGTCACGTCGACAGTCTCAATGTCTCGGTTGCGACAGGAGTGTGTCTCTACGAAGCCCTGCGCCAAAGGCTTGCATAGTCCCTCAGCGACGCTTAGAATGCGGGTCCCCCTTTTTGGGGGTGGCGACTTATTGTCTGGAATTCGTTTCTTGCATCCGACGCCCCTGTTGATAAAAACAGAACAAGCGGTAGTTGCCAGCGAGCACTTACCACCTCCTTGCTTTGTTCGGGCACCACCCGGGGAAGCTGCATAATCCGTAGGGAGAACTCATGCGTCACTACGAAATCGTATTTATGGTACACCCTGATCAGAGCGAGCAAGTGCCCGCGATGATCGAGCGTTATACCGGTGTCATCGGTGAAGATGGCGGCCAGGTACATCGCCTTGAAGATTGGGGCCGTCGTCATCTGGCTTACCCGATCAACAAGATCCACAAGGCTCATTACGTCCTGATGAACGTTGAATGTTCACAGGCGGCGATGGACGAGCTGACTCACAACTTCCGTTTCAACGACGCGATCATCCGTGATCTGATCATTCGTCGTGAAGGTGCGGATACCGGGATGTCTCCCATGAAGGCCTCCGAGTCTCGGGAAGATCGTCGTTCTGGCCCTGAAGAACGCCCACGTCGTCCGGCGGAAGCTGACGATCGTAGCCAGGCGGAAGATGACACCCAGGCGGAAGATGACACCCAGGACGAAGAAGAGTAATCCACCACCGGAGTTGAGGAGTTAATTCATGGCTCGTTTTTTTAGACGTCGCAAGTTTTGCCGCTTCACTGCGGAAGGCGTAAAAGAGATCGATTACAAAGATCTCGAAACGCTGAAAGGCTATGTTACTGAAACTGGCAAAATCGTGCCCAGCCGTATCACCGGCACCAAGGCACGGTACCAGCGCCAATTGTCGTCCGCGATCAAACGCGCTCGCTTCCTGGCACTGCTGCCTTACTCGGATGGCCACGATAACTAAGTAATCAAGTAACAACAGGATTCGGGACCATGCGTGCATTGGCACAGTTTGTAATGCGCGGTCCCATGCAGGCGGCCGGGGTTGCAGCCTTAACAACGGCAGTACCCTTGCTGTTCTGGATTGGCGCCGCAGTCATCGGTCTCGTCATTTTGAGACTGGGGCTCCGTCAGGGTTTGAGTATTGGCCTTTGGGCATTGCTTCCGGCGCTTGGCTGGAGCTGGTTCGGGCACGACCCTACCGCTCTGGCGATACTGCTTGAAGTGGCGCTGATGGCCGCTGTTCTGAGGACCTCCCAGTCCTGGCAAAAAGCGCTGCTGGCGGGAAGCGCCCTGGCGCTGATTATCGGTTTGCTCCTGCCAGTCCTGTATCCGGGGTTGTTGGAGCAGCTGGTTCAAACCGGGGTTTCGTTCTACCAGCAGTACAACGCAGAGGTCGCCCGGGAAATGGGGGACCAGCTGGAGCCGGTGATCCGGCAGACCATGAACGCGAGTATGGCCGGCACCTTTCTGGTCGCCGGGGTTGTGCTCACCATGGTCGCTCGAAGCTGGCAGGCAGGGTTATATAACCCTGGGGGGTTCCGTAAGGAATTCCATGGGCTGCGGTTGTCGGGGCCAGTGGCGACGATGTGTGTCGTCGCTATGTTTGCAGGGCCTGTGCTGGGGTTGAACTCGGTGCTCGTGGCCTGGGTTGCCGGTTTACCGCTGATCATTGCGGCGGTGGCGCTGGTGCACGGAATTGTCGGACGCAAGGGGTTGAGCAAGCAGTGGCTGGGTATGTTCTACGTAGCGATGCTGTTGCTCGGGCCGAGTCTGTTGTTGCTGTTGCTTGTTGTGGCATTTGTGGATAGCTGGCTGGATATCCGGGGGCGAATGAAGCCCTCGAAACCGGCCGAATAAAGCATGAAGAGGTTAACGAGATGGAAGTTATTCTGCTCGAAAAAGTAGCAAACCTGGGTACTCTGGGTGACAAGGTCAAGGTCAAGGCCGGTTACGGTCGTAATTATCTGGTGCCTTACGGTATCGCCGTACCGGCAACAGAGACCAACCTGAAGGCGTTTGAAGAGCGTCGTGTGGAGCTTGAAAAAGCAGCAGCAGACAAGATGGTCTCTGCCAAGGCACGCGCTGAAGCACTTGAAGGCACATCCTATACCATCAGCTCCAAAGCTGGTGATGAAGGCAAGCTGTTCGGTTCTATCGGTGTTCGTGACATTGCTGATGCAGTCAGCACCAGTGGCACGGTAGTCGAGAAGAGCGAAGTGCGTCTGCCGGAAGGCCCGCTACGTGTCGTGGGTGAATACGACATTGAGCTTCAGCTGCATTCCGACGTTATTGTCGAGATCAAGCTGTCGGTCGTTGCCGAGTAAACTGAAAAACGTGCGGTGATGCTCGTGGCTCTGGAATCCACGGTTTCATCGGCTTGAGTTATCACCCGCACTGAGTGAACAACGGTTTGCGAACTGGCGACAGTCCGTATTCCGATGTCACTGACAAGCCCGGACCGCGAGAGCGGCTTCCGGGCTTGTTGCTTTCTGATATGCTTACATCCTCACGCGATCGTCCCGGCCAAAACCGGCTGCACGATCAGGCACGGCAGACATCACTGAAGAAGTATTTCATGGCAACGACCAACCTGAAGCCGTCATCGATGGACAATGAAACCAGCAGAATCAAAGTGCCGCCGCATTCGCTTGAGGCGGAGCAGGCGGTTCTGGGTGGCCTGATGCTGGATAATCGCCGCTTCGATGAAGTCTCTGAAATCATCACCTCGTCGGATTTTTATCGACAGGATCACCGGCTTATTTTCGGCGCTGCCGAGCGGCTGGCCGGTGCGGGTGAGCCACTGGATGTGGTTACCCTGGCGGAATTCCTGGAGCGCGCGGGGGATATCGAGGATTCAGGTGGTTTGTCTTATCTGGCGGAACTGGCGGAAAAGACGCCGGGTGCCACCAACATCAAAGCTTACTCACAGATTGTCCGGGAGCGCTCGGTACTGCGTCAGCTGATCGAGGTATCGGGGGGCATTTCCGATTCCGCTTTCAATCCGTTGGGGCGTACCAGCGATGAAATTCTGGATGAAGCCGAGCGCAATGTCTTCCGGATTGCGGAATCGCGCACGCAAACGGGCTCGGGCCCCCAGGCCATTAACCCGATCCTGACCAAGGCATTGACCCGGATTGAGGAGTTGTTCGAGTCGGGGGAGACGATCACCGGTCTCACCAGTGGTTTCAAGGATCTCGATGACTGGACTTCCGGTATGCAGCCGTCAGATCTGATCATCGTTGCCGGGCGGCCCTCCATGGGTAAAACGACCTTTGCGATGAACATGGTCGAGAACGCACTGATCAGTACCAGCCAGCCAATCCTCGTGTTCAGTATGGAAATGCCTGCGGATGCCCTGGTTATGCGTATGCTGTCGTCCCTGGGCCGCATAGACCAGTCCCGGATGCGCAGCGGCCGGCTGGAAGAGGAAGACTGGCCCCGGCTGACCTCGGCGGTCAGCCTGCTCAAAGACAAGCCGCTGTATATTGATGACACTCCGGCCCTGAGTCCGACCGAAATGCGTTCCCGGGCGCGACGGGTGGCCCGGGACAACAACGGCAAGTTGGCCATGATCATGGTGGATTACCTCCAGCTTATGCGGGTGCCGGGAAGCAATGAAGGCCGGACGGCTGAGATATCCGAGATATCGCGCTCCCTGAAAGGCCTCGCCAAGGAGCTGAACTGCCCGGTAGTGGCGCTGTCCCAGCTTAACCGAAGCCTTGAGCAACGACCCAACAAGCGGCCCGTCAACTCGGACTTGCGAGAGTCCGGTGCCATTGAGCAGGATGCTGACATCATCATGTTTGTCTATCGGGACGAAGTGTATAACGAAGATACCCAGGACAAAGGCATTGCAGAAATTATCATCGGTAAACAGCGTAATGGACCTATCGGCACCGTGCGTCTTGCCTTTATTGGCAAATTTACCAAATTTGAGGATCTTGCCCACGGCGATTACGGTGGAGATTACTGATGCCCCGGAACACCATAGCCCATATTGACCTGGATGCCCTGCGATTCAATTTTAGCCTGGCCGCTGCCAATGCCGGCAGTGCCCGGCCAATGGCAGTGGTCAAGGCCGATGGCTATGGTCACGGCATCCGGGCGGTGGCCCGCGCCCTGGCAACGGACACGGAATGCTATGCGGTTGCCTGCCTTGAAGAAGCACTGGCCATTCGGGCTGAGGGCTTGACCCATCCGGTGGTGCTGCTGGAAGGTGTTCACGCGCAGGCAGACCTGAAGATCTGCCTGAAAGAAGGCTTTGAGCCGGTATTGCACAACAAGGTGCAGATAGACTGGCTAACCTCAGAACCGGTTCGACCGGTTATCTGGCTGAAGCTGAATACCGGTATGAATCGTCTCGGATTTGGTCCACAAGAGCTGGCGGAGGTGGTGGATCGGCTCGCACCCGATGAGGGGCTGATTCGCGGTCTGATGACGCATTTTGCCTGTGCTGACGATCTCGCCAGCCCCGAAACCGCCGCGCAAACGGAAGTGTTTGCCAATTTTGCCGAGGCCCATCCGGACCTTCAGCGTAGCGTGGGCAATTCCGCGGCTCATTTTCGTCCTGGCCAGGCGCTTTATGAATGGACTCGTCCGGGTATCATGCTTTATGGGGCCACGCCATTGATAGGCCAGACCGGGCCTGAACTGGGGCTGCGCCCGGTTATGTCGCTGGAATCCGAACTGATCAGTGTACGAACGCTCGCGGCGGGCGATCAGGTCGGTTATGGCGGCACCTGGACCGCTGAAAAACCTACACCCATGGGTATTGTCGCCGTGGGTTACGGCGATGGCTATCCCCGTCACGCAGGTACCGGAACCCCAGCCTGGATTAATGGCCGTCGCGTGAACCTGATAGGGCGGGTTTCCATGGACATGCTGGCGCTCGACCTGTCGGACGCCCCGGATGCCCGTATTGGTGACAAAGTGGAGCTATGGGGCGCCCATGTTGCAGTGGATGAGGTGGCCCGCCATGCCGGCACCATTGCCTACGAGCTGTTGACCGGCGTCACTGCCCGGGTTCCCAGGCAATACAGTGAGTAGGCGGGGTGCCAAAATCCCTGCCGCCATTGGCTCGAATGCGTATGCGCGGCTGTCAGATTAATGATACTAATAGAGTTGTACACGTAGTAAATCGAACAGTAACCCGATCCTGATATTGAGTGGTGTACACCCTGTGAATGTTGTCGTAGTGCATGATTATGGTCCTCTGGGACAGATTCTGTTGGAGCGGTTAAAAAAGACCTCGCTGCACATCAGTCCACTATTGATCAGTGAACCGGACAAGGCTGACCTCTCGGCTCTTGCCCAATGGGTGCCGGATGATACCGACCTGATCGTGAATGCCTTGTGGCTGACGGATCCGGAAGCAGCAGAGCAGGATCCGGAAGCCACGCGGCAGGCCGCGTTCAGTATTCCCGCGGCGCTGGCAGAACACGCCCGCCAATACAACCAGGCGGTGTTTCAGCTTTCAAGCAGCTACGTATTTGACGGACGCAAGCAGAGCGCTTATATCACCTCCAATCCTGGCCAGCCCTTCAGTCAACTGGGTAACTGGCAGTGGGAGTGTGAGCAGGCATTGCGAACGCTGGTGCCCCGTCACATTATCCTGCGCACGGGCTGGAGTCTTGGGCGCTTTATCCGCAAAGTGCAGGGCAGTGCCTCTGCCCACCAAACCATTGAACTTTCCAGCCGACATCAGGGGCAACCCGTGTCTTACCGGGATCTTGCCCGGGTGATGGTGGCGATTATTCAACAACTGGATTGCGGAGCCGATGTTTGGGGCACGTATCAGTACGCCGGCGCGGAAGCGGTTTCCCAGTATGACCTGGGTCTTGCACTGGTAGGGCTGCCTGGTACACCGGGGGACGTCAGAGTAGTCGATAAAGTGCCCGCCTGGGCCTCATTGGAGCTTGAGAACGCGACGCTGGGCTGCACCAAGATCCGCAATACGTTTGGCATCAAGCAACGGCCCTGGCGCTCGTGCCTGACGGACGAACTTGAAGTCATGGAAATCACCCACGATTCCCCGATTCGGGAAACCGTGGATTGAGTTCCGCAGCTATTCACGCTAAAGCGGCTAACACGCTCAGACAGGTCTAAAGCTTTCTGAACACCAGTGAAGCATTGGTGCCGCCAAAGCCGAAGCTGTTGGACATTACAGTCTCCAGATGGGCCTCTTTGGCTTCCGGCCCGACAATAGGCATCCCGGTAATTTTTGCGTCCGTGGACTTCAGGTTGGCAGTACCGCTGATGAAACCGTTCTGAAGCATCAGGAGTGTGTAGATAGCCTCATGCGCACCGGATGCGCCCAGTGAGTGACCCGACAAAGACTTGGTGGATGAAATCGCCGGTATGTGCTCCCCGAAGACTTCTTTCACCGCCCCCATTTCTGCCACGTCGCCCACAGGTGTACTGGTGCCATGGGCGTTGATGTAGTCGATGGGTGCGTTCACTGTGGCGAGTGCCTGGCGCATACAGCGCCTTGCTCCTTCGCCGGAGGGCGCAACCATGTCGTAGCCATCGGACGTAGCGCCATAGCCGACAATCTCAGCGAGTATGTTGGCACCGCGTTTCTTGGCATGCTCGAGTTCCTCGACTACCACCATACCGCCGCCACCGGCAATAACGAAGCCATCACGGCCACTGTCGAATGGTCGGGAGGCAGTTTCCGGTGCGTCATTGTACTTGGTAGACAGAGCGCCCATCGCATCAAACAGCATGGTCAGGCTCCAGTCCTCTTCCTCGCCACCGCCGGCGAAGACAATGTCCTGTTTGTCCATCTGAATCTGCTCCATGGCGTGGCCGATACAGTGCGCGCTGGTGGCGCAAGCTGACGCCATGGAATAGTTCACACCACGAATTTTAAAGGCCGTGGCGAGACAGGCGGACACCGTGCTGGTCATGATGCGGGGCACCATGTAGGGGCCGATGCGTTTGACACCCTTGCTGCGCATCAAGTCAATGGCCTCCACCTGGCTGGCACAGGAAGCGCCGCCGGAACCGGCAATCAGGCCGGTGCGATCGTTGGAGATCATCGCTTCGGTCAGTCCTGAAGCGTCAACCGCCTGCTGCATCGACAGATAGCTATACATCGCTGACTGCCCCATAAATCGCTTCAGTTTGCGGTCAATGGTGGAGGTATCGACATCCACCGAGCCCGATACCTGGCTGCGAAAACCCTTGTCGCGATAGGCTTCGTTGAAGCGAATGCCGGATTTCCCGGTTCTGAGGCTGTTCAGCACCTCTTCAGTAGAATTCCCGAGGCACGACACTATGCCCATGCCTGTGATTACAACCCGTCTCATAAAACCTCCTGTCCCGACCTGCCCGCGGTAGCGCAATGCAGGTTCGGTCGTTAAACCTGTATTGCTACCAGTGTAGGTGGTTTCGGCGCTGACCGGTATTTGACCTTTGAAGGGGGCTACCTTTTAGCGTCCCTGTCGCGGGAACTCGCCTGCTGTTCCGACTGCAGCAGTTCCGCCGCCTCGGCCGCTACCATATCAGGCGTCTCGAGACTGATCGGCCCGAGTTTGCCTGCGCGCAATTCGTTGAGCAGGACTTCCGAGACTTTATGGAGGTCCGGAACCCCGCCCCGGGAAAAGAAATTACGCTGTACTGCAATGGCGTCCATCAATGCAAGGCCGTCGACCGGCAGGGCCTTAAGCTTATAGCGCTCCATCAGGGCAGTCGGGTAAGCCTTTAGCAGATAGTCGGAAGCAAACAGCGCGACATCGTCAAACTCGATCACAGCGCTGCGAATGGCGCCTGTTACAGCGAGCCGGTAGCCGCAGGCTGCTGGCGACAGTTTGGGCCACAAAAACCCCGGAGTGTCATACAGCAGAATGTTGTCCGGCAGCTTGATCACCTGTTGGGCCCGGGTGACTGCGGGCTCATTGCCGGTTTTGGCGGCTGAGCGACCGGCAAGCGTATTGATCAGGGTCGATTTGCCCACATTGGGGATACCCAGGATCATTACCCGCAGGGCACTGCGCTCACGATTTTTGTGGCTGGTCATATCCTGAGCCACCTTCAGGATACCAAGGGCTTCGGAGCGCTGGTTATGGGTCAGGGTAATAGCCCGGAGCCTGTCCTGCTGCTCCAGATGTTGCTGCCACTGCAGGGTGATCGCCGGGTCCGCCAGATCCCTTTTGTTGAGCACCTTGATCACTGGAGTGTCCCCACGAAGGGCCGGGACAAGCGGATTTTCGCTGCTGAAAGGAATGCGGGCATCAAGCACCTCGATAATGAGGTCCATTTGCGGCATTATTTTTTTGATCTCCTTGCGGGCCTTGTGCATATGCCCGGGAAACCAGTTGATAGCCATGCGTGAAACTCCGTCGATAAGTCGAATTGGCGTCATTATGGACGGGAATGAATAATTTTTCACACTAAAGCCTGCGCCGCCTGTGGAGCGGTGTATAGGCTTTTACGGTGGGACGTATGTACAAATTAACGAGGGGTCGGGGTGAACATTTACCGATTTTTGTTTTAGGGTGTATGACCTTGAACAGTTAAAACAAACCCTTGAATGTCGGAGAGCACTATGAAATTTGTCAAAATGTTCGGAATTATGCTGATTACATTGGGTTTTGGCTCCACTGCACTGGCGCAGCAGGCCGCACCCGGTGATCAGCCGGATCAGGTAGATCAGCTCGCCGAACTGGTCGGGCTCGATGAGACCCAGCAAAAAGAAATTCGCAGCATTTTTGAAGACATGCAGGGTGAGATCAGTGAGCTCCAGGCTGAAGCCCGGACACTCCAACAAGAGCTGCAAGCGCAGATCAAACCGGATTTTGACGAAGACCAGATCCGTGAAGATGCCGAGAAGCTTGGCGATCTGACCGGTGAGATGGCGGCGTTGTCTACTCTGATGCAGGCGAAGGTGGACAAGGTCTTTACCGAAGAACAACGCGCTACGCTGCAGCAGCGCATGCAACAGATGCAGCAGCAAATGCAGCAGCGCCAGATGCAACAACAAATGCAGTAAGTCTACTCCCGAGAATCTGAAGTAAAAAAAGCCGCTCCGGTTTCCGGATGCGGCTTTTTTTTTAATCAGGGCGATGTCAGGCGGATTCTGGTCCGAGTGGCTTGATCAACACGATCAGCTTGGGCAGCAGGGTAAGTGCGCCGAGCAGCGCCATCAGCATGGCGAACCCGGTCAGTAGGCCGAAGTAGATGGTCGGTAGGAAGTTCGACAGCACCAGTATCGAAAATCCGATGATGATGGTCAGTGATGTATAGAACATGGCGCGGCCGATACTCTGGTGACAACGGTGCATGGTGTTGTGGTAATCATGGTCCTTTGCGAATTCGACCTTGAAACGGTGGATGTAGTGAATGGTATCGTCCACCGCAATACCCACGGTAATGGCCGCCACGGTAATGGTCATCAGGTCCAGTGGCAGCCCCAGCCAGCCCATCAGTCCCAGTACACTGCCAGCGGCCAGCACGTTGGGTGCAAGGCCGATCAGAGCGAGCTTGAGTGACCGGAACAGGATCAGGAACATCAGCCCGATGGCGAGGAAAACGATACCAAGGGTCTTGATTTGAGAGTCGAACAGGCTTTGCAGCATGTTGTTGTACATTACCGTCATACCGGTGAAGGTAACCTGGTCTTCTTCGAAGCCGAGTTCGACCGTCAGGTGTTGATGAATCTGGTCCAGCAATTGCTGGCGCCTCAGATCCGGTGACGAGTCAATCAGGCGCATGGAAAAGCGGGCCTGATCGTGTTTTTCGGAGATGTAGGGTGTCAACAGAATTTCTTTAAGGTCATCCGGCAAGGCGGCGGGCACAAACGCCAGCTCCAGCGCGTTGAGCGGCTGGCCCTGGTTCACCTGGGCCAGCAACTCAAGGGTGGAGGTGATGGAGAGGGTCTTGCCGGTTTCCGGTAAGCCATCCAGGTAACGGTGAACCTCTTCGAGGCGCTGCATTTTCTGGTACGTGAACCAGGTATCACGGTAGGCCTCATCCTCGCCACAGTCATCAATGAAAGGATCGCAGTCGCTGGCAAAGGCATCGTTGGTGAAGGAATCGCTGGTAAAAGCGTCCTCACCGCTGGCGGATTCCGGAGGCGCCTCATCGGTAATAATCACATCCAGCGGCGAGGTGCCCCCGAGTTCATTATCGATGGTCACCATGCCGCGATAGATTTCGGTGTTTTCCTTGAAGTAGTCGATAAAGCTGTTTTCCACCGTCAAACGGCTAATACCGACCACGGACAATACTGCGAGCAAGCCACTGGTAACCAGTACGGTGCCACCGAACCGGTCGGTGAAGGTGGCGAAACGTCGGGTGAAGGCGCGACCTTCGTCGGCGGGCTGGTTGCTGACCTTTGGCGGCAGCAGGGTTAGCAGTGCCGGAAAGATCAGGAAGGTGATAATAAAGGCCAGTGCAAGGCCAAGGATCATCATCCAGCCAAAATCAATAACCGGCCGGATACCGCTGAAGGTCAGCGATCCGAATGCGACAATGGTGGTGATGGCCATGAAAAAACAGGGGTTGGCCATGGTGCGCACGGTATTGAGCATGTGGTCATTGGGGTCGGCTTCGGGCGCATCGTGCTGGAATTCCCGGTAGCGGACAATCAGGTGAATCGTCATGGACAGGGTCATGATCAGCAACAGCAAGACGAAATTCGAGGATATAACCGTCACCGGCTGTTGTATCCAGCTCAGGTAGCCCGCCACCAGCCAGACCGTGAACAGACAGCACAGCAGCGGCACCGCTACCCACCGCCACTGCCGGAAGATAACCGCCAGGGTCAGTATCAGAAACAGCAGGACGCCAATGCCGAAGGTCGCCAGGTCGCTCTTGATGAAACTGATCATGTCCGCAACGATCATCGGCACGCCACCCAGATGCAATTCTGCGTCAGTCCGATACTTGTCGAGCACCTCCCGAACCTCGGCAATGGTTTTTGCGTGCTGATCGCTGACGGTTTCGGACAGCGCGGTGAACTCGTCGCTTACCGCGTCCAGGCGCTTCTGATCAGAGCCAGACAGCTCGCCTTCCCGGGCCTTGTCACGGAGCGAATTGCGCTCCTCCAGCAATGCAAAATAGGTCTCAGGGGTGGGCAGGTTGACCTGGATGGCGGTGGTTCTGGCGTCCTCGCTTATCAGCAGGTTGGGATACAGCGGATTGCTCAGCAGCGCCTCGCGGGCGGTATCCATGGGTACGTCGTTGTCATCGAGGGTGCGGATTTCGGAATCCACGGTGTCCAGCGTGAGCTGTGGGCTGTGAAGCAACGGAATATTGAGGATGCTGTTGGTTGAGGCAACACCCGCCAGACCGGCCAGCTCATCCCGTAACGCCCTGAGGGTCACGATACCCTGGTCGGAGAACAGTTCCGCCTCGGGGCGATAGGTCACCAACAGAAAGTCGTCGGAGCCGGTAAACCGCTGGGTCATGGTACGGTATTGCTCAAGAGCCTGGTCGTTCTCCAGGACCAGCGATTCTGCTGAAGCCTCGAGCCGGAACTGGTCAAGCCGGAGGCTGGCGACCACCAGAATCAGGGCAAATCCAATAAGAATGAGGGCAGGGTGGGCAAGTACAATTCGACTATACAGCGACGTGGCAGCGTTCATAGACATCCATGGGAATCCGATTTCAGGTCAGGATGCAGTCTGCCACAGATCGCGCCCTGATGGGCCTCAATCCAGTACTTTGACCGGGATCTGGTTTACAGCTGTCTGATTGGCGCTCGGAGTAGGGATGGCAGGCACTGCCAGTCCGAGATTGTTTTTCTCGAACACCCGGTCCGCCCGGTAACTGGAACGCACCATCGGGCCGGATGGCACTTCGAGGAAGCCTTTCTCGAGGCCGATTTCCCGGTAGCGGTTGAATTCCTCCGGGCTGACGTAACGCTCGACCGGTAAGTGATTCGGGGTCGGGCGCAGGTACTGGCCCAGCGTGAGGATGTCGACGCCGATCGCGAGCAGGTCATCCATGGTCTGAAAAACTTCTTCTTCGGTCTCGCCGAGGCCGAGCATCAGGCTGGTCTTGGTCAGGACATCCGGGCGGTATTGCTTGGCGTGGGCCAGCACATCCAAAGTTTTCTGGTAGCCTGCCCGGGGGTCACGTACCCGGTTCGTCAGGCGCTTGACGGTTTCGACATTCTGGGCGAAGACATCCAGGCCGGAATCCACCACCTTCTCAACATGCTCCATAACCGCATCGAAGTCCGGTGTTAACGCTTCAACTGCCACCTCGGGCGTGCGCTGTTTGATTGCGGCAACGCAGGCCGCGTAGTGGGCCGCCCCGCCATCGTCAAGGTCATCCCGGTCGACGGAGGTCAGTACAATGTAGCGAAGCCCCATCAGCTCGACGGATTTGGCGGTATTGTCCGGCTCGTCGTGATCCAGCCACCCTTTCGGGTTACCGGTATCCACCGCACAAAAACGACAGGCACGAGTGCAGACGGATCCCATCACCATGATGGTGGCGGTACCGTTGTTCCAGCATTCGCCGATGTTGGGGCAATGAGATTCCTGGCATACGGTGCTGAGTTTGTGATCCTTCACGTTCTGCCGTACTGCCTCGAAGCGCTCTCCCCCCGGCATACGGGCACGCAGCCACTTGGGTTTCGGTCCGGACGGCATGTCATCGTGGGCAGTTCTCTTGATGCCATCCTTGATGGCAGAGAAGCCATGCTCGTTGCGGAATTTGGAACCACTTGCGATACGGGGTTTTGCGCTGTCGCTCATGACAACCGGGCTCTTGGATTGCGAAGAATTAGGCCTTAAGGGTAAGGATTACGGTGGTTTGATACAAGACAAATAGGGGAAAACACGGGTCCAGGCCGGGGGACATTGGTCGTACGGGACTGATCTGCGGGGAAAGGCGACGGCAACCCGGGTGTTCGTTGCCGTCGCGCTCTCAGGGTTTGCTATGCGGTTGCGGCGTCCAGTGCCTGGGTGATGTCCGCAATAATGTCATCGACGTGCTCGATGCCGATGGACAGCCGGACCAGGTCCTCACTCACGCCAGCGGCTTTCAGTTCCTCCGGATTCAGCTGCCGGTGGGTGGTGGTCGCCGGATGACAGGCCAGGGACTTGGCGTCACCGATATTCACCAGGCGGTAGATGAGCTGCAGGGCATCGATAAAGCGGGCGCCTGCTTCCAGCCCGCCGGTGATTCCGAAGCTCAGGATGCCAGAGGCCTTGCCGCCGCAGATCTTGTCACAGGTGGCCTTGTAGGGGCTGTTGGCCAGTGCGGCGTAGTTTACCCATGCTACCGATGGGTGGTTTTGCAGAAAGTTTGCGACCTTCTCGGCATTCTCGCAATGGCGTTCCATCCGCAAGGCAAGCGTCTCAAGGCCCTGCATAATCAGGAACGCATTGAACGGCGCCAGAGCTGCGCCGGTATTTCGAAGGGGTACCACCCGGCAGCGGCCGATAAACGCAGCGGCGCCCAAGGCCTCGGTATAGACAACGCCATGATAGGACGGGTCGGGCTCGTTCAGCATCGGAAACCTGGTTGCATTGGCTTTCCAGTCAAACGTGCCGGAGTCCACCACAACCCCCGCCACCGTAGTACCATGCCCGCCAATGTACTTGGTGAGCGAGTGAACCACGATGTCGGCCCCGTGCTCGAATGGCCGGCAGAGAAAAGGGGTGGCAACCGTATTGTCCACGATCAGCGGAATGCCGTGCTTGTGGGCGATTTCAGCCCAGCGCTGGATGTCCACGACGTTGCCGGCGGGGTTGCCGATAGACTCGCAGAACAGGGCTCGGGTGTGGTCATCAATCGCCTTCTCCACCGCCTCGAAATCGTCATGGCGCACCATGCGGCAGGCAATGCCCTGATTCGGCAGCGAGTGGGCAAACAGATTGTAGGTGCCACCGTAGAGCTGGCTGGTGCTGACAATGTTGTTGCCTACCTTGCAGATGGTCTGCAGGGCATAGGTGATAGCGGCCATGCCAGATGCGACCGCCAGTGCGCCCACGCCGCCTTCCAGTTGCGCCATGCGTTCTTCCAGCACCGCGTTGGTGGGGTTCATGATGCGGGTATAAATATTACCCTGGACTTTCAGGTCAAACAGATCCGCCCCGTGCTGGGTGTCGTCGAAGGTGTAAGAGGTGGTCTGATAGATGGGCACTGCGGCCGCGTGGGTCGTCGGATCGCCATTAAAGCCTGCGTGCAGGGCGAGAGTCTCCGGTTTCATGGTGTGGCTTCCCTTTCAGTTATTGTTGGGGGTGAACGAGTGAGCGAGTATGGCACAGAGGTGCCGAAAATCGCAGAAGGGCAGGGCAACGCCTGGCTGAAGCGGATTTCAGCCATAAAAAAACCCGACTCTTTCGAGCCGGGTTTTTCGAATACTGGTAGCAAGGGGCGGAGTTGAACCGCCGACCCCAGCATTATGAGTGCTGTGCTCTAACCAACTGAGCTACCTTGCCAACACCGTCTGGAGCCACATCGGCTCTGAACGAGGCGCGTATTCTCTGGATTTTGCCGGAAAGTGTCAACCCCTTTTGTATTGAAATGGCTAGCGATGACGGCAAACCCGGAGCTGGAGTGGGAGTTGCCGGTTAAGTTGGACCGTATTGAATGGGTCCTGGTCCTGGTTGGCGAGGTTGAAGCCGGCACCGGTGAGCGAGATTTCTGACGATCAGCAGGTTTGGTCGACAGCCACCGGCACCAGGCTCAACAGGCGGCCATCCTGTTCGTGGTGCCAGGCGGTGAGCTGTTGGCCTGCGCGCCAGTCCCGGGAAAGATCCGTCAGCAGGCGCACGGTTGCGTAGCCGCCTTCGGTCCACTCAAGCAGTTCTGCGTCCTCGAAATAGAAGCGCTTCCGGGTCAGCGGGTAGAGCGCCTTGAACAGGCTTTCCTTGACCGAGAAGGCAAGGGTTATCAGCTCACCTGGTCGCGCAGAAAGTTCCGACCGGAAGCGTTGGCGTTCCGGTTTCGTGAGGATTTTCTGCGCCAGCTTTGTGGCCCGACTGTCTGACAGCAGGGCTTCCGCATCCAGACCCAGGCTCAGATAATGGTGGCGGTGGGCAACAATGGCAGCGGCCCAGCCATGACTGTGAGTGACTGAGCCGGCCGTACCTGTCGGCCAGCTGGGTGCTCGGTCAGCCCCCAGTGCAGGTACTGCGGCGTGTCCGGTAATGTATTTTACCGCTGCTCGGGCGCAAATCCGGCCAGCGAGGTATTCCGTTTTGCGTTTGTCAGCCGCATCTGTGAGCTCGGGCGGCAGGAGTATCTGACAATCAGGGAAGGCATCGGCCGTAAATGCCCGGGGGTCATAACGTGTGCTAACCAGCCGTGTACCCGCGAGTTCTTGCGCCCAGGGCCAGTGGTCGTCCAGTGGGCTACAGCAGAGCGGCAGACGGGTCATAACCAGAAGTCAGGGCACGCGGGAATGTCCGGGAGGCCATTCCCGCGTGCCGTCTGCAGGGGTTGTTTAAACGTTAAAGCGGAAGTGAACAACATCGCCGTCCTGGACGATGTATTCCTTGCCTTCCAGCCGCCATTTGCCCGCATCTTTGGCTCCTGCCTCACCGTTGTATTTAACAAAGTCATCATAGGCAACGACTTCGGCCCGGATAAAGCCACGTTCGAAGTCAGTATGGATGACGCCAGCGGCCTGAGGCGCGGTAGCGCCAACCTTGACGGTCCAGGCACGGACTTCCTTGACCCCTGCCGTGAAGTAGGTTTGCAGGTCGAGCAGGCTGTAGCCGCCACGGATGACACGGTCAAGTCCTGGCTCATCCATACCCATCTCTTCCAGGAAGACCAGTTTCTCGTCATCTTCCAGTTCGGCAATTTCTGCTTCCAGCTTGTTGCAGATCGGCACCACTACAGCATTTTCAGCCTCGGCAATGGCCCGGACGGTGTCCAGGTAGGGGTTGTTCTCGAAGCCGCTCTCGTCAACATTGGCGATGTACATGGTGGGTTTGCTGGTCAGCAGGCACAGTTCCCGGATCAGGCCACGCTGATCACTGCTCAGGTCCATACTGCGAACGGGTTTGCCTTCATTCAACACGGGCAGCAAGGTCTGGAAAATCTCCAGTTGGGCTTTGGCGTGTTTGTCGCCGCTTTTGGCAACGCGTTCAACCCGCCGGATGGCCTTTTCGACGGTATCCATGTCTGCCAGGGCCAGCTCGGTATTGATCACCTCAATGTCCGCCGCCGGGTCGATTTTGTTAGACACGTGAATTACGTTGCTGTCATCGAAGCACCGCACCACATGGGCGATGGCATCGGTTTGACGGATGTTGGCGAGAAACTGGTTGCCCAGGCCTTCACCTTTGGAAGCGCCGGCGACGAGGCCTGCGATGTCCACAAACTCCATGGTTGTTGGCACCACCCGCTGGGGTTTGACGATCTCGGCGAGTTTCGTCAGACGGGGGTCTGGCATGCCAACCACTCCGGCATTGGGTTCGATGGTGCAGAAGGGGAAATTCTCGGCGCCAATGCCCGCTTTGGTCAGAGCGTTGAACAGGGTGGATTTGCCGACATTGGGAAGGCCGACGATGCCGCAATTAAATCCCATGGAGTGCCTCTAAGTAGTACTGGAAATGTGGCCGGATTATACCGGTGTCTGATAAACGGTGCGAGCAACCGGCGGACTAACGTACCGGTCAGGGTGCTGGTTTGAAGCTGTGAAGGCGGTTCATGGCCACTGGCAGTTTGCCGCTTGCGGCGTCAGGCAGCACGCGTATTGCTTCTTCAATGACCAGCTCAAGCTCAGAGCTTTCTTGCTTGCCAAGCCTGCCAAGCACATAGTTGGTCACCTGGCGACTGTCGCCGGGATGTCCAATGCCGAGCCTCAGACGAAGGAATTCGTTGCTGCTCAGATGGGTAATGATGTCCCTGAGGCCGTTATGGCCACCGTGGCCGCCGCCTTTCTTGAGTTTGGCGGTACCGGGGAACAGGTCGAGATCATCGTGGGCAACCAGTATCTGGTCAGGTTGAATCTTGAAAAAATCCGCCAGGGATTTCACGGCTATGCCGCTGCGATTCATGAAGGTGGAGGGGTTCAGTAAGTGCAGATCCAGGCCGTGGAGATGGGCCCTGGTGTAGTTTCCGTGATATTTCCGGTCTGGACGAAGGCTCTGACCCGCTGCGCGGGCCAGAGCTTCAACAAACAGGGCTCCGGCGTTATGGCGCGTATTTTCATAGTCGGGGCCGGGGTTTCCCAGCCCAACCACCATGACAATTTGCTGCGCCATGAACCATTACCCCCGGAGTTGTTACTCCTTGTCTTTGCCTTTCTCTTTCGGCTTAACTTCTTCTTCGCCTTCTTCTTCTTCGGCGTCTTCAGCTTCGTCCGCTTTGGTGCCGCGTGGCAGGTGGACCGAAACAACCGGCAGGTCGTGGTCTTCACCCTGGATCAGGGCAGCAACACGAACACCTTTTGGCAACTGCAGATCGCTCAGGTGGATAACCTGATCCATCTCGATGTCCTGCATGTCCACTTCAATATACTCTGGCAGGTTCTGCGGCAAACAGATGACTTCCACTTCGTTCATCTGGTGCGTTGGTACGCCACCATGAAGCTTGACAGTCGGTGCTGTTGCTTCGTTGATGAAGTGCAGCGGAACGTTGACGTGAATCTCGTGGTCCTTGTCAACGCGCAGGAAGTCGGCGTGGGTCAACAGCGGCTTGTACGGATGACGCTGCAGATCCTTGAGGATAACGCTTTCTTTCTTGCCGTCGAGCTCAACTGTCAAGATGTGAGAGTAGAAAGCTTCGTTCTCGAGAGCCTTTTTCAGCTCGTTGTGCCAAATGGAAATCGATACGGCGTCTTTCTGGCCACCGTAAACGATTGCCGGGATTTTACGCTCTTCGCGACGCAGGCGGCGGCTCGCACCTCTCCCCTTAACGTCACGCGAGAAAGCTTCAATGATAAATTCCTGGGCCATGATACATACCTCAATAAGCACCTCCAGGACTCGCGACCAAGTACACTGCAGATGTTTTTCTGATGTTCCCGGAAATAAAAATTATACTTTCCGGGGAGTTAAGCAAACCGGGAGCCTTGAGCGGCTCCCGGTTTGAATGTGTTCGGAAGGTGGTGCTTACTCAAACAGAGCGCTGATGGATTCTTCGTTGCTGACGCGACGAATAGATTCAGCCAGCAGGCCTGCCATTCCGAGGGGGCGGATTCTATCACATTCCCGAGCTTTGTCACCCAGTGGAATGGTATCGCAGACAACCAGCTCATCCAGTTCGGAGGCGTTAATGTTGTCAACCGCAGGCCCCGAAAGTACCGGGTGGGTAATATAAGCGACAACCCGGGAGGCGCCATGCTCTTTCAGAGCCTTGGCGGCCTTGCACAAGGTGCCGGCGGTATCAACGATGTCGTCCACCAGAATGCAGGTTTTATCTCGGACGTCCCCGATAATATGCATGACCTGGGATACGTTGGCTTTCGGGCGTCGCTTGTCGATAATGGCGAGGTCGGCATCGTCCAGACGTTTGGCGACCGCACGTGCGCGGACTACGCCACCTACGTCCGGGGATACCACGATAAAGTTTTCAAAGCGTTGTTTTTCAATATCTTCCAGCAGCACAGGTGTGGCGTAGATGTTGTCTACCGGAATATCAAAGAAGCCCTGAATCTGGTCGGCGTGCAGATCGACGGTCAATACCCTGTCGATGCCGATGCTGGTAATCATGTCGGCTACCACTTTGGCGCTGATGGAAACGCGGGTAGAGCGAACGCGGCGATCCTGGCGGGCATAGCCATAATAAGGGATTACCGCAGTAATACGGGTGGCGGAAGCGCGGCGAAGGGCATCTGCCATAACGATCAGTTCCATCAGGTTATCGTTGGTCGGATAACAGGTGGGCTGGATGATGAACACATCGTGGCCGCGAACATTCTCGTTGATTTCAACTGTGGTTTCGCCATCGCTGAACTTGCCAACAGTGGCTTCGCCCATGGGGATGTGCAGTTTTTGGGCAATGCTTCTAGCCAGTTCCGGATGGGCATTGCCCGCGAAAATCATCAGCTTGGACACGATGGAATCCTTCTCGGTATCAGAAGTCATATTAAGGAATTCAGGAGGGAATTGGCTGGGGTGGCAGGATTCGAACCTGCGCATGACGGGATCAAAACCCGTTGCCTTACCACTTGGCGACACCCCAATAACTTGCTTGTGCTTGGCATCATCTCAGCTCCGTCAGCTTTCGGTGCAGTGGTGATTGGTTCACCCCTTTAGCTACGAACCCGGTAATGCCGGAAGGTTTGCTTGCCCAGACTTTTTGGGCTTTGGATTCTGTTGGGAAACGTCCAAATATGCAAGCCCCGGTTCCGGTTAATCTTGCAGGTCCGAATTTTGACAGCCATTCCAGGCTCTTCTCAACCTCTGGATACAGTCTGCAAACTACATCCTCGCAGTCATTCCGGTACCTCGAGGCGTCTCCCTCAAAAGCGGGCGCTATTGTGATTCTAGGGGTGTCCCTTGTCAACCCTTGCTGGGAAAAAATCAGTCCTGTGTTGATGTTGCATGGGGGTTTCAACACCACAAACCAGTCTTCCGGTGGCTGGGCCGCTGTCAGCTTTTCCCCGATACCCTCTCCAAAAGCCGCAGACCCCCGGACAAATACCGGTACATCGGCACCCAGTGCAAGCCCCAGTTCGGCCAGTTCATCAAGGGAGTAGTTCAAGGCCCAGAAGTGATTCAGCCCGAGCAGGGCAGTGGCGGCATCGGAACTGCCACCACCGAGGCCGCCTCCCATCGGCAACCGCTTGATCAGGGTCATGCTGACGCCGGGTAGCGGGCGGTTTGCTCTGGCTTTCAGCAACCGGGCAGCACGGATGATCAGGTTGTCTGCCGCAGGCACATCGGGTAGGGCCGGCTCAAGTACGATTTGGCCGTCTTGCCTCGGTGAAAAGGTCAGCTCATCACCAAAGTCCAGAAACTGAAACAGCGTTTGCAGTTCATGGTAGCCGTCTTCACGGCGCCCGTTAATGTGAAGGAACAGGTTCAGTTTGGCGGGCGCAGGCAAAGTGAACGTCATGGCTGCTCAGGTGTATTTTGCCAGTCGGTGACAACCACGCGAACCCGCTTGTCCTCTTTCAATGCCGTGATTCTGGCGGGCAGCGACGGTTGCTCGTCGATAAAAGATTGCCAGCGTTCAAAACGGATTTCCCAACCCTGTTGGCGGATCACCGCGAGTTCACCGGCCTTGTTGAACAGCAGCCGAAAGTCGCTGGCCGGATCCGGCAGGCCCTTGATCCACCACATCAGGCTGCCAATAGGCAACTGCCAGCCGGTGGCTGCTTCAACCAGGGCCTCGGGATCATTGGAACGATAGGTCTCTCCGTCGGGCAGGGTCAGTTCAAGGAAGCCGGGGACCCCGTCAAGCTCTGTTCTGCCCAGGCCGAGGAACGCTGACGACAGCGAGAGCTGGTAGCGCTCGTTATTCTGTACCCAGCGGTTGATGTTGGCCGTACCGCTGTCTGAAGGCTGCCGTACCGCGAGCTTGCCCTGTAGCTGCCAGTGCTGGAAAGCGTTGAGTGTGCTCTGGCGCTGGCTCCAGCTGGCTGGGGGTTGCTCCGTCAGGCCTTCGGGCAGGGGTTCCGTAGGCGTCGTTGCGCAAGCGCTCAGCCAAAGTGATATGCAAACGATAGCAGTTGCTCTGAAACCCATTACTGGCTCTGCTCCACGCCGAGGCGTTCAAGAGTTTCCAGAATCAGCTCATCGGTCGGGTCTTGCTCCAGGCCTTCACGCCAGATCATCCGGGCCTGGTCCTGCTGGCCGTTTTGCCACAGGGCCTCACCCAGATGAGCAGCAACTTCCGGGTCCGGAAAGGCTTCGTAGGCTGCCTGCAAATAATTGAGGGCCTTTGCGGTTTCGCCCTGTCTGAATAGAACCCAGCCCATGCTGTCGAGAATTGCCGGGTTTTCAGGATCAAGGCTAAGTGCCCGCTCGATCAATACTTGCGCCTCGTCATATCGCCCGGAGCGCGTTGTCAGGATATAACCCAGTGCATTCAGGGCAACCGCGTTGTCCGGTTCCTGCTCGAGAATGGCGCGCAGGTCCTGTTCCGCCCCATCAAATTGCCCTTTGCTGTCATGCAGCATGGCGCGGGCATAGCGAATGCGCACGCTCTCCGGGTAAGCGGCAAGCGCTTCATTGGCAACCTCCATGGCCTGATCATTGTTCTCCAGGTCAAGCAAAAGGTTGATTTCCAGCAGCCAGAGATTCTCGGCGTTCTCGGGATTCGTTCCTCGCAGGTTTCTGAGGTTGGCAAGTGCTTTGTCCGCCTCACCGGATTGCGCTCTCAGGGCACTGGCGCGCGCCAGTGCGGCCAGATAATGGTTGCTGTCCCTGACGCGGTCGTAGTAGCCGATCGCGCTCTCAATGTCGCCCTCTTCATCAGCAATTCGGCCAAGGTAATAATGCGCTTCGTTGCTATGGTGGCCCTGTTCTATCAGACCTGTCAGTTCTTTCCTGGCAAGCTCGGTTTCGCCATTCTCAAGCGCTACGAGAGCGTGGGAAAGCCGAAGGCCCGGCACATTGGGAAACTGGTCAATCAACCGTTTGAACTCATCCTGAGCGGCCTGAAGTTGCCCCTCGCCGATCAACATACGCCCGAACAGCATGCCCATCTGGCGGTTCTCAGGGTAGCGGCGGGTGTTATAGAGCAAGTGATCCAGAGCTTGCTGCTTTTGGTCGGTCTGATAGAGCAAGTCACCCTTGAGGACCAGCGCAGGTTGAAACTCCGGCTCGCTTTCGAGTAATTGCTGCAATTGTGTGAGGGCGGATTCGTTGTCACCGATGACTTTCAGCAGCAAGGCTATGCTGTAACGAATTTCGTGATTATCCGGGTGGCGCTCTGCCAGATCCTCGTAAAGCCGCAGGAGTTCAAGCTGACTGGCAGGCGGAAGGCCGGTTGCCATGGCGGCGAGATTGTCAAAGTCCGCGTCGCCCCCAAGGTCCATGATCTGCTCCATGTGATACAGCGCTTTCTCGAGATCATTGCGCTTTACGCTCTGGATCGCTGCAACCCTGTGGGCCTGAATGTTGTCGGGGTCGGTTTCCAGCCATAACTCCGCCAGCTGGCGTTGCGCATTATCCGCGTTCAGAGATTGGGAGATGCGCATGGCGCGTTCGATAACTGCCCGATCCTGGGACTGCTTGGCCGCTTCAACATAGTTCATCAGGGTGATGTCATACCGGCCCCGCTGGGCAGCAATTTCTGCTGACATAAGCAGGTAGAGAATATCCGGTTCGAAATCCGCGTATTTGATCTTTGCTTCTTCGCTTGCGGTGTTGGCAGTGGGCGCGCCTGTTTCTGGCTCTGGTGGCGATGCACTTTCACCATTCATCAGGTTAGCGCAGCCGGAAAGCCCGATCAGGCAGGTGGCTAGCAGAAAGGCCGATTTTTGCATGTGACTTCCCGTCTCTGTTTACGATATGCATGAGTCGGAATGACCTCATTTGCCGGCTTCTATGATGGCATAAGCATTTGAGGTTGCCCAATCTGTCGATCACCGGAATTCTGGCCACTCATGGTCGCCCGCCAGCTCGCTTCATCGGCATTTACCGAAGCATTTTGGGTTTAGGTGGCACCCAGGCGGGCAGACCGTTAAAATGGCTCCCATTAATCTCCTATACTGGCAGTGTTTTCAGAGTCACTTTGGCCCTGGTACTTTCGATAAAACTGGCAAAAGGTAGCCTCAATCATCCTATGGCATTGCTAACGCTGGGAATCAATCACCGAACTGCTCCTCTGGAGCTGCGCGAGCGCGTTGCCTTTACGCCCGAGCGAATGGCGGAAGCGTTTGCCGAGTTGCGGGCGACAACCGGTGCCAGTGAGGCGGCCATCCTGTCGACCTGCAATCGGACCGAGCTGTACCTGGCCGGGGATGACGACTGTGCCCAAGCGGTGCTGCGGTGGCTTTCAGGCTTTCACGGCCTTGAAATCGCAGAGCTTGAGAACGCATTTTATATTCACCGGGATTCCGAAGCCGTGCGCCATATGATGCGGGTGGCGTCAGGCCTGGATTCGATGGTGCTGGGCGAGCCCCAGATACTGGGCCAGCTCAAGGACTCTTATGCCCTGGCTCGTGAGCACGGTGCCAGTGGTGTGTTTTTGTCGCGGTTGTTCGAGCAGAGTTTTACCGTTGCCAAGCGGGTTCGAACAGAAACTGCTATCGGGGAAAATCCGGTTTCGGTCGCCTATGCCGCCGTAAGCATGGCCAGCCATATTTTTGCCGACATGTCTCATAACACGGCGCTGCTGATTGGCGCTGGCCAGACCATCGAGCTGGTGGCGCGACACTTGGCTGAGGCGGGGGTCAGGAAATTCCTGGTCGCCAACCGCACCCTGGAGCGTGCCCAAACCCTGGCGGAGGCCCGGGGTGGGCGAGGCATTACGCTGTCAGAAATTCCTGGCGTGCTCGCGAATGTCGATATTATTATCTCATCCACAGCCAGTCCGCTGCCCATTCTTGGCAAGGGCGCGGTCGAGCGGGCTCTGCGCAAACGCAAACACCGGCCCTATTTTATGGTCGATATTGCCGTTCCCCGGGACATAGAACCTGAAGTAGGTTCTCTGGCGGATGTCTATCTGTACACCGTGGACGATCTGCACAGCGTGATTGAAGAAAATGTCCGTTCCCGTGAGGGCGCCGCGCGGGAAGCGGAAAATCTCATCACGGCGGGGACCCAGAGCTTCCTGTCGCAACTGCGGGCGCTGGATGCGGTTGCAACCCTCAAGCAATTCCGCCAACGTGCGGAGATCCTGCGGGATATCGAAATCGAGAAAGCCCTGCGCTCCCTGCGCAACGGCAGTGATCCCGAGACCGTTCTGCGCGGCCTGGGGCGCGGCATTACCAACAAACTGCTACACGAGCCCTCGGTGCAGGTCCGCAAGGCAACCGCCGAAGGCCGGGTGGAAGTGACCAGCTGGCTGCGCGAGTTGCACCAGCTTGAAGTCCAGGAAGATGACGTTTCCCCCACCCCGGAAAAATTATGAAAGCATCGATACAAAACAGACTCGAACGGTTGAATGACCGCTTCGATGAGGTCAGTGGTCTTTTGAGTGACCAGGGGGTTATTGGCGATCAGAATCGTTTTCGCGACCTGTCCCGCGAATTTGCGGAAATAGAACCTGTAGTGAACTGCTTCAGGGCCTGGCAACAGACCCGTACCGAGGTGGCTGAGGCCCTTGAGCTGGCCCGGGACGCGGATGCGGACATGCGCGCCATGGCCGAAGAAGAAATGGCCAGCGCCGAAGCCAGGAGCGAAGCGCTGGCGGAAGAGCTCCAGCAGCTGATGCTGCCCAAGGACCCCAACGACACCAAGAACGTGTTCCTGGAAATCCGCGCCGGTACCGGCGGTGATGAAGCCGCTATTTTTGCCGGCGATCTGTTCAAAATGTACCTGCGTTACGCTGAGCACAGACGCTGGCAGGTTGAAGTGATCAGCGAGAGCGCGGGCGAGCACGGGGGC
Organism: Marinobacter changyiensis; assembly: GCF_009193265.1. GTDB lineage: Bacteria > Pseudomonadota > Gammaproteobacteria > Pseudomonadales > Oleiphilaceae > Marinobacter > Marinobacter changyiensis. The sequence continues at coordinate 146,170 of NZ_VZZZ01000002.1, forward strand.
TATAAGGAAATCATTAGCCGGGTATCCGGGACCGGTGTTTATGGTGCATTGAAGTTCGAGTCGGGAGCCCACCGGGTGCAGCGGGTGCCGGAAACCGAATCCCAGGGCCGTATTCATACCTCAGCCTGTACCGTCGCGGTAATGCCCGAGCCCGATGAGGCGGAAGCGATCGAGATCAATAAATCGGATTTGCGGGTGGATACCTTCAGGGCCTCCGGTGCTGGCGGCCAGCACGTGAACAAAACCGATTCGGCGATACGCCTGACGCACTTACCTACGGGTATTGTGGTGGAGTGCCAGGATGAGCGTTCCCAGCACAAGAACCGCGCCAGGGCCTTGAGTTTGCTGCAGGCCCGCCTGCAGAACGCAGAAAACGAGCGTAATCAAATGAGCCAGGCCGCAACTCGCAAAAGCCTGGTGGGCAGTGGTGACCGCTCCGAACGCATCCGCACCTATAACTTCCCCCAGGGTCGGGTGACGGACCATCGTATCAATCTGACACTGTACCGGCTCGACGAAGTCATCGGTGGTGACCTCAGCTCGGTGATTGAACCGCTGCGGCAGGAGCATCAGGCCGAGTTGCTGGCCAGTCTGGCGGATGAGTAAGTCGTTGCTGAGTTCCGAAACGTTGCTTCAGCAGGCGGCGAGCGAGATTGACAGTGACACCCCGAGGCTGGATGCAGAGCTGCTGCTGACCCACGTTACAACCTGGTCCCGTACCTCGCTGCGGGCCTGGCCGGAGCGCCTGTTGACCGATGATCAGCAACAAAAGTTTACCTGCTTGCTGGCTCGCCGCGTGGCCGGGGAGCCCATTGCTCACATTGTGGAGCAGCAAGCCTTCTGGTCGCTTTCGCTCAAGGTCAGCAGCGCCACTCTGATTCCCCGGCCAGATACCGAATGCCTGGTGGAAACCGCTCTTGAGCTGACACTGCCGCCCGGTGCCCGGGTGCTTGATCTGGGCACCGGCACCGGTGCCATTGCGTTGGCCCTGTGCTCGGAAAGACCCGGCTGGCAGGTAACGGCAACCGATGTGGTGCCGGAAGCGGTCGCCCTTGCCCGTTTCAATGCCGAGCAATTGGGGCTGTCTGTCGATTTGGTACAGAGCCACTGGTTCACCAGTCTGCCTCAGGACCGGTTTGATTTGATTGTGTCCAATCCGCCTTACATCGTGGCCGACGATCATCATCTGAGCGAAGGCGATGTCAGGTTCGAGCCCCGGTCAGCCCTGACGGCAGGTGCCGACGGCCTGGAGGACCTGCGCCTGATAATCTCCCAGGCCCCGGGATGGCTGGAGCCAGGTGGCTGGTTGTTGGTGGAGCATGGCTATGATCAGGCCGGTGCGGTTCAGCAACTGTTCGCCGCGTCGGGGTTCGAGGCCGTGACCACACGCAAGGATTACGGCCACCAGGATCGCCTGACGCTGGGGCAGAAGCCAGCCAGGAAAGCCCAGAACCACACTCTTTAACCGCTGGAGCCAACCGGATGTTGAATGACGACGAGTTGATGCGTTACAGCCGCCAGATTCTGCTGCCTTCTTTTGATGTTGCCGGGCAGGCCCGCTTGAAATCGGCGCGGGTATTGGTGGTGGGTGCGGGCGGGCTGGGTTGTCCGGTGGCTCTGTATCTGGCCGCGGCCGGGGTAGGGCACTTAACCCTGGCAGATGATGACGTCATTGAGTTGGCCAATCTGCAGCGGCAAATCGCTTTCGAGAATACCCAGTTGGGGGAGCCGAAGGCACAGGCTCTTGCGGAGCGGGTGCAGCGTATCAACCCGCTGGTAACTGTGGAGGCGGTCACCGGGCGCCTTGAGGGCGAGGTATTGCTGCAACACGTGGCAGCCTGCGATCTGGTGCTCGATTGCACCGACAACTTCTCCACCCGTTTTGCCATCAACAAGGCCTGTGTTGCCAGCAAGGTACCGTTGATCTCCGGTGCGGCCATCCGGGCTGAAGGCCAGTTGGTCGTTTTTGATTCCCGCCAGGCGGATAGCCCCTGTTATCACTGTCTTTATCCGGATCAGGGCGACGAGGAGCTTAACTGCTCCGAAGCCGGAGTGATCGGGCCGCTGGTAGGCATCATCGGTGCCTGTCAGGCGATGGAAGCCATCAAAGTCCTGGCGAACGTTGGTGTGCCGTTGACCGGGCGTCTGCTGATTCTTGACGCCTGGCGCATGGAGTGGCGGGAAATGAAGCTGGCGCGAGACCCTGAGTGTCCAGTGTGCTCTGGGTAACCATGGGTTGGCAGGGTAGGGGCAGGTTTGCCCAAAACACGCCGTAAATACATCCGTGTAGGCTCCGCTCCGCCATCCCTGGCTCCGCAGGGTTTTGGGCAAACCTGCCCCCGCCCTGCTGCAGATTCCCCAGTTAATTCTTTAACATTTGAAACTTGGCTATTGCTTCCTTCCTGCTTTGCTTCAGGTCTACTATCGGCCTGGGATACCCTTTCGGAATAACGTTGCCTTTCGCTCCCGGTTCGTGAATGCCCTTGCTGTCCAGCTTTGCCAGTTCCGGAACCCATTGGCGGATAAACTCCCCTTTGGCGTCGAAACGCTCACTCTGGGTAACCGGGTTGAACACCCGGAAGTAGGGCGCTGAATCGGTTCCGGTCGAGGCACTCCACTGCCAGCCGCCGTTGTTCGAGGCCAGAAAGCCGTCCACCAGTCGGGACATGAAGTAGGCCTCGCCCAGCCGCCAGTCCACAAAGAGATTCTTGGTCAGGAACATGGCGGTGATCATCCGCAGGCGGTTGTGCATCCAGCCGGTCTGATTCAGTTGTCGCATGGCCGCATCCACAATGGGTACCCCTGTCCGGCCGTCTTTCCAGGCCTCGAAATTATCGCCTGGAGCGTTCCAGTTCAGAGCTTCGGTCTCCGGCTTGAACGCCCGGTGCATACTGACTCTGGGGTAGTGATACAGAATGTTGATATAGAAATCCCGCCAGGCAATCTCGGTCACCCAGGTGAATAAACCCTCGTTCTCGCCCTCGGACGCCAGCGCCTGATGACCTGCCAGCCAGCATTGGCGGCCGGAAAGCACGCCATTGGCCAGATACGGGGAGAGCAGGCTGGTGCCGTCAACGGCAGGAAAATCCCGTTCTTTCTTATAGCTTTTGGCCCGATGTTCTATAAAATCGACCAACTGCTTGTGCGCTGCATCTTCCCCCACGGGCACCAGAGGATCGGGCGCGTCCTGATAGCCTGCCAGGTCGGTGGAGAGATAGGTCGGGGCCACCGGGTCGCTCACTTTATCCGGCGCGGGAAACGGGCTGGGCATGGTGTCTTCGGCCCACTGGCGCCAGCGGCGGGAAAACGGGGTAAAAACGGAATAGGGTTCTTCCTGTTGGGTAAGGATGGTGCCAACGGGGGCAACCGTCTGGTCGCGGTATTTATTGACCTTGATGTCGGCGCTGGTAAAACGCTGATGGACCGCCTTGTCACGACGACGTTCGTTGACGCCGTATTCTTCGTTGAAGTGAAGATGCCGGATGCCCTCGGCCCGGCAATGGGACATCAGCGTGTCTACGCTGTCCCCGAATTTGCGGGCTTCAAGAACATCGAGGGTAATACCGAGCCGCGACAAGGCGTCGGACAGCGCATTGACGTGGTCAACCACAAAGCGAATTCGGGCCGGCGACCAGTCATGTTCCTGCCATTGCTCCGGAGTCACCAGAAAACAGGCCCGCACAGCGCCACCCTGCTTACAGGCGGCGGTTAAAGCGGGGTTGTCGGAGACGCGCAAATCATTCCGGAACCAGACCAGTTGTGTCATTCGTATCCCCGTTTGGCAAATCAATAAAAATCACAGACTTGTGTATTCGCTGGGGCTTGGCAATTGGATTATAGTGAAGGCCGATGGGTAACTTGCCCAGTGTTAACCGCTGAAATAAAGGAAAGCGTCATGCCAACTCAGACGGCTGAGATCCATGCCGAGAATATTGCCTCCTCGACCAATCTGGTACCACTGGGCTGGCGTGAGTGGGTGGCCCTGCCGGAACTGGATATTCTGCGCATCAAGGCTAAGGTAGATACGGGCGCTCGCACCTCGTGCCTGCATACGTTCCGCATGGAGCCCTACACGGATGAGGCAGGCAACCCGCGAGTGAAATTCTGGGTGCACCCAATCCAGCATGACTTACACCAGGTGGTTGAGTGCGATGCCGCCGTGATCGATGAGCGCATGGTGTCGGATTCCGGCGGCCACCGAGAGCAACGCCTGGTGATACAGACAACTTTGCTGGTGGGTGAGTCCCACTGGCCGATTGAAATGACATTAACCAATCGGGACTCCATGCGTTTTCGCATGCTGATTGGCAGAACCGCGATGGCAGGTAATAGCGTCGTACTGCCTGAATCATCCTATCTAGCCGGGGAACCGGTGTTAAGGACAATTAAATGAAGATTGCCGTCCTGTCCCGTAATAAATCACTTTATTCCACACGACGCCTGGTTGAAGAAGGGCTGAACCGTGGTCATGAAATGCGGGTCATTGATTGTTTGCATTGTTACATGAACATCACCTCCGCCAAGCCGCAGATCCATTATCGCGGTGAAACCCTGGATGATTATGACGTCGTTATCCCGCGTATTGGCGCCTCGGTGACCTTCTACGGAACGGCGGTATTGCGCCAGTTCGAGATGATGGGCGTGTTCCCGGTTAACGAATCCGTGGCCATCACCCGGGCCCGGGACAAGTTGCGCTCCTTGCAGCTTCTGGCCCGCAAAGGGTTGGGTATGCCCGTCACCGGGTTCGCCAACAAGCCGGATAACGTGCCGGATCTGATCAAGATGGTGGGCAGTACACCGGTGGTCATCAAGCTGCTGCAAGGCACTCAGGGCATTGGTGTGGTGCTGGCGGAAACCCGCAAGGCCGCAGAAAGCGTGGTTGAAGCTTTCATGGGATTGAAAGCGGACATCCTGGTACAGGAATACATCAAGGAAGCGGGCGGGGCCGATATCCGCTGCTTCGTGATCGGGGACAAGGTCATTGCCGCGATGAAGCGCCAGGCCGCCGACGGCGAGTTCCGTTCCAACCTGCACCGCGGTGGCACGGCTTCGCTGGTACGCATCACACCGGAGGAGCGGCGCACCGCCATTGCCTCTGCCAAGGCCATGGGTCTGAATGTGGCCGGTGTAGACCTGCTGCGCTCAAGCCGCGGCCCACTGGTGATGGAGGTGAATTCATCACCGGGCCTGGAAGGCATCGAAAATGCCACCGGCAAGAATGTAGCCGGCATGGTGATCGACTGGACCGAGAAGAACCAGGCGCCCTGGAAGACCCGTACCAAAGGGAGAGGCTAAGTTGGCGAGAGCACCTTTCACGATTGCCGGTGTCGAAATCAAGGCCGGCACTCGGCAGACAGTAGAAGTTCCGGTCGCCAAGCTGTATACCCACACCCCGCTGCACATCCCTGTAGAGGTGGTGCATGGTCGTCGTGACGGGCCAGTGATGCTGGTCTGTGCGGCGATCCACGGTGACGAAATCAACGGCGTCGAGATTATCCGTCGGGTGCTGCGAAACGCCTCCTTGCGGCATCTTCGGGGTACCCTGGTGGCGGTGCCTATCGTCAACATTTTCGGGTTCGTCCAGCGTACCCGGTATCTGCCGGACCGCCGTGATCTGAATCGCTGTTTCCCGGGCACTGAAAGCGGCTCTCTGGGTGGGCGTATTGCCTATCTGTTCCGCACCCTGATCATGGAAAACGTAACGCACATTATCGACCTGCACACCGGCGCCATCCACCGCTTCAACCTGCCGCAAATCCGGGCCGAGCTGAAAAACCCGGAAACCGCACGAATCGCCGAGGCTTTCGGTGCCCCGGTTATCCTGAATGCCAGTCTGCGGGAAGGCACACTGCGGGAATACGCGGATTCCCTGGATATTCCCGTCATCACCTTTGAGGGTGGCGAGGCCCTGCGCTTTGATGACGTGGTGATTACGAGCGGCGTGCGGGGTGTAATCCGGGTGATGCGGGCGCTGGAGATGTTGCCTGTCAAAGCCGTGCGGAGTAAACCGAGGAAGCGTTCGGAGGTTGCCGTAACCTCCACTTGGGTGCGGGCGGACATTGACGGCATCATGCGCCCGATCGTGCGACTGGGTCAGCGGGTACGAAAAGGCCAGAAGCTGGCGGTAGTCGCTGATCCGTTCGGTGAAACGGAGACCGCCATTATCACGCCGGTATCGGGCATCGTCGTGGGTATGAACAATCTGCCGCTGGTGAACGAAGGCGAGGCGATCTATAACATTGCCCGCTTCGATGAACTGGACGAAGCAGAAAAGGCCATGGATTACTTCCGGTCCCGATTCGACCCGGAAGTAACCGAAGCCGTCATGCCGATGCACCCATGGGACGATCAGCAGAAATAGAGCACATCAGCCACAGGAGCCAGCACCATGATCTGGGATCAGGCCATTATCGAACTGGCACCCTATCCGCGGGGGTTTCACCTCATCACGGATATCGTGGCTGCCCAGGGGCCGTCCCTCAGAAACTGCGAGGTCGGCCTGCTTCACCTGTTCCTCCAGCACACCTCCGCCTCCCTGGCCATCAGCGAAAACGCCGACCCGGATGTGCGGGGTGATATGGAGCGACATTTCAGCGTCATGGTGCCCCAGAACGCATCGCACTATGAACACACCACCGAGGGCCCGGATGACATGCCCGCCCATATAAAGAGCGTGCTCATCGGCCCCTCCGTCACCATTCCCATCAGCAATGGCCATATGGCTCTCGGTACCTGGCAGGGCATTTATCTCTGTGAGCACCGCGACAGGGCCGACGGGCGCCGCATGGTGGCGACGTTGCAGGGGCGTTGGTGATTTGTGCGGGTAGCTGGAAGTCCATCCCTTATTGATGAAAAGTGATCTTTTGATTGTGCCCCCATTGCTCGCTTTCTCCGGTTTTGCTCTGGTCAGCGAACAGGCAATACGGGCTCCGGTTTCAGAAACGGTGCCGGATCAACCGGGCCGCCTGAGTAAATCCCGAAGTGGAGATGGGGTGGCGTGGTGCTGGCGTTACCGGTGTTGCCCACGTATCCGAGTATCTCGCCTTGTTTAACCCTGGCGCCGGATTCGATCACGAATGAATCCAGGTGGGCGTAGTAGTAGCGGGCACCCCCGAGCCCCAGCATGCCGCCCGATAGCCACACGTGGTTGCCGCCAATGCCACCTGTGCCGGTTCGGACATGGCCATTAATGACTGCTCTGACCGGGGTTCCCCTTTTTGCAAAGATATCCACACCGTGATGCTCGCGTGCGCCGCCATCGCGAAGGGCGCCGAAGCTGCTGCCTATATCGCGTTGCGATGCTGCTTCGACCGGAAATGGCAATGAGCCGCCATTGGCGATGGCCAGCGAGTACTCCACCCTGGCAAACAACTCCGGTTGGAGGACGATGCGGTAGTCGCCAGAGAGGGACGCAACCCGGCTCCTGGTTGCGCCGTCGGCGTTCAGTTCCGTGACGGTTGACCAGCCTTCGCCATCGCTTTCGTGCCGCTCCAGACTGGCGTAAAGCCGGCTATCTGAGGTATCCAGACGATAGAGTTGCCATGTCAGCTTTTGTCCCCGCTCAAGCGCCATATGATAGACATGCGCCTCAACCTGATCATCTGCAAAGGCTTCAGAGGTGTGGTACTGATCGCCAACTCGCAAAGGCTGGTTATTCGCCCGCTCAACTGCCCCGGCCCATTGCTGACCCAGTGGGCTGTCCGCCAGCCCTGCCAGGCGCAAACGCCAGACAAAGACATCCCTCGGTGACCAGCCCAACCTATCGAAGGCGAGGTACCGGGCTGCCTTTTCGCTGCTTTCAGCCGCGTTCTGTCGCAGGTCATCCCGAACAGTGAGAAGAACGACCAGCAGAGCTAGCAGGCTGAAGAGTAGCCAAGGCCGAATGACGCGCTTGCCTGGCTTCATCTGGGGCCGGTCAGCGTTGTTGGTGTCTGTGCGAGCAATGCCAGACATCGACGTTTGCTCGTTATCGGATGTTTTGAATGGGTCACTCATACCAACACTCACCGCATTGTCATCGTGGGTCGTTAGTCATGGCGAAGTCTACAATGGAATCGACGGGTTGGAGCAGTATGTACAGCAGGCTTTTGCTCGTGCAGGAGCAGCGGTGAAATATTTACCGATCCGTTCTATCGGGATCCATCGAACAAAAGTACACAAATCTCCTGCCTGATGTGACTTCCATGGTCTGAATTGTGCCTCACACTGTTGCCGGTAAGGCTTTGTTCTCCAAACAGGTGAAGTATGAATCAGCATTTTTTCAGGGCACTGTTTACCAGTCGTTTGTTGTTACCGTTTTTTGTGGTGTTGGTGGTGGCCAGTGCCTTGCAGTTGCTGGTCAGCCAGTGGTTGATCAGCAGTGAGGTCAGTGCATTGACTCAATCGGTTGAGGCTTCTTTGCAGGCCGGGCGTGAGCGGGTCGGCACCGGGTTTTCGGAGGCTAATGGGGATGTTGAACAGCGCCTGGGGGCGATGCGGGAGCAGACTGCCTCGGAGCTGACGGGGCAGCTGCAGGTGCAGCTTGATGAGCGTCAGCAACAGATTTCCGACAATCTGAAGAAGGCGGTGATGTCCGAGGCTCAGGGGCTGGCGGATGCGCTGGCGGCGGTGGCCGCGCCGTTGATCTGGGACCGGGATGTGCCCAAACTTACCGACCTGGTGGAGCTGATCGATGCCCGCCAGGCGGTTCTGTTTGCGGCGTACTTCGACCAGTACGGTGAGCGCCTGACCCGTTATGTCGACCGCACTGATGAGCGCGTCAAGACGCTGATGGATCAGGGTGACGGCCGGGGCGCCATTGGCAAGGTTCTGGACGCCGCCGTTAATGCCGATGATGTGGTGATTATCACCGCGGACATTGCACCTCAGGGGGCGGTTATCGGACAACTCAAGCTCGGGTTATCCACCCGGGCCATCGCAGACGATATGCAGCAACTGGATGAGCAGTTCGGTGCCACGGTGAAGGCGAGCGCCGAGGCGGTCAGCAGCATCCTGTTGCGGGAAACGGGACAAGTCAGCCAGCGTTTGCAGCAGCAGCTGGCTGCCATCGAGGCCATGACGCAGCAGGAAATACAGGCCACCGTCGACACTATTAATTCCAAGGCCGCCGGGTTGTCGGGCAATCTCTCCGTGTTCTCCATTGTGTCGAGCCTTGCGCTGCTGGTGTTGATTGCGCTGGTGCTGGGGGCCGGGGTGCTGGTTAAGGTCAATCGGTTGAATGGGGCGATCTGGGGTATTGCGGATGGCGAGGCGGATCTTCGCCAGCGGGTCGATTTGAAGGGCAACAACGAGCTGACCCATATGGCCGGTGGCATCAACCAGTTTATCAGCCGCATCCAGACCATGGTCAGCCAGGTCAATGTGGCCGCCAATACGGCAGCAGGGCAGGCCGGTGAGCAAGGCAAGGCAAGCCGTGAGGCGGTGACGGTGGTGAATAATCAGCAGCAGGAAATCGACCGGGTGTCCTCAACGGTGAGCGATATGTCCGGCAGTATTCAGGAGGTCGCCGAGAACATTCAGCAAGTGGCGGACTCGGTCCGGGGTATAAACTCGGAGAGCGAGGCCACGGCCGATATTTCCCGTCAGGCACGGGCTGAGCTGGACCGAATGGTTGCCGATGTGGCCGAGGCCGTTGAGGTGGTGACCGAGCTCAATAATCAGAGCAAGGAAATTGGCTCGGTGCTGTCGGTGATCGGTGCCATTGCCGATCAGACTAACCTGCTGGCCCTGAACGCTGCCATTGAGGCGGCCCGGGCAGGGGAGAGTGGGCGTGGTTTTGCGGTGGTGGCGGACGAAGTGCGAACGCTGGCCAGTAAAACCCAGCACTCCACCACGGAAATACAGGCCATCATTGATCGTTTGCAGAGCGGCAGCCAGAAAGCGGCCAGCTCTATCAACAAGGCTTCCGAGCGCGTGGCAGCCTCCGCCGGCCAGTTCCGTTCTGCCGATGAGCACTTTGAAAAAATCAATAATCTGCTGACGCAGCTCCAGGACCGGGCGCTGGTGATCTCGGCCGCCGCCGAGGAGCAATGCACCCAGGCCCGGGAAATCACTGGCAACGTTCATGAGATGGCGTTATCAGCCGAAGCCACGGTGGTGGCCATCCGCCGCTCCGACGGCGCTAGCCAGGCGATTGAAACCGTTATCCGGGAGCTTCAGCACGCGGCGAAACAGTTCAGGGTTTAGGGCTTGGCCGGGCCGTTGCTTCAGCCCTACAAATTAGCCTCGGCGTATTCCGCCAGTGCGGACCGAGGTACACCCTGCAGGTGGATGTGACCACCGTGGCGGAAGCCTTTGAAGCGCTCGGTCATGTAGGTGAGCCCCGAGCTCAGCGGACTGAGATAGGGGGTGTCTATCTGGGCCAGGTTGCCCAGGCAGATCACCTTGGAACCATTGCCGGCTCGGGTGATGATGGTCTTGATCTGATGGGGGGTCAGGTTCTGGGTCTCATCGATTATGATCAGACTGTGCTGGAAGCTGCGGCCCCGGATGTAGTTCAGTGATTTGAAGTGCAGGGGCACTTTGCTGAGAATGTAGTCGACGCTGGCGGTCATGTTCTCGTCGTCTTCATGGAGTGCTTCCAGGTTGTCGACAATGGCGCCCAGCCAGGGTTCCATTTTCTCCGCTTCGGTGCCTGGTAAAAAGCCGATGTCCTCATCCAGGCCCTGGGTGCTTCTGGTAGCTATGATGCGTTTGTACTGTTTACTGGCGACGGTCATTTCGATACAGGCCGCAAGGGCCAGGATGGTTTTACCCGAGCCGGCCGAACCGGTCAGGTTAACCAGATGTACATCCGGGTCGAGCAGCAGGTTGAGTGCCATGGACTGGTAGATATCCCTCGGCACCAGGCCCCAGACTTCTTCACTCATCAAGTCGTGCTGATGCAGGTCCTGCAGTACCAGACGGTCGCCGTCGATATCGACGACCTTGCCTATGAAGCCTTGCTCATCCACCACGAACTCGTTGATATGCAAGTTCGCCAGCTCACCTTCTTTTTTCAGCAGGTGTTCGGTAACACCTTCCCGTTGCACGGTTTCCACCTTGGCGATGTTGTCCCAGAACGAGTTCGGGAACTCCTTGTAGCCCCGGGGCAGGAGCTCTATGTCATCCACCAGCTGATCGGTATGGTAGTCCTGGGCATCAACCCCGAAGCCCCGGGCCTTGAGTCGCATGTTGATGTCTTTGCTGACCAGGATGATGTCCCGGGATTTATGCCGGGCTTGCAGCGCTGCCAGGTTGTTGATGATTTTATTGTCGTTCAGGTGCTCCGGCAGCGCGTGGTTGCCGGCGTGTTCCGTGCTCATAAGGATGCAAAGGGTGCCCAGAGGTTCCGCCTTTTTGGCCCGGATGATTGGTACGCCGCGTTCAATGTCCTTGGGTGATGCATCGCCCAGTAATTTGTCGATGTTGCGAATCGCCTGACGGCAATCCGCTGCAACCGATTGCTTGCCGGTTTTCAGGCCGTCCAGCTCTTCCAGGACAGTCATCGGGATAATGACATCGTGTTCTTCAAAATTCAGGAGGGCGTTGGGATCGTGGATCAGGACGTTGGTGTCGAGGACGTACATTTTTTTCCGAGCTTGCGGTGCTCTTGGCATAAGGCTCGATACCTCTCAGGCGTAAGGACCGGTTGGGCCGGTCTGGGTCGTTCGGGCGCTGGTCAGACTGCGTCAGTTGCCACTGGCACAGCGCTGGGTCAGTGCCTCGTCGGATATCAGTTTAAGCATGTCGTAAGTGGTAATAATACCGGTAATTTTCTTGTTTTGTGTGACGAAAATCCGATGCAGGTGCTCTTTCATCATCACGTTGGCGATTTCCCGCACCGGTGTCAGTTCGTCAACACACAACAGGCTTGGGGTCATGATGTCGCGGACTTCTACCGGCACCTTGCCCATTTCTTCGAAGATGATCATGCGCAGTCGCTTTGCCTCTTGCTCATCTTCCGGTGTCAGGTTGGCGTCTGCCTGATCGGACCGGCTCGAGGACCAGCGGAATTCAGTAATGTCCTTGAGGGTGGCAATGCCGACAATCTCGCCGTCGTCATCGATAACGGGGCTGCCGGTGATTTCATTTTCGGTCAGAAAACGGGCCAGTCGGTCCATGGTCCAGGATTGGGGAACGGCTTTGACGTTGGGGGTCATGATCTCATGGGCGAGAACAGTCATGCTTTATGGTCCTGCTGCTAATGCTCCTTTGAACTCTGAGCTTAGCTGTTCCGCCGGGCTTAGCAAACCTCCGCATCGACTTATTCCGCCTCGTCGCCCGGGAGGCACCCCTGGGGTGCGTCGGATTGTAGGAGCGGTTTCAACCGCAATCAGGGCCGCGCCTTGGCACCGGTTCGCGACTGAAGTCGCTCCTACAACAACGCGTCGTTTGCGGTTATGAGTGCTCGGGCAGGGTTACGTTGAGTTCGAGCACAGAGCAGTTTTCATTGCGGTCCAACTCCACCTGCACCATGTCGTCGTCGATCTGCACGTATTTGCGAATCACTGCCAGGATTTCCTGCTGCAGGGCAGGCAGGTAGTCCGGCTGGTCCCTCTGGCCACGCTCATGGGCGACAATGATCTGCAGGCGCTCCTTGGCGACGCTGGCGGAGGGGTTTTTCTTGGTCTTGAAGTAATCGAAGAAACTCATCCGTTTTTACCCCTTGAACATCCGTGAAAAGAATCCCTTTTTCTGGGATGTCATAAACCTGTGCTCACGTTCTTCACCAAGTAGCCGGGCGACGGCATCCTCGTAGGCCTGGCCAGCATCACTCTCATCTTCGAGAATGACCGGCATGCCCTGGTTGGAAGAGTTAAGCACGACCTGGGATTCCGGAATCACGCCCAGCAGGGGGATGGCCAGAATTTCCTCCACGTCGGCGACGGAGAGCATCTCACCCTTTTCCACCCGAACCGGGTTATAGCGCGTCAGCAGCAGGTGCTCCTTGACCGGGTCCTGGCCAAGCTCGGCACGGCGTGACTTGCTCTGGAGAATGCCCAGAATGCGGTCGGAATCCCGTACTGAAGAGACCTCCGGATTGGTCACGACAATGGCTTCGTCAGCGTAATACAGCGCCATCAGGGCACCGTGCTCAATGCCGGCCGGTGAGTCACAGACGATGTAATCGAATGTGCGGGACAGTTCGTTGATGATCTTTTCAACGCCTTCCCGGGTAAGGGCTTCTTTTTCGCGGGTCTGGGAGGCGGGCAGGATATAGAGCGTATCCACCCGTTTGTCGCGAATCAGCGCCTGGTTAAGGCTGGCTTCGCCCTGGATGACGTTGACAAAGTCATACACCACCCGGCGTTCGCAGTTCATGATGAGGTCGAGATTACGCAGACCGACGTCGAAATCAATGACCACGGTTTTGTGGCCCCGGCGGGCGAGGCCGGTACTGATCGACGCGCTGGTTGTAGTTTTGCCAACGCCACCCTTTCCTGAGGTAACGACAATAATTTTAGCCAAGGTAGCCGTCCTGTCTGCAGTGTTGAGGGGTATCCACCCGGGATACGCTCATTGAATTTGGATAAATCAGGCTTTTTCCAGCGGCGTTACCACCAGCAAATCGTCCCTGAGCTGAATCTGAACCGCGGTTTTCCAACCATGGTCCTGAAGATCTTCCGAGATTTTATAGTGTCCAGCGATAGAGACAAGCTCCGCTTCCAGCGACTGGCAAAAAACCCGGGCTGATTCCTGCCCGTGAACCCCTGCCAGGGCTCGTCCCCGAAGAGGGCCGTAAACGTGTATATTGCCCGCCGCCAGTACTTCTGCGCCTGCCTGTACCGGTGCCAGAATGACCAGGTCACCCTCGGGGGCATAGACCTGTTGCCCGGACCTTACAGTTTGGTTAATTATCTTTGCGGCCACCGGCCCGCTGGTGACGGTGGCCTCGGTTTCAGCGACAGCTGCTGGCTCTTCAGGGGTATCGGCTGCAACCGGCTGTTCGCGCTGGGTGGTGGCAGGCAGCAACGCCAGCGAGGCATTACGTGCAAGTCGGCGCTGGTCTTCGTTGCCGCCCCGGATGGCCACTACGTGAATGCTGTGGCGCCGGCAGATGCCGATGATCTGGAAAAAGTCGAGTTCTGTCGTCAAACCCTCGTACTTTTCGAGCGCCAGGATAAGGGGGATATCCCGGAAAAACCCCGGCGCCTGGCGAATCTTGTCACGCAAGGTGTCTTCGAACGCCTCGGTATCGAAAAAATGCAGCTCCAGGGCAGTCATCGCGACATTGGCACCCTTAAGCTGGAAACAGTGGTGGGTGCCGGTGGTGGCGGAATCTGTCATGACGTCACGTCTTCCTCAAAATTGTCGGCCACGCCCTCGGAACGGGGGCGTAACGGCGATGACTCAAAATGGATCCCGGACCAGCCGGTGCCAATAAACTGGCGAATATTGCCATGGCTGGACCCTGTGGGTTCATCAAGTACGTTTTGATAGTGGCGGCCGAAACATTGCAGCGTCTCGGCCTCGGTCAGGCTGACGTATTGCGCCAACCCAAACAGTTTGCAGGAGCCTTCGTTCTCCCCCGGTGCATTGAACAGGGGCCCGTTATGAAACCCGCAGGGCGTGTAATGAAAGTAGCGCTCTACCAGTGCCAGGGTATCTTCAAAATCCCCGTGGCCTGCGCTCAGGGCGGCGAGGTGAATTCGCACCGCGCGGGTGACATTCACGACTGTTCTGGCCCCTTGTGAGGCTGCTTTTCACCGGTCTGGTAGCGCGCCTTCCAGTCGTCATAGGGCATGCCATAAATGCGCTCCCGAGCTTCGGGGTCGCTGATGTCAAAACCCCGTTCGGCAGCTTCGGCGCGGTACCATTTGGATAAGCAGTTGCGGCAGAATCCGGCCAGATTCATGAGGTCAAGGTTCTGTACCTCGGTGTGGTCACGCAAGTGGCTGACCAGGCGCCGGAAGGCAGCTGCTTCGATGTCGGTCTGGGTCTGTTCGGGAATCTGCTGAGTCATGGGGTCTCACATATGCTGATGAACAATCCTGACATTCTCGGCATGTTACAGTAAGATACAAGGCTGTATGAATGTACAGGAGATGGACACATCTGGATGCAACGGTTCAGAGGCCACCAGCGATCATGACACAGCGCAAGATAATTCACATTGACTGCGACTGCTTTTATGCAGCCGTCGAGATGCGCGACGACCCGTCATTGCGGGGCGTTCCTCTTGCGGTGGGCGGTGAGGGCGGCCGGGGTGTGGTGACCACCTGTAATTACCGCGCCCGTGAATTCGGGGTGCGTTCCGCCATGCCTGGAGCCGAAGCCAGGCGCCGCTGTCCGGATCTGGTCACCGTGCCGCCCGACATGGCCCGCTATCGGGCGGTTTCACAGCAGGTGATGGCTATTTTCAGGGAGCTGACGGACCAGGTCGAGCCGTTGTCGCTGGATGAAGCCTTCCTCGATGTCAGTGAGGTGGATGCACATCATGGCAGTGCGACCCTGATGGCGGAATTTCTGCGCCAAAGAGTGCGGGATGAGGTCGGCATTACCGTCTCGGCTGGCGTGGCCCCCAACAAGTTTCTCGCCAAGATTGCCAGTGACTGGAACAAACCGGACGGCCTGTTTGTATTGCGACCGGATCAGGTTGACGAATTTGTGCGGTTATTGCCGGTGGAGAAACTGTTCGGCGTGGGCAAGGTGACTGCGGGCAAGCTTCACGGGCTGAATATCCGGACCTGTGGTGATCTGGCTCAGCTTAAACCCGAGCTGCTGGTGGACCGGTTCGGTCGCCAGGGCCTTCGGCTTTTCCAGATGGCCCAGGGTCTGGACGACCGGCCGGTGGTGGTTACCCGGAACGCCAAATCGGTCAGCGTCGAGCGCACCTTCTCCAAGGACCTCCCCGACAAAGCCGCCTGCGAGACTGTGATGACCGCTCTGGTGGATGACCTGGCCAAACGCCTGGCCCGGAAAGGCGGTCGCAAACCCATCCACAAGCTGTTTGTGAAAATCCGCTATAGCGACTTCTCCACCCACACCCTGGAGCGGGTAAGAGAACAGGTTCAGATACCGGAAACCGGCGATTACGCGCCGCTGCTGGATGAGCTGATCACCAATACCGAGCGCCCGGTGCGTTTGTTGGGACTGGGCGTCCGCTTTCGCAACGACGAAGCGCCGGTGATGCAGTTGCGGTTATTTGATTGAAACCAGGCGTGCCCCCAAACTTAAGGTCTCCGCTGTGTTGTAGGAGCGACTTCAGTCGCGAATCGGTGCGATGCCACGAACACTGATCGCGGTTGAAACCGCTCCTACCAACCAACGCACCTCAGGGATGCCCTGGTAGGAGCGACTTCAGTCGCAAATGAGGCGATCGCCAGACGCTGGGATCGCGGTTAAAACCGCTCCTACAAGGGCTTAGCGGAGCCAGTGGGGCCGTTTTGTTTCTCCATAGCGTTCAAACAAACCAATGAAGAAACTCGGTCCCCAGTCCGTAGGTCGCGCCCAGGCCCAGACTTGCGCCAATGAATGCCCCAACCGCTACATCGCTGGGGTAGTGAAGCCCCAGAACCACCCGTGAGGCCGCAACGCTGAGTGTGAAGGGCAGCAGCACCAGCGCCATTGTCGGAGCCATCGTCGCCAATAGGGTATTGAAGCAGACCGCATGTAGGGTGTGACCGGAGGGGAAGCTGTAGCGGTCCAGGGGCGGGGTGCCGCAATTAATGGAGGGGAAGGAGATAAACGGTCGTTCGCGAATCAGTATCTGCTTCAGCAATTTGTAGGTGACGGTGCAGACCAGGCCGGTGGCGGTCATCAGTAATGCGATGGCCAGGCCGTCTTCGGGTCGGATTACGGGCAGGGCGAGGATGATGGCGTACCACAGCCAGCCATCACCGAGCCGGCTGATGAGCTGGAAATAGCCATGGACCGGGCGGAACCGCAGCGACCGGTTGATGGCCTGACACAAGGCAAACTCGCGCTGGTCGACCCGGCTAAAGAAGCGAGAAGCTTTGGTTGACGGCATGGTATTTGGCCTTTTGTGGAGCGTTGAGCACAAGCTGCTCGAATTGTTCAATTTGCAGGTGCCAGTTCAGGTCGAGGGCATCCAGTCTTGCCTGTGCCCGTATCCGATTTAACAGCGTTGGTTGGTCGGCCAGTTTCAGAGCGTTGTCGATGAATCCGCTGTCGTCATCCAGCGCGGCCTTCATGCCGTTTTCTTCCTGCCGGATATGCTCACTCGCCGCGGCGTCATCATACGCGACCACTGCAAGGCCGCTGGCCATGGCCTCGGTTACCACGTTGCCGAAGGTGTCTGTTTTGCTGGGGAACAGGAATAAGTCACCGGATGCATAGTGTCTGGCCAACGCTTCCCCCTGCTGGATTCCGCAGAATATATAATCGCTGTGCCTTTCTGCGAGTCGCTTTCTGAGAGGACCATCACCGACCAGGACAAATTTCGACCGGGTATGCAGTGCCCTGAGTCGCTCAAAGCAAGCCACCGCCATCTGCAGGTTTTTTTCCGAGGCGAGCCGTCCGACATACAGAACCGCGCGATCCTGCGGCGCCAGCCCCCAGGCTTCCCTGAGCGTAGCACTCCGCTTGTGAGGCGCGAACCGGTTGCAATCAACGCCCCGACTCCAGACTCCGGTGGGGGCGATGCCCATGGTGTGGAGGGTTTGGGCCATCTTTCGGGTCGGTACCAGGGTAATGGCTGTCCGGTTATGAAACCAACGGCCGTAGCCGCAGATCAGTTTTTCCAGAAAGCCGACGCGATAGTATTTGCTGTAGCTCTGGAAATTGGTGTGGAAGCCGGAAATGACCGGGATACCGAGTTTTTGTGCGGCGTTGACAGCGGCGATACCGAGAGGCCCCTGGGTTGCAACGTAGATAGCATCAGGACGGTGATGGCGCCAGAGCTTTCGAAGCGTGGCGGTACGTGTGACGCCAAGGCGTAGATCCGGATAACCTGGCAATGGGAAACCGGTGACAACAAATTCATCTGAAAATAGGGCAGCGCCAGCACCTGCAACCGGGCCGCGGGCCTCCTTTTGCTGGCGGGGACGGACCACGGATACCCGGTGGCCCCGTTGCATCAGGCCACGGCACAAGTGCTGCAAAGTATTCGCCACGCCGTTAATTTCGGGCGTAAAAGTTTCGGTGGCGATGACGATGTGCTTCATGTCGGAGGATGCCTGATTGCCTGTTCTCATGGGTCTTCCCGTGCTGGATGAATCCGGCGTATGGGGTTACTCTCGCCTGTCCACTACTATGGGAAGCCACTGTGACAGTCAGAAGTCAGTCAGGTGACAATCCTTTTAAGAAGTTACCTACTTTGTCGCGCCACTAATTGAATATCACCATTCGGAGGATACATGCAGACACGTAAGCTTGGCCGGACGAATATCGATGTCAGCCTCATTGGCCTGGGTACCATGACGTGGGGTGAGCAGAACACGGAGCAGGAGGCGTTCGGTCAGCTGGATCTGGCCACTGCCGAGGGCATCAACTTCATCGATGCGGCTGAAATGTACCCAGTGCCTCCACGTGCCGAAACCCAGGGCCTGACAGAAACCTATCTCGGTAACTGGCTGGCTCGTCGTGGTCGCCGGGAGGATCTGGTCATTGCCTCCAAAGTTGCCGGCCCGGGAAACGGGCTGACTTACCTCCGTGACGGGCCTCGCCTGACCGCAAAGCAGATTCGCGAGGCCTGCGAGCACAGCCTTCGGCGCCTGCAAACAGATTATATTGACCTCTATCAGGTGCACTGGCCTGACCGCAGTACCAATTTCTTCGGCCAATTGGGCTACCGCCACAACGAAGATGAAACGGCTACCCCCATCGAAGAGACCCTTGAAGCGCTGCACCGTCTGGTTGAGGAAGGCAAGATTCGCCAGATTGGCCTCTCCAATGAAACCCCATGGGGCATGATGCAGTATTTGCGGTTATCTGAATTGAAAGGCTGGCCCCGTATCGCAAGCATTCAGAACCCTTACAACCTTCTTAACCGGTCCTTCGAAGTAGGACTGGCGGAAATGGCGCACCGGGAACAGGTCGGTCTGTTGGCCTATTCACCCCTGGCCTTCGGGGTGCTTTCGGGTAAATACCTCGGTGGGCGGCGCCCTGAAGGCGCCCGTATGACCCTGTATGAGCGCTTTAGCCGGTATGCCGGAGAGCGAGGGGAAGAGGCCACCAAAGCCTACGCAGACCTGGCAAAAGCACACGGATTGTCGCCAGCCCAGCTCGCGCTCGCCTATGTAAACAGTCGCGGCTTTGTGACCAGCAATATCATCGGCGCAACCAGTCTTGAGCAGCTACGCGAGAACATCGGTTCGGCGTCCGTTGAGTTGAATGACGAAGTGCTGAAGGCGATTGAAAAGCTGCACGGGGTATTCACCTATCCTTGCCCCTGAACCCCCGTACAACTCAGTTGATGGGAAGATGAGTGTGGGCTCGAGAGCGCCGTCTCGAGCCGGCATTACATGGTGTTACGTACGTTGCTCGAAAATTGACAATTCCCAACTGATTCAGTGACAAAAAAGACGCCTAAATGTGTGCTGAATCACAGTCATAAACCCGTTTCGTATTAGACTTTAGCTTGAGACACTATTAGACTTCACAACTTAATTTCGGGCTTGGCAACTCATGATAATTCGCATCTTTCTGGTTCTTCTCGCGCTCAATCTGGTGGCTTTCGTGGTTCGCGCCGAAGCGAATGAGCGGGCGGTGATTGTGGAAGAAATTTATCCGGAAGATGTTTACACCCTACAGGACCGCATGTCTGGCAATTTTGGCAACCGGGATGAAGATGTGCTGACCGATCTGGGTGCCCGGCTCCTGAGCTGGCGTTTCAGCAGTGGCCGTGGTGACATGCGCAAGTATGCATCCGATGCAGCGATCCCGGATCACGGCGTAGCGTTGGTCAACGAGGGCGCCTGCCTCAACCTGAAATGGAAGTTTTGATTGTCTGCTCCAACCCGATTCTGCCGTTTGCTGACTTTTACCTGCTTTCTCCCCCCGCTGTAACGAAAAACCCATAAGCGCATTGTCTGCTAACGAATCCCATGTGATCATCTCCCCAATTATGGCGTAACGCCGGAGAAGTAAACCGGAATCAGGGAGAGAAAGTGACTATGGCCAGGACTGCGTTAATGCTGACCGATGCTGATGCCTGTGTGGAGGCGTTGATTCAGAAAGTAGGTAAGAACATCACCCTGGGGTTACCGCTGGGGCTCGGCAAGCCGATTCGGCTGGCCAATGCGTTGTATCGGCGCGCTTGTCAGGATAAAACCCTGAAACTCCATATTGTTACTGCTATCTCCATGCTGGCTCCGTCGGGTAGCTCGTCATTGGAGCGTCGGTTCATGAAGCCGTTTTCTGAGCGGCTTTACGGCAACATCCCCGAACTTGCCTATGCCGTCGATGTGATGAAGGGCCAGCTTCCGGACAACGTTCAGGTCTCCGAATTCTTTTTCAAAGCGGGCAGCTTTCTTCACCATCGTGGCCAGCAACAGAACTACGTTTGCAGCAACTACACCCATGCGATGAGAGACCTGATGGCTCAGGGGGTGAATGTGGTCGCGCAGATGGTATCGCCGCCAGAAGAGACCGGCAGCGATTTCTTCAGTCTGAGCTGCAACCCGGATCTGACACTGGACCTGATTCCCGAGCTCAAGGCGATGGAACACCAGGGTCATGCCATTGCACTGATTGCCGAGACTAACCGGAATCTTCCGTATTTCGGGCGTGATGCGGAAATTCCTGCGGATGCGTTTGATGTGGTTCTGGACCAGCCGAAGCAGGATTATCCCCTGTTCTCAGTGCCGCAAATGGCCATCAGTCCCACTGACCACCTGATCGGCTTCTATGCCAGCGCCTTACTGCGAGACGGCGGCACACTTCAGGTGGGCATAGGTTCCCTGGGCGCTGCCCTGGTACACAGCACCATTATGCGACACCGGAACAACGACGCCTGGCATAAGACGTTCAAGACTCTGAACATAGATCAGCGCTTTCCTGTAGCGGCTCGTTGCGGCGGCACCGGGGTGTTTGAAGAAGGGCTCTACGGCTGCAGTGAGATGATGGTTGATGGTTTCATTCATCTGATGAAGGCCGGCGTTCTGAAGCGCGAAGTATATGACCACGTGGGCTTGCAGCGGCTTCTCAATCGGGGCCGGATACGTCCTGCAATCACTCTTGAAATGCTGGATGTGCTGCGCCAGGAGGAGTTGATTGACTCTCCGTTGAGAGCCAGGGACGTCCGCTGGCTAATGCGGTATGGCATTCTGAATGATCAGGTCGTCTTCAAGGGCGGCCGGTTGACGGTGGGCGATCAGTCCCTGGAGCCGGACCTTGATGATCCTGAGGCTCGCGAGCGCTTGGCTACCCTCGCATTAGGCTCTCATCTGACCGGAGGAGTGGTGCTTCACGGTGGCTTCTATCTGGGGCCGGAGAATTTCTATCAAGCCCTGAGAGAGCTGACGCCGGCCCAGAAAGACCAAATCTGTATGACCAGTGTGAACTTCATCAATCACCTCTACGACCATCGGTTTGGTGACCAGAAGCTCAAGGTAGCGCAACGCAAGGACAGCCGGTTCATCAACTCCGCGATGATGCAGACGCTCAGTGGTACCGCTGTTTCGGACGGCCTGGAGGATGGCCGGGTAGTGAGTGGTGTCGGTGGTCAGTACAACTTTGTCGCAATGGCTCACGAATTGCCGGGCGCGCACTCGATTCTCGCGTTGCGCAGCACGCGTCAATCCGGTGGCCAGGCAGTATCAAATATTGTCTTCAGTTACGGCCATTGCACGATTCCCCGCCACCTGAGAGACATAGTCGTGACCGAATACGGCATAGCGGATCTTCGGAGCAAGGCGGACCAGGAAGTCTATCTGGCGTTGATTCGTATCGCCGACGCCCGCTTTCAGCCAGACCTGCTGCGCCAGGCCCAGAAAGCTGGCAAGGTGGCGGCCAGTTTCCGGCTACCGGCAGAATGGGGCCAGAATACCCCGGCGTTCGTCCAGGATGCCCTGCAAGCGGCCGGGGAAAATGCCTTCCCGGCATTCCCGTTTGGCTGTGATTTTACCGAGGAAGAGCTGATTCTCGGTAAAGCCCTACGTGGCCTGAAAGCCGCAACCGCGACCCGTCGTGGTAAAATGGCGACCCTTTGGCGGGCGTTGAGAACCGGCCCTGGCGATGAAGCCATGGCGCCATTGCTGGAGCGCATGGCGCTGACGTCGCCGTCTGGCTTCAAGGCCCGGATAGACAGACGCCTGCTGGTTCACGGGCTGCGACAGGCGGACCATTTCAAACTATCTGAGGATAATGCTGACTAATGCAACGACCGGCTGTTTATACCGTTCACTACCGCTTGAAGAATCGTACCGGTGAAGTCATCGATACGTCGGAAGGTGGCGAGCCGCTAACTTTCATGCTGGGTTCCGGCAGCGTCATCAAGGGTATCCAGGAAGCCGTGAAGGGCCGTGGGCCAGGCGACTGCCTGGAAGTCACTGTGCCGCCGGAACTGGCTTATGGTGAGCACAACCCCGAGCTGGTGCGCCGGGTGCCCCGCTCCATGTTTGAATCCGTGGATGACTTGCAAATAGGGATGAAATTTCAGACCAACACCGGCGATGAGGCTCAGGTGATCAAAGTGGTTGGTATCGATGGCAACCTGGTTCATGTTGATGCCAACCACCCGCTGGCGGGATTCACGCTGTATTTTGATCTCGAAATTGTTCAGGTCAGAGAGGCCAGTGACGATGAGCTGGCGTCAGACCCACCCCGGTGAATGTCTGCCAGTCCGGCGGCGGTGCCACAGTACCGATAGTTGTGGCCCCCTGAGGAACTACCGGCACTGATTGTCCGGCGCCCAAGGCGTCGGTGATGTCCGTGCAGCTCCGGTTCGCCCCGCCCCCTGGCGCCCAGTCGCAGGTAAGCCTTCAAACGAACCTAAGATGACGAGCCCATGACAACTGACCGTAAGCCAGCTACCTTTAGGGCGTGTCACGGGGTGTAACAAAAAGCCTGTTCCCTGTATATTTCTGAACAGCGTGTATGATTGCTGTTACCGGGCGTTGTCTGTATCGTCGCCCGGATGCGCTGCATGTGCAGACGTTTTGATGTGTGCAAGCGGTTTCAGTGTGATACCGGGTATTGAAGTACGGGGCTTGATAAGCGCCGGTTGGCTCGGAAAAGGGCCGGGTCCATCGCGAGGGTGGTGGCCTGCAACGGGAAATCAAGAACAGAGATGGACGCGTGGAACAGACAAATAACGAAGGTTGGCGAATTCTCATCGTCGAGGACGATGAGCGACTGGCAGATTTGACGCGGGAGTATCTTGAGAGCAATGGCCTCTCAGTGACACTTGAGAGCCACGGTGGCCAGGCAGTTGAGCGAATCAAGAACGAGCAGCCCGACCTTGTCGTGCTTGACCTGATGTTACCTGGCGAAGACGGGCTATCCATTTGTCGCCGGGTTCGGCCATTTTTCCAGGGGCCGATTATCATGTTGACGGCTCGTACCGATGACCTTGATCAGGTCCTTGGTCTTGAAATGGGCGCTGACGACTACGTAGGCAAGCCGGTCAAGCCCAGGGTCCTGCTGGCCCGTATCCGGGCGTTGTTGCGTCGGGTGAGTGAGAACGCGGCGGCGGCGAAAGCGCCTGAAAGCGCCGATGAGCCCGTCAGACTTCAGTTCAATGACCTGGTTGTTGACCGGGCGATGCGCGAAGCCTGGCTGAATGACGTCAGTATCGACCTCACCAGTGCCGAATTTGACTTGCTCTGGCTGCTGGCCAGCAGCGCCGGCAGGGTGCTCAGCCGTGAAGAGATCTTCACGGCTCTGAGGGGTATCGAATACGATGGTCAGGACCGCTCTATCGATGTACGAGTCTCCCGCATAAGACCAAAGATCGGGGATGACCCTGTTCATCCGCGGCGAATCAAGACTGTTCGTAGCAAGGGCTACCTTTTTGTAAAAGAAGCCTGACAGCGATCTCCGGGCCCCGGCCGCAAGGATCGGGCCCGCCTTCATTACCACGGTAGGGTCCGATGCCCCTGAAGTTTTTCTTGAAACTCTATACGTGCCTGATAGTCCTCACCGCACTGGTCCTTATTCTCTGTCTCGTTTTGTTCTGGGGCGTGAACTCGGTTCGCAGCCAGTCATGGCAGGAGCGCTTTCCCGAACCGATGATGCGTTGGCTGGCGTCTGTTCCGGCCCCTGCAGCGCATTACCCATGGCTGGGATCCTTTTACGATTTCCGGGTGATCCGTCCGGACGCACTGGCACCAGTGGTTCAGGAAAGGCTCGCCTATGGCCAGGTGGTGGCATTGGCAAGCACCTTGGGTCCCGAGATTCTGGTTCAGAATACTGACGATACCGTCCTCAAGTTACGGTTCCGTGAGGTCTACAGGGATGTTGCCGAGGCCACTGCACTTATTGTGCGAGGCCATCTCAGCGCTTTGCTACCGCAAGAACGTGATGCCGCTATCGAGCGGCTCTCAAACGCATTTTCAGTGCAGTTGGCTTTGCTTTCCGAAGCTGAGTCGCTGCCGGAAAGTGACGTGCTCGAACGGGTTTCCGAGCGCGGGCTATCCTACTATCAGGCCAGTCAAGACAGCGCTGCGAAAGTGCTGATACGCCTCGACGACGGTGCGCTTGCCCGATTGCAAATGCCCCCACCGTTCAACCCCCGGGCCTGGCCGGTCATGCTGTTGCTTGTCCTGGTGGCAGGCGGTGCTCTGGCTGGCGCCCTGCTGCTGTTGTTGCGGGGCGTGGATCATAATCTGCGAGCGGTCGAGTCGGTTGCGGTCCGAATTGCCCGGGGTGAAATGGACGCGCGAGTAGAGACCGGTGAGAGCCAGTTGGTCTCGCGTCTGGCGGCAACGTTCAACAGTATGGCCGAGCACATTCAGCGTCTTGTAGGGGTGCAGCGTGAGATGATCCACGCGGTGTCCCACGAGCTGCGCACACCGGTTGCCCGGATACGCTTCGGTGTACAGATGATAGAGGACTGTGACAATGCAGCCGATCTCCAGAAGCAGCTGGATGGAATAGACGGAGATATTCAGGAGCTGGACGAGCTGATTGATGAAATTCTCACCTACGCGAGACTGGAGCAGGGAGGGCCTGTTTTTGCGCTTCATGAGTCATCGGTTATCGATATTGTTCGCCAGGTGGTAAGCGAACAGCGACTGATCCATACCAAGGTTGCCATTGACGCCGTGGTACCGGCAGAGGCGGAGACCTGGGCGTTATCTGATGTCGAGCCACGCTATCTTCACCGGGCAATCCAGAACCTGGTGGGAAATGCTGCCCGCTATGCCAATGGTCAGGTGCGCGTTACCTGCCAGTTGGACGAACATACCTGTCGTGTCGACGTTGAGGATGATGGTTCAGGTATTCCCGAAGAGGACTGGGAAAAGGTATTTACCGCCTTCGCGCGTCTGGATGACAGTCGCACCAGAACGTCAGGCGGCTACGGGCTGGGGCTCTCAATTGTGCGACGAATCCTGTATTGGCACGGTGGTCAGGCCTTTGTCGCTCGCAGTGATGAGCTGGGCGGAGCCAGGTTCAGTCTGGTCTGGCCCCGCAAAAAAGCGGAAGAACGTGAGGAGCCTGTCAGGCCCTGACGCGATGTAACAAAGCCACAACACAATCCACACTGACCGCCCGCGCAAACTGGCTGATACTCGATGTCGTAAGGGATGGCTTTTGAGGTTGTAGTTCTTACGAACTTTCCTTGTTTCATTCGTCATTTTAGAGCCGGTTTTCCGGCTCTTTTTTTTGCCTGTCCGCTCCGTCCTGGGTTCCGGCTGGCTTCCATTCTGCAGTTCCCCCTAGCCTGATTATGTCACTGAGGACCGGGCGAATGCGATAAGGTGGTCTGCCTCGACTCGTATCGGTACATGCTCACCCAGATAAAAATCGAGATGGCTGCGAAACAGTGCTTCGAATTCGGTTTCTTCGGACAGTTTGAAACGATAAAGCGTCGATGTTCCGGCGAAGGTCTTCTCAACCACCTTGGGTCGCAGGTTTGAGTCCGGGTCGTGAACAATATCGTCCGGTCGAATCAGTATGTCCACCAGAGTCCCCGCAGGCCAGCTATAGGCCCGGTTGCCCCGGATCACGCCCAGTTCGGATTCGATGGTGTCTGGCCCCAATGCAGTGCCCGGTATGAAGCCACCCTGACCAACAAAACCCGCCACAAAACGGTTGGTGGGCTCATGGTACAGGTTGTAGGGCACGTCCCATTGCTGGATCTGACCATCTTTGAGCACCGCTACCTGATCACACATGGCAAAGGCTTCCTGCTGATCATGGGTGACCAGAATGGCGCTGATGCCCAGAGTTTTCAGAATATCCCGCACGTCCAGGCTGAGCCGGCGGCGCAAGTCGGTGTCAAGGTTCGAGAAAGGCTCATCAAGCAGAATCAGCGTCGGTTCTGGTGCCAGTGCGCGCGCGAGTGCAACACGTTGCTGTTGCCCGCCAGAGAGCTCGTGGGGGTACTGACCGGCAAGGTCCTGTAAGTGCACCAGCTCAAGCAGCCCCGCGACTTTCTGGATGCGGTCATCCTTGCTCTGGTGCCTGAGCCCGAAACCTATGTTATCTGCGACAGTCAGATGCGGAAACAGCGCGTAGTCCTGAAATACCATGCCAATCCGCCGCTTCTCCGGTGCCATGGTCCGGTCCGGCAAACTGATGACAGAGGATTCCAGCCGGATTTCACCAGCGCTGATCGGTAAAAATCCGGCCAGCGCCCTCAGTATTGTACTCTTTCCGCATCCGCTCGGGCCCAGCAGGCATCCGATGTCACCCTGGCCGAGAGAAAAGCTGACGTCTTTCACTACAAATTCTTCGCCGTAACCACAGAAAAGGTTGTTGACGGTCAGCAGCCAGTTGTCTTTTTTTATTGGTGCTGGGCCATGTGAAACCTCGGGTAGTGTGGTTAGCGTTTGTGTCTCGTTTTTGGTGTGACGGCTTCCGGGTTCGGTGGTTGTGGTCGACATTGCAGGATCAGTCCAGTTGCCCAAGAATAAGAAACTCAAGAAGTGCCTTCTGGGCGTGAAGGCGGTTCTCCGCTTCATCCCACACCACGGAACCAGGATGCTCCAGCATGTTGACAGAAATTTCTTCACCGCGATGGGCTGGCAGGCAATGCATAAAAAGCGCGTTTTTGGCGGCGAGGGACATCAGCTGCTCGTTAACCTGATAGTTCGCGAAGGTGCTGGCCCTGGCGGCCTGTTCGTCTTCCTGGCCCATTGAAGCCCAGACATCGGTGACTAACAGGTGGGTGCCTTTTGCAGCTTCGGCGGGATCGTGAAACACGGATACCTGATTGCCGGCTTTTGCCAACATGGTCCGGTCTGGCTCGTAGCCTTCGGGGCAGGCGACGTTGAGGTGAAAACCAAACAGTTGGGCGGCATTGATATAGGAGTTGCACATGTTGTTGCCATCGCCTACCCAGGTCACTGTGGCGCCCCGGATGCTGCCGCGGTGTTCACGGTAGGTCTGCATGTCGGCCAATAACTGGCAGGGATGAAAATCATCGGTCAACGCGTTAATCACCGGTGCGCTCGCCACTGACGCAAACCGCCTCACCGTTTCGTGCTCAAACGTTCTGATCATCACCGCGTCCGCCATGCTCGATATCACCCTGGCGGAATCCTCAATGGGTTCTCCGCGTCCTAGCTGAGTATCACGGGAGGAGAGGAACAGGGCTGCTCCTCCCAGTTGAGTCATGCCTGCTTCAAAAGAGACTCGTGTACGAGTGGAGGATTTCTCGAAAATCATTGCCAGAACACGATTCTTCAGTGAATCCCGCACCCTGCCGTCGCGCCAGCTGCGCTTTAACTTGCTGGCGTGGTCCAGCAGCCGGTCGAGTTCATCGGTGGTCAGGTCATTCAATGTCAGGAAATGTCTAACTGGCATGTTTGTGCCCTTGTAAATGAAATATGGTCAGCAAAATAATCTACTGATGTAGCTGGCGGTCATCAATGTCTGGTAACGTCATTATCCAGCTCCACCACTCGTGGTCGATCGTCACCGGTATACAGTTTGATGACCCGGACCACCCGTTCGATCATGTAGTCGGCCTCATCGTCGGTGAGCGTGAGCGGGGGCAATAGGCGGATTGTGCACTCGGCTGTAACATTGAGTAGCAGTCCCTGGGTTTTTGCCAGCGGGACCAGTTCGGGACACGACGACGTCAGCTCAATGCCGATTATCAGGCCGAGGCCGCGAATGTCACTGATATAGTCGGCATCATCAAACTCGCGGTGCAGGGTTTCCAGCATACGACGGCCAAGCTGCCCGGCGCGTTCGAACAACCGGTCATTTCTGAGGGTGTCCAATACGGCGAGAGCCGCTGCACAGGCGAGGGCATTGCCACCGAAGGTGGAGCCGTGATGGCCGGGCTTGAATGTTGTAGCCGCGTCGCCGTGGGCCAGACAGGCTCCAATCGGGAAGCCGTTGCCGAGGCCCTTGGCGGTGGTCACAATATCCGGCTTTACGCCAAAACCCTGATAGGCAAACAGGTGACCGCTTCGACCATTCCCGGTCTGCACTTCATCCAGTATCATCAGCCAGCCCTGCCGGTCACAAAGCGAACGGACATCCCTCATCCACTGATGGTCCGCGATGTTCACTCCACCTTCACCCTGCACCGGCTCAAGCATCACGGCTACAACGCTTTGGTTCATTCCAGCGATAGTTTCAAGTGCCTGGATGTCGTTAAAGGCGACTCTCGAAAAACCACTGACCAGTGGTTCAAAACCGGCCTGAACCTTGCGATTGCCGGTAGCTGACAGCGTTGCGAGGGTGCGACCGTGAAAAGAGCGCTCCATCACCACAATCACCGGAGATTCGATACCCCGATTATGGCCATACAACCTTGCGAGTTTTATGGCTGCTTCGTTTGCCTCGGCGCCGGAGTTCGCGAGAAACACCCCGTCCATACCTGACATCTCACACAGCGTCGTCGCAAACTTGTGTTGGACTTCGGTATGGAAGAGATTGGAGCAATGCAGGAGCTTCACAGACTGTTTACAAATGGCGTCGGTGACTGCCGGGTGTGCGTGCCCCAGCCCGGACACCCCAATGCCGCAAAAGGTATCGAAGTACCTGTGGCCATCGGTGTCATACAGCCACGGCCCTTGGCCATGATCAAAAATGATGGGTAGACGTCCGTATGTATTTAACAGCGGTTTATCCGCCATGATGCATCCCCGTGGTACCAATGGTTCAGAAAATCCTCCGGATGGGTACCCGGATGAATTTAAAAGCAACTGCCCACATAGGTCGGGTTCCGGAAACGACAGAACACCGGAATGCGGGATGCCGCACCGGCGGGAGTACGTTACGAGAGCTGCCTGGAAGCCTGTTATCAGGCAATATTCAAGTCTAGCGGTTAACCCCTATGATAACAATGGTGGCTAAAGTCGTGACTGTCTGGTCGATCAATGGGTTTGGTGCGTATTTGAACGGACGTGTACAATAGGGTCAATCCGCTACAAATTTCGGTATGACACTGTTTCTGAAGAGGCGAGTTTTATGGATATTAACGAAACAATTAAAAGTCAATTGGCTGATAACCCGGTCATTCTTTATATGAAAGGTTCACCCCAAGCTCCCCAGTGTGGCTTCTCAGCGAAAACCGTTCAGGCGCTGATGGCTTGTGGAGAGCGTTTCGCTTTTGTGAACATTCTGGATAATCAGGAGTTGCGCGAAGGACTGAAAGCGTATTCGAGCTGGCCCACCTACCCGCAGCTGTACGTGGGTGGTGAGCTGGTAGGCGGCTGCGATATCATTCTGGAAATGTCAGAGAGTGGTGAGCTGGCCGAACTGGTCAAAGCCGCAGCGAATAAAACTGAAGCCTGACACGCTCCGCTGTGTCTTGTATCCGCTCCGGTGAGATCGTCAGTTCGACCCGGAAGCGGAGAATCCGGGCCGTCTCTGTAGCATTCTGAGCCGGAGCTTCGGGTTGAACGGCAAATGCCGCAACGCGGGTCCGGGCGGCCTTAACCTGCGTTACGGCGCAAACTGCCCATGACCGCATCCAGCGCGCGGTCAACAAGGGCTCCTTGCTCAAGTGTTGTCAAACGACCCCTGCGCATCTCATGAGCCAGCTCTATGCGGGTCTTCTCAATCACTTTCAGGCCCATCCGGTTCACAAAGACAAAGCAGTCAGCTTCCTCGATAATCGCTGAGAGTTTGCAGCGGAACCTGGTTCCATTAACGAGGTTGAACTCTACCCAGCTGCCCACATCAATGGCATCCACCTGGGTAACATAATCGGCAACCGCAGTGTCTTCCAGTTCTTGCTGGCGCTCAATTGCGGTTTGCTGGACCTCTGGCATCTCTGTTTCGAGCTCCGTCTCTGTCGGAGTATCCCGGGCTTCGGCAAGGGCATGAGTCCGGAAGGCCTCAGTCAGCTCATGCTTGAGCTCCCCCATCATTTCATCGAGCCTGGTCGAGTTGTAGGAGACCTCCTCCAGCCCCGCTCGCAAAGACTTGAGCAAGCCAGGAACGACTCGCACCCACTGATCACGTTCATCATCTTCCAGGTGAGGATGCAGGCACCAGATCAGGTCATCGACAACTCTGACCGACTCGTTCCAGCGATGTTCGACATCATTTCTGAGGTAGGCCAGAAACATGACGCGGCTCCACCCCTGCAGAAGGATCTCGCGGATAGAATCCGGTACCCGTTGTTTTGCCAGTTTTTCTTGCAGTAACTGATCGACAGTTTCCTGCGCTTGCTGGGATTTGATACGACCCCGTTCAGATTCACGGGTACGTTGTTCAACCAATGATGATTTACGATTCTCCCGAGACAGGAATTGATCGAATTCTTCACTGAGCTTGTCGAAAAGTTCGATGTCGCCATCAAACTCGTTCAGGATTCGGAGCACAATTGTGTGGATTTGCTCGTAAAGCTTGTCCCGGGTTTTCTCGTCGCTTGCACTCCAGCCAATGCCTGCCCGCGCGAGGGCATTCAATAACTTGCGAGCCGGATGGTTAGCCTTGCTGAAAAAGGTTTTGTCTCTGATGACGACTTTGAGGATCGGAATTTGTAGCCGACTGATCAATACCTGGATGGGAGCCGACAGGTTGTAGTCATCGAGAATGAATTCGAACAGCATGGAAACCAGGTTGATCAGGTCTTCGTCCATCTCGTTCAGTGCTGGCTTCTTGCCATCTGACGAGGAGGTATTCCGCAACAGGTGCTGGACCACTGAACGCAGATCGACCACCAGTGGCTCTCCGGCACTCAGGTTTCCGGTGGAATAATTAGCGGGCTCCTGAGGCAGGGAAGTCAACAGCTGAAGCAGTTCGGTGTCGCCAACTACATGCAGGCCGGGGTCAGCAGAGCGGGGTGGGTGCCCGCTTCGTTGTTGTGCAAGCAGTTGTTTGATCTGTTCAAACAAAGCCTCGTCGCCTGGTGAGCCGCTTTGCGACTGACTGTTATAGTCAGCGTTGTTTTCCCGGGTTTGAGCCGGATCGCCACGGCCTTTTTGCCTGGCCTGCTCCCCCGTTTTACCGTGGTAGCGGAAGTTAGGAATCACGCCAGCCTGGATAAGGATCCGGTTGGCTTCATCCAGCAACATGCCCAGATTGGAGACCACATAACGGTCAAACTGCTTGAGGACGATCAAGCGTTCACGAATCTGGATTTCGAGAGCCTGGGCGGCTTCCGCAAATGCTCCGCACAAGTGTTCCGGAGCAATCGGATTAACGGAGTCTTCTTCGGTAGCGTCGGGATAGATCACGCTGAACCGGGTTTGCAGTTGAATAAGCGGTCCCTGAAAATAAGCACGGGATTTTGCCACCATGGCATTCAATGCAACCTGTTCTTCCAGATCATCATTGTGGACCAGTGACAGGCTGTCTGCAGTCTGCTGGCTGTTTCGGTCTGGCGGAGGCACGGCCGCACTGCTTCTGGGGGGATGGCTGAAAAGGTGGGCCACCGCGGTCTGGAAATGCTTTTCCACACCCTTGCGCTTGATGCGAATCTCTCGCATAGCTTCAAAATAGCGGTTTTGCTCATTGTTGCTGCGAGCATTATTGGCGAGCTCAAACAGCGAATCATCCACAGCGTCAAAAGCGCCCTGGAGCAGATCCCCAAGTCCGGCCACAACGGTATCGCGGATGCGGGCAACTTCCTGTGGTAGGGCCACAGCCGCCCCCGCCCCCGAATCTTTGTGCTCGTGGAGATAATGTATGCCGGACTGCTTATTCATGGCCGACTCCTATTGCGCCTCAACCGGATACATGACCGAGCTTAACTGCTTAAATTCTTATTATTTGTGTAATCAACCGCAATTCTAGCACGGGTAATATGAACAAGCGCTAACGATTCTCCCCCATGCTATCCATTTCGAAAAACGCATAGCAGCCAAGGAGCCTCGTTTTTCAGGCTATGTGGACCGAGGCGGCTGATATCCGGCCTCGGCTGGTGGCCTCTGCCTTCCGCCTTGTGGCAGATTAGCTGGTGTAAACCGGGCCGACACCCATGCTCCAGACCACGACACTGATGGCCATCAGCGCGACAAACATGACGAGGCCGACAGTCAGTACCGAGGAGGCGAACATGAAACCCCGGTCCTCAGGGATTTTCATTAAAATGGGAAGTCCCTCATAGAGCAGGTAAACCGAATAAGCTACCGCAACCAGACCCACCAGCATATTGACCCAGATGTTCGGGTAGGCCGCGATAACCCCCATCAGAAGAACCGGGGTCACGGTATAGGCTGCAAGAATGACCCCCCTCGGTTTATCGCTTTTCACATCATAGGTGGCGGCAAAAAAATCAATAAATCGTCCGATAATATAGATGCCTGCGAGCATCGAAGCATAAAACAGTGCACACAGTTGCAGAGCACTGCCTGACGTCAGGCGAATGATCTGACCATCACCGATTTGCCAGCCAACCTGAGTAGTGCCATAAAAGGCCGCCACTGCCGGTATCAATGCCAATAAAAGAATATGCCCGAGATAAAGCTTGCCGACCGATTCGGAGTCATTGCGGATTGCTTCCCACTCCCTGTCCGGGTGCGTTAACAAACCGACCGTGTGGCTTAGACTCATTTAGTAAACTCCTGTTGTTGTTATGATCTTCTTTGATGCAGTGTTGATTTTAACGGCGGGCAGGTCAAGCAGGGGATTAAATCTTGATACTTCTAAGACGCCCTTGCTTATGTCAAAAAGGTATATCAGGTGGGTTTATCAGGTTCGATTAACGCGTTTCTTGCGCTTCCCCGGTGGGTGAACAATCGCGGCTTTAACCACGTTGTCCTTGATCTGTAGCACCTCGATACGATGACCTTTAAGTTTCATGCAGACGTTGGTTTCAGGGATTGTTTCCAGGTGCTCGGTAATCAGTCCATTCAGGGTCTTCGGTCCATCGGTGGGTAACTTCCAGTCCAGGATCTTGTTGATCGTGCGTATTGCCGCTGCGCCATCAATAATAAAAGTACCGTCGTCCTGGGGAATGACATCGGGGCTGGTCGCCGCGTAATCCGTAGTGAACTCTCCGACAATCTCTTCGAGGATATCCTCAAGCGTTGCAATGCCCAGGACGTCGCCGTATTCATCGACGACGATCCCGATTCGCCGCTTGGCTTTCTGAAAATTGATCAACTGGGTGTTTAGCGGTGTGCTCTCCGGGATGAAATACGGTTCCCGGCAAAGCTGCAGAATCATGGCCTTGTTGATATCTTCCTGAAGCAGCAATTTTGACAGGTTCCTGAGATGCAGCATGCCCTGGATATTATTAATGTCATTTTTGAACACCGGGAGTCGAGTGTGCTGGCAACTGCGCATCTGGCGTAATATGGCGTCTATATCATCTTCCAGATCAATGCCAACGACTTCGTTCCGCGGCACCATAATGTCATTGACCGTCACTTTCTCAAGATCCAGTATGCTGACCAGCATGTCCTTGTGCTTGCTCGGAATCAGTGCGCCGGCTTCATTTACCAGTGTTCGCAGTTCCTCCCGGCTCAGATGATCGCTGGCCGCGTCATCGGCCGAAATGCGGAGTATTTTCAGGATAAGACCGGTAAACAGATTCACCAGCCAGACCATCGGGTAAAGAATTTTCAGCAGCGGGCCAAGTATGTGACTGGCCGGGAACGCAATCTTTTCCGGGAAAAGGGCCGCCAGGGTTTTGGGGGTTACCTCGGCGAAAATCAGGATGACGACGGTCAGCAGAATGGTTGCGATCGCTATGCCTGCATCGCCCCAAATGCGAATGGCAATGACCGTGGCGATGGACGAGGCCAGGATATTGACGAAGTTGTTTCCGATCAGAATGACGCCAATCAGCTGATCCGTTCGCTTGAGCAGCTTGTTCGCCCTGAGGGCACCTTTGTGACCATTCTTGGCCAGGTGCTTCATCCGGTAACGGTTCAGGGACATCATTCCGGTTTCGGAGCTGGAGAAGAATGCAGAGAGAATGATAAGCCCTGTCAAAATGGAAAACAGCGCTGTCAGCGATGCCTCGTTCAAGAAGAGTGATCCTTATGTTGCGAACAAGTAGCGAAAGTAGGGGTGTCAGGCAGGGGTGTCAAGAGTTAGCTGAAGTGCTTTAACCGCCGCGCTGGAAAATAAGCTCAAGAACCAGCTTGCTACCATAAAAGCCGATCATCAATAGCATGCAGCCCGCCAGGGTCCAGCGGCTCGCGGTGATGCCGCGCCACCCTCGGGTATAACGACCAATCAACAGCCCCACGAACACGACCAGCGATATCAGTGAAAACAGGGTCTTGTGAGCAAGGTCCTGGGCAAAGAGGTCATCGACAAAAATGGCGCCGGTAATGATCGCCAGAACAAGCATGATAACGCCAGCCCAGACCAGTTCGAACAGCAGAGACTCCATGGTCTGCAGCGGGGGCAGGTTTCTGACCAGCTGGCTGTTGTAATTCTGCTTCAGCTGCCGGTTCTGAAAATACAGTAAAAGTGCCTGGGCTGCTGCCAGGCTGAACAGGCTGTAGGCGGTAACGGATAGGGCAATGTGAGAGAGCATGCCCCAGTTGTCCTGTGCTACGAACCGCGGTGGGGAGTGAAAAATCAGAATAAAAATGACGGTCATCCCGGCGAGGGGGTAAGCGCACAGAAAGAGGCTTTGCACGGGTTTGCGAAGGTTCAGGATCAGGAGCAGGGCGACAATCAGCCACGAAATCAGAACAGAACTTTGAAAAATTCCGAGATTAAAGGCACCCTGCGAGCGCACGGTCTCCCAGATCAAAACCCCATGGCTGATTAATGCCAGGGTGCCGATCAGTGTGACAATTGCGACGCTGGTGTTGACCAGGCCCCTGAAGCTAAGAGCCTGCAGAGCGGTTCCAATGCTGTAAAGAAAAAGTGTGGTTACCGCGAGAATCAGGGTTCCCATGACATCCTTTGCGTCGAGCTTCCGGTTTCGGAGTCAGGAATCCTTGGTGAATTCCTGTAGTGTGGTGGGCACTGAATTGATCGTGCCGGTCGTTTCAGGGCAATAGTCTGGGTATAATGTCTCTATTGTGCAACTGGAATCAACCGGTTCCTCGCTCACACGCCAACTATTCAGGGGCACGGAATAACGCCATGTTTGAAAACCTGACTGATCGACTGTCTGGCAGCCTGCGAAAGATTTCTGGCCAGGCCAGGCTGACCGACGACAATATTAAAGAAACCCTGCGGGAAGTTCGCATGGCCCTGCTTGAGGCCGATGTTGCACTTCCTGTGGTTAAAGCTTTCATAGAAAGTGTCCGTGAGCGCGCCATCGGCCAGGAGGTCATGCGCAGCCTGACACCGGGTCAGGTTTTTGTACGGGTCGTTCAGGAAGAGCTTGAGCGAGTGATGGGTTCGGGTAACGAAACCCTGAATCTGGCAACGCGGCCCCCCGCTGTCATTATGATGGCGGGCCTGCAAGGCGCAGGTAAAACCACCACGGTGGCCAAGTTGGCGCGTCTGTTGAAAGACCGCCATAAAAAATCGGTTCTGGTGGTCAGTGCGGATATTTATCGCCCGGCGGCCATCAAACAACTCGAAACCCTTGCGGCCGAGGTGGGCGTTGCTTTTCATCCGAGTTCGGCAGATCAGGACCCGGTTGCGATTGCCGAAGGCGCCATCGATGCCGCTCGCAAAAAACATATTGACGTCGTTATCCTGGATACTGCCGGTCGATTACATGTCGATGAACAGATGATGGGTGAAATCGGTCGCCTGCATAAGGCGGTTAACCCGGCAGAGACCCTGTTTGTTGTCGATGCAATGACCGGTCAGGATGCTGCCAATACGGCCAAGGCATTTAACGATGCTTTGCCGTTGACCGGTGTGGTGCTGACCAAGACCGATGGCGATGCTCGTGGTGGCGCCGCGCTTTCAGTCCGCCACATTACCGGCAAGCCCATCAAGTTTTTGGGTGTCGGTGAAAAGGTCGACGCGCTGGAGCCCTTTCATCCTGATCGTGTGGCATCCCGCATACTGGGCATGGGTGATGTGCTTTCTCTTATTGAGGAAGCCGAGCGTAAGATAGACAAGCAAAAGGCTGACAAGCTCACCAAGAAGATCAAGAAAGGCAAAAGTTTCGATCTTGAAGACTTTCGGGACCAGCTTCAGCAAATGAAAAGCATGGGCGGTGTTGGCGGTTTGCTGGACAAGTTGCCGGGTATGGGGCAGATGGCCCAGGCCGCTCAGCAGCAGGTCAACGACAAGAGTATGGGGCAGTTGGAGGCGATCATTTGCTCCATGACACCCAAAGAACGTCGTTACCCTGACGTTATCAATAATTCCCGCAAGCGTCGCATAGCCACAGGGTCTGGCACACAGATACAGGACGTCAACCGCCTGTTGAAGCAGCACAAGCAGATGCAGAAGATGATGAAAAAGTTCAGTAAAAAAGGCGGTATGGCCAACATGATGCGCGGCATGCAGGGTATGATGCCGCCAGGTGGTGGCGGTGGCGGGATGCCTCCTTTTGGTCGTTAGTAGAATTCAGGAGGGTTTGCCTGTTTTCTTCGCCGGGGATTTAGCATAGAATAGCGCCCCTTTCGAGTATGGGTCTCCGCGTTAGCCTTTGGCTAGCCTGCGTGAGTCGTACAAAGTTCGTACAACAGAACAGGATATTGGTCGAAATGGTAACAATCCGTTTGGCTCGTGGTGGCTCTAAAAAGCGCCCGTTCTACCATCTGACAGTAACTGACAGCCGCAAGTCCCGAGACGGCCGCTTCATTGAGCGTGTTGGTTTTTTCAACCCGATAGCCCGTGGACAGGAAGAGCGTCTGCGCGTTGATCGTGAGCGAGTTGAGTTCTGGGTAGGCCAGGGCGCACAAACCAGTGAGCGTGTAGCACAGTTGCTGAAAGGCACTGCTGCGTAATCAAGTTGATGAGCACTGGGGTGGAAGGCATGGCACAGCGTCCACAGGAAACTGTGATTGGCCGGATAACCGCGGTGTTCGGGATCAAGGGGTGGCTCAAGGTCTACTCCTATACAGATCCGCTGGACGGTATTCTTGATTACCGGAACTGGACGGCTGTTTTCGAAGGCAAGCGGATCCCGCTTGAACTCGAAGAGGGGCGTCGGCATGGGCCGGGAATCGTCGTAAAGCTCAAGGGCATCGACGACAGGAATAAGGCAGCAACCTACTGTGGCTTCGATATAGTCGTGCCCCAGAGTGAATTGCCTGACTTGCCGGAAGGTGAGTACTACTGGTATCAGCTCGAAGGTTTGCGTGTAGAGACGATCTCGGGAGAAGTTCTCGGCGTCGTCGATCACATGATCGAGACAGGTGCCAACGATGTGCTGGTGGTGAAATCATCACCTGAGTCCATTGATCAGAAAGAACGCTTGATTCCTTACCTGCCAGAGCAGGTCGTCAAGAGTATTGATCTGACCTCGGGGCTGATCGTTGTGGACTGGGATGTGGAGTTTTAACGGGTGTGGATTGGCGCAGTCAGTCTGTTCCCGGAAATGTTCAATGCGGTGACTGAATACGGTGTGACCGGCAGGGCGGCTCGGGAAGGTTTATTGACTTTTTCGAGTTGGAATCCTCGGGATTTTACCCTTGACCGACATCGAACCGTGGATGACCGGCCTTATGGTGGTGGCCCTGGGATGCTGATGAAAATTCAGCCTCTACGGGATGCCATTCAGGCAGCCAGAGCGGCATCGCCCGGCCAGGCCTGCGTGGTGTATCTGTCGCCGCAAGGCGAAACGCTGACTCAATCGGTTGTGGAGTCGCTGGCAGCGGAGCAGAGGCTGATTCTGGTTGCCGGTCGCTATGAGGGTGTGGACGAGCGCCTGATTGCAGCTGAAGTAGATCGAGAAGTGTCGTTGGGAGATTTTGTGCTCTCTGGCGGCGAAGTGGCAGCGATGGCTGTCATCGATGCGGTTACCCGCCTCATCCCCGGAGCGCTGGGTCATGCGCAGTCGGCAGAGCAGGATTCGTTTGCCGATGGTTTACTGGATTGTCCGCATTACACTCGGCCTGAGATTTATCAAGGTGAGGCAGTGCCGGATGTTTTGTTAGGCGGTCACCATGATCAGATCCGGCGTTGGCGGCTCAAGCAGTCGCTGAGGCGAACCCGGGAGCGACGCCCCGACCTGTTGGAAAAACGGGTGTTTACGGATGAAGAGCGTGAGCTGCTGGAAGAACTTTTAAATGAACCGGGTGCCTCTGAAACTTCAGGGCATTAAAAGATTGAGTATCAGGAGCATACGATGAGCGGTAAGAACAACATCATCAGTCAGATTGAAAGCGAGCAGATGACCAAGGAAATCCCGGTGTTTGCGCCAGGTGACACCGTGGTTGTTCAGGTTCGCGTTACAGAGGGCAACCGTGAGCGTTTGCAGGCGTTCGAAGGCGTTGTGATCGGTAAGCGCAACCGCGGCATGAATTCTTCCTTCACCGTTCGTAAGATTTCTTACGGTGTCGGCGTTGAGCGTACGTTCCAGACGTTCAGCAAGCTGATTGACAGCCTGGCGGTCAAGCGTCGTGGCGAAGTTCGTCAGGCGAAGCTGTACTACCTCCGTGATCTGTCTGGTAAGGCAGCGCGCATCAAAGAAAAGCTGGGCTGATTGTCCGCCTCCGGGCGACGACAGTCACTCAGGTTTTTCAGAGTGCGTAAGAGAGTGCGGAAGAAAAGGCAGCCCATTGGCTGCCTTTTCTGTTTGTGGCAACGACGGTTCCCGCGATGAAAGCCAAGGGTCTTGATCCTGATGACGAGCACTTGATCGGACGTTTTGTCGATGCGCTCTGGCTGGAGGATGGCTTGGGTGAAAAGACCCGGTCCGCTTACCGGAGTGATTTGACCCAACTGGCTCGGTGGGTGTCTGAACGCTTGGGCAATGGCGGGCTCGTCAAAGTCAGCCGGATGGATTTACTGGACTGGATCGCCCGAGGTCTGGCTGAAGGGCGCAAAACCTCGACTGCTGCCCGGCGACTGTCCGGCATCCGGCGTTTTTATCGGTATCTGTTAAGAGAAGGGGTTATCCGTGAGGATCCGACTCTTCGTATTGATAGCCCTCGCCTGGCCAGGCGTTTGCCAGACAGTCTCTCTGAAGAGGATGTCAATAACCTGCTTCAGGAGCCGGATACTGGCATTCCGCTTGAGCTGAGAGACCGGGCGATGCTGGAAATTCTCTATGGTTGCGGCCTCCGGGTTTCCGAGTTGGTTGGGCTCAGAGTGGATCAGGTCAACCTGCGACAAGGGGTGGTCCGGATTATCGGCAAAGGCAATAAGGAGCGGTTGGTACCCCTTGGCGAGGAGGCTGTTGACTGGCTGTTGCAGTACATGCGGTCTGCGCGCAACGAACTTTTAAAGGGCAAGCCGTCCGACGCGCTATTTCCCGGCAATCGCGCTCAGTCCATGGCGCGGCAAACGTTCTGGCATCGCATCAACCATTACACTCGGCGAGCCGGTATAACCAAGCATCTGTCACCGCATACCCTGCGCCATGCCTTCGCAACTCACCTGTTGAATCACGGCGCAGATTTGCGTGTGGTGCAGATGCTGCTGGGTCATTCGGATCTGTCGACTACCCAGATTTACACTCATGTCGCTCGCCAGCGTCTACAGGCGTTACATCAATCCCATCATCCGAGGGGTTAACCACAGTTCGGCGATAGCAAATGCATCAGCAGGGGCAGAGGGGAATTGGTACACTGAACTTTTGCCGTCGATAGGGGTCGGAAAGTCTCTTCGGGCTGCATTGTCAGGGTATTGGCCAGCCTGTTGTGATCATTACTGTCAACAAACTATAGGATACGGTATGAGCAATTTAATAAAGCGCCCCGGCGCATGGCTGTCATTACTGGCCGCAATGATGTTGGGTTTGTCCGGCACGGTTGCGCTGGCTGATGAGAATGCAAAAACGATTTCTGACCGCTTGACGAAGAATATTCCCGGGCTTTCCATTGCCAGTGTTCGTGAGTCGGATGCCCCCGGCTTGTATGAAGTTGAAACCAGTACTGGCGAAACAGTCTACGCCACCGAAAACGGAAAGTTCCTTTTGACGGGGGATCTGCTCCAGGTGACCGACTCGGGGATTGCCAACGTCACGGAATCCCGTCGTGCGACGCGACGCGCGGATATGTTGGCAGAGTTTGGTAACAGCGGTGCGATCAGCTTTCCGGCAGAGGGTGAAGAGAAAGCGGTAGTGGCGGTCTTTACCGATATCGACTGCCCCTATTGCCGCAAGCTTCATGACGAAATGCCCAGGCTCAACAAGCTGGGTATTACTGTCGAGTACTATGGATTTCCCCGTTCAGGGCCGGGCACGCCATCCTTCAGGAAATACGAGTCGGTCTGGTGCTCCGACGAGCAGGCCGAAGCGATGACTGCGGCCAAGCAAGGCCGCCAGGTTGTGGCAAAGACCTGCGAAAATCCGGTCAGGGCACAGTTTGAGCTCGGCGGTCGAATTGGTGTCACGGGTACCCCCGCCATCGTGCTCGAAGATGGCAGCATGGTACGGGGCTACGTGCCAGCTGAAAAACTTGCCGAGAGTTTAGGGCTGCTTTAAGGGCTAAGCGGTTTTATGAAGCCCGCGAAACGTTATACTATGCCAGCGCTTGGTCATTCATAAGAAAAGAGGTGTCAGTTTGAAAGAAGTCAGGGTCGGAATCTGCGGATTGGGAACAGTGGGTGGCGGTACGTTCAGTGTACTGACTCGTAATGCCAGCCTGATTGCCGGGCGTGCCGGATGTCACATCCGCATAGCTCGCGTGGCAACCCGAACACCCCGAAAGGACATTGATCTCGGTGACATTCCGTTCAGCACCGATGTCTTCGATGTCGTAAATGACCCTGACATCGACATAGTGGTTGAGCTGATTGGCGGCTATGAAACCGCCAAGAGGTTGGTTCTTGCCGCGATCAGGAACGGCAAGCACGTGGTGACTGCCAACAAGGCGTTGATTGCAGTTCACGGCAATGAGATCTTTGAAGCGGCGGAAGAAAAAGGGGTCATTGTTGCTTTTGAAGCCGGTGTGGCAGGCGGGATTCCTGTCATCAAGGCCATCCGCGAGGGTATGGCGGCTAACCGGATTGACTGGATTGCAGGCATCATCAACGGCACCGGAAACTATATTCTGACCGAAATGCGTGCCGGCCGTGAATTTGCCGAAGTATTGAAAGAGGCCCAGGACCTTGGTTACGCCGAAGCTGACCCGACCTTTGATGTCGAAGGTATCGATGCAGCGCACAAGCTGACGATCCTGGCGTCTACCGGTTTTGGTGTGCCGCTCCAGTTTGAGCGGGCCTATACCGAAGGTATTTCAGAGATAACGCCTTACGACATCGCCCACGCCGAGTTGTTGGGGTACCGCATCAAGCATCTTGGTATCGCCCGGCGCCGCGAAAACGGCATCGAGTTGCGGGTCCACCCGACGTTGGTACCTCGCAGCCACCTTATTGCCCAGGTTGATGGTGTGCTCAACGCCATTCTCGTAGACGGTGATGCGGTCGGCCAGACCCTGTACTACGGCCCCGGCGCGGGCGCAGAAGCGACCGGGTCAGCTGTTATCGCAGACATTGTCGATGTCGCCCGCTCAGTGATTTATCAGAGTGGGCAGCGGGTACCCTACCTTGGCTTTGACCCCTCCGCGATGGACCTTCTCGAAGTGCTGCCGATGGAAGACATTCAATCCGCTTACTACCTGCGTATCCAGGCGCTTGACCGTCCGGGCGTGTTGGCCAATGTGGCGTCGATTCTGAGCGAGCATGGCATCAATATTGAGTCCATCATGCAGAAAGAGTCCGAGCTGAAAGACGGCAGAATCCCCGTGATTATTCTGACCCACACCGTTCAGGAACGTCAAATTAACCGGGCAATCGAAGACCTTGAAGCGCTGGCGGACATTGAAGGCCGAGTGGTTCGCATCCGTGCTGAAAACTTCAATTAACAGGTACACAACGTGAGATATATCAGTACACGCGGTGCTGCGCCAGCGCTGGGTTTTGAAGATGTGCTTCTGACCGGACTTGCCACTGACGGTGGGCTCTATGTGCCGGAGTCGCTGCCACACTTTACGCTGGAAGAAATTCGCAGCTGGCGGGGCTTGTCCTACAGCGAGCTGGCTTTCAACGTGATGTATCCGTTCGTGGAAGACGCCATTCCGGCGGCCGATTTCCGCGCCATGCTGGATGAAACCTACGATGTCTTTACCCACGGGGCGGTAGCCCCGCTGGTGCAGCTTGACAGTAACGAGTGGGTGCTTGAACTGTTTCGCGGGCCGACGCTGGCATTCAAGGATTTTGCCCTGCAGTTGCTGGGCCGCCTGCTGGATTACGTGCTTGAGCGGCGCAACCAGCACGTGGTGATCATGGGCGCAACGTCCGGTGATACCGGCTCCGCAGCCATCGAGGGTTGCCGGCGCTGTACCCATGTGGACATTTTTATTCTCCATCCCCATGAGCGGGTATCTGAAGTACAGCGTCGTCAGATGACTACGGTCAAAGGCGATAATATTCATAACATTGCCGTGCGAGGGAACTTTGACGATTGTCAGCGCATGGTTAAAGCGAGTTTTGGTGACCAGTCCTTCCTGGGTGGCAAGACCCAGCTGGCAGCAGTC
Source organism: Marinobacter changyiensis (assembly GCF_009193265.1). Taxonomy (GTDB): domain Bacteria; phylum Pseudomonadota; class Gammaproteobacteria; order Pseudomonadales; family Oleiphilaceae; genus Marinobacter; species Marinobacter changyiensis. The sequence continues at coordinate 189,153 of NZ_VZZZ01000002.1, forward strand.
AATTCGATCAACTGGGCACGGATCATGGCCCAGATTGTCTATTATTTCCATGCTTCGCTGGCCCTGGGCGGCCCGGACCGGAGTGTGTCGTTCTCCGTGCCCACCGGCAATTTTGGTGACATTTTCGCAGGCTATCTGGCCCGCCAGATGGGGCTGCCGATCAACCAGCTGGTGATCGCAACCAACCGTAATGACATCCTGCACCGCTTTATGAGTGGCAACCGCTACGAGCAGAAAACGCTGGAACACACGCTGTCGCCCAGCATGGACATCATGGTGTCCAGCAATTTCGAGCGCTTGTTGTTTGATCTTTACGGGCGTGACGGGGCAGCGGTGAAGGAACTGCTTGAGAATGCCCAGAAAGGCCCGGTCAGCATCGATGATTACCGGTGGAAGCACGTGCGCAAGTTGTTTGACAGTGCCGCTGTTGATGACAAGGCGACCAGCGATACGATCCGCGAGATCTATCAACAGAACGAGTATCTGCTTGACCCCCATACCGCCATTGGGGTCAAAGCGGCCCGGGAATGCCGGCGCGACAGAAGTGTGCCCATGGTCACGCTGGGTACGGCCCACCCGGCCAAGTTTCCGGACGCGGTCAAGCAGTCGGGCGTCGCGGTCAAACCACAACTGCCCGGGCACCTGTCGGATTTGTTCGAACGTGAAGAGGCTTTCACCGTGCTGGATGACGATATTGCTACCGTCCAGCAGTTCATCGCGGAGCATTGGAAACATGCCTGATCGTTTGATTGCAGGATGATGACGCCGAGAAAAATTCTCCGGCGAACCGTGCCTGATGTTTCTCCCGCCTGGGGTGAGCAGTTACCGCCCATCCTGCGGCGACTTTATGCCGCCCGAGGTGTCACCTCGGAAGAACAGCTCAGCTATACCCTCAAACACCTTGCATCACCCATGACCTTGCGCGGCATCGACCGGGCCGTCGAAATGCTGGCTGACGCCATCCGGCAGCAGCAACGGGTGCTGATTCTGGGCGATTTCGATGCGGACGGCGCCACCAGCACAGCGGTGGCCATGCTGGGGCTATCGATGCTGGGGTTGCAGACTATCGACTTTCGGGTTCCCAGCCGGTTTTCCGACGGCTACGGCCTGACGCCGGGCATTATTGAGAGATTGGAAAAAGAGGGTAGCCTGCCGGATCTGCTAATTACCGTAGACAACGGTATTGCAGCGGTAGACGGGGTCAGGGTAGCCAAGGCCCTGGGAATAAAGGTCGTGGTGACGGATCACCATTTGCCGGGTGACACCCTGCCGGATGCTGACGCCATCGTTAACCCTAATCAGGAAGGTTGCCCTTTTCTGAGCAAAAATGCCGCCGGTGTTGGTGTCATGTTTTATGTTCTGACGGCTTTGCGTCGCCATCTCCGGGAAACCGGGCAGATGTCGGAAGCGCAGCAACCCAACCTTGGCGTATTACTGGATCTTGTGGCTTTGGGCACGGTGGCTGACGTGGTGCCCCTGGATCATAACAACCGCATATTTGTCGAGCAGGGTTTGCGCCGAATCCGTCAGGGCCAGGCGCGCCCGGGTATACTTGCTTTACTGGAGGTTGCGGGTCGGGACCATCGGGCAATCAGCGCCACGGACCTGGGTTTTGTGGTTGGCCCCCGGCTGAATGCGGCGGGCCGCCTGGACGACATGAGTATAGGCATTGCCTGTCTGCTGGCTGACAGCGCTGATGAAGCCCGTCGCCTCGCCTCCGAGCTTGATAGCCTGAATCGTGAACGCCGTACTATCGAAACCGGCATGAAAGAACAGGCGCAGGAATTATTGGCTTCTCTGTCACTGGATATTGAAGGCTTGCCCTGGGGGTTGGCGCTGTACGATCCACAATGGCACCAGGGGGTAATCGGTATCCTGGCCGCCCGGATACGTGAACAGACCCATCGCCCGGTGATCGCGTTTGCGCCAGCAGACGATGGCATCGAGATCAAGGGCTCTGCGCGCTCAATCCCGGGGTTACACATCCGCGATGTGTTAGCGGTAGTAGATGCCCGCCACCCCGGTATGCTCAGGAAATACGGCGGCCACGCCATGGCGGCGGGGATGACCATGGCGTTGGCGGATCTGGACGCTTTTTCAACGGCTTTCGATGACGCTATCCGAAGTACTATTTCCGCAGAAGATCTTGATGCCGCGATTACCACCGATGGCCCGCTGTCGCCCGCGGAACTCACCCTCAATACCGCGGCCCTGCTCAAACGTGCCGGGCCCTGGGGTCAGCATTTTCCAGAACCGTTGTTTGACGGCGAATTTGAGGTTATCCGGCAACGGATTGTGGGCGAGAATCACCTCAAGCTGGTACTGAAACCTCTCGATGGTGGTGACATCATTGACGGGATTGCGTTCAACACCGGCGCCAGCGTACCTGACTTTACCCGGACCGGTGCTCGCGTGGTTTACAAGCCGGACTCCAACACATTCCGGGGGCGAACCAGCCTGCAATTACTGATTGATTACCTGGAGCCAGTCGAGGCTATTCAGCCAGGCTGATTTACCCCGCAATTTCCGGTAAAATGCCCCGTTCGATTCGATTGCGGGACGCCGAGCGCGTTGCGCGCCATTATTTCGAGAAGGTGAGAAACGGTTTCATGGAAATTAACCCGATTGTATTGACGATAAAAGATCTTCGCGAGCGCACCGACGCGCTTAGGGGGTATCTTTGACTACGATCAGCGCAGCGAACGGCTGGTTGAAGTAGAGCGCGAGCTCGAGGACCCCAAAGTCTGGGAAGATCCGGAGCGGGCGCAGAAACTGGGTAAGGAGCGGGCGGATCTGGAACTGATCGTCAACACCATCGATAATCTGACTTCAGGGCTGGACGATGCCGATGGTCTGTTGGAAATAGCCGCTGAGGAAGAGGATCAGGGCACCGCTGATGAAATCGTCGCGGACCTTGAAAGTCTGGATAAACAGCTCGAAAAACTTGAGTTTCGCCGGATGTTTTCCGGTGAAATGGATGCCAACAATGCCTACGTTGATATCCAGGCGGGTTCAGGTGGCACCGAAGCCCAGGACTGGGCCAACATGTTGTTGCGCATGTACCTGCGGTGGGGGGAGCGCCGTGGCTTCAAGTCGGAAATTGTTGAGCTCCAGGATGGTGACGTGGCCGGCATAAAAAGTGCAACTATCCACTTCCAGGGCGACTACGCGTATGGGTGGCTTCGGACCGAAACCGGCGTGCACCGTCTGGTTCGAAAGTCGCCTTTTGACTCCGGCAATCGCCGGCATACCTCGTTTTCGTCGGTGTTCGTGGCCCCGGAAGTGGATGACAGCTTCGAGATCGAAATCAATCCTGCTGACTTGCGGGTGGATGTTTACCGGGCGTCCGGTGCCGGCGGTCAGCATGTTAACCGCACAGAGTCGGCGGTACGACTGACCCACAATCCCTCCGGGATCGTGGTGGCTTGCCAGGCGGGACGGAGCCAGCACGCCAACAAGGATCAGGCCATGAAGCAGCTCAAGGCCAAGCTGTTTGAAATGGAAATGCAAAAGCGCAATGCGGAAAAGCAGCTGCTTGAAGATTCCAAATCAGACATTGGCTGGGGTAGCCAGATTCGCTCCTACGTTCTGGATGACAGTCGCATCAAGGATCTCCGTACCAAGGTTGAGACCAGCAATACCCAGGCGGTACTTGATGGTGACATCGACAAGTTTATTGAAGCCAGCCTGAAAATGGCACTTTAAGCCAACACATTACTGATTTTATTCGCCAGCGAGAAACCATGACCGACCAAACCTCGAACGCCGTTCCGCACGATGAAAACAAGCTGATCGCCGAGCGCCGCACCAAACTGGCGGAGTTGCGGGATCAGGGCAATCCGTTTCCGAATGATTTCCGCCGTGACAGCACCGCAGAAAGCCTCAAAGCGGCCTATGGCGACAAGTCCAAGGAAGAGCTCGAATCGCTTGGTATCATAGTCGCCATTGCCGGTCGCCTGATGCTCGACCGGAAAGCGTTCAAGGTGGTTCAGGACATGTCTGGCCGTATGCAGATATATGCCACCAAGGACGTTCAGAGGGACACCAAACATTGGGATCTTGGTGATATTGTCGGTGTGCGCGGTGTCCTGTGCAAGTCTGGCAAAGGCGATTTGTACGTGGCGATGGATGAGTATGTGTTGCTCACCAAGTCCCTGCGGCCATTACCCGAGAAACACAAAGGGCTGACCGACACCGAGACCCGATATCGCCAGCGCTATGTCGACCTGATGGTGAATGAAGACACCCGTCAGGTCTTCCATGCCCGCTCCAAGATCATCAGCTGTATCCGTAATTTCTTCATCCAGCGTGATTTCATGGAGGTGGAAACCCCCATGTTGCAGGTGATTCCGGGCGGGGCTGCAGCGCGACCGTTTGTGACGCATCACAATGCCCTGAATATTGATATGTATCTGCGGATTGCGCCGGAGTTGTACCTCAAGCGTCTGGTGGTAGGCGGTTTTGAGCGGGTATTCGAGATTAACCGGAATTTCCGTAATGAAGGTCTTTCTACCCGGCATAATCCTGAGTTCACCATGCTGGAATTCTATCAGGCCTATGCCGACTTCAATGACCTGATGGACCTCACCGAAGCCATGCTGCGGGAGACGGCCCAGAGTGTTCTGGGCACTACTGTTGTGGTTAACACCCGGCCGCTGAAAGACGGTGAAATCGAGACCATCGAATACGATTTCGGCACTCCCTTTGCCCGCATCACGGTGGTTGACTCGATTTTGAAATTTAATCCTGACATCAGCGCCGAGCAGATTAATGACGAGTCTGGCGCCCGGGCCATCGCCAGGGATCTGGGGATCACCGTCAAGGCTGGCTGGGGCCTGGGGAAAGTTCAGGTCGAGATTTTCGAGAAAACCGTCGAGCATCGCCTGATGCAGCCGACGTTTATTACCGAGTATCCAACCGAAGTTTCTCCCCTGGCCCGCAAGAAGGACAGCAACCCGTTTGTGACCGAGCGTTTCGAGTTTTTTGTGGGCGGTCGTGAAATTGCCAATGGCTTCTCCGAGCTGAACGACGCCGAAGATCAGGCCGAGCGCTTCCAGGAACAGGTTGCCGAGAAAGAAGCGGGCGACGACGAGGCAATGTTCTACGATGAAGATTACCTCACAGCGCTGGAGTACGGGTTACCTCCCACTGCGGGTGAGGGCATCGGCATCGACCGGCTGGCGATGTTGCTGACGGATTCGCCTTCTATCCGGGATGTGATCCTGTTCCCGGCTATGCGCCCGGACCATCGCTGAGACCATGAAGCCGGTCGATGTGCTCTCCCGTCAACTCAAGCCCGACCGGGGCTGGGCTGAGCGTCTGGAAGATACGTTTCGCCAGCCTTATATGGCAGCGCTGGCGGAGTTTCTGACGGCCGAAGAGCAGGCGGGCAAGGTACTTTATCCTGCCCGTCAGCATCGTTTTAACGCCCTTGACAGCACGCCTCTGAATAAGGTCTCTGTGGTTATTCTGGGTCAGGACCCCTACCATGGCCCTGGCCAGGCCCATGGCCTGTGTTTCAGCGTGCGGCCGGAAGTGGCACCGCCTCCGTCGTTGGTCAATATGTTCAAGGAGCTGGAAACGGATGTGGGCTTTAGAACCCCGGACCATGGCTGTCTGCAGCCCTGGGCGGAACAGGGCGTGTTGTTGCTCAACAGTGTGTTAACGGTGGCCCAGGGGCAGGCCGGAGCCCATCAGGGTAAAGGCTGGGAAAGGTTTACCGATCGCGTTATCGACATCGTTAATCGTGAACGGGAAGGGGTGGTCTTTATTCTGTGGGGCAACTATGCCCGCAAGAAAGGCAAAGCCATTGACCGCCAGCGCCACCACGTTCTTGAAGGACCCCACCCGTCGCCTCTGAGCGCCTACCGCGGATTTTTCGGCTGTCGGCACTTCTCCCAGACCAACCAATGGCTGCAACAGCAAGGCCGACCTCCCGTAAATTGGCAGCTGCCTTCAAAGCAGACCTTGCTCGAACAATACAAAGCCTCCTGATACCCGCATCGATTCGCGACTGAAGTCGCTCCTATAATGGCAACGGGTGGGGTTATTGTAATAACGCCATGGCGGCTGCCATTTGAGCGTTCAGGTCTTCTTCTTCGTTCAGGTCTTTTTCCGGATCCATGCCGAGTCGGTCGAATGCTGAAATGGTGGTCCAGTCCATTTCTGTCAAGGGGTGATCGGAGCCCGCGATCAATTGCAGGTTTGCCACCATGACCAGGTCAGCATAATCGGCGGATGGGACTTCCCGCTGGAATTTTGCGTATTCAAGGGGAACCTGCTGCAGTTCAGGCGGGAAATCCCACTTTTTCAGGATTTCGTAGCCGAGAACCGGATGAATTTCATCGATGACATTGTCCAGCATAATGCTGCTGATCTGGATGTCCTGATCTTCCACGTAACGCAAAACCGGTAGGATGCCGATCAGGTGAACCAGCCCGGCCAGGGTCGCCTGATCCGGTTTGAGTTTGGTGTAATGCTGGGCCAGCACGTGGCAAATACCCGCCACTTCGGTACTGGTCTGCCAGGTTGCCCGAAGGCGCTTGTCGATCATCTCGGAGGTGGCCTGGAACATTTGCTCCATCGCCAGACCCATCGCCAGGTTGCTGGTGTAAGCCATGCCGAGACGACTGACCGCCATGTTGAGATTTTCTATGGCCCTCGAGCCCCGGAACAGCGGACTGTTACAGACGCGAATAAGCCGGGCAGAAAGTGCGGTGTCAGTGCTGATGACCTTTACCAGATCAAGGATGGACGATTCGTCTGACTCTGCAATTTCCCGAACCTGCAAGGCGGCTTCCGGCAGGGTTGGTAACACCAGTTTGTCGTTTTCAATAGCGGTTAGCAGGTCATTCTTGATGGTTTCAACGATCGTTGACATAAGTAGTCTTAATCCGTGGGCAGTGTGTGAGCCTTTTGTCAGTGGCAGTTATAGCAAATTATCCTGCGTCTGCCTGTCAACTTATGTATCTCTCGACGGTGTTTTTTGCCGCTCAACTACCGTGTATGGGAGGTTTTCGAGGGTAACGGCAACAGGCGGGCTGGAGTCCAGCACCAGAGCTTTATCCGCTGCGTCGTGACGCAAGACGGCCAGAAATTCAGCAGAGCCGTCGTCCATCAAACTGACGTTGACCAGGTGGCCCATGGGTTGATCGTCAGCGAGAATCGCCTGCCCGGGTTCGGGCTGGCTTTGCAGGTCTGCTGCCCGGAGTCGGAATAGACTTTTCTTCAGTTGCCCGAGAAAATGCATCCGGGCGATCACTTCCTGCCCGGTGTAGCAGCCTTTCTTGAAATGAATGCCGTCAACATGCTGCCAGTTCAACATTTGCGGTATGTAGGCGTCCTGGGTTTGCGGCGTCAGACTGGCCACCCCCGCGGCGATTTCGGTAGCGTGCCAGTCTGCCTCTGATGCCTGATGCGATGAGTTCAGTGCGCTGTCCAGATCGGAGCCAAGTGGCCCCAGACGCCAAAATTCAAAGCGTGGTGTGCCCTCAGCGGTGTCCTGGGTTCTGATCAGTCGATGGTTGTCCAGTATGCGGGTAGCGCCGGGCTCATCAAGCGGAAACTCCGGGTCAGGGCCAAAAGGGTGTTGCCCGATGAGCCCGATCACTTCGGCATCATCCACGATCGCCATGGTGGTTCCCCGGAACAGCATCAGGTATTTCTTCAGGTGGGCGATGGTGGCCTCAGACAGACTTCGGGGTAACGCCAGCAGAAAGTCCTCGTTGTGGCGTACCAGCCGGGTAAGCACATAGGCACGACCCTTTGGATTGCATGCTGCAGCCCGGGGTGAGTGTGAGTCTGTAACCTCGTCCAGGCTCTGACTGAACTGCCCGTTGAGAAATTGCCGGGCAGACGGCCCGGTTACCCGGACGACCAGAAGATTTCCCAGCACTGCGTGGGCGGGCAGTGGAAGGGAGCGGCTTGCGCGGGGTGTTGGGCTGGTGGCTTCCGGCATGGAGCACTCCAAAGGGTGTATCGAAATGAAAGGTCACCAATCGGTGATTGTTATCTGTCGTTTTGCTTGTTGGGGCCAGTGTAGACCGGGCCTGATAGTCTAAGCCACACTCGGAGTTGTCTGAAAGCCTCAGGCTCGCTGTTACGGGGCGCCCCGGATCTCGGTGACAGCGCGATGATAACCACCATCGGTGGTTTTAATGTGGAGTCGTGAAGAGCCAGTTTCAAGAGCGCCAGGTTTCCGAAAAGGCGGCTTTCCGTGCTGGCGTTGGCCTGGAATTGACGGCCATTGCGTAGTCGGACGAACAATCGGTCGTCGTCAATGCTGAGCTGGATCACCGACCCGGCGGACGCCAGTAAGCCACTGGCGCGGAATTGCCAAATGGCACCGGCCACTCCGACCGGGCAGAACCACATCAGCAAGGGCATACCTGCCAGGCCAATCACCAGTGCCGAACCGGCCAGTACCAGCCAGGGTGTCGAGACGATAAAGCCCGCACTCAGCGAAGGGTAGAGCCGGACATCAATCCGGCTGGACACGTTTCACGATCATGTTGACGATAGACTGCAGCTCCGGATCGTCCGGTTGCCCCCGTTGCATGAACCACTGCCAGATATCAGCGTCTTCACAGGCCAGCAATTTTTCATAGTTGAGCTGATCTGCTCTTGGCAAATCCCGATACACCTCTTCCAGAAACGGAATCAGCAATACATCGAGTTCAAGCATGCCGCGCCGGCTATGCCAGTAAAGGCGGTTGAATTCTGTGTTGTCAGCCATCAGCAGTCTCGTTTTGGATGCGGGTAAAGGTTTCGGCAGCGGGGCGGGGCTCAGGGCGCCTTGCTCCGGAAGGTGGTCGGGATCAATACGGTGTCTTTCACCTCATGGAGCAGACCGGGGTAGTCCAGGGTGTAGTGGAGCCCGCGGCTCTCCTTGCGCTGCAACGCCGAACAGATGATGAGGTCAGCAATGGTCACCAGGTTGCGAAGCTCAAGCAGGTCATTGGACACCCTGTAATTACTGTAAAACTCGCTAATTTCCCGAGAAAGAAGGTCGACCCGGTTTTTCGCTCGCTGCAGGCGTTTGGTGGTCCTCACAATGCCCACATAGTCCCACATGAAATGTCGGAGCTCATCCCAGTTATGGGAAATGACGACGTCTTCATCGGAATCCCGTACCTGGGACTCATCCCAGTCAGGTGCCTCCGGTGGGGGCGGCACGTCAGCCTCACAGCGTGCAATATCTGCCGCTGCAGCGCGACCATAGACCAGACATTCCAGCAATGAGTTGCTCGCCATTCTGTTGGCGCCATGCAGGCCGGTAAAAGCAACCTCGCCAACCGCGTATAGTTGATTGACGTCGGTCCTGGAGCGATGGTCCGTCATGATGCCGCCACATGTATAGTGAGCGGCAGGTACTACGGGGATCGGATCCCTGGTGATGTCGATACCGAATTCCAGGCACTTTTCGTAGATGGTCGGAAAGTGATGTCGAATAAAGTCCGCCGGTTTGTGGCTTATATCCAGATACAGGTAGTCTGCGCCGAGGCGCTTCATTTCATGGTCAATGGCTCGCGCCACAATGTCCCGGGGCGCCAGTTCTCCCCGGGGATCAAACCGGTCCATAAAACGAGAACCATCCGGTAATCGTAAATATCCGCCTTCCCCGCGCACAGCCTCGGTAATCAAAAAGGATTTTGCGTGAGGATGATACAGGCACGTCGGGTGAAACTGGTTGAACTCCATGTTGGCAGCGCGACAGCCTGCACGCCAGGCGATAGCAATGCCGTCACCGGAGGCACCGTCGGGATTGCTGGTATAGCGATACGCTTTGCTGGCACCCCCGGTCGCAATAACCACAAACCTGGCACGGAACAGCTCCACATGATTGTCTTCAAGGTTCAGGACATACGCCCCCACGCAACGGTTACCGGGCATGCCAAGCTTGCGATGGGTGATCACGTCTATGGCAACCCTGGACTCCATCAGTTCGATATTGGGGCGGCCGGCTGCCTGTTGACTGAGGGTGCTGGATACTGCGTAACCGGTGGCATCGGCGGCATGGATAATACGGCGGTGGCTGTGGCCACCCTCGCGGGTGAGGTGGAACTGCGCATTGTCGTCCTTGGTGAAATCAACACCGCTGGCGACCAGCCAGTCGATACTTTCTTTCCCATGCTCGACCGTAAAGCGCACGGCATCTTCGTGACAGAGCCCTGCTCCGGCTGCCAGCGTGTCTGAAATGTGATCCTCTATCGAATCTTCATTGTCCAGTACAGCGGCAATACCGCCTTGGGCCCAGAGCGTGGCTCCGCTGGTAATCTTGCCTTTGCTCAAAACGGCAACGCGCAGGTGAGCCGGTAAATTCAGCGCAACCGTGAGTCCGGCAGCTCCGCTACCGATGATTAGCACGTCGTGTTCGTGTGATTGTGGCATCAAGTCGTTATCGCGGGCCATAATGTGGGCTTGTATTGAACTAAACTTTTCGTCTGCTGTCTATTTGCCCGAATGGATGCGCCAACTTTACGCTGGCGCGGGAGACCATAAGGGAGCCGCTCGGACAGCCGTATGAATCTACCCAAAAGGCAGACGCCCGGCCGTGTGGCCGCAGACCCAAGGACCGGTAACAGATCCATGGCTCCGGAATCAGACCCCCATCCTGTGGTCACCGCAGAAAGTCAGACCGATCTTCAGCTTGTGAGAAAGGTTAAACGCGGTGACAGGTCAGCGTTCGACCTGCTGGTGATCAGATACCAGTCGCGGGTGGCGGCTATTATTAGCAGGTATGTGTACGATAACCAGGATGTGATGGACCTGACACAGGAGTCATTCGTCAAGGCATATCGGGCTCTGGAGCGGTTTCGCGGCGACAGTGCATTTTATACCTGGCTTTACAGAATCGCTGTGAATACCGCAAAGAACTTTCTTGAAGCCCGGTCGCGACGGCCCAAGGGCAGTGCTGATTCAGCCGAGGCTGAGAATTTCGAAGACGGACGTAAGCTCCGTGATAACGCGAGCCCCGAGCGTCTGCTGCAACGGGATCAGTTGCAAGAGGCGCTCCAGGAAGCGATTGCCCAGTTGCCCGAAGAGTTGAGGTCTGCGTTTTTACTGCGCGAGTATGACGGCCTGAGCTATGACGATATTGCTCGCATCCTTGAATGCCCGATTGGCACCGTACGGTCACGAATTTTCCGGGCCCGGGATGCTGTCGACCGGCAGCTTGGCCCTCTACTGGACGACCTGTGATGACGCTGAGAGGCAATGTTGTAAACGTTGTGGAAGAAGAGGTTTAAAGCGATGGACGACAGCCTGAAAGAAACCTTGTCGGCGATGATGGATGATCAGGCAGATGAACTTGCCGTTCGCCGCCTGCTATCAAAGGCCGAGCACCATGAGCTCCGCGGCCAGTGGCGCCGCTGGCAGCAAGTGCATGATCTGATGCGAGATGACCCGGTTGTACCAGAACCCGTGGATGTGAGTGCCGGAGTCAGGGCCTCGCTGTTTGGAGAGTCTGCTGACAGGCCTTCCAGGCCCACAGTTCACCATCGAATGGGGAAAGCAGTATCGTGGCGTTGGTCGGCTGCGGCGATGGTAATGGTCTCGCTCGCGGTTGGATTCGGTATGGGGTCTGAGTGGGAATCTGAGGGTATTGGGGTGGTTGCGTCCGGCCCACCGGCTGCGCTGGAAGGCCCCCCAGCCGAGGGAGATGTACCCGAAATTGCCCTGCAGGGTCTGGATGATAAGCAATGGGAACATTTGAGTCGCTATCTGCTGGAGCACGCGCAGCATAACAGTGTTGGCGCTGGTCGTGGCTCCATCGGTTACGCCCGCCTGGCCAGTGTGTCAGGTGCCGTACGTTAATGACGTCGAGGTAACATGAGCGCCATTGTGAATCCCGGAAACTGGTGTCATTTGATTGCTGCTATCTGGTTGCTGTCTGCGATGGTCATGCCGTCGCAGGTCGCCGCCGAGCAGCCTGATAGCGCCGAAGGGTGGCTGATGAAGCTGGGTCCGGCGCTGAATATGACCAGCTACCGGGGGGTTTTTGTGTACGATCGGGGTGATCGGATCAGCACCATGCAGGTGGCACATCGTTATCACAATGGTCAGGTTGAAGAGCGCCTGGTGCAGCAGGATGGTGAAAACGGTGAAATTGTCCGTAAAGGCATGAAAGTGTTCTGTGTGCTGCCTGATCATGGACGCATCCAGCTTGATCAGATCATTCCCTCCGGGCCTTTTGCCGAAGCGTTCTCGAACCAGTTGGTTCCGATCAGTCGCTGGTATCTGCCAGAAACCCTTGAAGATGACCGGGTTGCCGGCTACCCGGTGGTGGTGGTTGCCCTGAATGCAAGAGATCAGCACCGGTACAGCTATCGTCTCTGGCTGGAAAAGAAGACGGGTCTGCTGGTCAAAAGCCATGTGCGGTCCGACGATGAAGTGCTTGAACGCTTTCACTTTACCAGTCTTGAGATAACCGATGAGCTGCATGACAGCGAATTTGAAATCCAGCTTAAGGGACCAGAAGTCAAGTATGAGCTGCAGTCCGCCGCAGTGGGTAAGACCAAACAACGAATGGACGGCTGGCGTCTGAAGTGGCGTCCCGAGGGCTTCGTGCCCGCAGCTGCTCCCGGGGCTGGTCAGGGCAGGGCGATTGCGTTTTCGGATGGCCTGGCTTCATTCTCGGTATTTGTCGAAGCGGCGGTATCGGTCAACATGCCCACTGGCGCCTCCCGGATTGGCGCAACCACCGCGTATATGCGAAAGGTGGCGGTTGGCGACCGGAGCTTTCTGGTTACTGTAGTAGGGGAGATTCCTCCGTCAACTGCTATGCGGGTGGCAGAGTCTGTCGATATTGAAGATGCTTTTGTGGTGAGGAGGGAGCAGCCGTGATTCTTGAGCGCGGTCGGGTCGTCGCAGAGAAGGGGCACCAGGTCTGGGTTCAGACCATTCGGCAAAGCGCCTGCGAAAGTTGCAGCGCCAGGCAGGGTTGTGGTCAAAGGGCACTGGCCAGCGTGACGTCTGGCCGGGCGAACCAGATTCTGGTTGATAATCATCTGAATGCACAAGTCGGTGATGAGGTAACGGTAGCCATCGCCGAGTCCGCACTGTTGCAAGCGTCGCTTTGGGTTTACGCGGTGCCGTTGTCAGCATTGTTGGCAGGCGCAATATTGGGGCACCGGTTGGCGCCCGGTTCTGACGGCCTTGCCATACTGCTCGCCAGTCTTGGGTTAGGCCTTGGGTTTTTGTTGGTTAACCGCCACCAGCGATGTGCGGGCCCGAATTTTCGGCCGCAGCTGCAATGTATTGAAAATTCATTTTGAGTCTATACGTTCTATTAAGTGTCAAACGTTGTAAGTGGCAAAAGAGAGCATAACTTGTGTAGCCGATCCTGAAGGAGTTCCGAATGCAAATTGACAATGGTGATCGCGCCGGAAGATTGATGAAAAACAGCATGGGCGCTTTTTGCCTGATGCTCGTGATGGTCCTGGGTCTTGTTGTTCAGACGGCCTCTGCCCGAAGCCTCCCCGATTTTACCGATCTGGTAAAAGAAAACTCTGCTGCGGTTGTAAACATCAGTACAACTCAGGCACGGCCTCAAAACACCGGTAATATGCCGTTCAGCGAACGCCAACTCGAGCAGTTGCCCGAATTCTTCCAGGATTTTTTCCGGGGACCCCAGTCACCTTACGGCCAGGGTAACCCGCGGGGGCAGGCGCCGATTACGTCCATGGGGTCAGGATTTATCGTCTCCAAGGATGGCTATGTTCTGACCAATAATCACGTGGTTGAAGGTGCCGACGAGATCATCGTTCGCCTCAGTGATCGCCGGGAACTGCCGGCAACACTGGTCGGTACCGATGCTCGGTCAGATCTGGCAGTGCTCAAGATAAACGACGGAGAAGACTTGCCAGTGGTTCGTATCGGCCAATCGAAGGACCTTGAGCCCGGTGAGTGGGTGTTGGCCATCGGTTCGCCGTTCGGCTTTGATTACACCGTCACTGCAGGCATTGTCAGCGCGGTCGGCCGGGCGCTGCCAACGGAAAACTACGTACCGTTCATCCAGACCGATGTTGCCATCAACCCCGGGAACTCGGGTGGTCCGCTGTTCAATCTCGACGGCGAGGTAGTCGGCATCAATTCCCAGATTTACACCCGTTCCGGCGGTTTTATGGGGGTTTCGTTCGCAATTCCGGTGGATGAAGCCATGAATGTCTTTCAGCAGATTCGTGATAAAGGCTCGGTGGCTCGCGGATGGCTCGGTGTTCTGATTCAGGAAGTGAACCGTGATCTTGCCGAATCCTTTGGATTGAAACGCCCGCGTGGTGCCCTGGTTGCTGAAGTGATGGTGGATTCCCCCGCCGAACAGGCAGGCCTTCGCGCAGGTGATATTGTGCTGGAGTACGAAGGTGAGTCGGTAGAACTGTCCTCGGACCTACCGCCAATGGTGGGTCGTACGCCGGTTGGCGAGTCCGCAAGCCTTGAAGTTTTGCGGGAGGGTCGTCGCATCGATCTGGATGTGGTAATTGGAAAATTGCCGGAAGACAATGACATGGCAGGTACGACTCCGCAAAGTTCCGGGCCATCTGAAGGTCCGCTTGGAATGATCGTGGAGCCATTGCCCGACGAACTGAAGTCATCGCTGGGTATTGACAGTGGCGTGCTGGTGACGAATGTGTCGAGGGGCCCTGCGCTGGATGCCGGTGTGCGTCCCGACGACGTGATCACCGAGCTGGATCGCCGTAAGATTACCTCGGTCGAAGAATTCCGGGCAGCGGTGGCCGACTTACCCGAAGGTAAGGCGGTTTCCATGCGTATTGTCCGGCAGGGGCGGGCGACTTACCTGGTGATGAAGCCTTGATATGCGGGTGATGGCCCCGCTCACTGTCTGCACCGAAGGGGGGGTGGGAACACCGCAACAACTGAGCTTCCTGAAGGCTGCGGGCTGTGTTCAATGCTGGGGCAATCTGGTCAGTTGCCCCTTGGAGTCCATTGGAGCCCATTGGATGAAGGTGCTTTGATCGGGTTTCTGGTGCAGCATCATGAGCGGGCACTGATATCGTGAGCATGGCAATAGCGGCCCACAACCGGTAAAATCCCAGCCCTGATTCCATACCCCTGACGGGCTGGCCAGCCGGTCCGTCAGGAACGCATTTTTTGTCTTACACGAGCACCCATTGTCTGTGACCGAACTGAGCCGTATCCGCAATTTTTCCATCATCGCCCACATTGATCATGGCAAATCCACACTGGCTGACCGGTTTATCCAGATGTGTGGTGGCCTGAGTGACCGTGAAATGGCCGAGCAGGTTCTGGACTCCATGGATCTGGAACGGGAGCGCGGCATCACCATCAAAGCTCAGTGCGTCACACTGCTGTATACCTCCAAGGTGGACGGTCTCGAGTACAAACTCAATCTGATTGATACGCCGGGGCACGTAGACTTCTCCTATGAGGTCTCCCGTTCACTCTACGCTTGTGAGGGTGCCTTGCTGGTTGTTGATGCGGGGCAGGGCGTCGAAGCACAATCAGTCGCCAATTGCTACACAGCTATTGAGCAGGGGCTCGAAGTAGTGCCGGTCCTGAACAAGATGGATCTGCCTCAGGCCGAGCCTGAGCGGGTGGCGCAGGAAATCGAGGACATCATCGGTATCGCGGCGTCTGACGCGGTCCGCTGCAGTGCCAAAAGCGGCATGGGTGTGGAAGATGTGCTGGAAGATCTGATTCGCCGTGTTCCGCCTCCGACCGGGGATGTTGATGGTCCTTTGCAAGCCCTGATTATTGACTCCTGGTTCGATAATTACCTGGGCGTGGTGTCGCTGGTGAGAATCAAACAGGGCCGGTTGCGCAAAGGTGACAAGATTGTCATCAAATCTACCGGGCGCACATGGACCGCCGAAAAAGTCGGTATATTCTCACCCAAACCCACCGAGACCGGGACATTGGGTACCGGAGACGTGGGTTTCGTGGTGACAGGGATCAAGGACATTCACGGTGCGCCCGTCGGTGATACGATTGTTCACAACAAGTTTGCGAACACCACCAGCGCGCTGCCGGGTTTCAAGAAAGTCAAGCCCCAGGTGTATGCCGGTCTGTTTCCGATTTCTTCGGATGATTACAACAGTTTCCGGGATGCGCTCGAAAAGCTGACGCTGAACGATGCTTCTTTGTTTTTTGAGCCGGAAAACTCGGATGCCCTGGGCTTCGGCTTTCGCTGTGGCTTCCTCGGGATGCTCCACATGGAAATCGTCCAGGAGCGGCTGGAACGGGAATACGATATCGATCTGATCACCACCGCGCCGACTGTTATCTATGAGGTGGTGACCAAGCAGGGGGAGACGGTTACCGTTTCCAACCCGTCCCAACTGCCGGATATTGGTTCAGTCGAAGAAATGCACGAGCCCATTGTTGAGGCCAACATTCTGGTGCCCCAGGAACATCTCGGCGCGGTTATCGCGTTATGCGAAGAAAAACGCGGCATCCAGCAGAGCATGGTGTTCCTGTCGAGTCAGGTTCAGCTCACGTACGAGTTGCCGATGGCAGAAGTGGTGATGGATTTCTTCGACCGTATTAAATCCGCCAGCCGGGGTTTTGCATCGCTTGATTATCATTTCAAGCGCTTTCAGCTTGCCAACCTGGTGCGTCTGGACGTACTGATTAACGGCGAACGAGTCGACGCTCTGGCGCTGATCCTGCATCGTGACCAGGCCCATTACCGGGGCCGGGCACTGGTGGAGAAGATGAAAGAGCTGATTCCCCGACAGATGTTCGATATTGCCATTCAGGCCGCCATCGGTAATCAGGTAGTCTCACGGGTGACCGTCAAGGCATTGCGCAAGAATGTCACCGCCAAGTGCTACGGTGGTGACGTAAGCCGGAAGAAGAAACTGCTGCAGAAGCAGAAAGAAGGTAAAAAACGCATGAAGCAGCTGGGTAATGTCGAGGTGCCTCAGGAAGCGTTCCTTGCCGTACTGAAAATGGAAAACTAGGACGTTTCGATGGATATTGATTTCCCGCTGATACTGGTCGTACTGACTCTTGCCACCGGCCTGATCTGGCTGGCGGACAAGCTGTTCCTGAGAGCCCGACGCGAAGCCCGGACGACCACTGACGGCACCGCCGTTGCGTCCGGCCCCGATGGGGTCGGGGCGGCATCCAAAGAGCCGTACCTGGTTGACTTGAGCCGCTCGTTCTTTCCAGTGCTTGCAATTGTGCTGCTGCTGCGCTCATTTCTGGTGGAGCCTTTCCAGATTCCGTCCGGCTCAATGTTACCGACCCTGGAAGTCGGGGACTTCATACTGGTCAACAAGTTTGCCTATGGGCTGCGGTTGCCGGTGGCCGGAAACAAGGTGATCGCAATAGACGACCCCGAACGCGGCGATGTGATGGTGTTCAAGTTCCCCGAAGACGGCAAGACCAACTACATCAAACGGGTCATCGGTCTGCCCGGAGATCACATCCGTTACCGTGACAAAACCTTGTTCATTAATGGTGAGCAAGTACCGACCGAGTTTGTGGCTTCCTTGCCGCCGGTGGAGTTACGACGTGAATATCTTACCGATACCAGCCATGAAATTTTTCTGACGATGGGTCGTCGCAATGGTGCCGGTGAGGGCGAGTGGGTGATTCCGGACAATCAATATTTCGTAATGGGCGATAATCGCGATAACAGCAATGACAGCCGCTTCTGGGGCATGGTGCCCGACGAACTGGTGGTCGGAAAGGCCTTTGCGATCTGGATGCACTGGAAGTCGCTGACCAGCCTGCCAAGCTTTGATCGTGTTGGCTATATTGAATAATAAGGGTGTATAAATAGATGAAAAATACAAACCGGTTATCCGTTCGCTCCCAGAGCGGCGCCTCGACCCTTGGCATTCTGATCGTAGTGCTGTTTTTTGGCAGCTTGCTGACGCTGGGCATCAAGCTGGGCCCCATCTACCTTGATGATTACACCATTCAGGAAGCACTTGAGGGTCTGGACGGTACCAAGGGGCTTTCAAAAATGACGGTGGGGGAAGTGCGCAGTCTTATCAGCAAACGCTTGAGCGTGAATAATGTGCGTGGTTTCGATGCCAAAGCCATTACCGTTAAAGCCGACGGCGATCAGGTTGAGATTGATGTGGACTATGAAGTCAGAACCGGCCTTGTCAGTAATGTGGATGCGGTAGTTCACTTCAAGCACAGTTATGCGATGACCGGCCAGTGAGTTCTTCCCCGGACCTGGATCAGCTACAGCGGCGTATCGGGTACCAGTTCAATGACCCGGCGCGCCTGCTATTGGCGCTGACCCATCGCAGTTATGGTAACGATAACAACGAACGTCTTGAGTTTCTCGGCGACTCCATTGTTAATATGGTGATCGCAGAGTCACTTTTTCTCACCTTCGAAAATGCCCGGGAAGGCCAGCTCAGTCGGCTGCGTGCAAGAATGGTCAAGGGTGTGACACTGGCGGAAATTGGCCGGGAGTTCGAATTGGGCCAGTACCTGCGCTTGGGTTCAGGGGAGCTTAAAAGTGGCGGTTACCGGCGGGAATCAATTCTCGCGGACGCTGTCGAATCCATAATTGGTGCAATCTACCTTGACAGTGATTTTGAAACCTGTCGAACCCAGGTGCTTCGCTGGTTTGAGCAGCGGCTTCAGAAGCTGAGCATTCAGGATACCCAAAAAGATCCTAAAACCCGCTTGCAGGAGTATTTGCAGTCGCGCCAGTTTCCGTTACCCCAGTATGATGTTATATCCGTTGACGGGGAGGCTCATGCCCAGACATTTCACGTGTCCTGCGCACTGCCGTCCCTGGATCGTAAAACGGCCGGTGTCGGCAGTAGTCGACGTATCGCAGAACAGCAAGCGGCTCGTAATGCATTGAAAGCATTGGGCGTGGAGAATGAGTAATGAATGACATCACCCGTCCGGAAAATCCCGATAGTCGATGTGGCTTTGTGGCCATTGTGGGGCGGCCCAACGTCGGCAAGTCGACCCTGTTGAACCATATTCTCGGACAGAAGCTCAGTATCACATCGCGCAAGCCCCAGACTACCCGACACCAGGTACTGGGCATCAAGACCCAGGGTCCGGTGCAGGCTATTTATGTGGACACCCCGGGCATGCACGAAGAAGAGCCCCGGGCTATTAACCGTTACATGAACCGTGCTGCTACCTCCGCATTGGTTGATGTCGATGTGGTGGTGTTTGTGGTAGAGCAGACCAACTGGACCACCGCTGATGAAATGGTGCTGCAAAAACTCGAGAGTCTGAAGTGCCCGGTCATTCTGGCGCTCAACAAGGTGGACAAGGTTGAGAACCGCGACAGCCTGTTACCGCACCTGAGCATGGTTGCCAAGAAGCGTAATTTCTCCGATGTCATTCCTCTGTCAGCCCTTCGAGGCACCAATCTGAAGCCATTGGAAGAGGCGGTTGGCCGGTATCTCCCCGAGAGTGTGCACTTCTATCCCGATGATCAGATTACAGATAAAAGTGAACGCTTCATGGCATCCGAGATGGTGCGTGAGAAGATTACCCGCCAGTTGGGTGCCGAGCTGCCGTATTCGGTCGCGGTGGAGATTGAAGAGTTCCGGCGGGATGCCAAGACACTGCATATTTCGGCGCTGATTCTGGTGGAGCGGGAAGGCCAGAAGAAAATCGTGATAGGGGACAAGGGCGACCGCCTGCGCAGGATCGGGCAGGAATCCCGGCTCGATATGGAGCGATTGTTCGATAGCAAGGTCATGCTGCGGCTTTGGGTCAAGGTCAAGCGGGGCTGGGCGGACAGTGACCGGGCGCTCAAGAGCCTCGGAATGAACGACTTCTGAGGTGAGCATGTCGGGTTCAGTGAGTCAGGAACCCGCCTACGTGTTGCACCGACGTCCCTACCGGGAGACCAGCCTGCTGGTTGATGTCTTTGCCCTCAGTGCCGGACGCATGACGCTGGTGGCCCGGGGTGGCAACTCGGCTAAAAGCCCTCTCAAGGCTCAATTGCAGCCCTTCCAGCCTCTGCTTGTGGATTGGCTGGGCCGCAGTGACCTGAAAACCCTGACCCACACGGAGGTTCGTCACGGCCCCCGCCTGGTCCGCACCGGGGCGCTGTATAGCGGCCTCTACATCAATGAATTGCTGCAGCGGATACTGCCCCCGGGTGATCCCTGCCCCGATCTGTTTGGTGCCTACATAGAAACCTTGCGCGCGCTGTCGGAAACGGACGATATCGAGCCAGTACTCCGGCGTTTTGAGCGTGGGCTGGCCGACGCCATGGGCTTCGGTTTCCAATGGGGGCGGGCCACGGACACCGGGCTGGCCGTAGAGCCCGGCCGGCACTACGGCTATGATCCGGAACAGGGCATCGTGTCATCGGTTTCGCCGGACATCCGCCTGCACAATCTGGCGGGCGAGGTGTTGTTGGGGCTTGAAGCCGGTGATCTCGAGCGCCTGGCCTGCCGGCGCCTGGCGAAGCGTGTGATGCGCGTGCTGGTCGACCACCTTCTGCAGGGCCGGCCCCTTCATAGCCGCAACCTTTTCAGTCATGGCCGAGGAGAATCCCATGAATCCTAGAGTATTACTTGGTGTCAACGTCGACCATGTGGCGACCCTGCGGCAGGCCCGGGGTACCCGATATCCGGACCCGGTCCAGGCTGCGCTTGTAGCGGAGGAGGCGGGAGCGGACGGCATTACCATTCACCCGAGAGAAGACCGGCGCCACATCCAGGAGCGGGATGTGTTGTTGCTCAAGGAGATGCTGAATACCAAAATGAACCTGGAAATGGCGGTGACTGATGCAATGTTGGCATTCGCCGAGCAGGTGCGGCCAGAGTGCGTTTGCCTGGTACCCGAGAAACGGGAAGAGTTGACTACCGAGGGTGGGCTGGACGTCGAAGGCCAGGAGGCCCGTATCGCAAAAGCCTGCGAACGGCTGGCCCGCCTGGGCGCCGAGGTGTCATTGTTTATTGATCCGGCCCCGGCGCAGATTGATGCGGCCGTGCGCTGTGGTGCCCCGGTAGTCGAGCTCCATACCGGTGAGTATGCGGAGGCAGACAGCCCGGAGGCGGTGGAAGCTGCCTTCAAGACCATCGCTGATGCCGTCGCCTACGCCCGTAAAAAGGGGCTTATTGTCAATGCCGGTCATGGTCTGAACTATCACAATACCGAACGGGTTGCGGCTATCCCTGGCATTAACGAACTGAATATTGGCCACGCTATCATTGCGCGCGCGGTATTCACCGGGTTGAAAGACGCGGTGCGGGACATGCGGATGATAATTGACAGCGCTCGGGCGCCCTCAGCCTGAGAAGGCTCACGGCGACCGCTTTGTCCGTTTTGGGTCAGAGTGGCCGCGAAACAGATGTTGCCAGTCTGTCTGTTCACTCCAGATGTCCAGCCGCTCAATGGCGGCCAGGACGTCGTTTTTTGCCTCTTCAAGATTTGCAGTTGAGCGTTTCAGGGCAGTTTCCAGGGTGCCCGCGGCACTCCGTAGCTCCGGCACGCCACAGTAGCGTGCAGCACCGTGCAGTTTGTGGATGCATTCCAGCAAGCCTTCCAGATTTTGCGCGGCCCAGAATCGCTGTATTGCCTTCACATCGCTCGGGAGCTGCACCAGCAACATACTGAACAGCTCTTCCGCCAGATCGGTTTTGCCGGCAGCCAGGCGAATACTTTCTTCTACATCCACGCAGGCTTTCTGCTTTTGGCGCGTGGAGGGGCGCAGGCTGCGCCGGGTATCCCGAACCTCCGGAATAAACGGCCCCTGGGCGTTGGTGTTGCTGCAGTTAAAACCGGTGTAGTCGCGAATGGTATCCATCAGCTGCCGGCTGCTGATGGGCTTGGAGAGGTAGCCGTCGAACCCCTGCTGCATCAAGCGCTCCTGTTCTTCAGCCAGGGCGTGGGCGGTGAGGGCAATGACCGGCGTTTTGTGCAGCTTGTCATCCAGGTTTCGCAGCCGTTCGGTGGTTTCAATACCGTCCATGCCCGGCATCTGCAGATCCATAAAGACCAGGTCAAACACCTGTTGTCGTGCCTTGCTCAGGGCTTCGAAGCCGCTGGTGGCACCTTCGGCGGTAATGTTGCAATCGTTCAGAAGGGTCAGTACGAGCTTCAGATTTGCTTCATTATCATCCACCGCGAGCACGCGAGGTGACACCAATGCCCGGCCACCGGTAACGTGTTCGACGGGTGGCAACATCTGATCATGGGGGTGGATACCATGCACCAGCATCAGCAGCTCATCGTAAAGCGGCTCCCGGCAGACGGGTTTGGTGATATGGCCACTGGCAAGACCTGACAGGCCGTTATCGTGGGTCTCCAGTGTTGGCGTCATCAGTAGCGAGCGGCAATCTCTCTCGACTTCAAGGGTTCTCAGCAGCTCCCCATACTGGCTTGAGTTAAGCAGGTGACGGGTAATGCCCACAATCGCGACGGCGTAACCGGCTTGCTGCTGCTGGGCAATTTCGACTTTTTCCAGCAGGTCGGCGGGGCTGGAAGCACGATCAACACCCACTCCCCAATCCCGCAGCATATGCTCAACCGACAGACCGGTGGTTTTCTGCGTCTCCAGGTACACAATACGCTCACCCTTGAGGGCATCCCGGGCAGTGGCCCCGTCGCTGGCCGTGGAGAGTTCCGTATTCAGCGTAAACCAGAAAGTGGAGCCTTTTCCGAGCTCGCTTTCGAGGCCGATTTTGCCACCCATTTCCTCGACCAGCCGCTTTGATATCACTAACCCCAGCCCGGTGCCACCGTATTGACGGGCGGTTGAAGCGTCAGCCTGGCTGAAAGCGTTGAACAGTGACTGCTGTTGTGCCCGGGAAAGCCCGACACCGGAATCGGTAATGCTCAGGCGTAGGGTGACTCGTCGGGTCTCGGGATTCTCTTCCTCCAGGCTGGCCCGCAACACCACCTCACCGGTCTGGGTGAATTTGATGGCGTTGTTGACCAGGTTGGTTATGACCTGTTTGACTCTTAGTGGGTCTCCCACCACGTTGTCAGGCACATCGTTGTAAACCAGCGGGACCAGATCGAGATTTTTGCTATGGGCCGCTGGCGCCAGCATGACCATCACATCTTCAACAATGTCCCGGAGCTGGAAAGGCACGCGGTCAAGAATCAGCTTGCCAGCCTCGATTTTCGAGAAGTCGAGGATGTCATTGATGATGGTCAGGAGGATCTCGGAGGATTTCCGGATAGTGTTCAGATGGTCCCGCTGTTGCTTGGGCAGCGGACTTTTCAGCAGTAATTCGGTAAAGCCGATAATACCGTTCAGCGGTGTCCGGATTTCATGGGACATATTGGCGAGAAATTCAGATTTGATGCGGCTGGCTTCAAGTGCTTCCTTGCGGGCCAGGTCCAGCTCGATATTCTGGATCTCGATGGTCTCCAGGGTTTCCCGCAAGTCTTCCGTGGCCTGGTCAACGTTCTGCTGCATCTCGGCCTGGGCTTTGCTGAGCTCTTCAGCCATGGCGTTCAGACCGGACTCCAGCTGCTCGAATTCGGGGCCTGCCCGGGTGTAGACCCGGGTGTCCAGCTTGCCTTCCTTGAGTCGGGCGACGGCGTTATTGAGCTCAAACACCGGGTCGGTAAATGAGCGGCTCATTCGCAGTGCTATCAGAACGTTGATGCCTACCCCGGCAATAATCAGCAGCAAGCTGATCAGCAGGGCTTTGTAGGTTTCCTTATCCGTTCGCAGGTGGGACATTTCAACTGCCACCCAGCCGATGGGTTTCACAGCGCTGGGCGCGGTGCGGCGGGCTTCCATCTCCAGCATGCTCTCCAGCATCAGATCTTGCAGGTAAACCGGGGTCAGGAACAGGGTGCTGTCGTTACCTGGCAGGCGAAAGGTGTTCGGGGAGTTCAGCAGGTCTGCTTCCACCGGGTTTTCCAGCTTGGGACCGGTGTGGAGAAGCGGTTTTCGATTGGCATCAAAAAATGTCAGTGACCGGACATCTTTTTCTTCCAGTAGTGCGTTGGAAAGGCTGTTGAGAAGGCTTCGATTGGCAGTGAACATGCCATACTCAGCGCCGGCAGCAAGTTGCCGGGATAGCGAATCGCCCCGGTCGTGAAGCAGTTGCTCGATATTGCTGACCCAGCTGTAGGTAAAAAAGACACCCAGCAGTAATGTGGTCAGCAGGGTGGGTACCAGAGTCACCACCTGTACTTTCTTGCGAATGCCCCAACGACGCATGGCGTGGTTCCTGATTTCGCCCGACCTGCTTAATCCGTACCGGTCAGGTATCGTCCCTGTCAGAATGGTAAAATCCGGACCGTGCCTCTGCTCCGGTTCGGTTATAGCCCGCAGTCATTTTTATAGCGGTAAGCTGTATTGGGAGACTGTGGTTGATCCGCGTATGATGCAAAGCCTGAGTGTAACACAGGGTGCCTGTGAATAAGTGTGTACAGCGCACCCCGAAATCGGCTGCCAGGAGTGTAATATCCGATGCATTACCCAACCATAGAAGAGTACGTCGGCCATACCCCGCTGGTGCGCCTGCAGCGGTTGCCGGGCCGCACCAGCAATATCATTCTGGCGAAACTGGAAGGCAACAATCCTGCCGGCTCGGTAAAGGACCGTCCTGCTATCAGCATGATCCAGGAGGCGGAGAAACGGGGTGATATCAAGCCGGGTGATACCCTGGTTGAGGCCACCAGCGGCAATACCGGCATAGCTCTGGCGATGGCCGCCGCTATCAAGGGCTACCGGATGGTGCTGATTATGCCAGCCAATGCCAGTGAAGAGCGACGGGCGTCCATGCGGGCCTACGGAGCGGAAATTATCTCGGTGAGCAAGGAGGCCGGCATGGAAGGTGCCCGCGATCTGGCAAGCCGCATGCAGTCCGAGGGCAAGGGCTTTGTGCTGGACCAGTTTGCCAATCAGGACAATCCGCTGGCCCATTATCGCACCACCGGCCCGGAGATCTGGCAGCAGACCGGGGGCAAAGTTACCCATTTTGTCAGCTCCATGGGCACCACTGGCACCATAATGGGGGTCTCCCGATACCTGAAAGAGCGCAATCCGGATGTCCGGATAATTGGTTTGCAACCGAAAGAAGGCGCTTCTATTCCTGGCATCCGGCGTTGGCCCGAAGCCTATATGCCCAAGATTTTTGATGCCGCAAGAGTCGACGAGGTCATCGATATCGGCCAACAGGAAGCAGAGGACAGCATGAGGGCCCTGGCGCGGGAAGAGGGCATATTCTGTGGCGTCTCTTCTGGCGGCTCCATAGCGGCAGCACTGCAGTTGTCCGAACAGGTTGAAAACGCCGTTATTGTAGCCATCATCTGTGACCGGGGTGATCGTTACCTCTCAACGGGTGTTTTCCCCAGTGCCTGATTCAGCCAATCGCCACCCAGGAATGAAAGAGTTATGAGCAGACGACGCAGGAAAAGCCTGCCGGTCGAACCGGTTCAGTGTGAAATTGAAAAACTGAGCCACGATGGCCGTGGTATCGCTTACCAGAACGGTAAGATCCAGTTCGTGGATGGCGCCCTGCCGGGAGAGTCCGTGGTCGCCAAAGTGGTCGGCTCCCGCAGCAAATTTGATGAACTGCGAACCATAGAGGTGCTGACCGCTTCGCCTGAACGGACCACTCCGCCCTGTAATTTTGCCGACCTGTGCGGCGGCTGCAGCCTTCAGCACATGACCGGCGACGCCCAAATAGAGTTCAAGCAACAGACCCTGCGTGAAAACTTTGCGCATTTCGGGGGCGTTGAACCCTTGCACTGGGAGCCGCCGATGCGCTCGCCAGATCTGGCATATCGGCGCAAGGCGAGACTGGGTGTGCGCTTTGTGCCCAAGCGGGACTCGGTGCTGGTCGGGTTTCGTGAAAAACGTAACACCTTTCTCACGGATATCACCGAGTGCGTGGTGATGGACCCACGGATCGGGGAGCGCATTACAGAGATCCGGGCGTTGCTCTACGGGCTGGAGGCCCGCAATACCATCGCGCAAATCGAAGTCGCCTGCGGCGATGATGCTGCGGCACTGGTGTTCCGCAACATGGAAGCGCTGTCGGGGCAGGATTATGAGGCACTGGTAGGTTTTGGTCAGACCCATGATTTGCATATTTATCTGCAGCCCAAAGGGCCGGATACGGTCCATCGCATTTGGCCGGCAGAGGGCGAAGAGCGATTGAGTTATCGATTAGAGGCATTTGATCTGACCCTTACGTTCCACCCGATGGACTTCACTCAGGTTAACACTGAGCTCAACCAGAAAATGGTGGCACGCGCCGTCGAATGGCTGGAGCTCAAGCCAGAAGACCGGGTACTGGACCTGTTCTGTGGGCTGGGCAACTTCACCCTGCCTCTCGCCCGTCGGGCAGGACAGGTTGTCGGCGTTGAAGGCGATGACGCCATGGTGGTCCGTGGCCGGGAAAATGCATCGCTGAACGGGCTCGACAATGTCACTTTTTGCGGTGCCGATCTGCAGGCTGATTTCACCTCGGAACCGTGGGCTGCTGAGGGTTTTGACAAGATACTGATTGATCCGCCCCGTTCCGGCGCCCAGGAGATCTGTGAATACCTGGCGGCCTTCGGGGCAAAGCGTATCGTGTATGTGTCCTGTAACCCCGCCACGCTGGCCAGGGATGCGGGAGTGCTGGTCAGAAAAGGCTATTCTCTGGTTCGGGCCGGGGTGATGGACATGTTTCCCCACACCACCCATGTGGAGTCGATTGCCGTTTTTGAGCGGGCCTGAGTCAACATAATAAAGCGACGGATTGAAGGGGTGGGTGCATGGCTCTTCAGTCCCGCGACAAAATGGAAGTGGCATGGTAAAAGTTCGTGAAGACTACGCGTTGACACCGGATGGTCAGGTCGACATCGAGCGCTGGGTGAGCCAGATCCAGTCCCAAACCAATCTGGTTGACGTAGACCAGTTCCGGCGTGCCTGCG
Organism: Marinobacter changyiensis; assembly: GCF_009193265.1. GTDB lineage: Bacteria > Pseudomonadota > Gammaproteobacteria > Pseudomonadales > Oleiphilaceae > Marinobacter > Marinobacter changyiensis. The sequence continues at coordinate 215,976 of NZ_VZZZ01000002.1, forward strand.
AAAAAGCTGCCGAAATCGACCTGCAGGCCTTTCGTGAGGATCGCCTTTGGGCGCCGGGCTCCAGCAGTTTTCGCACCGGTCTTGAAATGGCCCAGGTGCTGGTAGAGCTGCACCTGGACCAGGCCAGCCTGGTTGCTGCAATACTCTACCGCGCGGTTCGGGAAGAGCGTGTGCCATTGGCGGATATCCGGAAAGAATTTGGTGACGAAATCGCCGATTTGATTGATGGTGTGCAGCAGATGGCCGCCATCTCGGCCATTCACCATCCGCTCAAAGGCGCCGTGCTAGGCCAGAGTCAGGGCCAGTTGGACAACGTTCGTAAAATGCTGGTCACCCTGATAGACGATGTCCGGGTAGCTCTGATCAAACTCGCCGAACGGACCTGTGCGATTCGGGCGGTCAAGGATGTTTCTTCCGACAAGCGCATGCGAGTCGCCCGGGAAGTGTTCGATATTTATGCCCCGTTGGCCCAGCGCCTTGGTATCGGACACATCAAGTGGGAGCTCGAAGACCTTTCGTTCCGCTATCTTCATGAATCCGCCTACAAGAAAATCGCCAAACTGCTTGATGAAAAACGCCTGGACCGGGAGAGCTACATCCGCAATGCGCTGGACACCCTCGGGGCTGAGCTCAAAGCGGCGGGCATCAAAGGAGATCTCGCGGGCCGCGCCAAGCACATTTACAGTATCTGGCGGAAAATGCGCCGTAAAGGTATCGACTTTTCCCAGGTTTACGATGTCCGGGCAGTGCGCATACTGGTGCCCGAGATCCGCGACTGCTATGGCGCACTGGGTATTGTCCACGGCCTGTGGCGCCATATTCCCAATGAGTTCGATGACTATATTGCCAACCCCAAGGAAAATGGCTACCAGTCTCTGCATACAGCCGTTTTAGGCCCTGAAGGCAAGGTCATGGAGGTGCAGATACGCACCCATAAAATGCACGAAGAAGCCGAACTTGGCGTCTGTGCACATTGGCTTTACAAAGGCATGGATAAGGGCAACCGGTCCACCGGTTACGATGCCAAGATCAACTGGCTGCGCCAGGTACTGGAGTGGCAGGAGGACCTTGGTGATTTGTCCGGCACTGAAGGCCAGGTCAAAGGGGGTATAGCCTCTGACCGGGTCTACGTCTTCACACCGGAGGGTCACGTGGTGGATCTGCCCCTCGGTGCAACCCCGGTGGACTTTGCCTACAGGGTCCATACTGAAGTCGGGCATGCCTGTCGTGGGGCGCGGCTGAACGGTCGCATCGTGCCGCTAACTTACCCCCTGAAAACCGGTGACCAGGTGTTTATCCTGACGTCCAACAACCCGGCCCCCAGTCGTGACTGGTTAAATCCCAGTCTTGGCTACATTCAGACCTCAAGGGCCCGGGCCAAGGTTACCCACTGGTTCAAAGAGCAGAATCGCGATCGTAACATAGCGGATGGCCGTGCCATTCTTGAAGATGAGTTCAAGCGGCTTTCCATCTACGATCTTGACCTCGACCAACTGGCGGTCAAGGTCAACCTACGCAACGCCGAGGATATGTTTGCGGCGATCGGGGCTGGCGATTTGCGCCCGACTCATGTGGCCAATATCGCTCAACAAATACTCGAGCCCCGGACCGAGCAGCTGGATTTAAAGCTCACGGCACGCCGCAACAAGGAGTACGGCACCGACTCCGATATCCAGATCCAGGGGGTGGGGAAGCTCAAAACCCAGGTGGCCAAATGCTGCAAACCACTACCCGGCGACCCGATTGGCGGCTACATCACCGTTGGCCGTGGCGTAACGGTTCACCGCCAGGATTGCCTGACGTTCCTGCACCTGACGGAGTATGAGCCGAACCGGATCATTGAAGTAAACTGGGGCGGCCAGCCCGAAGCAGTCTACCCCGTGGATATCGAGATTGAGGCCTACGACCGGTCCGGATTGCTCAGGGACATCACCCAGGTACTATCGTCCTCCCGCAGCAACGTGCTGGCGCTGAATACGACCTCCAATACCGATGACAACTCGGCCACCATGGTGGTGACCGTGGAGATTTCCAGTCTCGAGCAGCTGGCAAGATTGCTGGCCCAGATCCGGAATCTGCCCAATATTCTCGAGGTCAGGCGTAAACGCCACTAGTCCGGAGTATGCAATGTCCTACTCGATCGAAGATCTGAAGCATCTTATGTCACGCCTGCGCGACCCGCGCACGGGTTGCCCCTGGGACCTCAGGCAAACCTTTCGCACCATTGTGCCCCATACCCTGGAAGAAGCTCACGAGGTAGCCGATGCCATCGAACAGGCTGACTACCCCCATCTCCAGGATGAGCTCGGAGATCTGCTGTTTCAGGTGATTTTCTATGGTCAGATGGGCAAAGAAGAGGGCCATTTTGACTTCGATTCCATCGTCGACAACCTGGTGCAAAAACTGATTCGTCGACACCCCCATGTGTTTCCGGAAGGCACTCTCGATAGTGAAGTAGACCCGGACAACCGCCCCGGTGTTGAGGAAATCAACGCCAGCTGGGAACGTATCAAGGCCGAAGAAAGGGCAAGCGCACCAAATCAGGACTCAGCGGATTCCCCACCGAGCCGTCTGGAGGGTATAGCCCGGACCCTGCCGGCAATGGCGCGGGCCGAAAAGCTCCAGCGTCGAGCTTCACGTCATGGCTTTGATTGGCCCACCGTGGAGCCCGTATTTGACAAGCTCCACGAGGAAATTGACGAGCTCAAAGAGGCCTGGCAAAACGCGCAGACCGACCCCTCGGCTGAGGATGATGTGGAAGACGAACTGGGGGATCTGCTGTTCGTATGCGTCAATCTGGCACGGTTTATGAAGATAAATCCTGACCAGGCGTTGCGCAGAACCAATGCAAAATTTGAGGCACGGTTCCGGGCTATCGAGCACCGCCTGACGAGTGAGGGCAGGGAGATGGAACAGGAAACTCTCAAGGCACTCGATGAGATCTGGCAGTCCGTGAAGGGGGTCGAAAAGCGATCAACCTGAACCGGTCGCGCAAACAGCAGCGTATTGATAAGTACAATCCGTAACCATTTAACAGGCCCCGGGTAGTGGGCTTCGTCTACACTTCGAGTGACAATAGTTAAATGACAGTGGTTGAGAGCGATCACGAGTCGCACAGAGTCGCTAACCGGGCATTTCCGGTGCAGAAAGCAGGAGTTTTTTACTCATGAAGATTAAGGATCTGGTGAAATACTGGGATAAGCATGCACGCGGTCGGCTGACCCGTGATGCCTACTTTACGGCCTTGTCGGATCAGCATCACCAGCGATTGGAGAAATTGTCGGCCCTGTATCCGATGAAGTCATCCCAGGACCTTATCCGGGACCTTGTCTCGGCTGCCCTGGATGAGCTGGAAACCAGCTTCCCTTATCAGCAAGGCACCAAAGTTGTTGCCTACGATGAGGATGGTTTCGAGATCTACGAGGATCGGGGTCTGACCCCGAAATTTGTCAGTCTAAGCCAGAAGCATATCCAGAAACTGAAAGCGCGCCAGCTCGAATCGGCCGCCTGATCAATGGGGCAGGCCGGTGGTGCTTTACTCACCGGCTGCACGGTTGCCCCGATCCATTCTGGCTTTCTGGATTACTGATCCTTCTTTGTCAGCTTGTCTTTGAGCGGGCTCTGGCGCACCAGATCGTCCAGTGCCGCCCCGATCATATCGTTAAGAATGTCACTTTCGCTTCTATCCGGATAGAGTTCCGCCAGCGCTGCCAGACGCGCTGCATCCTCCAGTGGTAATCTGAGATTGTAATCGTGTGTCCGCTCTACAGTTTCTTTCTTCTTCTCCCAGTGCTTGGGCAGATCAGTGACTTTCATGGACGCTCCTTTAAGAGGTTCTTCAACAAAGAACCTTTGAACCAATAAGCCTATCACCGTCGGTTTCACTTAATTCACGACCGCAGTCGAATGGGCAATGGACTTGGTTTGATGTTCCTTAGTATCGTAATAACCGTTGGTCTTCGTCAATTTAAAAGGATGCCCTGTGACTGAACTGCACCCGGACCTCAGAGAAAACGTACGCCTGTTGGGAGATTTGCTGGGCCAGAGTATTCGCCAGCACCCGGGCCAGGAATGTTTTGACCTGATTGAAGAAGTCCGGGCGGCTGCGAAATCCGACCGGCGACAGGAGAGCGGTTCCGGTCAACGCCTGGTCAGCCTGCTCAGCAATCTTCGGGATGACCAGTTACTGCCGGTTACCCGGGCGTTCAATCAGTTTCTTAACCTGGTCAACCTTGCAGAGCAATACCATGGCGTGCGTCGCAAGCGTGGCCATTCTTCAGATTTGACGGTGGAATCCCTGGACGATGTCTTCGGGCGCCTCAGAGCAAACGGCATAAGCCAGGACGAGTTGCACCAAAGAGTCGCTGAACTCAACATCGAATTCGTGTTGACTGCGCATCCGACGGAAGTAGCGCGACGAACGCTGATCATGAAATACGATGAAATATCCGATGGTCTCAGCAAACTCGATCATGACGACTTGTTGCCCGCTGAGCGGGAGGAGGTTATCACCCGGTTGCAGCAGCTGGTCACCGAGGCCTGGCATACCGACGAAATCCGATACGAGCGTCCGACTGCGGTTGATGAGGCCAAGTGGGGATTTGCGGTTATCGAAAACAGTCTGTGGCAGGCGTTGCCAAGATTTCTCCGGGGGCTTGATCGGTCGCTGACACAGGCCACGGGTAAGGGGCTGCCCTACGATGCGGCGCCGATCCGGTTGGCGTCATGGATGGGCGGGGATCGGGACGGCAATCCCAATGTCACCCATGAAGTCACCCGCAAGGTCTTCCTGCTCGGTCGCTGGATGGCAGCGGACCTGTATCTGCGAGATATTCAGTCGCTGCGAGCGGAGTTGTCAATGTGGCAGGCTAACGAAGCTCTAATTGAAGTGGCAGGGGCGTGCCGGGAGCCATATCGGGTAGTGTTGGCCCGTTTGCGAGATCGTCTCATCAGGACCCGCGACTGGGCGGAGGCCCGGGTAAACGGGGAGTCGGCCGATAGCACCGATATTCTGTTCGAGAACGAAGACCTCACCAGACCACTGGAGCTTTGCTATCAATCCCTGGTTGACTGTGGGCTTGAAGTCGTTGCCAATGGACCCTTGCTGGATACGCTTCGTCGCGCCCACACCTTTGGACTCCCCCTGATTCGCCTGGATATCCGTCAGGAGGCCGCCCGCCATGCCGGAGCCGTTGCCGAGATCGTCGACTACCTCGGGTTGGGGGACTATCTGTCCTGGCCGGAAGAAGACCGTCAGGCCTTTTTAGTGAAAGAGCTTCAAAGCAGGCGCCCGCTGGTGCCGAGGGTGTGGGAGCCTTCGGAGCAAGTCCGCGAGGTGCTCGCAACCTGCGCTGTGGTGGCGGAACAAACACCGGAAGCACTGGGTTCCTATGTTATATCCATGGCCAGTAAACCCTCCGATGTGCTCAGCGTTATCCTGTTGCTCCGGGAAGCGGGCACGACCCATCCGATGAAAGTGGTACCGTTGTTTGAAACCCTGGATGATCTCACGGGCGCACCGGCCAGTATGACGGCATTGTATGAGATTGACTGGTATCGGACCTATTGCAATGACCGACAAGAGGTGATGATTGGCTACTCGGATTCGTCCAAGGACGCGGGTCAGATGATGGCTGCCTGGGCGCAATATCAGGCTCAGGAGAAGCTAACGGAGGTCGCCGGGCATTACGGGGTTCATCTGACCTTGTTCCACGGCCGGGGTGGCACTGTTGGCCGCGGTGGCGGGCCGGCCAATCGCGCGATACTGTCACAACCTCCCGGGTCCGTTAATGGCAGTTTCCGAATTACCGAGCAGGGCGAAATGATCCGTTTCAAATTCGGCCTGCCCCGGTTGGCGGAACAGAGTCTTACCCTCTACACCACGGCAGTTATCGAAGCGACCCTGGCACCGTCGCCGGGTCCCGAGCCAGCCTGGCGTGAAACCATGGACTGGCTGACAGAGCGATCATTGAAGTCATACCGTGATTTGGTGCGGGATAACCCGGATTTTGTACCCTATTTCCGTCAAGCCACGCCTGAGCAGGCGCTGGGGAAGCTGGCCCTGGGCAGTCGTCCTGCCCGCCGGAAAGTCGGTGGTGGCATTGAAAGCCTGCGAGCGATTCCCTGGATTTTCGCCTGGACCCAGATGCGTCTTATGTTGCCCAGCTGGCTTGGCAGCGACGTGGCGTTGGAGGAGGCCGCCAATTCAGGGCGTATGGATATGCTTCGCGAAATGCGCGAGCGTTGGCCGTTTTTCCAGACCTACGTTGATATGCTGGAGATGGTACTTGCCAAAGCAGATCTGCGAATTGCCAGCTATTATGAGCAAACCCTTGTAGAGCCGTCATTGCTACCGCTCGGTGAAGAGCTCAGAAACCGCCTTCTGATGTGTATTGAGCAGGTGAAATCACTGAAGCAACAAACGCATCTGCTCGAGGCTGAGCCAGTATTCGCCCATTCAATGAAGGTTCGTAACCCTTACACGGACCCGCTGCATTACTTGCAGGCGGAGCTGCTGAAAAGGGATCGCGAAAGTGAGGGCTCCGGGCAAGTGCCTGAATTGGTCGAGAGGGCGCTTAAAGTAACCATGGCAGGTATCGCCGCGGGGATGCGAAATACAGGCTGAGTTGTGGTCTGAGTTCGTTGTAAACCATCTTTTACACAAGGAGAGCCGCGTGGCCCTGGCTGCACGACTTGAACAGTACCTGAATGGAAAGGGTGTAGTCTGTCAGCTTCTGGCCCTGAATCCGCAGCCCACATTCGATGCAGTCGTTCTGGCTTGTGGTCAGCCTCAGAGCAGAGTGCTGAAGGCAACGCTGTTGATCGACCTCGAGGGTGTGCTGATGGCAGTTCATTCCTATGACAGTGCGCTCGACACTGATGCACTCAACGCCCTGGCCGGGCGTCGGCTTCAGCCTCTTACCCCCAGGCAGACAGAGCGAATGTTTGGCGACTGTCGGCCCGGATTTCATCCCCCGATAGGCGCGGCCTACAATATTCCGGTTATTGTTGACGAGTCAGTGTTCGAGCTGGCGAGCACAGCCATGGCCTGTGGCGCTGACAACGCCATGATTGTCATGAACGGGAAAGCTTTGCGTTCCGCTCTGACGGGTGCCCGGGCTGGCCGCATTGTTATACGCGGGGGAGATGGTGGCGGCAGCCGCGACAGGATTACGCTGGAGGAAGTGGCCCTGCAATTGCAGAAACTTTACCGGTTGCCGCCGATGCCCGCATTGGCACTGCGGATACTGAGGTTAACGTCCAGCAACGAAGCCACCGCCCGGGAGCTGTCGGTTCTGATTGAGTTCGATCCCAGTCTGACCGCCCAGATCATGAGGTACGCCCGTTCCGCCTTGTTTAACTACCCCGGACAGATCGATTCGGTGCAGGATGCTGTGACCCGTGTGCTCGGATTTGATCGGGTCGCTCACATTGCTCTCGGGATTGCCTCAGTGCGCGCTTTTGATGTTCCCCGCAAGGGCATGCTGGGAATGGATGAGTTCTGGCGCCACTCGCTTTATTGCGCCTTTCTGTGCCAGCAGATGGCGCCAAGAGTCCATGCTGACAAAGGTCTGGCCTACCTTTGTGGTTTACTCCATAACTTTGGCCTGTTGCTTATCGGTCATTTGTTGCCGTCAGAGTTCGAACAACTCAACTGTCTTCGGGAGGCAAATCCGGACCACAGCATGCAATCCCTGGAGCAGCAGGTATTTGGCGGTGGCAATGGTCAGGAGCTTCTGGCCATCGGGCACGGGGCAATTGGAGGGATCCTTCACAAACTCTGGCAGTTACCGGATGCAGTGGTTAAATCCGCAGGGGTTCACCAGCGCCCGGATTACCATGGTGAGCATGAGCAATACGTACTGATGGTGCAGCTGGCCAACGGTTTGTTGAAAGAGAACGGTATCGGTGATGAGTTTAATCCCGACAATCCGCTCGAGCTGGCTCGGCGTCTTGGCCTGATAGAAAGTGATCTGGAGAGCTTCAGGTCGGCGGTGTCAGCGGTTTCCCCGGATCTTGATGCGCTCGCCCGGTCGTTGGCGACCTGATCACCGACGTTGGGCGGGAGGACCTGCGACCGAGGTCGACTTTCTCTTGCCGGCCCGACTTCGTATAATGCGCCATCATAAAAATTAAGGGTGACGTGATGGACCGTAACGTCAGTTACGTCTTCCCAACAGATTTATTCGTTAATCGGGAGCAGAACAACTATGAGAATAATTATGCTAGGCGCACCTGGCGCAGGTAAGGGCACCCAAGCCCAGTTTATTACCGAGCGCTTCGACATCCCGCAGATTTCTACCGGGGATATGTTGCGGGCAGCTGTTAAGGCAGGCTCCGAACTCGGTTTGAAAGTAAAGGAAGTCATGGCGACCGGCGGACTGGTCTCGGATGAAATAATCATCGCCCTGATCGAAGAGCGCGTTAAACAGGAAGACTGCAAGAACGGATTCCTGCTTGACGGGTTTCCCCGCACGATTCCCCAGGCCGAAGCTCTGAAAGATCAGGGTATCGTGATCGATTACGTGGTCGAGATAGCGGTTGAAGATGAAGAGATCGTTCACCGGCTTTCCGGTCGTAGAGTCCACGAAGGCAGTGGCCGGATTTATCACGAGAAATACGATCCCCCAAAGGTGGCTGGTAAAGACGACGAAACTGGCGAACCGTTGATACAGCGTGCGGATGATCAGGAAGAAACCATTCGCAAGCGGCTGGAAATCTATCATTCCCAGACTGCGCCATTGATTGGTTACTATCAGGACTGGTTTAAAAAAGACCCGACTGCCGCGCCCAAGTATATTCGCGTGGAAGGTGTCGGTTCTCTTGACGACATTCGCAGTCAGATTCTCGAAAAACTCCAGTAAACCTGCGGGGTACGGCATTGAACTTGCTGGCAGTTGATACATCTGCGGAAGGCTGCTCAGCGGCAGTGCTCCATCAGGGCAACGTGCATGCGCGCTTTGCCCTGGCACCTCGGGGCCATACCCGTTTGCTGATGCCCATGGTGAGAGAGCTGTTGGCCGAGTGTGAACTGGTGCCTTCCGGCCTTGATGCTGTGGCTTTTGCCTGTGGTCCGGGGTCTTTTACCGGTCTTCGAATCGCCACGGGTGTTGCTCAGGGCCTGGCCTACGGGCTGGATGTGCCCGTGATTCCGATCTCCTCCCTTGCAGCGGTAGCTGTGCAAATGATTGAATCCGGGAAAATTCCCGAGGGTGATGGCATTGCGGTTGCGTTTGACGCCCGCATGGGTGAGGTCTACTGGGGTTGTTTTGGCAATACTGGCGGGTTGCCTTCGCTGGTCGACAAAGAGCGGGTTTGCCTGCCGGAGGATGTATCCTTGCCGATTGGCCTGAATGCCTGGAGTGGCGCGGGGTCAGGCTGGGCATTACGAGAGCGAATGCCGGCTGCGGTGACCAGTCATATTATCCGACTCGACACAGGGATGGTGCCGCACGCTGCCGATGTGGTCCGGCTAGCAGAACAGGCTTGGCATCAGGGGCTGCAGGTTCCTGCAGCCGCCGCAAGACCGATGTATCTTCGCGACGAAATAACCTGGAAAAAGCTGCCAGGCCGCTGAACAAACCCTAACCTTCTTGCAGGATTTCAAGCCGTGGAACTTTGGCACATCGTTGTGTTGGCTATCATTCAGGGATTGACTGAATTTTTGCCCATCAGCAGCTCAGCACACCTTATTCTGCCCTCGGAAGTTCTGGGCTGGCCGGACCAGGGCCTGGCCTTTGATGTGGCCGTGCATGTAGGCACCCTGGCAGCCGTGGTCTGGTATTTCCGGAAGGACGTGGGGCAACTGTCGTCCGCCTGGGTCCGTGACACGCTTAACCGGCGTGTTGGACAGGACAGTGGGCTGGCCTGGGCCATTATTGCCGCCACCATTCCGGCTGGCCTTGCCGGAATTGTATTCAATGACTTGATTGAAGCCCACCTGCGCTCCAGTCTGGTCATTGCAGTGTCGACTATCGGATTCGGGCTGGTGTTATGGTGGTCTGACGCAGCGGGGCGTCGGGCAAGGGGGCTCGGTCAGCTTGCCATGAAAGACGCCGTAATCATCGGTCTCGCCCAGGCGCTGGCACTGATTCCCGGCACCTCGCGTTCAGGAATAACGATGACTGCAGCGCTTTTTCTTGGTTTTGATCGGGAATCCGCGGCACGTTTTTCATTCCTGCTGTCGATACCATTGATTACTGCCGCCGGTCTGCTGAAGACTCTGGAACTGATAGAGCAGGGGGCAGGTGCCGACTGGGCCTCAATTGGCCTCGGCGCATTGTTATCCTTCATCAGTGCAGTGGTCTGTATTCATCTGTTTCTTAAGTTTCTGGAACGGCTCGGTTTGATGCCGTACGTCATCTATCGATTGTTGCTGGGTGTGCTGTTATTGTTTCTGCTCTGGTAAACGTCTTTTAAAATGCGCCAGCTGGTTCCATACTAAGCTTACGTTATCTGGAATTGTATCGGGTTGATATCATGGTTACCGGCGTTAATCCAAACAGTGTTTATCCTTCACGGAGTGACTCGTCCGCGCTCCGGGAACGGTCTGACATCGCCCGTAATTCCGCCGTTAGCGGCCTCAACGGTACCCCGCAAGGTATTCGTGAAGACTTGGCCGCACCTCGTGCAGAGGTTGGCGGTCGCCAGACCAGTCTCATTGATACCGCTGCGATTGAACGCCGGATCGAGGCCCGTCAGGCTTCTGAGGACCTTCGTCTGGAGCGCTTCCGGGCTGATGACGTGCCGTTGGCCAACGCACGGGCTCTGGCAGCATTTACCGGTGTTGCCAGCTTCCGGGAGAACGTTGATGTTGAGCTCGCCGGTATCGATATTGTTGTTTGATGTCCTGCCAAAATTCTTTAGTTCTGGCCGTTGGCTGCAGCCCACTTGCGGAGCATAACGCTGTGCGGCAGCTGGCAGAGGCCCTGGAGTTGCCATTTCTCGGCATCGTCAAGCCCCGTGATGTGTTCAACTTTGGGGTACTTCTGTTCGCAGATGAATCCGGACTTTCATTGCAGGTAACGGGCCCGAAGGCCCCGGGGCCGGTGCGTGCCGAGTTTACGTCCGGAAAGGCCGGCTACCGTCTGGAACACGGCGGTGGCACCGGACAGCTCATTGCCCGTGCCATCGGCCTGCAGAAAACCCGGATGACCCTGCATGTGCTCGATGCCACCGCTGGGCTGGGTCAGGATGGGTTTGTGCTGGCGGGGTTGGGCTGTCAGATGACGTTGATGGAGCGCTCACCGGTGATTCATGCGTTGCTGGCAGACGGTCTTGCCAGAGGGCGGCTGAATGAGGCTGCTGCTCCGGTCATCGAGCGCATGCGCTTGAGAAGTGAAGACAGTATTCATTGGTTAACCGATGGCGAAGGCGACGTGGCCGATGTGATATACCTGGACCCGATGTTCCCGCACCGGGACAAGTCGGCACTGGTAAAAAAAGAGATGCGGGTATTCCGGGAGCTCGTCGGGGATGATGAGGATGCACCCGGATTGCTGGTCGCTGCGCTGACCCGGGCCAGGTACCGTGTGGTGGTGAAACGGCCGAGAAAGGCGCCCTCCATCGAGGGGCCAAAACCCGCCACCCGGATTGAAGGAAAAAGCAGTCGGTACGACATATACCCCATCAAGGCGTTTCCCGTTTCCGCAGCGGGTAAGTGATCTCCTGGAAAGTTTATACGCCTAACATGGTCACTTGCTGGATTGCCTGGCGTTTCTCGACGCTCAGTACCAGACGGGCATCTTCCGCCACCTCATCCAAACCCTCGCTGTAACACAGTTGGCCAGCTTCATCGGTGGTGACAACTTCGTTTTCCTGAAGGTTGGCAATAAAGTTCCGGAACAGCGACTTGTCAAAAAACTCGGGCGCATTGAGGCCGAACAGGATCGACATCCGCTCTGCCATCTGGGTGCTTTGTTCTTCCAGTTCTGCAGCGTTGATCTTGCCGGAGCCGTATTTGCGTAGCACAGCGATCGCGATGTGATAGCGCTCAAGGGTCTGGATAATGCAGCGGGACAACGCCCTCAGCCGGAGCATCGGTTCGGTGCCTTCTTCCGGGCGGCAGATAAGGGCTTCGTCTACTCTCAGCATGCCGTGGTCAACCAGCGCATCGATCCACTGGTCTATCACCTCACCAACCTGGTCAGGTTGGTATTGCAGGAACAACTCCGACTGCAGGTAGGGATATACAATGCTGGACAGGGATACGACCTTTTCACGGGTCAACGACGTGTTGTTCTCGAACAGACAGGCAATCAGTGAAGGCAGGGCAAAAAGATGCTGGATGTTGTTCCTGTAGTAAGTCATCAGGATGGCGTTATTGCCTTCAAGGGAAATAATGTCACCCAGTTTCTGGGGTTGCCGGTTAACCAGCCCCATGGACTCGCAGTAATCGATCCAGCTCTTGCCGTCGCCCTCGGGCAGGGTGATGGTGTCGGCGTAAGGATGGGCCTTTAGCAGGCCTGCGTACTCATCCATCAGACGGCTAAGCTGCACTTCATCCATAGCCAGCCGCTCAGTACTGAGCAGCACTGTTGCTGTCATCCCTATCGGATTGACGGCTACCGAGGCATTGATGCCCGAGGCGACGCGTGCTGACAGACACTTCACGGTTTTGCTGAGCCATGCCGGACGGTACTCGTGATCGTAGGCTTCCTGCCGCCAGCTGGGGTGGGTCTCATCCAGCACATCTGAAAGCGGGATGGCCTTGCCAAAATTAACCGCGACCCGACCGAAGGAATTGCGCAGGGTTTTCACTGTCTTGAACAGGGCAAAGATATTCTCTTTCTGTTTCTTCTTACCTCGCAGTTCACCTAGGTAGGAACGACCTTCCATGACCTTTTCGTAGCCAATATATACCGGCACAAACACAATGGGCTTGTGGTGATCGCGCAGGTAGCTGCGCACAGTCATGGCCAGCATGCCCGGTCGGGGCTGAAGCATGCGGCCGGTGCGACTGCGGCCGCCCTCGACAAAGTACTCAACCGAGTAACCCTTGGAGAACATGACATGGAGGTACTCATTGAACACAGTGGCGTAGAGCGGGTTGTCCTTGAAACTGCGGCGCATGAAAAAGGCACCGCCCCGGCGCAGTATCGGCCCGACAATGGGCATGTTCAGATTAATGCCGGCCGCAATGTGGGGGGGCATCAGGCCATTTTTGTAGAGCACATAGGACAGCAGCAGGTAGTCAATGTGAGATCGGTGGCAGGGTACATAGATAACGGCATTATCCTGTGCAACATCTTGTGCCACTTCGATATTGTTAACCGCAATGCCGTTGTAGATACGGTTCCACAGCCAGCTGAGCAAGCCCTCCATGACGCGGATGGTCACAATGGACATATTGGCTGCAATTTCATCGGCGTATTTGCGGGCTTTCAGCCGGACTTTCTCTGGTGGAATGTCGTCCCGGCGGGCGGTTTCCCGGATTGCGTCCCGGACCGCCGGCGTTCGCACCAGGCCCTCTACCAGAGTGCGTCGGTGTGACAGGTCAGGACCCAGCACGGCCTGGCGGACACGGCGAAAATGGGTTCTGAGGATGCGGGCCAGTTTCCGGGTGGCCTGCTCGTTATTGTCCCGGTATTCGTCCACCACGGCACTGAGGGAAATCGGCTTGCTGAACTGGACGTAGGTATTCCGGCCGTGAACCAGAATAATCAGGAATTTCTGCAAACGTCCGGCCACCGACCAGGTGTCGGAGAGCAGCAGCTTTACAAGGGATTTGGCCTTGTCCGGGGAGCGCCCCCAGAACAGTGAGACCGGGACAATCTGTATATCGAGGGTGGGATCTTCGACGCCGAGCTCAACTATCTGCCGCATTCTTGGCGTCAATTTGGGGGTCTGCCGACGTGAGAACAATCCGCCGGTACGGCGATACAGAAAGAAAAAAGACCGATCCGTGCCCTTGTGAATCGGCAACGGCGCACGGGCTGACGGCAGCCCCGCCCGTTCCACTTCCTGCTCCAGTACCAGACGGCTGGACATGGAGCTGTACTGGAGCACGTAGCAAACCGGTTTGTCGGGGTCGAGTTCCAATGCTTCCCGGCTGCCCCCTATGACGTCTGTCCGAACCCATAAAAACAAAAGCTTACGCAGCAAGGTCAGGATCAGGCCAGTGAGGCCCGGCAATAAACGCATAGGATGACTCCGGTTACCGTGACTGGCACTAAGGAGTCTCTGAACAACTCCTGAATCTAAGTGTACTTGGTCGCGGGCTGCGGGCAAAGCAGTCTGGCACCGCTTATGGCGCCATTGCGGATATGATACATTCTGTTCAATTCTATGAGTCGGGATGCTGGAAATGATCGAGTGGGTCGCGGGTTGGTCTCGGGAGGCACCGGAACCGGATGCTGGCATTGTTGCCATGTGCGAAGGCTCTGTGCTTCGTTCGGAAACAGGCTGGCTTCACGTTTGGTCGGATACCGAGGCCCATCTGGCAGAAGGGGCAGAGCCGGTTTATGTCGGGCGTCTGGGTGACCGTCCGGTCTATGTGGCCGAGCTGGCAGGGCCCGGACAACGGCCAGCGCTGGAACCGGTGCACCTGAGGGAGGTTTTCCTGACGGCCGATGAAGCCACTGCGGCCATGGTTGGTACCGCCGCACAGGTGGCTCAGTGGTGGCGTGATCACCGCTTCTGTGGTCGTTGTGGGGAGCCTACGGGCTATCATCCCAGCGAGCGTGCACGCTGGTGTGGCGGCTGCAATATCCCTTGGTATGCCCGAGTGGCGCCCTGCGTCATTGTGGTTATCCGGCGGGAAGGACAGATGCTGTTGGCCCGGTCGGTTCGCGCGCACACGCACTTTTACAGCTTGATTGCCGGTTTTGTCGAGGCCGGTGAAAGCGCCGAGCAAGCCGTGGCACGAGAAGTTATGGAGGAGACCGGCTTGCAGGTTACCAATATTCGTTACTGCCGGTCTCAGCCGTGGCCGTTTCCTCACCAGTTAATGCTTGGGTTCTTCGCAGACTATGTTGGTGGCGAACTGGTGTTACAGCGGGACGAGCTGGTCCACGCCGACTGGTTCCGTCCCGGTGAGCTGCCGCCAGTGCCGCCGGATGCGACCATCGCCGGTCGGCTGATCCGGGCCATGGAAGAGGAGATCAAGGCAGACGAGATCAGGGCAGAGGAGACCGGCGGTTGAGGGCACCCGAAATACTGATATTTGACTCCGGTGTGGGTGGTCTGAGCGTAGCGGGGTGTATACGGCGCCAACTTCCCGGTGCCCACCTGAGCTATCTGGCAGACAATGCGTGTTTTCCTTATGGTGATCAGCCGGAGGAACTGGTCAGTGCCCGCTGCGTTTCGTTGGTGCACCAGGCGCGTCTCCACAAGCCGGTGGACGTTATCGTGATTGCCTGTAATACCGCCAGTACCGTGGTGCTGCCTCACCTCAGGGCCGTCATCGATATTCCCGTGGTCGGGGTCGTACCGGCTATAAAGCCGGCAGCAAGGCTGTCTGACAATGGCCGAATCGGGTTGCTGGCAACGCCGGCAACGGTGAAGCGCGTCTATCTCGAGCAATTGGTCATCGACTTCGCAGCGGATTGCGTGATCGAGCGGGTAGGACACCCCGATCTGGTGCGCTGGATAGAAGCGTGGGTCGCCGGAGTGCCATTGCCGGAATCACGACTTCGTTCTGCACTGGAGCCTTTCAGGTTGGCCGGTGTGGACACGGTAGTGCTGGGCTGTACCCATTATCCGCTGATTCTTGATACCTTGAAGGCGCTGCTCCCGACAGTTCGGCACTGGATTGATTCCGGTGAAGCAATCGCCCGGCAGACAGCTCACTTGCTGGCGCAAAGAGGCTTCGATTCGGGCAACGATACCCATTCGGGGGCTGGGCTACAGACAGTCTGGTTTACTGGTCAGATCCCGACAGGTATTGCGGGCTACCTCGAACGGGTTGGCCTGTCGGCCCGGCAAACCCTGGCGAGCTGGCCAGAAACTGAAGGCTCTACAGATTCGTTAGCAACCGGGTCAGTTTGAGCATGGCTTGGTAAAAATGAACAACAGTTACGCATCACCGCACGTTGCCAGCTGCCGCATACTTTATAGTATAAACGTCGGAAACATGTTGGTTGCCGGGCTATATAAAAGAGTTTTCCAATGCGGTTTTTTTCGGGAAAGGAAGGTGTTGGTCTGGTTGTGAGCGTGTATGCTTGGTACTACGAGTCGGGCAGTTGAGGTTTGGTTTGAGCAAGTGGAATAAAGGCCTGCCCGGGATCATCCTGACGGTGTCCCTTTCGATTTCAGTGCTGGCGGGTAAAGCCTTTTCCAGCGAGGCCCCCATCATTGTCAACTATCTCGTAGTTGAGGAAAAAACCCAGCCATTCCAGATTGTCAGCGAAGAAGGCCACAGCCGTGGCGGCATTATTTCTGACATTGTCGAGGCTGTGTTCGAAGGCCCTGCTTTCGCTGTAAAGCATCATGTTATGCCGGTTAACCGGGTCCAGCAGAGTATCGCGGACCTCAAGGTTCACCACTGGATTTCTTTTGGCTCCCCGGTCTGGACTTCATTTGGAGAAATGGGCGAGCGCGTTGGTGTGCCGCTCTTTGAAACCCGCCATGTACTGATGACCTGTAGTCCGGACGTGCCATCCGAGATTGATTCTGTGGATGATCTGGCGGGGCTTTCGATCGTCACCTTGCGCCACTTCGACTATCTGGGGCTTGACGAAGCAGTTGAGGAAGGCCTTGTCCGTTTGATTCCGGTAGACCGCTATACAGCAGGGCTCGAACTGGTGCGAGTTGGAAGTGTAGACGGGTTTATCGAAATGGTTTCCCGGCTGCGCTACCAACGGAAACAACTGGAAGGTGATCACTCTTGCATTCGAGAGGTTGATGCCAGCGCGATTATTCCGAATTATCCCATCCATCTCTACTTGGATAGGCGCTGGCCGACAACAGTCAAGCAGTTTATTGCAAAAAGACTTGAAGAGATGGCGGCAGCCGGTGAGCTGGAGCAGATATTTAATCGGTATGTGCTGACAGAGGCCATCTGGCAGTCATCGGTTCAATGACAGCGGTTGGGCCGCATTGATGCGGTCCGTGTCAGACCATTGCTTTTAGCTGCTGCCAATCCAGCATCCTGGCAATGGCCTCGGCGGGCTGGGCCGGGCCGTAAAAGAAACCCTGCACCTGATGGCAGCCCAGTCCTCTCAGGTACGCCAGTTGCGCATCTGTTTCCACGCCTTCCGCGATAATGTCCAACTTCAGGCCATGGGCCATGGCTACGATTGCGTCGACGATGCAGGCGTCATCTTCCCCGTTTCGAATGGCGCGGACAAAAGATTGGTCTACTTTCAGGGTGTGGATGGGCAAATGGTGAAGGTAGTTCAGGGACGAGTAGCCGGTACCGAAATCGTCGATGGCAATCCGGACACCAAGATCGGCCAACTCCCGGAGCTTCTGGCTGATTTGCTCCAGGTCATTCATGATGACATTTTCGGTAATTTCGATTTCCAGATTGCCGGCCGGGAACCCTTCATTTTTGAGCTGCCTGACCAGGTTCTCCACAAACCTCGGATGCTCCACCTGGACTGGCGACAGGTTCACCGCCAGCCTCAAATCTTTGTTGCCATCGAGTATCCATTCGTTGACCTGCCGACAAGCCTGGGCCAGTACCTGCTCACTGAGACCTACAATCAGTTTGGTTTCTTCGGCCAGTGGCAGAAAGTCTCTGGGGTAGAGCAGCCCCCGTTCCGGGTGCTGCCAGCGAACCAACGCTTCGAGGCCCACAATGCGGCCATTTTTAGCGCAGACCTGAGGTTGGTAATAAACCCGTAGTTCATTGTTCTCGAGAGCCTGTCGCAGATCCCGCTCCAGGCTGAGGCGATTGGCAGTATCGATGCTCATGGATTCGCTGTAAAAGCGGTAGCTGTCCTTGCCCTGGGCCTTTACGTGGTACATGGCGATATCTGCGTTCTGAATAAGCTGATCCAGCGAGGTACCAGCTTCCGGGTACATGGCGATACCAATACTGACACCGACGAAGACCTCGTGCTCGCCTAATTGGAAGGGCGCCTTGATGGCATCGATCAGTTTTTTGGCGATACGCCGGGCATCGTCATTGTTGTTAATTGCGGGCAGCAGCAGTGTGAACTCGTCACCGCCAAACCGTGACAGGGTGTCGCCCTTACGGATGCAGCCCTCCAGGCGCTGGGTGACCGCTTGCAACAGGAGATCCCCCATGGCGTGGCCCAGGGTATCGTTAATGACCTTGAAGCGGTCCAGGTCCAGGAACATGACTGCGAGCTTTTGTTTGTTGCGACGCGCCTGGGTGATGGCAAGGTTCAATCGGTCAGTAAACAGTGCCCGGTTGGGCAGCCGGGTGAGCAAATCATGGTAAGCCTGGAAATTGATGAAAGCTTCCGCTTCCTTGCGCTCGGTCACATCCCGTGCCGTGCCGTAAAACCGCGCTTTGCGTCCAGGGGTCCGGGCATTGAAATCGGCCGCAAGGGGCCAGCTTTCATTATCCACCGGAAAGGCCGTGATCTCGAAATACCGGTTGGCCTTCTGGCTGCCCCGGGTTTTGAGTCTCACTTCGATGGTCCTCGGATTTTCGGCGGTAATGCTTGGATCCCGGAGGGCATAGCTGCCGCGAGCAACGTCATGTTCATCGAGGATGTGGCGGAAATGCTTGCCGTCAAGCTCCTCGCTGTCGTAGCCCAGCAAGGATTCAATCTTGCTGTTGATAAAACAGAAGCGCCCCCTGCCATCAAGCATGAAGACAATGTCCGGAGAACTGTTGACGATGTAACGGTGCAGCGCCTCGGACTTTTCAAGTCGTTGTTGAACATCAGCGTGAGCCCTGACCAGCGACTGTTTGCCCAATGCCGCTTCCAGCGTGGTAAGCATTTCATCCGGATCAAAGGGTTTTTTGATGTAGTCTTGGGCACCACTTCGCAGCGCACGACTGACCGCACTGAAAGAACTTTCACCGCTTACCACGATAACGCCGCACTTGGGCTGGACCGCCGCCGCATGGGCCATGACCTCAAAGCCGTCTAATTCCGGCATTTTCAGGTCGAGCATGGCGAGGTCAAATATCTGTGTGCTCAGCTTTGAACAGGCGTCTTTCCCTCCTAGCGCAGAGGTGACACAGTAGCCTTGCTGCTCCAGCAGTGAGGCAAGACTTTTGAGCAGCCTCGGATCATCATCGGCGACGAGTATCCTGGCCAACGTGGTGTCGGTCACTGGCGAGTGAATCGGTTCCCGTGTCATCGCGCGTTGCCCATGATCTATATCTGACCTTTGGTGCATTGGGGTGCTGCGGGCAGGAGGACCCTGAAGCTGGTGCCCGAACCTCCCGTGCGGTAACCAATGATGCCCTCCATGTCATCAATGAGTTGTTTGACAATGCTCAGCCCTAATCCGCTGTGACCTGCTCCCTTGCTGGATTGTACCGGCATGAACAGCTTGCTTTGAATCTTTGCCGGTAAACCCGGGCCACTATCTTCAATCAGCATTTCAATCCATTGCCGGCCCTGCTGCCAGACGGGCGCGGCGGTAGCGAGTCTGAGCTTGCCCCCCTGCGGCATGCACTCGACCGCGTTTCGGACCAGGTTAAGGATTACCTGGCGCACTGGCGCCCGGCCAGCGGCCAGCTCCGTTGATTCATCGCTCAATACCAAGGTGCAATCAATACCACCGTCCCTGAACAGGCCGTCCTGAAACAACTCGTGCAGGACTTTCAGTTCCCGGTTGAGGTTGGTCGGCTCGTCGGTATTATGGTCGGGTTCAGGATTCTCGCCCATCTGCACCAACAGGTTGCAAGCCCGCTCTAGCTCTTCCCGGATAATATCAAGCTCTGCCCGGACTTGCTCATTTTCAAGTCGCCCACGCAATTGAAAAATGTACTGGCGAATGATGGTTAACGGATTGCTGATCTCGTGTATCTGGCGCCGTATATTGTCTCGGGCAAGGACCTGATCGAGATCCACGGCTATCACATCGTCGCGATTTTTCAGTTCTTTGGATACAATCAGTCGGGACAACCGCTCGCTGAACATTCCGGCCAGTTCCAGGATTGACGCCATGTTCCTGGTATCGGCCCCAACCACAAAAACACCGTGACAGTCTTGTTCAGACAGGATCGGAACAGCCATCAGGGAGGAAACCCTGAGCAGTCCCATCAATTGTTTATCAAGCACGCTGACGGTGCGGTCTGCCAGCAGTACAGCCTTTCGGTACCGGAAACATTCGGTTAATACGCTGCTGGCCGGAGCTGCGGCAATTGCCATATCGGGGGGCTCGCCCTGGCTGTCCGATACCAGGGTCAGAGTGTCCTTGTTGGCCTTGAAAAACAGGCAGGGGCAACCGGTCAGAAGCGCGAGGTTGCTGACGGTACTGGCGAGCACTTCAGATGAGGGGTCTGAACTGTCGGGGAGGTTCAGAACCTGGTCGGTCATGGCCTGGCGAATAATCGTGTTGCGCAGTGTCTGGCCTGCCTCGCGGCCGTCATAGGCATGCTCCAGAGGAACCCCCAATAACTGCGCGAGGGAGGCGACTTCATGGTTTATGCGCAGCGACAATTCCCGGGTGAGATCTTCATTGAGATTAAAAATGGTACCTGCTGCAACAATACCGGCAGCATCGGATTGAGCCAGCCGGATCGACAGGTTAACCAGTTTGACCAGATGAGAAGCATCACGGATTTCCGAGGCCGGAGCCTGTTGAAAAAGCATGGCATCTGCTGCCATCTGTCCAAGCCCCCAGGCTTGGGCGAGCTGTGCAGCGATCTCTGCCTGGTGGGTGAGGCACTCCTGCTGACGGTCATTTGGCGCCATTTTCAGGGCAATGAGCTCGCCAATGTTATGGAGCATGCCTAACATGAAGGCTTCATCCGGAGAGGGGTAACGGGTCAGTGTGGCCAGGGTTTTTGCAGTGAGGGCAGAGGTGAGCGAGTGGCGCCAGAAATCACGGAGTTGCTGCCACTGATCGGCACCGAGGTCGAATATCAGCTGCCGGAGCGAGGCAGTCAGCACCAGAGTGCGCACATGTTCAGTGCCGAGCCGGAGAAGTGCTTGCTCAACCGAACGAATTTCTCCCGGTCGGCCGTAAAGCGATGAATTGGCAAGAGCCAGCACTCGCGCCGTCAGTGCGGTGTCCGAGCAGATAATGTCGCTGATATGACGGTAACTGCCTTCCTTTCGGCACGCCTCCAGCACCCTGAGAGTGACTTCGGGGAGGCTGGGCAACTGTGTGTCGGGCGATATCTGCATGGACCTACCGGTCAAAATTATCTAACACTTTGTTCATTTTTTTATTAAGCCAAGAGCTTAGACAATAAATCCCAAAAATCAAACATACATTATTGAAAATCTGACCAAAGTCTGGTCAGGACATCAGGTTTTGGTCAACGGAAATCCGATTTGGTGATCGCATTTTTGCGCCATTCCCCTCAATTTGCCACGAAAAATAATGTCAGTCCTGTAATGATTTTGCCCGGAGTGTCGCTTCGCTGGCTATATTGCTCTGAAGGTACGCTGTACACTTGAACTAATGGATTGTTCGGCTTTATTTCTCGGGCCATGGTTTTGACGTCTGTATCAAGAGAGGTCGATGAAGGATTCAGCGCATGTTGCAGCCCAGCCCCGGATTATTGCCGTCACCGGCGGCAAAGGTGGTGTTGGTAAAACCTCGATAGCGATCAATCTTGCTCTCGTCCTCGCACGCGAAGGCCAGAGAGTGCTGCTGCTTGACGGCGACATGGACCTTGCCAACATTGCCATCATGCTGGGCCAGTATCCGAAACATACGCTGGAGCATGTACTACGCCGGGAATGCACCCTTGATGAAGCCATTATGGAAGCGCCGCTGGGACTACATGTGATTCCGGGTGCTTCAGGGGTTCAGCGCTGCATGGACATGGGCATTGCGGACAGTCTCGACGTTCTCAAGGGGCTGGCGGCGGTGGAGCGTCGCTACGATTACATCCTGATTGACACCGCTGCTGGCTTGCAGCCGGTGGTTCTTCACATGATTGCGTCGGCTGCCATGGCCTGTGTGGTTGTGACGCCTGACCCCACTTCGCTGACGGATGCCTTTTCGCTAATCAAGGTGTTGCAGAGGCGAGGCTACCGACGTACTCCGAGTGTGCTGGTCAATATGGCTCACGGTGCCAGCCAGGCGCGGTCTGTGTTTCAGCGGTTTGCGGCGGCATTGCAACGCCATCTGGGTATGCGGCCCCATTACCTGGGGGCCATCTGGCGTGATGAAACGTTGCGCCAATCGGTGATCAGTCAGCGTCCGGTAGCTCTGATGGCCGAGTCCGACCCATCCTGCCGGCAGTTTCGCTCGCTGGCGGATATGGTCAAGGTCCGGTTGGAGCAACTGCCGCCCCGAAAATCCGGAATCGCAGCGTATTGGTATCAGGCCGTTCGCCAGTCCGCGCAGAATAAACCGATGATCGAGTCATCAACCCCGCCGCCAAAAACTGACCATGGCACCAGAGTCCGACAAACCATTGCCGAGTTTGGTGATCTTCTATCTGATCCTTCAGTGCCCTCAATGCTGCGTTATGAAGCATTCACCGCTTGCTTTGCACTTCTTGGGCGCACCATGGATGACGACACCATAGAGATTATCCAGGCCGGTTTGGCTGCGCTTGACTGGGAAACTCTGAGCGTGACCCGGCGCACTCATCTGGCCGCTCATCTCCGGCATCTGGCAAGTCAGGTCGCACCTGGATGGTCGGGACCGGGAACAGACCAGCCAGTGACCCAGGGCGCTGTCCGGGAACCGCGTTACGATCAAGTCATGTTTGGTGATCAGGAACGCTTGCTGGAAGCCCTTCGAGAACAGCCCGGCAGTGTCTCTCTGGACCACTTCCTGCGCGGGTTGGCGGGTAAATCGGACAACCAGGCTGAGGGTTGAATCCAGGCAGTTTTGCGATTATTAACTCCCGTTTTTGTTGCTCATTCTTGCTGCATGTCACCTTGCTGTCATTCATACTGTGTGATTATTGAACGCTGTTACAGGCGAGGATTTGCCCGTATTTTATTTGCATGCCGACATAATTGGCGCGGTAAATGCAGACCTAAAAAATACAGAAAAATACAGTAACGTCCGCGACGGTGTTCGGCTATTTGGCCATACCAGTATTGAATGTTCAGTAGCTGTCCCGGCGGGCTTTTGCTCGTGGAATATCGGGATGGGGACCACCCGAATAGGGATGCACCTTCGAAGAGGTACTGATGGCCCGGGCATTCATGGATTTGAAACCATACTCAGAGAAGGAGTTCCACTCATGGCAAAACAGTTACCCGGTACCGCTGAGTCATCATCCAGAGTGTTGGAGCAGCTTCGCGGCAAGCAAGTTCTCATTACCGGAACCAGCGGCTTTCTCGGAAAGGTGGTGCTGGAGAAACTGATCAGAACGGTACCGGATATCGGGGGCATTCACCTGTTGATCAGGGGTAATGCACGCCACCCGAACGCACGTGAGCGATTCATGAACGAGATTGCTTGCTCGTCCGTGTTTGAGCGATTGAAGCTTGAGGATAGTGACGGGTTTGACTATTTTCTTGATACCAAAGTGCATTGCGTCACCGGTGAAGTGACTGAGCCTTTTTTTGGTATAACACAATCGAAATTCGATCACCTCGCCGGTCAGGTTGACGCGGTGATCAACTCTGCCGCCAGCGTTAATTTCCGGGAAGAGCTGGATAAGGCGCTGGCCATTAACACCCTGAGCCTTCATAACATAGCAGCGTTTGCCCACTCAGGCGGTGGCCTACCGGTGGTTCAGGTGTCGACCTGTTACGTCAACGGTATGAATTCGGGTCAGGCCTATGAGGCAGTTGTAAGCCCGGCCGGTGCAGAGATTCCCCGCAGCCCGGACGGATTTTTCGAGATTGAAGAATTGACCTCGCTGCTGCAGGACAAAATCGCCGATGTGCGCTCCCGATATGCCGGTAAGCAGCTTGAGAAGAAGCTGGTGGACCTAGGTATTCGGGAAGCCAATCACTATGGCTGGAGCGACACCTACACGTTCACCAAATGGCTGGGAGAGCAGCTATTAATGAAGGCGCTGCGGGGGCAGTCCCTGACTATTCTGAGGCCCTCGATTATCGAAAGCGCGCTGGCAGAGCCGGCGCCAGGCTGGATTGAAGGCGTGAAGGTGGCTGACGCGATTATCCTCGCTTACGCCCGGGAGAAAGTCACTTTGTTCCCCGGTAAGCGCAGTGGCATCATCGATGTGATACCGGTGGATCTGGTCGCCAGCAGTATCATTCTGTCGCTCACAGAAGCTTTTCTGGAGCCCGGGCGTCAACGGATTTACCAGTGCTGCAGTGGCTCGTCGAACCCGATCAGTCTGGGGGAGTTTATTGACCATCTGATGGAGGAGGCCCGGTCAAATTATGCCGCCTACAACCATCTGTTCTATCGCCAGCCGACCAAGCCTTTCATTGCGGTCAACCGCCGTCTGTTTGATGCGGTTATCGGGGGGGCAAGAATCCCGCTGTCGATTGCCGATCGCCTGCTAAAACTCATGAGTCAGAACCGTGAACTGAAGCTGTTGCGCAATATCGATATCACTCGTTCTCTCGCGACCATTTTCGGGTTTTACACCGCACCGGATTATATCTTTCACAATGACCGGCTAATGGCTCTGTGCGAGCGGATGGGCAGTCTGGATCAGACCCTGTTTCCGGTCGATGCCCGCCAGATTGACTGGGCAACCTATCTCAGAAAGGTCCACTTGGCTGGCCTGAACCGTTATGCACTCGGCGAGCGCAAGCTGTCTCGCCTGAAAACCAATAAAGTACGCAAGGCCGCCTGATTGGCGGATACTGCTTCCTGGCCGTCCGGGCAGCAATGCGCCCGGGCGGGCACTTTCTGCAATAAAGAGATCTGAGCTTTCCGACGGCTTCCGCGCAATTCTCCTGCAGCGAACTATGCTTGTAAAATCAACACAAGCGTCATGAGAAACTTTTGGAATAGGCAACGTTCTGCTGCGAAGTGCCTTCGTAATTAGGACGTTAGTCTAATTCATAGACCTGCACTGTGCGTGTTGAACTAGGAGGATCAGCCTACTAATGCCCTACGGCGCAGGTCGCTCTGTTCAAATAATTCCGATAATGACAACAGACTCATAAAACTGGGGAGCATATAATGACTAACAAACAGGTTTATCCGGTTACGCCGGAATTTGCCAGACAGACCCTGATTAATCGTGAACAGTACGATGAAATGTACCGTCAGTCCGTTGCTGATCCCGATACCTTCTGGGGTGAACATGGCAAGCGTCTGGACTGGATCAAGCCTTTTTCCAAGGTAAAAAATACGACTTTCGATTACGATAAGCTGTCGATCAAGTGGTTTGAAGACGGCACTTTGAACGCGGCCGCCAACTGTCTGGACCGCCACCTTGAGAAACGTGGTGACCAGACCGCTATTATTTTTGAAGGCGACGACCCCTCCGATTCCCGTAATGTTACCTATCGCGAATTGCATGCTGAAACCAGCAAGTTCGCCAATGTTCTGAAGTCCCTCGGCGTCAAAAAAGGCGACGTAGTAACCATTTACATGCCAATGATTGTTGAAACGGCGGTTGCCATGCTGGCCTGTGCCCGCATCGGTGCGATCCATTCGGTGGTGTTCGGCGGCTTCTCGCCGGAAGCCCTGGGTGCACGGATCGAAAACGGCAAGTCGAAGTTTGTCGTCACTGCGGATGAAGGTCTTCGTGGCGGCCGCAAAATCCCGCTCAAAAAGAATGTGGATGTGGCGCTGTCCAGCAGCAAGATTTCGGATGTAACCACGGTGGTTGTGGTCACCCGTACCGGCGGTGATGTGCCCTGGGATGCCAGCCGCGACGTGCGTTACGAGGACGTCATGAAAACCGCTTCTGCCGAATGTCCGGTGGAGCCCATGAACGCCGAAGACCCTCTGTTCATGCTTTACACATCCGGTTCAACGGGTGCCCCCAAGGGCGTGCTGCACACCACCGGAGGGTATTTGCTGTACACCGCTATGACCCACGAATATATCTTCGATTATCACGATGGCGATGTGTATTGGTGCACAGCAGACTTTGGTTGGGTAACCGGCCACAGCTATATTCTCTACGGACCCTTAACCAACGGCGCGGTAACCGTGCTGTTCGAGGGTGTGCCGAATTACCCGGACACCTCCCGGATGGGGCAGGTGGTAGACAAGCACAAGGTCAACATTCTCTATACTGCACCCACCGCGATTCGCGCACTGATGGCCGAAGGTGAATCCTGCATGAACGGCACCACCCGCGACAGCCTGCGGCTGCTGGGTTCGGTGGGTGAACCCATTAATCCGGAAGCTTGGGAGTGGTACCATCGGGTCATCGGTAATGGCAAATGCCCGATTGTAGACACCTGGTGGCAGACCGAGACCGGCGGCATTCTTATTTCCCCGCTGCCCGGTGCAATTGATCTGAAGCCGGGTTCGGCAACCCTGCCATTTTTCGGTATTCAGCCGGCCATCGTCGATGCGGATGGCAATATCCTGGAAGGTGCATGCGAAGGCAACCTGGTTATTCGCGACAGCTGGCCCGGACAGATGCGGACCATCTACGGAGACCATGAGCGCTTCAAGCAGACGTACTTCAGCGCCTACAAGGGCATGTATTTCACCGGTGACGGCGTGCGCCGGGATGAGGATGGTTATTACTGGATAACCGGGCGGGTGGACGACGTGCTGAACGTTTCCGGCCACCGCCTCGGTACTGCGGAAGTCGAAAGCGCACTGGTCTCTCACAGTAAGGTCGCAGAAGCGGCGGTGGTGGGCTTCCCCCATGACATCAAAGGTCAGGGTATTTATGTTTACGTTACTCTGGTGCTCGGCGCAGAGCCGACCGATGAACTCAAAAAGGAGTTGATTCAGTGGGTTCGCAAAGAGATCGGGCCGATCGCTTCTCCAGATGTCATCCAGTGGGCGCCGGGCTTGCCGAAGACCCGGTCAGGTAAAATCATGCGGCGTATCCTGCGTAAGATCGCAGCGAACGAACACGATCAGTTGGGTGATACCTCAACTTTGGCCGATCCGGGTGTCGTTGACGAACTCATCAAGCATCGCGGTGATAAATAGCGTATAACGTCACCAAAGCTTACATCGCAAGGAATCGGTTGAATGGCCCAACACATTATCATCGCTGACGATCATCCGCTGTTTCGTGCTGCATTGAGGCAAGCGGTGAATCAGGCAGTGCCGGATGCTCTGGCGGTTGAAGTCGAGAGCATCAAGGCATTGCAGGATGCGGTTGATGCGCACCCGGACGCAGATCTGGTTCTGCTGGATCTGAACATGCCGGGTGCCCACGGTTTCTCGGGGCTGGTGTTTATGCGCGGCCAGTACCCCGGGCTACCCGTGGTGGTGGTGTCAGGCTCCGAAGAATTGCAGGTGATGCGTCGTTCCATCGATTACGGGGCGTCCGGCTTCATACCGAAGTCGGCGCCCCTGCCAACCATCACCCGGGCGATCCAGGATGTGCTGGGTGGTGATGTCTGGCTGCCAGAAGGTGTGGCGGAGCGCATCGAACGCCTCCAGGGTGATACCACTGACTTCTCCGAGAAACTGGCATCGCTCACGCCCCAGCAGTTCCGGGTGTTGGGTATGCTGGCGGAAGGGCTGCTGAACAAACAGATCGCCTATGATCTGGATGTGTCGGAAGCCACTATCAAAGCCCATATTACTGCAGTATTCCGAAAACTTGGGGTTCGCAATCGGACTCAGGCCGTGATTGCCATTCAGCAAATGGAAATTGATCCTTCCGATACGTCTTTGTCAGGTAGTTAACGTCCTTTGGTCTTGCCTGTCCGTGCTCCGCCATCCATGGCTCCGTACGGTTTTGGAAAGACCTCTCCGCTTACTTTGCTATTCATCAGTAGATGCGTTCCAAAGCTTCTGCCAGCCGACCTTTCCCAGTTTCTCCAGTGCTGCAATATTCGCTTCGTAGATTGCGTCGGTATTTTCCATGCTGTCGACGGCCTTTTCTATGCTGCTTTCCCGAAGTATGTGCAAGGTCGGGTAGGGGGAGCGGTTGGTATAGTTCTCCAGATCGTCCGGCTGGGTGTCGGCAAACCGGTACTGGGGGTGAAAGCTGGCAATCTGCAGGGTCCCCTCAAGGTCGAGCATTTCGACCACCTGGTTTGCGGTCTGCAAGAAATCATTGAAGTCCTCGAAATCCGTTAACACCTGTGGGTGTATCAGCAGTGTGGTCTCAATAGTCCGTGGCGGACTGGCCAGGACGGCTGTGAGGGCGGCAGTGAGGTCTTCCAGCAACGCTTCCGGTGTCTGAGCTTCAGAGACTTCAAAGTGCACCTGACCTTTCAGGTAGGGCGCTCTGGCAAAAGGGCAGAGGTTCAGGCCGATAACGGCTTTTTCCAACCAGAGTCGGGTGGCTGCGATAACGTATTGGGCGTCCAGGATCATAAAACGGGTGCTTGGTAGTGGGCGTGACCGGATCATATCGGTTTGGGTACAGCATGTCTTTTTTGACCTTCATCAAAAATTAATCCAAATGCCATTGTGCTGTCACCGCTGTTTCTGTAAATTCAGCTTACAAATGTACGCTGAAGTTTATAGGTGAATGATGAATGCTGCTGTTAAACCCGAGAATTTAAGGCCTGAACGTTATGGGATGCCGGACGAGCGTGCGCTGCGTGATCGTATGCGCAAGGAGCTGCCAGCGGATACCTTCCAGACTCAAACCTGGCGGGTGATCTGGTTTTTACCGTTGCAACTGGTGATCTGGGGCGGTATAGCAACCATTCTGACGGCGGGGTTGCCCTGGTATGCCAACGTGCTTATCGGCTTGGTGGTGGGGCATACCATTGGCTCCCAGGCCTTGCTGGCCCACGAGGTGCTGCACGGTTCCATGGGCATGAGCAAGCGCTGGCAGAACTTCTTCGGTTGGCTGGGGTTTGGTCCGATGATTGTGCCACCGGAGTTCTGGCGTAAGTGGCACAATGTTGTTCATCACGGCCACACCAATATGGGAGATTCGGACCCTGACAGTTTTGGAACCCTACGCCGTTACAAGATCGATCCGAAACAGAAGAAGTTCACCAGGCTGGCGCCGGGCTCCCGTACCTGGTACAGCTACCTGTTCCTGACTTACTCCTTCAGCTTTCATGCCCAGTTGGTGCTGTGGTTCCAGGCAAAACGCCGTAAACAGTTCCGGGGCATGAACCGTCGCAAAGCCATCATTCAGAGTGGGGTCTGTGTTGCCGCCTGGCTGGCACTGGCGGTCATTTCCGGGCCGCTGGCGCTGTTCACCGTCGTGATCCCGTTTATGGTGGCCAATGCTCTGGGTCAGGGTTACATTCTGACCAACCACTTTTTGCGGCCCCAAACAACGACCAATAACCCGTTGGACAACTCCATGAGCGTGCGCACGTTGCCCGTTCTTGACCGTTTGCATTATCGGTTCAGTCACCACATTGAGCATCACTTCTTCCCCAAGATGGCCTCCAACAAGACGCCTCGCGTCAGGGCCTGGCTTGAGCAGAATTACGGTGATCGTTACGTGGCACCCTCGCACTGGAAAGCGATCAAACTGCTTTACTCCACACCGCGGGTGTACAAGTCTTCAACCGTGCTGGTAGATCCGAATCACCCGGAGCGTGAGTTCGATCTGCTGCCATTGCAGCAGGAAATGAGCGCAGCAGCGCGACAGGATTAACACCTGAAAATCCCCAAAAAGCCCGCCATCGATCAGATCGCGGGCTTTTTTTCAGTATCTGGGACGTTATTCGGCGGTGATAAATTCCAGCCGGCCCGGGGCGACCCGGATGTCCATGGGCACGATACCCAGCATACGTTGACCGAAGTCATTTTCATCCAGTCGATAGACCGGCACCGTTTCCAGCATCTGCGCCACTGCTCGCATCACGGTATCGGTGACAGGTTTGAGATTACCCTTGAAGTAGGGGGAGTCAATCCGGCTGTCCAGTAGCTGCAGTCGCCGTAAATACACGGCTTTCTCTTCGCTGTCATATACCGGAGCACCTTCCAGTTTGAGGATGATATCCACCGGAATGCGGGTCATTAACGCATTCAGGGAAACCTGACCTGTCAGGTCCAATACTGCTACATCCCGACCGTCTGGTCCGAGGGTTATGTCCGCATTGCTCAATGAAACTCCTAACGGGGACCCGGCCTGCATTTGCTGACGATCAAAATCCTTGATGGCATTTTGTAAATGACCTTCCAGTTGACCCTCGCTGATGGAATAAGGCGACAATGAGGCGCAGCCACTGAAGAACAGTACGGCAAGCAAAGGCAGGATAAAAAGGCGTGTCATTATCGGAACTCCGTATAAAGACCTGTATCCTGAGACACCGGCCCGATTAGGGCAAGTGTGTATTTATTAATGGCGGTACAGGAGCAGGCATGCAAAAACTGACAGAGGCACTTGCCCGTACTTTTCGCGGGGTGGCATTTGATCTGGACGGAACACTGGTCAACTCTGGACTGGATTTTACGGCTATCCGGCGCGATCTCGGGTTTCCAGCGACTGTTGGTGTGCTGGAGCATATGGCCACCCTCACGGATGAGCACCAGCGTGCAAAAGCCCAAGAGGTGCTGCATCGTCATGAGATGGCGGGCGCCGATCGGGCGACCTGGATGCCTGGAGCGGAAAGCCTGCTGAAGGCATTAAATGACGCTGGCGTGCCGATGGCGATTCTTACCCGCAATAGCCGTGCCGCAGTGCGGGCCACCTGCAAAACACTGGATATTCCGGTCGGGCGCATACTGACCCGGGAGGACTGTGCACCCAAGCCGAGCCCTGAGGGTTTGCTGAGGATAGCCCGGCATTTTGATTTGCCTGTTGAGCGGATGCTGTATGTGGGGGATTTTATCGATGACCTTACCGCTGCACGCCGGGCAGGCATGGCGGGGTGTCTGTACCGGACAGAACGTAACCGGCGGCTGGCCCCGGAAGCGCGCTTCGTGATTGATCATTTCAAGGAGTTGAGGGTATTGCTCAAGTAAAATGGCGGGGTATGGGCTTATTCGTTCTCGGCAGTTGCGGTGATTCTCAGGTGCCGGTCTTCTTCAAACACCGCGTGAATCAGGATTGGCTGGCAACAGACTTGGCAATCCTCCACATATTCCTGATCTTCCGCTGATGGGTCGACGCTGATTTCCAGCGTCTCCCAGCAGTAAGGGCATTGAATAGTGGCGGATTCCAGGGCGGACATGGCGTCAAAACTGCTGCTTTGCCATCCATGGGATGATTCTGTCGAACGCTTCCTCGATGGTTTCGCACGGCGCCGAGAAGCTGAATCGCAGGGCATTGGCGGTATGCTCGCCAAACGCATCCCCCGGTACCACGCACACGCCGGTCTCCTTAAGCATCCGCAGGGCAAGGTCCGAACCGTCCACATGCATCGGCAGGTTGGGGAACGAGAAAAATGCACCACCGGGTTGATAGCCGGTCAGATGAGGGGTCCGATTAATCAGCTCGACAATCTTGTCCCTGCGCTCCCGGTATATATTGACCATGTCGGTAATGCATTGCTGATCACCGGTCAGCGCCGCAACACCCGCATACTGTGAGGGAGTGTTGGCCACCGACGTGGTAAACATATGAAAGCGCCGCAGGGACTTGATGGTGGCCTGGCTGGAAATGACCCAGCCGACCCGCAAGCCTGCCATGCTGAAGGTCTTTGAGAAGCTGCTGATACACATGATGTTGTCGAGGTCGACACTACAGCGCAGCACACTGGCGTATTCGTCTTCGTCGAAAATCAGATGATCGTACACTTCGTCACTGTAAATCTGGATACCGCGATAGGCGCACTCTTCAACAATGGTCTCAATGGTGCTTCGTGGATAAACGGCGCCAGTGGGGTTGTTGGGGGAGTTGAGGATTACCGCAAAGGTTCTCGCACCCATGGCCTTGATAACTTCATCAGGATCGAGCTGGTGATTGTCCTCAATCCGGGTCGGCACGTATTTGACTTCCCCGCCGTTCATCCGGATCAAAGGTGCATAGAGCAAAAATGATGGATCGGTCACGATGAACTGACGACCTGGTGCGGAGGTCGCCGCAATCGCCAGGTACATGGCCTCTGTGGCCCCACTGGTGATCAGGATATTATCCCGGGTCAGTTTGCGGTCATAACGCTTGCTGTAGTAATCCCGCAGGGCAACCAACAGCTCCGGCAAGCCGGCATCCATGGTATATCCGGTCTGGCCAGCGTTGAGGGCATCAATGTAGGCATCGATGATGTGCTTGGGCGTTGGCAGGTCCGGCTGCCCGATGGACAGGTGAATCACGTCCTTCATATTGGCAGCCAGGTTCACCATCCGCCGGATACCCGGTACCGGGATGGCCTGCATGGAAGGGTGCCAGCGAGCCTTTGTCTTGCGATATTTAACCTTGCGGGGCTCGGTCTGTCCGCTGGTTTTCGCGGCGTCTGGCATATGCATCTCCTGAAGGCTAGATAACGATAATCTACTAGCAGGTTAGTGCTTTAAGAGGGGGGCGACAAGGCCTGAATCACAGTGTTTTTCATTTTCATGTCAATTCGCTATTTATTGGCCAGAAACCGCATTTGACCGCTGTGAGGCGAGGCACCAGACTAGAAGGATCCAGAGGTTGCGACCTCGCCCACGACCAGAGAGAGACCGCCATGAATCGCCCGGATAAGCAGATCGTCGTCACTGTCCTGACTTCACCCGGTGAGCCGGAACCACCGGGTCTGGATGCGCTGCGGGCAAGAGCGGAGGTGCGTTTTGCATCGGATGAGCAAACCTTGCGGGCCACCTTGCCGGGTACTCACGTTTTGATGGTCACGGATTTTCGTACCGAAGCGTTGGTCGCCGCCTGGCCGACTGCGGACAAACTGGAGTGGATTCATGCCACCAGTGCAGGGGTCGATGCGTTGATGTTCCCGGAGCTTATTGACGGGCCGGTGAAGGTAACCAATGCCCGGGGCATTTTTGATCGTACGATCGCTGAATACGTATTATGCACCATCCTGATGTTCGCCAAGGACTTCCCCCATTCCATCCGCCTGCAGCTTGAGCACCGTTGGCAGCACCGTGATACCGAGAGGGCAGAAGGTAAGCAGGTTTTGATTGTCGGTGCGGGGTCCATCGGGCGACAGATTGCGCGGCTGGTGAAGGCAGTAGGACTGATCCCCCACGGTATTGCCCGTACAGCCCGCAAGGAAGACCCGGACTTCGTGGCGGTTCATGGCAATGACCAACTCTATGAGCAGTTAGCTCATGCAGACTACGTGGTGATCGCCGCGCCACTGACGCCCCAGACCGAGGGGCTGTTCGATGCCACCGCATTTGAAGCCATGAAAAATACCGCGCGGTTGATCAATATCGGGCGGGGTCCGGTAGTGAACACTGACGACTTGCTGGACGCCCTCTACTACCGTGTGATTGCCGGGGCGGCGCTGGACGTCTTTGAAGAGGAGCCGTTGCCAGAGGATCATCCGCTCTGGGCCATGGAGAACGTCATTATGACAGCCCATATGTCCGGGGACTTTATCGGGTGGCGGCGTGCCCTGACGGATCAGTTTCTGGAGAATTTTGATCGCTGGCACCGAGGCGAAGAGTTGTTCAACCCGGTCAACAAAGCGTTGGGCTACGCTGGATAAATTCGAGGACTGTTAAGGCCGCCCAAAGGCGGCCTTAACGGATCGTCACTTCAGCCGGGCAATAATGGCATCGCCAATCGCGCGGGTGTCCCTTCGGGTGGAGCCGTTCTCTGCCAGGTCAGCCGCTACCGCATCAAACAGAACCTGTCCCGCTGTTTTCAGTTTGTCATCGCTGCGACCAAGCCAATCCAGCATGCGGGCGGTGGTGAACAACATGGCGGTAGGGTCGGCCAGCCCCTGGCCAGCGATGTCCGGGGCGCTGCCGTGGGTTGGCTCAAACATGGAGGGCATGTCGGGGTTGTCCGGGTTGAGGTTGCACGAAGGTGCCACCCCCATGCCACCGGAAAGTACAGCTGCCAGATCGGTCAGGATATCGCCCTGAAGGTTACTGGCCACCACAACGTCAAAATGCCACGGGCACTGAACGAACTTCATGCAGGCGGCGTCGACCAGTTCATGGTGGGTGGCCACGTCGGGATATTCTTTTGCAATTTCGGCGAAGGCTTCGGAATACATATCACCCCAGTAGCGTAATGCATTGCGTTTGGTCACGATGCAAACCTGGCTTTCGCAGGTTTTGCCCCCCAGGATCGAAAACGAGCGTTGCTTGCCTTCAGCCGCCCTCGTTTCTGCGCGCTTGCGGGCCTGCTCGAAACCGTACCGGATAATCCGGTCCGTGGCGCGGCGGGTAAACACCTCCATCTGGGTTGCGACTTCCTCGGCGGTCCCTTGCCGCAAGCGGCCACCCTGGCCGACATATTCGCCTTCACTGTTTTCCCGTATGACCAGCATGTCGATGTCTTTGGCACGTTCATCCGCCAGAAACTGCCGTGCACCCGGCAGCAGCCGTGCAGGCCGTTCGCACACCCATTGGTCAAAGCCCTTACGCATTTGCAGTAGCGGCGCGAGTGA
Organism: Marinobacter changyiensis; assembly: GCF_009193265.1. Lineage (GTDB taxonomy): Bacteria > Pseudomonadota > Gammaproteobacteria > Pseudomonadales > Oleiphilaceae > Marinobacter > Marinobacter changyiensis. The sequence continues at coordinate 250,490 of NZ_VZZZ01000002.1, forward strand.
GACGCTGTCCGATAACAGGTAGCGGTCGGGGTCATCCATAGGGCCGGGATCGCCCAACGCACCCAGCAGAATTGCGTCAAAAGCCCGGAGCTGTTGCAGCGCATCGTCAGGCATCACTTCGCCATGTTGCTGATGCCAGGCGTGAGAGGGCCAGGGAAAGCGGGTCCACTCCAACGCGAGACCGTGTCGTTCACGCAGAGCCTCAAGGCAGCGAATAGACTCGGCAACAACTTCGGGACCTATGCCGTCACCGGGGGTCACTGCGATTCGGGTAGTCTCGGACATGGAACGCGCCTCCTGAGTAGAATGAGTATGCTCACAGATTGTCGGATTACCTTTCTACACGCAAGTCGTTAGCGTCGTTACGCTAACAGTGTTTCATTACCAAATCTGGCTATATAGACTAAAAGAAAGTGCAAACCAGTGTTCATGGGAGCGCTGCCATGATGGTATCGTGTCGGCGGTCGTCCTTGTGGTTTTGGAGATTCAGTTTCAGTGAGTAAATTTGAAAAAATACTTGATGAAAGCCACTGTGAGCAATGTTCCTGTGGCGAAGGTCTGGATTTCCAGTTCAGTTTCGCGTTCCAGCCTATTGTCGATGTGTCAGATCAGTCCGTTTACGCCTATGAGGCCCTGGTGCGTGGCCTGGGTGGAGAAAGTGCCTGGAGCATTCTGTCCCGGGTCACATCGGAGAATCGCTATTCCTTTGACCAGATATGCCGGGTAAAGGCAGTCAAGCTGGCCTCCAGACTGGGTATGAAGTCCCGTCTGAGTATTAACTTCATGCCCAATGCGGTATATAAGGCGGAGTACTGTATCCGTACGACACTCGCAGCCGCCAAAACCTATAACTTTGACACCAGCAAGATAATCTTTGAGTTTCTGGAAGCGGAGGATCTGCAGTCGTCCACTGACCATATCGTCTCTATTCTCAAGGCTTACCGTGAGATGGGGTTTCAGACCTCGATCGATGATTTCGGCGCCGGCTACTCGCGCCTCAATATTATGGTTGCCTGCCCTCCGGATTTTCTGAAACTGGATATGGCCCTGGTTCGTAACGTCCATGCCGAACCCAACAAGCAGGCGGTGGTGAACGGTGTCATAACCATGATGAATGAATTGGGTGGTCGTATTGTTGCCGAAGGCGTGGAGACAGAGGAAGAGTATCGTTGGCTGAGATCCCGGGGTATTACCCTTTATCAGGGCTATCTGTTTGCACGGCCTGGTTTTGAGACCTTGCCTGAGCCCTGGTTTCCGGAGTATCCGGTCTGAACCCCCCGTTTGCAGGTCGGGAGTAAGTATTCCGTGTTCTATCGTATAGTCACATTGGCAGGTGGCATAGTACTGGTCGCCCTGCTGTTTTCGTTGATATGGCTGTTCTGCCGCAAGTTCCTGGCGCACCACGGCGTGGCTGAGGATCTTTCCGATCGTGCCATGGTGCTGGCCACCTGGACTTTTGCCGGGGTGAGTCTGGGGTTGGTGTTTGCCGTGGTGGGCGCCTTTATTCTGGGCCCCTGGGCATTTTACCGAACCTTGCGATCCCAGGGTGTGGCGGTTTCGGATGGCGCGGCTATCTGGTGGGGGTTTGGTATTGTCAGCAGTGCCCTTGCCATTACCGTCACTGCTTTCGCAGCATTTCTTTTTGCCGTAGGCGCCATCTGACGTTAATCGGCTTCGATTTCACGGAGCCTCCTGCTGTTCCCCCACCACGCTTTATCAGTAGTCACCTGCCACCGCGTGCAACTGGTCCCGGAACCAGATCAAGGCCGGTTCTTTCTCGTACGGCTTGTGCCAATACAAGTGAACGTCGATACCCGGCAACTCAACTGGCGGGGTCATGATATCTACCCGGGCATGCTTCGAAATTATCCGGGCATAGGTTTCTGGCATGGTGAGCAGCAGGTTGGTGTTCTCCACCACGCGACAGGCAGCATAATAATGCTGGCAACGTAGACGAATCTTGCGTTGTACCCCCAGCCGCGACAATTCGAAATCCTCAATACCCGGTCCGTCGGCCCTTGATGACACCAGAACATGCTGGGCCTGGAGGTACTCTGTCATGGAGAGTGCACGTGGCTCGTCACTGGGTGCAGCTGCTCTGGCAATCACCACCAGCCTGTCCTTGCGAAGCAGTTCATGGGAGGTCTGATTGCTGATCGGCAGCAATACGTCTACAGCGAAATCAAGTTTGCCAGCGGCCAGCATCGTTTCCATATCGCGCCGGGCAATCCGCTGGCTGACAATCTCTATATCCGGATAACTGTCCAGTCGGGGCATCAATTGCGGCAGGAAAGTGGATTCCAGAATGTCCCGCAACGCCAGGGAGTAGGTTTTCCGCTGGTTGGCGGGGTCGAAAGCGTGGAACTGGTTGACCGCACTCTGGATCTGGGTCAGGCCCGGCCGCATGGATTCCGCAAACCGGCGGGCCAGGGGTGTGGGGACCATCTGATTGCCCTGGCGGGTAAACAGAGGGTCATCAAAATGCTCCCGCAATCGGGCGAGGGAGTGGCTCACCGCAGGCTGTGTAAGGTGCAGCGAGTGGGCGGCCCGAGTCAGGCTCCCCTCCCGGAATATCGTGTCAAATACGTGCAACAGGTTGAGATCAAGACGGTTCAGCGCCATAGTCGAGCTCGCTCGAGAATAAGTAGGCCTAATGATAAACGATAAGAATAATTCAGTCGCGTAATAGTAAGTCGGTCTTTAGACTGGAATTCACTATCGGAATCACAACCGCCGGGGACAACTGTCATGGATTTTACCATCTCTGAGAAAGGCCAGGATTACCTCCAACGCGTGAAGGTATTCATGAAAGACGAGATTCTCCCGGTCGAGAAAGCCTATTACACGGAATTGGCCGCCCTGGAAAACCGCTGGGTAGTGCTGCCTGTCATTCGGGAGCTCAAGGAAAAAGCCCGGGCCCAGGGCCTGTGGAACATGTTTTTCCCGGATGAAAAGCATGGCTGTGGATTGCTGAATTCGGACTATGCACTGATTGCGGAAGAAACCGGACGCAGTTTTATTGCCCCGGAAATATTTAATTGTAATGCTCCGGACACGGGCAACATGGAAGTGCTGATTCACTATGGTTCGGACGCGCAGAAGGCGGCATGGCTGCCACGTCTGATGAGCGGTGAAGTTCGCTCTGCCTTTTGCATGACAGAGCCGGATGTAGCTTCCTCGGACGCCACCAATATGCAGGCAACCGCCATCGTGGAAGGCGATGACGTCGTGTTGAATGGTCGCAAGTGGTGGAGCACGGGTATTGGTCATCCGGATTGCAAGGTGGCGATTTTCATGGGGCTCTCCGACCCGGATGCTCACAAGCATCGTCAGCATTCCATGGTTCTGGTGCCGCTGGATACCCCGGGTATCAAAGTCGAGCGCATGCTACCGGTGTTCGGCGCCTACGATGAGCCCTACGGCCACGGTGTGGTGTCCTTCGAGAACGTGCGCCTGCCCAGGAGTGCGATCATCGCCGGGCCTGGCCGCGGTTTTGAAATTGCCCAGGGCCGCTTGGGGCCGGGACGGGTACATCATTGCATGCGAGCCATTGGTGCGGCGGAGCGTACCCTTGAGTTGCTGATCAAGCGCGCTACCAGTCGTGAGGCGTTCGGCCGCCCGATCGCTAAACTGGGGGGTAGCCCGGACGTCATTGCCAATGCCCGGATGGCGATTGAACAGGGCCGCCTGCTGACGTTGAAGTGTGCATGGGCCCTGGATACCAAAGGTATCGTCGGTGCTTTGCAGGAAGTGTCGATGATCAAGGCGGTTATTCCGAAGATGCTTCAGCAAATTGTGGACGATGCGATTCAGATCCACGGTGGTGCCGGTGTCAGCGACGATGATTTCCCACTGACGCAACTGTTCGCTTATGCTCGGGTTCTCCGCTTGGCTGATGGCCCGGATGAGGTTCACCGTGCGATGGTTGCTCGGCTTGAGCTGGCTAAATACCGGAGCTGAGGCTTGGGTGCCAGGGATCCTTAATGCGTGGTCTTAATGCGTGGCTTTTTTGATGTGGTGCACGGAGCCGGCGGGAGGGTGTTTCAGAAACACGCTCCTTCGGCACGTCCATGTGACGCTTGAGCTCCGCCATCCATGGCTCCGCACAGTTTCTGAATCACCCTCCCGCCGGCTCCTGTCAACTATGGGAGTCGGCCTGCGAGGTAAAAGCAGAGTATTGCGATGAATTTTCTGGAAAAGTGGATCGGCTAACTGAAATCTTCGGAAGTCGGCGACGGGGACGTCCTTCTGAAACCCTGCGGAGCCATGGATGGCGGAGCGGAGCGTACAGGGAAGTATTCACAGCGTGTTTCAGAAAGGCGCCCCCATCGACGGCTCTTGCACGCAAGTTTAAAACACGATAAACCAGCGGAAGACAACAATGACACAGCGAGTATTTATCACCGGCGGTGCCAGCGGTTTGGGACGGGCACTGGCTCTGGGTTATGCCAAAGAAGGGGCCAAAGTCTGTATCGGAGACATCAATGCTGAGCAGGGCGCTGTCGTGGAGGAGGAAATCCGCCAGCACGGTGGCGAGGGTCTCTACGTCAACTGCGATGTACGTCGGTTGACGGATCTGGAGAAAATCCGCGACGCGCTGGAAAAAAAGTGGGGCGGCGTGGATGTGGTGGTCAACAACGCTGGCGTCGCTTCAGCGGGCACCATCGAAAATTCCACCATGGCAGACTGGGAGTGGATTCTCGATATCAACGTGTTGGGCGTCGTACGGGGCTGTAAGGCTTTCACGCCATTGTTCAAGAAGCAGGGGGCGGGGACTTTTGTCAACATCGCCTCAATGGCCGGGTTAATGTTGGCCCCTTTGATGAGCAGCTACAATGTGTCCAAGGCCGGTGTTATCGCGCTTTCGGAGACGTTGACCCATGAGCTGCGGGATGATGGCATTCATGTCAGTTGCGTTTGTCCCGCGTTTTTCCAGACCAACCTGACCCAGTCCATGCGTTCCGATATTGCCGGCGTGCAACAAAGCGTAGGCAAGTTGATGAAACGCTCCACCATCACTGCAGATGATGTGGCGAAAGCGATTATCCGGTCCGTGAAAGATCGAGATTTCTGGGTGTTACCCCACGTCAAGGAGCGCCGCATGTGGATTCTCAAACGCCATGCACCCTGGGCCTTTGACTGGCTCATGCACCAGGAAAGCAAACGCTGGATGAAGAAAATGGGGGGTGCGGCCTGACGTCGCCCACCCCTCTGGCAATAATTTAAAAGGAGAGTCCGTAATGACCCAGATGGACCAGGCTGTTGATATCCGTGAAGGAGAGGAGCTGGATGCCCTCGCGGTTGATCAGTTCATGAAGCAGGCAATGCCGGACCTCTCGGGCGAACCCTCCATCCGTCAGTATCCCGGTGGTGCTTCCAATCTGACCTATCAGGTGGATTACGGCGATCGGTCATTCGTGCTGCGGCGGCCCCCGTTCGGAAAAATTGCCAGATCAGCCCATGACATGTTGCGCGAAGCGCGGGTCATGAAGGCGCTCAAGCCGGTTTACCCCTACGTGCCCGAGATCATTGCGATATGTGACGATCACCAGGTACTGGGGTGCGATTTTTACGTTATGGAGCGGCTTGAGGGCATTATCCTGCGCCAGGATTTCCCCAGGGATTTTGAGCTGAGCGAGGGCGATACCCGCAAGCTCTGCCTGAACGTGATCGACAAACTGGTGGATCTTCATCGGGTCGATGCACAAGCGGCCGGCCTTAGCCAGCTTGGTAAAGGCCCGGGGTATGTCCAGCGTCAGGTTGGCGGCTGGAGCGACCGGTTCCGCAAGGCGCGCACGGAAGATGTGGGCGATTTTGAAGCAGTGATGGGCTGGCTGGATGACAAAATGCCGGAGGACGTCACCCAGTGTGTTATCCACAACGACTTCCGCTTCGATAACGTGGTGCTCAGGCAGGATAACCCCTTTGAAGTAATTGGCGTGCTCGACTGGGAAATGGCCACCATCGGCGACCCGTTGATGGATTTGGGTAACAGTCTGGCCTACTGGGTACAAAAGGATGACGATGGCACCTTCCAGATGCTTCGGCGCCAGCCCACGCATCGGCCGGGCATGCTGAGTCGGGAAGAGGTGGTGGCGTACTATCTCGAGCAATCCGGTTTGCAGGTGGAACGTTTCGACTACTATGAAATCTATGGCCTTTTCCGGCTGGCGGTGATCCTTCAGCAGATTTACTACCGCTACTTCCATGGCCAGACCAACGACAAACGTTTTGCCGCCTTTGGCCATGCCGTACAGTATCTGGAGCAACGTTGCCAGAAACTGATAATAGCAAGTGATTTGTAATGGCTAACCTCTATCTGATTCGACACGGCCAGGCCAGTTTTGGCAAGGCAAATTATGACGAACTCTCCGAGCGTGGTTGGGAGCAGGGGCGGGTTCTGGGGCGTTGGCTATCCGGAAAGGTGACGCCGGGCGTCGTGGTGGGGGGCAATCTCCAGCGTCACCGGGAAACCGTGGAAGCGATGGCCAGTGGTTTTGCCGGAAAATTGCCCGGTATGCAATCCATGATGGGCTTCAATGAATTTGATCATACCGAAGTCATCGAGCGTTTCCGGCCCGAGTGGGCCGATCGTGCTGTGATGACTCGGGATCTGTCGGCGTTTCCCAAGCCGGTGAGGGCCTTCCAGGAGGCGTTCGTGATGGCAGTCGAGCGCTGGGCAGGGGGTCTTTACGATCACGAGTACACGGACACCTGGCCCCGGTTTAAAGCACGGGTTCTGGCCGCCATGGAGGAACTGATCGAGTTTGCCGACGGCACCGATGCATTGGTGTCAACCTCCGGTGGCCCGATTTCCGTTATGGTCCAGGGCCTTCTGGATCTTGATGACCGCAAAGCCCTCGGGCTCAATGAAGTAATCGCCAACACCAGCGTAACCCGCGTGCTCTATTCCGGCGCTCGCCGCAGCCTGTCGGTATTTAATAATTACAGCCACCTGGAAGCAGAAGACCCTGCGTTGGTCACGTTTCGCTGACAGGCACTGAGTCAGTGCCGTGCCTGCTGCCTGGACGTGCAGGCCGCAGTTACTCCTGCTGAACCGTTGTGATTCCTACTGAACCGTGGTGATCGCGGCAGGCGCCTGGGTGAGAGCGGTTCCTACCGGTGGACTGTAATAAAGCGAGTAGAGCACACGGTCCAGCAGGGCCTGGCCGTTCCAGGCCGGTGAATGGTTGACCATTCCTACAATGACCCAGGTAGTCTGGGATTTGTCCCGGGTGAACCCGGCAATCGAGCGCACGTCTTCCAGATAGCCGGTTTTAATCCGTCCCTCGCCCTCCAGAGCGGTGTTCCGCAACCGGCGAATCATGGTGCCGTCCATCGCGATCAACGGCAGGGACGCCATCAGGTCCGCTGAAAACGGACTGTTCCACGCGCTTTGCAATATTTGTGCGGTTTGCCTTGCGGTAATGCGTTCGTATCGCGAAAGGCCAGCACCGTTGTCGATCACCATACCCCGGGTATTGATGCCCTTTTCCGCCAGCCAGTCGTATATTGCGCGGATACCTGACACCCGGTCATCTTCTTCGCCTTCAATGCGGTTTTCAGCGCCTATGGTCAGCAATAATTGCCGGGCCATGACGTTACTGCTCCACTTGTTGATATCACGCACAATGGTGACCAGATCCGGTGAGGTCGACCTCATCATCAGTCGGGCGTCGTCAGGGGTGGCTTCGTACCGATTAGTGCCGGTTAACACTCCCCCCATTTCGCGCCACAAGCTGCGGATCAGGGCCGCACTGTATTCACGATGCGGCATCAACGAGAGGTAGGAGGAGGTACGACAACCCTGAGGCAGTTCACCGGTTACGCGAATGGTGATGCCATCATCGTCGTGAAAGAACGGCTGCCATTCAAATCCCCGACGGGCGGGGCAGGGCGCTGCAGCAGTGGCGGTTACCCGGTTATCAATCCGGATGTTGGCAAGCGCTGGCGTACTCCAGGCCTGGGTACCACGCTCATCGGCACGAACTTCAAAGTGCAGCAGGTTGAGGTTGGTCAGGTAAGCGGAGGGCTCAACCAGAAAGGGTGCAAACGGATTGGTGCCGTTGTCGTCAAACACCGGCAACCCCTCCGGCAAACGAAAATAGTTGCCATCCAGTACCAGATCGCCATCAATAGTATCCAGACCCATTGCGCGTAATTCCCGGATGGCACTCCACAGGCGCTCAATAGTGAGTTTCGGGTCGCCCCCCAGTTCCACGTAGAGATTGCCCTTGAGTGTACTGCCCGAGAGCACACCATCAGTATAGAAGCGGGTTTCCCAGTGATGGGTGGGCCCCAGGATTTCCAGGGCCGCATAGGTGGTGATCAGTTTCATGATCGAGCCGGGGTTCATCAGCTCATCGGCGTTGATGTACTGCTCGATGCCGGGGCCATTCATGGGAATGGCAGCGACGCTCAGGCCATCTTCGTCGGTCAGGGATTTATTGGCATAAGAGGCAACCTTGCCGCTCCAGGTACTCAAGGATTTCGTGCTCTCAGCCGTAGCTGTAGTGGTGATTGCAGGCATCCCCGCCACGCAGGCAAGTAGCAAAAGCCGACGGATACGGCGGGAAGAGGGCGTCGAAACTGACGCCAGGGCGCGACAAAACATAGAGAGCCATCCGTGAGAGCGCAAAAGGTGAGTTAAAGATAGCTCATATTCCGTTGCTACACTATGCGGACAAGCTCTACATGACGTTAAAAAATGCCACTAGAGACATTGTTTGTACTGCATTTTTGTCACCGCCTGTAAGTGGTCTTGTGAGTCAATCGCCTAATGTGGTCTTTCTGTTCAGGCATTGTGAACCGTCGCTTGTTAAGCTGTGATGAAAGGCAAAAGGGTCACTGCTCATTGGCGCTCGAGCCCGGAAATGAAAGTGACTTTTAAATCTGCGGATAAGGCTTTGAATCTATGGCGAAGGCATTAATGTTTAATCTCAATGTGTTGGGGTCAGTTGCGACCTCCTCCCTGTCGGCCTGGCGTGGCTGCCTGCTGGTCAAGCCTGCGGCCCAGCCGGAACAGCCGCTGGTGCTCTACGATATCGAAGCGTGCCCCTATTGCCGGCGGGTGCGTGAGGCGCTGACAGCGCTGCATCTGGATGTGGAAATTCGCCCCTGCCCGAAAGGCGGGCGCAGATATCGAGCTGAAGCCGAGGCTGTGGGGGGTAAACAGCAGTTTCCGTTGCTGATTGACCACAACACCAACACCGTGATGTATGAATCCTCCGATATCGTGGCTTATCTGTTTCGCGAGTATGCCCGCCGGTCGGTACCAAAATATTACCGGTGCCGGATCTATCACCCGGTGATGGGCTCCATGGCCTCGATGGCCAGTGGTCTGCGAGGCTTACGGGCAAGAGTCGCAAAACCGGCAGCGCTGCCTTTGCACCTGTGGAGTTTTGAGGGCAGTCCGTTTTCCCGTCTGGTGCGTGAGCGGCTCTGTGAGCTTGAAATCAGCTATACCCTGCACAACCTGGGCAAGGAACATTGGAGCGAGATCGGCCCGGCGAAGCAGCGGATCAAACCCGGCCCCTATACGCCAATACCCGGTGGCAAACGTGATGGGTTTTTCAAGCTTCACGGGCGGGTTCAGGTGCCTTACCTGGAGGATCCCAACACCGGTGAATCCTTGTTCGAGTCCGCACGTATTCTTCGATATCTGGACCGCGAATACGGGGCTCAGGACCAGGAAAAGCGCAACCGGATATTTCATCGCAACACTCTAAATCAGAACCTTAAATCAGAACCCTGAATCAGGACCCTGAAGCAGAGCAAGAGGAGGCGCTATGAGGTTTCGGCTATCCAGACGGCATTTTCTCGCAGGTATGGCGGCTATGGGGCTCACTTTACGGGTGCCCGGGTTGCTGGCCGACACTTCCTCGAATGCCATCACCCGCGAGATTCCCGCCACGGGAGAGCCCTTGCCTGTGATCGGTATGGGTACCTGGCGTACTTTCAATGTGGGTGGTGATCAGCAACTGATTGCCCAGCGCACGCAGGTGCTGAAGACGTTTTTTGATCTCGGTGGCACTCTGGTTGATTCGTCCCCCATGTACGGTTCCGCCGATGATGTGATGGGGCAGGCGCTCTCAGCGTTGGAGGCCCGGGACCGGGTGTTTGCCGCCACCAAGATCTGGACCGGTGATGAAAATGCGACCCGCGAGCAGGCAGAGGTGTCGCGCCGTAAATGGCAAGTGGCCCGCTTTGACCTGTTGCAGATCCATAACCTGCTGGGCTGGGAAGGCCACCTGGAAACTCTCAAATCAATGAAAGCCGAGGGTGAGGTACGATACCTTGGCATCACGACGTCTCACGGACGTCGTCACCGGGATATTGAACGGCTGATGGCCACCGAGCCTCTGGATTTCGTTCAGTTGACCTATAATCTGCTTGATCGCGAGGTTGAGGAGCGGCTGCTGCCCCTCGCCCGGGAGCGGGGAATTGCGGTGATCGTGAATCGCCCGTTCCAGGGCGGGAGCCTTTTCCGGCGTTTTGATTCAGAACCTTTGCCAGCCTGGGCCGGAGAAGTCGGTTGTAAGAACTGGGCGGAGTTCTTCCTGAAATACATTGTTTCCCATCCCGCCGTCACCTGCGTGATTCCGGCGACCACCCGTGTTGACCACATGCGTGAGAACATGGGCGCCTTGTACGGGCCGTTGCCGGACACTTCCCAACGGGAACGCATGGCCCAATACGTCCGATCTCTCTAAGGCAACTGGAGCAACTCCCCGTGGACTGGTCGAGTTATTCGCTGGCGGATTTCCTGATGTTTGGTCCCGAGGTTTTCCTGCGGCTTTATAGCCGCGTGAATCGGGATTTCTGGCCTTGGCCGGTGGTGACGGTCCTGGCCTCGGTGCTCATGGCGTGGCTGCTTACGCTTGGAGAGCTTTGGGCCAGGCGAGCGGTATTGGCATTGCTGGGGATGGCCTGGGTTTGTAGCGGGGCCGGGTTCATGCTTCGGTATTACGGCCCGATCAACTCCCCGGTGGAGTATTTTGGCTGGGGATTTATTGCCCAGGGTATCGCGCTTGGATTGACCGCCGTGGTCTGGCGCCCGGAATCAGCCAGCCCTGACACCAGCCGGAGGAGGTTAATTGCTCTTGCCTGGCTGCTGGTCGTATGCCTATTGCCATGGCTGGTGGTGATGGAGTCCGGAGAGTGGCAAGCGCTCGGGCTATTTGCCATTACTCCGGATTTGACGGTGCTGGCGTCGCTTTTTAGCCTGCTCCTGTTGCCCCGCAGGCTTCGCGCCTTACTGTTGCTGCTGCCTGCCTTGTGGGCCGTATTCAGTGCGCTCACTTTATGGACCCTTGGCATGACAGTACTGCTGATCATGCCGTTGGCAACACTGGCTTTAATACCATTCGCGATAAGCTCGCGTCAGCGCTAGTGTCTCGTTGAGCACTCTTCTGTTAGGCACTCTGCTGCTGGCCGGTCAGTCCCATTTCGGGGCAAAAGACGGGTTGGCGATACGCTCGCCCCGGTCAAGCTTGTCGATGTCGGCGATTTCCTCTTCACTGAGTCGGATATTCAGGGCTGCCAGGTTGGCCTTTTGATGTTTCGAGCGCGTTGACGAGGGAATAGGGACCACGCCCCGCGAAACTAACCAGGCAATAGCAATTTGTGCCGGCGAGGCGTTATGGGCCGCACCGATGCGTATCAGGGTTTCATCCTCCATGACTTTCCCGACCGCCAGGGGCATATAGCCGGTGATGGCAATACCGATCCTCCGAGCGTGTTCCACCACCTTTCGATTGGCCAGGAACGGGTGCACCTCTACCTGATTGGTGAAGATTGGTGTGTCACCAAGAATGGCTTTGGCTTCATCCATTTGTGCACAGGTAAAGTTGGATACGCCGATGTGGCGTGTCAGGCCTTCCCGCTGGGCGTCTTTCAGGGCGCCGAGGTAGTCTGCCATTGGCACCTGGTCGTTCGGGGAAGGCCAATGGATCAGTGCCAGATCGACGTGGTCGGTTTTCAGCCGGTCGAGGCTTTCGTGGAGACTGTTGATCAGCTCGCTGCCAGCCAGCCGGTCATGCCATATTTTGGTGGTAAGGAATATCCCGCGGCGGGGGATACCGCTGGAGGTTATACCATCACCCACTTCCGCCTCATTCTCGTACATCTGGGCGGTATCGATGTGGCGATAGCCCAGGGAAAGAGCACTCTTGACGGAATCCCGGGCCACATCACCTTTCAATCGAAAGGTACCCATTCCGATTTCGGGAAGTGTTTCGAACGACATTTTATGCGCCTCCTGACTTACTTTGAGGATTGCTTGAGCATGCTAGGGTTGCTTGAGCTTGTCTATACGTTGGTGGTCAGGCAGGCGTTCTTCAAGCATTTTCGGTGAAAGTTTCTCCATCGGCCCAGCTCCGTGTCACTCCTCACCAACTCACCAGGCTGATTGCAACAGCCAGCTTCAGGCCAGGGTCGAGGCAGAGTATGATGTCGCCCAAATCAAGGAGGCGGTGGTCGCTGAAATCCGCCGCCTCCCAATCTTGTCCGGAGAATGATTCATGCTGACAGGTCAATGTTTGTGCGGTGGTATTCGATTCGAGTATAGCGGGCCTCTGGGTCCTGTTGCACTTTGCCACTGCAGCCAGTGTCGACGGGCCCATGGCAGCGCCTTCTCGGCCAGTGCGCCGGTACAGAAATTGCATTTTCGTTTTACGGTTGGCGAGGAACTGATTCGGGAGTTTGAATCCCGCCCCGGTAAGTACCGGGCATTCTGCTCCGGATGCGGCAGCCCGCTCTACAGCCGGGTTGACGCCATTCCGGGCATCCTGCGGTTGCGGGTCGGTGTGATCAACGAAGCGCTCGGTAAACAGCCGGCGTCACATGTGTTCGTCGGATCAAAAGCCGACTGGTACGCCATCACCGATGACATTCCCCAGTACGACAAGCTGGAACGCACCAACGACCCCCACTAAATCCATAACGCAGGCATTTTGACAGAGCGCTGAGCTGGCGTCCGCCCGGATCAGGACGCAGCCGGACGCAGCCGGATGACCTTGCCATTCGCTTCATCGGTTAGTAACCACAGGCTGCCGTCGGGGCCCATCCGCACATCCCGGATACGTTTCCCGAAATCCTCCAGCAAGTCTTCCTCTTCGGTCACTTTGCCATTTTCGATGCTGAGTCTGACGAGCTTCTGCATCTTGAGAGCCCCGACAAACAGGTCGCCCCGCCAGCCCGGGAACTCATCGCCGGTGTAGAATGCCATACCGGACGGTGCGATGGACGGGTCCCAGTAGTGCAGGGGCTGGGCCATGCCCGCCTCCTCGGTTTTATCGGTGATTGGCAGGCCGCTGTAACCGATACCATAGGTGATTTCAGGCCAGCCATAATTGGTGCCTGCGCGAATGATATTGATTTCATCCCCACCCCGGGGGCCGTGCTCGTGGCTCCAGACCTCGCCGGTTTCAGGGTGCACCGTCATACCCTGAATGTTGCGGTTACCGTAGGTGTAGAAAGTGTCTTGCACCGAGCCGTCATCGACAAAGGGGTTGCCGGGCGCGGGTAACCCATCGATGGTTAGCCGATGCACGCCGCCGGCGTCATCGCCGGTGTCCTGGGCGCGCTCCATTTCACCGCGGTCACCCACGCTGACATACAGGTTCTTGTCTGCATCAAACACCATGCGTCCGGCAAAATGACGGCTGGTATTGGACCGTGGCTGGGCCTCGAAAATCACCTCGACGTTGTTAAGCTGGCCGTCCTGGTACTCGGCGCGGGCGACACGGGTGGTCATTCCGGCGGATGTTTGATGAGAATAACTTAACATCAGTAACCGGTTCTCGCTGAAATCCGGGTGCAGTACGATATCCAGTAGACCACCCTGGCCGGCTACCACCAGATCGGGAACGCCGGTAACAGGCTTATCGACCAGTTCACCCTTGCGAATGATGCGCAGACGGCCGGCGCGCTCGGTGACCAGCTGGTCTCCATTAGGCAGAAAGGCCAGCGCCCAGGGGTGCTCAAGTCCATCGGCGACGGTCTCGAGTTGGAACTTGTGATCTGATGAGTCAAACGTTTGCGCCGCTACCACCAGTGGTGCACACACCAGCACCATTGAAGCGATGTTGCCAAGACGCGTCGGACTGATAGCCATGTGAATTTTCCTCATCTTTGGTCGATGTTTTATGTCCATACCCATGAAATCATCAAACGACAGTAAAGCCTGACTTGTCCAGATTACCTTTCCTTGATCCGGATTTGGATGCGTTTTCGGGGCTATGCCATACTGAAATGACAAATTGGTGAAAGGAGATGTGTATGTCAGATCATCATGTATATAAAAAGGTGGAAATTGTCGGCTCATCCAGAGTGAGCATCGATGAGGCAATTAACAATGCCATAGCGGAATGCAGCAAACGCATCAAGAATGTGGAATGGTTTGAAGTCCAGGAGACCCGTGGCCATGTCGAGAACGGCAAGGTGGGCCATTATCAGGTCGTGCTGAAAGTGGGGTTTCGAATTGAAAACAGTTAAGTGAATTCTGGGAGAATCCTTGTCATTATGCCGCAGTCCAGAACTCAGCCGGAGGGCCGGGTGTTCTTCTGGAGCCAGCGATCCAGTTGATCGGCGAAGTGTTTGCGGTCACTTTGGGAAAACTCCGACGGGCCACCGGTGACCTGTCCGGCATTGCGCATTTCTTCCATGAAGTTGCGCATAGCGAGGCGCTGACGAATATTTTCCCTGGTAAAGGCCACGCCTCTGGGGTTGAAGACATCCGCGCCTTTTTCGATGGCGTCTGCGGCCAGCGGAATATCCTGGGTAATAACGAGGTCACCCTGACTGAGTTGCTCAACGATTTCGTTGTCGGCCACGTCGAAACCCTGCATGACTTGTCTGGCCTTGATGAATGGGCTGGGAGGCAGGCGGATTACGTGGTTGGCTATAAAAGTAGTGGTGATTTTCCAGCGCTCGGCGGCACGGCAGAGAATTTCCTTAACCGGAACCGGGCAGGCGTCGGCATCGACCCAGATTGGCATTTTGGTTTTTCCATTTGAGAATGTTGGATGAGAGCTTATCGGGTTTTGGGTGAGCCTGGGAGTTGTTATCTGCGTATTTCTCCGTGTATTGGGGGTGGCCTTATCGGGGAAGCTTTTTCGAAACACGCCCGCGAGTACGTCCCTGTAGGGCTCGATTCGGGCCATCCTTGGCCCTCAACGGTTTTGAAAATGCTGCCCCCATAAGGCCTTTCTAGCTTTGGTGATGGCCGTCGCATGTTTGTCTGTGAATGTGGAGATAACTCGATGAATTGTTATCTCGGGAATCGGACTGGGTTCGGGAGGCGAAGCTATGAAAAGTGTGAGGAACTATTTTTTAACACTCTGTGTCGCTTGTCTGTTGTTGGCCAACGGTGTTAGCGCGGAAGATAACCCGGAAGCGTGGCAGGCTCTGGCCGAGGGGCGGGCTGTGCTGATGTTGCGCCATGCGCTGGCACCGGGGGTGGGGGACCCCGACAATTTCAGGGTTGATGATTGCTCAACCCAGCGCAACCTTAACGACGCGGGGCGCGAGCAGGCCCGGGCCTGGAAACCTTTGCTGGCGGCACATGGTATCGACCAGGCGAGGGTGTTCAGCAGTCAGTGGTGCCGGTGCCTGGAGACCGCACGGGAAATGAACGTGGGCCCGGTTGAGGAGATGGCATCTTTAAATTCCTTTTTCCAGAACCGTGGCAATGGCGCCATGCAGACCCGTCAAACCATCTCGATTGTGAATGCATTGAAGGATGGGGAGCCGGTAGTGCTGGTATCCCATCAGGTTAACATCACTGCGCTGACGGACGTCTATCCATCTTCCAATGAGGGTTTGATTCTGGCGCTGCCCTTGTCGGAAACACCCACGGTGCTGGCACAGGTGGCGCCATAACGCCCTGGTGCAAGAGCATAAGTCCGCTGGGCACTTGCGCTGGCAGGCCGATCACGCAACACTCTTGCGCTGAATTCAACCATCGCTTTCGAGGCCATATGACGCGCATTATATCTTTCTGTCTGGCAGTTCTGCTTATGGCTGTAGCTCTGCCCTCTGCTGCCCATGATTACAGTCAGGGTGAGGTGTCGATCGAACACCCCTGGAGCCGTCCAACGCCGCCGGGCATCATGATGGGGGTGGGTTACATGACGATCCGCAATACCGGCAACAGCGAAATTGTGCTCAAGGCGGTGGACACATCCAGGGCGGCCAGGGTATCCATCCACAAAACTGTGAGTCAGGATGGCACCATGCGGATGCGCCTGTTGAAAGATGGTCTCATAATCCCGGCCGGTGGGATCGTCGAACTCAAGCCCATGAGCTATCACCTGATGCTGGAACAGCTTGGTGGACCGTTGAAAGTCGGGGAGCAGGTTCCGCTGACATTGACGTTTGATGGCGCGCCGGACATGGAAGTGGAGCTGTCGGTAGATTCAATGGACGGCAATAACCACAACTCGGGTCAGCGTCCAGCCAGCCATCAGGGTATGACGCAGGATCACTGATATGGCGGTGGATTCGGGGTTGCGCTGCACCGTATGCCGTGCCGATCACTTGAGGCTGTTGGAAACCATCAAGGAGGTACGCTATTGGCGCTGCTCCCGGTGTGAGGCGACTTTGATGGACCCGGTGCACTGGCTTACGGCAGACCAGGAAAAAGCGGTATACGATTTGCATGACAACCATGCCGAAGATCCCGGTTACTGCAGGTTCCTGGCAAAACTCGCCAATCCACTGTTGGAAAAGCTTTCCCCGGGCGCCCTTGGGCTGGATTTCGGCTGTGGCCCGGGGCCTGTGCTGGCAAGTATGCTGGCAGAGCAGGGCATGGAGATGGCGATCTACGACCCCCTGTATTTCCCTGACAGGTCGGCGTTGAAGGCCCGTTATGACTTCATTACCTGCACCGAGGTTGCCGAGCATCTGCATGATCCATTTGAAACCTTCACGCGGCTCGCGCAAATGCTCCGGCCCGGGGGATTGCTGGGACTGATGACCTGTTTTCAAACCGACGATGCCCGGTTCGCCAACTGGCATTATCGGCGTGATCCGAGCCATGTCGTGTTTTATCGGGAACGCACCATGAGCTGGTTGGCGCAAAACCTGGGATTGAATCTGGTGATACCGGCCAAGGATGTAGCGCTTTTCCATCAGCCCGCCCGGTAGCTCCCGCTACCAGGCTTGAATACTCCTATGACCGTGGCCGACGGTCTCCTTCCAGAAAGTTAATGACAAATACGGCTTTTCCGTAAGTGTCGAATGACCATTTCATGATCTCTGACAAAACCCTCATTACGTCATCAAATTCGCCGAAGATCTGGGTGCTCATCCGGTTGGGATACACTTCCAGCCCACTGAGCTCGAGGCGTTTGATGAGCTCTTTGATAGGCGCTTTGTAGTCGTCCGTCAAAGGGTAGTAACTGATCTGTGCTGACAGGTACATGGGACCTCCGCATCTCTGAATGTCGGACTGCTCTACCAGATACGGTGCTTGGCGCCGGCAAGGTTTTCAATGGGCTGGAGACAAAAGATGGTTACCATCCGGTAACGGAAAAGGCATCAGAATGTCGAGAGCCCGGTTGCTTCCATCAACCGGTAACGCCAGTAACGAAGTTGTGAGTGGTCGGAATAGGCCTCGTAAGGCAGACTGAGCACCGGAGTTGAGGCTGGTCCGGCTCTCCATTGGCGGTCAAAAAAGGCTTGGGCCTGCTCAATCAGCGGGGTGACGGTCACGCCTCGAATGACAATATCGGTCTCGAGGTTCAGGTTGTTCAGGTTGCGCCGGGTGAAGTTTGCCGACCCCATCAGCAATTGCCACTTATCATCACTGTCCCGGCGCATCAGCATCTTGCTGTGGCACTGTTCACCATGGGTGTTACACCAGCGCACAGGTATGCCTGCCCGGGTTAACTCCATTGCCACCTGACGATTGGGAATGCCACTTTTTTTATGGCCAAAAGCATCCTTGTTCGGATCCAGTAAAATCCGGACCTCGACGCCCCGGTCATGGGCATTAATAAACGCTGTCACGAGTTTCCGGTGGGAGAGGTAAAACATGGCCAGGTCCAGCTTCGTGCCCCCGCGCGCTGAATCAATCATCGCCAGCGCCGAGTCGAGAATTTTTGCCTCAGTAACCACGTTGGCGACAACGCTTTCAGCCTGCTCGGGCACTGTGTTGGGTGAAATGTCCGAGGTAGAATTTAGCCTGGCATCGGAATACGCCAGCACGGCCTGCTCGCTGGCGAGCAAATCGTTCACCGCGGGGCCAGCAAAACTCAGGGCCATATTGCTGTGCTTGCTGCTGCCATCATGGGGGTTGGCGGAGGTAATCAGTCCTCGTAAATGGTCGCCTTCATCCACGATCAGAACTTTTCGGTGGTTGGCCTTGAAGTTCGGTAGCGCCAGGTAGCTGCGCAAGGTGGCCTTGCCATCGGTCAGCAGATTTGGCAGCCAGCCGGAGGTATCCGAGTTCCCCAGCCATTGGCAACATAGGCGCCAGCCCGCGGACCATACCGGATTGGAATCTCTGAGCCGGTTGAGGTCGGTCTCGATCACCGGGATGCCAGCATCCCTGAGGCGCTCGAAATGGGGTGATTTGTGCCCTCCGTAAAAGGTATTCAGAGGATCGCTGATAACCACAATGCGAATATCCTCGACCTGCTGACTGCGGCTGATGAGTGCCTCGGTCAATTGCTCCGACAGTGGTCGGTGGCTGTCATCGGGCCGGCTGTCGTTGAACAGGAACATGTCCACCATGATCAGCTCTTCGGCCTGGCCGATCAGCCGGAAGACCTCATCAAAAATTGCATATTCCATTTGTTCGCGGTCGCTGGCGTCCCGCCAGGTCAGATCGGTAAACAGCCGGGCATCAATCAGGGGACGTTCCGGGCCTTTGTAGTTCAGGCCCTCAGGTAATGGTTTGAATACGTGGTAGGCACCGGTTCCGACGATCAGTAGAACCATCAGCAGCAGTAAAATTTTCAAGCATCTTACTCGTGGACAGGGTTAACATTAGCTACGGACGAGGGCCGCGCCCAAAAGTGGTCCCAGCGTACCTCAGATCATGCGAATCCAGAAGCTTTCCGGGCAGTGTGGGCCGCCGAAATTCAAAACCCCGTGACATTACGGAGGTGTAAAGAAGAATAGGGTGTCTCTGCCGTCCACTGCGCTTATCGCTACGTAATTAAAGACACGATTGATCGTCAGGGAACGCCGAAGTGAGTCGATTGATTCCTGTTTTCATTGTACTTAACCTGCTATTCGTGGCTCTATTGCTGGCTGAATTCCCCAACATGCCTGTGGTGGCGGTAGAAGCTGTGGTGCTGGCAGGGCTGTTTATGTACCTGGAGCAGCCCGGGGTGCGGCGGGTGCTGGCTTACTCCGTCGGTGCTGTGTACGTCCTGCTGGCGTTGGGTGGGCTAGCCGATGTTCTCATCCGACAGAGTCTGGGCCGGCCACTCAACCTGTATCTCGACATCGGGCTGGTCGGGGCGATGGTCAACCTGCTCAGTACCAATCTGGGGGGCGTGCTGGTATTCCTGATCCTTGCGGTCTTTGTTGCGCTGACCTGCGGCGTGGCGGTTCTGGTTGGCCGGCTGTTGCTGGTTTTCGGTCACAACCGCAGTTCGGGCTATCCCGCGTCGGGGAAGGTGGTAGCTGGTACCGCGATAGTGGCGGGGCTGATACTGGTCATCCCTTCTCCGCTGGGCGGTAAGCTGGGCGGGTTTAACTTGGCGGGCTTTGCGGCGGAGCAGGCTGAGCGGGCCATAGCAGCCCATGAGGCAACCCGGGCGTTTGAGCGCCACATCGGAACGGGCTCAAATGGCTATTCCGGTCAGGTCAGAACGCTGGACCGGTTTGGCAATGCTGACGTCATTCTCGGGTTTATTGAATCCTACGGCATATCAACGTTGCTGGATGACCGCTATAGCCCGCTGATATCCGGACGGTTAAGCACCATGCAGGAGGCTCTTGATGCCGCTGGCTTGCACGTGGTAACCGGGCGCCTGAGATCACCGGTTCAGGGTGGGCAATCATGGCTTGCCCATGCCACGTTGCTGAGTGGCCAGTGGATTGAAAGCCAGCTGCACTATGACACCCTGCTTGCCAGTGACCATCCGACCCTGATTGATGATTTCCGTGCTACCGGCCATGACGCTGTCGCCGTGATGCCCGGCATCACCATGGCATGGCCGGAAGGCCAGCGGTTCGGCTACACCCGCATCCACGATTCCGACACCATGGATTATGAAGGTCCTCCGCTCAACTGGGTCACCATGCCCGACCAGTACACCTGGTCCTGGTTTCAGAACCGGGTACGTGGCCCTGCCAGCAAACCGCTGTTTGCAGAACTTGCGCTCATAAGCAGCCACGCTCCCTGGGTGCCCATCCTGCCGGTGTTGGACGACTGGAGCAGCATCGGGGTGGGTGAGGTCTTCAACCAGTGGAAAAGCGCCGGCGAGGCACCGGTCTCGCTTTGGCGTGATCCCGACCGTGTCCGCGATCACTACGCCCGGGCTATTGATTATGCGCTCAATGTGGCCACCGAATACGCCATTCGCCACGCCGACGACAATACCCTGTTGATCATTCTGGGAGATCATCAACCGGCACCTTTGGTGACCGGTGAAGATGCCAGCAGGGACGTGCCGGTACATATCATCAGTGGCAACCCGGAGTTGCTCGAACCGTTCACAGGGCGGTTCGCATCGGAAGAACCCGGATTGCCGGGTTTCCGGGCCGGCACCTTACCTGCAATGAATTCGGACGGCGTCAGCATGGATGCCCTCAGACCCTTCCTCCATCGGCATTTCTCGTCGCCATTACCCGTGAGTGTTGTGGCAGACGATACCGACTGAAAACTGTGACAAATTGATAGTTGCACCATTCCCGATCTACGACTTCACTTAAGGCAGGCGGCGTGAGCGCTGCAGGGCCAGAGCGCAAGACCAATAAAAATGCCTCTGGATCTCGACGTCTGGGAGGGTGTGTCCACCATGAAACTGGGTATTCCGAAGGAAATTTTCAAAGACGAGCGACGAGTGGCGGCAACGCCTGTGTCGGTCCAGAAGCTGATCAAACTCGGCTATGAGGTCATTGTCGAAACCGGCGCCGGCGAAGCTGCCCACTACAACGATGAAGCCTATCAGAAAGCCGGGGCCAGCCTGGCGGTCGATACCCGGTCGTTCTGGGAAGCTGCGGACTTTGTTCTGAAGGTTCGTGCGCCCATGCGCAACCCGAGCCTCAGAAAGCACGAGATAGACCTGATGAAAGAAGGCGCCTTTCTCGCCTGTTATCTCTGGCCGGCCCAGAATCCGAAATTACTCGACCGGCTCGCCGAACGCAAAATCACCGGCTTCGCCATCGACAGCCTGCCAAGGATCAGCCGGGCCCAGAAAATGGACGCACTCAGCGCCATGGCCAACATAGCCGGATATCGTGCGGTGATCGAGGCTGCCAACCACTTCGGACGCTTCTTTACCGGCCAGGTGACGGCAGCGGGCAAGGTGCCACCTGCCAAGGTCATGGTGATCGGTGCCGGGGTGGCGGGGCTTGCCGCCATAGGTACGGCCAACAGTATGGGTGCGGTTGTAAGGGCGTTCGATACCCGCCTGGAAGTGCTGGAGCAGGTCGAAAGCATGGGCGCGGAGTTCCTCAAGCTGGATTTCGACGACGAGGAAGGCAGTGGCACCGGTGGTTACGCCAAACAGATGAGCGATGAGTTCATCAAGGCCGAGATGGCGCTGTTTGCCGAGCAGGCGGAAGAGGTGGATATCATCATCACCACTGCACTGATTCCGGGTCGGCCCGCCCCCAAGCTGATTACCGAAGCCATGGTGAAATCCATGAAGCCCGGCAGCGTCATTGTGGACCTGGCCTCCGAACGTGGCGGTAACTGTGAGCTTACCGTGCCGGGAGAAGTGGCAGAACTGCATGGAGTAACGTTGATTGGTTATACCGATCTGCCCAGCCGCATGGCAAAAGTGGCGAGCGATCTCTATGCCACCAATCTGATGCATCTGTTGACCGAGTTGACCCCGGAAAAGGACGGTAAACCCCTGGTCAACATGGAGGATGAAGTCATCCGTGGCCTGACGGTGGTCCAGCAGGGCAGCATAACCTGGCCGCCACCAAAGGCCGAGGTTCAGGCCAAGGCTCCGCCCCCACCAGGCACCGAGGAGCCATCGCCGGAGGCGATGCGGGCAGCTGCCAAGGCATCTGAATCGCGCCGTCGTACCGGTAAAATTGCATTGTTATTAGTTACGGCTGCCGCCCTTTACGGGGTAGGTGCCCATGCACCCCAGAGCTTTCTGAGTCACTTCACGGTGTTTGTGCTGGCCTGCTTTATCGGCTGGCAGGTGATCTGGAACGTGACAGCTTCCCTGCACACGCCCCTGATGAGTGTGACCAACGCCATCAGCGGCATCATTGTCATCGGCGCCATGTTGCATCTGGCCCAGGCTGAGAGTGCCGCTGTGGGCATCATGGCCTTCGTGGCAGTGCTGATCGCAAGCATCAACGTGGGCGGTGGGTTCCGGGTGACCTACCGCATGCTTAACATGTTCCGGAAGTAGGAGACGCTATCATGGGTACAGGACTAGTCAGCGTCGCCTACGTGGTGGCCAGTGTGCTTTTCATTCTCAGCCTCGGTGGCCTCAGCCACCAGGAATCCGCCCGGCGCGGCAACCTCTATGGTGTCGCCGGCATCGTCATTGCGGTGGTAGCCACACTCGCCAGTGTCGGTGACGGTGGTGTGGTGGCCATCATTATTGCCGTGCTGCTGGGTGCTGGTATTGGTATCCCCATCGCCAACAAGGTCGAAATGACCCAGATGCCGCAACTGGTTGCGTTGCTGCACAGCTTCGTGGGACTGGCGGCGGTGTTGGTGGGCTTTTCAGGCTATATCGAGCCGTTGATTGCCACCTTCGGGGCCGAGCACACCATCAAACTGGTTGAGGTCTATGTCGGGGTCTTTATTGGTGCGGTGACCTTCACCGGTTCACTGGTGGCGTGCGGCAAGCTTGATGGTCGCATCGACAGCAAGGCTCTGACCCTTCCGGGCCGCCATATGATGAACCTGGTGGCTCTGATAGTGACGGTGTTCTTGGGGGCCTGGTTCCTGAGCACTGACAGCCTGGCGTCGGGGCTTATAGCCCTGATCCTGATGACACTGATTGCAGCGGTGCTCGGGGTTCACCTGATCATGGCGATTGGCGGTGCCGATATGCCAGTGGTGGTTTCCATGCTGAACAGCTACTCCGGTTGGGCCGCGGCTTCTATCGGCTTTATGCTGGGCAATGACTTGTTGATTGTCACCGGTGCCCTGGTGGGTAGTAGCGGCGCAATCCTCAGTTACATCATGTGTAAAGCCATGAACCGATCGTTTATCAGCGTGATTCTCGGCGGCTTTGGCCAAACTACGAGCAGTTCAGGCGCTGTCGCCAGTGATCAGAAGGTCCGGGAGTTCTCGATTGATGATGTGTGCGACGAACTTCGCCATGCCGATTCAGTGATTATTGTCCCCGGCTACGGCATGGCTGTCGCCCAGGCCCAGAATGGCGTCAGCGATCTCACCAAGCTGTTACGGGAGCGCGGTGTAAATGTGCGTTTTGGTATCCATCCGGTGGCGGGCCGCCTGCCCGGGCACATGAATGTGCTGTTGGCCGAGGCCCACGTACCTTATGACATCGTGCTCGAAATGGATGAGATCAATGACGATTTCCCCAACACCGATGTGGTGCTGGTGATCGGCGCCAACGACACAGTGAACCCGGCAGCGGCGGAAGACCCGAGCAGTCCGATTGCGGGTATGCCAGTGCTGGAAGTCTGGAAGGCACACCAGGTGGTGGTGCTCAAGCGCGGTATGGCCACCGGATATTCCGGCGTCGAAAATCCGCTGTTCTTCAAGGACAACACCCACATGCTGTTTGGCGATGCCAAGGAGAGTATCGATAAGGTGGTAAGCGGGCTGCGCGGCTGAGCCGGGGGTTTGCGCCAGGCTAACTGTTCACCCGAACCGGTTAGCCTGGCGGGGCGCCAGGGCGATCAATCTTCAGCCGGCAACTCGGCGTTGTGGTAGACGTTCTGGACATCGTCCAGGTCATTCAGCATATCGAGAAACTTCTCGAACATAACCGCATCGTCCCCCTCAACAGGCGTGCTGGTCTGAGGCAGAAACTGGATTTCATCGACATCAAACTCCAACTCACCAAAGGCGTCTATCAGCGATTGTTTGGCTTTGGCGTATTCGGTATTGGGAGCAAACACGGTAATTTTGCCGTCTTCGTTTTCAATATCCGTGACATCAACCTCAGCCATCATCAGGGCCTCAAGGGCCGCTTCCTCGTCATCGCCGGCAAAGGCGAGAATCGCGCAGTGATCAAACAGGTGGCTGACGCTGCCCGGAGTGCCAATTTTGCATTTCGTTTTGGTAAAGCACTGCCGCACATCACCGAAGGTCCGGTTCGGGTTATCAGTCAGACAATCCACGATCACCATGCAGTTGCCGGGTCCGAAACCTTCATAGCGTGCTGTTGAAAAGTCCTCACCGCCACCGCCCCGAGCCTTGTCTATGGCTTTTTCAATCACGTGTGCGGGAACCTGATCTTTTTTGGCACGGTCGATCAGGCCACGCAGGGACAAATTACCATCCGGATCGGTGCCCCCGGCTTTGGCACACATATAAATTTCGCGACCGTATTTGCTATAGACCTTGGTTTTGGCGTTCGCCGTTTTGGCCATTGAATCTTTGCGGTTTTGGTAGGCTCTGCCCATTGCGATATACTCGTCCGTCGTCAGAAGTGGGCCGATTTTACACGCTGGGCATCCGGCAATCTATTCTCTTGTTCTTCGGTCACCGGAGAGCTGTCTTATACTCAGTGCAATTGTTGATGGCGGCGAAGGTGATGGCAGCATAGCCGGTCAAGCTTGTCAGGCAAAAATACCAAACGCTCTGGAGGAATGGTTTGACTCTCCGGATTGCCAGTCGTTAATTGCAATTCGTGATCAGGCAGCCGATGTTGTGATCCCGATTTATGAAGAGTAAAGAATGTTGTGCTACCTCGGCGTTACATTTGTTAACATTCCAGCGGTCCTAACCCACCGTAATGAAAGGGTGTGGGTCTAATGGGACACAATGAAATGATCAACAGGAGTGCGGGCTTGCCCAGTGGTTTTCTGGAAGGCCCGTTAACTGAATACAATCTGGAACAGGTCTTTTTTGTCATGTCTCGGGCTTCATGAAGCGGCATCCCTCATTAGTGATCATTTTACTCGCTCTGATTGGCCTGGGGCTCAGTGCTGCCCTCAGTCGGGGGTTGTACCTTGAGGAAAACCAGGTAATTATCAGCGAATTTCGTGCTGATGTGACCCAACTGGCATCCGCCTTCGAGCGTGAAGTTGTACTCAACCTTGAAATCCTTTTTGCGGTCAAGAATGCGGCAGCGATCCTCCCCGAGATGAACGCGGACCTCTTCGACAGGCTGACCGCCAGGGTACTCGAGCGCGCTCCGGCAATTGGGGCGTTTGCCTGGGCTCCGGTAGTGCCTCAGGAAAACCGCAACGAGTTCGTGCAGCAACAACAAAGTTGGTACCCCGGGTTTGCGTTGAGCGGAGTGTATGATGAAGTAGCTACCACGCCCGTGGAACACGTTCCCTGGCTCGTCCCGGTGCAGTTTATCCAGCCGATTGCGGCCAATCGACAAGCGGTGGGTTTTGATCTGGCCAGCGAGAAGAAGCGGCGGGCTGCTTTGCTGAGAGCAAGAGATACAGGCCAGATGATCGCTACGGCTGCCATTGAACTGGTACAGGACCAAACTGAGGAAAAAGGCCTGCTTGTTTTCACGCCATTGTATCGGGGAGACTCAGCCACCACCCCGGAGGACCGGGTAGCCCGCCATCAAGGCTTTTTGAACGGTGTGTTCCGGGTGGAGGAGCTGGTTAACCAGTCGATTAATGTGGCGATTGATCGCAATATTCTCATTCAGATTGTTGATCGCACAGAGGGTGGCGAAGATGTGATCTACAGCACTGGTCGGTCCAGTGATTCCCATTGGCTGAGAAAACTGGCCTATGAGGTCCCGCTTGATCCAGTTGCCGGACGACACTGGGTCGTTCAGGCCATGCCCTCTGAAGCATTTGTGAGTGCACGACGTGGATACTTGCCCGCCCTGGTTATCGGCTTCGGATTTTCCTTTATCGCCCTGCTGGTCTTCTTCGCGGTGCGTAGTCTCCGGCAGAACGCCCAACTGAATGCGGCCAAGCGTGAACTGGAAACAATTTCACTGACCGATGCCCTGACGGGTCTGGCAAACCGGCGCCATTTTGATCTGTACCTGGAACAGGAGTGGGCGAGGGCACGGAGACAGCGTCAGACCATTGCTATGGTCATGCTGGATATTGATAATTTTAAGGCGTTCAATGATGAATATGGTCACCCGGCGGGAGACCAGTGCCTGAGAGAGGTCGCTCGTGCGCTGGAGCGAGTGGTTCGGCGTCCGACCGATCTGGTTGCACGCTATGGTGGCGAAGAATTTGCCCTGATACTCCCGAACACCCAGGACGCACTGGCGGTAGCTGAAGCTTGTCGTTTGGTGATTCAGAGGCTTGGCATTGTGAATGAATTTTCAGACGTGGCGCCGCTCATTACCATCAGCGCAGGTGTGTGCAGTCTGGTTCCGACCCCGGAAATGCCTCCGGATCTGCTGATACAGCAAGCAGATGAGGCGTTATACGAGGCGAAAGAAACAGGACGTAACAAGGTAGTAAGCGCAGTTCCAACATTGCAGGAAGATTAACGCTTGGTAGCATGGCTACACCTGTAGTCAGAAAGTTGCGACCATCCGCCACCGATAATACAGGAGAGCGGTTGTCCATGAGTGAACAGGAACGTCCCAGCACGGATCAACCCTCTGCAATATCGCAGGATGAGCATTTGCGGATGCTCACGGCAGCGGGAGCCATTAACTTTCGCACTACTGCGCCCATGATCCTTGCGGTACTCGCGACCATTGTGTTCATTGACTGGGCGCAGGCTGTGTTGCTGCCGCTGGTGGCAAGCGTGCTGGTCAGCTACTCGCTGGATCCACTGGTCTCCGGCCTGGACCGGCTCAAAATCCCCCGGCCGATCAGTGCGGCTATCGTACTTCTTAGTGTCATTGCAATTGTCGTGCTGGCAACAGTGCCGCTGCAGCGCGAAGCGATGGCCATGCTTGATAAAATCCCCACCGCATTGCATCAGTTTCAAAGCAAATCACCGGTTAAAGCGGTTGCTGACGAAAGCTTGATGAAGAAAGCCGAAGAGGCAGCCAAACAGATCGAGGAAACTGCAAACGAGGAATCAGATGATGGGGGTGACCAGTCTCGCCCCCAAGCCACAGCGGTTAGGATTGTGGAAGAGCCGTTCAGTTTGCGGGATTATCTGCTGACCGGTTCAGGTACAGCGCTGGTGGTGTTTACCCAGTTTTTCTCAGCGCTGTTACTGGTCTATTTTCTGCTTTCGATCGGTTCGCTGTACAAACGCAAGGTGGTCAGGATATCCGGGCCGTCTTTCGCAAGAATGCGCAAGGCGGTCCGGATTCTGAACGAATTCCACCAGCAGGTCAGGCGGTTCATATTTGTTATGATGCTCGGGGCTGTGTTTGTCGGATTTTTCACCTGGTTGGCGTTTTTCATCCTGGGCGTCGAGCAGGCTGTGCTCTGGGGTGTGGTGGCCGGTGTCGCCAGCGCAATTCCCTACCTTGGACCCTTCCTGGTGTTAATCGGAACCGGTGCGGCGGCGTTCATTCAGTTCAGTGCGCTCGATATGGCGTTTCTCGTGGCGGGGATCTCGCTGGCGATCACCAGTATTCAGGGCTATTTGCTCACACCCTGGCTGACCAGCCGTGTCTCCAGTCTCAATGCCGTCGCCATTTTTATCGGCCTGCTGTTCTGGGGCTGGCTCTGGGGGCCAGTAGGTTTGATTGTGGCCACCCCCATCCTGATGATCATCAAGACCGTGTGTGATCATGTGGAAAATCTCAAGTCAGTGGGTGAAATGCTGGGCAAATGAGCCGAACCGGTCGATCCTCTTAAGCACCGTGTCGCAAGCGCCGGTTCAGACGTCGGCGTAGATGTCTTTATAGGTTTCACGGAGCTGGTTTTTCTGGACTTTGCCCATGGTATTGCGGGGCAGGCTGTCCACGAAAAAAACACGCTTGGGCTGTTTGTACTTTGCCAGACGGCTTTTCAGGGCGTTGATCACCTCAGTCTCTTCGATCCGGGCGCCGGGCTGCGGCACGATTACGGCAGTAACGCCTTCGCCGAAATCCGGATGGGGTACGCCAATAACGGCGGATTCCAGCACGGTGTCCATTTCATCAATCAGTTGTTCCACCTCTTTCGGGTAAACGTTGAACCCGCCGGAAATGACCAGGTCCTTGTCACGGCCTACGATGTGGACGTAGCCACGTTCGTCAATCAAGCCCAGGTCGCCGGTAACGAAGAATCCATCCTCAAGCAGTTCGGCTCTGGTTTTCTCCGGCATCCGCCAGTACCCGATGAATACGTTGGGGCCGCGGACTTCCAACATGCCAATCTCCCCCTGTGGGAGGGGTTGGTGAGTGTCGGTTTCGGGGTCGGTAACGCGTATTTCAACCCCGGGTAACGGCAGTCCCACCGTGCCGGCAATGCGGTCGCCGTCGTAGGGGTTGGAGGTGTTCATGTTGGTCTCGGTCATGCCGTAACGCTCAAGAATGGCGTGGCCGGTACGCTTTTCGAATTCCCTGTGGGTTTCTGCCGTCAGTGGGGCGGAGCCTGAGGTAAACAGCCGCATATGGCGCGTGAGTTCCGGCGTCAGGCGGTCATCCTGCAACAAACGGGTGTAGAAGGTCGGGACACCCATCAGCGTGGTGCCCTCTGACATTGCTTCAATCACGGTATCGACGTCAAACCGGGACAGAAAGTACATGCTGGCTCCCGCCATCAGAGTCACGTTGCATGCGACAAACAGGCCGTGCGTGTGGAATATCGGCAGCGCATGAATCAGCCGGTCAGCCTCAGTAAAGCGCCAGGTTTCCATCAGGGTTTTGGCATTTGATCCCAGGTTCCCATGGGTCAGCATGGCACCCTTGGAGCGGCCGGTTGTGCCTGACGTGTAAAGGATTGCAGCCAGGTCCGTTCCGGCGCGCTGCTCAATCCCGTCAAAAGGTTCTGCCCTGGTTGCAGTCTCCATCAGTGAGCCATCGCCGTTGACTCCCAGCGTGGCGACCTGTGGGCAGTTGGTGCTGTTGGCAACCTTGCGGGCGTCCGCAAGGGCTTCGGGCTGACAGACAAACAGCGACGGCTCTGCATCGCCGAGAAAGTAGCCGATCTCGGCGGCGGTGTAGCCGGTATTCAAGGGCAGATAGACCCCACCCATTCGCAAGCAGGCGAGATACAGCAGAATGGCCTCGGGGCTTTTATCCACCTGCACGGCGACCCGGTCACCGGGTTTCACACCCAGGGCGATCAGCGCGCCGGCCAGTTGCGCGCTAATGGTAAGAGCATCGGCGTAGGTAAAGTCGCGGCCCTCGGGAGTAACAATAAAAGCGGACTGGTTGCGGGCATTCATGTGTCGGGCAAAGGTCTCAAACAGGTTGTGATTCATTTTTCGGTTTCTCCTTTGAGCAATTTTCGGCCGCGTCGGCTCAGGTCACGAACAGCGGAGGAGCACACAATGGTGCCGTCGGTGGTGTACTGCTCATGGTTGCGTTCAATGTTGTCCAACACGTAGAGATAATTCACCATCAGCCCGGCTGACTGCTTCATGCCCTTGTTGGAGGTGTCACCTAACCAGTTGATGCGATGCAGCTCCGCGCCGTTGCCGAGGTGGAAGCGGGCGACCGGATTGAGGGGTTCGCCATGGGTGTTTTTTGCTTTCAGCAGATAGCGGGCAGCCAGCGGCTTGATGACGCTGCCCAGCCGTTCCTGCAGGCTTTCGTTCCTGAACCATTCGGGGTCATTCAAGTGCTTGAGCGCTTCCTGGGCCTCGGGCTCCAGCAGGCCGATGTCATCCAGATAAGTGCTTTCGAGCCAGCTGCGGAAAGTCGGCATCGGCGACAGGGTGACGAAGTTCTTCAGGTTGGGCAGTTCCTGTTTCAGCTCCTTGACCACTTGCTTGATCAGAAAATTGCCGAAGGAAATACCCCGCAAACCGACCTGACAGTTGCTGATACCAAAGAATGCCGCGGTGTCTGCCGATTCCGGGTCATCAATATCGTAGCGATCACTGGCAAGAATCGCCTGGATCTGATCCGGCAGGCCTTTGGTCAGGGCGACCTCCACGAAGATCAGGGGTTCATCGCCAGTGGCCGGGTGGAAAAAGCCGAAACAGCGGCGATCCCGGGCGTCGAGGCGCCGGCGTAAATCATCCCAGTCCTTGATTTCGTGGACCGCTTCATACCGGATTATTTTTTCCAGGATGTTGGCGGGAGTGTTCCAGTCAATACGTTTGAGCACCAGAAAACCACGATTGAACCAGGACCCGAACAGATGAATAAAGTCGGAGTTAATGGCCTTGAAGTCCGGGTGATCCGCCATCAGAGCCAGCAGGTCTTCCCGCATGCGAACCAGCTCATGAGTGCCGCCGCTCGCCAGGTTCAGGCGTCGCAGCAACTCCTGACGCAGTGGTTCACAGGCCTCGAACAGGGTTTCAAGATTGTCGTTGGTGCGCGCCGATTTGTAGGCCGTGTAGGCAGCATCAATCCGCTCCGGTTCGGCGGAGAATTTCAGGGCGAGTTGCTCAAAGAACAGCCGCTTTTGCGGTTCATCCAACAATGAGTAGATTTCCAGCACCCGGCTAGCCAGCGCAATGCTGGAGGCCTCACCGTCACTCTGCAACAGCGCCTGACAAGCTTCAGTCAGGTGGCTGTGATCAAAGTGGTGGTTTTTACCCAGCCGCCCTCGCAGCAACGATTCACGCTGGGTAATATTATTGAACAGTTCCTGCAAAAAACTCATGTTCATAGCGGTTCAACCTTTGGTCAGGAATCCATCAGCAGATCAGGCAGCCAGGTGACAATTCCCGGGAAAATACACAGCAGTACGATGGCCAGCACCATGCACAAGGCATAAGGCAGGCTGCCCATCAGAATATCCCGTAGCGCTATGTCCGGCGCTATTCCCTTGATAATGAACAGGTTGAGTCCGACCGGCGGGGTGATCAGGCCAATTTCCAGGTTGATGGTCAGGATGACCGCGAACCAGTAAGGATCAAAATTGGCGGCCAGGATAATCGGCAGCAGGATCGGTGCCGCCATAACAATGACAGCCACGGGCGGCAGAAAGAACCCGGCGACCAGCAGGAACAGGTTGATAACGCCCATCAGTACCCAGCGATTAACTTCAAGGTCCGCAATGGCGCCGGCTACGGTCTGTGTAATGAACAGGGATGACAATGCGAACGCGAAGATCTCGGCGGTGGCGATGATCAGCATGATCATCACACTTTCCCGCAACGCATCCCGCATGATGATGGTGATCGGTTTTACCTGCCACATGCGGTAGACAATGATGGCAAGTGCCAGACACAAAAACGCGCCGACGCCGGCGGCTTCTGAAGGCGTAGCGACACCACCGTAAAGGGCAAACAGAATTCCCATGACCACAATCAGGAACGGCAGTACCCGCACCAGCGCCTTCATATTGCCTTCAACATTCTCCTTGACCCTGGCGGCAGCTTCCGCAACCGGATTCGGGCTGTCATAGCCCCCCGCCATCTTGCAGGCGATGAGGGTCCAGATCATGAAGAGGCCCGCCAGCATCAGGCCGGGAATGGCACCGGCGATAAACAGCCGTCCGATCGAGGTTTCTGTTGAAATGCCGTAGACAATCATGGTGACGGAGGGCGGAATAAGAATCCCGAGGGTACCGCCCGCTGCAATACAACCGGCTGCGACCCCGTCCGGATAACCCCGCTTGCGCATCTCCGGAATGCCGAGTTTACCGATGGCGGCACTGGTGGCCGGGGATGAGCCCGACAGCGCGGCAAAGATAGAGCAGGCCGCAATATTGGAAATGGCCAGGCCACCGGGTAACCTGCCCATCCATAAATCAAGCGAACGGTAGAGATCTCGCCCGGTGGGAGAAGATGCCACCGCCGCGCCCATCAGAATAAACATCGGGATGGCGACGAAGCCAAAAGATGCTACGTTGCCAAAAAAGGTTTCACCAAAATAGATCAGTTCTCCCATCCCCCTGTCGAGGACCAGCGCGGTCAGGGAAACCGCGCCAAGAGCAAAGGCGATGGGTGTGCCGATGGCCATCAGGACCATGAGAGCGATAACAACCAGAATGCCACTGGTAACGGGATCCATGATCAATGCTCCCCACGAAGAATTTCAGCCACGTATTGCAGCGACAGTTGGCTGATGCCTATGGCCATTGGGAGGACGGCTGGCCACAGAACCGGATTCCATGCGGTGCCGGTGGTCCAGTCCATACTGAAGGCCTCGTAAAAGTAGTACCAGGAGCCGAAAGCGAGGGCCAGGCAGAAGCCAAGGCCGACCAGGTGCGCAGCAAGCTGCATGATGCGTTTGGGCAACCCACGGAGAGAGTCTGGTAAGACGGTGACTGCCACGTGGCCACCGGTTTTCAGCACATAAGGTGTGCCGAGCAGCATCGCTGCGGTAATGGCGAAGGTGGTGAACTCGGTCTGCCAGACGGTGCTTTCAACGAGGATATAACGAACAAACACCATGTGGACTACGGCCAGAACGCCGAGTGCGAGCAGGGTTGCGGCCAGCAGGGCGGTTGCGACAGAGAGTGTATCCATGCACCGGATGTAGCTGCCAATCACGCTGCGTTCTGAGGTTTCGGAAACATCATAGGGTTGGGACATGCGGACCCCCGGGAAGCCATATGGTCGACGTGCAGTCTGATAGCAATGCACTCTGGCGGTTGAAAAAGGCCGGAGCCGAAGCTCCGGCAATAGGAGGGCTGTTCTTACTTCACTATCGCCTATTCAACTGCCAGAGCGGCATCAATGAGCGCCTGGCCGTTTGGCACATTCTCCGCGAAGGTCTTGTAAGCACTCTTCTTGGCGATATCGAGCCAGGCGTTGTAGTCTTCCGGCGTCATATTGACGACTTCAACACCGTTTTCCTTGAATACGTCGATCATCTTCTGATCAAGTCCTGCGGCCTCTTTGGCAAAGTAGGCTTCGGCTTTTTCACCGGCGGCCGTCAATGCGGCCTGCTGCTCTTCATTGAGGTTGTTCCAGCTTTGCTCGGAGATGAGGATCGGCTCATACATGAACCAGAGTGCGTTCTCCCCGGGCGCAGTCAGACAGGTGACCTGCTCATAGATGCGGTAGGAAACAAAAGAGCCGGAGGAGGTGTTGGCGCCATCCAGCACACCGGTCTGCATGGCTGTGTAGATCTCCGAGGACGGCATTGAGGCGATTGATGCACCGGCCGTTGCCAGCATTTCGTCAAACGCGGGGCCAGCTGCGCGTAGGGTTTGGCCCGACACTGTGTCCGGAGACGTAATGCAGCGATCGTTGGAAGCAAAACCACCCGCCAGCCAGGCATCCGCGAGGACACGGGCGCCCGCATCGTTGATGACTTTTTTGATCATGCCCATGAATTCGGAATCATTGAGGCGTTGGGCACGGTCGTGGCTGCGGACCAGACCAGGCATCAAGGTGGCGGAGAACTCGGGATGTCGTCCGGAGGCGTAATCGAGGGGGAGGGCGGTCATGTCCAGACGACCACGCACCAGTGCGCCCCACTGTTCACCGGCCTTGAACAACGACTGACCGGGGTAGACCTGGATTTCTAGGTCGACGTCGGCAGCATTAACTTCTTTAGCCATCAGCTGAACCATCTCATCCCGGACATCGCCTTTGCCACCGGGAAATTGATGAGACGCACGTAGAACGGTTTCTGCGGAAGCGGCGCTGATCATAGCGAGAGATAAGCCCGCAGCGGTCGCAATCTTGACGATCGAGTGTTTCATTGTGGTTTTCTCCGAACATTTTGTTGTTGTGTAATATTCATCAGAAAAGCTGATGTATATATCAATAGCGCTTGTATATACTTGTGTCAATATGAATCGACGAAAGTATCATGTGCGCTTTTGCCATTTGATCAGCAGTTTCTACCGGAGGGTGCAGTCGTGAAGCGTTCAAACACTCAGAAACTCAAGGATGCCCTGGAGGACGACATTATTAATGGGCGTCTGATGCCAGGTGCCCGGCTCGATCCGGAAGAGCTGGCGCTCAAATTTGGTGTCTCTCGCACCCCGATCCGGGAGGCGATTCAGCAATTAGCGGTCAGCGGTCTGGTCACGGTGGAGCCCAAAAAAGGTACGTTTGTCGCCAAGGTGGGCATCGAGCAACTGATTGAAATGTTCGAGGTAATGGCTGAGCTGGAAAGCATGTGTGGTCGTCTTGCGGCCCGCCGCATCAGTGCTGTCGAGCTGGCGAACCTCGCATCCGCCCTGGCGCGATGCGAGGAAGCCATCAAGCAGGGCGACTCCGACGAGTACTATTACGAGAACGAGGACTTTCACAATTGCATCTATCGGGCGAGCCACAACGCCTTTCTTGCCGAAGAGACCCGACAGCTCAAGCAGCGCCTGAAACCATACCGTCGCATGCAACTACAGGTGCGGCAGCGGATGGTGAATTCGATGCAGGAGCATCGCGAAATCTACGAGGCAATTGAGTCAGGGAATGCGGACCGGGCCGAAGACCGCCTCCGTCAACATGTTCTGATTCAGGGCGAGCGCTTCAGCGACTTTGCCTCCAGTGTGAAGAAATTTTCGCTGCAGGCCGAAAGAGCCGTTGAGGAAGCGAAAGGGTGACTTCCGTTCCTCAATCTTCGGCGGCGTCCAACCTTGTGCTCATCGGTATGCCGGGGTCGGGCAAAAGTACGGTAGGGGTTTTGCTGGCCAAGCGCCTGGCGCTCGGGTTCGTGGATACCGACCTGTTGATCCAGGCGGCAGCAGGCCGCACATTACAGGCAATTGTGGATGATGACGGCTACCGGGTGCTGCGAGGCATTGAGGAAAGGGTGTTGCTGGATCTGAATCTGGAGCATCACGTTATCGCTACCGGCGGAAGTGCCGTCTACAGTGCCGAGGCAATGGCGCACCTGAGGCAGAACAGCACCATTGTGTTTCTACAGGTGACGCTGGCGACAGTTGAGCAGCGCATTGGTGACTTCAGCCTGCGGGGTATTTCAAAGCGCGACGACCAGTCCCTTGCAGAGCTGTTTGCGGAGCGTCATGAGCTGTACTCCCGCACGGCGGATATCACAATTGCCTGCGATGGCCTGAGCCATGAGCAGGTCTGTAACCAGATCATCGAGGCGCTCGATCAGCCTGCCCGCTAGGCCAGCTCAGGTACGCGTTTGATGCCCCTTCGAAGGCCTTTTTCAAGGGTGGAATGTATCAGCGCGCCGGTGAAAGGGATGATCTCCTCAAAGGAAATGGTGTAATCGATTCGGGTCTGACCGTCACTGGTTTCCGAAAAACGGATGCGCCCCTGGTGGTTTCGGATAGGGCTCAGGCTGGTAATTGTGTATTCAATCAGGCTGTCTGGCTCGAACCCGGTCACCGTCTCTTCCAATGCGAGGAGTCCGAACCCAATCTTGCGAACCGAGCCAAGGCCATTGGGATCGGCCTGGTCGCTGTCCTTGATGCGTTTTACCGGGGCGCCCAGCAAATCGCCAAACCGCTTGTGATCGGAAAATAACGCAAACACCCTGTCCTGGGAAACATCAAATGTGTCTTCAATCTGAATGGTATAGGTCGCCATGGTGGTGCCTTGTCTGGATTAGTTCTGGCTCGTTATCGGACAGCCTATCGAGTTATGGACAACAACAACAGGGGTCGTGTTCCCATGACATATTTTCGGCGTTCCCGTCCTTCTTGGGTCAGCTTCAGTGCCGACTGGTGTGGCGATAGTCGGTTGGCGATAACCCCATCACTTTCTTGAACAGCCGCGAAAAGTAGTAATTGTCATCGTAACCCAGTTGGGAGCTGATCTGGGTGAACGAATGATCAGTGGTATCGATCATCTGGCAGGCCTGTTCCACCTTCAGGTGAAGGAAGTGCTGGATCGGTGACACGCCAGTGAGCTCCCGGTAACGGGTAGCAAAGTGCGTAGCGGACAGCCCGGTGAGGCCTGCCAGCTGGCCAAGGCTTATCCGCTCATCCAGATGTTCCCGCATAAAATTGTGAATGACATCCAGGTCGGGCTGTTGTGATTGTCCGGATTCACCCATGCTCAGGGGAATAGCCGCCAGCAGCTGACGCAGCCGGTTGGCCACATGCACCAGCCCCGGGGTCCGGAAACCGGTTTGTCGCACCGATAGCAAACCGTTGAAGTCCACCAGCAGACGGGGCTGCCGTCCGAGGTGGAGCACTCGAACCCCGTCGGTGAACCCCATATGTTGGCGGAAATCTTCCGCCAATGGCCCGGCATAATGCACCCAGTGAATAGTCCAGGGGTTTTCCGGCGCCGCCGTGTAGCGATGGGAGGCCCCCGCCGGCAACAGCACCAGATCACCTGCCTTGACCACACACGGCTCGTCCTCGATGCTGAGGAACGCCTCGCCCTCAGTGCAGAGGATCAAAAGATCGTCGCTATGGTGCTCACGATGCATATGATGACCTACCGCCCGCCGATAGTGTCCGAACGCCAATGGATACAGATCCCGCGTCAGCGGATGTCTGGAGAGTGTTTTGACGACGGGGTCCGGGATGACATAACGGATACTGTCCGTTGGCACCGGCCATTGGGAAGTTTTAGTCATTTATTACAACAATCTTGTTTTGATTTCGAAAGATAATCCATCACGGACGAAATTTAGTCAATCATGACGCAGTCTGTTCCTGTGCTAGGATCTAGGAAAGCCTGAGGGTAATGTCCCCCAAGTATCACTGTCACAACGACCAAATATCATTACAACAACGACCAGATTTCACTACAACAACGAAAGGAAACCACAAAATGAAAACCGTACCTCTATACATCGGTGGCGAATTCATAGAAAGCCAGACCGAGCAGTGGATCGACGTCACGGACCCGGCCACCAACGAAGTTATCGCACGTGCACCTTGTACAACGGATGCTGAAATGCGCCGCGCGATTGACCATGCTGGCGAAGTCTTCAAGACCTGGAAAGAAACCCCGGTATCCGAGCGTGCCCGTGTGATGATGCGTTACCAGGCCCTGCTCAAAGAGCATCATGATGAAATTGCTGAAATCCTGTCCAAGGAAACCGGCAAGACGTTTGACGATGCAAAAGGTGATGTCTGGCGCGGTATCGAAGTGGTCGAGCACGCAGCCAACATTCCCTCGTTGATGATGGGCGAGACCGTCGAGAACGTCGCCCGTGAAGTTGACACCTATTCCTACATCCAGCCACTGGGTGTTTGCGCTGGTATCACACCGTTCAACTTCCCGGCGATGATCCCGCTCTGGATGTTTCCCATGGCCATTGCCTGTGGCAACACCTTCATCCTGAAGCCGTCAGAGCAGGACCCTTTGACGCCCACTCGGCTGGCAGAACTGTTTGAAGAAGCCGGCGCGCCCAAGGGCGTATTGCAGGTGGTTCACGGTGGCAAAGAGCAGGTCGATATCCTGCTGACGGATCCCGCCATCAAGGCGGTGTCTTTCGTTGGTTCCGTGCCGGTTGGCCGTTACATCTACGAAACCGGCACCAAGAACATGAAGCGGGTACAAAGCTTTGCCGGCGCCAAGAATCATATGGTTATTCTGCCGGACGCCGACAAGCAGCAGGTCGTCAATGCACTGGTAGGTGCCTCTGTCGGTGCTGCCGGTCAGCGCTGCATGGCGATTTCGGTGGCAGTCTTTGTGGGTGAGGCCCAGGAATGGATTCCCGATGTCAAAGCGGCGCTGGCGGCGGTCAAGCCCGGCGCCTGGAATGACAAGGGCGCCAGCTATGGCCCGGTGATCAGCCCCCAGGCCAAGAAGCGGGTGGAATCACTGATTGCCCAGGGCGAAGCCGAAGGTGCCAACCTGCTGCTGGATGGCCGTGGTTGTGAAGTGCCGGGTCTGCCTGATGGTAACTGGGTGGGTCCCACCCTGTTCTCTGGCGTCAAGCCGGAAATGGAGATCTACAAAGAAGAGATATTCGGCCCGGTTCTGGCCTGCATGGAAGTAGACACCTTTGGTGATGCCATTGAGCTGGTCAATAACAGCCCTTACGGCAACGGGACTTCCCTGTACACCAGTTCCGGTGGTGCAGCCCGTCGTTACCAGCATGAAATTGAAGTCGGTCAGGTGGGTATCAACGTGCCCATCCCGGTGCCCCTGCCTTTCTTCTCCTTCACCGGCTGGAAGGGCTCGTTCTATGGTGACCAGCACGCCTACGGCAAGCAGGCGGTCCGGTTCTATACCGAAACCAAGACCATCACTGCACGCTGGTTCGCCAAAGACGCGATTGCGGAAACCAACTTCTCCATCCGTATGCGGTAAGGGGAGCGACGATGAACTTCGATCTGACCGAGGACCAGTTGGCGTTTCGGGAGGCCGCCAGAGTCTTTGCCGAGAAGGCCATGGCACCCCACGCTGCGAGATGGGATGCGGAACACGAATTCCCGGTGGACGTGATCCGGGAAGCGGGCGAGATGGGGTTTTGTGGCATTTATACCCCCGAAGCCCAGGGTGGTATGGGATTGTCACGGCTTGATACCACGGTCATCGTGGAAGAGCTGGCGGCCGCCTGTCCGTCCACGGCGGCCTACATTACCATTCATAACATGGCGACCTGGATGGTCGCCATGTTTGGCAATGCCCACGTGCAGGATACGATTGCTCCACGTATGGCCAGTGGTGAATGGTTGGGCTCATATTGTCTGACTGAACCCGGCGCCGGGTCCGATGCCGGTAGTCTGCGCACCAAAGCGGTAAAGGACGGCGATGATTACGTCCTTAACGGTAGCAAGGTGTTTATCTCGGGTGCCGGCAGTACCCAGATATTGGTGGTGATGGCCAGGACCGGTTCGCCGGACAGTGGCGCCAGGGGCATCAGTGCCTTTGCGGTGCCAGCAGACAGCGACGGCATTCATTACGGCAAAGCGGAAGAGAAGATGGGCTGGAACAGTCAGCCCACCCGGCAGATCACGTTTGAAAACGTGCGGGTACCAGCAGAGAACCGTCTGGGCGAGGAAGGCGATGGTTTCAAGATCGCCATGAAAGGCCTCGACGGCGGCCGCCTGAACATTGCGACCTGTTCCCTGGGCGGCGCCCAGGCAGCGCTGGTGCGAAGCCGCAATTATATGCATGAGCGTGAGCAGTTCGGGCAGCCGCTGGCGGGCTTTCAGGCGTTGCAGTTCAAGCTGGCGGACATGGCGACGAATCTGGTGGCCGCCCGTCAGATGGTTCGTCTGGGGGCTTACAACCTCGACCAGCGCAACTCGGAAGCCACAATGCTGTGTGCAATGGCAAAGCGATTTGCCACCGACGCCTGCTTTGAAGTGTGCAACGACGCCCTACAGCTTCACGGTGGCTATGGCTATATCCGGGAATATCCCCTTGAGCGTTACGTGCGAGACCTGAGGGTGCACCAGATTCTGGAAGGCACCAACGAAATCATGCGGCTGATTGTCGCCCGCCGGCTGTTGGAACCGGGGGTTGTTGAAGCCATTCAGTAGCCGACAGAACAGTAGCTGACAAAACAAGAGGCAATCCGATGAGCGACCTGATTCAACTGGAAAAACGCGACCATATCGCGATTATCACCATCAATAATCCACCGGCCAATACCTGGACCCTGGAGTCACTATCAGCCCTGACCGAAACCGTCGAAGCCCTGAACGCGGATGATAATATCTTTGCTCTGGTGGTGACGGGCCAGGGTGAGAAGTTCTTTTCCGCCGGTGCGGATCTCAAAAGCTTTGCCGACGGCGATGCTGGTAAAGCCAACATAATGGCCCAGGCGTTCGGCAAGGCGTTCGATACGCTTACCCGTTTCCGCGGTGTGTCCATTGCTGCCATCAACGGCTATGCCATGGGCGGGGGCCTGGAATGCGCGCTGTCCTGCGACCTGCGCATTGCCGAGGAGCAGGCCCAGATGGCCTTGCCTGAGGCCAGTGTTGGTGTGCTGCCGTGCGCTGGCGGCACTCAGAACCTGCCCTGGCTGGTAGGTGAGGGCTGGGCCAAGCGCATGATTCTGTGCGGCGAGCGCATTACGGCTGAACGCGCCCTGGCCATCGGGCTGGTGGAAGAAGTGGTGCCAACTGGCACGGCGCTGGACAAGGCACTTGAGCTGGCAGCGATGGCCTGCAAGCAGAGCCCGTCGTCGACTGCCCGTTGCAAGTCGCTGGTGATGAGTGCCCGCGATGGTCGCAGCCATGCGGATGGCTGGCGCATGGAGCGTGAACTGTTCATTGAACTTTTCAGCACCGAAGATCAGCGCGAAGGCGTTAATGCGTTTCTTGAAAAACGCGCGCCCCAGTGGAAGAACCGATAAGGACAACCGGGCAATCCTATGAGCAACCAATCTGTAATATTTGAAGAACTCGCAATCAACGGCGGGGGCTGCATCGGTGTCGCGCGCCTGAACGTGCCGCGGGCGATGAATGCCTTGTCTCTGGACATGATCCACCTGCTCAAAGCCCGTCTCGATGACTGGGCGAAGGACCGTGAAGTCAAAGCCGTGTGGCTGGAAGGTGAGGGCGATAAGGCTCTTTGCGCTGGCGGGGACATCGTCGCGCTCTATCGTGACATGACC
This sequence comes from Marinobacter changyiensis, assembly GCF_009193265.1. GTDB lineage: Bacteria > Pseudomonadota > Gammaproteobacteria > Pseudomonadales > Oleiphilaceae > Marinobacter > Marinobacter changyiensis. Next base: position 291,193 of record NZ_VZZZ01000002.1, read on the forward strand.
GAGCCGCGTTCGGATCATCGCACTGCCAGCGTGGGCGAACAGTTCTTCACCGACGAGTATGAGCTGGATTATCTGATCCACGCCTACCCCAAGCCCTTTATTGTCTGGGGTAACGGCATCGTGATGGGGGGTGGTCTGGGCCTGATGGCCGGTGCCTCTCACCGGGTGGTGACTGAACGGTCAAAACTGGCGATGCCGGAAGTCAGCATCGGATTGTACCCGGATGTCGGGGCTGGCTGGTTCCTGAACCGTATGCCTGGTCGTACCGGACTTTTCCTCGGCCTGACCGGGGCACGGATGAACGGGGCCGATGCCCTGTTTGTCGGGCTGGCGGATCGCTTTATCTGTCACGACCGCCGTGACGAGGTGAAGGCCGCTTTGCAGCAGGCACAATTCGGCAGCACGGCCATCAAAGCCGTCAATAAAGTCTTGCGTCAGTTTGAAGCAGAATCACGGGAAGTCTTGCCCGAATCGGTCGTCAGGAATCATTTCGATGTCATTCAGTCCTTGACGGATGGCGACACGTTGATCGATGTGGTGGACAACCTGACTCGCATGCAGGATGACGACCCATGGCTCGTGAAAGCGGTCAAGACGGTGGCGGCCGCATCACCGGCATCGATGGCGATTCACTGGAAACACTTCCACGATACGCCTCGAGACAGTCTTGCGGATGTGTTTCGAAAAGAGCGCCGGCTTTCCATCCATTGCCTGAAAAAAGGCGAGTTCGCAGAGGGTATCCGGGCGTTGCTGATTGACAAAGACCTGCAACCACGCTGGCAATATCCGACTCTGGCCAGTATTGATCCGATGTGGGTGGACGAATTTTTTCTGAAAACCTGAACTGAAGATCTTCAGCCTGAACACAGAAAATACGGAGAACAATAATTATGGCGACTATTACGTTTATCGGACTCGGAAACATGGGTGGCCCGATGGCCTCCAACCTGCTCAAAGCCGGACACGAGGTGACGGTATTTGATTTATCCGACGATGCGGTCCGCACCCTTGTTGGTGAAGGCGCCAAGAGTGCCGCCACTGCCACGGAGGCAGCGGACTCTGCCGATTGTGTGATCACGATGCTGCCCGCCGGAAAGCACGTCGAGGCCGTGTACCTGGGTGACAACGGCTTGCTGGCAAGCCTTGCATCCAAAACTCTTGTTATTGATTCTTCCACCATTGCGCCGGAAACGGCCCGCAAAGTGGCCGAAGCAGCGGTTGAAAAGAACATCACGTTCATGGACGCGCCCGTGTCTGGTGGTGTCGGCGGCGCCAAAGCCGGTACCCTGACGTTCATTTGTGGTGGGGAGAAGGCGGCCTTTGACCAGGCCAGGCCGATTCTTGAAGGTATGGGCAAAAACATTTTCCACGCCGGTCCCCATGGCGCCGGTCAGATCGCAAAGATCTGCAATAACATGTTGCTGGCGATCCTGATGAGCGGCACCAGCGAGGCATTGGCCCTCGGTGTAAAAAACGGTCTCGATCCCGCCGTACTGTCTGAAATAATGAAACAGAGTTCAGGTGGAAACTGGGCCCTGAACGTATACAATCCCTGGCCGGGAGTTATGGAGGCAGCGCCGGCATCGCGTCAGTACCAGGGCGGTTTCCTGGTGGATCTGATGAACAAGGATCTGGGGCTGGCGATGGACAATGCGGTACAGAATCACGCTGCTGTTCCCATGGGCGCCCTGGCACGCAACCTGTTTGAACTGCACGCATCCCAGGGTAATGGCGCACTGGATTTCTCCAGCATTCAGCGCTTTTATTACCAACCACAGAGCTGAACCTTCGCGGCTGAGCAGTAGGCGGCGATACCATTTATACATGTATAAGGCCGCTTGAAACGCCATGGAAGACCAACCCACTACTGATCAGAATGCCGACGGGACCCCAAGCAAGAAGCTCAGAAATTACCGGCTTCAGGTCCCGTCAAATATTGTAACTCCTGTCTACGGTCTTTTCGTGCTGGGGGTCCTGTACACCCTGTACCTGGCCCATGAGATTATCCTGCCGATTATTCTGGCCTTGCTGACCAGTCTGCTGTTATCTCCGCTGGTCAAGAAAGCCTACCGCCGTTTCGGTATACCGCGAGTGATCACCTCCCTGGTCCTTATCCTGACACTGATCGCCGCAATGGCGGGGCTGGGCTGGGCGGTTGCCAAACCGGTGACCGAGTGGGCGAGTAAGGCACCGGAAGGCATATCGAAGCTACTGGTGGGTGAAAGCGCATTCAGGAGGCAGATCGAGAAGGTCTCCGAGTCCGCGGCTCAAGTCGAAAAGTCCGTTGAAGAGCTTTCCGACAGCGAAAGCGCTGGAGCCGGAACCACCAACACGGTCGTCTTGCAGACCGACTCATGGCGCGCAAAACTGTTCAACAAGGTGAAGAATGGCTTTGCGGGCCTGGCTCTGGCCCTGGCGCTTACGTATTTTCTGCTGGTCAGCGGCGACCGCCTGATCCAGAATTTTGTCCGTCAGTTGCCGAGAGGTCAGCGCCGCAACGCTCTGCATATTGTCCATGAGGCCCAGCATGAAATTGCCCGCTATCTTGCGGTAATTGGTCTCAGTAACCTGTTTGTAGGGACCGCTACCGGTTTGCTGGCCTGGGCAGTTGGGCTGCCATCACCGGCAGTGTGGGGATTGGTGGCAGGCCTGGCCCGGTTCATTCCCTATCTCGGTGTGATACTGACCATTTCACTGTTGGCGGTGGTGTCGGCCACCAGCCTGGATGAGCTCTGGAAGATGGCTGTTGCGCCGGTGGGTTACCTGGGGCTGACAGCGCTGATCGGCTTTTTCCTGGAGCCCTATATCCATGGCTTCCGCATGGCGATTAATCCGGTGGTTATTTTCGTGTCGATCTTTTTCTGGGGCTGGCTCTGGGGCCCGGTGGGCGTTCTGCTTGCGGTTCCGTTAACCACGGTCATTCAGGTGGTACTGAAACAGATTCCACGGCTTCGGCCTGTGTATCGGGTCATTGCGCGTTAAGAGCCTGACGTCGACGAAAAAATGACCTATCCTGATCTGATAGCCGGTATGACAGGAGCAGGTAGCCATGGTTGCGAAGGATGTGAGGGCTCGCGAGTTCGAGCAACGTGGAGTCTGGTATGCCTAAGCAGCCGTTCAGGTACCAACAACATGAACGGATGCGTGCGGTCGAGCTCGTGGACATGCAATCGGGTGGCGACGTCAGTCGTATTGTTACCCGGGGTGTCGGCCACCTGCCTGGGGGTTCGGTGCTGGAGCAGATGCGCTATATCCAGAAGTACGGTGACGGTTTTCGCCGCTGGCTTTTGAATGAACCCTACGGCGATCCGTTCATGTCTGTCGACCTGATCGTGCCTCCGGATAATCCGAAAGCCCAGGCCGGTTACATCATCATGGAAGCCATGGGTTACCCCCTGTATTCCGGCTCCAACACGATCTGTACAGCCACCGCGATTCTGGAGAATGGTATTGTCCCGATGGAAGAGGGCGAACAGTTGTTGGTGCTGGAGTCGCCGGCGGGTCTTGCCTACATCAATGCCCGGAACCGCAATGGCCGGGTCGAGTCCATCACCACCCGCAGCGAGCCGGCGTTTGTCTCGGCTCAGGACCTGGTCGCATACGTGCCAGGCTTCGGACAGGTCCCCTTTGACCTGGTCTGGAGTGGGGCTTACTTTGCCATGGTGGATGCCAGTGCGCTCGGATTCGGGTTGGTCTCCGATGAAATGCCGGCAATGGCCACTTTTGGACGGGCCTTTGTCGAGGCTGCCCGCCCGGCAGTGACTCAGGAGCACCCGGATCTGGGCCACGTTGGTCCGCTGCCTTTTGCCCATCTGATGGGCCCGGTGGAGCGCTTGGGCAGCGATGGCTTCCGGTCCCGCTCTGCCACCTACGTCCATCCGGGCGTTATCTGCCGTAGCCCGACCGGTACTGGTACTTCCGCCCGACTGGCGCTGATGTACCACCGGGGCGAAATCCGGGACGGCCAATGGCTCGAAACCATCTCACCCCGTGGCAGTACGTTCGCCGGCAAAGTTCTCGGCGCCGCCCAGGTCGGAAGTTATCGCGGCATGAGCAGCGAAATTACCGGTCGTGCCTGGACCATTGCGCGGTCAGAGGTGCTGCTCGATCTGGATGACCCGATGGTCGATGTGTCTGACCTTGAGGGTGTGCTCAATTCCCATCAGATCTAGCGCCCAGCTCTTCTTATTCGTAACCAGCTTAAGCCTGGCGGGCTTATCGTAAGACAGTCTGAGAAAGCCGCTGCGGGCTGATCAAATAATAACCTGTGCCCTCTATACTTTATATTGATCCACTCTCTAACAGCATCTGCACCATCATCTGCAGCAGCAGGGGAGGTCAACTATGAAGCGGTTGTTTTATCTCGTGGATTCCATAGATAGTGTGCAGGATATTTCTGACGACCTGCATGAAAAAGGCATCACCAATTGGCGGTTCCATATTGTCAGCAAGGATGAGGCTGGGCTTTACACCCACCATCTGCACGGTGCCAGCGTGCTGGACCGCACCGACCTGGTGAGATTTGTGGAGCGGGGTGCGATCATCGGAGCAGTGTTCGGGCTCACTTTTGTCTTGCTGATGGCCATGTTCAGCGGGTTAGCATGGCCGACCGCGGCCTGGGTTGCAATGTTCGCTTTCTTCACCGTGGCGGGTGCCTGGCTTGGCGGGTTTGGGGGCATTACCGGTGAAAATTACCGGATACGACGTTTCCATAAGGATATTGAGGCTGGTCGTTACCTGGTCATGGTAGATACCCCAAAAGCTCATGTCGCCGAGATGAAATCGTTGATGACCAAGAACCACCCGGAAGCAGAGCTGCAAGGCGAGTCCTCCAGCTTCAACAATCCGTTTGCAACCAAGGATGGCCAGTTTTCTCAGTAACTTGTGAGCTTCGTCATTGGAAACCCGGCGAAGATTCATCAAAAGCTGCACTGCCTGCTTCCGGGTTTTCCGGCCCTCCAACACCTCCTTCGTTGCCGGCTGCTGGTCAGTCATGTGCCAGAACTGTTGCGCCCGCAATTGACGGGTCCATCGCGCCATCCGCAGCCTCGAATACCATCGCCTCAACCAGGAGTTCACTGTAAGAGTACTCTTGAAGGGTGCTCTTGAAGGGTACTCTTGCGAATTATGACTCAAAGTCATATTATGACCGCCGGTCACAAATGGCCATCTCTGGCCACATTCAGGTAGTAAGGCAGCACAAACGATGAGTTATCAGGATGAAGTCTTTGCCCAGCGCGAGCGTCTGTTGCTGGACACCGCGCTGGAGTTGTTCCTTCAGCGTGGGTGGGAGTCGGTGACAGTGGCGGAAGTGGCTGCGGCGGCAGGAATTGGCAAAGGCACGGTGTACAAGCATTTTCCCACCAAGGACGCGATTTATGCGCGCCTGGCACTGGAGTTCTCCCGCCGCTGTCTGGCCCGATACCGGGCCATATCCGACGTCGGTAGTCCGCTGGTGGCAATGCGCGCGGTGATCAGGCTGGCGTTCGATCTGATGGCGCAAAGCCCGGTTGAGGTCCAGCTCTGCCTGCATTGCGAGCGGCCGGAGTTTCTGGACCGCCTGGGGAGTGACATTCAGTCTGAATTCCGGCAACTGGATGCGGAATATACCGAAATGTTTCATCAGTTCCTCGACGCCGCCGTGTCCCATGGCGAGCTCAAGATCGCTTCGGTCGAAACCGTCTACTGGGGTATCGAAGCGGGCTTTCAGGGGGTGATGTCAAGAGTTGCCGCAGGCGGTTTCGGGCCTCGCAGTCACACCACCACGTTGCCCACCTACTTTGATTACGTAGCCGATTTCATGATTGCCGGCCTGGTAGGCGCTCCGGCCGTTGGCTCCGTACCGCACATTCAGGATGAACAACAATGATGCATCTGAAAAAGGAAATCTGGGGGCCGGTGGCCCTGGCCGTGTCGCTGTTCTTCGGGCTGGTACTCTGGATGATCAGTGGTGATGTCAAGACCGCGCGGGAGGATGTGGACGAGCCCCAGAAAACCGCCAGTGACGGGCCTGTCCGGGTAGAAGTAGAGCGTTACAATGCCACTACCTATCAGCCAAAGGTCATGATACAGGGGCAGATTGAGCCATGGCGGCGGGTTTCCATCAGTGCCCAGGTTGAGGCCATCGTTGAGGCGCTGCCCGTGCAGCAAGGGCAACAGGTCCAGGCGGGGGACGTGCTGGTAAAACTATCCGAGGAAGACCGGCCTGCAGCAGTGGCCCAGGCGCGGGCCCGGGTCAGGCAGCTGGCCGCAGAACTGAAAGGTGCTGAGCGCCTGCGTACCGGGAACCTGGTGTCCGAGTCCGAAAAGCTGCGCCTCGAAAGTGAGCTCGCGGCTGCCCAGGCCGCGCTCGAACAGGCCGAGCTGGCCTTGCGTCATATCCAGCCGACAGCACCGTTTGACGGCGTGGTGAATCAGCGTAATGCCGAACTCGGAGAATATGTCGCCAGGGGCCAATCGCTGCTGGAACTGGTTCAGGTGGACCGTCTGAAAGTGACCGGCAATGCACCGCAACAATCGGTGGCAGGCCTGGAACAGGGCCAGCCGGTGAGTGTGGAGCTTCTGGATGGTCGTATCCTGGAAGGCAGGTTGAGCTTTGTGGCCAGCGCAGCGAATGCTGAAACCCGCAGTTTTTATGTGGAGGCTGATGTGCCGAATCCCGAACGGCTGAGAGTAGCGGGTGGCAGTGCCACGCTGGGGATCTCGCTGCCAGAACGACAGGCGACGTTCCTGTCGCCGGCCTATCTCAGCCTGGGCGATGATGGCAAGCTCGGGGTACTGCACGTGGATGACGACGATAGAGTGCGCTTCACAACGGTACAGATGCTGAGTGCGACCACGGACGGAGCCTGGGTTGCGGGCTTGCCGGCCAGCATTCGGCTGGTGACACAGGGCGGAGGTTTTGTTTCCCCGGGGCAGCCTGTAACACCGGTAACCGGTTCGTTAGCCAGCCCCCGGCCCAAGGCTGAGGGCTGACCGATGCAAACCCTGATCTATGCGGCCCTGAACCGCAGTCGCACCACCTTACTGGCGCTTATCTTCCTGATTATGGGCGGTATCGTGGCGTTCCAGATCATACCCAAGGAAGCCAATCCGGACGTAACGATTCCGATGATTTATGTCTCCATGACGCTGGAAGGCATCAGCCCTGAGGATGGCGAGCGCCTGTTGGTTCGGCCCATGGAGCAGGAGCTGAGATCGCTGGAAGGTATCAAGGAGATTCGGGGCACCGCCTCCGAAGGCCATGCATCAATCATGCTGGAATTCGACGCCGGCTTTGATCCGGACAAAGCGTTGCAGGATGTTCGTGAAAAGGTCGACACCGCGCGCACCAATATCCCGTCAGAAGCCGATGAGCCAAGAGTAAACGAGATTAACGTCTCGCTGTTTCCGGTGCTTTCCATCGGCCTGTCCGGACCCCTTTCCCAGCGCGAGCTGATTACCGTGGCTCGGCGCCTCCAGGACGCCATCGAGGGTATTCCCCAGGTACTCGAAGTAACCATCGGCGGAGACCGGGAAGACGTTCTGGAAGTTGTGGTCGACCCCCAGGTATTGGAGAGTTACGGCATAGATTATGACCAGCTTGCCACCCTGGTGGCCCGTAATAACCAGCTGGTCGCGGCGGGAAGTCTGGACACCGGTTCCGGCCGCATGGCGATGAAAGTACCAGGGGTGATCGAGACCATCGAAGACGTTATGGCGATGCCGATCAAGGTCAATGGAGATGCGGTGGTTACCTTCGGGGATGTCGCCATGCTGCAGCGCAGTTTCAAGGACCCGACCGGTTTCGCCAGGATAAATGGCGAGCCGGCGGTTGTCCTGGAAGTGTCAAAACGCACCGGTGCCAACATCATCGAAACCGTTAATCAGGTGAAAGCGTTGGTAGCGGCCGCTGAAGATCAGTTCCCCGACGGTCTGGAAGCAAGCTACATCATGGACCAGTCGACGGAAGTGCAGGATATCTTGCGTGACCTGCTGAACAACGTACTGACCGCCATTGTGCTGGTGATCATTGTGATTATTGCCACCATGGGCCTGCGTTCCGCATTGTTGGTGGGGCTTACGATTCCGGGTGCCTTCCTGGCCGGAATCCTGATGATATGGAGCCTCGGGTACACCCTCAATATTGTTGTGCTGTTCAGTCTCATCCTGGTCGCCGGTATGTTGGTGGACGGTGCGATTGTGGTGTCGGAACTGGCCGACCGTAATCTCCATGAGGGGCTTGCTCCCGGAGAGGCGTGGGCGGAGGCTGCGAGCCGTATGGCCTGGCCGGTGATCGCCTCCACTGCCACCACGCTTGCGGTCTTTCTGCCGCTGCTGTTCTGGCCGGGGCTGGTGGGGGAGTTCATGAAGTTCCTGCCGATCACCGTCATCCTGTGCTTGCTGGCATCGCTTGCCATGGCGTTGATTTTCCTGCCGGTTCTCGGCGGAATCAGCAGCGGCTCCCGGGCCCGTGTACCGGTTGAATCCGGGCGGATGGGGCAAGGTTATCGCGCGGTATTGGCCACATTGTTGCGCTGGCCTGGCGTCACGCTGCTCGGGGTGATTGTGCTGGTCGGATTGATTTACGGGGTTTACGGCCGCTTCAACCACGGGGTGGAGTTTTTCCCCAGTGTCGAGCCGGATTCTGCCCAGGTCTGGATACGGGCGCGGGGGGACCAGTCCATCCACCAGCGGGATACGCTGGTACAAAAGGTGGAGGCACGCCTGCTGGGGATGCCCGAAGTCAAAGCGCTGTATGCGCGCTCGCTGATCAGCCCGGACTCGCAGATGGCGCCAGATGTGGTGGGGGTGCTGAATTTCCAGTTTACCGACTGGTTTGAGCGTCGTCCCGCATCGGAGATTCTGGCAGATTTCCGGGCTCGCACTGCCGATATCCCCGGCATCGTGCTTGAGTTCAGGGAACAGCAGCAAGGCCCGGGTGCTGGCAAACCGGTGGAGCTTAAAATCAGCAGTTCCCAGAGCGATGCCCTGGATGGTTATGTCGATACACTCAGGGCGGCCATGGATGCAATAGGCGGTTTCGTGGATGTGGAGGACGACCGCAGCCTGCCGGGAATCGAATGGCGCCTGGAGGTTGACCGGGAAGCGGCTGCGCGCTTCGGCACCGATGTGTTGAGTGTTGGCAGTGCCGTGCGGCTGGTCACCAACGGACTGGTGCTGGCGACCTATCGTCCGGAAGATGTCAGGGATGAAGTGGACATTGCGGTGCGGGTGCCGAATAACTGGCGGGAGCTGGACCAGTTCGAGCGCCAGACCATCAATACCAGTCGCGGGCAGGTGCCGTTATCTTACTTCCTGAGTCTGGAGCCGGCGCCTAAAACCGGCATCATCCAGCGCGTTGATGGTCAGCGCACCATTACGGTCAAAGCCGACGTCGCCGATGGCCTGCAGGCTGATCAGCAATTGCAGGCGTTACGTGATCGGATGCCGGACACCCCGGCAAATATCACCGTGCGTTTTGCGGGCGAAGATGAAGAGCAGCAGGAGGCTGCGACCTTCCTCTTCAGTGCTTTCATGGTCGCGCTGGCACTGATGCTGTTGATTCTGGTTACCCAGTTTAACTCCCTGTACCAGGCATTGCTGATCCTGTCCGCCATCGTCCTGTCCACTGCCGGCGTGCTGTTAGGGTTGCTGGTTAACGGTCAGTCCTTCGGTATTGTCATGGTCGGGATGGGCATTATTGCGCTGGCGGGTATCGTGGTGAACAACAACATCATTCTGATTGATACTTACAATCAGATGCGTAAAACCGGCCTTGGTGCTTTTGAAGCGGCACTGGAAACTGGCTGCCTGCGCCTGCGCCCGGTGCTGCTCACGGCCGTTACCACGATTCTCGGATTGATGCCCATGGTGCTCGGGGTCAATGTTGATCTGTTGTCGCCCTCGCTCGGGTTTGGCGCGCCCTCGACCCAGTGGTGGACGCAACTATCAAGTGCTATAGCCGGTGGCCTCGGGTTTGCGACCTTGTTGACACTGTTGCTGACACCGACATTGCTGGTTTTGGGGGAAAAAGTGGGGGAAAAAGTAGGGGAAAAAGTAGGAGGGAAAGTGAGAGAAAAAATGGGTGGCAAGTTGCAGGATCGCGCGCGGACGCCGAGTTCGTGAACTACAATCTCTGGGGATTGCTTTTACTGAAAAACACCGGCGGTATGAAAGTGTTCAAATAAAACGCCGTTGATCTCGTTCCGGATTATGCGGAACAGTTATTCCGACGCTTTGGAGGCAAGCAATGCTGATGTCTGCCGATGATTCATCTGTTGTGCTGGTGGATCTGCAACACAAACTGATGCCAGCCATTCACCAGGGCGACGCGGTGTTATCCCGGTGTCTGCGGCTGGCGGGTATTGCCAAAGCGCTGGATGTGCCGGTAGTTGGCACCGAGCAAAGCCCGGACCGCCTCGGCCCGAATGCGGAAGAGATCCGTGAGGTGTGTGGGCAAACGGTCGTGAAAAGCCACTTCGACGCCTGTGCCGACGGCCTGGTGAAAGCGTTATCGCCGCAGCGAAAAACTGCAATGGTGGCCGGTTGTGAGGCCCATGTCTGCATATTGCAAACCGCGCTGGGGCTGATGGATGCCGGTTTTCAGGTATGGGTTGTGGCCGACGCTGTGGGCTCCCGCAAAGTCTCTGATCGCGATGCGGCGTTGAGTCGCCTGCGCCAGAACGGCGCACAAATAGTGACGGTCGAGATGGTCGCTTTTGAGTGGCTCGGAAACAGCAATCATCCGGGATTCCGGGACGTTCTCAAGCTCATCAAATAGTTACCCAAGACTACTGAATGACGTTTTAAGTTTACCTTTACGTAAACAGCATGCTGTGATAAACCTTGATTCAACAATTCATCGACAACACACGTGATAACAACAACAGGAGCTGATGATGAAGCTGCCGGATTACGCATCTGTATACAAGAATTTTGACCCCGAACGGCTGGAAGCAGAAGTACTGGAAGGTCGCCTTGATACCGGCCTGAACGTTTGTAACGAGATCTGTGACAAATGGGCTAAGGACCCCCAGCGGGTGGCTCTGTTCTATGAGAAGGAAGGTGGTGGTTCCGGACAGCTGACCTTTGCCCAGCTGCAGGCTTCGTCTGCGCGTTTTGCCAACTACCTGAAGTCCCGGGGCATCGGCAAGGGCGACCGGGTTGCCGGTTTATTGCCCCGCAGCCCTGAGCTGTTGATTGTGATTGCCGGTGCGTTACGCGCTGGTGCCGTCTATCAGCCGCTGTTTACAGCCTTTGGGTCAGGTGCCATCGAGTATCGCTTCGAGCGCGCAGGTACCAAGCTTGTGGTGACGGATGCGGTCAACTATCCGAAACTCACGGACGTAAAAATCTGTCCTCCCATATTGTGTGTGGCCGCCGCCGACACCGGTTCCGATGTGACCGACTTCCATGCCACTCTGGAACAGCAGTCTGACCAGTTTGAACCGGTATCCATCAAAGGGAATGATCCGTTCCTGCAGATGTTTACCTCCGGCACTGTGGGCAAGTCCAAGGGTGTTGCGGTGCCTGCCAGGGCGCTGCTGTCCTATTACGTTTATATGAAGTACGCCATTGGCCTGCGTGAAGAGGATGCGTTCTGGAACGTGGCGGATCCGGGCTGGGCTTACGGTTTGTATTACGCGGTGGTGGGGCCGCTGCTGATGGGGCACGCTACCCATTTCAATCCGAAGCCGTTTACCCCGGAAACCACCTACGACATGATCCGCAAGTACAAAATCACCAATCTGGCGGCGGCGCCTACGGCTTATCGTCTCCTGAAAGCCAATGACGATATCCTGCCGGAAGGCGAAATACTTGGGCTCCGGGTTGCCAGCAGCGCGGGCGAGCCGCTCAATCCGGAAGTGACCAACTGGGTGACCCGGCGCCATCAGTGCCAGGTACTGGACCATTACGGCCAGACCGAAACCGGCATGACGTGCTGCAACTTTCACGAGCTGGAGCATGAAAAACGCGTGGGTTCCATGGGGTATTCCTCCCCAGGTCATCGTGTTGTAGCCCTCAACGAGCAGAATGAAGAGGTGGGTGCCAACGAAGTCGGCCAGCTGGCGATCGACGTGAAAGCCTCACCGTTATTCTGCTTCGATGGCTATACCTGGGGCGAGAAGGACCCGTTCGTGGCCGGTTATTACCTTACCGGTGATATGGCGATAGCTCACGGTGATGGCAGCTTCTCGTTCAGCGGACGTGACGATGACATCATCACCACAGCTGGCTATCGGGTTGGCCCGGCGGATGTCGAGAGCACGCTGCTTGAGCATTCCGCTGTTGCCGAATCCGGTGTGGTGGCCAAGCCGGACGAGAAACGCGGCTCCATCATCAAGGCTTATGTGGTCATCCGTGCCGGGCATGAGCCCGAGGACGAAGAGGCTCTCAAAACCGAACTTCAGGAGCTGGTCAGACGGCGCCTCTCCACTCACGCTTACCCACGTGAAATTGAGTTTGTGGACGAACTGCCAAAAACCCCCAGCGGCAAAATCCAGCGGTTTATCCTGCGTAACCAGGCCAAAGAAGAAGTCAGCCAATGAGGATAACGGCTGGGCAACTGGAAGAATTTCTGGCTGAACATTTCCCCCAGGGTGCCCGCTACGGAACCTTGGAGCGACTGGGGGATGGCTGGGCAGATATGAAGCTGGAGGTCGGGGACGAGCATCTGCGACCGGGTGGAACCGTTTCTGGCCCGGCGCTGATGGGGCTGGCAGATGTTGCGCTTTATGCCGCCTTGCTGACCCGGATCGGGCTGGTGCCGCTGGCGGTCACCACGAATCTGAATATCAACTTTCTGCGCAAGCCGGTGGCCAATTGTCCGGTCATTGCCAGCGCCCGTATGTTGAGGGTCGGCAAGGCCATGGGTGTCGGAGAGGTCTACTTGCGCTCGGAAGGCAACGACGCTCCGGTGGCCCACGCCACCATCAGTTATGCCATCCCTGCCGAGCGATAAGGTCAGCTATGCAAACACTCGATTTTCCGGTTGACCTGGAAGACGGCGTCACGCTGCAGGTGCGCCACATAAAGCATGCTGCCGAGGACGGTCCTGCAATTGTGTTGCTGCATGAGGCGCTGGGTACCATTGCCTTGTGGCGGACATTCCCGGCCCGGTTGGCGGAGGCCACAGGTCGGGATGTGTTGGTCTATGAGCGCCGAGGTTATGGCCGGTCATCTCCCGAACCGTTGCCGCGCCCGCTGGATTACCTGGAACAGGAAGGCGAGGTATGGTTGCCCCGGTTGCTGCAGGCGCTGGGTCTGAAGGATGTCATTTTGCTGGGCCATAGCGATGGTGGCTCAATTGCACTGGTTACCGCCGGAGCGGTTCCGGACCAGGTGAGCGGGTTGGCCACCATGGCCGCTCACGTCACGGTGGATCCGTTGACGCTCCATGGCATCCGGGCTATGGGAGAGCGTTATCGCACCACCGATCTGGGCGAGCGACTAGCGCGCCACCACGGTGAGCGTGGCAGGCTGCTGTTTGATGCCTGGCAGGAAACCTGGGTCAAAGAGGCTTTCCGGCAGGCCATGAACTTTCAGCCCTGGTTGTCGCAGGTCCGTTGTCCGGCGCTGATCATGCAAGGCGAGAACGACGAGTATGGTCTGCCGCAGCAGGTCACCGATATCGTCAACGCCATTGGCCCCCATGCTTCACCGGTGTTTATTCCGGACGCCGGGCACTTTCCGCATTTTGAGCAACCAGAACGGGTATTGGCCCTGATAAGCGAATTTGTTGACTCAATTGCTCGTTAAATCCGGGCGCAGTGACTATACAGACTAGGGAAGGAATGTTGGTATTCGGGGCACTTACAATGTCTTAGCCGGCCTTCTGCCTGGACATACCAAAGTCTATAAGAGCAAAGTATAGTGGCTCTTCAGATCGGTTTACGTTTACGTTGACGTTAATTAGAGATGTGATATAGTTTTCCCACAAAACAAAAACAAGAGGTTGCACGCTGACATGAGTGACCAATTTGTTCTGGAAACCCAGGGTCTGGTAAAAGAATTCAAAGGCTTCGTGGCGGTCGACGACGTTAACCTCAAGGTTAAACGCGGCCACATCCACGCCTTGATCGGCCCGAACGGTGCAGGCAAGACCACCGTATTTAACCTGCTGACCAAGTTTCTTCCGCCTACCCGCGGAAAGATTTTCTTCAATGGCAAAGACATCACCCCGATGAAATCCGCCGCGATTGCCCGCCTGGGTGTGGTGCGATCATTCCAGATTTCCGCTGTATTTCCTCACATGACGGCTCTTGAGAACGTCCGCATTGCCTTGCAGAGCTTCGAAGGCAGCAGCTTTCATTTCTGGAAATCCGGCGGCAGCCTTGACCGGCTCAACGAGCGTTGCATGGAATTACTGGATTCGGTGGGCCTGATGGAGTTTGCTGACACGGTCACCGTCGAGCTTGCCTATGGGCGCAAGCGTGCTCTGGAGTTGGCGACGACGCTGGCCATGGAACCTCAGCTGCTGTTACTGGATGAGCCGACCCAGGGTATGGGGGGTGAGGACGTTGACCGTGTGGTCGAGCTGGTACGCAAAGCAGCGGAAGGCAGAACCGTGTTGATGGTCGAACATAACCTGGGCGTGGTGAGCAAACTGTGTGATCGCATTACTGTGCTGTCCCAGGGTGCGGTATTGACGGAAGGTGATTACCAGTCGGTCTCCGACGATCCCCGCGTCCGTGAGGTCTATATGGGTACCGAATCGACCTCCACGGAGGTAGCCGGATGAGTAACAAGGTCGACAAAGAGTACGAACAGCTTGCTATCTCCGGGTTACATGCTTTTTACGGCGAATCCCACATCCTGCATGGCATTAACATTGTTGTTCGCAGAGGCGAACTGGTCACCTTGCTTGGCCGTAACGGCGCCGGTCGCAGTACCACTCTTAAGGCTATTATGAATATGGTGGGTCGGCGGACCGGCTCCATCATGATCAACGGCAATGACACCATGTCCTGTGCACCCCATCAGATTGCGCGCCTGGGCGTGGGATACTGCCCCGAGCACCGTGGCATCTTTGCCAGTCTGAATGTGCAGGAGAATCTGACCTTACCGCCGGTGGTTCGCAGTGGCGGGATGGGACTGGAAGAAATCTACAGCATGTTTCCGAACCTGTATGAGCGTCGTTTCAGTCAGGGCAGCAAACTGTCCGGCGGCGAGCAGCAAATGCTGGCAATGGCGAGAATCCTGCGGACCGGCGCCAACATGCTGTTGCTGGACGAAATCACCGAAGGCCTCGCCCCGGTCATCGTGCAGAAACTGGCCGAGGTATTGCTGAAGTTAAAGGAAAAGGGGCTGACCATTGTACTGGTTGAGCAGAACTTCCACTTTGCTGCGCCCCTGGCGGACCGTCACTACGTGATGGAGCATGGCCAGATTGTTGAAGAAATCAGCGCCGATGAGCTTGAATCCAAGCAGTCGCTGCTAAATGACTATCTTGGCGTCTGACGCCTGGTAGGCAGAGAACGGAACCGGTTGGGTAACGTACTCCACAGGAGGCGGGACGAAGTGCCAACTGGCTCCGAGCCATAAGAAGATAACGAAAACAAAGACATTAATGGAGATACAACAATGACAATTATGAAAAAGCTCCTGACGTCGGCCATCGCCTCAACCTTGCTGGTCGGTGGTGCGCAGGCAGCCATTTCGGACAATACGGTTAAAATCGGCTACCTGGCAGACATGTCGGGGACCTACCGGGACCTGGCTGGCCCCAACGGTGAAGTTGCGCTGAAAATGGCGATCGAAGATTTTGGCGGCACCGTCAACGGTGCCAAGATCGAGGTATTGAGCTCGGATGATCGCAACAGCCCTGACGTGGCTTCGAGCACGGTTCGCCGCTGGTTAGAGAATGACCAGGTCGATCTGGTGGCTGGTCTGGTGGCGTCTTCCGTGTCTATCGCGGTGACCAATATCCTCAAAGAAAATGACCGGCTGGGCATCATCTCCGGTTCTGCAGCCTCCAGTATTACCAACGAGCACTGCAGCCCCAATCACATTCACTACGTCTATGACACCTATCCCTTGGCGAACGGTACCGCGAGTGCGGTGGTGAAAGAGGGTGGTGATGAATGGTTTATCCTGACCGCTGATTACGCTTTTGGTCACGCTCTGGAAGCTGACGTAACCCGCGTGGTGGAAGAAAACGGCGGTAAAGTACTGCAGGCAGTTCGCCACCCGTTCCCGACCTCTGATTTCTCCTCGTTCATTCTGCAGGCCCAGTCTTCCGGTGCCAACGTGGTGGCTCTGGCGAACGCCGGCGCCGATACCACCAACGCCATCACCACCGCTGGCGAATTCGGTCTGACTCAGTCGGGCCAGACCCTGGCGGCACTGCTGTTGTTCCTGACGGACGTCCATGCCCTGGGAGTCGAGAGTGCGCAGGGTATCCAGCTCACCACTGGCTGGTACTGGGATATGAACGAGGAAGCCCGGGCTTGGTCTGACCGCTTCTACGAGAAGACCAACGTGCGTCCAACCATGGTTCACGCCGGTGTTTACTCCAGCACCATGCAGTACCTGAATGCGGTCAAGGCCACCGGCTCCGACGATGCGCAAACGGTTCGCAAGCAGATGATGGATACACCCATCAACGATATGTTTGCCAAGAACGGCATCATTCGTGAAGACGGCCGCATGGTTCATGATATGTACCTTGCACAGGTCAAAACCCCGGAAGAGTCCACCGGTGAGTGGGATCTGTACAACATCGTCCGGACCATTCCTGCTGATGAAGCGTATCGCCCGCTATCTGAAAGCAAGTGCTCCCTTGTAACCAAGAAATAATGTACTGACCGGAATTGCCGCCCTCTCCTGGTTAACCATCGCAAGGAGTGGCCCGAGGAAAAGGGCGGCAGTAATCATGTTTAAATTCGCTGACCGGTTGTGACAGCTGCGTTGCTTTTGGAGTTCTCGACATGACCATGATTTTGGGAGTGCCAGTCGCTGTACTGTTTGGACAGCTACTGCTAGGGGTGATTAACGGTGCCTTTTATGCGCTGCTAAGCCTGGGTCTGGCCGTTATATTCGGTCTGCTGAAAATTATAAATTTCGCCCACGGCGCCCTCTACATGCTCGGCGCCCTGGTTACTGTTGTGATGTTCGACGCGTTTGGTGTCAACTACTGGGTGTCGCTGTTTGTTGCACCGCTGCTGGTCGGCTGCTTCGGCGTCCTGATTGAATACTTCCTGTTGCGTCGGATAGCCCATGAAGATCATATCTACAGCTTGCTGCTGACCTTTGGTGTCGCGCTGTTGATTCAAGGGATTCTGACCAATATCTACGGTGTTTCCGGATTGCGTTACTCCATGCCGGATGTGTTCTCCGGTGGCGTCAATCTCGGCTTTATGTTCCTGCCTTATTACCGGGCCTGGGTCATTGTGGTGGCACTCCTGGTGTGTTTCGGCACCTGGTTCATGATTGAAAAAACCAAGCTGGGCTCCTACCTCCGGGCAGGTACTGAGGACTCTCAACTAATGCAGGGTTTTGGCATCAATGTGCCACTGCTGGTAAGCCTGACTTATGGCTTTGGGGTCATGCTGGCAGCGTTTGCCGGAGTGCTGGCAGCGCCCATTTACTCGGTCTCACCGGTGATGGGCGGTAATCTTTTGATTGTCGTTTTTGCGGTGGTGGTCATCGGCGGTATGGGCTCGATAGCAGGAGCGGTCATTACCGGGCTGCTGATGGGCGTTATCGAGGGGCTTACCAAAGTATTCTATCCGGAGGGCTCAGCTGCCGTGATTTTCCTTGTGATGGTAGTTGTATTATTGATTCGCCCATCGGGCCTGTTTGGTAAGGAGGCGTAATGATGGCGGAATCTGCGAACGCATCAGAGATCAGGGCCAGTATTGTCCAGCAGCGAAAGGCGGATGATCGCAAGAAGCTGATGGTAAATCTGGTGCTGCTGGCCCTATTGTTGGTTGCACCGGCGGTACTTTACCCCGTTTTCCTGATGAAAATTCTGTGTTTTGCCCTGTTTGCGGTAGCGTTTAACCTGCTGCTCGGCTTCACGGGGCTGTTATCATTCGGGCACGCGGCGTTTCTGGCCACTGGCGGTTACACCACCGGGTATCTGCTCTCGACCTACGCCAATGTCACCACGGAAATGGGCATCATCGCGGGAACTGCCGCGGCTACGCTGTTGGGGCTGTTCTTCGGCCTTGTGACCATTCGCCGCCAGGGCATCTATTTCGCGATGATCACGCTAGCGCTGGCGCAGCTGGTGTTCTTTTTCCTGGTTCAGGCACCGTTCACCGGTGGTGAAGACGGGATGCACGGGGTGCCCAGGGGTTACCTGTTCGGCCTGATCGACCTTCAGAACAACACCGCGATGTATTACTTCGTGCTGGCGATCTTCCTGTTCGGCTATATCCTGGTTCAGCGTATCGTAACCTCACCCTACGGCCAGATACTGAAAGCGATCAAGCAGAACGAACCGCGGGCGGTGTCACTGGGTTACAACGTTAATCAATACAAACTGATCGCATTCGTGATCTCGGCCGGACTGGCGGGCCTTGCGGGGTCGGTAAAAACAGTGGTGTTCCAGCTGGCGTCACTGAACGACGCTCACTGGCATATGTCTGGTGAGGTGATCCTGATGACGCTGATCGGCGGCACCGGTACCTTGCTGGGACCAGTCGTGGGTGCCGCGTTCGTGGTGAACCTTGAGTATCAATTGTCCCAGGGAGCGTTGGCGGACTGGGTAGACGCGATTCTGGGCGGTATCTTCATTCTGACGGTGTTGGCGTTCCGGTCGGGTATCGTGGGAGAGATCCAGAAATTCTTGAAGAAAAATCTGCACTGATACCGTAAGCCGGGTTTTATCCATCTGATCAGGGGGCGCCTCCCACTGATCAGATGGTTGCTTTCATTGCTTTCGTCTTCTCCATTTCTTCTGTTTCTTTCGCTCCTTCCTTCACTGTTGCGCGCGTTTCCCGATCCAGGGAAATGTTCGACATGTCCGATTGCAGCTTTTTCAGCAGGTGCAACAGACTGACCCCGTCATCAAAGCTCGTGCCTTCCAGTGCCTGTCGGTAGAACTCACAGATCGTATCCTGCAAACCATCCCAGAAATCCCGGCCCTTGTCTGTCAACTTGACCAGTCGTGCTCTGCGGTCGTCCGGGTGGGGCAGCCTGACCACATGCTGGTCGCGCTCCATGCGCTTGAGCACGCCATCCAGATTCTGCCGGCTGACGTAAAGGTACTCGGTCAGCTGGTTAAAGGAGGTGCCTTCCTCAAACCCTTCCCGGGAGAGTGCACCCAACACGGCCCACTGCACGGCGCTGATGCCCATTTCGTTCTGCACTTGCCGTTGCAGGATGTTGCCGGTCTGGAACAGGCGGAAGAACAGCCGGTTCGGTATGCCACCGGATTCATTAACTATCATGTGTGCTCCTTGTGGACCCTCAGACAACCGGGGCGTCACTTGGGTAGATACTCTCTGGTGATGATATTTTTCATGATCTGGGCGGTGCCGTCCCCGATCTGCAGCCCCAGTACATCCCGCAGACGCTGGGCAAAGGGCAGATCCTCCCCCCAGCCGGTATGGCCGTGGGCAAGTAAGCATTGCTTGACCACATCGAACGCCAGCTTCGGCCCCCACCATTTGTTCATCGCCGCCTCGGCGTTATGGGGTAATTTGCTGTCTTTCAACCACAAAGCGTAAAAACACTGCAATCTGGCCGCCTGTACGTAAGTCTGGAGTTCCGCCAACGGGTGGGTGAGGCCCTGAAAGGCAGACAGGTGCTGGCCAAAAGCCTGTCGCTCTGTCAGCCATTGCCAGGTTTCATCCAGGGATTGCTGGGCCACCGCTAAACACTGCAGGCCAATCAGCGCCCGACTGTAATCAAAGCCCTGCATCACCTGCTTGAAGCCCTTGCCCTCGGCCCCCATCATGTTGCCGGCGGGCACCTCGACGTTATCGAAAAAGATAGAACCGCGGCCAATGGCGCGCTGGCCGCTATCCTCAAATCGGGTGGTGGTAATGCCGGGCAGGTCCATCGGTACCAGGAAGGCACTGATACCCGATGCGCGCTGCTCTACCGTGCCGGTACGGGCAAACACTACCGCGACATCGGCCTGGTCCGCCATGGAAATGGAGGTTTTCTCGCCGTTCAGCACAAACACATCGCCTTTACGCTCGGCTTTCAGGCGCAGGTTGGCCGCATCGGAACCGCCGTGTGGTTCGGTGAGGGCAATGCAGGGGATCTTCCGCCCCGCGATGATGTCGGGCAGCCAGGCGTGTGCCAGCTCAGGTGAGGCATGGCTGGCAATGATCTGCCCGTTCAGGGAGACCAGCAGCGGGATATAGCCGACGTTGAAATCGCCCCGGGAAATTTCTTCCACGATCAGGCCGCTGGTAATGCAATCCAGCCCGCTGCCGCCGAATTCTTCCGGCAGTTCGCCACCCAGCACACCCATCTCGCCCAATTGACGGATCAGGGAGCGTTCTATCACCCCCGCCTGGTCCCGCTTGCGATAGCCCGGCGCCAGTACGTCGGCACTGAACCGGGCAATGCTTTCGCGGATCGCATCCTGTTCTTCAGTGAATGCAAAGTTCATGGCTGTGTCCTCGGTTCTTTCCTGTTCACTTGAAACAGGCTACTTGTAGTACTTCCGGAACTCGGGTTTGCGCTTTTCCTTGAAGGCACGCACGCCTTCTTTGGATTCCTCGGTGTCGTAATACAGGCTCAGGGCCTGCATGCCGAGGGCGCCGATGCCCGCGATGTTATCGCTGTCGGCATTGAACGAGCGCTTGGCAATGGACAGTGCCGTCGGGCTTTTTTCCAGGATTTCATCGCACCACTTCTGCACTTCGGCATCGAGTTGGTCGGGAGGCACCACGGCGTTACACAGACCCCAGTCCATGGCCTGCTGCGCGCTGTATTTTCGGCACAGGTACCAGATTTCCCGTGCCCGCTTCTCGCCCAGAACACGAGCCATATAGGCGGTACCGAAACCCGGGTCCACCGATCCGACCTTGGGGCCAACCTGGCCGAACACGGCATTCTCGGAGGCGATGGTGAGGTCGCACAGCAACGCCAGTACATGGCCGCCGCCAATGGCAAAACCCTGAACCCGGGCAATGACCGGTTTGGGCACCTCACGGATCAGACGCTGGAGTTCTTCCACTGGCAGCCCGATCAGGCCGCGGCCGTCGTACTGGCCTTCATGGGCGCCCTGGTCACCGCCGGTGCAGAAGGCCTTGTCGCCAGCGCCGGTGAATACAATAACGCCGATGTCCTTGTTCCAGCCCGCGCGGTTGAAAGCATCGAGCAAATCCATGCAGGTCTGGCCCCGAAAGGCGTTATAGCGATCCGGACGGTTGATAGTGATGGTGGCAACGCCGTTGTTCTCGTCGTACAGGATATCTTCGTAGTTCATGATGTTTTCTCCGTGTTTCAGTAACAGGCCATCTGGCCTGTGTGGATGGATCGGGTTACCCCGCCATGGTCAGACCGCCGGACACACTGATGACCTGTCCGGTAATGAAATTGGCATCGTCACTGGCCAGCATGGCAATAATGCCGGGATAGTCTTCCGGCTGAGCGAGACGCCGCATGGGAATGGCGTTGCGAAAAGCTTCCAGGAGTTTTTCCGGGTTGTTCGAGGTGGCCGCGACACCTTTAAGCAGCGCCGTATCCGTCGGGCCAGGGCAGACCACATTCAGGCAGACATTCTTGCTGGCCAGTTCCCGGGCCATGGTTTTGCTGAACCCCACCAGTCCGGCCTTGCACGCCGCGTAGACAGCTTCTCCGGAAGAGCCGACCCGGGCGGCATCGGAGGCAATGTTCACAACCTTGCCACCGCCGGCCTCAACCATTTTAGGCAACACTAAGTGGTGCATGTTGAGGGCGCCGGTGAGATTGATCGCAATCAGTTGCTCCCACATGGCCGGTTCGGTCTTCAGGAACGGCATGAAGCGGTCAAAGCCTGCGTTGTTGACCAGGATGGTGGGTACGCCGAGGTCGTTCTCGATCGCGGCAAGAGTACGTTCAATGGCTGCGTAATCGGTGATGTCAGTGGTGTAGCCAGTCGCTTTGCCGCCTGCCTCCCTGATCAGCTCTACGGTTGTTAGCGCGGCGCTTTGATCCCGGTCGAGTACGGCAACCAGGCAACCTTCTTCTGCGAACCGCAGACAGACAGCGCGACCGATGCCGCCCCCGCCGCCGGTGATAATCGCTGTTTTTCCGTTCAGGCCTTTCATAATATCTGTCCTATGTTCAGTGATGGTTATGGGTGGATCCGAAACCTAAGCGGGCGCTACCGGGATTTTGCCGGCTCCAGCTGTACAGCCCTGGCCTGTTCCCGCAGCTTGAATTTCTGGATCTTGCCGGAGGGCGTGCGTGGCATGGCTTCGATCACCTCCAGGTATTCCGGCAGGTAGCTTTTTGAAAGCTGGTGTTTCAACAGGTACGTCTTGAGGTCTTCCAGATTAATACTGGGCGCACTGTCATCGAGAGTGTCATCAAGAGTGATGTACGCACAGAGCCGCTCACCGAGGCGCTCATCAGGGCAACCGACGAGGGCGACATCGGCGACGCCGGGGTATTTGTAGAGCAGGTTTTCCACCTCCACCACAGGGATATTCTCGCCGCCGCGAATCACCACATCCTTGGTGCGGCCGGTGATGCGGATATAGCCGTCGGCGTCCATCCGGGCCAGATCGCCGGTGGCAAACCAGCCGTCTTCATCCACGCCATAGAGTTCAGGACGTTTGAGGTAACCCACGAACAGGCTGGCGCCCCGCACCCAAAGGTTGCCTTCCTCACCCAGACCAAGGGTTTTACCGTTGAAGTCGGTAATCCGGACATCCATAAACGGCACTGCCTTGCCGTCAGACTGGCTGGCGCGCTCTGGCGGATCTTCCGGACAGGTCATGGTGACGGCGCCGTTTTCGGTCATACCCCAGGCGGATATAATCCGGGCCTTCAGAACGTTGGCCGCTTGTTCCACCAGGGCGCCTGGAATCGGTGCGCCTGCGGAAACGAAGATCTTCAGGCAATTCAGATCATCGCCGTATTTCGGGGCTACCTTGATCAGGTCGGCAAGAAACGGCGTCGCGGCCATGGTGAAGCTTGGCTTTTCGGCAGTGATCACTTTGGCCAGATAATCCGCATCCCATATATCCTGCAGGATGGCTGTGCTGCCGAGATAGATCGGCATCATCACGCCATAGAGAAAGCCGGTCTGATGGGCCAGGGGAGAAGCCATTAACACATTATCGTCCGCGCTCAGATGCAGGCGTTCCGCATAGGGGCGCACATTGGCGAACAGGGTATTGGAGGTGTGCAGGACGCCCTTGGGCTCTCCGGTGGTGCCGGAAGTGTAGAGAATCTGGATCACGTCATCGGCGGTGGGGCAGCGTTCCTTGAACAGCGCGCTGGTGTCCTGTTCCTGCTCCCACGGATGGTCCAGCAGAGCGCTTTCAAAACTGCGGTTGGTGCTGTTGTCGCCGCCAATCACCAGCACCTGCTCCAGTTTCGGCAGGTCCGGTTTCAGGCCGTTGACCATTGTTTCGTAATCAAAATTGCGAAAGAGCTTGGGGATCACCAGCAACCTGCTCTCCGCATGCCCCAGCATGAAGCGCAGCTCCCGCTCCCTGAAGATCGGCATCAACGGGTTGAGCACGGCGCCAATCCGCATGCAGGCCAGATGCAGGGCTGTGGTTTGCCACCAGTTTGGCAGCTGGCAGGACACCACCTCGCCCTTGCCCACCCCCATTGCCGCCAGCCCGGCTGCCATCCGCGTCACCTTCTCATTGAGCTCCCGGTAAGTCAGGGCGGTGCGGCTATCGCTGGTTACCTGATAGCCGACAATGGCTGTGCGTTCGGGAGTGGAAGCCAATGCGCGGTCAAGGTAGTCGGTAAGGATGGTGTCGTCCCACGCGCCCGACCTGATCATGGCGGCGCGACGCTCGGGTTGCGGAGTGATGCCTGTATCCATCTGAGTCACCTTTGTGTTTGAGCGGACTTTTATTGTTGGCCTGGCCGGACAGAAACCTGGTCAGACGGTATGACCCAACATACGCCTTCATAAAATTATATGTCAAGATGTTGTCCTATAAATTTGTTACCTGTCTTCTGTTTTTGTTGAAGGGTAGTTTTCGTGGGGTAATTCTATTGGGTCTCCCGTGACGCCTGAGAATTAAACGGAAACATGTTGATTTAAAACGGCACGAACGAAATACTTACTGCAAGTCGGTATCGCTTGTCTGGCGCCGTCGTGGTATATCAGCAGGTTTGTTGTCCCACATTCATTTCTGGAATCTGAAGTCATGCCAAAAGCGAGTGAAATCAAGAAGAATTCGGCAGTCGAGTATGATGGCAAAGTCTGGTTCGTCAGGGATATTGAGCGGTCTGTGCCCCAGGGGCGTGCCGGTGGCAGTCTCTATCGCATGCGAATGTACGATGTGGTCACCAATCAGAAGAAAGACGAAACCTTCAAAGATTCGGACATGCTGAATCTGGCGGATCTGATCCGGCGGCCCGTAACATTTTCCTACGCGGATGGGAATGAATGTGTCTTCATGGATAGCGAAGACTACACGCCATACAGCCTGAACCGGGAGGCCATCGCAGACGAACTGCTGTTCGTGAGTGAAGATACCCAGGGGCTGCAGGTCATTCTTGTGAGTGATGCGCCGGTGGCACTGGATTTGCCACCCACGGTTGATCTGGAAATTCTGGAAACCGACCCGTCAGTCAAGGGAGGTTCAGCAACCGCCAGAACAAAACCGGCCAAGCTTTCAACGGGGCTGGTGATTCAGGTTCCTGAGCACATCTCCACCGGGGACCGCATCCGGGTCAACGTGGATGAACGTCGGTTTCTGGGTCGTGCCTGAGCTCGAGGGGCGCAGGTTTTCCGATCAGGGCCGGGAACTGCTCCGGCGTGACGGTTTCGTTGTCTAGCAGCATGCGAGCGCCTTGCTCAAGCACGTCGTGTCGCTGTTCCAGCAGGCTACGCGCTTGCTGGTAGGCATCATCTATCAGCTGTTTGATCGACAGATCAATCTTCTCGGCGGTTTTCTCGGAGTAATCGCGGGTCAGGCTCATGTCCGGCGTGTCCCCCAGAAAGCGCGATTGTTGTCGCTCAAACACTGCCTGACCCAGTTCTTCGCACATACCAAAGCGGGTGACGATCTGGCGTGCAATGTCGGTTACCCGCGCAAGATCATCGGCAGCACCGGTAGAGATTTCGTTAAATACCAAATCCTCCGCAGCTCGGCCGGCCAGCAGAACCACAAGACGGTTTTTCAGCTCCTGGGTGGTAATCAGGTAGCGATCTTCGGTTGGCCGCTGCAGGGTATAACCCAGGGCGCCGATTGAGCGGGGGATGATGGACACCTTGTGTACCGGGTCCATGCCGGGCAGGGCCGCCGCAACCAGGGCATGGCCCATTTCATGATAGGCCACGACTTCCCTTTCATGGGGTTGCAGAAGCCGGCCATGCCGTTCGGAGCCTCCCACAATCCGTTCGATGGCCTCGGTAATATCGTCCATGCTAACGCTATCGGCATTGCGCCTTGTGGCTACAATAGCAGCCTCGTTGATCAGGTTGGCAAGGTCAGCACCGGTAAAACCTGTGGTCAGGCCGGCGATCTTGTCCGGTTCTATGTCGGTATCACAGACAACCCGTTTCAGATGAACCTGTACGATTGCCGCCCGTCCAGCCCGGTCCGGTCGGTCGATAACCACCTGTCGATCAAATCGACCGGCCCGCATCAAAGCCGGGTCCAGTACTTCAGGGCGGTTGGTGGCGGCCAGCAAAACCACGCCCTCGCGTGGATCAAACCCGTCAAGTTCAGCCAGCAGCTGGTTCAAGGTCTGCTCCTTTTCATCATTGCCACCGAAGTGGCCGACGCCGCGCATCTTGCCCAGGGCATCCAGTTCATCGATAAATATAATGCAGGGTGCGGCTTCGCGGGCTTGCACAAACAGATCCCGTACTCGCGCGGCGCCAACGCCAACAAACATCTCAACGAACTCTGAGCCGGAAATCGAAAAGAACGGCACCCCAGCCTCACCCGCGACGGCCTTGGCGACCAGGGTTTTACCGGTACCCGGCGGGCCGACCAGCAGGATGCCCTTGGGAATACGGGCGCCAAGGCGGCCGTAGCGGGGCTGGTCCTTGAGAAAAGAGACGATTTCCTGCAACTCTGCCTTGGCTTCATCGATACCTGCCACATCCTCAAAGGTCACTCCGGTATCACGCTCGACATAAATCCGAGCTCGCGACTTGCCGATATTGACCATACCGCCGAGGCCCTGACGGTTGGCAATGTTGCGGAACATGAGCATCCAGAAACCAATGATCAGCAGCAGTGGCAACAGCCAGGACAGCAGATTGCTCAACCAGGTACTGCTTGGTCGGTTGCGGAACACCGCCTCATGGCGAGTGAGTAGCTCCGCCAGATCGGTATCAACCCGCTGAGTAACAAAGCGCGTGTGAGCGCCCTCGGGTGAGACGAAACGACCCTGAATATCATGTTGCCCGATGACCAGGTCGGTCACCTCCCGCTGCTCAAGACGCTCAAGGAACTCGCTGTACGGCAGCGTGGTGGTCTCCTGCTGAGTGCGCCACCAGCCTTGAAACAGCATCAGCAGGGCGAAGGCAATGACGAAGTAACCGAGATTCCATTGATGGGTCTTGTGCAGTGCCATAAGTACCTCAGACTTGGGGTATAGCGCGATTAAAACGCGAAACGTCCTGCTGCGGCTTGATCGGTATCAATGCATTGGTATCCAAAAAGGGGGTCAACGTTGAATCAACGCCGCTTTTCAGGTCGGGCCTGATCGGAAAAGGCTTTTGCACGGGGCTTTCAGCCTGGAGCGGACCTTTGTTAGAGTTATTTTACTCCGCGATAAAGTTGGTACGCGTTGATCAACCGAACGGGAGAACTGTATGACTCAGGTAAGCGCAGGTGGTAAAGACAAGTCCGCTCAACTTTACCGGATGGTTATGGAAGATCACCTTTGCCCTTTTGGTCTCAAAAGCAAGGATCTGCTGGAGCGCAAAGGGTTCGAGGTAGAGGATCATCATCTGACTTCTCGTGAGGAGACAGATGCCTTTCAAGAGAAACACGGAGTTGATACGACCCCCCAGACGTTCATCGGTGAGAAGCGTGTGGGTGGCTACGAGGAACTGCGGGAATACCTGGGCCTTGAGACACCGGACGAAGATGAAACCAGCTACCAGCCGGTTATCATGCTTTTTGCCACAGCACTTCTGTTGGGCCTGGCGGTGAGCTGGGCGACCACCGGCACCTTGCTCACCGCGAGAATGCCGGAATATTTCGTGGCCATTGCCATGACGCTGCTGGGTTTGCAGAAGCTCAAGGATGTCGAGAGCTTCAGCACCATGTTCCTCAACTACGATCTGCTGGCCCAGCGTCATGTGCGTTATGGCTATGTCTATCCCTACGCTGAGACCCTCGCCGGTATATTGATGGTGGCAGGTGCCCTGGTGTGGCTGGCGGCGCCTGTTGCGTTATTCATCGGCACGGTGGGTGCTGTCTCGGTATTCAAGGCGGTCTACATCGACAAGCGTGAACTCAGATGTGCCTGTGTCGGCGGAGACAGCAACGTGCCGTTGGGGTTCGTTTCCCTTACCGAAAACCTCATCATGGTGGCAATGGGAATCTGGATGCCGTTGCGGATGTATCTGCTTTGAGCAGGGAAGGGGCTTTCGAGTCCTGCTCTTTGCATCAAGCCGGTTTCACTGACACACCACTTTGGTTTTACCGATCTTCCTCTTCTGCCTTTTCCTTGGCTTCAAGTTCCGCTTTCCGCTTGCGGATTTTTTTCAGCTTTTCCGGTGGGATCCGCATACTGCTGTCCCGGAGCATGAACAGGCTGCCAAGGACCAAAGCCAAGGCAAGAAGAATGAATACCCATCCAATGACTGGCATTTGTGAGGCTCCCTTATCAGACTGGTTTCCTTTATCGTGGACCTAACGGACCCAGGTCTCAACCGGATTCCAGGATAGCAACCTATGTCGTTTGCCAGAATTTATGAGTATGCCGTTGCCCGTAAGGGCGGGGAAGCGGAGCTGCGTGGGCTTCTGCCTCCTGTGGCAGAGCCCGGAGCGCTGGAAGCCAGGGGTGATGATCGTTATCTGTCCGAGGTAACCCGCTGCGTGTTCAAGGCGGGCTTTGTCTGGCGGGTGATTGAGGCCAAGTGGCCGGGTTTTGAGGCGGCGTTCGATGGTTTTGTGCCTGTTTACTGGCAGCAAGTGCCGGTAGAAGTGCTGGAAGACCTGGCGCGGGACGCGCGCATTGTGCGAAACATGCAAAAGATCCGCACCGTACCTGATAATGCCCGGATGATCGTAGATGCCTCACGGGAACATGGTAGTTTTGGCGCTTTTCTGAGCAACTGGCCCTCGGAAGATCAGGTTGGCCTGCTGCTGTGGTTCAAGCGCCATGGTGCCCGGCTGGGAGGGGCGACCGCCCAGTATTTCCTGCGCCGGGTCGGCTATGATGGTTTTATTCTGTCATCGGATGTGGTCACGGCTTTACGCCGGGAAGAGGTTTTGGACGCCTCGCCCGGCAGCAAGAAAGCACTGATGCAGGCGCAGGCAGCGTTTACCGGCTGGCATCAGGAAACCGGGTTGCCCTACAGCCATCTTTCCCGGATTTTGTCTTACACGGTAGGGGATTGATTATGGTTCAAGTGTGAGAACCCCAAGGAGTATTTTATGGCAAAGGTCTGCAAGTATTTTTTGGCGCTGTTCCTGGTTGCATTGCTCGCAGCCGCACCCGGTTACGCCAAGAACGTTCAAGCCCCGCTGGATAAGTTGGGTTTACCGGAGCTGGCAGAGCGGCCGGCATACCTTGAGCGGCTGCATGCCCTGCTCGTTGCGGTGGACGGCGAGCCGGTTATAGCTCAGGTCTACGAGGGCCCGGGCATGAATACCCCGGTCAACATCAAATCCCTCTCCAAGACGGTGTTGTCGGCAGTGGCCGGTATTGCGATCGAGAAAGGTGTGCTGACCAGTGACGATCAGCGGCTGGCTGAATTGCTGTCGATTCCGGCGGGTCTCGATGAGAGGGTGAATGACATTACCGTGGGCCATTTGCTCTCCATGCAGGCAGGTCTGGGGCGGACGTCCGGGCGACATTATGGCGCCTGGGTCAGTAGCAAAAACTGGGTAGACTACGCCCTGCGCCAACCGTTCGCGGATATACCCGGTGGTGACATGCTCTACTCAACCGGTAGTTATCATCTGCTGGGTGCTGCATTGGTTGAGGTAACTGACCAGAATCTGTTGGCTCTTACCCAACAGTGGCTTGGGCAACCACTTGAGGCGGAAATACCGCCGTGGCCGAGGGATCCTCAGGGTATCCACTTGGGCGGTAACGACATGCGGATGGCCCCCTCAGCACTGCTGGCTCTGGGTGAGCTTTACCGCAATGGCGGGGTTCATAATGGGCAGCGGGTGCTGTCCCAAGCCTGGATCAAAAACGCCTGGACCCCCCGGGGCAAATCCCGTTACACCAAGGATGATTACGGTTACGGCTGGTTCATTACCGAGCTGGGCGGTTACCGGAGCTACTACGGGCGCGGTTACGGTGGCCAGATGCTGTACGTGATTCCGGAACTGGCAATGACCGTTGTGATGACGGCAAACCCGTCCCCGCCGGCTTCGCCCTCATTTATGCGCAGCCAGAATCGGTTGATGGAGTCGGTATTGATTCCAGCGGTGGAAGCGAACCGCTGATCAGGGCTACCATTGGAGCCCCTAATGCTACAGGAAACAACCCATGTCTCTGCTGCCGCCATGCCCCCAGTGCCAGTCTGCATACACCTACGAAGACGGCGTCCAGCTTGTGTGCCCCGAATGTGGCCATGAGTGGACCGAGGCGGAAACGGCTGCAGCCCGGGCCGACAAGTTGATCCATGACGCCAACGGCAACGAGCTCCAGGACGGAGATACGGTGACGGTGATCAAAGACCTGAAGTTAAAAGGCACCAGTTCCGTGGTAAAGGTGGGCACCAAGGTCAAGAACATCCGCCTGGTGGGAGGCGACCACGATATCGATTGTAAGGTGGATGGTATCGGTGCGCTCAAGCTGAAATCGGAATTTGTCAAAAAGGTCTGATTGGCGGAGTTCCGGATGTTGAATCGGCAACTGATCGAGCAGTATCAGGTCGTCCTCTATCTCGTTGCGATTGGCTGTGGATTGTTTTTCGGGACGGCCTTTCCCGGCTCGGTTGACGCTCTCGAATTCGCCCTGTGGCCACTGCTCGGGCTGTTGCTCTATGCCACGTTCACCCAGGTACCTCTGGCTCGTCTGGGTGAAGCGTTCAGCGATAGCCGGTTTGTGACAGCTGCGGTGGTGGGTAATTTCCTGATGCTGCCATTGGTCATCTGGGCGCTCCTGCATCTGGCTCCCGACATACCTGCGGTGCGGCTGGGCATACTTCTGGTGTTGCTGGTGCCGTGCACGGACTGGTTCATCACCTTCACGCATCTGGGCGGCGGTGACACCCGGCGCGCTATTGCGTTCTCTCCGGTAAGTCTGATCCTGCAGATCTTGTTACTGCCGGTCTATCTGTGGGCATTCTTTGGTGAAGATTTCGCTGCCAACGTTGTGCAACGGGAAATGCTGCTGGCATTTTTCGGGTTGATTGTGTTGCCGCTGGCGGCGGCCTTGCTGACCGAAAAAGGCGTTGAAACAGGTAAGCTGAGCAGCAATCTTTTAAGCGGGCTGGCGTGGCTTCCGGTGCCGCTGCTGGCGTTGGTTGTGTTCTCCATTGCTGCAACCCAGGTCGGGATTGTATTGGAGTCTACGGGGTTGCTGGACCAACTGCTGCTGATCTTCGTGGCCTTTCTGGTGATCGCCGGGCTGCTGGCCCGGGGACTTGCGTTGTTTTTCCGGCTTCCGGCAGATCAGGGCAGGGTACTGGCCTTCAGCCTCGGAACCCGTAATTCATTTGTCGTGCTGCCACTGGCCCTGGCGCTTCCGGCCTCATTTGAACTGGCTGTGGTGGTTATTGTGTTCCAGTCACTGGTCGAGCTTTTCGGTATGGTGGTGTATCTTTGGTGGGTGCCGAAAAAGCTGTTCCCTAACGCTTGCTCCCTGACTCCCCCCGCAAGCTAGACTCCAGGTTCTTGGTGTCCGTTATGTCGACCATGGTCATCACTGCACCATCAATGACGTTGTCGAGGCGGCGGTACGGCATGATCCTTATGGAGAACCAGCGGCCCTCACTGGTGGTCACCTGTTTTTCACAAACCACCAGGGTCTCGAGGGTTTTCCGGGCGTCTTTATCCAGGTCCGGGTATTCCAGAATCGTGGTGAGCTCTTTGAGCGGTCGGCCAACATCGCTCTCCCGAAGGCTTATAATGCTGGCGGCCCTGGAGGTATAGCGCCGTACATTGAGGTTCTGGTCGAGGAACAGGATTGCAATCTCGATGCTGTTGAGCACATTCTGCATGTCGCTTTGAGCGAGCGCCAGATCGTCCAGCTTGGCTTGCAGTTCCGAGTTGATGGTTTGCAGTTCCTCGTTCATGGACTGCATCTCTTCCTTGGAGGTTGTCAGCTCTTCGTTCGCAGACTGCAGTTCCTCGTTAGTGGACTGCAATGCTTCATTGGCGGCTTCGAGCTCCTCCCGGGACAGCCGGGCTTCCTCGCTGAGGCGCTCAATCTCATGTTGGTACTGAAGTATTTCGGCCTCCAGGTTGGCTGTGGTCAGAGAGGATCGCTTTTTGCGGTTGGGCCTTGCGGCCACGGCGACATCACGGAACACCACGATGATCTTGTCCTTCATGGCAGGCGGTTCACGCAATGCCTGCACAGTGACATCGACATGTTGTATGCCCGTGCCGGTCTGCACTTCCAGGTTGTGAAGCTCTACTGGCTCTTGCTGGGAGACTGCCTGTTTCAATGCGTTAAACAGGGGCAGACGCAACCCCTCCCGCGCCATCGCATGAATGTTCCAGTTGGCTTTGCCGGCCGCCGGCTCCAGATATTTGCCGGTTCGACCACTGATATAGACGATGTCGGCGTTCTGGTTCAGAACTACGGCCGCCGGTGAATAGACTTGCAGTAGCAACCGGTCGGCCGAATTTTGCAGGTTGTCAGTAGCGGGAGAGGGTGCAGTGGGGGCCGGCACGGGCTGCTCCTTGGACGAGGTGGATAGTGGAGGGAATGATTTTAACAGGAAATTGGGCGCCCTGATGGACTCGTGCTCCAGCCTCCGGTAGATACGCATTTTCGATTCCAGCGGGGCGAACAGGTGGTTCAGTCTGCCTACGGTTTCGGAGTGCCCCAGCATCAGGACGCCATGGTTCCGGAGGCTGTAATGGAACAGGGGCAACAACCGGCGCTGTAACATGGGGTCAAAATAGATCAGCAGATTCCTGCAACAGATCAGGTCAAGCTTGGTAAAGGGCGGATCCAGAATAACGTCGTGTAGGGCAAACAGAACTTTGTCACGAACAGGCTTGATAATCTGGTAGTAGGTATCGTGCCTGGTAAAAAAGCGGGAAAGCCTCTCTTCAGAGACATCTTTCTCGATGGCCAGGGAATACTGGCCCCGGCCTGCTGTGGCGATAGCTTCGGGGTTCAGATCCGAGGCGAAAATCTGTAACGGAATGTCCTGGTCCGGGTGTAGCAGTTCCAAAACTTCAATTAACACCATTGCCAGTGAGTATGCTTCTTCGCCGGTCGAACACCCGACCACCCATGCCCGTAACTTCTGGTCTGGTGTCGCGGCCGCGACCATCTGCGGGAGCACGTGTTCAGACAGATAGTCCCAGATCTCCGAATCACGGAAAAAGTTGGTGACGCCTATCAATAGCTCTTTGAACAGTAACTGGATTTCCTGACTGTTCTCTTCCAGATAGCGTGCGTATTCGGCCAGATCGGAAACGTCGTGAATGGCCATACGCCGCTCAATGCGTCGGCTCAGGGTGCTGGGCTTATAGAGCGAAAAGTCGTGCCTGAAGTTTTTCTGCAGTAGCTGGATGATGGGCTCAATGAACTCCATTGACCTTATCGGTTTTTCTGCATGCTCGCTGGGTTCGGGAACCTTGGTGATGAAAGCCAGTATGCGCGCAGGCAGCTCGGAGGCAGGGGCAATAATGTCGGCGCATCCTGAGGCGATAGCGCTGAGGGGCAGCGCATCAAATTCGGCAGTGTCCGGCTGCTGAACCAGCGCCAGGCCGCCAGTTGCTTTTATGGCCTGAATTCCCAACGTGCCGTCATTGCCCATGCCGGACAGCACGACGGCTATCGCTTGCGTGTTACAAGCGCTGGCCAGTGACGAAAATAGCACGTCTATCGGCAAGCGCCGGCCTCTGGGCTCTTCCGGAGCAGTGAGCCGGAGAGTTCCGTCCTGCAGCCGCAGTTCTTTATTGGGCGGAATGACGTAGACGGCATTCGGAGTGATCTGCATGTTTTGCTGAGCTTCCTGAACCGGCATTTCAGTGAATCGTTGCAACAGCTCGGGCAGCAGGGTTTTTTGAGTGGGGTCAAGATGTTGCACAACGATAAACGCCATGCCCGTATCCGGAGGTGTATGGCCGAAAAATTCCTCAAGTGCATGAAGACCGCCGGCGGAGGCACCGATTCCTACAATGCGCATCAGGGCAGGGCTGTGGCGGGAGCTGATTCTGGAATCTGGGAAACCACCATCAAAATATTGTCTCCAAACGCGCTACGCCGGGCATTGATTGTCAATCGGCGACTGATCGGCAGATTGTCATCCCGGTCTTCGTGCAACGTATGTGCTGGCAATTCTGCAAGACATTCGGCTCGGGCTCCCGGTTTCTCGAGCGTGCGGAACATCTGAGCAAGCGCGGCGTGGCTTGAAAGTGACAGAAACTCGGTAATCGGATGGCCGGCAAGCTGCGGGGGCAAAAAACCAAGCAGAGTGCCTGCGGTCTCATTGCTTTCAAGAATCTGACCATCGTTGACAACGATCAGGTAGGCCACTGGTGCCAGTTCATAAAGTGTTCGGTAATGGACAAGCTCTTCGGTCATCTCGTATTCATTGGTTCTCAGCTGCTCATAGAGCAGATCCATTTCGACCTGATGGGTTTGCAGCTCATGGAGCAATTTCAGTGCGTCGGGGGCAAACTCAGGATTACCCGCCCGACGATATAAAAGCTCCAGGGTTTCCCGACCCAGATTGCCTAATCTGGTTGCCGGGGCGGCACCCTTCTCGATGAGTGCCTCGGCAGTCACTCTCAGGCGCTCATTATGTTCTCTTTCGGGGTCTGCTTTGATGGTTTTCATTGCGCCTCCAAACAAGTATTTGGATGTAGCTTGAGCATCATACTACGCCTCCAAACGAGTTTTAAATAGCCGTTATTTCCAAAGGTTCCATTTCGGGAAATCCTCGGCCAGAGCCTGTGTGCGCTAGCGTACGGACCGATTTTTCCCGGTCCTGTAGTTTCTATTTTAAGAACATAAAAAAGTCCTTTTATTAAGAACATAAGAGAACAAAGCCATAAATCACTTTTCTCCAAGATAACGAGGGCACCTACTATGTTGACGGATAAAAACTTTTTCCCGGGGGCCGGCGACGCCCAGGAAGTGCCGTTTGAAGGACTCATTGCCTCGTTAGCCGATGCCCTGCCAATGGGAATTCTCATTACCGATGCCGACAGCCGGTGTGTCTACAGCAATGCTGCCTATCAGCGACTGAGTGGCAGGACTGCCGAGGAAGTAAATGGCTCGTTCTGGAGTTCGGTGATTCATCCTCAGGATCACCTGGGGGTGATTCGGCGTTGGCAAGACTGCCTTCAGAAACAGACGCCTTTTCAGTGTGAGGCGCGGATGAAACAGGCCGATGGGCAGCATATCTGGACCCGCAGGCATATTTCCGAGATGCCTGAGGGGATGCCCGGGCGTTTTTACGTCCATACCGTCGAAGATATCAGTGTCAAGAAAGCCAAAGAAGCGTTAATGGCCCGATTCGGGAAACGCGTCATTGACGAGGAAATGCGGGCGCAGGTGATGCTTGATTTTATCGGCGACGCTCTTATTTGCACCGACACCCACAATCATATTACCTACCTCAACCGGGTGGCGGAAAAGCTCACCGGGTTCAGCCGCGACGAAGCCCTTGGCCTGCCTTTGCCGGAGGTGTTCTGGGTACTTGACGCAGAGTCCCGGGAACCCAGACCAGACCCCGCTCGGCGCGCTATGGATTCAAACAGCGTTGTACCTTTGCACAACAATGCTTTGATGGTGGCCCGCAATGGCTTTGAACTGGCTATCGAAGATTCTGCCACGCCCATACACAACCGGAAGCGGGAAGTGGTTGGTGCGGTGACCATGTTTCACGATAGTCGTTACTCGGCCGAGACCACCGCCAGGATGGCTCACCTTGCCCAGCATGACTTGCTGACGGGGTTGCTCAATCGTTTCGGGTTTGCGGAAAGGTTCAACCAGTCACTTGCGCTCGCAACACGGCACACCAAACCGATGGGCGTTTTGTTTATCGAGCTGGATAATTTCAAGGACATCAATGATACCTTGGGGCATGACAGTGGCGACAAAATACTGCGTGAGCTGGCCAACAAGCTGGTTTCCAGTGTTCGGGCAACCGATACCGTATGCCGCCACGGTGGTGACGAATTTGTGGTGTTGCTGAATGAAATTGCCCGGGCAGATAATGCGTCTGCGGTAGCAGACAAGGTGCGGGAGGCAGTGGCATCGGCGCTTATGGTGTTGGACGGCACAGAGGTGACGCTCAAAGTCAGCATTGGTGTAAGCGTTTATCCGGACAACGGCAACAGCCTGGAAATGCTACTGCGACATGCGGATGCTGCGATGTTGCAGGTTAAAACGTCTCGTAAGCGGCACGAAAGCGAAGAAGCCTCTTACTCTTACACCGATGAAAGCCAGCGACCGCAGGCTTAGGGTTTCAGAGCCCGTGATCCCAGCCGGTCGGTTTCACGTTTGACTACGTCGTAGCATTCGCAGCTCAAAGTCTCCAGCATTGGACGGTTAATGACCGAGATGTGGCCCCGATGATACTGGATAACGCCCGCTTTTTGCAGTTTGCTGGCGGCTTCGGTCACGCCTTCGCGCCTTACCCCGAGCATATTGGCGATCAGCTCCTGGGTCATCGTGAGCTGATTGCCATGTAAACGGTCAAGGGACAGCAGCAGCCAGCGGCACAGTTGCTGATCGATAGAGTGATGCCGGTTGCATACTGCCGTTTGGGACATCTGAGTGATCAACGCCTGGGTATAACGCAGTGTAATCATCCGGACGCCAGGGTAAGCATCAAACTCACTCTTCAGTTCAGCTACCGGCAGACGATAAGCGTAGCCCCGGCTCTGAACAACCGCACGGTTAGGCGTGCTGTCGCTGCCCATCACTACTGCTACCCCTACCATTCCCTCGTTCCCCACCACCGATATTTCTGCGGCAGACCCATCGATCATCACGTACAACAGGGAAACAATGCAGTTGGTCGGAAAATAGACAAAATCGATGGGCTGGCCAGACTCGTAGATAACATCCCCAAGCGTGAGCTCAACCAGTTTCAGGTTCGGGAAGTCTCTTGGTGCTGCATTTTTCAATATCGCTGCAAGTAGCTGGTTCTGTTCCGGTTTGGGCGCGTCAGTCATTTCAATCTCGATCGAGCCAGATTTAAATGTGAAAAAAAACAGCTTGAACTCCCTGCCGGCCCGCCATCAAGCGTTTACAGGTTTTACCATGAATCATTTTAACATGGAACCGTGTACCAGAGACATTGCAGAATCCTGCCTCATGGCCTCGAATTGTCTGACTTTCTGCGAAGGCATGTTGGATAGCGAACAGACCCGCCTGTATAACCGATATATCGTTAAATTGGCCAAAGGGTTCTGAATGTCAGGACACTGACCCCTAAGACAGCCCGGATGTCTGGCCTTGGCCATAGCCATAAAAGGAGGAGACAGAGTGAAAACAATGACGAAATTTTACCCGACCATGCTGTTTGCGATCTTGCTTCTGGTGCTTTTTGTTGGTTGTGCCTCGACAGCAACCCAATCCGGTACGGGCGAATACATTGACGATACGGTCATTACAACCAGGGTAAAAACCGCTATCTTTAACGACTCAACGCTGAAAAGTTCCGAGATCAATGTGGAAACGTTCAAGGGGGTCGTTCAGCTGTCGGGTTTTGTCAGCTCCAAAGAGAACATCGAGACCGCAGTCCGATTGGCGGAAGCGGTCAAAGGTGTGAAATCCGTCAACAACGATATGCAGCTTAAATAGAGTAGGTTTACGCTTGGTCCATGGCTTACCCGATAGAACACAAGCTCGTTATTGCGGTAGCCTCCAGCGCACTGTTTGACCTGAGCGACTCTGACCGGGTCTTCCGGGATGAGGGGCCCATTGCCTATCGCGAATTTCAGGAAGCTCACCTGGATGACCCGCTGGCAAAGGGGGTCGCGTTTCCATTTGTGCGACGCTTCCTGAGCATCAACGAGCGCTTCCCGGAGAAACGCCCGGTGGAAGTGGTGCTGCTGTCCCGGAACTCTGCCATTACCGGCAAGCGGGTGTTCCGGTCTATCCATCATCACCAGTTGGATATCTCAAGGGCGGCGTTCCTGGAAGGGAAGTCACCGTACCCCTATATTCCTGCTTTCAATGCATCGCTGTTTCTTTCCGCCAACGAATCAGACGTTCTCCAGGCGATAGATTTTGGCTACCCGGCGGGTACCGTGTTACCAACCCGGGTGGTGGATGATCTGGACGACGGCGAACTGCGGATCGCCTTCGATTTTGATGGCGTGATCGCCGACGATGCCTCCGAGAAAATCTTCAATGCAGGCCAGCTCAGCGCCTTTCATAGCCACGAAACCGAAAAATCCCACATTCCTCATTCCCCGGGGCCACTGGCAGACCTCTTCCAGAAACTGGCTTTTCTGCAGCAACTCGAGGATGAAGCGGTTAAAGCCGATGAGCATTACAAGCGTGTTCTGCGCATGGCGATCGTGACCGCGAGAAGCGCACCATCCCACGAGCGGGTGATTACCACCCTTGAGCACTGGGGTGTGAGCGCGAACGAAACCTTCTTCCTCGGCGGCATGGGCAAGCACCGGATTCTGGAGGTTTTAAAGCCTCATATGTTTTTCGACGATCAGAAAAGCCACCTGAAATCCGAAGGCGGGCAGGTGCCGATGGTTCATATCCCCTTTGGTGTTGCTAATATTGAGAATGCTGAAGGTTAGCGGGTGGGCCTGTGGGGATCGTTGCAGAACACCCTCGGATCAATCCGGTAAAAGCGTTGAAGCGCCTCAAAAACCGCTGGTTGCTCTTTTGACAGATGCTTCGGCTGCTGGAAAAAAGATTCTGTGAGCACGGCAAAGAACTCCGCTGGTTCCGTGGCTCCGTAGGGGTCGAGCCAGCTTTCTTTCCGGTGGCTCAGCGAGTGTCTAAGCTGCTCATAGGCATGGGTCATCGTTTCTTGCCATTGCTCGGCCTGATCGCCACTGAGCGGTGGCGCGCCATCCGCAGTCCCATCCAGGTAGTCGAGCTGGTGGGCGAATTCATGCAAAATCACGTTATGAGGGCTGTCCGGATTGGTCGCGCTTTCCTCGCACTGGCTCCAGGCCAGTACTACCTGGCCGAGGGATGACGCTTCCCCGGCACGGATCTGATCGCTGTGGCTCACTACCATGCCGTCATGATGCTGTTCCTGTACCCGGTAAACGTGGGGGTACACCAGAATGCTGCGAATTTCATCGTAGTCGGAATAGGAACGAGCCACGATCAGCAGGCAGGCATGACCAGCGATGGTCAGCCGAACCCGGTCGTCCACCTCAAACCCGTCGCAGCCATAAAAGTTCTTTTCGGTCAGGAACAACTGCACGTGCTGCTCGAACCGCTGCTTAAGGTCCGACGGAAGCCAGCGGTAGATTGGCACCTGAGCCTCAAGAACGCCAGGCCAATGCTCCGGGAAAGGTTGCTCAAGGTGCTGCTTGCGACGCCAGCTTCGGTAGAAAAACAGATAAAAGAAAGCCAGGGCGAGCATGGCGAGCGCGAATACCGAATAGATAAGCATCGATGA
Source organism: Marinobacter changyiensis (assembly GCF_009193265.1). Classification (GTDB taxonomy): domain Bacteria; phylum Pseudomonadota; class Gammaproteobacteria; order Pseudomonadales; family Oleiphilaceae; genus Marinobacter; species Marinobacter changyiensis. The sequence continues at coordinate 330,209 of NZ_VZZZ01000002.1, forward strand.
CATCTGGTGGCGTTCCCGGGTCGTCACAACCTTCGCTGCGAGATATGAGAGTTTATATATCCTAAAGATCGTACTGACTGCGCCGCGGAGATTTACGGCATGCCAGGCAGTGCTCCCTTAGCCCAAAAACATTTTTTTGGCCAGCGGCAACCCCTTCAGGCCACTCACCGCAACGGTCGCAAGTAACCCGCCAATCATCGCCCCGGCCACGCCACAGGTCATCACATCCTGGCCGGTCAGGTAGAGGCCGGGGATGCGGGTTTTGGGCTTCAGCCAGTCCTGCTCAAAGCGGCTCGGGGTGTGGTTAAGGCCATAGATCTCGCCCTTGCTGTAACGGCAGAAGTAGTCGGTGGACAGGGGTGTGGACAGCTCGTAGTAATCCACCTTGCCTTCCAGGTGCGGGAGCTTTTCGTACAGCTTGGCCAGCAGGCGTTGGGCATAGGCTTCCTTCTTCGCTTCGTAGTCGTCGCCGCGCTTGCCCCAGGTTTTATCGGCCCAGTCTTCGTACCAGTCGTAAGGTCCCGGGGCGACGATCTCGATGGTGGCGCGGCCGGGGTAGCGCTCGGCAAAGCTTGGATCCTTGGCGGAGGGGAAGGAGATATACGTCAGCGGAATGTCGGTCTCATCCGGTGCAGCCAAGAAATCACTCACCTGCTTTTCGTAATTGGCGCCCGGGTAGATCCAGTAGTTGGTTTTCGGCAGCTTCAGGTTCTCGGCGGTATCCTGCAGGCCGATGTACAGGCAGTTGCTGGCCATGGAGCGTTCCACGGTTGTCAGCTTTTGCTGGTAATAGTCACGGTGTGGCGCGGAATCCGGAAGCAGTTTGTCAAAGGTGTTGAACACGCCGGCATTGCTGATCACCAGCGGGGCACGAACTTCTTCACCGTCGGCCATGCGCACGCCAACGGCCCTGCCTTTCTCGATCAGGATTTCGGTCACGTCGGCGTAGGTGAACACCTCGCCACCGCTTTGCTGTATGACCGGGATGATGGTTTTCGCCATTTCCGACGCGCCACCGATGGGGTAGTAGCCACCGTAGAGATAGTGGCGGGCAATAAGAGCGTGGATGATAAAGCTGGACTCAGCCGGCGGCAGACCGTTGTCGCCCCACTGGCCGGTGAGTACGGCAATCAGTTCCTGGTTGCTGGTCAGGCCCTCCAGTACCTCGCGAGTTGGCCGGTTCAGGAACGAAGGCGCGGTGCGGCTGACCAGCTTGCGGAGGGGGCCGGCGGCCAGATCGGGCAGTACTTTGCCAATCACCAGCCCCGGCATGGCCTTGGCCACCCGCTTCAGGTAATCCAGATAGGTGTCGATGGCCTGCTCTTCACCGGGGAAGGCCATCTTGAGCTCGGCTTTGAAATTGTCCGGCCTGGCCACCAGATCCACATGACGGTCGCCGATGAAAATGCGGTCAAAGTGGCTGGCCATGGGCGCCCACTTCAACTGGCCGTCGGTAATGTGATCGAACAGGCGCTTGGTCAGCGTGTGGTCCGCGCCGACATCGCCGATGTAATGAACACCCACATCCCACTCGTAGCCGTTACGGTCGTAACTGTGGGTGAAGCCGCCGGCGGTGTAATGCTGCTCGAACACCACCACTTTCCTGCCCAGTTTGCTCATGCAGGCGGCCGTGGTCAGCCCGCCAATACCGGAGCCGATCACAATGGCGTTGTAAGGGCCGTCCAGGCGGTTGGCGCGGTAACGACGGCCGACACGAATGGTACTGGGTTTGGGGCTACTCATGTGGTGGTGACCTTGTGATTTTGTTGGTGATCCGGGGTGGCCAGATACTAACATCCTTGAACATGTAAGCCTCACAAAGGTACGGCCATGGTCCGAGACGCCTACTCACGACACACCTCATCCAGCAGGCCATTGAACGTCTGACCTTCGTTGATCAGAGCCTTTCTGGATGCCTGCAGGAAGCTTTGATTGCATCCTCCTCCTATGGCTTAACCTGCGCCCAGGATGGTGCCGTTATCAGTTGACCACCTCAGTATTACGAACCAGACTTATATAAGGAAAATGTAAGAGTGTGGAACCTGTTTTTCGGGTATTGGTTTCACAGGAAATCTGGTGAATATCATGAGCGATCAGGACAGGCGAAAGAATGTTTTTGTACTGGGTTACGACGAACGCCATGGTGATGATATCCGAGAGATTCCCGACTCGGAGCGGTTCTCCTTTCGTCCATTGCTACGCTCGGAAGACCTGATTCATCAGAAGTACTATGCCATTGAGGAAAAAATCGATAAAGCCCGTCAGATTTTGCATGATTTTGACGGCCCCATTGATGCAATAATTTGGCATTGGGATTTCCCGGTTACCTCGATGGCGGCGGTTCTGTGCGAGGAATTCAACCTGCCCGGGCCATCGCTGGACGCCATCCTCAAGTGCTCCCATAAGTACTGGAGCCGGGTCATTCAGCAAAAGATTGCACCGGAAAACACTCCGCAGTTCTGTGCCTTCGATCCTTTCGACAAGAATGCCCTCGACAGTATCACCCTCGATTACCCGTTCTGGATCAAACCCATCAAGGGATACGGCTCTACACTGGGCTTTCGCATCAACAATGCAGGTGACTTCCGGCGGGCCATGGGGATCGTTCAGGAACGTATCCATCGGCTGGGGGACCCGTTCAACACGTTCCTGGAGCGGATAGTGCTGCCTGATGAGATCAAGGGGATTACCGGGAATCATCTTATAGCGGAGGAATTTCTGAGCGGTCTGGAAATAGCACCGGAAGGCAGTATCCAGAACGGCATATATCACGCCCATGGTGTGATCGATATGGTGCGGGACCGGAATCACAAGAGCTTTTTGCGGTACGAATATCCCTCCTGTGCCCCACGCAAAATCCAGACACGCGCTATACAGTTGGCCGAAAAAGTCCTGTTGGAGATTGGCCTGGATAATGGCTGCTTCAATATGGAATTCTTCTGGAACGAGCACACCGACAGGCTGTGGATCATTGAGATCAATCCCCGGATTTCGCAGTCACACTCCTACCAGTTCGAAATGGTCGACGGCATGTCCAATCACGAGATCGCCGTACACGTCGCCCTCGGGGATCAGCCGAAATTCGAGCATCGCAAAGGGCCCTATGAGCATGCGGCCAAATTTCTTCTTCGCCACTATACCGGGGAGGATGCGGTGGTAACCCGGGTGCCCACTGAATCAGAGCTCCGTCGGATCAGTTCGCTGCATCCGGATACTCGTGTGGTAGTCAATCTGGCGCAAGGTGGTCGTCTGTCAGAACTCCCGGATCAGGATGCCTACAGTTACACGCTGGCGGAAGTCTTCGTGGCAGCGCACTCCACCGGAAAAATGCTGGAAACGTATCATCAAATTGTTGCCATGCTTCAGTTCGAGTTCAGTCCGGTGCCGTCATGAAGTCAGTTCCCCCGGACTCGCTTCCCCAGAAGATTCAGGTCGTGGAGAATGCCTGGATTCCGCTGGCTGACGGCCAACGCCTGGCAGCACGGATCTGGCGGCCGGAGGACGCCGGGCAGGGGCCCGTGCCGGCCATTCTGGAATACATTCCCTATCGTAAACGCGATATGACCCGCGCACGGGATGCCGTCAACCATCCTTTCCTGGCGGCCCATGGCTATGCCTGCGTCCGGGTGGATCTGCGCGGTAGCGGTGACTCGGACGGGATACTGGAGGACCAGTACCGCGAGCAGGAACTTGATGATGGCGTGCAGGTCATTGACTGGCTTGCCGATCAACCCTGGTGCGATGGCAATGTCGGCATGATGGGGATTTCCTGGGGTGGCTTCAATGCCCTGCAGATCGCGGCTCGCCGACCGGGGCCGTTGAAGGCGGTCATTGCCGTCTGTTTCACCGACGATCTCTATGCCGACAATATGCACTATATGGGGGGCTGCCTGCTTGCAGACAACCTGTCGGAATCAACCACCATGTTTTCCGCCAACAGCTCCCCACCCGATCCGGACATCGTCGGCGAACGCTGGCGCGAGATGTGGCTGGCAAGGCTCAACGGCAGTGGCCTCTGGCTGGATCACTGGTTGCGTCACCAGCGCCGCGACGACTACTGGCGTCACGCCTCTATCTGCGAAGACTACACCGCCATCCAATGTCCCGTGATGGCGGTTGGGGGCTGGGCGGATGGATACACCAATGCCATTTTCAGAATACTTGAGCATCTGGAGGTTCCCCGCCAAGGGTTGATCGGTCCCTGGGGACACCGATATCCGCACCAGGGGATTCCCGGTCCGCCGATCGGCTTTTTGCAAGAGGCTCTGCGTTGGTGGGATTACTGGTTGAAGGGACGCCAGACCGGAATCATGGATGAGCCTGTGTTGCGTGCCTGGATGCAGGACAGTGCGCCGCCAACGACTTACTTTCATGAGCGTCCTGGTCGATGGGTGGGCGAAGCCCGGTGGCCATCACCACGGATCGAACCCCGGCGTTACCGGCTCGGGCATGGCCAGCTCGAGGAAGATGCGGATCAGTCACCCGCCCCATTGCCGTACGAGGTGACCATCCAGTCGCCCCTGAGCGTCGGTTTGTTTGCCGGCAAGTGGTGTTCCTACACTGCGGCGCCCGATCTGCCACATGATCAACGTGAGGAAGATGGTGGTGCACTGGTCTTTGAAAGCGCTCCTCTGACCACCAATCTCGAGATACTCGGGGCACCCGTACTGGAGCTGGAGCTCGCCAGCAGTCAACCCGTTGCCATGGTCGCCGTCCGCCTTTCCGACACTGCGCCGGATGGCAAGGCCTCCCGTGTTACCTATGGACTACTCAACCTCAATCACCGCCAGGGGGATCGCAAACCGGAGGCACTGACACCTGGCGAGTTTTTCCGTGTCCGGGTGCCCATGAACAATGTGGCTCAGGTGTTTCCCGAGGCGCATCGCCTGCGGGTGAGTGTATCCACGTCCTACTGGCCCCTGGCCTGGCCATCGCCGGAACCCGTACGAATAACCGTCCGCGCGTCCAGTTCGGCCCTGGTGCTGCCAGTGCGTCCGCCCAGCAGCGCCGACGCCGAAATCCGCTTTCAACCACCGGCTGGCGCACCGCCGCTGGCAATCACTCAATTGGAACCACCGCACTACAATTGGCTGGTTCACCGTGATCTGGCAGAGGACCTCTCAACGCTGGAGGTCATCAACGACCGGGGAACATTCCATATTGATGAAATCGACATGAAGGTCAGACACAGCTCCCGTGAATGGTATACCTATCGCGATGATGACTTCACTTCACCCAGAGGTGAAACAAAAACACTACGTACCTTCCAGCGTGGCAGCTGGTCGGTGCGCACACAGACACACACAATCCTGACCTCTGACAAGAGCAATTTCTTCATCCGGGCGGAACTGGATGCCTGGGAAGGAGAAAAACGGGTGTTCTGCCGAAATTGGGACCTGAAGATTCCAAGGGATTTTCTTTGACGCGGCTGCTTTCTCCCGATTGAGTGGGCGTCGCAAACCCGCGCCAGGCGTTACCCGCCTTCGCGGAAGCGCCGGATAAAGGCTTCGGACTCTGCGACTGACTGTTCCATATTGCGAATCAGCTCATCGACATCCTGGCGGATACCCACCAGCACATTCTCCAGGGAGCCTATCGCCTGGGCGTTCAGGTTATGCTTGAGATACAGCACCTGATCCTGAAATGCCTGCAGGACCGGGTCCATGCGATCTTCGGCTTCGTGCATACGGCTGATCAGCTGGCTGTACTGGGTGCGGGTCTCATCAAGCTGCCGTTCGCTGCTACGCCGCAGAGAGGTGCTCTCATATTTAACAAGTTCATCCTCCCACTCATCGAACAGATCTTCGGCAACATCTTCCACCTTGTCGATGCGGTCGCGGACCGTTTCCGCACTCGCCTTACTGTCTTCGTAGGCATCGGTGATCTCGGCGTACTGATTCTTGAGCTCGGTATCCGGCGTATCCACCACGCTCTGGAAGCGCTCCAGAGACGAGCGGAAGGTTTCCTGGGCATCATTCTGGCTATCCCGCGCGTCTTCCACCCGGTTTACCAGGATGTCACGCTTTTCATACCCGAATTTTTCCATGGTGTTGTAGTACAGCGAGGAACAGCCGCCCAGAAGCGTGACACTGAGCAGCGCCAACGCCAGCCGCCGGGCACAGGATGGCGTTATTGAAGTGACAGTGACGGGGTTGGACATGACGTAAGCTCCGTTGGGGATGTGAGTGCGGAAAGTGAAGCATGGCGGAGGGTGACTGACAAGCGCTGATTTAGGCGCCGGCCCAGAAGCCTGGCGCGCCGGGGTTCCATCTGGCCCCCGTTTTGACCTTATTTCCCTGGCTTCGAAGCGGGTTGTGTTAGAACATGCTCGCCAGGTATCTGTAACAAACGCTATCTAATCGCGGGAGAATCAAATCAGTGAAATCAAGAAGTCTGATGCTTTTTCTGGCAGCAGCGGCATTGGCCGGCTGCCAGACCTCATCCCACGTATCGTCAGCGGCTGCTGGTGGCAATGGCGTTAGCTGCAGCAACATCCATCAGGCCTTTACCGCCTACAAACAGGACCGCCAATCTGCAGTGGCCTGGGCCCAACTGGCGCAACTGATCAGCCCCGCCGCTGGCAGCTACGCTGATATGGGCGTAAACACGGCTGCCAGGTATTACGATCAGATCAAAGCGACCACCGATATTGCACTGGCGGTCCGCGGGTGCCAGCCCGTGCAGTGAGATAACCGGACCCTTTTCTCCGAGACACCGGGATCCCCGGCTGTCTTTGCCTGTGCCCTCAGTTTGGTGACGTCTCAGGCGATGCCGCCCAGCTGGTAGAGCCAAGCTCCACGATACGGGCGACTTCCTCATCCGGTACTGCCGAAAGATCACCCAGCTCCAGAGTGTCGTAATGGAAGGCGTACAGGCGGGAGGCAAATTCGGCGATGGGCAGGGAGGCTTCGCCGCGAAACTCGCCGTGGCCCCGGGTGGAGCAGGTAATTCCCTGGCCCCAGTCCTGGCCACTGTCATTGTTGGGGTTGAAGAAGTAGACCCGTATCTCGTCGCGGGGGCTGAGCCCGACCCTCAGGATGTTAATGGCGTGGCGGCCTACAAAGCGTGCGGCGCTGTCGGTGACGGCGATACCCGCGGGCTGGGCGTGGATTACCGGCATTTGGCCATTATAGAAGGGATGGTAGCTGGCGTAGAAGTGCCGGATGAAGCCCTCGTAGTCCTGCACCTCACCGGTGTGGACATCGGCCACCACACGGAATCCGTGGCTGACCCACCAGCCATAGAATTCCGGATTGATCCAGCGGTGGGCATCGTCGTCCCGGTTTTCACAACGGCGCCACATTTCTCCGTAGAGGCGATCCAGATGGGGGATGAGGATCAGCGATACCGGGTCCACATCCACCGGAGTGTCCTTGACCAGCCCGGGTTTCAGATCTCTGGATGAGACTTCCTGGCCTTCAAAGCGGCACAGCACTTCGTTGTCCCGGGCCGCCCAGGCCAGTACCTGAAGCAGATAATCTGCCTCGTTGGTCGCCCATACCGAGAGTCCGATTGCAGACTGGCAGGTGGGGTTGTTGCCCTGGCCCACACCCAGCGGGTGCCCTAAAAGGTTGATAACACCGGCCAGCAGGAACACCCGGGGCGGCCGGGCATCGCCAAAGGCCTCGTGAAGGGTGTGTGCGGTCTCCGCTGACAGGGGGAGTTTGATCTGCCGCCAAAGGGCCTGGGCCACAGACGGGGTAAACAGTGAACCCCGCTCCAGCATCATGGTAAGGCCATAAACAGCCTGGCAGGTTTCCGGGTATATGGCTTCGTCAATCAGGGCATGGACCAGTTCGGTGTAGCAGTAGAGATCGTCCAGGCCGGTCATTGTCAGCCCCAGCGCGGTGGATATCAGATCGTCCCCATCACTGTTGCGCAGGAACCTCAGCATAACCGCGTGGTAAGGGGAGGCCAGACCGGTGTCGTGCATGCTGCGGGCAAAAGAAGTGGCTTCGGAAGCGAGGGTTTCCTCATCCATGTCCGCCAGCCGCTGCTCATAGACCTGCAGGCCCGGGTCTTCGACGCTGCCCGGTGTGGGCGCAAACAGGGCGTTGACCAGGCGGGTGGCGGCGACGTTCCCACGGGTGTCTATCTTCGGATCGTAGAGGCACTTGGCGATCTGGCCGATCATCTCGCAGATGCTGTCGACCTGCACCGGCCCCTGGTCCAGCAACCGCCAGACTTCCGCCACCAGGCTGTCCAGCAGGCTCTCATAGCCAAGGTGGGAAATCAGATACCGGTAGAGTTCCTGGACAATCATCCCGAGCTGTTTCGGGCGTTCCCGGTCGGCTTCCGTGAGTTGGCCAGACAGCAGGTCCAGGTTCAACGCCATCACCTGGGTCAGGAAATGGCGTGCCTGTTCTGCAGAAATGCCGGGGTGGAAATAGTCACCCCGGGTGACGGCAAGCATCCGTAGCTCGCTGATGGCCTCCACGATGGTTGTTACAGCACCGGCTTCGCGCAGGGAATGCCTGGCCAGTGCCGGCTGCAGGATGGCCGGCTGAGCCCAGTCGCTGGTACCAAAGATGCCGGCGGATTCCAGCGAGCGGACCCGCCGGTACAGGGCGTCGAAGCCCTCTGGCAGCGTCATCAGCATTCGGGCGCGCTCCAGCAATCCAAGGCTGGAGGCCTTGGGATCGGCGCGACGGGCACGGGCGAATTCTCCCAGCGCTTCATCAAATTGCCTCAGTGCAGACTCGAGCGCAGGGTTGGTGCTCTGGTGCCCCATAGCTTCGGCTCCCTCGATCTCTTTTGGGTAGATATTTTTCTTCAGCCGCCGGCCTCCCGATAGGACACCATACGCTGTTTGTCTTCATCCCAAAGAGCGTAGCGGAAGCAGTCTGCAATGTCGCCGGGTGCAAGGGTGGTCGTTAACGGTGATTGCAGTTCAGGAATGGCCGCCATCACTTCGGGAAGTCGGTAGAAGGGAATTCGAACATTGAGGTGGTGAATATGGTGGTAGCCAATATTGCCGGTAAACCACTGCATCACCTGATTCATCCGCATATAACTCGAAGACTCCATGGCCCCCCGGTAGTAGGTCCAGGCTTCAGGCGAGGCAATCTGCATGCGCCGGAAACTGTGCTGGGCAAAAAACAGATAGCACCCCATCGTGGAGGCAAGGGTCATGGGCAGCAGGATGACAAAGAACACCAGACTGAACCCGCCCAGCACCCACAGCACCGCGATCAATCCGAAATGGCTGACCAGTGCGATCAAGGAGTCGATGTGTTTGCGGGGATTCTTCAGCAAGGGTATGAGCGTAACGTTCAAACCGAAAACAACGGGGTAACTCAACAGCACCACCAGCGGGTTCCGCTGGACGCGGTAGGAAAGGCGCTGCCACCCCGTTGCGGACTGCCACATTCGGGCGGTTATAAGCGGAAAGGCGCCCACACTGGCATCTGAAATCTGGCCCACATGGCCGTGATGATAATTGTGGCTGGCAAGCCAGGAGCGTGTTGGCGTCAGAGTCAGAGCGCCCCAAACACGGAAGAGCCAGTAGGCAACCCGGGAATCTTTGAGAATCGCACCGTGCAGGTAATCGTGAAAGGTGATGAAGGCGCGTACCATCAGCAGCGCGCCCAATACCGAAAACACCACTCTGAGGGGCCACCACGGGATCACCCCGGCAGCCATCAGTGCGGCAATCATCAAGCCGAAGGTAGAGCCGACGTACCACCAGCTTGTGGCAGCAGACTCTTCAACGTAAGGTTTCGTGGCCTCGAGCAGCTCCCGACCTACCCGGATGCCTTCACTGTGTTCCGGCAGGTTGTCGTCCGAAACCTGGACATTATCCTGACGCATGACCCGGCCCTCCCTGCCTATAAAATTATATCTTTTGGCAGGCAATTTCCAACGGCATATCCGTTACCTGTGTCCCGGAGTTCTTTCTACTGGCCTTCCCGTCTTAACAATGCCTCGAAATCGTCCTGGGGTAGGGGGCGGGAGAACAAGAAGCCCTGGGCATAGTCACAGCCGACACGGGAGAGGAATTGCAATTGCTCGTCCTTTTCAACGCCCACTCCAACCACCCGGACGTTTATTGCGTGAGCCATAGCGATTATGGCCTCCAGTATGCGGTCGGCATCGCCACCCTGGCCGGCATCCTTGATCAGCTCTCTGTCTACCTTGACACTGTCCAACCTAAACTCCTGAAGAGCCGATAGGGAGAACGGTTCGATACCAAAATCGTCGATTGCCAGGTGTAGCCGCAAACCTTCCAAACCAAAGCTATTAACCGGATTGAAACCGGAGGCACGGATGTTGTTCAGGGACGCCGGGGTCAGTTCCATGGTGATCCGGCTCTCACCGAAACCAACTTGAGTCAGCCGCGCCCGCCATTGGTCCACAAGGGTTCGGGTGAAAAAGGAGGCCGGTGATTCGTTGATGTTGATCGGAAAGGCCTCGTCACTCAGGTCGCGCCACCGGAGCGAGCAGGTCACCGCCTGCTCCAGTACAAAGGCGTTGATGCTGTCCGTCATGCCGCTTTGTTCAGTGATTCTGAGAAAGGTGGCCGGAGTCAACAGTCCCTTGTACGGATGATTCCAGCGGAGCAGAGCTTCTGCGCTGAATATGGCTCCAGTGCGGATGTCGATTATAGGCTGAAAGTAAACCTCCAATTGGTTCTCCCTGAGGGCATCATCCAGTTCCCTGTTCAACCGCATATGCTCTGATTCGCTCTGCGCCATCCAGGACTCGTAGACCTGAACCTGTTGGCCTCCATGCTCTTTGGCGGCGTACATGGCCTGATCGGCATTGTGCATCAGCTGGTCGACATTCTTGCCGTCATCGGGGAAAAGAGTCAGGCCGATGCTGCCGGAAATGTGTACTCGGTAAGAATCAACGTCAAACGCCCGTTCGAGACTGGTCAGAACAGCCTTGGCGGCTTCCTTTGCACCATCCCTGCCGGTTTCCTTCAAGATCACGGTGAATTCGTCTCCGCCGAGACGGGCCACGGTATCCATGGCCCGGACTTCTGAGCTTATCCGTTCGGCCACCTGCGTCAGAAGCCGATCACCGGCCTCGTGGCCGAGCTGGTCGTTGGCTTGCTTGAAGCGGTCCAGGTCGATGAATAGTAGAGCAAAGGAGCTGTCCTTTCGTTCCGCCTCCAGCAGGGTCTGCTGAAGCCGATCATGAAACAGCCGCCGATTGGGGATGCCGGTGAGCAAGTCAAAATTGGCGCTTCGCCAGACCTGATAGTCAGTCTGTTTGCGCTCAGTGATGTCCCGCGACGTCTTAACAACAGCTTCGACTTCGTTGCGGCCGTTGAAAACGGGGACAAGTTGGCAGTCAAAGTACAACTCACGGCCTGAGGGTGACCGGCAATGAAACTCCCTGCGCTGGGACTGGCGGGTGGTAACGGTTGTGGTAATTTCGTCATGGAACTCCGTGGCAAAGTCCAGACCCAGCTCAATTGGGGTTTTACCGATGGCGTCCCCGCGCGGCACACTGATCAGATCGGCCATTGCCTTATTGAGAAACAGGAGCTTGCCATCGGGATCAAATATGGCGGCGGGGTCGAGGGAGGCTTTCAGCATGGTTTCGAACAGGCGTGTTTCGTGTTCTTTGCGGGCGGAGTAACTCGACACCGAGTCGGCAATCAACTGGTCGATAGACTCGTTGAATCGCACCAATTCATTGATGTCTTTTGCGGTGAGGCCCTGCTGCTCATCGCCCCAGGCCTTGGTAACCCGTGCCCGCAGGGCGCGGAGCTCCTGTATCATCTGGAGCATGGACAGACCCTGCCTGAGACGGTCGGTACCATGCTTTCCATCGGTGCCCAAAGCGGGGATTTTGCCTTTGCCAAGGGCTTTGAGGGCTGACTGTTCGCTAGTCTGGGAGGTCAAAAGGTCTTCGGTGATGAACTCCAGCATCTCACGGGCATGGTCCCTCAGGCCGCGGCTGTCTTCGCCTTTCAATTCCGGAGCGATTTCTAGCGCGGCTTCTTCCCAGTCTTCAAGCAGTTGCTCCATTTCCGTCTGGATGAATTGGGTCAACTTCATAGTGAGAGGCCTCCTCCGTGATATGCTAGCGGGTACTAATCTGGTTCATAAACCGTCAAGATCTGGAGCCCACGTAGCTCGTTAAACCTAGTTTCGCATACCATGTCAGGGCATGCGCATCAAAAATAAACACTGAAAATATTTGTGGGGAACAATCTGGGCAACCTCGCCAGCCTATTGCAGTCAATCCCAGATGGTCCGGAGACAGTGAATGGGCAATCACCGCGATCCAGCGGATATTGAAGAGCTACTGGAGCTGATAGAGGCCGGATCGGCCGAGCAGGCTCACGTGACCATTGGCGAAATGATGGATTCGGTGGGCCGCAGAAGCTTCGGCCCGGTGGTGCTCCTGGTGGGGTTGATCCTGGTCACTCCCCTGAGCGGTGTACCCGGAATGCCAACGCTGATGGGGCTGCTCACCTTACTGACTTTAGGGCAACTGCTGCTGGGCCGAAAGTACTTCTGGCTACCGGGTTGGCTCGTTGCGCGACGGATACCACGCAAAAAGCTCGTGCAGGGGCTGGAAATGCTACGGCCCGCCGCCCGACGCATTGACCGCCTGATACGCCCTCGATGTAGCCCGCTGGTCAGAGGCCCCGGGCTTTACGTAATGGCGCTGGCCTGTATGGCCATTGCCGTGGTCATGCCCGCAACCGAAATTGTCCCGTTCAGTGCCAGTATTGCCGGCCTGGCACTGATGACGTTCGGCCTCTCGATGATTTCAAAAGACGGGCTTCTGGCACTGTTTGCCTGGGGAATTGCACTTGCGGGGCCGGTGATACTGGCTCGGTACTTCGCAGGTTAACGACAAAGGCAGCAAGAAGCTCGTAGCCGCGAAGAGGATCAAACTCATGGCCCGGAAGAAGGGGAGTAACTATCTGCAACAGGAACAAAAACACAATCGCCGCAAAACCCGCCAAAATTGAAAACGCGGCTACTGTGAGCTTGCCGGGAATTTGGCGCTTCCATTGATAATGAATCAGAAGCAGGGCGGTTGAAATGCTGGCCACTATATTGCCAGACAAACCGTGAACACTCTTGGTCAATAGATTTATAACCAGAATAACGGTGGAGAGTGCCAAAAATAGCAGCAGGTAAAAGATTGCATCAAAAAAGATGGATCACTTGTTCATGTTTACAGCACCTCGCTGATGACTCTAAGGCAGAGTCGTCCTGGAGAACACGTTGATTACCACCACACCGGCGATGATCAACCCCATGCCAATCACGCTCGCAGCGTCCAGTGTCTGTCCATAAATCAGCCAACCGATAAACGCCACCAGCACGATACCCAGCCCCGCCCAGATGGCATAGGCCAGACCGACGGGAATCTCTTTCAGAGTGATCGACAGGAAGTAGAACGCAACGGCGTAGCCTGTGATTACCAGCACGCTGGGCCAGAGCCGGGTAAATCCTTCACTGGCTTTCAGGCCGGTGGTTGCAACCACTTCGGCGACAATGGCAATGCCCAGAAAAATCCAACTTTTCACAACGCTGAAGCTCCAATTCCGTATCAGGATGAAATCGTCGACCACACCGCACAAGCCTATCAAAAGCCTCAGTTACGGTTGGAGTCCATGCTCAACTGCATTGAACCCCTCATGAAACACTACCAACCCCTACGGCACCGGCCCGCTGAATGGCAAAACAAAGAAAAACTCCGGCGGAACACCCTCGTGGACCAGACCCTCCGCATTCACGAATCCGAATTGCCGATAATAGTCAGGGTGTCCGGCCAGACAGCAGCCCTTTGACCTAAAATAGGTCTGTCCCGGATATCTGGGGGTTTTGTTTGGTCTGTTCGCTGGCGCCCCGAGTTGCGGAAACAACTGGCTAACCGGTGGCGCCAGTCAATGCGGCCATGGCACCAGGCTGGGAATCCAGCTGCGGTCATCGAGGGTTATGAAGTGGCTGGAGGAACTGGTCTGCACAATGCTGACTCTCGCCGGACACCGGCTCGCGCTGGCCATTGAGGCAGTGTGGTCAAGGATACGATCGGTGCCCGCAAGCAGGATATAGCCCTTTCTGATGTATTGATAGACACTGGTGTCCCGGTGCTCCATCCACTCGATGATATTTTCGATATTTCGCACAATAGTGAGCGGATCTCGTGTGGCGGAGAACACTTTGTTCAGTAATAGCTTCTTGCGCGGGTTCATCCTGCCGAAAAAGGTCTGATTGTAGACGGACGAAGGGGTACTGTTGATCAGCCGGATGAGATAGGGCCACATGCCGTGACCGATGGGCCTCAGAATGGCTGTCACCAAGGGATGGAGACGGCCCTGGGGCAGGACCGGTGCTTCCAGCACTACCTCTACATCGCGATACAGCTCCGGCTGCTGGGAGATGGCTTCCAGTATTACCGCGGCGCCGCGGGAATGGCCATGAATACGGATGTTACGGGTACTGGGCAGATGAACCAGTGCCTGGTTGAGAATGCAGGCATCGTATTCCACGGTGCCTTCCATGGGTTTGATATGAGTGTGCCAGGGAGCATCTTCCAGGGTCACGCCATTGACCGGAATATGGTAATTGCTGCAGGTAAGAAGGATCAGTTCGGTAGTGGGCGCTTCGTACGTATGGGTGAAATAGCAGTGATTGGCCAGAAAACCATGCACACAGACTACGGTATGAACAGCCTCACCACTGTGGTTGCGGACGGATGCCGCACCTTTGCCAACCCGGTACACCCGTCCTGAAAACATCTCGGAATAGGTGTGGACAATGGGTTTCATCAGGTTGCGTATGTGGCTTGCTTTCATTACGGCGACTCTTGCAGGCGTACTGACTTCCGCCCGCCAATGAAAGCAAGTTCAACATGCTCACCTTGAACCCGGACATCGGCGCGCCGCTCGCGGGGCAAGCTATCAACCGAACGATTCCCGTCGCTGACGTATCGAAGAGCTTGACTTGTCCATGCAATGATATTGAGCACTCCCTCGGCGTGGATTAAGGAAACACAGCAGCGGTGGCGTCCTGGTCCGATCTGCATTTTACTATAATGACCGAAAATTCAAGGGTACTTCTGTACGCTAGACCACAGAGTCGACTCGGAGCAGGATTCGATAGGTCGCGGAGTTTCGCACCGAAGCGCGGTGTCAGGCGGGCTCACTCAGGGTTGTTGGCTCTTGTGGAGGCATCGCTGCCGGGTCCATCCATATCGGCTTCCAAACGCGGCCATCGGGATCAGCAAGGGAAGCAATAACGGGCTTTCATGCTTGGGTGAAACTGAACCTGTTCAGTCTTCGCGTTTTGAGCAAGGAGCAAGGCGCAAGGAGCGGGGGAGGGGGCACTTTCGGGCAACGACAAAAAGTGGTCAGGTCTTTTATTGTATCCTGACTACGGTTGGCTAATGGGTGTCCCGGGTTTCGATCACCACACAAACGCGTTCAAAAATGGCACATCAAAGCTGACTTTCAGGAACAAAAATCGACAGCAAATTGGTGTAAAAACGTTTCCAGAAGCCGGTTAGGGGTTCGCTATCGAATTCAACTAACTCACCGGCCTCGAGTGTTGTCCAGCGCAGGTTGCTGTCTTCATCCAGTGTCAACCGATAAGCCACCTGAATAATGTTTTCATCAAAAGCCCTCGATAGTCGTTGGCCGTATTCTGAGCTTTCAAACAGCACACCTAATTCAGTGTTCAGTGCCACCGAACGTGCATCCATATTAAAGGAGCCAACAAACACAAATCGTTTGTCTGCCCCCAAATATTTTCCGTGCAAACTGGCCAGCGAAGCCCCTGGCCATTTGGCTTTGGTTTTAGTTTCTTCCCCCCCATCTGCGTTTACGCGTTTATACTCGTACAGCTCAACGCCACCTCGAACCAGATCTTTACGGTAGCGTTGATATCCAGCGTGTACTATCGCCACATCGTTTGCAGACAACGAATTGGTCAATACCCGCACCTTGATTCCTTTATCCACCAGCCCCGTCAGGAACTCGGTAAATTTCGTACCCGGTACGAAATACGGAGATACTATAATTAATTCTGACTCAACATTATCCATCCACTCCTTTAACGTTGGCGCCAAATAGGTATCCTTTTTTACCCCCTTGCTCTCAACTTTATTCGGCTGATCATAAATCAGCTTCCACTGTCCCCACGAAAAGTTGATATCGCCTATTTCGGGTAAGGTATCGATATTGAAGGTACGCAAAGCATTGACGTAAGGTGTCAATTCGGCCTCAGCAATAAAATTGTTCGACCGAGCCTCCAGCGCTCGCCAATCGGGCTCGCTGGGGGCGTCCGGCAAACTCAAGGCGATCAACGGAAAAGCCCATTGGCTGTTCCAATACAGATCGAAGGACTGTGACACCTCATTCACCACCGGGCCAACCGCCAACACATCCATATCGGCAAAGCCAAACTCTCCAGACGCATCAAAATACTCATCACCGATATTTCGCCCACCGACAATCGCTGCCTGATTGTCCGCTATCAACGCTTTGTTATGCATGCGGCGGTTAATACGGCCAAAGTCGGAGACTATATCCATAATACGGGCGCTGCGATTCGCAAAGGGATTAAACAAACGTATTTCTATCCGGGGATGGGCATCGATAATGGCCAGTGCCTCATCCATTCCGGAGGTATTCAGGTCATCCAACAATATTCGCACCCGCACACCACGATCTGCGGCGGCCAACAAATAATTAAGCAGCATTTTCCCGGTGAGATCGTCGTGCCAGATGTAATACTGTAAATCGAGCGTCTTTTCTGCGTGCACTATCACAGAAAGCCTCGAGGCGAAGGCGTTGATCCCGTGCTCCAGAGCATGAAACCCGGATTGACCAAGATGCGCCTGCTCCTCGTTGCGGCTTACCAGGCCCAAGCGCGTATCGGCTGTATCCGTGCTCGCATAGCTAGGAGTACGTTCAACATTATTTGGCAACGAAGCGCAACCTGCGAGCAGAATTACACACGCCATCAGCCCAATACGATTGCAGTAATATCCCATATCCTTGACCTTTATATCCTTTACTTGGCCTTACCTCGGTGCAGTGGACGCTCCTGTCCAATGACAAAAGCATAGGAGGATTTGCCATGAGCAGCAAACATTACACTCCAGGATTCAAAGACGAAGCGGTCCGTTCTTCACCATAGTTGTCATCGGGAATGCCGGTTACCTGAACCTTGGCCTCGACAAACTGGAACGAGCCATTGACTGCAGGTTCCGCAAAAAACCGGCTATTTTCTCCGATTTATGGCCAATAACGACGCCTCTCGGATGCACGAGCAATATCCGGTGGGCCCGGCGCCATTAAAAGCCGAGAAAGGCTGGGACCGTTCTCGGGGCTGGACTTTTGATGTAGTAGCGGTCAGCGATACCGCGGGGCGGGTTGAGGATCAGGCGCTGCCAGAAAGTGCTAAGGAAAAACCTGTGAGGCGGACGCCTTAACGAAACCCGAGAAAGGAAAGAATCGCTAAAACGATAACCACCGCACCGACGATATAGACGATATTGTTCATTGAAAACTCCTCATTTTATAAATCCGACATCGGGCTTGCGCCGGCTTCCGTGTGGCGCGGGACGTAACTTCCTGTAAAGGCTGCTCCTTCGCCTCATCCGGTTTCAGAATAGGTAGTCGGCTTCGTCTGGTCTGTTCGCTGGCGCACTGAATTGTGAAAAAGGCGGGGCTCGTGGTTGCAACGATTGATTACCTGCTTGTTTCTGACTGCGAGTGTCCCGCAGGCATAAAAAAAGCGCCGTGCTCAATGAGCAGGGCGCTTTTTCAGTTACGGTAGGCTTACAGCTTCCGCCCGGCCCTGACAAATAGCCGGGGCCTCCGGATAACAGCAGGCCAGGGGGGTGCCAGTTACTTCTTCAGCCCCATTTCCTCAATAGAAATCTCCCGAATCTTGAATTTCTGGATCTTCCCGGTCACGGTCATGGGGAAGTCTTCTACAAACTTGAAGTTACGGGGGATTTTGACGTGGGCGATTTTGCCTTTGCAGAAGGCTTGCAGGTCTTCCGGGCTGACGTTGCCTGCTTCGGGTTTGAGTTTTACCCAGGCGATCAGCTCTTCACCGTACTTGTCATCGCGACGCCGAGCACAGCGGCGGCGTTCGAGCGCGTAATGCTGCGACTTTTATTGGCCAGGAGCACAACAACCTGACCCTTGCTGAATTGGCGGACACGGTACTGTGCCATATGAGCAAAAGACACAGCAGTCTCGCTGCTTCGGCTTCAGTAAACTACGACAAGATTCGCACTCGTAAAAGTACTGGCAGGAATCGGTAGGCATAGTTTCCGTTTTCTGGTGGCCACAGTTTGGGCATTTGATCGTCGACTCCAGAACTATATCGGCCATAATCATGCTCTTCTAGCGTTGATGGCACCCTTTTTGGGTGGTCCCCCAGTTAACTCTCAAGGTCTTTTTTGATCTGCTCAAACTCTTCCCGCGCTATCTCACCCTTTGCGTAGCGTTTCTTAAGTATCTCCATCGCCGTTTCGTGATCCTTATTATGATTCGACGGTCCTTCGGAGTTATTCCGCCACGGCGGCTTGGGCCCACCTCGGCCAAACACAAGGTAAAATACAATGATGAGGACCAAGACCATAACGAGTGGCATGACTATGGGGAAAACCCACCAACCGCCCCAGCCAAAATGTTCGGGACCCATAAGTTTTCTCCTGTTTCGACGATGCTTAGCCTATAACGCCAGCCAGCCAGGACCAAAACCGGATCAGATTTATTTTTAAGCCTGTCGAACTTGCTTAAATAATTCTGAAGATCATGTAGCCAGCCTCCCATAGTCCGTCTTCGGGAGTAGGCTGGTAGTTGGCAAAACAAACCTGCCACTACAGGAGGCTGACATGAGTCTATTCTGCGCCATTGATCTTCATTCCAACAACAGCGTTGCCGTCATTATCGACGCTCAGGACAACGTCGTTTTGCAGCGACGTCTGCCAAACGATATTGAGGTGATCAAAGCGGCACTACGTCCTTTCCAGGCGGAGCTCCACGCACTCTCCCAAGCACGCTGAGTGCCTGATGCGCCCTGACCGTGAACCACTCTGAGACTGGCACCGCGAGAGCGGCTAACCATCTGAGGGAACCAAAAACCGCAACAAAAAAACGGTCAGGTCTTTTATTGTGCCTTGACTCCGGCTGGCTAATGGGTGGCCCGATTTCTTTTGAAAGCGTCACCTTTTTTTACAACTTCCGCTTCGTCTCATTTACGCCCTTTGCGTAACTGGTTAAATAATCGCCTTTATCAAAAGGGTGGCTTAAATGCTGCGTCCATTTTCGTGGTGTTTGAATTCACAATGCTGAGATTAAGGGGAACGGCATGCGTCGTATTTTCGGAAATCTCGCAGCCTTGATTTGCCTTGTTGTCTTTTCCATACCGGCCCACGCAACACTGGAGGGCTATAACAGTTGCGAGGGGGCCAATGCTTGCCTGGTAGCACCGGACGAGGCGCCAATCCCTGACCCTATTGTGGCGAACCCCAATGATGGAGTGCTTCTTGGGTGGGACGAAAAACAGAATGTAACGTTGACGGAAAATCTATATGTAAACCGGGTTGCTGATCCGGATTCGGTTTTTATAGGCATGGATTCCGCAGGAGTCTTTATTGAAGCCGGTACGGTGGTTTCGAGCCATTACTTTCAGTGGGACCCGGGTAACGGAAGTAATTCCAGAGTTACGTCCCAGCTGAACTTCGACTCTGAGATTTTTGCCTTTATCACCAGTGACACCAATCTGTTTGGCAGTGATGATCCGTTAGGTCTTGACGGATTTGATTATGCGGACTTCGGACTTCGAGGAGTGGAAAGCGGTGATACCACGGATTTCGCGCCGGGAGGGGATGACTCACTGGTGGATATCAGCTGGAGCGCTTCAAGCCCCGGAGACTGGACCCGACTTATTACAGCATTTTCCCCGGGGGGAGGTGACCCTGATGAGCCGTTACCTCCTGTGGCGTCGGTGCGCGAACCTGCCACCTTGATGTTACTGGCACTGGCGCTAGTGGGACTGACTATCCGCAGCCTGCTCGCCAGACGCCGGCATCATAAGTGATACGGCCTCCGGAGAAAACCGCTTCAATCTGACGGCGATTCCAATACCGGGACAGAAGTATTCAAGCAAGTTCGACAGGTCTAAAAATAGATCTGTTCCGGTTTCGGGTGTTTATTGGAGAAGCTACTTGTTTGACCGATCGCTCGTGCCGGGAGGTGACAATGGCAAACCAAAAGGGCCGGCGTGCCCGCAAACGTGATGGAAAAGGGGAGTGCAACACGGATCGCCCGATGCTCCGAGTGTTGTGCGAGGATATCGACCGCGAAGCGCGGAAGAAGGTGCCGAAGGAACTCCGGGGAATCGAAGGAAGGATGGAGCTTGAGCCGTTCAAGGTGAACATGCTTTCTCCCGACGATCTCGAGAACGTTTCCGACGAGGCCCTGGAGGCGTTCCTCCCGGCATGGGAAGCCATACGAAGTAAACCGGATCGCGCACTTCGCCAGGAAGGCTACCGGCCCCGAATCCGATTCCGGGGCAAGGAGTTGCAACCGGCGGTCGTATTGGGGACGGACGAACGACGAACCTACAACGATCGATCCTATCCCTGGGGGTGCGTGTGCAAGGTCGTGACCAGCGTCGGTAGTGGGTCCGGCGTGTTAGTGGGGCCCCGCCACGTACTTACCGCCAGCCACGTGGTCAACTGGTCGGTGCCGGGAGGTGTCAACGGCGTCGTGGAGGTCCACCGGGCCGGAGCCACGGTCTCCGCAGTCTCAACGATCATACGCGTTACCGCCTTCACCCGGGTCACGGGCTCCGTCGGGTGGACGGAGCTCGACGAGGACTACGCGGTGCTCGAGACTGCGGATGCGATCGGTGACCGGTTCGGTTGGCTCGGTACCCGCCGCTACAGCAGTAGTTGGGATGACGAGCCGTACTGGTACAACATCGGGTACCCCGGCGATGTGGGAGGGGCGATGTGGCCGACCTGGCAACGCAGCAAGTGGCTGGACGAGCATGCCTGGGACTTCGGGTCCGGCCGCGCCATGGATACCAACGCCGATATCAATCCGGGGAACTCCGGCGGGCCCATGTTCGCCTGGTGGTCCGAAGGGCCGTACGTGGTCGCTGTGGTCTCCGCGCACGACGTCGATGATCGGGAGAACTTCTGCGCAGGCGGTTCCGACCTGGTCCGGGTGGTACGGACTGCCCGGGGGATCTGAGCCGAGTCCCGATCAGATTCCCCGGTGACGCTTGTGCGCTGAGATTCCAAGGAATCTCGCGCCTGGGCGACTTCAGGCATGATGGTGGGGTTTTTCAAGCATGGCAAGATGCCTATGACTCGGATTCATAACTGATCAGATCCACGTCCGCCGCCTGGTTACGCAGAGGCACCAGTTCCTGATAGGCAGCGGAGCTGTGCCACTGGATCACGGCTTCCGGGTCCGGGAAGCGGATAACAACGGTATCCGTGTGAGGGTGTTGCCCGCTCAGCACTTTCGCCCGCGTGCCACGTAGCACAAGCTCGGCACCCCACGGAGCGAGTGTGGCGGGTACCTTGCTCCGGTATTCTTCCCATTTGTCCGGGTCCTTTACGGTGATCTGGCCGATTACGTAGGCTGTCATTGTTTTCTTCTCAGGCTCGTTCAGAACGGACTCCGTGTCGCACAGGGATTGAGAATCAAGCCTCTTCCTTCAAAGCCAGGCTGACCAACTTGTGAACCACTGGCGACACCACCATTATAGTAGTTAAGGCGACTGCAAACGCAAAGAGCCAGGCATTCAGCCAGATTGAAATGATATTGCTGACCCAACCCACGTTAAAAACACTGATCACCAGCGACAAGATGCGGGACATCAGCAGTGACATGAAAAACGAAAACACGATTCTGTGATATTTGCGGTCAATCATTTTTTCTCACTTCACGACATTCGTAGGAGCCCGGCTCCGTGGCAACCGAAACGGGATTTGGCTCGTTGTCCCTCAATTCTCGTAGTTCTTCTATGCCCATACTTTGTGGCTAACGTTAATATTGAGCAAAAAATAGATCTGGCCCGGTTTTCAGTTAAGCCGAGCCAAAAGTGGAAGAGCCTGCACCAACGCCTGCCGCGAAACCCCAATGGTAGGACGAGGTGCGTGTCGTTCTTGGCCCCGGTGAAGGCACCGAGTACAAACTCACTATGAACGAAGGTGCCGTTGCTCGCTATTCATGGGTATCCGAGGGCGGCCCCATCAATTACGACACGCACGGTGACGGCAGTGGCCAATCCATCTCTTACGAGAAGGGCCGGGGCGTTCCGGAAGATGAAGGCGAGTTGGAAGCAGCATTTACCGGCAACCATGGTTGGTTTTTTCGCAACCGGAACGATAATGACATCACGCTGGTGCTCCGTACCGATGGTGACTATGGTGAGCTGAAAAAAGCGATGTGATGAAGCAAAGCTGAATAATCGGTGTCGGGTCCCGGAAAACAAACATGTTCAGAATCTCGCCCCGGTAAGTTCGGGACCGTTATCCCTACGCAATTTACCGGGATAGCCTCGCCAGGCGATGATGCGCTCCAGTACCCGAATAACTCTCGGGGCTGGCTAATGGGTGTCCCGGTTTCTAACGGCGTTTGGTGCGTGCCAGACGTTTGGCATTCGCCGTGGCCTTGCGATGAGCCGGTGCGATGCCTTTGTTCAGAATACCAAGGACGCCATTTTGCAGGTCGACTGCTATGCGTGCGGGGGCGTGACCACCTGCCCAGAAGGAGCGGAAAAAACCAGCCGCCAGCGCCTGATTGGTTCGGATGGTCTGCAATGCCATGGCGTTCAAGGATTCTTTGACCGCGTCCACCTTCTCCGCTGACATCAACTGGAACTCCTTGCGGTCGCGCTCTGAAGGAGTAAGGCCAGACGCTGCCATACGAGCCAAGCGATGAGCGATAACCTGCGGAGCAGCGATTGCGAGGCCGACGATCTTTGCAGCGAAGGACTGTGCATTGCGATTGCGGTGAGTTGGCATGACTACCCTCTGGTTGCGCTACGAGAATGGTGCCTGAAGTTCACACCTTTGCATATTGGCCCCGGCGACCTGATATCGATCATCAACTGGCCCTTCATACTATGTGTCAGCCCTTGGGACCACAACGTCCTTTCATGAATTCTGCGCTCCCCAAAGTTACAGAACTGTCATTGCGACTCCGTCGCTGGTTCGCTCTGATGGGCACTGTCGGAATGGCTGAATCAGAAATCTGAATGAGTCTCCACGCACTCTCCCGAGCACGCTGAGTGCCTGATGCGTCCTGACAGTGAGCCAATCTGAGACTGGCGTCGTGAAAGCGACTAACCATCTATCTGTACCATTTGGACGCGGTCAGGCACCGATGCTTTTTTGGGGAAAGCCAGGGAATAGCTCGGTGAGCTATCCTTGATCCTGATGGGTGTCTGGTGCGGATCAGTCCGTAACCAATGTTGAAATAGCGGGTGTGCATCTGAGGGAACCAAAAACCGCTATAAAAAAGCGGGCAGGTCTTTCCTTGTGTCTGGACTATGGCTGGCTAATGGGTGTCCCGGTTTCTCGCTTTCAAGCGAAGAAAGAGCGCTCTTGATCTGCCCACTCTTTCAGTTCCTCCAAAGATTGGAATTCGCGTGGACCTGTATCCAGTTCCAGAGTAATGAAAGATTTCGCTTCCTGCTTTTCTTCTGACTCTGACATAAGCCGCTACTTTCGTTTGATATTTAGGGGGATATAACGTTTTGCTCACCGGAAAATTAGGCGCGCAGCGGGTAATTTTTCCGAGTGCAGCAATTTGTTAGATATTTACGATATTTTACGGATAAAATAGTCATGCCTGTCGTGTATATGACTTTCTTTGAACCCCCCTTTTATTGCTTGGCGTAAAAAAAACTTCCATATCTTTCTGCGTTAATATCATGACCAACCCGGATTGGTTCCTCGTAGCGATATTAGAAACATGCTTTAGGTAGGACTCTTTTACCTCATCTCCCCTAAAAACAATGATGCCAAATCGTCCAAAGGTGTCGTTTAAATAATACTGAAGCTGGTGAAAGTCGTCTGCCTTCAAATCTGTATAGTTTTTGCATTCCCATACAATTTGAGTAGCCCCATATTTATTTCTAACCATCTCCCAGAATCCACCCGTAGCCCTATTAGAGGCGACCCAATCTCTTATTGTTGTATTATCGAGAGTCCTTTCAGAAGGGTGGACATTGGTTAACGATCTAAAAAAACATAGCCTAATTATGTTTCCAACTACTTCTTCAAATTCTTTGGCTCCATCCCTTCCGACAGGCAACTCCTTTAATTGCTTAAGGACATCTTCCAACGTCATTTTATAATCGTCTAGCTGAAAACTTTCAGGAATTTCCTCCAAGATGCCCTCATTTTTCAGCATTACCTCATCTTTTAAGTCTGAAATAAGCACAGGTCTCAGGTTTAGCGCTTCGTGGTAGGTGGGGTGTATTTCGAATATGGTGTTGTTATCAAAGGCAGGTTTTGCGTTTGAGTCTTTTCCAGACTCTTTATACTGAGTTCCTCCTTTTCTTTTGATTCCAAGGAAACCGATTCCGTAAAGAACCTCGACGAATCTGTATGGTGTTGTGTGATCGAACAACCAATCTTTACAATGCTTTGAAATGGATTCATTTATCAAGAGTTTCTGAATAAAATCTTCCACTGCATTAACTGTGAACTGATTACCCAAACCGTAGAAATATTCCAACACTAAACTAATATTTGGATAATTTTCTGCAAACTCATCTTCAAGGTCCTTTAACCGGCTGGTGCTATACCTTATTGATGCATCATTCAAGTCTTGATGGGTTATCTTGCTATTTCCATCATTGATAGCATTATCAATTGCATAACTACAGAGCATCAACACATCTCTTGGGCGATGTTGACAAAGCTTCATCACTCTTGCTGCGCTTGATTCTTTACCATCCTCCTCAAAAAAATAGCTCCAAGCTTCGCCTCCAAGTTTAGGTTTGGTATTAAATGGTCTTACTAGCCTTCTTTCGACTAGCTCAATAAGCTTCCTTTCAGACCACTCAAGGAATACCGATGAAGTTTCTAATCTGGAGAATTCGTTATCTAAAGCCCTTATTCGGTCATATATATTTTCCCTTATAAAAATGTAGGGTCGAATGAAATTGGAAGAGGCTCGCAGCCTGACCGTAGCGTGCATTAGCGCCATAAGGCAGATTATTGCCGACTCTGATCCATCCCAAGACTCATCCAATCTATCAACCAGAAGAATGTAGTCATACGCGCCGTTAGTAGCAATAGAATTGGCTTCTTGAATTATTTCCTTGCTTCTTTTTATTTGCCTTAACCACAACTTATCATTTTCTTTGGTATATGCTTCAAAGATCTCGTCTGTTAAGTTGAGAATACGGGAGTCAAAGTCACAATCCTCTATCAAGCCTCTTTCACGCTTTATATGATCGTATGACCTATCAAACTTGAAGATTCCGTTTTCGGCCCATGCTTTGATGACCTCATCTACCAAGGCTCGCTCCATCGAATGCATCAACGACTTGAACGGTCTCTGGCGGGTATCGAAAAACTCCTCATGCTCAAGAGGCAAGGTAAGAAGATCAAAAATCTGAGGAATAATGTGAATACACCGTTGAAATTTTCTTTGGACTTCAAAGGTAATTGCAGTTTTCCCTGCACCTCGCCTGCCAATATAAAAACAGTTTTGCCCGTCTGGATCTAGCGAGCTTAGGGTAGACGGAGTTGCGACAAATAACTCAGGATCTGTTCTGATAATATCGTATTCAGCAAATGCTTGCCCGATCTTAACCCTTTTGAGCGCATCCTTTGGTAATTGTATTTTTCCCATTTGCTCTCCAAATTTTCTCCAGACTCTATCTAACGCCCTACTCATCGGTTTGGTGAAGTTGGCGACTTTTTTGCTTAAGCGAAAAAGGTGTCAGCTTTATCAAATTCGCGTGCAGCAACTTGTTATGATTTTTATATATTTAGTTGCGCACGCAGAAGTCTAACATATTTTTTAGAAGCTCTTCTCTATCTAGAAGATTGCCATTAAGTATGACCTCCCCGAATGTATCATCTATAATTCGTTTTCCTCCATTTAATTCGGTCAAATGTACATGGATACCTTGTTCTTGGGGTCTTGCACCAGTCCATACTACCGCCGGAGTTGATGCCCATATTTCATAATCTACTTCACCTTTGTAATCATCAATATTTAACTTTTTATCGACAATCTCGTACTCATTTCCGTACTTGAAGTGATCATGCAAAACCTTCAAAGGGTTTGAAATTATCTCAGGCCTAGTCCATGTACTATCATTCCCGCAATTGGCACAGAAATGCTTTGCATGAGCCTCTTTTGCAAACTTACCTAAATCAAGATGTGGAAACCCGCACTTATTACAGGACACACAACCAAGATCGCTAAATTTATTGGAAATAAGTAGTTCAAAAAAATCGATTATTGCTGGAGGCGTAATTTGAATCTGATCTATTTCAGTAGCTCCAAAAAGATCCGCTTTTCCAGGGTTTTTACAAATTATGGCTGGGTAATTATCATCAATTACTTTATTTGCCTCCGCTTTGTATCGTGCGTGTACATGAACAAGCGGTTGACAACTCTCAATATCATTGCTTGATAAGGCCGCAGGGAGAGCGCACCATATTCCAATTTCATCAAACTCATCTATATCAACAACCAAAGGGTTCTTTATATAACTGAACCTCATGTCTGCGTTACCACATTTTATTTCATCATCATTTTTATGATTAATCTTGTCAGCCTTCACGCCCCAATAAACTAAGTGCGTCCTGCAATACCAGCGCGGCTTCCCATTACGAAATTTACCGGCCCTTATTATTTCGCATGGTAATAGCGCGTCATCTCCAGAATCGCCATCAAATTCACCCAAAACTGAAGATGAATCGACAGCAATATTCCCCATTGTTGACTCGAATGACCAACAAACAGCTTCTCCTGGCACTAGATCAAGCGGTTTAGCATCTTTGGTGAGATCCTCTATTGATACTCTTCTTACGAAGCGCTTCTTAGAAACGCCGCTTTCCTTAACCCATTCATACTCCCAAATTTCTACTTGGTCAGAGTTCTTATTGTATCGACGTGTCTTAAACATAGTGAATCCTATTTACAAATAGCCTGAAGCTCATAACGACCGCAGCATGCGCGGCTTTGGAATGGAGGCAAAGCCGGAATGTAAAAGACGTCGCCGTGCCTGCAATGGTTATATTTTTTTACCCAAGGATTTCTTAAGCCAAGCTTCCACTCTCCCTGTGTTGTTCTCGGCAACCAGAAATTTTCCGTCAGGGGAGATAACTGCAACGAGACTTTCAGTAGTTAGCTTTAGTAGCGAGCCATCAAGAGCTATGTGACCAGAGCCAATCATGGGCCTTAAAAATTCCTCAACTGAGCCACCTTCTTTCTCTGCAAACTCCACAAAACCTGGTTCGTTAATATCAATGTCCTCATTGGTCAGTTTTGTGAAAATGGCGTACTGGGAACTCGTTACTTCCAAAGGCTCCCACTCAGATGATGTCGCGCGGGATTCAAGCGTCTTGGGTGATAGCTCTTCGTACCGCAACTCCCAGCCACTTTGCTCCTCACCGAAAACGGGTTTGGCCCTCAAAAACTCGTTCAATCCCTCAATTTCGAGATCGTCTCCCCAAGGCATTCGGACGTTGAACTCAAGCTCTAACTTCGTCCATATCATCTCAAGGATAAAGACAATCGGATTGGCTCTGCTTGAGCACATGAAATCCCAGTACCCATCGCGCATTGGAGACGAGTATGGCCTGCCATTTGCCTTTACAAGTGAATTACCGCCGCAAACGATTAACTGAGGAAACGCACTAACCCCGAACCCTGGGCCACTGCCTTGTTCTTCCAAAAACTTGATCAACCCTTCTCTCAAACCGTGCTCTGTTGAATAACCATGGTAGCCAAGAACGATTCTGAGCGGCGTCAACTGCTCCATGAATACCGTTGTGTAGATCAACTCGTTCTCTTTACTCAGCTTTTCTCTTTCGTGATAGTTTGGAGCAGCAACTCCAGTGATTTGCGAGAATATTCGATAAGAGGACGATAGATCCACTCGGCGATTATTTTTATGCTTGCCCTCGAATAGATATTTTGAATAGCTCTCCGACACTTGGCGCAACTTGAGAAACGAATCTATTAGATCCTTGGAGTAAAGGCCCTTTTTTATTTCGAGGACCGCAAGAACGTCACGCACGTGCCACTTATAGGCATCCGTGTAAGGAATTTTCTCGCCCTCGCCCTGAACAAGCATACAGTCCATTTGGCCAGAGACGTGTTCGTCGCCATCCGTTACAAAACCACTCACAATGCGCAGATTAAGCTGTTCGGGGATTGATCTATTTAGCAGCTCAGCAGACAAGCCTTCGTACATGTCGCCGATAGTAGGACCGTGCTTGATAGCGTATGAATCAAGCTTTTTGGTTTCCTCCTGAATGAATCCTTGGAGCATTTCGGCGACAGTTCTTATCATCGGTTATCCTTAAAAATATAACATCTATGGACGCCCCGGTTTGTGCGAGTAGGCGACTCGATCACAATGCGGTTATGCAGCCATCTATTCGGATTCTTTATGAGGCAGCGCCTCGATCCCTGATGAAATCCGCCGACCTGGGTCTAAACATTTGGTCGTTCTATTATGAACGATGTTAGGACCAGACTTTCCAGGCCGCGGTTCGAACCGTATCGCCATCAATGTCATACCTACCTACGCACAACCATGAAGTTCGTTTTGCTATCTCTGGCCAGCAACAAGTGCTTCAGAGTACGTCCGTTCTCTGTACTGCATGGCCCACGCAATGCGCGCCAGTTTGTTGGCCAAAGCCACAATCACCACATTATGATGAGTCCGGGCAGAAAGCTGTGCCAGCCAGCCCGTGACCGAGCGTTTAGGATTCATGTGCCTGATCACTGCTCTGGCACCATGAATTAACATCCGCCGTAGATACCCATCGCCCCGTTTGCTGATCCCCAGTAAGCGCGATTTGCCCCCGCTGGAGTGCTGACGTGGGACAAGGCCCAGCCAAGCCGCGAACTGTCTACCCGATTTGAACGATTGACCCTTGCCCACGGTGGCTACCAGTGCTGAGGCCGTCAGCCGACCGATACTGGGTACGGCTTCAAGACGCTGGCATGCTTCGTTACTTCGGCTTGTCAGGTCAATCTCGACATCCAGTGCGGCGATCTCACCATCCAGCCCGCGCAGCCTTGTCCGCATTCTCTCTACCTGGCGCTGCACCAAGGCGGATAAGGCGGTGCCATAGTGGCTGTAGTCCTCTTGGAACCAGTGCTTCAATCGCTGTGGCCCCGTAGGCGTTACTACACCGAATTCTGCGAGCGTGGCCCGAAGCCGGTTAATCAGTGCCGTCCTGTCCCGAGTTAAACCCTCTCTGTCCCGATGTAGAAGCAGTATCGCTTGCTGTTCCTCCGTCTTGATGTCAACAAAGCGCATGCCCGGCCGGGTAACCGCCTCGCAGATGGCTTCGGCATCAGCGGCATCATTTTTGTTCGTTTTCACATAGGCCTTGACGTATTGCGGTGCCATAAGTCGCACGTCGTGCCCCAACATCTGCAGCTGCCGCGCCCAATAGTGCGAGCTCCCACATGCCTCCATACCCACCAGACACGGCTTCAACATCGCGAAAAACTGTAGCAGTTGAGCGCGCCGCAACGCCTTGGACTGAAGACAGCAACCTTTCTCGTCCGCGCAGTGGACTTGAAACACATTTTTCGCCAAGTCGAGACCAATAACAGATATCGTTTCCATGACTCACCTCTCAACTGAGTTCACAGGCCATTATCAGCTTAAGAGGGGCGTCCATCCCATTATTTGTATATGTGTCGCCACGATCATTTTTCCAGAGACTCATATGTCCAAAAAGTAATATTCAAACCTAGGCACAAAATACCGTTAGGTCAATGAGTTCCGCCAATCTCGTAGAATTCGGTAGCTACGAAAGTGATCGTTTCGATCACTATTCCATTATTTTTTAAACAGTTAACTTATTGAAGTGTATCGAGAATTAACGACTATGACGAACTTTTCCGGGATATTGGTCGCAACGATTGTTTTTCCATATATTGTTGACTTAGAGTCTCCTGAAGCCACAAAAAAAGCGCCATGCTCAGTAAACAGGGCGCTTTTTCAGTAAAGGCAAGCTTGCAACTCAGGCCGAGCCTCAGAAAATAGCCGGGACTCCCAATTACTTCTTCAACCCCATCTCCTCAATAGAAATCTCCCGCATCTTGAACTTCTGGATCTTCCCGGTGACGGTCATGGGGAAGTCTTCCACAAACTTGAAGTTGCGGGGGATTTTGTAGTGGGCGATTTTGCCTTTGCAGAAGGCTTGCAGGTCTTCCGGACTGACATCGCCGGCTTCGGGTTTGAGTTTTACCCAGGCGATCAGTTCTTCACCGTACTTTTCATCGGGAATGCCGGTTACCTGTACCTCGGCCACGGCCGGGTGGGTGTAGAGGAATTCTTCGATTTCTTTCGGGTAGATGTTCTCGCCGCCGCGGATGACCATGTCCTTGATGCGGCCAACGATCTGTACATAACCGTCTTCGTCCATTTCCGCCAGGTCGCCGGTGTGCATCCAGCCAGCTTCGTCGATGGTTTCGCGGGTTTTCTCTTCGTTGTTCCAGTACTTCAGCATCACGCTGTAGCCGCGAGTGCAGAGTTCGCCAATTTCACCCCGGGGCAGGACGGCACCGGTGGCGGGGTCGACGATCTTGTTTTCCAGGTGGGGCTGGGTGCGACCCACGGTGGTGACCTGCTTCTCGAACGGGTCGGTAGAGCGGGTCTGGGTGGACACCGGGCTGGTTTCGGTCATGCCGTAGGCAATCTGCAGATCCTTGATGTGCATCTTGCCGTTGACCTGCTTCATGACTTCCGACGGGCAGATGGAGCCCGCCATGATGCCGGTGCGCAGGCTGGAGAGATCGAACTGCTCGAAATCCGGATGGCTGAGTTCCGCAATAAACATGGTGGGCACACCGTACAGTGCGGTGGCCTTTTCTTTGTGCACAGCCTCCAGTACCGAGCGTGGCTCGAAGCCTTCACCGGGATAGATCATGGTGGAGCCGTGGGTCACGCAGCCCAGGTTGGCCATGACCATACCGAAGCAGTGATACAGCGGTACCGGGATAACGAGCCGGTCGTGCTCAGTGAAGTTCAGGCTTTCGGCAACGAAATAGCCGTTGTTGAGGATGTTGTGGTGGGACAGGGTGGCGCCCTTGGGCGCACCGGTGGTGCCGGAGGTAAACTGGATATTGATGGGGTCATCAAACTGCAGGGTGGCCTGCACCTCGTCTACCTGTGACTGGTCCGCCTCGTCGGCGTGCTTGAGGAACTCCGCCCAGGACCACATGCCGTCGTGAGGCCGGGTATCCAGGTTGATGATGCCTTCCAGCTGCGACAACCGCTCGGACTCCAACTGGCCCGGAGGGCAGTTTTTCAGCTCGGGGGCCAGTTCGTACAGCATGGCGCGATAGTCCGATGCCTTGAACGCATCCGCTGTCACCAGAAACCGTGTGCCGGCCAGGTTAAGGGCGTATTCCAGTTCGTGAACGCCGTAGGCCGGGTTGATGTTGACCAGAATCGCGCCGATCTTGGCGGTGGCAAATTGGGTGACGGTCCACTCGTAGCGGTTGGGGGACCAGATGCCAACACGGTCTCCGCGTTTGGCGCCTATGGCCAGGAAGGCCCGGGCACAGCGGTTCACTTCGGCCTGGAACTCGCGGTAGGTCCAGCGGATGTTCTGGTGCAGGGCAATCAGGGCATCGTTGTCGGGGAATTGCCCGGAGGTGCGGTCGAGCATATCGCCGATGGTCATGCCGAGCAGCGGTTTGTCGGAGATACCGCTGGTGTAGCTGGGTAGTATCGGGTTCATGGTCTGCCTCCAGTTGTTTTTGTAGTGGAGATCCAGCGGGCTTATTCCCCCGGCTGGCGGCTCTGGCTGTGATATTCGGGATTCGGCCGCATGTCACTGGCAATCGCCACGCGGTTGGTCATGTTGTAGAAGCCGATAATATTGCTCAGGTCCCAGATCGCCCGGTCACTGAAGCCGGCCTGACGCAGTGCCTCGGTATCCGCTTCGGTCACGGTCGCCGGGGACCGGGTGAGGGCAGAGGCGAAATCCAGCATGGCCCGGTGGCGGGGGCTGAGGTCAGCACTGCGATAGTTCATCACCAGGTGCTCACCCAGAGTCGGGTCACCGCTGTATTTACGGACGGCGGCGCCGTGGGCGACCAGGCAGTAGAAACATTTGTTTTCGGATGACACCACCACGGCGACCATTTCCCGCTCCAGCTTGTCGAGCTCGCTTTCCCCCAGCATCATCTCGTTGTAAATGCGGGTGAAGGCGTCCAGCTGGGCCAGATTCTGGCTGTAGGCTTTCAGCACGTTGGGGACCATCCCAAGTTTGGTCTGGCAGATCTCAAAGTAGCGACGGGTTTCTTCCGGCAGGTCGTTTAGTTCCGGTACCGGCAGGTTCAACCCCGTTGGTTTGTGGTCTTTGGCCATGGTGGCTTGGTCCTTATTGATCGCTGTTGTTATGAGTATCCTGGAACAGTTGCCTTCTCACCCGTTAAACGTGGTGTTATACCGACATCGCCTGGCCGACTTTCGAGCCGTTGCGACGCTTCAGCTGCTGGCTGATCCAGTTGCCGGTGGCGACCAGTTTGTCCAGATCCACACCGGTTTCGATACCCAGCCCGTTCAGCAGGTAGAGCACATCTTCGGTGGCCACGTTGCCGGAAGCGCCCTTGGCGTAGGGGCACCCGCCGAGGCCGGCCACGGAGGAGTCAATCACCGCGACGCCTTCCTCAACCACCGCATAGAGGTTTGCCAGCGCCTGGCCGTAGGTATCATGAAAGTGAGCCGCCAGGCGTTCCATGGGCACCTGTTTGGCCACCGCTTCCAGCATGCGCTTGGCTTTCAGGGGCGTGCCGACGCCTATGGTGTCGCCCAGGGAAATCTCGTAGCAGCCCATGTCCAGCAGGGCCCGGGCAACCGTGGCGACTTTTTCCGGGGCGATCTCGCCTTCGTAGGGGCAGCCCAGCACCGTGGACACATAGCCGCGGACCTGAATGCCGGCTTTCTGGGCCGCTTCCATCACCGGCTGAAAGCGCTCAAGGCTTTCGGCCACGGAGCAGTTGATGTTTTTTTGGCTGAACGATTCGGACGCCGCACCAAACACCGCCACTTCATCGGCGCCCGCGGCCAGGGCATTCTCGAAGCCTTTGAGATTGGGTGTCAGCACCGAGTAGCGAACACCCGGTCGCCGCTTGATGCCGGCCATTACCTCGGCGCCATCCGCCATTTGCGGCACCCATTTGGGCGACACAAAGCTGGCGGCTTCGATATGGCTCAGGCCGCAATCGCTGAGACGATCAATCAGGCCGGTCTTAATGGCGGTGGCGATGACGTCGCCGGGCTCATTCTGCAAGCCGTCGCGAGGGCTCATCTCCACCAGCCGGATGTGGTTGGGAAACGCCATCAGATGGTCTCCTCTTCTGTTACGTCAATCACATCAATCGCCAGCAGTTCGTTGCCTTCCGCGACCTGGTCGCCTTCGGCAAAGAACAACTCGCTGACGACGCCGTCGGCAGGCGCCCTGATGGAATGCTCCATTTTCATGGCTTCCATGATCACCAGGGTCTGGCCGGCGGTAACGGCGTCACCGGCGGCTACCAGAATCGCCACGACGGCACCGTTCATGGGCGCTTTCAGGCTGCCCTCGGCGGCCAGGTCCTGGGTGCCGAAGGTTTCGCGATAGATCGTACAGTTAAAGGTATCACCTTCGTAGAACAGCACCAGCTGATCATTGTGGAGGTTGCCGTGCACGCTCAGGCGATGGCCATTGATGACCGCCTGCAGGTAGTCGTCATCGAGCCGGGCGTTGAGGTGATAGACGCTGTCGCCGACGAATACCTGATAGTTCTCGTCCCGTTCCAGAATCTTGAGCTCGTGTATTTCTTCACCCACTTGCAGATGCAGCGGCTGGGCATACTCCGAGTTCATGCGCCAGCTATTCTGACGGGCAAACGGCGACCAGACATCGGCACTTTGCCGCTCCCCGGCCTTGCGCTGTTGCAGGACAAAACCGGCGGCGAGCACCAGGGCTTTGTGGATGTCGAGCCGGGATTTCGGGAACAACAGGTCGCGATGATTGTCGATAAAGCCGGTATTGAGGTCTGCTTCGCGAAACGGCTGGGCGTCTGCCAGCGCGTGCAAAAAGCGGATGTTGGTTTTGACACCCGCGATACGGTAGTGCTCAAGGGCCTGCACCAGACGGTTGATGGCCTGTTCGCGATTTTCATCCCAGACGATCAGTTTGGCGATCATCGGGTCATAGTGAACGCTGACTTCATCGCCTTCCACCACCCCGGTATCGACCCGTACATGGGCGCTTTCATCGGGGCTGGTCAGGTAACGCAGGGTGCCGGTGGCAGGCAGGAAATCCTGGTCCGGGTCTTCCGCGTAAATACGGGCTTCCAGGGCATGGCCCCGAATACGCACCTGGGATTGCTCCAGCGGCAGGGGCTCGCCGTCGGCGACCCGCAACTGCCATTCCACCAGATCCTGGCCGGTCACCATTTCGGTCACCGGATGCTCCACCTGCAGGCGGGTGTTCATCTCCATGAAGAAGAAAGACTCGTCCACGTCGTAGAGAAATTCAACGGTGCCGGCGCCGACATAATTGATCGCCTGGGCAGCCTTGACGGCGGCTTCACCCATGGCTTTGCGGGTCGCTTCCGACAGGCCCGGGGCCGGGGCTTCTTCCAGCACTTTCTGGTGGCGACGCTGCACCGAGCAGTCCCGCTCGGCCAGGTAAACGGCGTTGCCGTGCTGGTCACAGAACACCTGGATTTCCACATGCCGGGGCTGGGTCAGGTAACGCTCGATCAGCATGTCCGGGTTGCCAAAGGCGTTCTTGGCTTCGCGCTTGGCCGCGGCCAGGGCGTCATCGAATTCGCCTGAGTTGTTCACTACGCGCATGCCTTTACCACCACCACCGGCCACGGCTTTCAGCAGCAGCGGATAGCCGCATTTGTCAGCCTCTTTGCGGAGCGTGTCCGGTGACTGGTCGGCTTCATGATAGCCCGGCACCAGAGGCACACCGGCGTCTGACATGATGGCCTTGGCGGCGGATTTGGACCCCATGGCCGCGATCGCGGAAGCGGGCGGCCCGATGAAGACCAGGTTATTGGCGGCACAGGCCTCGGCAAAGTCGGTGTTCTCGGACAGGAAACCGTAGCCCGGATGAATGGCCTGGGCGCCGCTGGCGAGCGCGATCTCGATAATTTTATCTGCCCGCAGGTAGCTCTCACTGCTGGGGGCAGGCCCGATCCGGAACGCTTCGTCGGCCATGGCAACATGGCGGGCATCGTGGTCAGCATCAGAGTAGACGGCGACACAGCGGATGCCCATGCGATGGGCGGTCTGGATAATCCGGCAAGCGATTTCGCCCCGGTTGGCGATCAGGATTTTGCTGAACATGTTATTTTTTCTCCTGGGAGCCCTGAACACCATTGTCCGGAATCCAGCTGGCGCGACGTTTGTTCAGAAAAGCACTGAGCCCTTCCTGGCCTTCTTTGCCGACGCGAATATCGGCAATGCGCCGGGCGGTGTCTTCAATGACGTCTGCATCTATGGCTTTATGGCTGACGGCGAACACCAGATCCTTGGCGGCGCGCATGGCTTCCGGCCCGTTCTGGGCCAGTTGTGCCAGGAGCTCGTCGCATCGGCTTTGCATGGCGTCGTCGGAATCTTCCACCACATGCACCAGGCCAAATGCCTGGGCCTGTTGGGCATCAAAGACTTCGGCTGAAATAAAGTAACGCCGGGCCTGACGCTCGCCAATTGCCCGCACGACGTAGGGGCTGATCACCGCGGGAATCAGGCCGAGTTTGACTTCGCTGAGGCAGAACCGCGCTTGCTCGGTGGCGATCACGATATCGCAGCAGGCAGCCAGCCCGACGGCGCCACCGTAAGCGGCACCCTGAACCAGCCCGATGGTGGGTTTGGTCAGGGTGTTCAGGCGTTCCAACAGTCGCGCCAGCTGGCGGGCGTCGGCGAGGTTGTCGCCGTGGCTGTTGTCTGCCATGCGTCGCATCCAGCCAAGGTCAGCGCCGGCGGAGAAATGCTTGCCTTCGGAGCGCAGGATGACGATCTGGGTGGCCGGATCGTTTTCGACTTCCTCCAGGGCATTGATCAGCGCCTGGATAATCACGTCGTCAAAGGCGTTGCGTTTGTCCGGGCGGTTCAGCACCACTTCGGTCACGCCTTCGGCGCGGCGATTAAGTAGCACCACGGATTGTGAGTCTTGAGCAGTGTCGGTTGGTCTTGTCTCAGTCATCTGATGTCTCCCCGCTTACATCCGGAACACGCCGAAGCGTGTCGGTTTGGCCGGTCGGTTAAGGGTGGCGGACAGGCTCAGGGCGACTACTTCACGGGTCTGGGCCGGGTCGATAACGCCGTCGTCCCACAGTCGGGCGCTGGCATAGTAGGGGTGGCCCTGGCTTTCATAGGTATCAATGATGGGCTTCTTGAACTGTGCTTCTTCTTCGGTGCTCCATTGCTGTCCCTTGCGCTCCATGCCTTCACGCTTAACGGTCGCGAGCACGCCGGCAGCCTGTTCTCCGCCCATCACGGATATCCGTGCGTTGGGCCACATCCACAGGAAGTCCGGGCTGTAGGCGCGGCCGCACATGCCGTAGTTGCCGGCGCCAAAGCTGCCGCCAATCAGCACAGTGATCTTGGGCACGTTGGCGCAGGCCACGGCCATGACCATCTTGGCGCCGTGCTTGGCGATGCCTTCGGCTTCGTGCTTCTGGCCCACCATGAAACCGGTGATGTTCTGCAGGAACAGCAGCGGGATGTTGCGCTGGCAGCACAGTTCAATGAAGTGCGCGCCCTTCTGGGCCGACTCGCTGAACAGGATGCCGTTGTTGGCGATGATGCCCACCGGGTAGCCGTGGATATGGGCGAAGCCGGTGACCAGGGTCTGGCCGTAGAGGCGTTTGAATTCATCGAACTCGGAGCCGTCGACGATGCGGGCGATGACGTCGCGCACGTCGAACTGTTTGCGCAGATCGGTGCCGACGATGCCGTAGATTTCCTCGGCGTTAAACAGCGGCGCCATGGGCTTGCGGATCTCCACGTCCGCCGGTTTGCGGCGGTTGAGGTTGGAGATGCAGCGCCGGGCGATTTCCAGGGCGTGGGCGTCGTTTTCGGCGTAATGGTCGGCCACGCCGGAAATCTTGCAGTGTACGTCGGCACCGCCCAGGTCTTCGGCGCTGACCACTTCACCGGTGGCGGCTTTTACCAGCGGCGGGCCGGCCAGGAAGATGGTGCCCTGGTTGCGGACGATGATGGATTCGTCGGCCATGGCCGGCACGTAGGCGCCTCCGGCGGTGCACAGGCCCATGACGACGGCGATCTGGGGAATGTCGTCGGCAGACATGCGGGCCTGGTTGAAGAAGATGCGACCGAAGTGGTCCCGGTCCGGGAAGACTTCGTCCTGGCGGGGCAGGTTGGCGCCGCCGGAGTCGACCAGGTAAATGCAGGGCAGGCGGTTCTGCAGGGCGATTTCCTGGGCGCGGAGGTGTTTTTTTACGGTCAGCGGGTAGTAGCTGCCGCCTTTTACGGTGGCGTCATTGGCGATGATCATGCACTCGGTGCCGGAGACCCGGCCGATACCGGTGATCAGGCCCGCGGCCGGAACGTCTTCATCATAGACGTTGTAGGCCGCCAGCTGGGACAGTTCCAGGAACGGTGAGCCTTCGTCCAGCAGCCGGTTGATACGTTCCCTTGGCAGCAGTTTGCCCCGGGCAAGATGGCGCTCCTGATAGGAAGCGCCGCCACCGTTCTGGATAACGGCAACCTTGTCCTGAAGGTCCGCCACGGTTGCCGCCATGGACTCCCGGTTGGCCTGGAATTCGTCAGATCTGGGGTTTATTTTACTTGGTAGTACCGTCATGGCTCTGGCTTCCTGATACGGGTGGCCTCGGCGATGGTGGGACCGCTTTCCGGGAACCGCTGCGAGCACATTCATGTGCGCTTCTCTCAGGCCGTCCCTGGCCTTCGAGATTCCCGGAAAGCGGTCCCACCACCACCTGGTCATACTTTGGGTGCGAGCATCCGCAAAACAATAATTCGAATAGTGGCTTACTTGTTCAGGTACAGTTCCCGGCCGATGAGCATTCTCCGGATTTCGGAGGTGCCGGCACCGATTTCGTACAGCTTCGCGTCACGCAACAGGCGGCCGGTGGGGTATTCGTTGATGTAACCATTGCCGCCCAGCAGCTGGATGGCGTCCAGAGCCAGCTTTGTGGCCATTTCGGCGGAATAGAGTATGGCGCCGGCGGAATCCTTGCGGGTGGTTTCACCGCGATCAGCGGCCATTGCCACCATATAGACGTAGGACTTGGCGGTATTCATCAGGGTGTACATGTCTGCAACCTTGCCCTGTACCAGCTCGAATTCACCGATGGCCTGGCCGAACTGCTTGCGTTCGCGGATGTAGGGTACGGTGACGTCCAGTGCCGCCTGCATGATGCCCAGCGGGCCGCCGGCGAGTACCAGGCGCTCGTAGTCGAGGCCGCTCATCAGAACCTTGGCGCCGCCGCCGAGTTCGCCGAGGATGTTCTCTTTCGGTACCTTGCAATCCTGGAACACCAGCTCACAGGTATTGGAGCCGCGCATGCCGAGTTTGTCGAGCTTCTGGGCCTGGGTGAAACCCGGGGAGCCGCGCTCGACAATAAATGCGGTGATGCCGCGGGGTCCGGCCTGGGGGTCGGTCTTGGCGTAAATGACATAG
This sequence comes from Marinobacter changyiensis, assembly GCF_009193265.1. Classification (GTDB taxonomy): domain Bacteria; phylum Pseudomonadota; class Gammaproteobacteria; order Pseudomonadales; family Oleiphilaceae; genus Marinobacter; species Marinobacter changyiensis. The sequence continues at coordinate 369,065 of NZ_VZZZ01000002.1, forward strand.
ACGCTGGCATCGGGGCCGTTGGTGATCCACATCTTGTTGCCGTTGAGGACGTAGTGGTCGCCGGCATCCTTGGCGGACAGTTTCATGGACACGACATCGGAGCCGGCATTGGGCTCGGACATGGCCAGCGCGCCAATGTGTTCACCGCTGATCAGTTTGGGCAGGTATTTCTGTTTCTGCTCTTCGGTACCGTTGTTGTTAATCTGGTTAACACACAGGTTGGAGTGGGCACCGTAGGAAAGGCCGACCGACGCAGACGCGCGGCTGATCTCTTCCATGGCAACCACGTGGGCCAGGTAGCCCATGCCGGAGCCGCCGTAGGCCTCGTCAGCGGTGATGCCCAGCAGGCCCATATTGCCCAGTTTCTTCCACAGATCTTCAGGGAACAGGTTGTCATGGTCGATGTCCGCCGCCCGGGGCGCAATTTCGCCGGCCGCAAAGCCGTTGATCTGCTCCCGCAGCATGTCGATGGTCTCGCCCAGGCCGAAGTTGAACTCTGAATATTGTGAAATCATGGTCGTTACCTTCTTTGCGATACGTCGGTGTTAGGTGAACGCCAGGGCGAATGCTGGGGTTTCCACTCCGGCCCTGGCGTTATCAGCTTGGTGAATCTTCTGTTGATTTGGCGTCTTTCTTCTTCTTTTCCAGTTCTTTCAAGGCTTCGCGACAGCGTGCTTCGGCGGTATCAATCTCGATTTCCGCCATCGCAATGTCTTTTTTCTGCTGTTCCAGCTGCTCCCTTTTTCTGGCCAGGGTATCGAGCATCAGGTACAGCTGTTTTTCGTTGCCGCTGAGAGTTTCATCCCAGAGGTCGAATAATTCCTTGGTTTCGGCCAGTGAAAAACCCATACGCTTACCGCGCAGAATGAGCTTGAGGCGGACCCGGTCCTTGGAGCTGAAAATCCGCGTCTGGCCTTTGCGATCAGGCTTCAGCAGACCCTGATCCTCGTAAAAGCGCATGCTTCGCGTGGTTACATCAAACTCCCGGGACAGCTCGCTAATGCTGTAAGTTTTTTTGGTCGACAACATGTTGTTTACCTTTTTAGGTAAGGTTAGATAAAGTTTACGTAAACGTAAAGTAGTTTTGAACCTGGCGATGTTAAATTCAGCAACGGATTCTAACAGGTGTCGGTGCCCGGTTGCTTTCAGGGTATTGAAAAGCATCACTATCCGGGTTTTCGTCTGGCCCCCGGTTTCCCGGCAGCAGCGGCCTCCGCACGCGGATTCTTCGGGTAGTAACGTTCCGGCATGCGTTCGATGTGGGCGAAAAACTTGGTGTCCTTGTACGGCATCTTCATAAAACCGGACACGCCCAGCCCTTCGATTCGGGGTACGAGGGACAGGATTTCGTCGAGATAATACCGAAAGTCCTCTTCCCGGGCCGGGTCCAGAAGTCGGTAGTGGCTGTGGATCTTGAGGTGATCCGGCAGCGCTTCAAAGATGATCATGCCGGTGTGGTGGATGGTGTTGAGTGCCTCCAGCGCGGTGATGATGGCTGTTGGCAGCACCAGAAACTCTTCCGGGTCGGGACCGTCCTCGAAGTAGGAGTGGACTCGGGAGTGGTCTTCAACTTCCGGTACGGCGCTCACTTCATAAGGCAGTTTCATGTCGGCGGCTACCACAAACGGCTCCTCCGGTCCGGCCCGATCGATGTGCAGGGTATCCCGGGCATTGAACAGGCAGCTTTTGAAGATGCCCTGCCGGTAGATGGCCCGGGCCAGATTGACCATGTTGTTTACGGCCGTGATAAAGGCGGTTTTAAGCTCCGGATCATGCAGGTTCAGGGAGGTGTCCACATAGATGCCGTCGCTTTCCCACCGCACTGCCAGCCCACCCACGACCGGGTAACGACCAAGCCGGCTGACCGACGCCAGAAAGGCTTTTTCGGTATCTCCCATGCCCTGCATGAAGTTTTTATAGTAGCGGTCCAGCTGCACGTCGTTGACGTCGTTCAGGGTCTCCTGGGCATGTTCCTGCCTCAGGAAGGACTTGCGGGAGCTGTACACCACCGTGTCAATCTCGCGCCGGGCCGGTCTCAGCCACACCGGCACCAGAGGCGTGATGGGAAAACCGGGCAGGTCGATCATGACGCTGCGGGCAAGACGGGGCATCTCTTTGAGATAATAATCGCCGGCCTTCCTGCGCAGCTCCGGGTTCGGGTCCAGCATGCCCTCCAGCATCCGGGCGAATTCCATTGGCAGGCCCAGGGAAGTCGGCGGAATAGCCTGGTGACCAAATCGGCAGGACTGGCCGGAAGCCAGGGCATAGAGCGTACCTGCGGCGCCCTGCTCATCGAACCGGGGGGACGACAGGCCGCCGTTGAGCTGCTCCTCGCCGATGAAGTAGACATCCCCCAGCCGGGCGTTGGTCTGCTGCAGGTTGTCGGACATCAATTCCATGACGTTGGCAGCAACAAATTGCTGGTTTTGATCCAGCTGGGCAAACACAGAGGAGCCCCAGTCGATCAGGGCAATGTTTTCGTGAAGGGCATCAAATACCAGGTTGGAGGGTTTGATATCGCCGTGGACGATGGGTCGGCTGGCCGGCCCTGATTCCCGGCGCAGGCAGCGCAAAATGTCGGCCAGTTGGTCGGCAATGCGCATCACCAGGCGGGGTCTCAGGCAGCCCTCTTTTAATGACACTTCTTCCAGATTGATGCCAGGCGCCCGTTCCATGACCAGGATGGGCTGATTGCGGGCCTGTTGAAACGCGATCAGGCGCGGCACCCGGGGGTGCTCGACCTGTTCGAGCATGAACGCCTCTTCCTCCAGCCGGTCCTGCAGGTGTCTGGGCAGGGTGACGCGGGTAAACTTGAATACGTGCTCCAGTTTCCTCGCGCCTTCCCGTTCCAGAACCCCTGCAAACACGAAACCATAGGCGCCTTTGCCAACCATCTCGATATTCCGGTAACCCAGCTGTTCCAGCTGGGTGGTACACAGTGCCACCCAGTCCTTGAGCTTCTTGGCGTCGTGCTGGCTGAGCAGATAGATAGACTGCTCTTCCGGAATATAGAACTGCTGCAGCGGGGTCGGTTGCGCCGATGGTTGCATCTTTTGCCTCAGCCCAGATGCAGCAGCATCGACTCGGGCGACTCCAGATAGCCCTTCCAGCGGTTACAGAAGCGCGCGATGGTGCCGCCGTCGATGACGCGGTGATCCCCCGCCCAGCTGGCCGTCATGATGGCCCGCTCCACGACCTGGCCGTTGGCGTCGAAGCGGGGCAAGCGCTGGGTGCGCCCCAACGCGACAATCGCGACTTCCGGTGCATTGATAATGGGAGCCGCATGAACACCGCCCAGCGCACCGATGTTGGAGATCGAAATCGTGCCGCCCTGAAGGTCTTCCTGCCGTACCCGGCCGTCCCTCGCTGCCGCTGTCAGGCGAGCGACCTCTGCGGCGATCTCAAGCAGCGTCAGACTCTCGACGCCTTTCACGTTGGGCACAATCAGACCGGCTTTGCTGTCCACCGCCATGCCGATGTTGCACCGGGGCTGATAATGGATTTCGGTGACCTCATCGTTAAGGCGACTGTTGAGGATAGGAAAATCCCGAATTGCCAGTGCCATCGCCTTCATGATGAAAGGCATCAGGGTGATGCGGGAACCCAGCGCTTCCACTTCCGGCTTGAGCCGCTCCCGAAGCGCCATCAGGTCCGTCATGTCGATGTCTTCACTGTAGATAAAGTGGGGGATCTTCGAGGCCACCACCATGCGTTTGGCCATCACTGCCCGCATGCCTTTGATGGACTCAACCCTGGGCTGCGGTTCGCCTGAAGGCTTGCCTTCATCTTTGGCTGCGCCGGCGGACAGGTCACTGGTGGCATCCGGACTGTCGAGATGAGCCAGCACATCGGCTTTCAGCACCCGGCCATCCTTGCCGGTGCCGTGAACCGCTGACAGCTCCAGCTCGTGCTCACGTGCCAGTCGACGGACCGCAGGGCTGGCGGGCGTACGCTGGTGAGGGGATTCACTCGACGTTTTGGCTGCCGAAACCGGTGCGGTGTCGCCGGCTTTCGCGTCGGGCTCCGGCGCTGGTTTGGCAGGCGCTGCTGTGCTCTTGTCCTGTTCAGTCTCCCGGTTCTGATCCGGCTCAGGGCTGTCCTCTCTTTCCTTTGCAACGTCCTGCTGTCCGGAGCTTTCCTGATCCTGTGGCTCGTAACCAAACAGTGGCGCGTGCACTTTGGCAATCTGGCCCTGGTCGCAATACAGTTTGGTCACCCGGCCCGCTTCCGGGGCGGTGATTTCCACCAGTGCCTTGTCGGTCATGACTTCGACCACCGGCTGGTCTTCCTCGATCATGTCGCCTTCACTTACCAGCCATTGGACCAGCTCGCATTCCACGATACCTTCGCCGATATCGGGCAGTATAAAATCACTCATAGTTGCTCTCCTGTCCTGGTATCAGCCTAGAATTCGACGCTCGCCCTGATGGCCTCAAAGACCTTCAGGTGGTCCGGTAAATACTCCTTCTCCAATGCCAGCGGGAAGGGGGTATCCAGCCCGGTCACGCGGGCGATCGGGGATTCCAGGTAGAGAAAGCAACGCTCCTGGATCGTGGCTGCAATTTCCCCGGCAAATCCGCCGGTCAGGGGTGCCTCGTGGGATATCAGCAGGCGACCGGTTTTGAACACCGAGTCCGCCACTGTTTCCACATCCCAGGGCAGGATGGTGCGCAAGTCGATTACCTCACAGGAAATGCCTTCCTTCTCGGCCAGTTCGACCGCCTGAGTCAGCACTTCCATTTGCGCGCCCCAGGCCAGCAGAGTGATGTCGGTGCCTTCCTTGACCACTTCTGCCTGGCCGAGGGGCAAGCGATACTCTTCCTCCGGCACCTCACCGGTGGAGGCCCGGTACAATCGTTTGGGCTCGAAGAACAGCACCGGATTGGGGTCATGGATGGAGGCCAGCAGCAGGCCTTTGGCCTGATGCGGATTACGGGGCACCACCACCTTCAGGCCCGGGGTGTGGGCGAAATAGGCTTCCGGTGACTGGGAGTGATAGAGCCCGCCCGCAATGCCGCCACCGTATGGCGCCCGGATGGTCAGGCCGCCGACATTGAAGAGATTGCCGGAGCGATAGCGGAATTTGGCGGACTCGTTCACGATCTGGTCAAAGGCCGGAAAGATGTAGTCGGCAAACTGGATTTCCGCCACCGCCACGGAGCCCTGGGCTGCCAGGCCGTTGGCAAACCCGATGATGCCTTGCTCTACCAGAGGCGTGTTGAAGCAGCGGGCTTTGCCGTATTTCTGCTGCAGGTTACTGGTGGCCCGGAAGACACCGCCGAAAATACCGACGTCTTCGCCGAAGCACAGCACCCGCTCGTTCTCCGCCATGGCGATGTCCAGGGCATCGTTAATCGCTTGCAGCATATTCATCTTGGCCATGTTACGCCCCTCCCTTGGCTTGCTCGGCGGTCTTGGGATAAGCGTCCGGATACTTGCGGATATGCGCCTTCAGATTGTCGAGCTGGCGGGCCAGTTCCGGAGTTACCTCTTGATAAACATCGCTCACCAGACTGTCTAATGGTGGTGGCGGGCGTTTCTGGGCGCGCTTCATGGTTTCAAGCACTTCCCGGCGGTAGTTTTCCTGCAGCTGCTTTTCATCGTCATCACTCCACCAGTCGGCAGCTTGCAACCACGCTTTCATGCGCAGGATCGGGTCTTTATCGCGCCAGATCTGCTCTTCATCCTTGCTGCGGTAACCGGAGGGATCATCCGAGGAGGAGTGCGCGGCCAGACGGTAGCTCATGGCCTCGATCAGCACCGGGCGGTTGTCTTCCACGGCCAGGCGCCGGGCCTGTCGAGTAGCTTCGAACATCGCGAGGATGTCATTGCCGTCCACCCGGATCACATCCATTTTGTAACCGTACGCCCGGGGCGCCACACCGTCGGCGGCGAACTGTTCGGCGGCCGGAGTGGAAATGGCATAACCGTTGTTACGGCACAGGAAAATCACCGGTACCCGGTGCACCGCGGCCATATTGAGTGCGGCGTGGAAATCGCCTTCGGAGGCGGCCCCTTCACCAAAATAGACAATGGTGCAGTGGCCTTCGCCGGCAAGTTTCTGGCCATAGGCGTAACCCGTGGCCTGGGGAATCTGGGTAGCCAGGGGCGAGGAAATCGTCATGTAGTTGAGTTCGCTGGAGCCATAATGAATCGGCATCTGACGGCCTTTGCCGTAGTCTTCTTCATTGCCGAACATCTGATTCATGAACTCATCGGTGGTGAAGCCCCGATAGACCAGCGCGCCCTGTTCCCGATACTGGGCCATGATCATGTCGGCGTCATCAAGAGCGGCGGTGCTGCCGATTACCGCGGCTTCCTCACCGGTACACTGCATGTAGAAGCTCAGGCGGCCCTGGCGCTGGGCGGCGAGCATGCGCTCGTCCAATACCCGGGTATAAACCATGGCGCGGTATATGCGAAGCGCCTGGTCTTTTTCAAGATCCGGTGCTTTGGCGCCTTTATAGAGGGTGCCGTCCTGCTTGAGGAGCTGGAAGGTGGCAATGCTGAATTCGGCACCGTCGGTAAACGCCGGCTTATGCACGACCTTGGGTTTTCTTGTTTTACTGACCATAATCCTCTTCCTGGGGTAGTGGTTTGAGGAGCGAAAAGCCCCTTGTGAGGGCATCGGTTATTCAACAAACGTCGGCAGAAGGGCTGCTGGGTAAGCAATCCATCATGGCTGACTTGAGGTTTACTTTAACGTAAAGTGCACGGTGACGACAGAGTGAAATGCTTCTGTTTTTTGAAAGCTTAGTCCGTCTTTTTTCGATGTACAAAGCCGTTGCGGCCGAACCGGTGTCATCAATGCGGAGGGAACCCCATGAATATGTATTATGAGACCCATGAGGTGGTCAACCAGGCCGGGGACCTGGTCAACTACAATGCGTTCACCAGTGACCTGGCGTTGACGCAGGCGGTGGACGTGTTCAACGCCCAGTGGGCGACCCCGAAATTGAGGGCCTGCGGCGAACTGGTGGGGTCCGATCGGGTTCAGCAGCTGGCCCGAAGCGCCAACCGCAACGAGCCTGAACTGCGAACCCATGACCGGTTTGGCCACCGGATTGACCAGGTTGAGTTTCACCCGGCCTACCACGAATTGATGGATATGGTGTTCTCCAGTGAAACCCACTCCCTGGCATGGACTGAAAAACAGCCCGGCGGGCATGTTGCCAGGGCGGCCTTGAGCTATCTGTGGAACCAGGGCGAGAACGGAGTTTGCTGCCCCATGGGCATGACCTTCGCCTCGGTGGGCGCGCTTCGCCATGATCCAGCTCTGGCCGCGGAGTGGGAGCCACTGATCATGCGGGCCGGTTACGACAGCCGTCCGTTGCCTGCGCGCGACAAACGCGCCATCACGGTCGGTATGGCGATGACCGAGAAGCAGGGTGGCTCCGACCTGCGCAAAACCCGGACCACAGCGCGACCTGCCAGCGCCCGGACCGGCTCCGGCGCCGACTACCTGCTTACTGGCCACAAATGGTTTTTCTCCGTGCCGATGAGCGATGTTTTTCTGACCTTGGCCCAGACCGAGACTGGCGTGTCCTGTTTTCTGGCCCCTGGCTGGTTGCCGGATGGCAGGCGCAACAATCTGCGTATCCAGCGCCTGAAAGAAAAATGCGGTAACCGCTCCAATGCCTCATCCGAAGTGGAATTCCAGGATCTGCACGCCGTGATGGTGGGCGAAGAGGGTCGCGGTATCCGGACCATTATCGAGATGGCCCATTTTACCCGCCTGGACTTTGCGGTCGGCTCCTCAGGGCTCATGCGCCAGGCTCTGGTGCAGGCGTTACATCACACCAGCAGCCGCTCCAGCTTCGGCGAGCGCATCGTCGATCAGCCGGTGATGGCGAACGTGGTCGCCGATCTGGCTGTCGAGTCCGAGGCGCAGATGTGGCTGAGCATGCGCCTGGCCCAGACTCTGGACCATCAGGATGCCGATGAGAAGGAGCGCCTGCTGTCCCGAATCGCCACCCCGATGGCGAAGTACTGGTCCTGCAAACAGGCGCCGATGTTTGTGGTGGAAGCGCTGGAGTGCCACGGTGGTAATGGCTTTATCGAAGACCACATGATGGCGCGCCTGTACCGGGAAGCCCCGTTGAACGGGATCTGGGAAGGCACCGGTAATATCATCTGCCTGGATGTGGTAAGGGCAGTCCAGCGGGAGCCGGAAACCGTTGATGCGGTAATGGAAGAAATCCGGGCGGGGCTGGATGACGATCCTCAACTGGCCGCCTGTGCCGACCGGGTGGAAGAGCATTTGCGCCGGTTGCCGGACCACCAGGGCGAAGCTCGCCACACCGTTGAAATCATGGCCCACGCCCTGCAGGGCAGTCTGTTGCGCCGCTACGCGCCGGCTGCCGTAAGCGATGCGTTCCTGGCCAGCCGCCTGACCGGTCATAGCGGGCGCGCCTTCGGCACGCTGCCTGCCCAGATTGATACCAGAGCTATTATTGCGCGGGCCAGTGTCTGAACTTGTTTTGTGCCAAAGCCCGGCCGTTGCCCTATAGTCAATAGGCCAGGCTTCAAACGCTTTTAACAACAACATCAGGAGGCCAGTATGAGCTCGATTTTTGATATCGGACTTGAGCCTAATGCAGCGAACCACGCCCCGCTGTCGCCATTGGATTTCATTGCCCGCACTGCCAGCGTCTATCCGGAATACCCGGCGGTGATTCATGGCAATGTTCGCCGTAACTGGCGGGAAACCTACGGGCGTTGTCGCCAGCTGGCGTCGGCCCTCGCCAAACACGGCATAGGCCAGGGCGATACGGTGGCCGCCATGCTGCCCAATATTCCCGAGATGCTGGAGTGCCACTTCGGCGTCCCCATGCTGGGCGCCGTGCTGAATGCCCTCAATACCCGACTCGATGCCAGCGCCATCGCTTTCATGCTGGAACACGGTGAGGCCAAGGTTCTGATTGCTGACCGGGAGTTTGGCGAGGTAATCCGGGAGGCGGTTGGCCAGCTCAAGAACCCGCCGCTGGTGATCGACGTTGATGATCCGGAATATGGCCAGGGTATTGCTGTCAGTGAGCTTGATTACGAGGACTTCCTTAACGAAGGCGATCCGGAGTTCGATTGGCAGATGCCTGCGGATGAGTGGCAGGCCATATCCCTGAGCTATACCTCCGGCACCACTGGTAACCCGAAAGGTGTGGTGTATCACCACCGGGGCGCCTATGAGAATGCCATGGGCAATCAGGCGGTCTGGTCCATGGGCCAACACCCCGTGTACCTGTGGACGCTGCCGATGTTTCACTGCAACGGCTGGTGCTTTCCCTGGACCATCACAGCGTTTGCCGGTACCCACGTATGTTTGCGAAAAGTTGAGCCGGAGAAAATTCTGAAGCTCATCAGTGAGCACAAGGTCAGCCACATGTGCGGCGCACCGATTGTGCTGAATACCCTGTTGGGGGCTTCCGAGGCGGCCAAAAAGAGCTTCAGCCATACCGTCCGTGCCATGACCGCAGGTGCCGCGCCCCCGGCCAAGGTCATTGAGGCGATCGAAGAAATGGGTATTTTTGTCACCCACGTATACGGCCTGACGGAAGTCTATGGTCCGGTGACAGTATGCGCCTGGAAATCCGAATGGGATGACCTGCCGGTGGAAAAACGGGCCGCTATCAAGGCTCGCCAGGGCGTTCGTTACCATACCCTGGCGGGCATGATGGTGGGTGATTCCGAAACTATGGAACCGGTACCACGGGATGGTGAAACCATCGGTGAGATTTTCCTGCGCGGGAACACCGTGATGAAGGGGTATCTGAAGAATCCCGGCGCGACCGCCGAAGCTTTCCGGGGCGGCTGGTTCCACACCGGTGATCTGGCCGTCTGGCACCCGGACGGCTACGCGGAAATCAAGGACCGTCTCAAGGACATCATTATCTCGGGTGGCGAGAACATCTCCACCATCGAAGTGGAAGATGCGCTTTACCGGCATCCTGCGGTGCTTGAAGCGGCGGTGGTTGCCCGACCGGACGAGAAGTGGGGAGAGACACCCTGTGCCTTTGTGACGCTCAAACCGGACGCCGATGAAGTGTCAGAGGAGGACATCATCAACTTCTGCCGTCAGAAACTGGCAAAGTTCAAGGTCCCGAAAACCGTCATATTCAGCGATCTGCCGAAAACCTCAACCGGTAAGATCCAGAAGTTTGTGCTTCGTGATGAGGCCAAAAAGCTCTGACCGAGCCGGGATCGATGCGCCGGTAGCGGCGCTGAATCTCGCAACTGGCGCCCCTGGCGCGCCGGGGCTGGTAGAGTCAGTTCTGGCGTGACTTCGGTATCTACTTATACGCACGTTGAGCAATTTTAATTAGCTTGCGAAGATGTCGACAACTGTTTATCCCTACCGGCTTGAGCCGGCGAAAGTCCGGTCTGAGTTCTTCAGGCTGCTTCCCATCTCGTTTTTCGTGGTGGCGTTTGGCATGGCATTTGGCCTGGCCGCCGTGCAAAAGGGTCTTGCGCCACTGGAAGCCACACTGATGAGCGTGATGGTGTTCGCCGGTGCCTCTCAATTTGCCACACTTGAAATGTGGGGCACGGAGGTCGCTGTACTGCCCATGATGGCGGTGGTCTTCGCGATTAATTCCCGCCATTTGCTGATGGGCGCCTCGCTGTACCCGATGTTGCGGGAGCTGCCGCCGGGGCAGCGTTACGGCATTAGTCTGGTACTGACAGACGCCAATTGGGCGGTCGCGGCGCAGGATTATCAACAGGGCAAACGTAACCTTGAAGTGATTATGGGCGGCGGGCTGGTGCTCTGGATCGCCTGGCTGATCGGTACCCTGTCAGGGGTCTACTTCGGACGTCTGTTGCAGAACCCGCAAAGCCTGGGGCTGGATATGGTACTGGGCTGTTTTTTGCTGGCGATGGCCTTGGGCGGTAAGAAAACGCCAAGGGTCCTGGTGGCCTGGGCCGTTGCCGCCACCGCTGCCATGATGGCGTACTGGTGGATGCCGCCCCACACCCATGTGGTCGTGGGTGCTTTGGCAGGTGGCGTGGTGGGCTTCTTCTGGCTGGATAAAAAGCACTCATGACCATCGAAACCACCGTACCCGGAACCCTGCTGCTGATCGCGATCATGACGATCGTGACCCTGATCACCCGCTTTGGCGGTATTTTCCTGATGTCCTTCGTCACCATCAATCCCCGGGTGGAAGGCTTCATCAACGCCATGGCCAGCTCGGTGTTAATTGCCATTCTGGCGCCCATGGCCGTCGAAGGGGATATCGGTGCGCGGCTGGCGCTGGGAACCACAGCCGTGCTGATGCTGGCCTTCCGCAAGCCCTTACCCGCCATCGCCGCCGGCATCATAGCCGCCGCCGCCGGCCGGTATTTCACATAACCACCCCCAGTTGCCCTGTAGGAGCGACTTCAGGCGCGAATGAAGGGCTTGGGAGTAATCGCGGCTACTCTCAAGCCGCCTTTTTACGAGCCTCTTTGATCAGGTCATAGGCATGGCTGATTTCGCTGGTTTTTTCTTCGGCCATTTCCCGCATGCTTTCGGGCAACCCGCGTCCTGCCAGTTTGTCCGGGTGATTCTCGCTCATAAGTTTGCGGTAAGCACGCTTGAGTTCCGCATCGCTGGCGTCGGGCGACACCCCCATGGTTTTGTAGGCAGTGTCCAGTTGCTCTCCGGTGGATGCGTTGGGTGAAGCACCGCTGCGGGCTCCCCGTAACATGGCTTCGAGCTGATCAACCTGGGATTCGGGCAAGCCCAGCCCCCGAGCAATACGTACCAGCATCTCGTGTTCAGACGGATGGATTTCCCCATCTGCCACCACCGCAGAAACCTGCACCTGGAGAAACATCTGCAGTAAGGCGGGTTGGCCGCGGCTCAGCTTCAGGAACTGCGCCAGCTCCCCATCCAGGTCAAAATCATCGGATTTACCCCGGGCAAAGGCCGTCTTGGCCTTCGCCTGCTGCTGCGCGTTCAGCCTGAATTTCTGGAACAGGGTTTCGGCAACCCGAATCTCATCCCGGCTGACCGCCCCGTCGGCTTTGCACAGGGCGCCCATAACGGCAAAGACCGAGTCGAGAAACTGGGATTGCACCCCGACCAACCCCTTGTAAACCTTCTTTTTGAGTGCTCGCATCAACATGACGGCCAGAAAAGCCCCCACCAGAAAACCGGCAAAGCCACTAACTGCATAGCCGATGAGGCCGCCAACAATAATCGCAAATAACATCGCAGGATCCTGAATAGCAGAAAATATCAGCGGCTATCATACCCTTTTTTTCAGGTCTCGAGCACCATCAGGGCCTGACCTGCATTGATCTGCTGGCCTTCTTCCCGTGCGATTGCGATAATCGTGCCCGCCGCTGGGGCGGTAATTTCTATTTCCATTTTCATGGACTCCAGTATTGCCACCACCTGGCCTTCGCCAACCTGATCGCCTTCCGCCACGCAGAGCTTCCAGAGGCTTCCCGCCACGGGCGATTCCACCGGCGTTCCTTCGGGGAGCCCGTCATTGTCATGTTCAGCCAGATCCTGTTGTGATTCGAAATTGATCTGGCCGCTGGCCACCCAGCGCTCCAGCTCTTCTTCAAAGGCTTTGTTGCGAGCCTCGGTGAAGGTCTGGATTTCGCCGTTATTTGCTTCCAGAAATTCCTGATATTCATTCAGACTGAAGGTGGTTTCCTCGATTTTCAGCGGGTAACCACCCTTCGGGAAATCCTTACGGATTTGCCTGAGTTCATCAGCTTCCACCTCATAAAAGCGAATCTGGTCGAAAAACCTCAGCAGGTTGGGGTGGGTGAACTCGGCGGTGCGGCGGTAGCGATTCCACATCTGCAGGGTACGCCCCACAAACTGATAGCCGCCGGGGCCTTCCATGCCATAGACGCACAGGTAGGAGCCGCCGATACCCACGGAGTTTTCCGCCGTCCAGGTGCGGGCCGGGTTGTACTTGGTGGTCACCAGCCGGTGCCGTGGATCGTAAGGCGTGGCCACGGGTGCCCCCAGATAGACATCCCCCAGGCCCATCACCACATAACTGGCCTCAAAAAATAGGCGTTTCACTTCCGCCACATCCGCCAGGCCATTGATGCGACGAATGAATTCAATATTGCTGGGACACCAGGGGGCGTCCTTGCGCACGGACTGCATGTACTTCTCGATCGCCAGACGGCAGGCTTCGTCGTCCCAGGAAATGGGCAAGTGCACGATGCGGGAGGGTACTTCCAGGTCTTTCTGTTGTTGCAGGTGGGTTTCCGCATCCTCCAGCAGGGTCAGCAATTGCTCTCGCGGCAACCGGACCGGATCGAAATGCACCTGCAGCGAGCGGATGCCCGGGGTCAGCTCCAGAATGCCATCCAGGGCCTGCTCTTGCAGCCAGAGCATCAGGGCATGGGCCCGGAAACGCAGGCGCAGGTCCAGTTCCAGCGCGCCGTATTCAATCAGCAGGTAGCGGTCGCCGGAGGGGCGGTAGACTACCTGTACGCCGGCCTGTTCGGCGCTCAGGGTTTTCAGGACAGGGGTGGATGGGCGACAGGCCGCAAGCTCGTCGTCCATTGCCGTCAGATCTTCAATCATGGAGTCCTGGGCTACTGCCAGGCGATCGGCATCTTCCAGGCTGACCGGCTGGAAGCGAATCCGGTCTCCGGCCTTGAGCTGGCCGAGTTTCCAAAGGTCGGCCTTGATGGTTGTGACCGGACAAACAAACCCACCCAGAGATGGCCCGTCCGGCCCCAGGATAACCGGCATGTCGCCGGTGAAATCCACGGTGCCGACCGCGTAGGCGTTATCGTGGATATTGGAGGGGTGCATGCCGGCCTCACCGCCATCTCGCCGCGCCCATTTCGGTTTGGGGCCGACCAGACGGATACCGGTGCGGCTGGAGTTGTAGTGCACCTGCCAGTCGGTGTTGAACAAGGTGTCGATGTCGTCTTCGGTGAAAAAATCCGGCGCACCTTGGGGGCCATAGACTACCCGCAGCGTCCAATAATCGGTCAGAGCAGGTTCGAGGTCAGCGGGCAGGGCAGCCTTGTCAGTGATCGGGCCTGCGTCAATATTGCCAGGCAGATGCAGCACATCACCGGTACGGATGGCGCGACCGCCATGACCACCAAACTGACCCAGGGTAAAGGTGCTGCGGGAGCCCAAGTAGGGTTCACACTGCAAACCGCCGGCAACCGTCAGATAGGCTCTTGCGCCCTGGTCCCGGGCCTTGCCCAGCTTCAGGGTCTGGCCAGTTATAATTGGCACCGACCGGTAGCGGGCCACCGGTTCACCGTCGAGGGTGGCACCCAGATCCGCCCCGGTCAGGGCGATGGTGGTGGCGCTGTTAAACTTCAGGGTGGGACCGTTGAGGGTGAACTCCAGCCCGGCGGCGTCTGCCTCATTCCCCAACAGACGATTGCCCAGCCGGAAACTCAGACTGTCGAATGGCCCGGAAGGCGGCACCCCCACCGGCCAGTAGCCGGTGCGCCCGGGGTAGTCCTGCACGGTGGTCATGGTACCGCCGGCCAGCACATCGATGGTGGTGGGGTGGTGGTTGAAGCCGTTCAGGTAGCGGGTGGTCATCTGGCCGTTTGCGAAGGCCGCATCCGCCAGAATGGCGAGGATGTATTCGCGGTTGGTCTCGATGCCTTCGATGGTAGTGTGGCTCAGGGTCTGGGCGAGTTCCTTCAGTGCCTGGTCCCGGTTGGTTTCGTGGACCATGACCTTGGCCAGCATGGGATCGAAGAGGGCCGAGACTTCAACGCCGGCTTCAATCCAGTGATCAATGCGCCGGCGCCGGCCGTCCGCTGCCGGGAATCGCACGGTGGTCAGCAGACCGGCACAGGGCTGGAAGTCCTTGTTGGGGTCTTCGGCATAGAGCCGGGCCTGAATCGCGTGGCCATCGGGCTCGGCGTTGCGGGGCAGGGCTTCCAGTTGGCCCAATTCTCCGGCGGCGAGCCGAACCATCCAGTCCACCAGGTCGACGCCATAGACCTGCTCGGTAACGCCGTGCTCTACCTGCAGCCGGGTGTTCACTTCCAGAAAATAGAAGCCGTTGGTGGCCTGGTCGACAATGAACTCCACGGTGCCGGCACTGCGGTAACGGCTGGCGGCGACCAGGCGTCGGGCGGTTTCATGGAGCGTGGTGCGGACCTCTTCGGGCAAGTGCGGTGCCGGGGTTTCCTCCAGCACTTTCTGGTGGCGGCGTTGTGCTGAGCAATCCCGCTCACCCAGGGCGATGGCATTGCCGGCACCATCGCCGAAGACCTGAACCTCGATATGACGGGCCTTTTCGATGTACTTTTCGAGAAACACCCCGTCATTGGAAAAGTTATTGGCGCTCAGACGCTTCACCCCATCCCAGGCTTTGCGAAGTACCTCTTCGCTCTGGCAAATCTGCATGCCAATGCCGCCCCCGCCTGCGGTGCTCTTGAGCATGACCGGATAGCCAATGGTGGCGGCTGACTTCACAGCATCCTCGAGGGAAGCTAACAGGCCAGTGCCGGGCAGCAGTGGTACGCTGGCATCTTCCGCCAGTTGCCGGGCAGTGTGCTTGAGGCCGAATTCCCGCATCTGGTCCGCGGTCGGGCCGATAAACGCGATGCCATTGGCTTCGCAGCGTTCGACGAAATCCGGGTTCTCACTGAGGAAACCATAGCCGGGATGCACGGCCTCAATGCCAGTCTGCTTCATGATGGCAAACAGCTTGTCCTGGTTCAGGTAGGTGTCGCTGGCGGAGCCGCTGCCCAGGGCATGGGCTTCATCGGCCAGCCGGGTGTGCAGGGAGTCGGCATCGGCGTCGGCATAGACGGCTACGCTGGTTACCCCCAGGGTTTTCAGGGTGCGGATGATACGGGTGGCGATGGCGCCTCGGTTGGCGATCAATACCTTGCTGAACATGGTGGTCGTCCTGCTCGGGCGGGTCGTCCCGCCTTGACGTTCCTGCCGCCAGGGTCGTCCCCGGGGCGGCCAGTCAGGCCTTTGGCTTTCGTGCGTCAGTAAGCGAACAGGTCTTTCCAAAACACGCTGTAAATACTTCCTTGTACGCTCGTCCTCCGCCATCCATGGCTCCGTACGGTTTTGGAAAGACCTGTCCACTTACTTTGTTATTCGTCAGCGTGAATTCACTTCGCCCAGACGATGATTTCAATCGGCGTCGGGTTGTAGCCGTTACAGGGATTATTGAGCTGGGGACAGTTGGAGATCAGCACAATGGTGTCCATTTTCGCGGTCAGCTCCACATACTTACCGGCACCGGAGATGCCGTCTTCGAACGTCAGCCCGCCAGCTGCGGTCACCGGCACGTTCATGAAGAAGTTGATGTTGTGGGTGATGTCTTGCTTTTTCAGGCCGTAGTCTTCATGGCGATTGATCGCCAGCATCCAGCTGTCGCGGCAGGCGTGCATGCAGCGTTTTTCCAGGTCGTAACGCATGGTATTGCTTTCGGTGGCACAGGCACCGCCCAGGGTGTCGTGACGGCCACAGGTGTCAGCGACGATGTCCAGCAGTGGGTTGCCCCGGTTGGTCATCAGGGTGGTGCCGGCGGTCAGGTAAACGTTGCCCTGTTCCCGGATGGTGTCGGTAGCGCTGTAGCGCTCGGCCGGGTCATCGGCATTGTAGAACAGGGTGTCAGCGGCCTGGTTACCCTCAAGATCGAGAATCCGGATGGTCTCACCGGCTTTGATGGTACGAATAAAATAATCCCCGGCCAGCACGGTTTCCCGGAACCTGGCATCGGTGATCTGACGTGGGCTTTCTTTAATCATGATCGGCTCCTCAGGCGTTCCCGGCCTGGGTCGCAAACGGCGGCTCCAGGTAGTAAAGGCGATTGTTGTCCAGGGCCCTGCGGTTTTCCGGCCGGTGGTTCAGGCAGTAGTCATCCGCAGTCAGTGGCTCTGCTGTGGTCAATTCGCAAAGAACCGGATGGCTGGGATAGTCAGTGGCCGGGTTGAGCGGGTGAGGGCAGGTGTGAAGGATGACCAGGGCGTCCATATCAAAACGCAGGGTGATGCTGGCACCGGGCTTGTTAATGCTAGAGTCATACTGCAGATTGCCGTCGTCATCGGTCATGACTTTGCTGAACAGGTTCAGGTTGGCGGCCATGTCACGCTCGGTCAGACCGTACTTTGCGAGCTCCGTGAGAAAGCTGTCTTCACCGCTCAGGTACCAGTCGTCATGGTAGTCCTGGTAGTTGTGTTCGCCATATTTTTTCAGGCAGGCGGCGGCGCTGAGATTACCGCACACGGTGTCGTGCCAGCCGAAGCTGTCCTCAACGATGGACGCAAAGCTGCGACCCATGTCCGAGTACAGGCAGTTGCCTTTGGTCAGTTTGAAGGTGTGCTGGCCCTTGAGGGTATCCGGCGCATTGTAGCGCTCCAGCAGGTTCTCGGGGTTATAGAACAGCAAGGCTACATTGGCTCCGCCTTCGATATCAGTCAGCCGGAGCTGCGTGCCCCGGCGCATGCGGAACGACCAGTGGTGGCCGCCTGGCATGGTGTATTCGTAGATTTTCTGGGTCATCGGTTTTCTCCGCGTTTGTCTTTTGGTTCGGAGTTTTTGGCTGTTTGAACTTTTAATTTGGTGCCAGGTCTTCGGTTCGGTAACCTTTTCCAGAACACGCCCGCAAGTACGTCCCTGTAGGGCTCGGGTGTGGCCATCCCTGGCCACACCCGGTTCTGGAAAAGGTTACCGAACCGAATACTTCAGACTGGGCATTTGGCCGCCGCAGATTTCAGCTTCTTCATTGTTTTTCTCTTTTCAGATTCCCCAAGTTCTGGAGTCGCTGGGGTGGGAGGGTTGTTCCGAGACCGTGTGAGGCCATGGATGGCCGAACCCGAGCCCTACAGGGACGTACTCGCGGGCGTGTCTCGGAAGAACCCTCCCACCTCAGCGGCTGTGCTCATAAAGTAAGATCTGAAATCTATCCCAATACCCGAGCAGTACTATCCACCCGGGTAGCAATATCCTCCAACGTACCGTGATCATCTTTGCCCACCGGCAAGTCATAAGTAATCCGTGCCCCATAGGCTCCCGGTGCCTGGGGGTCCAGCCGGTCCTTGTCGAACACCCATAGCCGGGTGCCGAGATAGAAGCCCTCGTCCAGATCGTGTGTGATCATGAATACCGTCAGTTGCTGTTCACGCCAGAGCTTGATAACCAGCGCATGCATATCCTTGCGAATACCCGGGTCGAGGGCACCGAACGGCTCATCCAGCAGCAGAATCCGTGGCTTCTTGATCAATGCCTGGGCCAGGGCCAGGCGTTGTTGCATGCCGCCGGACAATTCATGGGGGTACTTGTTGATGGCATGCCCGAGGCCGACGTCTTCCAGCATCACCTGAGCCGATGCTTTGAGCTCCTGACGGCGGGCACCGAAGGCGTGGCCGGTATACCGGTTGGCGGCCAGTTCGCCAGCCAGCATGACATTGCGCTCGGCGGTCAGGTGCGGCAGCACGGAATAGCGCTGGAACACGATACCCCGGGTGGCGTCAGGCTCTTCCGGGATGGCTTTACCATCGAGCAGGAGCTCGCCCCGGGTTGGGTTTTCAGTGCCCAGCAGCATCTTGAGGAAGGTGGTTTTGCCGCAGCCGGACGCGCCGACGATGGTGATAAATTCGCCTGCTTCCACACGGGCATTCAGTCGCTCCAGCACTACTTCAGAGCCATATTCCTTCCACAGATTTTTTAGTTCGATAATGGCCATGGTCGTCTCTCGCTCCGGGTTACAGGCTACGGTCGTGGAACCAGGGATACCGCCAATGAGAATAGCGGTTCAGGCAAAAGTCGAGTAAAAACGCCAGCAGCGTAATCCACATTACGTAAGGCAGAATCACATCCATCGAGAGATAGCGGCGCACCAGGAAGATGCGGTAACCCAGGCCCTCGGTGGCAGCAATCGCTTCTGCTGCGATCAGGAACAGCCAGGCCGAACCCAGAGACAGGCGAACGGCGGTGATCAGTCGCGGCATGATCTGGGGCAGGATCAGGCGAACAATGATCTGCCAGGTATTGGCGCCCAAGGTCTGCATTTTGATGATCTGCTCTTCCGGTATTTCCATTGTGCGTTGTTGCAGATCCCGGATCAGGAAAGGCGTGATACCGATGAAAATCAACATGATTTTCGCCAGTTCCTCCAGCCCGAAGGTGATAAACAGAATCGGCAGGATCGCCATCGGTGGCACCAGCGAGATGCCTGTCACCACCGGCGAGAAGCCGGCCCGAAGTAGTGGTATGGCACCGTTTGCAATGCCAAACACCAGCCCGGTGAGGGCGGCCAGGCCTACGCCGATGGCCAGGCGTTCCAGGCTGGCACCGGTGTCCTGCCAGAGCAGTAGCTCACCGGTGCGTTTACTGGGTTCGAACGCCATGCGGGTCATGGATTCGAGCATGTGAGAAGGAGCGGGCAGCAGTTTATCGTTGGGGTTTTCAGCCAGCCGTGCATTGGATGACAGCGTGTAGACCACGGCAATCAGCACGAATGGCAGCAGCCCCAGGGCCCAGCGGGAGACGACTCCGGGTTGTTGGTTGATCAGCTTTTTCATGGAGGTTCTTCCGGCCGGTTGGCGAGGCTGGCCGGGGATTTCAGGCCAGCTCGTGCGTTTCTAGACCTTTCAGGCAGCTGTTAAAGCTCGCCGTCAGCGGCCATTTGCATGTAGTCCGGGATAAAGCGGAGTTTGATGTTGCCGCTGTTGCCATAGGTGCCGGCCGGGGTTTCGACACCGATAAAGCCGGCGTCCGGGGCGCCTTCACCCAGCAGGCCGTGCTGGAAGGAGAATTCGGCGACTTTCTGCATGGTGTCTTGCAGTTCCGGGCTGTTGACGAAGGCAACGGCATCTTTGGCGTCATAGAACATGCGGGTGCTGGCAAGCTGGCTTTCGTAGCCTGCCAGGTCGGTGCCGGAAGCGTCAGCCAGAGCGGTGCGAACAGCCTTGGCTTCGTCACTGTCGCCCTGCATCCTGTCCATGATTTCGTACCAGGCTCCGGTGAGGGCTTTACCCAGCTTGGGGTTAGCCTCCAGGACTTCGGTATTGACGATCATCAGGTCAATGATTTCACCCGGAATCTGGGAGGAGTCGAATACCAGGTTGCTGTCCGGGGTTTTCAGGATTTCGCTCAACAGCGGGTTCCAGGTCGCGACCGCAGTCACATCACTGCTGCTGTATGCAGAGACCAGATCGGCATCGGAGGTATTTACCACGGTAAGGTCACGCTCGCTCAGACCGACGGTTTCAAGACCCCGGGCCAACATGTAATGGGAAACGGACAACTCTACGAGGTTTACGCGCTGCCCTTCGATGGCGCTGAGCTCGCTCTCACCTTTCAACACGACGCCATCATTGCCGTCAGAGAAGTCACCCACGATCAGTGCGGTGGAATCAACGCCACCGGCGGCGGGGATGGTCAGCGCGTCCATGTTGGTCATTACGCAGCCATCGTACTGGCCTGCGGTGTACTGATTGATGGATTCGATGTAGTCATTGATTTGTACCACATTGATTTCGATGTCGTACTTGTCGGCCCATTTCTTCACGATGCCGGCATCTTCGCCATAGCCCCAGGGCATCCAGCCAACGTAGATGGACCAACAGACGTTAAAGGAGTCTTTCGCCAAGGTGACGGGGGCAAAAGCGAGCGTGCAAAGCAGAAGCAGAGTTGTGTAAAGCGTGCGGGTCATGGTGGACCTCCTTTGCGAACGGTAGAAGAGGAATCAAATGGCGAGTTCGCCTTTGATCGTCCTCCCGGGCTTTTGTCCCGCCGTGTAACCTTGCAAGGAAGGTCGACCGCTCTCGGACCAGGCGTCAGCTTGTGGCTGACCGGAACCCTAGCGGTCTATTGGTGTTCATTGTCTGAGTCCTGGCCTGCATCAAGCTGGCCCATGGCCACAGGCCATTTGATTCCTCATCGAATCCTGAGCAAACACGATGCCAAATCTACAGAAGGCTCGCTGTTGGGGAGGTTGCGTGCCGTGAGTGGTCCATGATTCCTTGTCGATACCTCTGCTGGAAGATAGTTTGGCCCTATATTGGTGCGCTATAAGACCGCAGATCACTGGTCTGGTGCGCTTTCCGCTAATGCCTCTGCTATCAACGCATGCTCGTCCACCTCGTCGAGTTGGTTATCCTTCAGGAACTGCTTGCCGTAGTCGCGATAAACACCACTGAGAACGAACAGTTCGAAGGTTTCCTTGTCGACGTGACCTTCCCGGGTCATGCGGGCGAGTATGGCAAGCGCTTCGGACAGGGTTTTGCCTTCCTTGTAGGGCCGGTCAACCGCCGTCAGTGCTTCGAACACATCTGCCACCACCATGGCTTTTTCCGGCACGGTCAATTCGGTTCCTGCGAGGCATCTGGGGTAGCCGGCGCCATCCATGCGTTCGTGGTGGGTGCCCGCCAACCGGGGTATTCGTGACAGATTCATGGGCAAAGGCAGATCTTCCAGCAGGCAGATGGTCTGCACGATGTGTTCGTTGATCTTGAAACGCTCTTCCTCGGTCAGGGTGCCGCGGCGGATACTCAGGTTATGGATTTCGCCGAAGTTGTAGGCAACGGGTGGCAGCACCATGTCAAAGCCCCAGCGGTTGCGCGGATCGCCACGGGTAACCGGTGGTGTGCGATCGCCCCAGGGCACCAGATGATTATGTCGATCGTCCAGCAGCCACTCTGCCGCAGGTAGCCGGGACTCGGGAGAACCCCTGTAACGTTCCTCTTCGTCCCGGGAAATACCCAGCCGGTCATTGAAATGACGAACCCAGGTTCGATCCGCTACGTTGCGGAT
Organism: Marinobacter changyiensis; assembly: GCF_009193265.1. Taxonomy (GTDB): domain Bacteria; phylum Pseudomonadota; class Gammaproteobacteria; order Pseudomonadales; family Oleiphilaceae; genus Marinobacter; species Marinobacter changyiensis. The sequence continues at coordinate 390,783 of NZ_VZZZ01000002.1, forward strand.
ACGCAGAATATCGTCGTCCGAAAGGAATTCCCCGCCGATGTTGGTGCGGGCGATGAATTCAAAATCGTCGGTCAACTTTGTTTGCTCTGCCTGCCGGGCCTGATCGGCAGCGTCTGCATTTTCGCCCTGTAGACAAGCCTTCAGATAACGGATATCCGCATCCCGGTGAAGGACTTCAAACCGCATACGGATTTCGTGGATCCGGTTGTAGATGGTTTCCAGTTTGGTGGCTTTGTCGACCACGTGTTCCGGGCTGGTGATCTTGCCGCAATCGTGGAGCCAGGCCGCAATATGGAACTCGTAAGCTTCCGCTTCAGACATTGCGAAGTCTCTGAACGGGCCTTGCTCTTGCTCGATTGCTTTGTCGACCAGCATTTTGGCAAGTTTGGGTACCCGTTCGCAGTGGCCGCTGGTGTAAGGGGATTTTGCGTCGATGGCGTCTGCTACCAGGTGGATAACGCCATCCAACAGAGCTTTCTGGGCGTTGATCAACTGCCGGGTCTCAATGGCGACAGCAGCGGCGCCGGAGACTTCTTCAACAAACGCCGAAAGGTCTTCACCAATTCGGTCAGTGTCCGATTCCAGTTTGATGATCAGTGTTCCGACGAGTTCTCCTTTTCGATTCCTGAGAATGGAGCAGATCGACGGCCCCGGCACACTGGCTTTGATCCGTTTTCGCAGAGTTGAATCCGGGGCTGCTGCATCCACGCTATCGATGAAAGCAACCGTGTCTGCAATGGGATAGCTCGCTGCCCGGTTCATGGCCTGGAGATGAGCATCATAGAGATAGATTACCCCGCTGCGCTGACCGACAATTCTTAACAACTGCTCAACAACGTTGTTGAGCATGGTGTCGAGCTGGGGTTCACGGTTCATCGTCAATGCCAGGGTCTGGAAACCACGGATGGTGTTGGACATGCTGCTCAGGGCGTTGCCCAGTTTATGAGCCTCCCGAATGCGCGAGTGCACACCGACGTGCTGCCGGAAATTGAAGCGGGCGAGGGCGCTGACCTGCCTGGCAAGCACGTCCAGCGGTTTGCCTATCCGTTGGCCCAGGGCCCAGCCAAGTGCAAGCAGGAACAGGGTAATAATGGCGGCCACAGTCATTTGCTGTTTGAGTACCAGCCAGGCATCGGCCAGCAATTCATCGGCCGGTACGGCAACCAGTAAACGAAGCTCATCGGATTGCAACCCGATCAGGGGCGCAGCGACACCGAACCAATCCTGACCGTCAGCGTTAAAACGACGGCTTTCCTGAAATTCCGGCTGCTGGGCCATGAAGTCAAGGGCCGGGCGGTTCAACTCCCACAGCTGGGCAAGTTTGGTGTCGATTTTGCGGGTATTCACCACCAGTTTTTCTGCGTGCGGGTAGGCGACAACGGTATTTTTGCTGTCGATGATTGCGATTTCAGTGCCTGGTGTCAGGCGGAGGTCGCTGAGTTGGGCGCTCAATTCTTCCAGGGTTGCGTCGATTCCGACGACGGCTGTTCCATTCTCGGCTTGTCGGGCGAGGGTGATACCGATCTCGCCGGTGGTAAAAAACACATAGGGTTCGGTCACTTCGGTTTCGCCGGACTGACGGGCTTGCTCAAACCAGGGGCGGGTGCGAGGGTCAAAATCATAGCCCGGCGTGGCCCGCCTCTCAAGCTGGTTAAGCTTGTTGTCATAGAAGAACCATTCACCACTCATGCGGTTATCGTCACCGAGGGTGAGGGTTTGCAGAAGCATGTGTGTTCCGCCCGGAGCCGAAAATGTATCCTTCAACTCATCGCTTTCCAACTCCCTGAGCAAGAAGAATTCGCCGTTGGGGTAACCGACATATACAGCGCTGATGATGTTGCTGGACTGCAGCACCTCTGCCGCCACCGGTAACCGGATCAGTCGTTCTTCCAGGTTCTCGGCCCTTGCCAGGGAATCGTAACTGAGAATCCTCAAGGCGCCGTTAGGGCGCTCAGTAATGGCTTTTATACGATCGTTGATTGAAACCGGAAGACGTTTGGCCGCTTCATCGGCGGCGGAAACGAGACTGGAAGACATGCCTCGGTAGCCTTGGGTCACAAGGACCAGCGTGAGAATCGCCATACTGAGGGTGATTGCCAGCGCTATAAGAACGCCCAGCGAGACATAGGGTTTCTGCCGATTCATCGTTTCGATAACTCTGTGGTAACTCGATATAAGTCAGTTGCATCGCAAACCCTCCCTGTTTGGCGACCAACTCCTTTAAAAATAGTATTGTTTGGTTGGTTTAACGATTTTTTGGCTCATTCTGTCGTAGAGACTTTTTAACCATCCACTCTTTCAGGAGAATCCTATGCGTGTATCCCATTTGTTCGTAATCGTGATGCTTTTTGTGGCGCCCAATGCCTTTGCAGATAACGGCCTCGTTGTGACGCAAAGCCAGCACAGCGTGTCAGAGACCGGGGATCGTCTGGTGTCGGTTCTTGAAGACAAGGGCATGACGGTGTTTGAACGTATTAACCACGGGGAAGGTGCAAAAAAGGTGGGTCTTGAATTACGGCCAACGGAAGTGGTTATCTTCGGTAATCCGAAAGTAGGCACGCCTCTGATGCAATGCAGCCAGAGTGTCGCCATCGATTTGCCCCAGAAAATGCTGGTCTGGGAGGACGAAGCGGGCGACGTGTGGCTGGCCTATAACGATCCCGGTTACCTGGCAGAGCGCCACGATATTGCAGGCTGTGATGAAGTATTAGGCAAGGTGTCGGGTGCGCTTGAAAACTTTGCCGCTGCGGCTGCCCGTTAATCTGATAGTCATTAACCATCTGGATCGTTCTTATGCGCCAGGGTTTGTGCCCTCAATGCAGGGTTCATCGACGAATTTGCGTATGCGACAGCTGTGAGCCAATTGCCGGGGCCCCAAAGCTGTGGGCACTTCAGCATCCCAGCGAAACAGGGCATAGCAAGGGCACATTAAGAGTTGCCAGCGCTTGCCTGCCAGGAATGCGCGTGGAGGTAGGAGAAAGTCCCGATGATTTCGACGAGGTCAGCAAACGGGCCCGGCAAGGTGGACTGGCTGTGCTGTTCCCTTCGCCTGAAAGTGAGCCGTTGGAGACCGCCGATATTTCTGGCGTCCGGGAATGGTTGGTGATCGACGGTACCTGGCGTAAGGCCAACCGGATATGGCTCAGCAATCCGTGGCTGCAGGCGTTGCCCAGCTATCATTTCAAGGTTCCGCCGTCGTCAGTGTACCGGGTTCGTAAAGCGCCACGAGAAGACAGCCTCGCTACCGCAGAAGCTATTCGTCACCTGTTACAGCTGACCCACCCCGAGCTGGACCTTGGCCCGTTGCAGTGCGGGATGGATGCGCTGGTGGAACGCCAGCTTGCTAACATGCCAGTGGAAGCCCGCCGCCATCATCTGCCGCCTTCAACTGATGGCAGTTTTTAACAAATTTCCTGCCTGTTTATGTCATGGCGTCAGAGCTCACACTGGGCCACACTATTGTTAACCGCTTTTATAATTGACTGACCGGGGCCTTTGAGGGGTTACCGATCAGGCTTCTGTTAATCAAAAGGAGAACAGTATGGAATTCAAAGACGTTGCCGCGATAGTGACTGGTGGTGCTTCTGGCCTGGGTGAAGGTTCGGCCCGGGCACTGGCCGCAGCCGGCTGCAAGGTAGCGATATTCGATGTCCAGCAAGAGCAGGGCGAAGCCGTTGCCCGGGACATCGGCGGTATTTTTGTACATTGCGACGTGTCCTCTGCTGAAAGCGCCGAGGCTGCTGTGGCGAAAGCCCGCGAAGCCCATGGCCTCTGTGGTATCGCAGTGAACTGCGCGGGCATAGCGCCAGCGGCAAAGATTCTGGGGCGCGAGGGTGTCATGCCGCTTGAGAGCTTCAACAAGGTGATCCAGGTCAATCTGGTAGGCACTTTCAACATCATGCGGCTTGCAGCTGCCGATATGGCTCAGAGGGAGCCGAATGCAGACGGCGAACGGGGCGTGATTATCTCGACTGCGTCGGTGGCGGCCTACGAAGGGCAGATCGGCCAAATTGCCTACAGTGCCTCCAAGGGCGGCGTGGTCGCCATGACCATACAGGCTGCCCGGGAGCTGGCACGGGAAGGTATTCGGGTCAACACCATTGCACCCGGATTGTTCATGACCCCGATGATGGCTGGCATGCCCCAGGAAGTGCAGGACAGCCTGGCAGCAACCCTGCCGTTCCCTCATCGCCTGGGCAAGCCGGAAGAGTTCGGCATGCTGGTGGATCAGATGGTGCGCAACCCGATTCTCAACGGCGAAGTGATCCGGCTGGACTGCGCCCTGCGGATGGCGCCGAGATAGTTCGTGCGGACGTGAAAAGCACGCATACGTTTTTTATCGGAATAATCTGGAGAACACTATGACGAAGACGATTGAAGCCGAAGAGCTGGGATTGTTCCGGGACACGGTTGTGAAGGTCTTCGAGAGCGAAGTATCGCCCCATTACGAGAGCTGGGATAAAGCGGGCATTGTGCCCCGGGAACTCTGGCGGACTCTGGGTGCGGCGGGTCTTCTGTGCGTGGATATGCCGGAAGAGTACGGCGGCTGCGGCGTTCCGTTCGAGTATTCGGTGGTGGTGGGTGCAGAGCTTGCGCGCATGGGGTTCGGCGCCTTGTCCACTAACGTCATGGTGCACTCGGATATCGTCGCGCCCTATCTCAGCCATATCGGCAATGAAGCGCAGCGTCAGCAGTGGTTGCCCAAGATGGCCACTGGCGAAGCGGTCGGTGCCATCGCCATGACCGAGCCCGGTGCCGGCAGTGATTTGCAGGCCATGCGCACCAGCGCGGTAGCCGACGGGGATGACTACATCCTCAACGGCTCGAAAACCTTCATCACCAATGGTCAGCACGCGGACATGGTCATTGTGGCGGCCAAAACAGATCCCAAGGCCGGCGCCAAGGGCATCAGCCTGTTTCTGGTGGACACGTCACTGCCCGGTTACAGCCGGGGCCGCAACATGGACAAGATCGGGCAACATTGTGGCGATACCTCGGAGCTGTTTTTCTCCGACTTGCGCATTCCCCGCACCGCGTTGTTGGGCGAGGAAGGCCAGGGCTTCATGTATCTGATGACCGAGTTGCCCAGAGAGCGCCTGGTTATCGGTGCATTGGGGGTGGCCGCCGCCCGGGGCTCGCTGGATCTGACGCTGACCTACGTTGATGAGCGTGTGTTGTTCGGGCAGAAGCTCAAGCAGTTCCAGAACACCCGGTTCCAGATTGCCGAAATGGAAACCGACTACCGCGTTAACAAGGCGTTTATCGACCAGTGCATCGCCGAGTACGAGCGGGGAGAGCTGGATGCGGCAACGGCGTCCATGGCCAAGTACAGCGCCACCGAAATGCAGTGCCGGGTCGCCGACGGCTGTCTGCAGTTGTTCGGTGGCTATGGTTATACCACCGAGTACCCGATATCCCGCGCCTTTATGGATGCCCGGGTGCAGCGGATCTACGGCGGCACATCCGAGGTTATGAAAGAGGTCATCGCGCGCTCGCTTCTTGGCCGGGCGTGAACAGGCCATTCAACCTATGAGGTAATATCATGTCAGACAATAACGTAGTGATCGCGGGTTCTGCCCGTACTCCCATGGGCGGCCTGATGGGCGCCCTGAGCTCGGTGCGCTCGCCGGACCTGGGTGCCATTTCAATCAAGGCGGCCATTGAGCGCTCCGGGCTGACACCTGCCGATATCGATGAAGTGATTATGGGCTGTGTGTTACCAGCCGGGCTCGGCCAGGCACCTGCACGCCAGGCCTCCCGCGCCGCCGGTATTCCCGATTCTTCGGGCTGTACTACCATCAACAAGATGTGTGGTTCCGGTATGCAGGCGGTCATCATGGCCCATGATCAGATCAAGGCGGGCACCAACCGCATCATGATTGCCGGTGGTATGGAAAACATGAGCCAGGCGCCGTACCTGTTACCCAAGGCCCGTGGCGGTATGCGCATGGGACACGGTCAGGTCATGGATTCGATGTTTCTGGATGGCCTGGAAGATGCCTATGAAGGCGGCCTGATGGGTGTTTTTGCCCAGCGTACGGCTGACAACTACAGCCTTGGCCGTGAGGCGATGGACGCTTTTGCCATCGATTCCCTCAATAAATCCCTGGAGGCCATCCGTAGCGGCTGGTTCAGCGATGAGATCGCCGCCGTCACGGTATCAGGTCGTGGTGGTGAAACGGTGGTGGACACCGACGAACAGCCGGGCAATGCCAGGCCCGATAAGATTCCCCAGTTAAAACCGGCGTTCAGCAAGGACGGCACGGTGACTGCTGCCAATTCGAGCTCTATCAGCGATGGCGGTTCAGCCCTGGTGTTGGCCACCGAAGCGGCGGCGGTTTCCCGAGGGCTGACGCCGCAAGCACGCATCGTCGCCCACGCCACCCATGCCCGGTTACCGGCTGAGTTCACCCTGGCGCCTATCGGTGCGATCCAGAAGGTGCTCGATAAGGCGGGCTGGAGCCAGAGCGACGTGGACTTGTACGAGATCAATGAAGCATTCGCCGTGGTGACCCTGCTGGCGATTCAGGAGCTCGGGCTGGATGCCACCAAAGTGAATGTCCATGGTGGCGCTTGTGCGCTGGGACACCCCATCGGTTCGTCAGGCTCGCGGATACTGGTCACTCTAATCAATGCCTTGAAACAGCGGGGTCTCAAGCGCGGTGTGGCGTCACTCTGCATCGGCGGCGGCGAAGGCACAGCCGTGGCAATTGAGCTGATTTGACGCAGCCTTTCGCGGTTGAAACCGCTCCTACAGGCAAGAATGCCTCGGCCGCCCTTGTAGGAGCGACTTCAGTCGCGATTCACTTTGCGGGCCTGCACGGCATTCGCGGTTGAAACCGCTCCTACGGGTTAGGGTGTTTCTTTCACTGGTCTTGTTTGCGATAGGCCAGGGGGCTGAGGCCGGTCCAGTGCTTGAACGCGCGGGAGAATGCGCCGGGTTCGGCAAAGCCGAGTTGGGTTGAGATCTCGGTAATGCTGAGATTCTGCCGCGAGAGCATGATCACGGCCTGGTCACGTCGCAGGTTGTCTTTGATTTTCTGGTAGGAGCTGCCCTCGGATTTGAGTCTCCGGCCCAGGGTATAGGTGGTTGTATGGAGCTGTTCTGCTACCCAGTCCAGATTGGGTAGGCTCGCCGCATCCGCTTCTTCCAGCAGTCGTCTGACCCGGGTGGCAAGGCTGTCGTCATCATCGGTCCAGATCAGCAGGTTGCGGGGGGAGCTGAGGATGAAGGCATCCAGCTCATCCGGACTGCGGGTAACCGGCATGGCCAGATAGTTCTTGCTGAAAAACAGGCTGTTGTGGTCCTGCTCAAAGGTACACCGGCAGGGGAACACAAAACGGTATTCGTCAAAGTGCCCCGGTAACGGATGCTGAAACGTGGCATGACTGAGCACGATTTTACGACCGATCAGCCAGCCGATTAACCGGTGCCATACCAGTAGTAACCATTCCACCAGAAAGCTGTCCGGGTCCAGTTCCGGGCGTCGATGGGTCATGCGCAGCTCGGCTTCCTCACCTTCCAGAATCAGCTCAATCAGAATGTCGTCCGAGAACAGGCGATAGCATCGAATGCTTTGCCGGATCACCGCTTCCAGATTGTCGCAATGAACAACCAGTGATCCCATCAGGTGGAAATGCCCGACTTTGCAGGGGCGCGTGGTGCGGCCCATGAACTCATCATCCAGCGCGCTCCACACCAGCCGGAACAAACGGATAAACTGCTCCGTGGGCACCCGCGCCCTGGGTTGGCGAATCACCTCCGGGTCAATGCCCCGGAGAAGCAGTAACTCATCGGTCGGAACGTCGGTTTGCTGCAGCCCGTAAAGCACCGAGCGCGCGTAATGGGAGGAAAAAGTCAGGTTGTTCATGGCACCGGGGCCCTGGCAATAATGGAACCGGCTTGGTGCTCGCCAGTGGTTTCGGATTTCCACGATGTTACAGAATTCGCGTGGAGATGATAACGCTGAGAACGAGCCACAAGATTCTGGATGGCAATTTTCATAGACAGCCCTGCCGCAGTATTGAAAACCAGGTTTTCGCAACCTTGAGAAGCTGTGGGCCAGTCTGACCGTGGACGACGTTTACCGGAACAATCCTGTTCAGTTACCTGTTGTTCGATCACCGGTTCTGTACCGCGCTCATAAAGCTGGGCTATCAGGATGCCCAGAGCCACGCCAGGCAGATCGAGCGCTTCTTCGCAGACTAGGTCGGAGCCAGCGGTTAGCCGCAGAAGGGTCCGAATTCATAAAACTGGCGGCAGCGGAACTCCGATTCGCAGGACGCAAGCTGGGATTGATAAGAGGTGGTCCTGGCTGCGACGTTGGCCGCAATTCTCTGCAGGGCCGGTTTTTGTTTGTGGTAGCCGCGACGGTACCCGGTGCGGCCTTCATGATAAGCATAATAGAGGTGGTCCGGCTTATTCTGCGGTATCCCGAGTTGTTCATGGGTTTTGCGGTTATACCAGCCGATAAAATCGAGGGCATGCTTCATCTGATCACGGGTGGCGAAGACACTGCCGGCCTCGTTCATATAGTCGCTCCAGGCCGGGTCGAGAGCCTGAGCGTAACCATAGGCGGTCGAGGGCCGGACCCACGGAATAAAGCCGAACAGTTGGCTGCGAGGTGGCCGGATATGGCTGCGAAAAGACGACTCGTAATGCACAAACGCCATCTGAACGGCAATCGGTGTACCCCAGCGATCCCGGGAACTGGCCGCGTGATCATACCAGGTTGGTTGTTCCCGGAAAATTTCGCACACGTTGTCCTGCCGCAGAGGTGGAGCGGGCACCACAATGGCAAAGCCACCCACCAGCCACGTCATCAGGGAAATGAAGATAAACGGCGTCACATAGCGCGTTGTGAAAGACTGGGTCTTTTTGGGCCGACGGCGACGAATAGCGGTCTCCAGGATTTGCCAGTTGAATCTCAAGTATACGGCTTAAGGGGTTGATAACGTATACTCTGCGGCCGGTTTACATGGGGTAGGTTATGGCACTTCTGGTTTTTGTCACGGTTCTCTGGGCATTCTCATTCAGTTTGATCGGCGTGTTTCTGGCCGGTCAGGTAGACAGCGACTTCGCGGTGCTCAGCCGGGTGGTTCTGGCGGGGGTGGCGTTCCTGCCCTTTACCCGCTGGCAGGGGGTGCGCCAGGAACTGAAGATCGGCGTGACGGTGGTCGGGGCGTTGCAGTTCGGTGTCACCTACCTTTGCCTGTACCGGTCATTCAGCTACCTCTCGGTACCAGAGGTGTTGCTGTTCACCATTTTCACGCCGTTGTATGTAACCCTGATCGACGATCTGCTGAACCGTCGCTTCTCGCCCATCGCGCTGGTGGCTGCCGCCCTGGCTACCCTGGGCGCGGGTATCATCCGTTATGATGGGTTGAGTGCAGATTTTATCACCGGGTTCCTGCTATTGCAGGTCGCCAATGTTACGTTTGCCGCCGGGCAGGTGGGCTATAAACACCTCATCAAACGCTATCCCACCGATGTGCCGTTGTACCGGTTTTTCGGGTACTTCTATGCCGGTGCCCTTGCCATTGCGTTGCCATCTTTCCTGATATTCGGCGATGCCAGCCGAGTACCGTCCACTTCGGTGCAATGGGGGGTGCTGATTTGGTTGGGGTTGGCGGCATCCGGGCTGGGGCTGTTCTTGTGGAACCGGGGCGCTTGTCTGGTGGACGCGGGTACCCTGGCGGTTATGAACAATGCCCTGGTGCCCGCCGGGTTGTTGGTCAATCTGCTGATCTGGAACCGGGACGCCGATCTGCTAAGGCTGAGTCTGGGCGGCGTTGTGATTATCTTCTCGCTGTGGGTTAACGCCCGGTTTTCACGGGGCCGGCTGACCGGCGCCACTATGGTTCGACGCGTATAGGCTACTCCTCAAGGATATAGGCGGTTTTTTCCAGGCTGTTTTCTTCCTCGTCCAGAAAACGGAACAGGTTCCATCCGATACGGACCATATCGTTGCTGTTGAGCCGCTGCCTGCCGGACAGGCGCACATCGTTGATGAACGTTCCGTTGGTACTGTTGGTATCGGTGATGTAGTAGTCGACGGCCCCTTCAAGATAGGCGTTCAGTTCGACTTCAATCAGCGCGTGCTGGCCACTGACGGAGATCTCGTCAATGCGAAGGTCACAATCCCCGCGGCGTCCGATCTGAACCAGTGGGCCAGTCAATTCAATGGTGCTGACCACAACGTTGTCCACCAGTTGTGAAAGAACCGCCATTACATACTCCTTGGGTTAGACAAACTGAATAATAATGAGAGAGACATTATCCGCCGCCTGATTCTTCAGGCTGGCATCCAACAGCGCCCGAGCTTGAGCCTCAATACCCTTTTCCCGAGCCATTAGCGTGGGCCATTCCTGGTCGGGTAGGGCATCGGTCAGGCCGTCCGAGCAAAGAATAATGTGATCGCCCGGAACAAGCTTAAAAGTGGTGACTGTGGCGACAATGTCGGTTGATGACCCCAATGCACGGGTCAACACGTTCCGGAACGGCACCCGGGAGACTTCCTCCGGTTTGATGGAACCATCATCCACCATATTCTGGGCGACAGTGTCATCGCGGGTCTTCCGGTTGAGTTCGCCATTGCGGAAGAGGTAAGCGCGTGAGTCACCGAGATGGGCGATCCAGGCGGCATTTTCCTGCAGCCAGGCCACCACCACAGTGGTGCCCATTTTACTGAGTCTGGTCTGGCCCTTACGAGCGTCGTCAATGCGGTTACTGGCCAGGTCAATACCTTGCTGAATGTGGTATCGAATGCTGGCATCGTCCGGGGCGCCGGTCTCCAGCAGGTCCTGAAGTCTTTCCAGTAATGTTTCCACGGCGATACGACTGGCAATCTCGCCGCCTTCATAGCCGCCCATGCCGTCTGCCACAATGCCAAGAGCCCGCTGGCCATCAGCGGAAACGCGCCAGGCCAGGCTGTCCTGATTGCTCTCACGTTTGGTGCCAATGTCGGTTAATCCGGTAGCTGTAATGGTCATCCGGTTACCTCCTTGCTGGTCTCTCTCGGAACCGCTTTGCGCAGGGCTTCGGCCATGGTGCCAGCACTGGTAAAGCGTTTGGCCGGCTCTTTCTGAATCGCCTTGTTGATAACCCGCACAACGCCGGCGGGAACATCAGGGTTAAATTCGCGGACACTGCGCGGGCGTTTGTTCAGAATCTGGTAAGTCAGGTTCGCCAGCGTGTCGCCGGTGTAGGGTGTCTCCCCACACACCAGTTTAAACAAAGTGACGCCAAGGCTGTAAATATCCGATGCCCCCGTTACTTTCTGGCCTTTCAGCTGCTCTGGCGACATGTATAGAGGGCTGCCCATCACGCTGCCGGTGCGGGTTCTGGAATCATCGGTGATCTTGGCAATACCGAAATCGGTTATTTTGAGGCTGCCGGTCTTGGCGTCATAGATAATATTGCCGGGTTTGATGTCACGGTGAATAATCTTGTGGCGGTGGGCATAGTCCAGGGCATCTGCCACTTGGGCCAGTACGTTCAGCACCACCGGGATGGGCAACAAGCCGCTGGCCTTGCCATAGGCGCTCAGGGGCTTTCCGCGCGCAAAATCCATGGCAATAAAGGCCAGGTCGGCTTCTTCGCCCACATCGTAGACCGTGACAATCGCCGGATGGTTAAGCCGGCCTGCAGCTTCTGCTTCCCGGTAAAATCTGGCCTTGAGTTCACTCAATTCTGTCTGTTCGAACTGGCTGTAGCTGAGGGTTTTAATCGCCACGGTGCGGGCAATTTTCGGATCCTTGCCCAGATAGACCACGCCCATGGCGCCGCGGCCAATCTCACGGTCAATCTCATAGCGGCCAAGGGTAGGCTTGCTGACCGCCTGGTCGGGCATGATCAACGTGCGGTTAGAATCAAAACCGACGCTGAGGGCTGTGGGGGACTCTGAAGTCAGCCGGTCCATGGCATCCAGCCGTTCTTTCACATCCCGGAAGCGCTTTTTCTTGCCCAGGATCTGCTGATAGGTTTTCCGGGCCTGGTCATACTGGCGTTTACGTTCCTGCTGAATCGCAATGTCGTACTGCAGAGCCAGGGTATCCTGATCCGGCGGGCAGTCTGCTAGCGCGTCCAACGCCTCATCCGGTTTGCCTTGCGCCAATAACAGTTTGCCGAGCTGAAACCTTGCATCTTGCACGTTACACCGGAGCTCTCGAATCTCCCGGTAGGGCTGCATCCAGAACAGCATGATCACAAACCCGGCGGCCAGAAAAACGACCACCTGGCCAAGCGGAAGCCATAGCTGCTGGTCAAGCATCAGCGCGGCCTGGGTCAGTAACAGCCCGCCGGAAAGCAGAACAACCAGTACCACCGACATGGCCACACTGAGGGCTGGCACAACAAACACCAGAAATCCGACGCAGAGCACGACCGCACCCTGGATGATGTGAGAGAACCAGATCGGTCGGATATAGCCGCTGTCTGTCACCTGGCTGCCAAAAGCCGGCGTCGCCAACTCCTGCCCGGTGGCTTGTTGAACGCCGTCGAACAGAGTGCGATCAAGCATCGAGAGCACCGGCAGCTCAGCACTGGCCAACAAGACTAACGCGGCAAGAGCGACCACCAGAAGGCGAAGACTGAACAGGCGTGATAACAGGAAACGGATGACATCTACTCCGTGCAACTGCAGAACAAGTTCCTGGCAGTTTAGAAAGAGATGATGGCAGGGGATACAGGCGGTTGGACGTTTTTTTGTAAGTTATTGTGTTTTTGTGCGCGCTTGCTGAGGAGCAGCTTTGGTTCGAATCTGGATTACGTCGGGTTAAGTCTCAAACCGCTCCCCCAGCCGCAACCCCCGAGGCCCATGCCCATTGGAAATTATGCCCACCCAGGTGCCCGGTGACATCGACAACTTCGCCTATGAAGAAGAGGTTGGGACGATCGTTGACCGCCATAGTTTTTGAGGAGAGTTGACGGGTGTCTACGCCGCCGAGGGTGACTTCGGCAGTGCGATAGCCTTCGGTGCCAGCCGGTTTGACTTTCCAGTGATTGAGGGTATTTGCGATGGCTTCAATATCGCTGTTCTTGAGATGTTGCAGGGCTCCCTGCCAGCCGTTGAGATCGTTGAAGGCCTGGGCGAAGCGTTTGGGCAGGGTTTGCATCAGATAGTGGGCGACGGTGGACTGGGGCTTGCCGGCCCGCAGGTTGATCAGATCCTGGCTGGCGTCCAGCCCCGGTAGCAAGTCCACGGTCAGTTCAGCTCCGGGACTCCAGAAACTCGATATCTGCAACATCGCGGGGCCACTGAGACCACGGTGGGTGACCAGCATCGGCTCCCGGAAATGCTCGTTGTTGCAGTGTACGTCTACCGGGCAACTGACACCGGATATCGGGGCCAGGCGGGACTTGAGGTCCGGGTGCAGGGTAAAGGGCACCAGTCCTGCGCGGGTCGGTAATACTTCAAGCCCGAACTGGCGGGCGATCTCATAACCCAATCCGGTGGCCCCCATGGTCGGGATCGACAAGCCGCCACAGGCCACTACGAGAGATTCGCAGGTGAGTTTGCCCGCGCTGGTCTGCAGGGTGTAACCCTCACCGCTGTCCGCGATTGACTGCACAGCGGTCTCCATCCGGACTTCGGCGCCTGCCCAGTCACACTCAGTCATCAGCATCTCGAGAATGTCCTTGCTGCTGTCCCGGCAGAACAGTTGACCCGCGGCTTTTTCTTCATGCTCGATACCATGGCGCTCAACCAGGTCCAGAAAGTGCTGGGGGGTATAGCGCTTGAGAGCCGAAATGCAGAAGTGGGGATTACTCGAGAGGAAATTGGCAGGCGAGCTGTTGAGGTTGGTGAAGTTACACCGCCCGCCGCCGGACATGAGGATTTTCTTGCCAGGCTTGTTGGCGTGGTCCAGCACCAGCACGCGCCGCCCCCGGTACCCGGCAGTGGCCGCGCACATGAGACCGGCGGCCCCTGCGCCTATGATGATGACGTCGTAGCTGGAAGACATAGTAGTCCGGGCTTGCTGAATGGGTGCCGGGAATTATACGGGCTCAGGGGCGCTGCGTCTCTGAACCCTGTATTGCATCCTGTCCGTCGGCCCAATCAAGGCACCTGGATAAAGCCTTTCATGTAAAACGCTGCCTGCCCGGCAATGCCAACCCGATCGCCGCGAAGCTCACATTTCAGGATGCCGCCCCTGGCGGAGACCTGATGTGCGATCAGTTCCGATTTGCCCAGTCGTTCACTCCAGTAAGGGGTAAGAACACTGTGGATGGAGCCGGTGACCGGGTCTTCATCAATGCCCATGCCGGGCGCAAAATAGCGGCTGACAAAGTCGCAGTCCTGGCCCGGTGCGGTGATGATCAATCCCTGGTTACCCAGGGTTTTGAGCGCCCGCATATCCGGGTTAGCGTCTCTTACGTCTGCCTCGCTGTCCAGAACCAGCATGTAGTTGGTGTCACTGGGCACGAAGAACTCCGTTGCGGGCGTGTTGCCCAGGCTTTGCCTGAGCAGATCGGGGGTATCGACGGTGTCGAAGGCCAGATTGGGAAAGTCCAGCTCAAGCCAGCCGTTCTCTTTGCGGGTGACCCCCAGTGGCCCGCTTCTGGAATGGAAACCCAGGGTATCCGTCGGCCAGTCGAGCTTGTTAAATAAAACCCAGGCAGAGGCCAGCGTGGCGTGCCCGCAAAGTGGCACCTCACCGCCGGGCGTAAACCAGCGAATATGAAAATCATGGTCCGCGCCCTCGGCACCCGGCACCAAAAAGGCGGTTTCGGAGAGGTTGTTTTCTACCGCAATCGACTGCATGAGTGCGTCATCCAGCCAGGCTGTGAGAGGCACCACGGCAGCCGGGTTACCGCCAAAAACACGGTCAGTAAAGGCATCAACCTGGTAAAGGGCAAGGCGTGTCATGAATTTGCTCCAAAGTGCGTTGGTGGCTGTCGGAACGGTTAAAGCCACAAGCATAGGCCAGGGCGCGATCATTCGCGAAGGCGGACAATTCGGCGCCTCCGTAGAGATAAATGCGAAGGGGCATACCGATTTTCGACAGTACCCAGCGACCGGGCGCGGGCTGCTCTATAGTGAACCCCAGGTTTTCCAGCTTCTGGAGAGCTTTTTCGGGACTGAGCGGTTTGGTAAAGCTTTCTCCAACAACAAGTACATCCTTGCGTTGGGCTTGGGGGCGGCCGTTGGTTGGCTGCCAATGAAACAGGCATTGGGCGTTCATGGCACCGACTCCTTTGTCGGGGAACTGTGATGCCATTCTGCGCTCAGGCTCAAAACCATAACAGATTCAGAGAGGCTGCTTTTGCACCGGTACAGGAAGGTCTAGAATGAATCTGTGCTGCTCAATCAGTAAGCAAACTGTACTGCTGTAATTGTTCACCGGTCTGGCAGGATAGAGTCATGGGAATTCTATATAATCGCGTTGCAGATCAGCTTCAGACCTTGATTCACGAAGGTGTATATCGTGACGGTGAACGCCTGCCCGGGGTTCGGGTTCTGAGTCGTCAATTCGGGGTCAGTATTTCGACGGTTTTGCAGGCTCATCAGACTCTGGAGGCCCGGGGGTATCTGGTCGCGCGGGAGCGTAGTGGCTACTTTGTTCACCTGCCGCGCCGGGATGTTCCGGTACCGGATATGCCAAAGCCGAAGGTGCGCCCGGCACCGGTAACGGCCCGGGACATGACGCTGGCGCTGTGTTCCGAAACCCAGAAGCGCATGGTGCCACTGGGCGCTGCAGTACCTCATCCGGACTTCCTGCCGCTACGTCAGATTCAGCAGGCCACGATCTGGGCGGCCCGCCAGGGCTATGAAACTCTCGATTATGCGTTCCCCGGTAAACCCTCCTACCTGCGACAGCTGGCACAACGCATGACGGCCCTTGGGGTCGTGGTTACACCGGAGGATATTCTTGCCACCAACGGGGCCCAGGAGGCCATTATTCTGGCGCTGCGGGCCGTCACCCAGCCCGGTGATATTGTGGCGGTAGAATCTCCGTCGTTTCCCGG
The DNA here is from genome assembly GCF_009193265.1 of Marinobacter changyiensis. Taxonomy (GTDB): domain Bacteria; phylum Pseudomonadota; class Gammaproteobacteria; order Pseudomonadales; family Oleiphilaceae; genus Marinobacter; species Marinobacter changyiensis. The sequence continues at coordinate 406,753 of NZ_VZZZ01000002.1, forward strand.
CATTCTGCATGCGCTGGAAGTTGTCGGGTTGCGGGTAATCGAAATTCCGACCCATCCATCGGAGGGGATCAGTCTGGAGGGGTTGCAGCTGGCGCTGGAGCAATGGCCCATCAAGGCCTGCATTGTGGTGCCAAACCACAGCAACCCGGTCGGGGTGAGGCTGACGGATGACAACAAGCGCCGTCTGGTGAACATGATGGATGCGGCGGGCGTGCCGCTGATCGAAGACGACATCTATGGGGATCTGCCTTACGAAGGTGAGCGGCCCAGACCGGCCAAGGCATTCGATCAGACCGGTAACGTGATTTACTGCAGCTCGTTCTCGAAGACCATTTCCCCGGGTCTCCGGCTGGGCTGGATGATCCCCGGTCGTTACATGGCCGGTGCCAGCCAGCAAAAGGTGTTTTCCAACCTGGCCACAGCCTCATTGCCGCAACTGGCGGTCGGACATTTTCTTGAGCAGGGCGGCTACGACCGATATCTTCGCACCGCCCGCCAGCGTTACCGGGAAGCCACTGATCGCATGCGAAGTGCAATAGGCCGCGAATTTCCCGAGGGCACGGCGGTCAGTAAACCGATGGGCGGGTTTGTCCTCTGGTTGCAGTTGCCGGATAAAACCTCAGGCTATGAGGTGTACCGTCTGGCCCGGGAAGAGGGCATCCACACTGCGCCCGGCCGGATGTTCTCCACGACGGACAAATATGAAGATTATTTGCGACTGAATGGAGCCAATCCCTGGAGTGAGCGTATCGAGAAGGCCATTCAGCGCTTGGGAGCGCTAACGCAACAGGTCGCTGACGGAAGGTAACGCCGGCCGGATGAGATGAGCGTCAGCCCACTTCAATCATATCAGCAAGGGTTCTGGCCCAGGCTGAGTAACCGGCTTTGCCGGGGTGGAACCCGTCACTGGCCAATGTGGCGTGGCCTTGTTCAAACTCCACTTGTACCAACCGGGTGCCGGGCCGGTCCGCGAGGGTGCGTTCAAGCTGAATATTGAGCTGCCTTGCCCGCTCACCGAGGTACCAGCGCAAGGGTTCGGGCAGCGCCGGGAAACGATCCATCGGCGGTACCGCCGAGAACAGAACCTGTTTGGGGCGATAGCGTCGCTGCAAGGTATCCAGTAATTCGTTGACCTGGCGGGTCCACCGCCGGACAGAGGTTCTGCCAGTCACATCGTTGACGCCCAGGGACACCACAATCACTTCCGCTTGCAGCTTGGGCAGGCGTTCAGCCGGTGGCAGAAAATCCACTACCTTGAGCCCGGTATGAGCCTGCAATGTCCAGTTCACCGTCATTCTGCTAGCCAGCAAGCCTGCCAACTGTCCTGATAACGCATCATTTTGCGAATCAACACCAACCCCTGCCGCTGCCGAATCTCCCAGAATCAGCAGGTTCAGCAGCGGGCCTTCACCGACAGTACCGCTTCGGGCGCCACTGGCTTCGGCCAATCTCGGTGTTTTTGCTTTTACACGTCTGCCCTGAAATATCAGAAAGGGGGCGAGTGGAATCAACGACAGATTGTGGAGCAAAGATCATTCTCCTCTCTTCAGGTTGTATCTATCATGCACCTAACCGAGTGAAAAATCACTGGCCTGAAATGCGTCATTTACGGTAACAAAAAAGAGCCGGTAACTATTGGCCTGATATCAAGGTTTAGGGTATAAAATGAAGCGACTGCTTTAATTTGATCGAAGCGCTGCGTGTCATAACCAAAATAATCAGGAAACCGTTATGTCGATCAGTTCAACCCCGCAGGGGGTGTCCGTATCGCCCCGGCATGTCAGTTTTGACGTAACAGAGGAGCTGAAAACCCTTTGGCATGGCAACGACGCATTCCGAACGGCCTTTTTCAATGCACTCTCCCTGCAGTTTCCGGATGGCGAACAGCATTTCATTGATGCCGTACGACTTTACCGGGACCGTATCGACGACCCGAAGCTGAGCCAGGAAATCCGTGGCTTCATTGGCCAGGAAGCGCTGCACAGCCGAGAGCACAAGAGCTATAACGAGGCACTGAAAGCCCGCAGCTACGATATCCACGCCATTGACGAGCGGTTTCGAAGACACATGAAGTGGGTGACCAGACTCTCACCCAGCCGACGGCTTGCAGGTACTTGTGGTGCTGAGCATTATACGGCTGTGTTGGCAAACGCGATTCTCCGGTACCCGGAGTGGATGGAAGGTGCGACACCGACGATGAAAAAGCTGTGGCGCTGGCATGCCATTGAGGAAACCGAGCACAAGTCTGTAGCGTTTGACGTCTATCGGGAGTGTGTCGGTGACGACCGGCTGCGTCGTGTTGTTTTCCTGTTTGTGACTTATAACTTTTTCAAGTACACCTTCCTGAACACCTGCAGTCTGCTGAAAACGGAGGGCAAGCTCTGGAGCCTCCGAACCTGGCTGGGGGGCATTAATTTTTTATGGGGCAAACCTGGCATTCTTCGCAGTTGCCTGCCCGAGTTCCTGGCTTATTTCCGCAAGGATTTTCATCCCTGGCAGCAGGACAATCGCGCATTGCTGGCGGACACCCTGGCAGAGCTGGACAGGGACTATAACGCCACTTCCATTTTCCGGCAGGAACCAGATATATGAGTCAGACCGATATTTCCTCCGCGCTACTTGAGCAGCATGTCAAACATGAGTTGGCAGCACTCAAAGGCGCCAAACTGCAGAAATTTGTGAAACGGGAGCTCGACGAGCTGCTGGCCATGGGCGATGCGGTGCCTCTCAGCAGAATCTGTTCCCAGGAGCAGGTGATGGGGGTGATCCGACGCGTTGTCATGAACATGGAACTGGATGGTGGCATTCCGGAACTGGCTGGGGAGATGGCCGCCGAGGTGATGAAGGCGCCCGTGCAGTCCACCACCGAGCTGAAGGACATTTTGAGCCGTGACCAGGCAACGGCGTTTCTGGAGGAAATTCTGGAGCTGAGGGAGCATCGTGAGCGGGTGATCAGTGAGCTCATGGCGCACCCGGTCTATCAGGAACTGGTTTCCAATGTGGTGTATCACGGGCTGATCAACTATCTCTATGAAGACAACGTGATCACCAAAAAAGTGCCGGGCGTCGGGTCGATGATGAAGTTCGGTAAGCGCATTGCAAATCGGGCGGTGCCGGGGCTGGATGAGACCTTTGAGCGCCGGATCAAGGCCTGGTTGTCTGATAGCCTGCCGGGGCTGATCATGCGAAGTGAAGAGTTCCTGCACAAAGCGCTCAGCGATGAGGAGGTGCATGACAGTGTCATGGCCGCCTGGATGTCCCTGGAGAACAGGACAATCGGTGACCTGCGACAAGGCCTGGGTGAAATTCAGCTGCAGGAATTTGTCGTGCTGGGTTACGAATTCTGGTTGAACTTCCGTCAAACCGACTATTTTGAGGGCTGCTGCCTTGCGGTAGTGGAACACTTGTTCGAAAAGTACGGCGATCAGCCTTTTAATACTCTGCTCTCGGATGTCGGGGTGGACCGAGCGGTGATCCTCGCTGAATCCGATGCATTGCTGCTGCCCCTGATGGACGTTTTGCGAAAGGAAGGTTATCTTGAGGCCTTGCTACGTCGTCGCCTGACCCCGTTTTACCGGTCTGCGGCGGTGAAGAAAATTCTCCAGTCCTAGTTGTCCCGACGGGCTAATTCGTTAACCGACTGAGCCACGGAGGGCTTTAATAGCCGCGAGTGGATATCGCCTCCTGCGGCTTCTTTGGAGAGGGTGCATGCCAGCTTCGGAATTGTTATGGGCCTATGTCCTGGCGGTGGCGTTATTGACGGTCACGCCGGGTGTAGACACCCTGTTGGTGGTTCGTAATACTGCCCGTGGTGGCCTACGGGATGGGGTGGTCAGCAGTGCCGGCATTTGCTGTGGCCTGTTCGTGCATGCCACGTTGTCGGCTGTCGGTATTTCCCTAATTCTGGTTCAGACTGCCTGGGCATTTTCCGTGCTGAAATGGGCAGGTGCCGGCTACCTGATCTGGCTGGGGCTCACGAGTCTGCGCCAGGCGATCAAGCCAGGCCAGCCGTCAGTAGTCGAGAGTGCCGGGCCAGTGCAGAGTGTCCGCATAGGTCGGTCCTTGCGTGAGGGCGTATTCTCCAACGTTCTCAATCCCAAAACAGCGCTCTTTTATATGGCGTTTTTACCCCAGTTTATCGATCCCCAGGGGCCCGCCTTCGCGCAGTCCATTGGCCTGGCGTCGATCCATTTTTTGCTGGCGATGTTATGGCAATGCGGCTTGGCGCTGGTGGTCGTCAAGTCCCACAAAGTGGTCGTCAGCCAGCATTTGAAGCGGGTACTTCATGGCGTGACAGGGGGTGTTTTTGTGGGGTTTGGTGCCAGGTTGGCGGTCACTCAGCCTTGAGGGGATTAGTGTAGGAGCGGTTTCAACCGCGAATCTTTGCTGATATTTCTGACTGGCTTGATGGCCCCGGCTTGCGCCGGGGCTTCGCGGTTGAAACCGCTCCTACACAGTTACTTTTCCAGGTACTGGATCTTGCCGGGCTTGCCATCCCACTCTTCGGCGTCTGGCAACGGATCTTTCTTCTCGGTGATATTGGGCCACTTGCCTGCAAGGTCGGCGTTCAGTTCGACGAACTGAAGCTGGTCCGCAGGCAGCTCGTCTTCCGAGAAGATGGCTTCGGCAGGGCATTCCGGCTCACACAAAGCGCAGTCAATACACTCGTCCGGATCGATGACCAGAAAGTTCGGGCCTTCGTAGAAGCAGTCCACCGGGCACACTTCAACGCAATCCGTGTATTTACACTTGATGCAGTTATCAGTAACGATAAAGGCCATAAACAGGTTCCTGGTCTTGTGGTCTGTCTCATCAGCAGGCAGGGCATGGGTCCGCTTTGGCCGTTTTCGGCGCGCGGTCGCTGTCCTGCTCTTTTTCTGAACGTATTGGGAATGGACGATATTGTAGGGAGCAGCCCGCTTTGCCGCAAGCGCTTGCGGGCTATATGTTTATTCCCCATCTTCAGCGCTGCCTACTGCGTGCGCTTGTAACGCTCTCAGAGTCTCGCCTTCAGTTCGTATAGACAGTTTAGCGCCTCTCGCGGACTCAGTTCATCCAGCTCCAGGGCCGCCAGGGCCTTTTCAACAACACTGGGCTCCAGGCTGGCGAACATATCCGCCTGCAGCACCGGTTCTGGCGCAACTTTCTGAGTGGCAAGCTGGGCTTTCGGGGCAGCGCTGCCCTCAAGCTGGCTGAGCTGGTGTTTTGCATTGCTGATGACGCTCTGAGGCACGCCAGCAAGCTTGGCTACCTGGAGACCGTAGCTCTGGCTGGCGGGGCCGTCATGCACATTATGAAGGAAGACAATGCTGTCATCGTGCTCGGTTGCCGTCAGGTGAACATTGACCGCATGCTCCAGCTCATCGGCCAGTTGAGTCAGCTCGAAATAGTGGGTGGCGAACAGGGTGTAACAGCGGGTGGTCTTCGCCAGGTGCTCAGCGGTGGCCCAGGCCAGCGATAAACCGTCAAACGTACTGGTGCCGCGGCCGACTTCGTCCATCAGCACCAGGCTATGCTCGGTGGCGTTATGCAGGATGTTGGCGGTTTCAGTCATTTCCACCATGAACGTTGAGCGCCCACCGGCAATATCGTCCGACGAGCCCATGCGGGTGAAGATCCGGTCTACCGGCCCCAGCCGCGCCCGGTTTGCCGGCACGAAGCTGCCGGTGTAGGCGAGCAGGGCGATCAGGGCCGCCTGGCGCATGTAGGTGGACTTACCGCCCATGTTCGGGCCGGTGATAACCAGCATCCGCCGGGTATCGTCAATCAGAAGGTCATTCGGCACGAAGGGCTCGTCAAGCAGCTGTTCGACCACCGGATGGCGGCCCTCTTCGATGTCAAAGCCCGGTGACTCGGTAAACTCCGGCGCACAGAAACGCAGGGAGGTTGCCCGTTCAGCGAAGTTGCTGAGCACATCAAGCTCCGCCAGCGCCTGCGCGCTGTCCTGCAGGGGGGCAAGCTGGCCTGCGAGGGTCTCAAGCACTTCTTCATACAGGCCTTTTTCTCTCGCCAGGGCCCGGCTTTTAGCGCTTAGTGCCTTGTCTTCAAAGGTTTTGAGCTCCGGTGTAATAAACCGCTCGGCATTTTTCAGGGTCTGGCGCCGGATGTAATCCACCGGGGCCTGATCCGATTGCGCCCTGCTGATTTCAATATAATAGCCATGCACCCGGTTGTAACCGACTTTCAGGGTGCTGATGCCGGTTCGCGCCCGTTCCCGGGTTTCCACGTCCAGCAGATATTGCCCCGCGTTTTCGCTGATGTTGCGAAGCTCATCCAGTTCTTCATCAAAGCCTTCCCGTATCACTCCACCTTCACGGATAACCACCGGCGGGTTATCGATGATGGCGCGCGCCAGGAGGTCGGCCAGCTCCGGGTATTCAGTGATGATGGTGGCCAGTTTCTCGATGTGATGGGAGTTGACTGGCCGAAGAGTCATTTGTAAGCCGGGCAGGGTGGCAAAGGCATCACGCAGCCGCGCCATATCCCGGGGCCGCGCCGACCGCAGGGCTACACGCGCCAGCACCCGCTCGATATCGCCAACGGATTTGAGCAGGTCGTGTACGGGCTCGTAATGAAAGCCGTCGAGCAGCGCCGATACGGCCTGTTGACGTTGTTTGACCTCATCCACGTTGCGCAATGGCCGGTTGAGCCAGCGCCGCAAATGCCGCCCCCCCATGGAGGTAGCCGTGCGATCCATCACCCAGGACAGGGTATGTTGGGTGCCGCCCATAAGGTTAGTGTCGATTTCCAGGTTACGCCGGCTGGTGGCATCGAGAATCACGGCTTCTTCCCGCCGCTCCCGGCTGAGTTTTCGGATATGGGGCAGGGCCGTGCGCTGGGTTTCGCGGGCATATTGCAGCAGGCAGCCAGCGGCGGGGATGCCCAGGCGAAGACCTTCACAGCCAAACCCCGTCAGATCCCGAACCTGGAGTTGTTGGGTAATCGCACGGTGGGCGCTGTCCATCTCAAATAACCAGGGCCCCTGGCGGCGAATGCCGGTGAAACCCTGGAGGATATCTTCGAAGGGGAAATCTTCGCTGATCAGGATCTCCGCCGGGCGCAGCCGCTGCAATTCACCCTGCAGGGCTTCCAGGCTATCCAGTTCAGAGACCGCAAAACGACCGCTGGAAATGTCCAGGGAGGCGAACCCGAACTGCTCATACTGGTTGAAGATCGCCACCAGCAAGTTGTCCCGTTTGTCCTCCAGGAACGCGTCATCGCTCAGGGTGCCGGGGGTAACAATACGCACGACCTGCCGGTCAACGGGTCCTTTCGAGGTGGCCGGATCGCCAATCTGCTCACAAATGGCAATAGATTGACCGGCCCGAACCAGCCGGGCAATGTAGTTTTCAGCCGCATGGTAGGGAATGCCAGCCATCGGGATCGGATTACCACCGGACTGTCCGCGAGCCGTCAGCGTGATATCCATCAATTCAGCCGCTTTTTTGGCATCCTCGTAGAACAGTTCGTAGAAATCACCCATCCGGTAAAATACCAGCTCATCGGGATGCTGGCCCTTGATCTTCAGGTATTGCTGCATCATGGGCGTGTGCTTGGATAGAACACTGTCCGATGCGCTACCACTGGCTTTTGGCATAAATCCTCAATCGTCTGGGGCAATGATGGGGCGCAATGTTACCACGAGTGCAAAGTTGCTGAGCCCGTGGCCATCCGGATTTCTTTATGGCTGCAGCCTATAAAACCAAAGCACAATTTTTTTCCTGGGCATAACGACTCAGCGTCTGACCCAATGTAAAAACGTGGTGCAGGTGCCTCAGCCAGAACGCCTGCGTGGATGCGAGTTGGTGGTTCATCACCAGTCTCGCTGTTTCCCCTAGCAGAGTCATTTTGCAGGAACCGATTTCCCCGCTGATGACTACAAGCCCTTCCGATCTCCAAATGGCAGGAGAATTGAAAGTCCCGGCGCATAGACTATATTTAATGGTAATTTCCGAAGAAGATTACCATTCGGAGTTTTGACTGAGTATGGGGGCGGCACGAGCCGGAAATACCCTAACGACCGTCACCAATTGCATAGGGATTGTTGCCATAATTTCGACAAAAATTTGCGGTGATTCAATTTTTACGTAAAGTAATGTAAAGCTGTATTACATAACGACACAAAGCCTTGATATCCCGTATCTGGTGGTTGGAGTACTGGCGACAATGGTCGTGATACTGCTTCGCCTCGCATTCTTTCGTATTGTGGATTCTAGCGTACCCAGAAAAGAGAGTTATTCAGAGGGTAATTTGAATGGACATCAAGCTCATTCTGAATATTTTACGAGCGATCAAGCTCGAGCTCTACCGCAAGCGGGTTGCTGCTGTTGTCGTGTTTATGCTGGTTACCTCTGGCGTGCTGGCATTTGGCTATGTCATGCCAAAACAGTACACGTCCGAGGCGGTGCTTTACGCGGATCAGTCCAACATTCTGCAGCCACTTCTCAGAGGGCAGGCCGAAGTTACCCAGATTGACCGTGTCAATGAAGCCCGCGAAATGCTTCAAAGCCGATCGTTTCTCGAGCAGGTGGCCCTGGATGCGGAACTTTTGACAGGCGGCGAAGCTGACCAGCAGCAGAACGGTGTTATCAACGCGCTGCGTCAACGAGTTCGAATGCGGGTCACCAACGGTAATTTCCTCGAACTGAGGTATACCAGTGAAAATCCCGATGAGTCGTTCCTGGTATTGAGTACCGTTCTCGACAGGTTTTTAGAAAGAACGGTTGGGAAAAAGCGTGCCGAGAGCCAGGGTGCGTTCCAGTTTATTGATTCTCAAGTAAAATCGTACCAGCGGCAGCTTGAAGAAGCAGAAGAGAAATTGAAAGAGTTCAAGGCCAACAATCAGGACGGTACAGAAGGCAACGTGCTGTCACGGATTGAAAGCCTTCGACAGGATATTGAAAACCTGAAGCTGGAGATTCAGCAAACCGAATCGGAAGTACAACTGACCAGACAGCAGTTGGAGACGGAACAGCCTGTCCACCGCATCACCATTGATCCCGGCAAGTCTTCCGCCGAACGGCGGCTGGCAACGGCCTACCAGGAACTGGATTCGCTGCTTCTAAGATACCACGAGAAACATCCGGACGTGGTTGGCATGAAGCGCCAGATTGAAGATCTCAAATATCAGGTTTCCAATCAGGATGACGGGTCTCGGGAGGGGCAGATTACCGAGGTTATGGACAACCCGGTCTACGAGAATCTTAAAATTCAGCTTGCGGATAGTACGACCCGTCTTGCGGTTCAGAGAAATCGTCTGGTTTCCCTGGAACGGTTACTGGGGGAAGCCTTTGAACGGTCCGAGCGTGTTGCTGAAAATCAGGCTGAATTATCCGAGTTGATCCGGGACTATGACGTCATACGCGGTGTCTATGAAGACATGCTCCAGCGTCGCGAAAAAGCCAGATTGTCAATGACTCTTGACATTCAGGGTGAGGGGGTAAGCTACAAGATTCAGGAGCCAGCGTCATACCCCAACAAATGGGATGGATTGCAGCTTCATGAAGTGGGTATCGCCGGACCCTTCTTCGGCAGCGCTGCCGTATTGGGGCTTCTGACATTGCTGGTCATGCTGGATCAGCGAGTTCGCTCTCCCAGAGCGCTGCAATTGGCATTGCCCAAGATCTCCATTCTCACAACCATCCCGCACTACCGAAGCGCCTGGAAAGATCGTCTTCTCAGGAAGGACGTGCTTTTTCTGTTGTTTCTGCTGACTGTCTATCTGATCGGTTATCTGGCTTTGCTTTTTGTTAGCGTCACGGGCATGTCTCCTGAAAGCCTGATTAATGAAATCATGGGATTGACAGGGGCGGGGCGCAGTTGATGACTGATAACAAGCTTTACAATGCACTTCTCAAAAGCCAGCAAGAGCAGCGACGCCCCGACCATCACAAAGGCGAGGCGAGGCCTGAAGAAAACTTCCGCAAGGAAGGGCCCTACGCCGGCTCGGATCGCCTGGAGCCCAACTGGGTACGCGTTGATGAGGGCGATGGCGAGCATCCGCCCTCAGTCTATGACTCCTCTGTCTCTCTCTCCCTTATTGGCAATCCGAATCCATGGAGCCGCGAGCAGCTTCGTGAACGCAAGATTATCTACGCAGGGATGCCCGACAAGGAAGTAATGGATGCTTACCGGGAGCTGAGAATCCAGCTGAGGAGCCGCGAGGATGGCGCTAACGTGTCAGTTCTTTTCAGCAGCCTCGGCAGCAGGGAAAACTCAGTACTGACAGCCTTTAATCTGGCCGCTGCGTTTGCCCTGGATTCCCACACTTCGGCGTTGCTTGTGGATTGTGATCCCTACGATCAGGCGCTGGCGAAACTGGTCTCCAGCCCCATGAATGCGGGAGTTACGGATTTCGTTTCTGACTCTTCGCTCAAGATCAGGGACATCCTTTACCCTAGCGGCGTAGACCGGCTAACCGTGATACCTGCAGGAACACAGGTATCGTCTGCTGTGGAACTCTTTTCTGCAGTGCGTATGCGCGATTTAATGACGGAACTCAAGACACGCTACCCGGATCGCTGCATTGTGATTAACGCACCGCCGTTCCTGGAAAGCACCGAGGCCCGGATTCTGGAACGGTTTGCAGATCAGATTGTATTCGGTGTTCCCTTTGGTGAGGTTACCAGCGATGAAATCGCGGGGTCTGTCGATGCCTTCGATTCCAAAAAGTTCGCCGGTCTGGTCTTTCAGGAGTAAACCATGCATTCCAGAGCGGGCAGAGTGAATCAGGATAAAGTCTCTCACACTCGCAAAGGTGCTGGCTCTACTCTCGATTGTGCCGAAACTGCCTTTGAGACCCACGATTTATACCGGGACTGGAAAGAACTGGAACAGTGGGCCTGCCCCAGCATTTTTCTATCCTGGCAGTGGATCGGTGTCTGGTGCTCGGTTTATCAACCCGACGTAAGAGTGCTGCGGGTGACAGACCATGGGCGGCTTGTCGGCCTGGGCCTCATCACGGAATCGGATGAGCGTCGCCATGGCATTCTGGTGTCTCGTTGTCTGCACCTTCATCAGACTGGCCGACCGTCACAGGATCACATCTGGATTGAGTACAACGGCTTTCTTGCCGGCCAGGGATACGAGTCAGCGGTCGCACAAACCAGTGTCGATTACCTGAAACGCACCTGGACGAATTGGGATGAGCTCGTGATCGGGGCAGTGGAGGCAGGCTATGCCAACGCACTCGCCGAGGCCACAGCGCTCACGCCACATGTTCGCTGGGAAGCGCCCTGTTTTGGCATAGATCTGGCATTACTTCGCAGGGAGGGTCAGTCCTGTCTGGATTCACTGTCGGGTAACACCCGCCACCAGATCCGTCGCACACTGCGATTGTACGAACAGGTGGGCGAAGTGCGCCTGGAGCGACCGAAAACGCTTGATGAGGCCGAGTTTCTCTGGGGCTTGATCGCGCCTTACCACATAGCCCGATGGGGCAGCGGCAGCGGCGAGAGCGGCTTTGCAAATCCGGAATTTGTTCGTTTTCACCGGCAGTACATCCGGACAAACTGGAAGCAGGGAGGAGCAGACCTTATTGCACTCAGGGCCGGTGAGGAGACTGTCGCAATTTTTTACAACCTTGTTTATCGCAACCGGGTCTATTTTTACCTGGCGGGCATAAGGCAGGAGAGTGATAACAGGCTCAAACCCGGTTTGCTCGGGCACAGCCTCGCTGTAGAAGATTATATGGATCGTGGTTTTGACTACTACGATTTCATGGGTGGTGAGGAGCGTTACAAAAGCCAGCTCGGTGTTCGCCACAAACACCTCGTACAGATTGGCCTGCAAAGGAACCGCTGGAAATTGCGGGCCGAACGCGCTGTACGATTACTAAAAAAAGCTGGGATGCGTCATGAAAATACTGGTTCTGTCTCATCGAATTCCGTTTCCCGCCGATAAGGGCGAAAAAATTCGCACCTTTCATCAGGTCCAGTTCCTGGCGTCCCGTGGCCATGACGTTGTGGTGCTTTCCCCATATGAGGATGACGGGGAGCAGAACTTCGCTCGGGATTTGGCGAAACACCTGACAGTCAAGGTTCTGATGTTTCCTCTGATGGCAAAGTGGTTGAGGCTGATCAGGGGGTTGGCGAAAAAACTTCCGTTGAGCGTCGCTTGTTTCTACAACCACAGGTTGCAGACAGCTTTTGATAAATTGGTCGGTTCTGGTGAATGTGACGTGGTTATCTGCACCAGCTCCGCAATGGCCGCGTACGTATTCCGTAATCCGAAGTTGGCAGATCGATCGGGTTCGCCAAAGGTTCGACTGATTATGGACTTTATGGATTTGGACTCGGATAAATGGAGGCAATACCAGAAAGCTTCCAGTTTTCTCATGAGCCTGGTGTATGGGAGAGAGGCAAAGCTGATTAGCCGATGGGAAAAGCATAGCTATGAACGGTTTGACGACTGTTTTTTTATTTCTGGTTGCGAAGTCGAGCTCTTTGCCCGGCAGCTACCGGAAAGCCGACATTTAAAAATTATGGGTAATGGCATAGATACCGATATTTTTTTCCCGCGGCGTCTTGAGGAGAGGCCACATTGGCCGGTTTTTCTGTTCACCGGAGTAATGAACTACAAACCTAATGAAGAGGCTGTCCTGTGGTTCGTGAATTCGATCTGGGACAGGATAAAAGGCCAGTGGCCGGACGCAGAATTTTTCGTTGCGGGCATGGATCCAGGTGTCAGAATTCAAGGGCTTGGCCGTAAGCCGGGCATAACGGTTACCGGGTTTGTTCAGGATATAGTGCCGTATTATCACAACGCCAGTGTATTTATTGCACCACTCAGGATTGCGAGAGGGGTACAGAACAAGATCCTGCAGGCGCTGGCCTGTGGCTTGCCGGTCATAACAACCCGCCTGGGAGCGGAGGGAATAAAGGCCAGGCATAGGGAGGATATTCTTGTTGCTGACAGTGATGACGATTTTTTCGATGCCATAAAACAGGTACTGGAAGACAAAGTGCTTTATGAGCGCCTGGCGCAAAACGGTCCTCTTCTGATTCATCGCGACTATAACTGGGGCAGCATGCTTGAGGAACTGAACAGAGCTGTAGAAATAAGGGATCGCGAGTGAGGAGTTCTACCGAAATCGTCAAGACCGCGGTCAGAGGGTTTGCGCTGATCGGCGTGAGCCCCCTTTTGCTGTTGTATTGGCTGTTGCGCCCCGTCAGTCGGGAGGACGGGTTGTTCGCCGGGTTTTCCCAGGCTCTTTCGCTGGTGCCGGGTCTTGTTGGAAGTTACCTGAGAATCGCATTTTACCGTTGCGTAATGAAGCACTGCGCCAACGACAACTTTATTGGTTTTGGCAGTCTTTTTTCCCACCGGGACACTGAACTGCACAGCGGCATCTATATCGGCCCCCAGTGCAATATAGGCCTGTCTGTTATTCATCGAAACTGCCTCCTCGGTAGTGGTGTCCATTTGCTGAGCGGAAAAAATCAGCACCGGTTCGATGATCTCGACACACCCATTCGCCTGCAAGGTGGCGAATTCACCAAAATCTCGCTGGGTGAGAACTCCTGGGTAGGAAACGGAGCGATCATCATGGCGAACGTTGGCAGTGACTGCATCATTGGGGCAGGCTCAGTGGTCACCGACGATATCCCGTCCGGTTCAATCGTGGTTGGTAACCCTGGCAAAGTAGTGCGCAACCGGAATGCTGAGTTAACACCGGGAGCCGAGACGTGACATTGGGCGCCTACGCTCCTGCAGGCAATGTGAAGAACCCGGCCGGGCTTGCCCAGTGGCTGAGGTTCGGGCTACCCCTTGAGAGAGGTGTCAGCAAAAATCCGGCTTCACTCCAGCTGGTATCCGAAGGCGGAGAGGCCATGGATTCTGAGTTCCATGTGCTGGCGCGCTGGCACGATGGTTCCATCCAGTGGGTGCTTGTAGACACCATTATGAATGCATCAGCTCTGGTTTACGTGCGGACAGGCCAGGCTGGCGGAAAACCCCTGTCCGGATTCCGTGACGGGGCTGGCTCCATTGAGGGAAGGATTGAAGGAGTAGTCGGCAACGATGGCAAGATCCGACTGGGAAACGGCATCGACGCCTCACTGAGTATTACGGTAGGCGGCACCCCCAGGCGCCTGTCACTGGTCCGAAAGCACAGCGAGTGCGGAGATATCTGTCACGAGCACCGTGGTTTATTCGCAGTTGAGGGCATTCCTGATCTCCACTTATCCCTGAGCGCCTGTGAAATAGCCAGAACCGGCCAGACAGAACTCAGGGCGCAAGTTCATAATCTGGCTGCCAGCGTGCACCCGAATGGCTGCTGGGATCTGGGAGACCCGAACAGCGTGTTGATTGAAAATCTCTCGCTGACGGTCGCTGATGAACAAGCGGTAAAGACATCACTGGCATTGCACGATCAGGCACCGCAAGGGGAGCAAACGGCTGAGATTCACGGCAATGGCCGCCTGTTCCAGTACGGCAGCGGCGGCGAGCACTGGGATTCTCCTGTTCATGTTGACAAAAGTGGCCGTTCCCCAGTGGCCGAGCGGGGATTTAAATTTTTCGATGACCAGGGGGAACTGCTTTCGAGCGGTTTGAGGGCAAAACCACGGGTTTGGTTTGGTCATGAAACGTTAACGCGTAGCGCGGTACTGCGACAGTTCTGGGAGAACTTCCCGTCCGCTCTGGAGCTGAAAGACAGCCGGGCTATCTGGCACCTTTTCCCCGAAGATACCGAGCTTCAACCCGGCGAGGCAAAAACCTGGATCTGCGATATTGGCTTCGCTGAATGCAGTGAAAAGCCCCGTGCAGAGTTCGCCTATAATCCCATTTACATCGATGAAACCAATGCCTTGCTGGGTTGCCGGGTTTCCTTTGAAAATGCGCTGAGCGACCTCGTCGACAGTAATGTCTCCGGCCCTGGGTCCTTTTACCGTAAAAGAGAAGCCTGCGATGAGTATGGCTGGCGCAACTTTGGAGAACTTTACGCCGACCATGAGGCCCTGAGCGTCACAGGCGACGACATTTTTGTCTCCCACTATAACAATCAGTACGATCCGGTCTGGGGATTCTCACTCAGATTTCTGGGTGCCGGGGACCAACGCTGGCAAGATCTGGCCTCTGATCTTGCGCAGCATGTGGTCGATATTGACATCTACAAAACGGATCGGGACAAGGCGGAATACAACAACGGGCTTTTCTGGCATACAGACCATTATCTGCCGGCCCTTACCGCCACCCACCGAACGTACTCCCGGGGTCACGATTACGCGTACGAGGGGCACCAGGGTGGTGGGGGCCCGGGTGGGCAGCATTGCTATTCGTCGGGGCTGGCGCTTCGATACCTGCTGACGGGAGATGAAGCCCTCAAACAGGCGGTTTTCGGTCTCTGTGGTTGGATCCGATATTTCTACAACGGGGCACCGACGGTGCTGGCGCGGCTACACCGATTGATCACGGTTGATCTTAACGCGGACAAGATGACCAACGTTGGCTTTATAGAAGCTGGCTACAAATACCCCTTGGACCGGGGAACTGGTAATTATCTGAACACTCTGATAGACGCCTATCTGATTAGCCAGGATGCCCCGCTGCTGGATGAAATGTACGGCGTTATTGTCGAAACTATCTCCCCTGACGACGACCCTGCGGCCCGAAATCTGGGCAAGGTGGAGGAACACTGGTTCTACATTGTTTTCCTTCAGTCCCTTGCACGATTCCTGCTGCTGAAAGAGCAGCTGGCGCAGGTGGACCACCAATACGCGTACGCCCGCCACACTTTGATCCACTACGCAGACTGGATACTGGACAACGAAAAACCCTATTTATCGAACCCGGAGGCTCTGGAGTTTCCCACTGACACCTGGGCCGCGCAGGACATAAGAAAAGCGAATGTCCTGTATTACAGCGCCTATTTTAACCCTGCCAGGAAGGACATTCTCACCGCAAAGGCTGAAGAATTCTGGCGCTACTGCGTGAACACTTTGACCCAGTCTCCCGAGCGCCACACTACACGGATCCAGGCCATTCTGGCCCAGAACCTGGGCGTCCGGGAATGGTGCCTTGAAAAACAAAGCTCACCTTATCCGTTGCCCGGCTTGCAGGAGTTGCGAATCAAAAAAAACGGAGCAGGGAAACGATTCATCAGGGATATTCTGGTCACTCTGCGCTCTTTTTCGATCAGCCATGAAATCGAGTGGCTCAAGGGCCGATTTGGTGGGCGATAAGGTATGAGTATGGACGCTGTAGATTTCGTGATACCCCACATGGGCAGGCCTGAAATGCTCAGGTCGACGGTCAGGTCCATACTTGCCCAAACCCGCGTCGAAGCCATAGCGAGCATAACGGTCGTTACCAAAAATGAGACCGAGCTGCCGCTATGCATCCATAAAAAGCTGCGCATTATCCATGCGCCAGAAGCAACGTCCATTTCCGAACAGAGAAACCGTGGAGTCTCTTCCGGCCAGGGACCCCTTATCGCGTTCCTGGACGCCGACATTGAATTGGCGGAAGACTGGCTTGAGGTCTGCGGCAACCTGCTCGCGGAAAAGACCGGGAGAGTCCTGGTCAGCGCGATGCAGGCACATTCCCTCCAGGCGGGGCGGGTTGAGCGCCTCAGAACCGTGCTGAGCAACGTAAATCTTGACCAGCCTGTTCAGTTTCTGCCGGGCAGGAACCTGCTTGTAAAACGCTCGGCCCATGAACAGGTCGGCGGCTTTCCCGAGCATCTGCAAACCTGTGAGGACTATTTCTACACCGAGAAGCTATCACAACTGGGCGAACTCTATTATACCTCGCGCACCCACTATATCCATCTGGGCGAGGACCGGTCGCTGGGGAAAACCTTCACCAAAGAGATCTGGCGCTCCGAATACAACCTGCTTTCCCTTACCGGGCGCATAGTGCCCCTCAGGGAATGGCCCAGTATCCTGCTGCCATTCTGGATGCTTGCGGGGTTCGCCATTCTTCTGGCGGGCTTCGGTTCTAAATCCCTGCTAATCATCGGCTTGGTCATGGTTATTCTGCCTCCAAGTCTGTATAGCCTGAGGCTGTATCTGAAACCGAAAAATGATCAGTCGCTTCCATTTCTGTTGCTTTTCTATACAGTGTATTTTCTGGCTCGCACAGTAGGTACTATGAAAGGTACTAGGCTTTTGCTGACAAGGAAGCTCACGGAATGAGTATCAGAGTCCTGCAGTTCATCTGTCCCACCGGCTACTATGGCGCGGAGCGCTGGATCAATGCATTGGTTTCGGCGAACACGGATAACGCCATTGAGTACCATATCGCCATTACCGATGAGGACGGCGTGTCTGATGAGGTTTTACATCGGTCGACATTGCCCGCAGGTCAGCTGCATCGCCTGAAAATGTCCTCCAGATTCGATCTGATGTCGATCTTCCGCCTTGCACGGCTCCTGAAAGAACTGCAAATAGACGTCATTCATACCCACGGCTACAAATCAGACATCCTGGGGATTACCGCCGCGAGATTGGCGGGAGTCCGCTCGGTTTGTACGCCCCACGGTTTCGAAAATTCGGAAGACAAGCGCCTCAAAGCCTATATGTGGCTTGGTGGGAAAGCTTTCCACCGGTTCGACAGGGTTTGTCCGCTCTCCGAAGATATCGAGAAAACCGTTGTCGGCGATTATCACGTTAACGCCCACTCGGTTCGCCTGATCAATAATGGCGTTGACCTTAGGGAGGTCGAATCCGCCATCGCTGAGCCCAAAGCACGGGAATCCGCAGGATTTACGATAGGCTACATAGGCCAGCTGATCAGCCGTAAAAACCTGACGGCAACCATAGACGCGTTTGCGTTTTTTTATGAGAACAACCGTCAATCCCGCCTGGTTCTGGTCGGGGACGGAGAGGAAAAAGCACGCCTCCAAGCCCGGGTAGAAAAGCTGGGGCTAACGGAAGCCGTTCATTTTCTGGGCTTCCGGGATGACCGCCTGGCGCTGCTGCCCACATTTGATGTCTTTGCGCTGACCTCATCACTGGAAGGAATCCCCCGGTGCCTGATGGAGGCCATGGCAGCAAAGGTGTGCGTGACCGCCTTTGATATTCCCGGCGTTGACGCATTGATCAAACACGGCGAGACCGGCGTGCTGGTACCTTTCAATGACGCCAGGGCACTGGCCAACGCCTGGGCTGAACTTATGCAGAGCCAGGAGATGAGAACAAGGCTGGCCGAAGGCGGCCGGGCCCGGGTCTATTCCGGGTTCTCTGCCAAAGCAATGGCGGAAGAGTACGCAGCACTGTTCCGGGACCTGAGCACAAAACAGGCAATCAGCAATGCGTAAACTCTATTTTGTACTCAGCGTCGACACCGAAGAAGAGTGGGATTGGGATGGCCCCTTTCCCGATCAGGTGATATCGGTTGAAAACGTGAATCACCTCCCGGTGTTCCAGAAACAACTGGACGATCTGGGCCTAAAACCAAGTTATTTTCTGGATTACGCGGTGCTTGAAAAGCCCCGATCACGGAATATATTGGCGGACCTTTACCAAGCCAATCCGGGCATCGAATTCGGATCACACCTGCACCCGTGGGTCACGCCACCCATTGTGCCGGTCAGATCCGAGGCTGACTCCCACATTGTCAACCTGCCAATTGACATCGTTTCAGAGCAGCTGAGAAGGCTCACGCAAACCATTCAAAACCTGACCGGCAGGCAACCCACGGCTTTTCGCTCCGGACGTTGGGGCATCAACGACGATATCCTCGGTGCCCTTGCGGCCCAGGGTTATCTGGTGGACTCCAGCATCTATCCTTTTTACGAGAACCCCTGGTTCAGCTGCGCTGATTTCGATAGCTGGCCTATGGCGTGGTCCCACTTGGGTACCTCACCGGAATTGATCGAATTGCCGGTGACGGCAGGGTTTAACCATCGCCCGTTTGCCAGGGCCCAGCGCATGCACAAAACATTGGAAAGACCCGCATGGGCGCAGTTTCATATCATTGGCGCGCTCTGGGCACTGGCACTGCACCGCAAGATTTATCTGAGTCCGGAACTGTCCTCGACCCGGGATATGATCGCCCTTTGCAAACAGATGTTGCAAATCGAGTGCCCGGTCATCCACATGTACCTGCACAGCTCCAGCCTGTTGCCTGGTTCAACCCGATACGTTCGATCCGACTACGACAAGAACCGGCTGATGAGACGTATCGAGAGCGTTGTCCGTTTCTTGCGCAGGGAGTGTGATGTTGAGGCAGTAACGATTACCGACGGAGCTCTGAAGCTCAGGGAAGACGGGGCGTTGAAAAGAAAAGCCATGCAACTGGCCAATTTTCAGACATTTGACTTAGGCCGCTCATCCGAAAGCCTGCTCGTTTATAGGGATCGTTAACGTGTGCGGCATAGCAGGCTTTACCACCGTTAAAAACTCAGAAAGCCACCTAGTTGTCGCTGACTCAATGGTTCGCGCCTTGCGTCATCGCGGGCCGGATGCCCAGGCTGTCATGCAGTTCAATGGCGCTGTTCTTGGTCATGCACGGCTGAGCATTATTGACCTTTCGGAAGCGGGGAACCAGCCGTTCGTTTCCGATGATGGCCGGTACGCCATTGTTTTCAATGGCGAGATCTACAACTTCAATAGCCTGCGCAGTAAGCTAACAGCCCAGGGCGTCCGGTTTCGGACCCAAACGGATACAGAAGTGGTACTTGCGCTGCTGAGCCGTGAGGGCATGGGAGCAATCGAGCAGCTCAACGGTATGTTTGCCATCGCACTCTGGGACAACGAGGCAGGCACCCTGGACCTGATCCGGGATCGTATTGGCAAAAAACCTCTCTACTACACAGAACAGGACGGCCAGCTGCTGTTTGCCTCAGAGCTGAAGGCGTTGCTGCAATGCCCCAACGTGCCTCGCGACATCCGCCCGGACGCGGTTTACGATTTTTTTGCCTATCAGTACGTACCCGACCCAAAAACCATCTTCAAAACCATCTACAAGCTGGAGCCGGGAAGCCATTTGCATCGCAACCGCAGTGGTAAAACACATTTATGGCGATACTGGTCGCCAGAAATGGGGGAGCCCGAATCCGTCAGTATGGATCAGGCCAAGGGGGAGCTGCTTGACCTGCTCGAGGATGCAACCCGACAGCGGATGATCAGTGATGTCCCCCTCGGTGCCTTCCTGAGTGGAGGTGTGGATTCCAGCGGTATCGTTGCCATGATGGCCCGCAGTGGTAAAACCGTAACCACCTGTTCTATCGGCTTTAATGACAAAGCATTCAATGAGACCGAGTTTGCTCAGGCAGTGGCCGATCAGTACCACACCGACCATCGTGTGCACACCGTCAAAGAAGGGGTCGCGGAGCGATTGCTCGATATCTGCCGGTATTTGGATGAGCCCTTTGCCGATTCCAGTCTGGTGCCGACCTTTCTTGTGTCAGAGCTGGCCCGGAAAGAGGTCACCGTAGCGCTAACCGGCGACGGTGGAGACGAAGTCTTTGCCGGCTACGAAAAGTATGCCACAGACTGGCGGGAGAACCAGCTGCGCAGCAAATTCCCGTCATCGTTCAGGGCTGTAATGGGTGAGCTGGCACCGGCCCTGCGCAAAATACCCAACAAATCCCTGCGCCGGGCGAGTTCACTGATGCACAGCCTAAGTCTTGACCCTGCGAAAGCGTTTTACGTTACCAACAGCTTTATTGACGACCACATCTGGCAATTGCTGTTGAACGAGGATTTTCGCAAGAACCTGGGCGATTACCACCCCAGCGAACTGACCGAAAGCGTTTACCACCAGTGTGATTCGCAAGACCACTTGGCGAAGATCCTGTACACCGACATGCGAACCTTCCTGCCCGGAGACATCCTGGTAAAAGCGGACCGCATGAGCATGGCCAACTCTCTGGAGTTGCGATCACCACTGCTGGATTACCGGATCATCGAGTTTGCCAACCGGCTCCCGGCAAAGCTGAAATTTCATAAGGGTGACAAGAAGGTTGTGCTACGTGAAGCACTCAGCCCCCTGTTACCGCCGGATATTCTCAATCGCAAAAAAATGGGCTTCTCCACACCTCTGGCGGACTGGTTCCGCGGGGAACTGAAAGCGATTGCCGAAGACCATTTTTTCGAGAAGGGGCAGGGCCTGGGGCAACTGTTCAGGCAAGACCATATTCGCCTGGTATGGGATCAGCATCAAAGAGGACTTTTTGATCACTCCCCGGTGCTCTGGACTATGCTGATGTATGAAATCTGGTGGCAGAATTATCTAAGTGAAAAAAATAAGTTGTGCAATTAAATAAAAGCCATCTTGACCCTGCCCCAGAATTTCTCCTTAATTTTTATAAGAACATGACTTCCGCTACGAAGGGCAGAGCCTCATGGTCTCAGTAGCAAACAGGCCAAGAGGTTTTTGGTCGACCTAATTCGGGTGGGATAGCAAAGCCAATATTGGAACGCGCTCGTAATCGCCCGAAATTTTTTGCCGTGTTTACGGTAGTGCAAGCAGTTGATATAAAAATGTTGGGCGCGCTTTTGCTCTAGAATCTCCCGTACACTGGAAAATAGAGGGTCACGAAGCAACTTGCTGAACACAATGGGCGCATAAGGAGAAAGCGACCCAGTTCCCTTAGTGATGCCAGTGATCCTGATGCGGTAATAAGCGGTTACTTCGCGAATAAGCACCATCTGTCTCGTTGTGGCTGCAGCCCTCCACCATAGGTGGTCATCTTCCCCTCTTGGCAATGATTCATCAAACCCCCCCATGCTCTGGAAAAACGGCTTTCTGAGCGCCACCCCACCCGTCCAGGCGAGCACGGTATCAAGAAATGCGTCTAATGGTCGGTTTATTGCAATCAGCGGGGCTTCGTGGCCCGGAGGGTTAAAGTAGCTTGTCCATACTTCGTTAGTATCAGTCCTCCTTTTGCTTTTGTCGGGATCCTCCGGGTGCCACATGAGAAAATCAGAGCTGAAAAAGTTGCACTCCTTATAGGTGTTGATAGCATCAACTCTTGTTGAGAGTGCATTAGGAGCCAAAATATCATCGCTATCCAGAAAGCAGAGCCACTCTCCTTTCGCTGCATCAACGCCGCAATTTCTAGCGCCTGATGGCCCCTTAGTTCGCGAGTTGCTAATCAAGGACACACGTTTATCACTTTGAGCGATCTCGCCGACAATGTCTCTCGTACGATCACTGGAATTATCATCTACAACGATTAATTCAAATTCTGGGTGTGGCCAACTTTGGGTAAGCACTGAACCAATGGACTGGGCAATATATTCCTCAACATTGAAGCTCGGCATCACAATGCTGAAAAGCGGTGTTTTATCACGGATATCCTGATCATCATCCATAACTATTTCCAATAGATTACATCCTGATTCCAGTAGCTCTTTTTTTAAACCATGGAATTGATTTATCAAGGTGCCGGCTCAGTATGCTATTAAATTTAACTAATTTTTTGGAGTCTGTCGATGTACTAAAGGCGAAGGTGACCGATTATTGGCTAATCCCTCATTTTTTACCGGGCCGCGTCCAACCGGTCACGACAACACCATTAATCTCCGTTCTGGCGGGGATTATTTCTCCAAGTCCCACACTGGCTCGTTCGCTATTGTAGTAACAGAGCCAACGCGTGGCGTAATTTTTGAACTTCATCAACCCTGTCGGAAAAACGTGACTTTTCCATGCGGAATCTCCCTGCATACAGAAACCTCTGCTCTTAATTACGGTCACTCAACCGGTGAGCGTAACACCTTAGCTAGTTTATCGGCTGGAGTGCGAAAGCCGATGTTGTTCGGGAGAGGTTGTTTAGTCCCGCCTAAGACCGATCCAGGTCATTTCGTGAAGGGCCGGAGAACATGCGCCTCTTTGGAAAGTACTGTCAGAGCAGGCCGTTGGTATTCTCATTCGTACCCCGCTGCCAAGGACTATGCAGATCACAGAATTACACAGCCATCTTTACAAAGGTGAACTCTCTGCTCTGGTTCCGGACTGGATGTCCGGGCTCGCTCGGCACAACTTAAAGGGGGAGGCGGGGGGCACGGATTTCAGAAGCTAGATTAAATAGTTAGCAATCCAAGTAACAGTGACTTGCCGTTACTGACGGCCATTGGCGGCGCTCATCAAGGCACTGTGAGAAAACCGGGTTAGGTTTTCTTATAAATGGCGAATATATTATTTTCAATATACGTTATTCCCAATTTATTGAGGATGTAACAAGCCCAAATTTCAATAAAATTTAATACATTATTATTTATTGTCGCTGACGTGTCATCGAAATAGCTAAACTCTACATTCTCAAATCCATGATTTAAAAAAAGAAAGTTAAGATCCTTCTTCGAATTCATCTTATATGCGACTGGAAAAGTGTCCTTTTCTTCTCCGCCCCAGATAACTGATTTTATTTTATGATGCCAAGAAAATGGTGTTAGTCTAGTAATGATAGGTATTGGGGACATCTTATTTATGGTGTAAATTACAACGAGGCCTCCGGGGGCAATCAATGATCTAAGATTTTGAATAACGAGATCAGGCTCCTCTATATGTTCGGCCACCATGCGAAAAGTGGCCAGATTGAAGATCTCATCGGTTTTAAAATTCTCGAACATTTCCTGCGAATATTCATGACAATAAGGGTTATCAAGAACATTTTCGCTTGGATCAACTGATATAAGCTTATTGCACCTGTTGGCTAGCTCAAGGGATAAGCTCGGGTTATTCGGAAACAAGGCATGACCACCTCCAACATCGATCCAGTTTGTGTTGGGCGTGACAATTTTATCAATTTTACATTCGTACAAATCTCCAGCCAATGTATGGCCAAACTTGAATCGCCGTTTAGGACCCCATCCGGTTGTGGATGGCTCTCCATATTTTTTCTTGAAGTGCCTACTAATGTCCTCATCGGTAATGTTTACGTAGCTCATCGATTGCCCTTTTTGACGATAGCGTTTTATCTTGAGTTCAAGTTCTCGTAAACGTTTTTCAAGATCAAGCTATGACTCTTCTAAAAAGACTAAGCCAATTTCGGCAGTTTTCAACCAAGCGTGCCCAATAGCGCCATAATTTTCCGTATATTAAAGCGAACTTTCTGAGGCTTGCCAAGGTCAATCGCTACCGGTTTGCTGGCTTCCCGAGTACGGGTGTTTCCAGATGTGGCCTTGATAACTCCTAACTCGGGAGCCAGGCCGATTCCGAACCGTTCGCAGCGCCTGGTTTCTAAAACTTTTGTAGCGGCCTTCCCACATCATTCGACTGGAGTCCATCGGAACATGCAATCCTGCCAAAGTTAATTAAGAATTTGTTGACCTGTCCGTTTCTCTAATACCAAGAAGGTCAATAACCAACGGCTAAGGGAGCAAAGGGAGGCGTAAAAGTGTCAGGAAATTTTACGTTTTTGATAGTTAACCCTTGATAACAGGGGTTCGGTCGTCCCTTTCTAACGGTAACTTAATGTCAAGCTGTGGATTTCTAGCGAATGGTTTAATTCTTGCTGTTAACTAGTTTGGTGCAGGAAAATTCAAGAAGCAGGGAGGTCTTTGACATGAGTTCTGACCGCATCCGTGCAGTTTTTGGGACCAGTATAGTGGCATTGATAAGCCTGATGCCTGTCAAGGCGTTCTCAGAAACCACATCTACTCCTCTTATCTGTATCAATTCCGGAGGCCCTGCTTACACAGCGCAAGATGGGCGCGAATATGTTGCTGACTCTCTTTTCTCCGGGGGACGCACGTTTGGGACGTCGCTTTCCATTGCCGATACCACGGATGATGCGTTGTTTCAGACAGAACGAAACAGGACCTTCGAATACAATATCCCGGTCCCGTCTCAGGGCAACTACCAGATAGAGCTTTCCTTCGCAGAGATTTACTTTCAGTCAACTGTAACGCGGGGCGGGCCTGGCACCCGGGTTTTCGATGTCTTTGTCGAAGGTAAACTGGCGGATGATAACCTTGATCTGTTAGCGACAGTTGGCCCTGCTACCGCCCTGAACCGTACCTATCATGCGGTGGTGAACGACGGCACACTGCGAATTTCGTTTGTCGGTGTCAGTGATAATCCCAAACTCTCAGCGCTATGTGTGTATGAAAGCGAAGGAGATATGGATGGCGATGGGGTCTTGGACAGCATGGATGCGTTTCCGTCCGATGCCAGTGAGTGGCAGGACAGCGACGGCGATGGCGTTGGAGATAACAGCGATGCGTTTCCTGACGATCCCGCAGAGTCGTCAGATATGGATGGCGACGGTGTTGGTGACAATGCTGATGTAGATCGAGATGGGGATGGATTCCTGAATGAGAATGACGCCTTTCCGAATGACGCTACGGAATGGTTGGACAGTGACGGTGATGGTGTTGGAGACAACAGTGATGCATCGCCTTATGGACCGCCACCGGGCCTTGTAATGTGTTTGAATTCCGGTGGCGGTGCCTACACCTCAGCGGAAGGTGTTGATTTCCAGGCTGACGCCTATTTCAGTGGTGGAAACATTGGCAATCAGAATCACGCCATAGCGGGCACCGAGGACGATCCTATCTACCGTAGCGAACGTTACGGCGCTTTCAGTTATAACATGCCTGTTCCAGATGTTGGCACTTACCGGGTCGATCTGCATTTTGCAGAAATATACTACCAGGCAACCACAAATTCGGGTGGTCCAGGCACGCGTGTTTTCCGGGTACAGGCTGAGAACAGCCTGTTGCTTGACAACTTCGACATACTGGCGCTTGTGCCAAGCAAAACTGCTTTGATTGAGACTCAGACGATACCGGTAGCCGACGGGCAGCTGAATCTCGGCTTCAGTAGTATTGCTGAAAACCCAAAAATATCAGGTGTTTGCGTATACAAAGCGGACGGGGATATGGACGGTGATGGGGTGCCAGACAGTCTGGATGCTTTCCCCAATGATCCTTCTGAATCGGCGGACACTGACGGTGACGGTGTTGGTGACAACGCTGACGTTTTTCCCGCTGATCCCAACGAGGTTTCAGATCTGGATGGAGACGGTATTGGTGACAACAGCGATCCGGACAGGGATGGAGACGGCTATGAAAACAGTAACGATGCGTTTCCAAATGATTCGACAGAGTGGCTAGATACGGATGGTGACGGTGTAGGAAACAATGCCGACAGCGATTCCGATAACGATGGTTATTCAGATTTGGAGGATGCGTTCCCGAATGATCCAGCGGAGTGGAGCGACCTTGACGCCGACGGGGTTGGTGATAACGCCGATGTTGACCGAGACGGTGATGGTGTACTGAACGGAAATGATGCTTTTCCGGATGATGCAACGGAGTGGGCAGACAGCGATGGTGATGGCGTTGGAGATAATTCCGATGTTAGCCCGTACGGTCCGGATCCAGGACTTGTTATGTGTCTGGATGCTGGTGGTCAAGGCTATGCCTCGGTAGAGGGTTTTACCTACCAACCCGACAGCTATTACAGCGGTGGCACTGCAGGGTTCAGGGGACATGATATCGCTGGTACTTCTGACGATATTGTTTACCAAACCGAGCGTTATGGGCAATTCAGTTATGCAATACCTGTTCCCGAGGTGGGTAGTTATCGGGTTGATCTGCACTACGCTGAAATCTATTACCAAGCAACAATCGCGGACGGTGGCGCTGGATCCAGGGTGTTTGATGTCACCGGTGAAGGAAATATTATCTTCGATAACTTCGATATCCTGGGGAATGTTCCAGGCAAAACTGCGCTCATAGCCAGCAAAGTCGTCCACGTCCAGGATGGATTACTCAATCTAAGCTTTTTGCCTGTAGTAGAGAACCCAAAGGTTTCAGCCATCTGTCTTTATAGCAGCGAAGGAGATTTGGATGGCGATGGCGTTCTGGATAGCGCGGACGCCTTCCCTTCAGACCCGGCAGAATCGGTGGACAGCGATGGTGACGGGATTGGGGACAACGCAGATGCATTTCCAAATGATGCGTCTGAGAGTAGCGATCTGGATAACGACGGGATTGGTGATAACAGCGATCCGGACAGAGACGGAGATGGGTATGAGAACAGTAGCGATGCGTTTCCGGACGATCCAGCAGAGTGGGTAGACAGTGATGGTGATGGCATAGGCGATAATTCGGATGTGAATCCGAACGGTCCGGATCCGGCGTTAGTAATGTGCCTAAACTCCGGGGGGCAGGCTTACTCCACGGTTGGGGGCGTTTTATTTGAACAAGATAGCTATTTCAGTGGCGGTAATATAGGGACTGCAAGCCACGAAATTGAAGGTACTGATAACGATACGATATATCGTTCTGAACGCTACGGGTCGTTTGGTTATGAGATTCCTGTACCAAACACTGGTAGCTACAGGGTAGAGCTGCATTTTGCTGAAACCTACTTCCAGGCCACTTCCCCCTCCGGCGGGCCGGGCACCCGTGTATTTGATGTATACGCGGAGGACGCTCTGATAGTCGATAATTTTGACATCCTTGCACAGGTTCCAAGTAAGACAGCATTAGTCCACAACGCCATCATCGCGGTACAGGACGGTGCTCTCAACCTGTCATTTAGTCCTGTGGTCGAGAACCCGAAAGTGTCGGGGCTTTGCTTGTATGAAAGCGAAGGAGATCTGGACGGCGACGGTGTAATTGACAGCCAGGATGCGTTCCCAACTGATCCGACCGAGTCTTCTGACCTTGACGGTGATGGTGTCGGAGATAACGCCGATGCGTTCCCCACAGACCCCTCAATGAGTTATGACCTTGACGGCGACGGTATTGGTGACAATGTCGACGCTGATCGTGACGGGGATGGTTATCCAAATGACAGTGATGCATTTCCGGATGACAGCAGTGAGTGGGTCGATACCGATGGAGATGGTATTGGAGATAACTCTGACCCTGATCCTACCACGCCAACTGAGCTACCTATCATGTGCGTGAATGCTGGTGGTGGTGAGTATAACGGTGCCTTAGGTGTCAAGTTCCTTGCCGATACGTATTACTCTGGCGGGTCAGTTTTTGAGACCAATGCTGATATAAATCTGACCAACGATGATGAGATATACCAATCAGAGCGGAATCGAGGCTTCATTTATCAGGTACCGGTACCTGAAAATCGATTTTACCGGCTCGACCTGTATTTTGCAGAAATTTATTTTCAAGGTATATCTTCCAGTGGCGGGCCAGGCACCCGGGTATTTGATGTGCTTGCTGAAGGAGTAACCATCTTTGAAAATATTGATATCCTCGCGGAAGTTGCCAGTAACACTGCATTGATTAAAAGCCGCGTGGTCAGAGTGCAAGACGGTGTGTTGGACCTCTCTTTCAATGCTCACTCCGATTGGCCGAAATTGTCTGCGTTCTGTATCACACCCAGTGAAGGAGACAGTGACGGGGACGGTATTATCGACAGCCAGGACGCCTTTCCTGCGGATCCTGGCGAGTGGATTGATACTGACGGTGATGGAGTAGGTGATAATGCCGACGTCTTCCCGAATGACCCCAGTGAAAGCAGCGATATAGATGGTGACGGTGTGGGTGACAATGCCGATCCGGACCGAGATAACGATGGCTATTCAGACGATATTGATGCTTTCCCGGCTGATCCGGCTGAGTGGCTTGATAGCGACGGTGATGGTTATGGAGACAATGCCGATGCTTATCCGAATGATCCGGGACAATGGTTCTATTCGGACCTGTTTAATGTCGTTTTCGTTGACTCTGATCTAACAGTAGATAATCTCGACCTTGCTCAAGCACTGATCGACAATCAAGAAAGTTATCCGAGCGTTATTGAGCAGCATGAGAGTATTAATTTAAGTGATGATCAGGAGCATGTTGAATTGTTCGGCAACAATTCGATGATGGCGTTTGAAGATAATTTTGCAGTAAGCGCGAAACGTCAGGTTCATATCGAAGAAGCTGATTATTATACTTTCATTATCAGAAGTGATGACGGTGCAAAACTGACCATAGACGGGAAGACTGTCATTTACGACAACAAGACTCACGGGCCAGCAAACAACCAGGGTGTAATATACCTGAATTCGGGTTTGCACAACCTGGAGTTGCTTTATTTCGATAACACCAAAGGCGCCATGGTTGAGCTGGTAGCAGCTCGGGGAAATGGTGACGAATTTTATGCTGATCAAGCTCAATTTGCCCTGGTTACAGATCGTATAAACGCTGTTCTGACTCCGCCAGAGATATTCCCGCCACACATAGGTGGCCAGTGGAGTGATGTTGTCCAATGGCCTGAAATTCCGGTCTCGGTCGCCAACTTGCCGGATGGTCGTTTGTTAACGTGGTCAGGCGGTGACGCTACGCACTTCGACGGTGTTGGAACAGTCTCCAGTGTCTACGACCCCGCTACAGGCACTTTTGTCAATACTGACCATGAATCTCATAACTTCTTCTGCTCGGGCATAGCCCTGCGTGAGGATGGTTCGGTATTCAATGCCGGTGGTAATCCTTCGACTACTCAAACCAATCAGTTTGATATTGAAACCATGACCTGGGAAACACTGAGCAATATGAATTTTCCCAGATGGTATCCCACCACGATGACGTTGCCGGATGATCGGGTATTTACAACCTTTGCACAGGGGGCGGGCGATACCTCGGAGGTGTACTCGAGCGATTCCGGACAGTGGCTTTTAACCAGTAATGCTTCAATGACAACCTTGCTGAACGAACAAAATTCCACCAACTATGGTCAGGCTACGAATAATGGTGGTACCGACATGCAATGGTACGGGTTTATGCATGTTGCGCCAAATGGTCGTGTATTCCACTCTGGTCCGACCGAAACCATGCACTGGTTCGATACGGAAGGCCTGGGGGGCGTAGAGCCTGTCGGATCGCGGCTCGAAGGTGATCAGGCCAGGATGTTTGGTTCAGCCGTCATGTATGACGTCGGTAAGATTCTGATCACAGGCGGCAATGATCTTTCTACGCAGATACCATCCTCTGATCGTGCGATTACCGTCGATCTGAACGGAGCCGTGCCGGTTATTGAAGAAACAATACCGATGAACTACCGCCGCACCTTCCAAAATTCCGTAGTGCTACCTGATGGGCGCGTTATGGTAATTGGCGGAACTACCGCCGCTAAACTGTTCAATGATGAAGGCACAATACTCCAACCGGAGATATGGGATCCGTCGACTGGAGAATGGATGACTGTCAGTAGTCACACGGTCCCTAGAAACTACCATTCGGTCGGTATCTTGATGAAGGATGGTCGGGTGTTTTCTGGTGGTGGTGGTGCTTGCGGCCTATGTGATGCGAACCATCAGGATGCACAATTTTATTCGCCGTCTTATTTGTTCGCCAGTGATGGCAGTCCTGCTCAAAGGCCGGCGATTAACAGTGCTCCTACCATCGTAAATGCTGGCCAATCGATACTTGTCAGTGCATCCGGTGGCATTTCAGAATTCAATATGATTCGTTTGCAGGGAACCACCCATTCGATCAATACGGATCAACGGTTTATACCACTCGATTTTAGTATTGAAGAGGGCGGTTATCAGGTAAATATAAACCCAAATCCCAACGTCATGATTCCGGGATTCTATTGGATGTTTGCAATTGATGAAAATGGGGTTCCGTCTGAGGGCTACTCTATACAAGTTGTCCGGGATCAGTTTGAGCTGGATTCCGACGGCGATGGATTTGTAGACAGCCAGGACGCTTTCCCGGGTGACCCGACGGAGTGGTTTGATAGTGACGATGATGGGGTAGGTGATAATGGCGACGTCTTCCCGAATGACCCGAGTGAAAGCAGCGATATAGATGGTGACGGCGTGGGTGACAATGCCGATCCGGACCGGGACGGTGATGGCTATGTGAATGAGAATGACGCCTTCCCGAACGACGCTACTGAATGGCTGGACAGTGATCAGGACGGGGTGGGTGATAATAGCGATGAGTACCCTGACGATCCAACCCGTTGGGGCAGCGGAGCTTCCGACTGGGCTATTCGTGAACCCGCTCTTGGTGCAGCACAGCCCCGCCATGAGAATGATTACATAGCGTTCAAAGAGCGCTTCTATCTGACAGGCGGTCGTGGTAGCCGGGGCGTCAACGAATATAACGCGTTGACGAACACCTGGGAGAATCACGGTGTTCCACGTGATGAAAATTTTGAAGAAATTCAACTTCACCATTATCAAAGTGTTGAGGTGGGAGGGCGCATATACGTTGTTGGGGGGCTCGTGGGCGGATTCCCGAGCGAGCAGGGCGCGGCTGAAATATATAGCTATCACCCTGACAACCCATCGTCCTGGCATAAGGAGGCGTTGGTGCCCGAAGACCGTAGGCGTGGTTCGACAGCAGCGGTTAACTATAAAGGTAAGATCTACATAGTTGGTGGCAACACACAGGGGCACAATGCCGGCTGGGTGCCATGGTTTGATGTATATGATCCGAACGAAAAGACCTGGGCGTCATTGACAGATGCTCCGCATGCCCGAGACCACCATCGTGCAGAGATCATTAATAACAAGCTCTATGTTGTTGGCGGGCGGCGATCCAGTGTTGACTTGGGTAACGCTATTGGAGATACAGAAAAAAATATTGACGTGTATGATTTTGAAACCGCATCTTGGAGCGTGCTTGGCAGCGAGCTACCAACACCCAGGGGCGGTATCGCGCTCATGAAGCATGGCTCGGAACTGATTATTGCTGCCGGGGAAAGTAGTCTCGGGGTTCACAATGAAGTAGAAGCGCTTGATATCACAAATGATACCTGGCGCAGTTTGCCGAACCTGAATGTTGGGCGTAACGCCCCTGGGGGCGTGCGGTATGGGAACGAACTTTTTGTTGTTGCAGGCAGGAACCCTTCAGGTCATGAGGTCGGAACTCAGGAGGTTATGACGCTGACGCCCCGAAATGTCCTGGCTGACATGGACAACGACGGCGTTGTCGACAGCGAAGATGCGTTTCCTGAAGATTCATCTGAGTGGATCGATACTGACGGCGATGGAATCGGAGACAATGCGGATCTTTATCCAAATGATCCGGGGAACCCGATAGATACCGATGGAGATGGCGTACCTGATAGCGAGGATGACTTCCCGAATGATCCGAGTGAGTGGGTTGACTCTGACCTGGATGGTGTCGGCGACAACAGCGATGCGTTCGTTACTGACCCTGCTGAGTGGACTGATACAGATGAAGACGGAGTGGGCGATAATGGAGATGTTTACCCAGATGATCCTTCTCGTTACACAGTAGCCGCTTCAAAAGTCCTCAACTCTACCAGCCTTGTCTTAGAGCCCGACACGGCAGGGGATCGGGTATGGGTGGTTAATCCTGACAATGACTCGGTCAGCCTTGTTGTGAATGGCACCCTCCAGGCCGAGATTTCAGTAGGAGACCAACCCAGTGCAATTGCGCTTGCGTCAGAATCCAATCAGGCTTGGGTGTCGAATAAAGGTGACTCCACTCTGTCCGTAATTGATCTGGATGGGCAGGTCAACCTAAAGACAGTTGACTTGCCCTCATATGCTCAGCCTCACGGCATTGTATTCCTGCCAGGATCTCAGCAATTACTGGTTGTTCTCGAGGCACGTCAAGAAATAATTAAACTGGATACCTCGACCGATCAAATAGTTAAAACGGTTGGAATTCCTGGACGACCCAGGCATCTGGCAGTCGATGCGCTCGGTGAAAAAGTTTATGTTTCAAGTTTTATTACACCGAGCATTCCGGGCGAAAGCACCAGTGCACCTGATGTGGCCAGTGCGGGCGGCGAAATCTATGTACTTGATGCTGGGACCTTGACGCAAGTCGATACAATCATGTTGGGTTATAGCAGTAGAGGGGTATCGGAGCACGCAGGGCCCGGTATACCGAATTACCTGCAAGCGCCTGTTATGTCGCCGGATGGCACGATGGCAGTCGTTCCTTCAAAACAGGACAACATCCTTAGTGGAGCTCTGCGGGGTGGTCCGGGTATGACGTTCGACCAGACTGTCAGGTCGGTTTCTTCCATCATCAATCTGATTGAAGGAACTGCAAACCCAGGCGCAAGGATCGATCACGACAACGCCAGCATTGCAAGTGCCGCTGTGTTTAGTGGTGATGGCCGGTATATCTTTGTCGCGCTAGAAACCAGCAGGGAAATCGCGGTTTACAACATCCAGAGTGGATTCCAACTGACCCGTCTGGCTACCGGTCTTGCTCCGCAGGGTGTTGCGCTCTCTCCGGATGGAGAAAGGCTTTACGTGCATAACTTTATGGACCGCAGCCTTTCTCACTATGAACTGAAGCCAATTCTTGCCTCGGGACAGCCTACAGCAGATGATTTGGGAACGGTCGCGCTTGTCGGAAACGAATCATTGTCTCCTGAGATTCTGCTAGGTAAACAGTTATTCTACGACGCCGCCGATGACAGGCTTGCACGTGATAACTACCTGAGCTGTGCAACATGCCATAACGATGCTGGAGATGACGGTCGGGTTTGGGATATGACAGGCTTCGGAGAAGGCCTGAGAAGCACTCCTAGCCTGGTTGGCAAGGGGGTCGGGCATGGCCTTTTGCATTGGTCCGGCAACTTTGACGAAGTCCAGGATTTTGAGGCGCAGATCCGAAATCTCGCTGGTGGTACCGGGCTTATGGAAAATGCGGACTATATATGGGCTGAGACACCCCAAGGCCCTTCGAAAGCAACGTACAGTATTGAACTGGACGCTCTTGCTGCCTATGTACAATCACTGGTTAAACGGCCGGCATCTCCTGAAAGTGTCGGCAGCCTATCTCCGGTTGCGGCCGCCGGCCAAATGCTTTTCGAGGAAAAAGGATGTGTAGCATGCCATAGCGGAGCACAAGGCACAGATTCGGAAAGCGGCTTGTTGCATGACGTTGGAACGATAGAATTGTCGTCTGGTCAGCGCAATGGGGATATCCTGAATGGTATTGATACACCTACACTGGGCATGCTGTGGAAAACGGCACCGTACCTTCACAATGGGTCTGCTTCAACAATAGCGGAGGCTATTGAAGCACACGAAAACCTCAGTATCACTGCGACTGAAGCTGAACAAATTGAACGTTTCCTGCTTGAAATAGATAGTGGACAATAGTTCGACATAGAGTTCAGAAGTACTTATATGAGCAATTGAAATTCAGGTTTTTACTGAGGTAGAGCGATTTGATGACAATGCAAAGGAAGGTCATCGCAAATACTTGCGTGTGGCTGCTTGCATGCAGTTTTATATGGGTACCGAGTGCATCGGCCGGGGCCTGCGAGCCCGTTTGCAGAGCTGTATCGGAGTCAGGTTACTTTATCGTCGAGGTGCGTCCTGAAGCTGAAATGATTGCTCTGAACCAGTACCACTCCTGGATAGTGCGAATTACTGACAGCAACGGCATGCCCCTATCTGATGTTTATCTGCTTGTTGGAGGTGGCATGCTTGGTCATGGGCATGGATTGCCTACGCAGCCTCGTATTAGTGGGCGCCTCGGGGAAGGTCTGTATCGTATATCCGGTGTATTGTTTAATATGCATGGAAATTGGATGTTGCGGATTGGTGTGCGTGACGGCGATATTCAGGACGAAGCGAGAATCAACCTTGCGCTGGATTTTTGAGTCTCCCTTACGAATGACTGCAATACTCCCTCGCACATTCTCAGGAATATTTCTGGTTTTTTTGTCAATTGCCGCGAGCGGTGATGATTTTTTTTCCGAAAGAGAGGTTCGAATCCTGGAATCGCTCAGTCTTTCCGCACTTGGCCCAGTACCAGAGAGTCCTTCCAACCGCATCGCTGATCATCCTGTTGCTGCAATACTTGGTAAATCAATTTTTTTTGATTCACGTTTCAGCCTGGATGGAACTCTATCATGTGCGAGTTGCCATCAACCGGACAAAGCATTTAGCGACGGCTTAGCACTTGCTCAGGGAATGGAACGAACTGGCCGCAATACACCAACGTTACTGGGTGTGGCTTACCAGCAATGGTTTTATTGGGATGGCCGGCGTGACTCTCTTTGGTCCCAGGCGCTGATACCTTTTGAGGCGCCGAGTGAGATGGCCACAAGTCGGGTTGGTGTAATTAAAACGTTTTTTGAAGATGAAAATTACCGAAAACTTTACAAAGAAATATTTGGCATATTATCGAATATTGTTCTAGCTGACTTGCCAGATCAAGCCTCACCGTTGGGTCCTCTAGCCTATCAAAATGAATGGTACCGTCTCCCAAGGCACGTTCATGATGATATCAATAGGATATTTTCAAACATCGGTAAAGCAATTGCAGCTTTTGAAAGAACCCTGGCACCACCGAGTACAAAGTTTGATGAATTTGTAAAAGTATTGAGACACGAAGGAGAAAGTCGAGCTTTGGAACAGGTGACACAGAAAGCAGCTGACGGAATGAAGCTTTTTATGAATATAGATAAAACACAGTGCCTGCGATGTCATAATGGTCCAATGCTAACTAACGGTGGTTTTCACAATATAGGCACTGGCATATTTCGCGGGTCCAATATGGATTTCGGTAGACTATTTGGCCTGCAGGCTGTTCTGCTTGATGAATTTAACTGTCTGGGAAAATACAGTGATGCGGTCGAACAGGATTGTGATGCTATCAATTACATTAATAAAGATAGTCATCAACCGCTGAGAGGGGCTTTTAAAACACCTACGCTACGATATCTGGAAAAAACGAAGCCGTATTTTCATGATGGTAGATTTAATAGCTTAATAGAAGTCATAGGTCATTACTCCAGTAAAAAAGATGTTAATACTGTTAATCAGAATACAGAGATAGAGGGCATAGAACTAAATCAGCTTGAAATAGAGCAGTTGGTTGAATTCGTAGAATTATTAAACTGAATTCACTCACGCTAGCCCAGCAGTCGCCGCGCCGGCTCATGCTTTGTGTCATTCGATAGCGCCAGAGTCTCTGACGGCTGGCGTACTGACTTCCCTGGTCCGACTGGAACATGACTTTCTCCGGTTGACCAGGCTTGTTCCCAGCCAACAACTCGACGGGCATACAGGTCCAGCACAACCGCGAGGTAGCTCCACCGCTGGCCACTCCAGGCGCAGGTGATGTCACCGCACCAAGCCTGATTGGGTCGGTCTACCGTAGACTCACGGGCCAGGTGGTTTGGGATATCCGTTCGTTCGACGGTGGCCTGCTTGTATGCGTGGGGATCTGGCTGCTTACAGATCAGTCCCAACTCATTCATCAGTCGTTGGACCTTGAAGCGACCAATCACCACGCCGTCGTCGTTGAGCATGCCTTTGATTGTCCGGCTGCCGGCAGAACTCCGGCTCTTGATAAACAGGCGATTTACCTGACCCTTCAGAGCCAGACGCTCAACGTCGATATGGCTCCGCCGTTGGCGGTATTCGTAATAGCTGGGACGGCTGCTATCGAGCGCATTGCAGACCATTTCAACAGGCATTTGCTCACTCAACTGGACTATCAGCGCGTACGATTCATGTCGTCCGACATCAAGAGAACGGTAGCCTTTTTAGTATGTCTTTCTCCTGCTCAAGGCGTTTACAGAGGGCTACCAGTTCCTGAATCCGGCGCTGTTCCGGGGTTAAGGTCTTGCCCGTCGGGATAATGCCCTCACGCTCATCCGTAAGCTGTTGAACCCAGCGCCTCAGAGCGCCTTCTCCCACGCCCAGCGACATACTTGCCTGGGCGATGGTGTAACCTTGATCCAGCACCAGACTGGCTGCTTCCCGCTTGAACTCGGGAGTAAAGGAACGTCGTTTTCCGGCCATCAGACACCTCGTTTATGGTGGTGATCTTACCACCTACGTTGGTGTCCGGAATCAATGAACCACTACAGAAATTTAACCAAAATTTTGGAGCAATTTCGCATAAAAACACCGATTAAATGATATCGTATGCGATTGATAAACGGTTGGTGCTTACATGTAGTTTTTATGCGTAGTATTTGCATGTAGCATCTTTGGTCGCATTTATATTTCTATAGGCCAGCGCAAGAGGTAAAGTAAGAAGGAGAAGATAGAGCATTTGTTTGAGGGATCTGGAATTACCTTGCTGGATGATGTTATTTGGAGAGAGTAATGGGTATTAGTTTAAGAGCTTTAAAAAGAAACAAAAGCCAACTTTATGTTGGTTGGTCGTTTAGTGTTGTTGCCGTATCTATGTTTTTGATCAGCATGACAGCTCATGGGCAGACAGAAACTAGCCCTAAGAACCTGGGGTTAATAACAAAAGATTACATACTGTCTAACTACCTCGGATCCTTTAAGACTGATCATACGGATGCTTTTTCATCCACGAGTTATTCACAGGGAAGAGTGGCCTATCACCCTGAGAGGAACAGTGTATTTATTGATTCTCATGTATATCAGCTTGGGGTTGGCGAATTCCGTATTCCCCAGGTTCTTAGTCAATCAACGGATAAATCGAAGTTGCCTGATGGCGAGCCCATTCAAAACTTTGTTGAAGTGATTGATAGAACAACGACGGGCAACCAGGACGGAATCGACCGCCTTGGTGGTATGGCGATAGTAAATGGCGATTTGTTTATCCAAGGCTATGACACCTATGATGGAAATGGAGATGCAAAACAGACAACCATGGTTGTGAGAACCCCATCAAATTTAGCCAGTAGTGAAATTGACGGATTTTATGAAATGGATGGAGCCGCAAGGACAGTCAATTACATATCGCCAATCCCACCTGCATGGCAAGAATTGCTGGGCGGGCCTTACCTTGCTGGGAATGGCGGAGGGATGTCAATTTCAAGTCGTCTCAGCGAAGGGCCGAGTCTATATGTTTTCGATCCTGAAAATGTGGCAGGCAATCAATGGGCGGTTAATACAAAGGAATGGATGAATTATCCATTTCAAAACGCTTTGTCTTCGAGTATTTGGCAAGATTCTACAGTAAGTGGGTCCGGGGATTGGGATATTGCAAATCATACCGGCAAGAATGACATGTGGACGGTAAAAAGCACTGCTGCCTTTGCTTTTATCGTGCCAGGTACAAGAACTTTTATGGTAATTGGATCTTCGGGTATGCATGATTCGGGCGGTGGATACAAGATCACCAATGATGCAGGCTTCCTTTGCGGGGGTTTTTGTGCTAACGATAATGAGGACTATCACAGTTACTTCTGGCTCTATGACCTTAATGAGATACTTGCTGCGTCTACCTCCCATGAAGTCATACCATACAGCTATGGAATTTTTGATGACCGTTGGATGGAATATAATGAACAAGGCGGGACTGGTGAAGTGACCGGCGGAAGTTTTGATCTTCAAACTGGCACATTGGTTTTGAGTCATGCTGCGGCGACAAAAAACCATGAGTCAGGTAGCCCTGTGATTTCTGTATATAAAATTCCCGTGCCTAACAACAACCCACCCAATCCACCATCAAATATTACTATTTTACAAGATTGATAATTCCAGGCGAAATAATAGTTTTCAGATTTGGTTCATCGGATGGCACTGTAGAAATTGTTAATGATTATATGGATGGATGGGCCCCCATCTAGAGGGGGCGCATTCAACTGTTCAGATAAGGGACTTTAAAGAGGCCCTCATAAAGCGCAGGTAATCTTTAGCAGAAAGTGGTTCGCTTCGTACTTCCTTAAAGAGGTGTCGAGCCTTATCGTATTCACCATGCCAGTAGTATTGTCTGAATAGAGTTAATCTTGAACTTTTCACTTCCTTACGCGTCTGCATTTGCAGTGTCGCCGGTAATGCTTCATCAAACAGAAGCTTTTCAAGGATCCGGATACGCCCCTCAAAATTGCCAAGAATGTTTCCAGAGAAATTATCGTCGTGCTTGTTGATTATTACACCAGGCATCCTGTCGATAACAGAATCGCCGTAGGCCGCAAGGCGACGGGTAAGGTGGGCGTCCTCTGCCTGCCATCTCGAAACTTCTGGGGTTATGCCCCCGATAGCCTCATATAATTCACGGCTGAATACACAAGCAGACTGAAAGCAACATTGGAAATTAAGCAGAGCTGAATAAAGGCCAGCGTCAGTATGGATGAGCTGTTCAAAACTTTCAGATGAGGAGGTCAGCGACTCAAACCACCCTTCCGGGGCTGCGTCGAATTTGGTTCTGTCTGGCTCGTTTGACATGTGGAAATTGGCGAAATAAAAATTTGAAGAGGGGAACTCAGAGCGGGCAAATCTGAACCGTTGGATATGCTCCGGGTACCAGAAATCATCGCTGTCGCACAACGCAATCCAGTCCCCTTTTGAATGCTCTATTGCAGTTTTGCGCGCTACTGCTGGCCCGCTGTTCTCAATACGGATTACCTTGACCAACTGGCCGTAGGGTTGAAGAGCGTTAGGTAGATCGTCTTCCGAGCCGTCATCACAGAGGATGATTTCATCCACTTTGCTGCTTTGTCCCAGAATGTGGTCAAGAGTTGAGCCAATCCATTTGGAGCGGTTGAAGATGGGAATTATCACTGATATTGAGTCCATCGCCGTTCAAAACCTCTTCGTTAAAGGACAAGGTATGGAGGAGATTTCTCAGTAAACCACTTTTCGTCCAATGAGATTGAATGTTTCGGCCAGGTTAGAATTTGGCTTACCCGACAGCGAGAAAACGTCTGCATTAAATACATCAACTTCATACGTATTGAATAGACAGAATAACTCAATGAAAGGTAATTATACACAATAGGCATTTGGCGGGCCTCTGCTTGTTAGAATACCTCATAGCTGCTTAAGCTATTGTTATGTTCAAAGTCTACGAGAAATAGACCATCATTGTTGCCGTGCTGAACACACTTCTTGATCTGCCTGGCTTGATTGATTTGAATTCTTTGGAGTTTCGCTTCCCGCTCATCATCAACACCTGTAGATTTAACGTTTATTATAACGCTATCAGGCGTCTACTGTATCGGGGCTTGCCAATGTGGGTGTTGGCGGTGCTCCGGGTTCCACATCAGCGGTGCTCAGGACAGGAAGATTTACATGGATAGCCGCCAGAATCAGGATTCAGTTGGTCACTCTGGTGCGCGAATATGCTGGAGAAGTCGATTAAGAATTCGTCTTTTTCTTTTGCGGCAGCGGTTGGTGGAGCTACTGAAATATGATGCCCGTCGTTGGATGTTGCCCTTCACCCTTCTGCTCTACGTCCGGGCCAGATTTTCGCGTATGCGGGGCCGCTACAGTTGCTACGGTCAACAGTTGTCGAGCCTGTTTCGCACCGGCTGGGCCGGTAGTGCCTGGCTGGTTACTGGCGAGTGCCGCCGTCTTTTCTCCACGGACAATCCGGTTGGACGCGCCCTGAGCCGTCAGACTATCGACGCAACCCAACCCTTATCCAATACCCGCAAGTTCTTTGACGACCCAACCCAGTTGTTCGAGGGTGTGGTCATAATATTGAAGGCAGCGACGGCTACTGAGAAGGGCGTTCTGCTTGTCAAATATAGCTACTACTTCAGTCTGTTATTCAAGCTGTTCGACGTCGAGGAGCTGGCGCGGCACTACCATCTGGTACTGGAACCAAGCTGGGCCGGCTATGCAGACCCCGGCATTCTTTGTTATGCCCATCTTCGCGAGCCGGTCTTCGTGATGACATATGAAGGTCGCGATCGCGACTTTATCCAACGGCTTGGCGCCAACCTGGTGCCGGTTGACATTGGGCCTAGTTGGTGGGTCGACCATCGAATGTTCCGGCCATTACCGGAGATTGCCAAGCGGTTCGATTTGATAATGGTTGCTGCCTGGGATCCGTTCAAACGCCATCACGCCTTATTTCGGGCTTTGCGGCAATTGGCGCGTCGGGGTCGACCAATTCAAGTGGCACTTGCTGGCTACTCGACTACAACGAACGCTGAACGTATTCTCGAGTTGGCGGACTACTACGGTGTTCGATCCAGTCTCACTATCTTTGACAAAGTGCCACCGAACCAGGTTGCAGATCTTTTCCGCCAGTCGCGTCTCAACCTTTTGTGGTCACGTTTTGAGGGCAACAACCGGGCAATCATCGAAGGGATGTTCTGCGATGTCCCGGTTATCGTCCGGGCGGGGCATAACTACGGTGAGCACTATTTCTATATTAATGATGAAACCGGCCGCTTCGCCACGGAAGCTGAATTGCCTGACACCATTATGGCCATGCTGGACCAGGCTGAACGCTTCGAGCCTCGAGCCTTCGTCGGTGAGTGGCTGTCCTGTGAGCGAGCCACCGAGGTTCTGGCTGGGGTGATTGCGGAGCATGATCCAAATTGGCAGGGCGAATTGGCCATCAAAGTCAACGAGCTCGACGGCATGCGCTATGCCGAGACGGATGCCTCCGCACGATTTGAGGCCGACTACCGCTTCCTGATCTCGATGGTTCGCTGTTCCAGTACGAATTAGTCGCTGGACTGTTTAACCTCGGCTGATTTGCTGAACAGTCGTTCGGCATCCCGCGCCAGGTTTGGCCAATGGAAACGCAGGGCCTGGCTCACGCCAGCCTCGCCCATGCGCGCCAGGCGTTCCGGATCGGCCAGTAGCCTCGACAGCGCCGCGGCCAGTGGCTCGGGTGCGGTGCAGTCCACGATAACTCCGGTCTCGTCCGGTACCATGGTTTCGCGGGTGCCGCCTGAATCGCCGGCTAATACGGCCTTACCGCAAGCCTGAGCTTCAAGCAGTACGATGCCGAAGCCTTCAATATCCCGTCCGACAGTCCGGTTGGGCAGGGCGAAGAGCGCACAATGCTGATAGCAGGCAATCATCGTTTCGTCGTCAATTGCGTCTCGAAACTCCACCCGCTCCGCCACCCCCAGATCTTGCGCCAAGCGCGCCAGTTCGGCTTTTTCCTTGCCGTCGCCGACTATGCAGTAGTGCACGTCCGGATGCGAATGGCTCAGTTCAGGCAGGGCAGAGATCAGCATGTCGTGCCCCTTGCGCTTTTGCAGCCGGCCCACGGTCAGGATTACGTTTTTTCCTGCCCAGCCAGGTGGCTGAGGTCTTATTTGCGTGCTACTGAAGCGATCGACGTCGACCCCAGGGTGCATAACTGCAATGCGGTCCGCATCGACGCCCCAGTTCTCGCGAAGCAAAGCAGCGCTATTGTGGCTGTTACAGATTAATCTTTCGGAGTTGTTCAACACTCTTTGCACCATCCACGATAGCTCCCGACTAGTGGCTGCCGTCTCAACATCTTCGCCATGCACATAGCAACTATAAGGCCGTCCGGTGATGTTTTTCAGCAGCCACGCAATGACTCCTTCCGGCAGGCAGCGGCCGCAATGAATTTCTTCAACGCCTATCCGACGCGTCAGGCGAATCAAACGCCAAAGGTTGTTCAGATAGAAGCGTAGCCCCACCAAGGAGCGCAGCCCCCATGACGGACTACTTAACGGCAAGCGATGGATGCGATGGGTCTGGCTTCGGTCGAATTCGGAAGCGCCGGGGTAGTGGCCGGCACCGAATTCG
This sequence comes from Marinobacter changyiensis, assembly GCF_009193265.1. Taxonomy (GTDB): domain Bacteria; phylum Pseudomonadota; class Gammaproteobacteria; order Pseudomonadales; family Oleiphilaceae; genus Marinobacter; species Marinobacter changyiensis. The sequence goes on from NZ_VZZZ01000002.1 coordinate 449,018, forward strand.
ACACGGTTGGCGGGCAGGCGAGAGTAAATTTCCCAGAACCAACGGCCGCTGCCGCCATGCTGGGGCGGAAAGATCTCACTGAGTAGAAGGATTTTTCTCATGGCAGGATGTCTCAAGAGGCGGAAAAGTAGTCGTTAAGCAGGGCGTCACACTCGGTTTCTATGGAACAAAACCATTGATCGTCAGCGTAGTCGTGCCAGTTATCCAGACGTGGCTGCTCGATCAGTGGTAGTAATGGCTCAATATCGACTTTTACACCAATGGCATCGAACAGATGGGCCAGAGTCGGTTTCGGTGATGTGACCAGGTCTTCAAAGGCAAGGTTGTAGTTGGCGTGTTGCTGACCGTGGAGGAAGGAGAGTTTCCATAACAGGTAGAAAAGATAGTACCTATGTCGGTCATGAAAGTCGGTCAGGAAAGGGTAGTAGCGGCACAGATCCCGGCCCCACAGGTTCAGGTAAAATCGATCTTGGTAGCCCCGTGACCCGCTGGCATCCGGCCCATAGCCATGACCAGTTCCGAGAAAGGAGCACCATTGTTCGCGCGGATCGCGGTAAATGTGCACAATCGTGGCATTCGGGAATTCCTGCCGGAGCCATGGCAGGCGGAAATCGACGCGGTTAAACTGCAGCACAGGGCGTTCGGGAGCGCGCTCGATCAGGATCTGAAGGTAGCGCTTGAGGGCCGGATCAAAGTCGTAGCCATCCATATAAAGGCGTTCGCGGACCCACCGCTCCTGATAAAAATTTGCCAGCTCCTCCAGACCATCGTATTCGCGCCAGTAATCGTCGACCCCCCGGTGTGTCAGATCGGTATGGTCGCCCCGGCCAGAGGTGTCGAACCAGCGACGTTCGTTTAGTGGTTCGTAGTAAGCGGTGTGGACACCTGGCCGGCGAAAGAGATTCCACAACAGGGTTGAGCCGCTACGAAATCGCCCGCTTATAAATATGGGATGAGGTTCTATCGTTGGTGTGGCTTTTTGTACCGAAACCGGTCGGTAAGGTGTTGGCCGGTAGGTTAGACCGGTGCGGATTCGCGGGTCGTCGGTGTGGCGCTGGTTAAGCAAATGGTGAACTTCCTGGCTGTCCAGAGCTCGCACCAAAGCCCTGATCAAATGGTCGCGCAGCCAGCGTCGCAATGTTGACCTCATTCTGCGGGTCCCTCCTTAATGCAGCTCAACAAGTCCCTGGCGCATTTCGGCAGAGCGCGGCCAGTAAACAATACAACCGGTAAAGAATGTTTTGCTTCTTAAAATAGTTTATCAGAATGGCGAACGCGCGGGAGATATATCGATCCAGGCAGGCCTTTGTAGCATCGACCGAGAAAGCTGATCGATCGGAGCTGATGAGAGCAATGGGACTAGCCGTGACGAGTCAGCCAACAACGTAAACCCCGAATACAGTGGCTGACAGCGGGGGCCACAAATGCCTGGACCCGACGAACATCATTATTGGTGCGATAGAAAAGGGCGTAGAGGATCACGGCAGTGACAAGGTATGCAGGAAAGAAGACGGCGGTTAAATATACCAGGTGTACCAGGCTAAACGTGTGCATCCTGCTGTCGACCAAGGCGCTTAGCCAAACGGCAACCAGGCAGCCCAGAACGATAGGCACTGTCAAACTTATTAAGCGTACTATCCCCAGCCTCAGGCTATGGTTGATATAAAGGAAGAAACCCAGCGCAGTGGCAGCGCCCAGCAAGCCCCGGTGTAAGGCGAACTCGTTAAGGCTATCGCCGGGAAAGAAGAAGAGCACGCCGACGACGCAAATCATGGAGGCAACATCGTACCCGAAAACCTGTTTCACACGCCCTTGAGAGATGCAGTAGGACTCGAAGAGTTGGTTTAGCGAAAATGCGAAAAGCAGCAGCGACAGCGCCGACAGAACGCCATACGCGCTGGTCCACTGCGAGCCAAGCAGAGTGTCGATGATGGGCGCCGGATAATGCCAGATAAAAACACAAAGTGGCATTATCAGAAAAAGGATTACAAGCAGAGCGATACGTACCTGTTGGGGTAGGGCATCGGGCTGATGCTTCTTGGAGAGTGAAAAGGCCGACAGCAGAGGTTCAATGGCCGGCGAAATGATGTCAGTGGCGGGAATGGAGGTAAGATGTTTGACCATGTGATACTTGCCAACTTCAGCCACACCGAAGCTGCGAGAAACCAGCAGGGTGTCGATATGGGAACGGGTGTAGCCGAAGACGCTTTTCAGCAGCATCCACTGTGAAAAATTCCATTGGGTGCGAATCTGCGAGAGGCTCAGGCGGGGCCGGAATTGATGAATGAGGTAACTGCCCAGGGTGAATGCTGCGGACGAGACCAAATCGCCGATGATCAGTGCCCAGAAGGAGGGCTCAATCAGTACCACTGTCATGACAACGGTGAAGGAAAGCAGTTTCTGGATGATCGAAAGACGCAGAATACGCCGGTAGTCAAGTTGCTTCTTCAGCAGGGTCAGGCCTGGGTTGAGTAAAGCTGAAATAGGCAATGAACAGGAGGCTATCCACAGCGCCATCTGTAATTCGGGCTTGTCGTAGTAATCGGCCACTGTCGGAGCAGCGGCGATCAGGATCAGTTGCAGGCCGCCCTTCATGAGCAGGTCTATGGTCCAGGCAGTGTTTAGATCGTCATCGTGCAGGTCGGCTTTCTGAATAATGTATTGGGTGCTACCACTGGTGGCGACGATGTCGAAAAACTGGACTACGATGGCCACGATGGCGACGAGGCCGAAATCCGCCGGTGTCAGTAGACGTGCCAATACTAGCGTACTTATCAGACCCAGACTGCGCTGGGTGAGACGGATAATGAGCATATTGGCTGAACTGGAAAGGACTCGGTGTGCTAGAGAGGTCATCTGCGTTCATGTCCCGGGTCGGTGTTTTATCCAAAACGTTTGCAGGACCAAACTATACGAGAACGTAATTCTGCTTAGGTTAGTCTGCCACGCAACACTTTTCCAAGGTGAAAAATGAGAATGAATGCGTGGTTTTACTTGCGCCAGAGGTTATCCTGTAATCACTACATCCGCAATCCTGTGCGAGAACTTCGGCTCGCCAGACCTCAAAGTTAGAAGGAGACCATTTCTATATGTTCGCCATCAAAATCAAGACAGTATTTCGTCAGCTTGGACTAGCGATGCTTCTGGTAAACGTTGTCCCGGTCGTCGTTGCGTTCGATTGTTTGCCTGCCCCCGCTTTATCCGAGCCCACCGGTAATATTGTCGAAATTGGTAGTGAAGCGGAATTGCAGAACGCGATGGGTAGTTTGCAACCTGATACAACACTCCTTCTCGCGCCGGGTACCTATGTTCTGTCATCAACTCTTTACATTCGTGCTGCCAACGTCACCGTCCGCGGCGAGGCCGACGATTGCGATTCGGTCCGGTTGATTGGTAAGGGAATGGAAAATTCCGACTATGGTAATGTTCCCCATGGGATCTGGACTGATGCAACTGGTTTGAATGTACAAAACCTGAGCATTGAAGACGTCTACCTGCATTCTATAATGATTAACCCCGGTGCAGGCACGCCTCACCTATACAATTTGCGCTTGGCTAATGCCGGCCAGCAGTTTGTCAAGGCCAATCCTTACTCATTTGGCAATGGGGTGGACGGGGGTGTCGTCGAATACAGCGTTCTTGAATACACTGATGGACCGCCGACGACCGACCATGGCGGTGGCACCGGATACACCAATGGGGTGGATGTACATGGCGGTGCAGACTGGATTATTCGCAACAACCTGTTTGCTAACTTTCATACGGATGACACGGCTGACAACCTGTGGAACCCGGCAGTTCTTATGTGGAATGGTTCCAGTGGAACGCTTGTTGAGAACAACCGCTTCATGAATGTGGATCGCGCCATTTCATTTGGGCTTATCGACCGTGATAATGATCATCGCGGTGGCCTGATCCGTAATAATATGATTGCCTACACAGAAGGACTGTACAGTGATCAACGCAAGGCAGCTTCGGACGCAACGATTATCCTCTGGGACTCTCCCGATACAGGCATCTATCACAACACGGTGCTGACTAACGGCAATTTGAGCAAGTCGATTGAGCTTCGCTTCAATACGAGTGGTTCTGTGATAAAGAATAATCTCCTCGATGCGCCGATCGGTAGCCGCGATGGGGGTGATCATAGTGCTAGCCAAAACAGCTTCGAAGGCAATGCTGGCCTGTTCTTTTCACCTGATATCGCAGATCTCCATCTACTTGCCGCGAGTACTGGAGTCATGAATTCGGTTTCGTCTCTTCCAGAAGCCCAGACGGATTTCGACGGACAAATCCGTTCTGACATCAATCCCGTTGACTTTGGTGCGGATGAGTATCTGGGGATATCCCCCCCGATGCCACCAACTGATTTGCAGATTGTCCAGTAAGATTCCGCAACTGGTCTGGTAGGCAAGGGCTGATGCCGTTGGCGATACCCAGTTTCCGGGAAATCTGCGTCAGTTTATGTCGCAGTGGGCCGGCCCCAACGATCAGCAGCCTTGCCTCAGTGAGATGCTTGGTAATTATCTTAAGCGCCTTCAGCATCATACTTTGGCTCTTGATCGGATTCAGGCACGAAACCTTCTATGTCCAAAAGTGCCTGTCGCGTTGCTTCGGAGATGTCTACAATAGAATTAGGAGATTTGGAAGAGAAGGCTTAAGAGTTGACGCTTTCAGCTTGTTAAATGGCCAGATCGTCTCAATAGGGATGTCTTCCTGTCGAGCCGCTTGCCAAATGACCGACCTGTCGCAGCAGAAAGAAACGTGGCGTTATTCGTAAATGGAAGGCCGATGCAACGAACAGTCATAATGTCAGGGAGGGTATATGAGTAGTATTCTTGTTACCGGCGGCGCCGGTTTTCTCGGCTCACATTTGTGCGAGCGTCTGTTGGCTGAGGGTCACGAAGTAGTTTGTGTCGATAACCTATATACCGGTCAGAAGCGTAATATTGCCCACCTGCTGGCCAACCCTTATTTCGAATTTATCCGTCATGACATCACCTTCCCACTTTACCTGGAAGTCGATGAAATTTATAACATGGCGTGTCCTGCCTCGCCGGTTCACTACCAGTTCGACCCGGTACAGACTTTGAAAACCAGTGTTCACGGCGCCATCAACGTGTTGGGGCTGGCCAAGCGTATAAAAGCCAAGGTCTTGCAGGCATCAACCAGTGAAGTTTACGGTGACCCGGAAGAGCATCCACAGACCGAGGCCTACTGGGGGAAGGTCAATCCTATTGGTACCCGCTCCTGTTATGATGAGGGCAAGCGTTGTGCTGAAACGCTGTTTTTTGATTATCACCGTCAGCACAATGTAGAGATCCGGGTGGCTCGGATTTTCAATACATACGGCCCGAGAATGCAGGAAAACGATGGCCGGGTTGTCAGTAACTTCATCATTCAGGCGCTCAAAGGTGAAGATATCACGCTTTATGGAGACGGGAACCAGACTCGCAGCTTTTGTTATGTCGACGACTTGATCCGTGGACTTATCAGCCTCATGAACATGCCAAATGGTACGACAGGGCCAGTCAACCTGGGCAATCCGTTCGAGTTTACAATTCGTCAACTCGCAGAGCGGGTAATAGAGCTGACTGGCTCCAGGTCAGGGGTAAAGTTCCTGCCATTACCTCAGGATGATCCGCGTCAGCGCAAGCCGAGCATCGAGTTGGCTCGGAAACTATTCGACTGGCAACCGACCCTTCAATTGGATTACGGCCTGGGTGAGACTATAGCTTATTTCGAAATGGTGCTTAGAAAGGGCCAAACCTAGCTAAGTCTTTTTGGTATGGCCCTGACTTGGCCGTTGGGCAGTCAGGGCGTCAGCTTTCCCAATATTTTCAGGAACAACGCCGACAGGTCCCGAGTCCTCAAAAAGAGCCATCGGTTCACTGCACCGTTTGTGAATTTAGGGTAGTCCTCTTGACGTAGCTGATCAAAAATCGCCTGCCATTCATTTGCGATCTGGTCATTAGTGTAGTCGGCGGCTTTGGCTTTCGCCGCGTCGAGCCTTTGGGCGAACCTCGTCGGGTTGTTTTTCAGGTACCGGACTTGCTCCTTCAGGTGCTCGTAGCTATTGATGAACACTGCTTCTTCCGGATCATCCTTAGCACACTCATCCAGGAACGCAGACTCCCGTGTACAAAACGGCAGGCATTGGGCAAGCCAAGTGTTATAGAGCTTGGTTGCTGGCTTGTTGTAATAGTGAGTTCCCCTGAAATCCCGACAGAAGAGAACGGCATCGGTGTTTTCGAAATTGTCCCATTCCTGCATCTTATCGACTACGCGCCATTCAATATCGAGATCAGATAAAAAGTATCGCCAGTCATCTGATCGCAGCTCCGGTGTCAGGTTATAGTCGAGCCCGAAATAGGAGAGACAGTTTAGCTCAGATGCGCGATCAGGGTTCCGTTCCCGCAAACCGGGCTGTGGCCAGTGATGCACGAAATAGGTGTTTGCGGGCCAGAAAAATTGATAGAAAGATCGTCTTCCTTCACGGGTGGTTTGAGCTTTATTCTGACATATATGTGCCTGAGCGTAGGGATGGCGGCCCCAGTCTGCTTGTATGCAAACCAGCAACTGATCAGGAGCAGGCGAAAACGAAGCATCAAGCAGTGCTCTGTGGCTTATGACTATTCCGGCGCGCCCGCGTACGTCATGGGTCAATTCTGTCTTGATACCGTGATCTCGCAGCAACAGATATGTTTGTAAGGTCCAGTTGTAGTACCCCTCACCAAACCCTCTCCAGCGGGTGTCGTAAACGTCGGGCACATCATCCGGCCATTTTTTTTCTGGGATGTAAAAAAAAATAGGGATCGACATTTTTCAGATTCCTTTTTGCAAGATCAGGCAATGAACGACCTTCTAATTGACTCTCAGCTTGATTATGTGCGCGTGACTGATGCATTTGCGCATTTTCATGTTGGTCACCCGGTAGCTTAGCTTAATCCGAGTCGGCTGGTATTGCATTGGTATGTCTCAAGTGCGTCGTAATCAGAAAAACAGCGAGAAGGTAATAAAATGGCTCAAACAGCATAAGATTTAAGAATTGTGAGCCGACGAAGAACCCTAATAGCGAGGTGGATGTTGCTTCTCTGGTGATATCAGTAAGACTGCTCGGTGTCTTTAAAGAAAGTCGTACTTTATCCCTGCGATTAACAAGAAAAATGTAATAAAATATAAATAAATATAGGAGCCCTGAGATCACGCCAGAGTCTACAGAAAATTGGAGTAAAGTATTATGTGCGACCAGTCCTTTTTCATAGCCATAGTCTGGCGTAGCTTGCTGAAATTGCCCTGTACCTACACCTAGCAAAGGGTAGTCTGAAATAATCTCTAAACCGACTTTCCAGGAGACAACACGCGGGTCTAGAGCTTCGGCCTCCGTCGCCGTTTGCTCTTTCGCTATTGTGTTCTCGGTGCGGTTCAATATCATGCCACCCTGGTCACTGGCGGAAAGTATCAATGCTGCCAGTAACGCCACCGATACAACTTTCGATCTGAAGCGCCAACCAATGAAAAGCGTGACAATGGCCAAAGATAGTAAACCACCGCGGGATCCGGTCAGGAAAACCGCGTGCCAGAGAAAAGGTATGGTTATCCAGAGTGAAAACTTAATTAACTTGTTACGAATATATACCGCCATGTAAAAAATGAAGGGCATGGCCGTAACGAACATCAATGCAAATGCATTGGTATCAGCATATATGCTGCCGGGCCCCCTAAGGCGGCCATCGATTTGGTGCTGCCAGAAACCGCCTGTCAGGTACTGCATGTTTGCCCAGTAGGTAAAATAGATCGACACTGCGACAATAACCATTGCAAAGAATCGCAGCTTGCGCTGAGAATCGATGGCCCCAACAGCAATCAAGTAAAAAAGAACCATCGTATTAAACAGGTCCAGAATGAAACCTGGTGAGAACATGTTGGAAGGTATCGAATGTCCTGCGTACGGTGAAAACAGGTGTGATAGATGCGCAAGCACCCAAAGTCCTATTACGCAATAGGTCTGCGAATTCCTGTAGCGGACGAATGAAATATTGCCACTAGCAACCGCCAGTAGGAAGCCAAGAAGTGTACTGGCAGATACAGCCATTGAGATTGGAAGATCATTAAAAATCCATGGCCAGATGTGCTGAGGCGATAGCAAGCCAAGAACATAGTAAGCGCAGACACCAACCCAGGGGCGGAATAATGCAATAATGCATGTGCTGCCGGTTATCAGGAGCAGGGCAATTGTCAGCATGCCAGGGCCAGATGTGCGCGGGACGAAGTTCTCACTGCCATAATGTTGGTTGTATCCCGTTACAAATTCTGATCGGACGTCCAGGGTGACTGACCGCGATTAAAGCCTAGTCAGACATTAGCATGTTCAAGCAAATAGTCGAGTTCATACCTCGAAGATCAACCCGGGTCAGATGCTTATAGAAGATACGAATCCCGGTGCGCCGGTGACTTGCGGATGGCTGCTGATCTGGCACATGCCGATGTTGGGGGTGTGGACACGTTAGTCGTAAAGTTTGCCACACTATCTGGGGGCGATAGTCGACGCTTCCTTAATAAACTGCGACTCATTGTAATTGTCGAGATCTTCTATCCCGGGGAGACAGAACGCAGTCGACAAACGGCTGGCGCTGCCCGGGATGGGCAGGCCAGAAGGTTGTCAGGAAATACTATTCTACGATGTACTCTATGGAATCCGAAAACGTACTCTGCAGCCCGCTGGAGTCGACTACCTGCATCGAGAAGTACCAGGTGCCGGAGTCCAGGTCACTGATCTCAGCGCTTGTTGCGCTTCCTGCGGCGGTAATGCTCTGATTCTGGTTAGCCTGATCCTGGCCGTAGCGGATCTCGTAATAGTCGATCTCTGCGAGGGAAAGGGAGCTGCCATCGGCACGCAGCAGAGGCGCGGTCCACGACAATGTCACCGCGTTGGTAGCAGTCTCCGGCGCCGGTTCGGGCTCCGTAGTTACCGGTTCCGCAGTTATCGGTTCCAGAGTCCAGGGATCGAGATCGCTCTGGTAAGCCTCCAGGTTGGACACACCGTCTGGATTTGATGAGTCGTTGGCGTCATTGGTCCAGGGATCGAGTCCGTAGGCAAGTTCCCAGGTGTCCGGGATGCCATCGCCATCGGTATCCTGAGAGCTGGGTTCTGTTGGGTCTGGCGCTGTGATGGTTTGGCTGGCACTTACTTTCTTGCCATTGGCAAGGCGGGTGATGCTCAGCTGAGCCTCGGCGTCATCCGCACGCTCGTAATACTCTTTGGTGAGCAGAATGGTTTCCTGGGCCCCCAGTGTAATGGTATGGCTGTAATCCGTAGCAGCTTGATCCTTCCATTGATCAATGACCAGGTTACCGTCCAGGTAAAGCCGAACGCCGTCATCAGTCAGGGTCGTGAACTGGTATTCCTCGGTCCCGCTTGAGTGAGGCGCAGTAAACATCCCGCTCCAGCGAGTGCTGAAATTGTCAACGGGCAGTTCCGCCATGGGCTGGCCGCTGCCCCAGCTAAAATCAACGGTCGCATCCTGGCGTGACAGCACAAAGCTATTAAAATCCGTTCCCTCGAAGTATTGCCCGATAAAGCCGGCAACCTGAGAAGCTGATGAAACCGGCTCAGAGTCAGCTGTTGCCGGTGCATCTGCTGGATCGCTGGGGTCGGTATTTGCCAGATACTCGTCCAGGTTGCTGAAGCCGTCACCGTCCATGTCCTGATTGGCGTCTGAAGAGTCCAGCGGATCAAGTCCATAGGCGACCTCTGCGCCATCAGGGATTCCATCGGCATCCGAGTCCGGGTCGTTCTCCCGGGTTCCCATCAGGAACTCGTCCGCGGCGTTCAGCAGGTCATTGTCCGGGTCGGAGATTGCATCATCCGGATTGCTGGGATCGAGGCCGTGGATGACTTCCCAGTTGTCGTAGATACCGTCCTGGTCTTTATCCAGGAAAGGGTACTGAGGGTTAAAATTCAAACCTTCTTTACCATCCAGAAAGCCGACCCGATAACCCTGTGAGTAGGCCTTCTCGGTTGCGTCCTGGTCCACGGGCGCGGTAGCCTCGGAGTGCCCGAGGGAGGCAATGAAACTACCCCCAATGACCTGTTGTGGTATCCCGGGGCCTTCCCAGGCAACGCTGAAATGGTCGTCGCCTGAGGCCTCTTTATGCCGGATCTCGAAGTAATAGCGCTGACCCGCAGAAAGTTCCATAAGGCCGGAGGTTTGGGATCCGTACTTGGTATATTCGTCAGGTTTCGTCCAGCCCGTGACCGATGCAATCGATGTCGCCGCGGCAGGATCAGAGGATGTGCTTAACCAGAACTGAGCCTCATCGTCGCCGGCGACGAAAAAGGTATAGACGCCATCGGTGGGGGGGATGATGTAGCCCCTGACCAAAGACCCGTAATTGCTTCCCCGGTTCAGGGGGCTCCGCAGTTCCGTCAGTTCGTTTAACTGGTCGGGATTATCCGGGTAGGCGTCCAGCGCAATTAGCTGGTCGACGCTAACGCCGCTCACGTTGTCCCAGTAACCGGCTTGCACCATACCCGGTTGGCTGGTTGTTGACGCGCTCACAATTTGAGGTACGCACATTACTGCAATAGCACTTCCGAGCCCGAGAGCTTTGGTTATTGACATAGATTCCCACAAAAATTTGGTCTACAAATAAGATCGGGCATTATCATAACGACAAAGGTATATTGCCATTAGCGTTCTGTAACATTTTTTAAATGCGGGATGATATTTTGTAAAATTTAAACAACGATATAGTTTTTAAAAAGACTCATGTATTTAAAATACATATGTAAACAGCGCTGTTTAAGTTGCTCTGCTGATTAGACTTTCAGCCCGTCTTTGTGTCACGGATTAAAAGTGGTTTGTGTATAATCTCACATTACATAAAAATCATTTTCAGTCCGTCGGAATGTCCCAGTGTCAGCAGGCGGCCGGAATCGGCGTGCTGATAATGCCTCGACCCGCTGGACTATTTTACTTGTCAGTAGAAAAAGAGAATTTTTCAGTAAGCGGCGGCTGTTGTTAATTTCGTCTGGTTTTTATAAACAGTGGTGCGGGTAACCTAATAGCCCGTGCCTGCCTCGTAAAGCCGCTGGTATTGCTTAACCATTTTTGCAACTGAGAATCGGTCGCGGAATCGCTGTTTGGCCTTTTGAGCCCTCTGTTTGCGTTTGGCCAGCTGCGAAAGAAGCAGCTTCAGTGCACCGGTGAATTCACCCAGGTTATCACTTTCAGTCAGGATGCCGGTTTCGTCGTCAGCGACGATTTCCGGGGTTCCGCCCACACGGGTAGCGACCGTCGGTATGCCCAGGCTCATGGCTTCAAGAAGTGTCATCGAGGTGCCTTCGGTGAAGGAGAGCAGCCGGAAGATATCCATAAGGCCAAGGAAGTCGGCAGGTTGTGATTGGAAGCGTGCAAAGATTACTGAATTACTGAGCCTCCTAGTTTTAATTTGTTTGCCAGTGCTTCCAGGTTTCCACGTTCGGGGCCGTCTTCAACGATAATAAGTCGCACCGATTTTAGGACATCGTTACACCTTGTTTTTTAGGCGTCCAGCTTAGTGATGAGTTGGCGGATGATCTGTTCGTTTCCACCGAAACCCATGTTGAAGGTTATATGAAAGCTTCAGATCGTTTTTATAAGATCTGCCTTGCGCGCGCAGCACCTTTGTTATGGACGCCAAGGGTCTGATTATAGGGGGCATTACTAATCGTTGTTAGCTGTGCCGCGTACCAACATCATAAAAAAACCAGCAAAGAAGCTGGCCATCCCTGGCAGCGCTAGTCGGTTGACATGGAAATACTATTCTATGATGTGCTCAACTGGCTCCGAAAACACGCTCTGCAGCCCGCTTGAGTCGATTACCCGCATCGAAAAGTACCAGGTGCCGGCCGCCAGGTCACTGATCTCGGCGCTTGTGGCGTCGCTCGGGGCGGTCATGCTCTGGTCCTGGCTAGCCGGATCCTGGCCGTAGCGCATCCCGAAATGGTCAATCTCTGCGAGGGAAATGGAGCTGCCGTCGGTACGCTGCAGGGGCGCGGTCCACGACAATGTAAGCGCATTGGCAGCAGGCTCCGGCGCCGGTTCAGGCTCCGTAGTTACCGGCTCAGAGTCAGCTGTTGCCGGTGCATCTGCCGGATCGCTCGGGTCGGTGTTTGCCAGGTACTCCTCCAGGTTGCTGGAGCCGTCGCCATCCATGTCCTGGTTGGCGTCTGAAGGATCCAGCGGATCAAGTCGATAGGAGAACTCGACACCATCGGGGATACCGTCGCCATCAGTATCGGGATTGTTCGGCTTCGTTCCGAGCCAGGCCTCCTCCTGGGCGGTTAGCAGATCATTGTCACGATCCGAGCTGGTTGTTGATGCGCTCGCAATTTGAAATGCGCACATTATTGCAATAGCACTTACTAGCCCGAGGGCTTTGGTTATGGACATAGATTCCCTCAAAAATTTGGTCTACAAATAAGAGCGGGGCATTGTCATTGCGAGGGAGGTATATTGCTATGATCATTCTGTAACGTTTTTTTAAGTGCGGGATGATATTGTATGAAATTTAAACGACAATATAGTTTTTAAAAAGTCATGCATTTAAAATACATATGTAAACGACCCTGTTTAAGTTGTTCTGCTGATTAGACTTTCAGCCCGTATTTATGTCACGGATTAAAAAAAGTTTGACTATAATCTCAGATTACAAAAAATTATTTTCAGTCCGTCGGAATGTCCTAGTGTCAGTAGGCGGGTCGGGATCGGCGTGCTGATAATGCCTGGGCCCGCTGGACTACCTGGCTGTCAGTAGAAAGAGAGAATTTTTCAGTAAGCGGCGGCTGGTGTGTTAATTTCGTCTGGTTTTTAATAGACAGTGGAGCGGGAGCTTAATAGTCCGCTCTTGCCTCGTAAAGCCGCTGGTACTGCTCGGCCATTTGTGCCACTGAGAACCGTTCGCTGAATCGCTGTTTGGCCTGGTGAGCCATCCGGTCCCGTTTGGCCGGCTGTTCAAGAATCAGCATCAGTGCACCGGTGAATTCGTCCAGGTTATCACTTTCAGTCAGGATGCCGGTTTCGCCGTCAGCGACGATTTCCGGGGTTCCGCCCACACGGGTAGCGACCGTCGGTATGCCCAGGCTCATGGCTTCAAGAAGTGTCATTGACGTGCCCTCGGTGAAGGAGGGTAAAAGAAAGACATCCATCAAGCTGGGGTAGTCAGCGGGTTGATGAAGCGGGCTTTCTTCCGGTGCTGGTCCGGATGAAAACGGCCGTGCTCAGTAAACATCACCCTGGCACCGGTACCCCAGTGGGCGAACCAGCCATAGGTGTAGGGGGAGTATTGATGGCAATAGACGATATCGAAGTTGCCACTTTTTATGAGACTCCTCAGCCAGAAAATCTTATGAGACCCCTCAGCCAGAAAATCATTTTCAGATCGAGGCCCGCTGCTCGTTGTCTGGCGTGGATTTTTAGTCCTTGTTCAGCTTCCAGGGTTTGCCCGATCGCTCCCACATCGCCATCGATACAGGCAATTTCGCACTGGAAGCCTGCTGGATCAAATTTGGTAACCAGTTGGCGGATAACCTGTTCGGTGCCACCGAAGCCCATGTTGAAAGTTATTTGAAGTACTCGGGTGGGACAGGCCGCATCCTTATGGCTCACAGGGTTACCTCAGTTTGTTGTTTGCAGATTCGGGGCAGAGTATAGCAGTAACCGCTGCTTGGATTGGGGCTGGGGAAGTTGTTCACTTGAGTAGGTGGGTCGAAAAGTCAGAAATTTTTACACATTTTTTTATTGAGCAGATGAGTCGCGTTAGCAACCATTTGTAATAAATCGTTGTTTTTATTTTGGCTCAAAAAATGCTTCGGTATCGTTGCAGTTGGTTTGAAAGTTGGGCACCACCGTTATATTGCCATGATTCCGGCTGGGGGGAACAAGATCATTGGCCACAATCGTGCAATTGATTGAAAGAAAGAAAGGAATTGATTGAAGGGACGGAAAAATGGACCTTTCGACAAAGACCAAAATTGCTGTAATCGTTCATATATTTTTGGCCTATTCCTTATGTAGTAGATCGGAGTGTCGAGATTCTTGTCGATTTAGATCAAGAATCCAGGGATACATCACTAAACTACAGGAGTAGTAAAAATGTACATAAAAAATGCTTTGGCGAGTATCGTATTGGCTTTAGGTCTGGCAAGCAGTCCAGCCTACAGTTATGTTTTGACGGATGGAACAGATGTGGGTGGCTTGGATACATTCATCGCTGAAACAACAACGCTGGCGAATTCTAGTGAGGCTGTGGAAACGGCGTGGGCATCTGGCGAAGCCGGGACTACCCTGACTTTTAGTGGTAAGACCGATCCAGCCGAATTCCAAGTCGTACAAGGCGAGACGAGCATTATTGCGTTCTTACTGAAATTCAATCCGACGTACTTCCTGGTGAAAGATGCTCAAAAACATGTGCTCTTCAAGAACGAAATCGAGATTGATTGGGGGGTATTCAATTTGGCCACGTACTTTCCGAGCAAGGATCCGTCCGAATTGGAGTTGAGTCACCTGACCGAGTTTAATGGTAATGGTGATGTGCCAGTCTCCGAACCCGCCACAGCTTTGCTGCTTGCCATCGGTATTTTCGGTCTGGTTGCCAACCGTAAGCGGGTGAAGAAATCAGTCTGATGAGGCGACTGCTCTCAGCCTGAGAAATCAGGCGCTAGCGTGATGCCCGGCAAAGGACTTGCCGGGTTTTCTTTTTTTAGACACCATTCCAGTCTTGCGATCAGGCAACCTTTTAGGCGCTGCGATGCTTTCCATGGGAGTAACCTTGTTTTGGTGAATGTGAGGTTACTGTAGGACGAAATCCAGTGGGTGGCAGCACTCTCGGAATGAACGTGTATGGGTGCCAACGATCGTGGTTCATAGCTGAGAGCTGACAGCTGCCCTGATATTCTCCAGCTTGGCAGAGGCATCGTTGCAGTTTCCTCTACTGCACGGAATCTGTATTGTCACCAGCGCAAACCGGCTCTCTCCTGTGAGCGTGGCGGGGATCTGTAACAGCTTTGCCTCTCGGTAGCTCTCGCTACTTTTTGAACCTACCCGATACCACTGGGCCATCAGCACCTGATCTCTCGTGAGGATATTGCGGTAGACCCGGGAGCCTGCCTCTAGTTGCTCCTCGACTTGCCAGGTGGATCTTTCGAACATTTCAGGAATGTAGGGCACGATTTTTCCGTCGGAATCCGCTTTCTGACTCTGAGCAAGGGATACCCAGGTATTGCCTGACCTCCAGGTCCGGTTTGTCAGCACGCCCGGGAGCGACAGGGGTAATGGCAAACTGGTATCGGCGCGAGTTTCCTGGAAGCCGGAAAGTTCAAGTGTCCACGGAGATGACTGGCCGGATGAGGTTTTTGCAAGAAGCAGTGCCCCGGGGCCGATCAGAAACGCAATTATGACGGCCGCTATGCCGGTTTTCGGTACTGTAACTGTGGTGGTTGTTCCCACCGGAAGCTGAGATCGTTTACGTCCTGGCGAAAAGTAGAGTGCGGGCAGAATAAAGCCGCCGAAAACCAGCCAGCCCATCGCTTCGTGATCGGTAAGGAGCTCACTCTGCATGTTGGTTTCGTAAGCGACAACAACCAGGATGGTTATCCTTACCCAGTTGGCAATCAGCCCGATCAGCATGGCCACTGCCACCGCAATTACCCAGCCTTTCCAGCGATAATCATTCAGTATTGAAGCCATCGTTGCCAAAAGAATCGAAACAGCGAAGTAGCGGATACCCGAGCAGCCATCTTCAATGAGAAGTCGTCCGTACGGTAGGGTGATGGTGCTCCCTTCTATCAGGGCGGTCATTCCGAACCAGCGAACTCCCTCTCCGACAACAACACTGGCTAACGCCACCAGGCCTGGCACTATGTCCGCCCAGAAGGGCAGGGAAAGTGCCAGGAGCAGTACGTAGGGCAGAAAGCTCAGAGTTCGGTGTAAACCCAGCAAAGCCCACGACACGGCAACGATGCTCACTGGAAGCATCAGGAAGGCAAGGGTATCGATCCGTACCAGTTCCAGTACCCCCCATGCGAGAGTCACTCCAATCAGAAATATTGAGCCTGTAACCGTGTAGGGGCGCCTGATGGTGCGGCCAGATACGGACGGTTTTGGAGGGTGAATCAGCAGCAGGCCGAGAAATATAACAGCGGTAGCGAGGCCGTGTGCAAGTACCTGTTCAAACTCCAGCCAGATTCCTGTGAGCCGGTACCAGGTAGGAAAGAAGATCACCACGGCGACCGCGGTAACAATCAGGTAGGGCTTGGAGTAGGTGAGGTTGTCTAATGTCTGCCTTAACATCTTTTACCCGCCAGACTTCGGTGTTTCACGAAGCATACTGTGTATCTGGTTTGCGGAAAATCAAAATGCATAAAAAAGCCAGCTGGCGCTGGCTTTTTTCAATTCCCGGTCGGAATCAGGCTCTCTGACGACGACGGGCTACGCCAAGGCCGGCAAGGCCAATGCCCAAAAGGACGAGTGTGCCGGGCTCAGGAACTGAGATTGAAGCAGACCAAGAGAAGTTGTTCCGGGTGGCTTGGTTTCCAGTGAAACTCCACATTACATCTACTCCATCACCAAGGGTACCACCTCTAATAAATCCAGTACCCGAAATGATGAACTGGTTAGTAGAAGAATTTAAGCTGCCTGATGAAACGTTTTTCAAGAAAAACTGCATATTCGTGGGATTAAGGGAACCAGAACCGTCCCATATTTTCTTTGTTCCGCTGTAAGGATTGTAGATAAAATCGTAAAACTCAACTGTGTCGTTAAATGCAAACAAGTTGGCATAATTACCAGAGGTTGCCTTGATTTGGGCGTTATCTCCACTGGGATTAGGACTAGTTCCGAACGTGACCGAGTTGGCATCATATCCAGAGTTCGGAGCATTTGCTACGAAGCTGCCCCCCCCTGATATCGGCAGGGCTGCCGCAGCGGCCGTAAAGCCAACTAGTGCTGCGCCAAGCAGCGCTTGAGTATAAAGTTTCATTTTTTCTCCATAGAAAAGAGATCGCATTCCGTGCCGCCCGGCTATCTCCTAGAGACCCGTAGCTTTCAGCCCCACCCTCGCGAATGGTTTGGCTCCTGATCGGGAACTACTCCGATCTTCTTTTTTTACCTATGCGAAAATCGTTCCATAGTCGTAAGTAGATGATTTTACTTAATAAACTATAAATCGCTTAACTGTACGTGTAAAAAAGTTCGACATATTAATGAAAGAAGCCGGGGAATGCTGTTTTCCCCGGCCTCGATGTTTGGCTTTGTATAGTGTTATGTCGGGTTTTTTACATCACCTGTCTAACGGTCTCGAGATGAGCCTGGATCTCGGCGTTGTCCGGGGCCAGGGTTAGGGCTCTTTCAAGGGCCTTCTTCGCTTCGGAATGCTTGCCAGAAAGGTGCAGAATCCAGCCATAAGTATCCAGCACGGCCGGATTTTCCGGTGCCAATTCGCTGGCGCGATTGGCAAGCTCAAGGGCTCGAGTGGGGTTGTCTTCGCGCAGCAGCCAGGCGAGATTGTTAAGCGCGGCGATGTTGTCGGGTTGCCGGGCAATAACCTGCTCGTAGTGATTACTGGCGACAATCTCCTGTTTGTTGGTCATCAGCCAGTCGGCTCTGGCCATGTGTGCGGCCACGCTGTCTGGCGTCGCCTGTAGCCAGTGGTTGGTGAGTTCATTCAGGGTTTCGGGGGCTTCTGTTTTTGCAAGTCCAATGAGAGAGGGCATCAGGTCGGTATCCCGGGAGGTCTGCCATTGTTTCAGAAGATAATCATAGGCTGAATTGTTACCCTCCCGTTGCCTGCGGAGAGTTGCCCGGGACAGTACAACAGCGCTTTCATTGCCAAAGGTTTCTTCAACTGCATCGAGGGCAGAAACCGCCTCCTCCAGCTTGCCTTCCATCTGATAAATACCTACCGGCAGAAGGGCGAGCCCGAGATTCGCCGGTTCCAGTGCAATGGCTTCGGCCGCTTTTGCGCGTGCGATTGCGTAGTCGGCGGAGTTCGCTGCTACCTGAGCCTCGGCGCGCAACAGTTGTCCAATGGTGCTTCGAATAACGGCCGATTCTGAGTATTTCCATTCGTCAAGAAGGGAACGGGCCTCAACCAGATTACCCTGGCGAATTTTGCTCTGCGCCGCGAGGGCATCAGTATTCATCTTGAGCTCGGGATTCTCCTGCCCAACTTTACCAAGCCATTGTTCAACTTCCTGTGTCGAATGGTCCTGAGCGTAAATTTGACCGGCTTGCTGAAGCGGATGAATCGCCTCCGGCGTTATCCTGGCGGCATCGACCAATGTCTTCACCGCCTCGTCGTTCTGGCCGGCTTGAGCATAGATCATAGCCAGGGCAGTTTTGGGAGGTTGTAACTGCGGATTTTCTCTCACCAGCGTCTCGAGGCGCTTCCTGGCAGTGTCAATATTGCCCAAATGCGCGTCTGCCATGCTTGCCAAGAGTAACGCGGAGGGTTCTTCCCCATATCCGTTCAGTAGTGAGTCCCGGATTTCAATGACTTCGGAGGTTTCTTCCTGTTGGATAAGCAGGTTCAGATAGGTTGCCGTTGTGTCCCAATCCGCCGGATTGGCGGTAAAGGCCATTCGAAGTTGGCCCAGTGCCTGTTCAGGTTGATCGTTGCCAATATGGTACTGGGCCAGGGCGAGCCGCAGACGTACCCGCTCCGGTTCGTTGCTAATGGCTCTGTTCAGGCTTGTGACCCCGGCTTCCTCATAATCAGGAAGGCTCAGGGCGAGAATGCCATGGATGGCCAAAAGCTCGTTGTCATTCGGTCGCGCCTTGATTGCCCGCTCGAGAGTCTTCAGGGCATCTTCTCGTTCACCGGCGTCAATCCGGGCCATGGTTGCGGCGCGAATGAATTCGGTGGGGGTGGTTTCAGGGTCCAGATTCTCGGTGAGAAGGCGGCTGCCCTCTTCAAGCTCTCCTGTACGGGCAGAAAATACGCCAAGCATCAGGGCTACCTGCTCGTTATCCGGATCCAGCTTGAGCACATCGCGCAGGATGGTCTTGGCCTCCTCAATATTGCCATCCTGGATGGCGACGATGGCCGCTCTACCCTGTTCAGCTGCATCGGTGTTGAGGTTTTCCGCGAGAATTCGGTTGTAGATCTGAGCTTCTGTAATTTTGCCCTGTTCCGTGAGCACTCTGGAGAGGGTGGAGAGGAGGTCACGCCGGATAGGCAAGAATATGTCGGACGTTGGTAATTCGCTTACTGCCTCTGTAAGCGTCTCAGAGGCAATTTCAAGCTGGTTTTCCCGATACTGGGCAACGCCTTTCCAGTAAAGTACTTCCGCCTCTGGACCGTTTTTTGCCGTCCATTCGTCCAGCGTTTCAATAGCCTGACCGGTCTGCTTCAAATCAAGGTGGCTTCTTGCTACTCCGGTCACTGCCTCTATGCTTGCGCCATGGCTGTCCGCGAGGTTTCGGTAACGCGACAGTGCTTCTGTGGATGCTCCCGCGATTCTCATTGCTTCTGCGCGTATCAGGGAGGCCTCAAGCTGATCTTCCGGGGAATCCGGCGAGAAAGCTTCCAGCGTTTCTGTTGCTGATAGTTGCTTTCCTCGCTCCACGTAGGCTCTCGCCAGCAGAAGCGCAACTTCCCGGGGGTGATCTGCCAGCCAGGGTTCGAGAAGCTTTGATGCGCGTTCAAAAGCACCAATCGTCAGATAGAGCTCGGCGAGCCGCACAATGTGCCCCACGTTATCCGGATCAGACTGCATCGCATTCTGAACTTCCAGCAGCGCAGACCGGTATTGTCCCTGGTTGGCATAGGTATCGGCACGTGTTATGTGCGAGGTTGCTTCCGATGAGTCTGATTGATTATTGCACCCCGCCAGAAATGGTAACGGCAAGGCAAGGGCGCTGAGCAAAAACAGGCGGGGCAGAGGGTGGGATGTCTGTTTCCATGGTTTCATTATTGTTTTACTCCCTTAAACATTCCAGGTAGACGTTCTCATGACCGTCGACAGCTACACTTCATCCGTTTCAGCTGAGGTTTCGATTCGGTATTTGTTTGCCAGGTTATAATAAAGGGCAGCCCGCTTCACTCTGTTGATCATCTCGCGAACATTGCCGGGCCACGAGTAGCACTCCTGATTCTTAACCTAACATTGACACTTTGTAATGCCAGTCTTCGGTGGATTATATCTTCGTCATTTATTTGAAGTTGTGCCGTGGCTCGCTTTATTTTTGTCCAGGGGATAATGGCTTCACACTATTTGTAGCCCCGGGTCGGTCCGTGAGGTGTTTTTTCTCCGGCACCATTTGAGCCAGTCGGCTATCAATGCTTTCAAGCGCTTCAGCAATCCTCCTGAGAGTTTCGGTTGAACCTGACGATTCGTTGGCTTCCACCCTGTTTCGGATCTCAGGTGGTTGGTCTCTCTTATTGCTTGTTTGTGGTTTTGAAGTCTCGTCTGGAACATCCTCACCTAAAAGATCTTTCCGGATGCCTTGAAGATCGTAGGGATCGATAAAAGGACGATCTTCTGAGTAAGCACACATCATCAATCCGTCACAAAGCTTGTTAATGAGCCTTGGAATACCTTTACTCATCTTATAAATTTCTTTGACTGTTTCATCGTCGAACAGTTTGTTTCCGCCATGCCCAGAAACCAGCAAGCGGTAATCAACGTACTCCGCGGTTTCTGCAGCAGTAAGACCCTCGAGGTGGAAAAAAAGCTTTACACGCTGGCAGAGTTGAGGGATTGAGCTAACTGACTGTTTTAACTCGGGCTGTCCCAGCAAAATGACTCTCATGGACGGCCCGCCCATGCTCTCCATTCCTATCAACATCCTAATGTCTTCGAGATTTTCCCGGGTCAGGTTCTGTGCCTCGTCGATCGCAAGCACAACTGGGGTACCTGCCGCCGCCATTAGCTCTAAATACTCGGTAATCTGAAACAGCATCGCCACCTTGCTGTCCGTTTCGACCTCGAGACCGGCTTTGCGCAAAATAAGGCCAAAAAGATCCTTGGACTCAAGGTTGGTGTAAGAGATGTTGAGAAGCTTAAGGTCGCCTTCAAGATTCCGTATGGTTTTCTTCAGCAGGGTGGTTTTGCCGGAACCGATTTCCCCGCTGATGACAACAAACCCTTCCGAGCTCCAAATGGCGGAAGACATGTACACATAAGCCCGGGAATGCTGCTGGCTCATATAGATAAAGTCGTCTTCAGGAGTGATGCGGAACGGGTGCCTGTGTAAACCAAAAAAATCAAGATACATCGTCTGTTCCTGTCCTTTGCCTAGGCTAAGCGGGTCATTTGGTCACAGCGCAGGACGGTTTTATCCGGCTCTTAGGCATTATAGCTCTCGCTGACCATCCCGAAAAACCTCCCGTGACTGATAATAGCTAATTTGGTAACAGTAACCATGAGAGGCGATTTCGTTTCCATGATCAGAAAGTTTCTTTATAAGTTCGGGAAATCTCTCAGCAATCTGGCCCAGTACGAATAACGTAGCCTTGATTTAACGGGTTACTCTCGTTTCGTAGCATTGCTCGTACTGTTTAACCATTTTTTCTACTGAGAATCTTTCCTCGAATCGCCTTTTTGCCTGGCGCGCCATTTGGTCAAGCTTTGCTGGTTCGTCCATCAACATTTTTAGTCCGCTGAAAAATTCATCCAGGTCGTCACTTTCAACTAAAACCCCCGTTTCTCCGTCGGCTACAATTTCGGGTGTGCCGCCAACGCGGGTTGCAACCGTGGGGATGCCTAGGCTCATGGCTTCAAGGAGTGTCATCGAGGTGCCCTCGGTGAAAGAGGGCAGCAAAAAGATGTCCATCAAGCTGAGGAAGTCGGCAGGTTGTGATTGAAAGCCTGTAAAGATCACTGACTCCCCGAGTTCTAATTCGGCTGCCAATGCTTCCAGGTTTCCGCGCTCTGGGCCGTCCCCAACGAGAAGGAGTCGAACGTTATAATTCCGATCGAGTAGGGCTCGGGTCGTTTTCAGCATGAGCGCCTGGTTTTTCACGGCATCCAGTCTTGCCACAGTGCCGATGACGGTTTCCTCTGGTTTTAAGCCGAGTTCCTTTTTCAGGGTTTCCCGCTTTTCCTCGTTCACGGTAAGGGGGGCGATACCGTTGTAGATAACCTCAATTTTGTCTTTAGGCAGGTATTCGTATTCAACCAGTGCGTCCCTTGTTGCGGCGGATATGGCAATCAGTTTGTGGGATGTGTGGGCAATGATCGGGTTGATAAACCTTGCCTTCTTTCGGTGTTGGTCCGGATGAAAGCGGCCGTGTTCAGTGAAGACTATCCGTGCTCCTGTACCCCAGTGAGTAAACCAACCATAGGTATAGGGGGAGTATTGATGGCAGTGGACGATATCGAAGTTGCCGTTTTTTATGAGTCGTCTTAGCCAGAGGATCGTTTTCAGGTCGAGGCCCGGGGCTCTTTGTCTGGCGTGGATTTTTATACCATGTTCGGCTTCCAGAGTTTGGCCTATGGCGCCAACTTCTCCGTCAATACAGGCAATTTCGCACTGGAATTTCGCCGGATTGAGATTGGTAACGAGTTGGCGAATTACCTGTTCTGTGCCACCGAAGCCCATGTTGAAGGTTATGTGAAGGATTCGGATCGGTTTTTGGGGATCTGCCATGCGCGCGGAGCCACTTTATTATGGAAGCCAGGAGCCTGAGTATAGCGGGTTATTATTGAGTGGTCTTGGGCGTGCTTGGCAGGAGATGTCGTGGTCAAATGAAACCGGAAACCGACGTAGGTGGTAATATTGCTTTAAATCAGGCGAATAGATAGTTAACAAATGCAGGCAGGGACGCTCCTGTCGTCGTGTCCCTGCGGCAAGCGTCAGGATGCTATCCTCAGGAGTCAGTGCATGACGTCAGCCATTAGAGTCGGGTTTCTCTCAAATGAATGGAAGGAGATCGTGTGTTCCAGGTGGGCGAGGTTGCGAATAGGAGGAGGTGTGGGGTGAGGCGCACGAGGTAGCCCACGCGGTGGCCCAAGCAAACTTCCGGCTGCCGAAGCCTTCGCTTGAGACCCATGAATACATCGCCTACGTGGTGCAGCTCGCGACCCTTCCCGTGGCACTCCGGCAGCAGCTGCTCGTGCTGTTCGGTAATCCGGCGTTCCAGAATGAGAGGGAGATCAACCGAATTTTTCTTCAGCTGGACCCGGAGGTCTTTACGGTGAAAGCCTACAGGCACTTTATCGCCCATCCCGATTCGCAGGCATTTTTTCAGCGCCTGCTGAATAGCAGGTTCAGCTCGCCCCGTTACTGAGAACTTGCCGTGGTGATGTGGTCGGGAGTGTAAGAAAATAACGCCTCGGATGAAATGGAGGAGAACATTATGCCGGTAACAGACACGCAATTGGCAGAAGCCGGTACCAGATTGGCGGACTTGCTCGAACGGCAGGGCCTGATGATAACCACAGCTGAAAGTTGCACCGGGGGGTGGGTTGCCAAGGTGCTGACCGACCGGTCTGGCTCGTCTGCGTATGTCCACAGCGGTATCGTTACCTACAGTAATGACGCCAAGCGCGGGCTGCTCGGCGTCAACGAGAGCAGCCTGGAACGGCACGGCGCCGTCAGTGAAGCTGTCGTCCTTGAGATGGTGGCGGGCGCCCTGGCGGTAACCGGCGCTGATGTAGCGGTGGCGATCAGTGGAGTTGCAGGCCCCGCTGGGGGCAGTGAAGACAAGCCCGTGGGTACCGTCTGGTTCGCCTGGGGGCGGAGCCAGAGTGCCGCGGAAGCGGTTGTCCGGCTGTTCGAAGGTGACCGGGACGCAGTCAGAAGGCAAGCCGTTTTATGTGCTCTGGAAGGTTTGCAACGCTTTCTGGAATAATCCTCGAACAGGGGTTGGTCTCCCTCGAAGGTTATGTTTTAATACTGGTCAAATATACAGTTAATTACCTGGATGGCGTCGAGACGTTATCCGGTTCGGCTCCAAAAACGCCACAGGGCGGCACAGGTGAAGAAGGTATGGCAGCAATGGAAGACAACCGTAAAAAAGCACTGACCGCAGCGCTTGGGCAAATCGAGCGTCAATTTGGCAAGGGCGCCATCATGAAGATGGGCGATCATCCCCGCGAGGCGATCCCGTCCGTTTCCACCGGTTCTCTTGGCCTGGACGTTGCTCTTGGTATTGGCGGCCTGCCTTACGGCCGGATCTGTGAAATCTACGGCCCTGAAAGCTCCGGTAAAACCACGCTGACGTTGCAGGTTATTGCCGAAGCTCAGAAACAGGGTAAAACCTGTGCCTTCGTTGATGCCGAGCACGCCCTTGATCCCCAGTATGCTGAAAAGCTGGGCGTGAACGTTGACGACCTGCTGGTATCCCAGCCCGACACCGGCGAGCAGGCATTGGAAATTTGCGACATGCTGGTGCGCTCCAACGCGGTGGATATCATCATCGTGGATTCGGTTGCCGCATTGACGCCAAAAGCTGAAATTGAAGGTGAAATGGGCGACTCTCACGTGGGTCTTCAGGCCCGCCTGATGTCTCAGGCCCTGCGAAAGCTGAATGGCAACGTCAAGAACGCCAATTGCCTGATGATTTTTATCAACCAGATCCGCATGAAAATTGGTGTCATGTTCGGCAGCCCGGAAACCACCACCGGCGGTAACGCACTCAAGTTCTATTGCTCGGTACGTCTGGACATCCGCCGCATCGGCGCGGTCAAGGACGGCGATGAAGTGATTGGTAACGAAACCCGCGTCAAAGTGGTCAAGAACAAGGTGGCGCCGCCGTTCAAACAGGCGGAATTCCAGATTATGTACGGCAAGGGCATCTACCGCATGGCCGAAGTGCTGGACATGGGTGTGAAGGAAGGCTTCGTTGATAAGTCCGGCGCTTGGTATGCCTACAACGGTGACAAAATCGGCCAGGGCAAAGCCAATGCCTGCAAGTTCCTTGAAGAAAATCTGGACCTTGCCCGAGAAATTGAAGCCAAGATCCGTGAAAAGCTGATGCCCAAGCCTGTCAAGAAAGGGTCTGAGCCAGTAGAAGAAGCTATCGAAGAGACTGGGGAGCTGATCTGAACTGACTTGGCTATCCAGCCCTGAAAGGCGATCAAATCTCTACCATTTTAAAGCTGGCCAATGCGCCAGCTTTTTCGGTTACAGAACACTTTAATCAGAACGCATAAAATTTTTAGTGATAAGCGTCTACCGCACATGTCTAGTCGAGCGGGGTGGGGGAGGTCTTTTCCGGACTGTTGGAGGCCATGGATGGCCGGAAACAAGCTTACAGGGACGTACTTGCAGCGTGTCCGGAAAAGACCTCCCCCACCCCGGCCAGGCACCTCATTAACAGTCTGCTCCGGCTGCAGACTAAAGTTGCTTGGCCTTCAGCTGCTAGACTGGCGGGAATACAGTAAGAAAGGCTTGTTCTCATGGATACTCGCAAGAAACTGCTCATCGTCGCCCATGCGCCTTCCCCGAACACCCTCAAGCTACGAGAAGCGGTTGAGCGGGGCGCAAACAATCCGGACATCGAGGCCGTGGAAGTGACTGTGCTGGCGCCGCTGGAAGCAGGTCCGGAGGACGTGCTCGCCTGCGATGCCATTATCCTCGGTACCACCGAAAATCTCGGTTATATGAGCGGGGCGTTAAAAGACTTCTTCGATCGCAGCTACTACCCCTGCCTGGAGAAAACCCAAGGCTTGCCTTTCACATTCTATATTCGGGCCGGACACGACGGCACTGGCACCCGCCGAGCCATCGAGTCGATTACCACAGGTTTGCGGTGGCGAACGGTGCAGGAGCCCTTGCTCTGCCGTGGTGAGTATCAGGATGACTTCGAAACCCAATGTGAAGAGCTCGGGCTTTATATGGCGGCCAGTCTCGATGCGGGCCTATTCTGACCAACGCGGCCTGAGTGGGCGTGAGCCTTGATAGCATGCGTGGGGCGCGATCAGGCCCTGGTGCTCACCAGCCGGCCCCGGCGATCTTCGAGAGGCGTTGCTTCGCCGGTCCGGGGATGGAGCAGACTCGGGCTGCGCCGGGTTCTTCGCTTGCGCCGATCAGCGCCGTCAAATTCTTCCTGGCGTCGCCGGCGATCAGGCTGGTACCGGCGGTCGCTGTCATGCTCGCGCGGCAGCGCCTTGATACCTTCGGCAACCGGCGTGCGCTGGGTATTGCCGGACTTGGGCTTGTCCAGTGACGTCAGAGGTACAGTGTGAGTTCGGAAAATATCCATAGGCGTTGTAAACCCTCGCGTTTCCGGCCGCTAACTTTCTGTCGGCCCGCTATCATCCAGTATAGCTAACGGCAGTTTACCGCAAAACTTGAGCCAACATGGCGACAGGGCGGGTGTCAGGTTCTACAATGGCCGGCTCGGGAAGCTCTTTTTCATTTCGTTCCCTTTATCTATTGCCATGTTCTCACCGTTACAGGACCGAACCTTGAAGTCACTGTCCCTGAATCAGCTTTACAAAGCCTGTGTTCTCAAAGATTTTCCGTTCAAGACCACCCGCCAGCTCGAACCCCTGGCAGAAATCGTTGGCCAGCACCGTGCCCAGGAAGCAGTGCGGTTTGCACTAGCCATGCCTCACGGTGGATATAATGTCTACGCGGTGGGTCGTAACGGCCTCGGCAAGAGCACCATGATGCTGCGTTATCTGGAACATCATGCCGACACCGAACATAAGAGTCATGACTGGTGCTATGTCGCCAATTTTGAAGAACCCCGCGTGCCGAAGATCCTGCGTTTGCCAGCGGGTATGGGACAGGCTCTGAAGCAGGACATTGACCGGCTGATGAGTCGTCTGATGAAGGTGATCCCTCAAACCTTCGACAGTGATAGTTTTCTTGAGCGTGCAGAGCAGCTCAAGAACGAATATGGCAAAAAGCAGGAAGACGAGCTTGAGAAGGTGGCGGCTCAGGCGCGACGGAAAAAAGTCAGCCTCACCGTAACTACTCCCGGTGGCTACCGGTTGGTTGCGATGAACGGTGATGAGCCGCACACCGTGGAAACCTTCAAAAAGCTGACCCAGGAACAACGGGACAAATTCGAAGAAATTATCGACAAGCTTGAAAAGAAACTCCGGCAGGCACTGAGAAAACTGGCTGAATGGGAACAGGAGTACGTCGATAAACAGCAGGCCTTAAACCAGGAAACGCTGGAAAGCATTGCCGGCCACCAGATTGATGAGCTGATTGCCAAATATCAGACCGAGCCAGAGGTGACGGCCCATCTTGATGCGGTCAGAAAAGACCTCGAAGACAGCCTGGAAATTTTCCTGGAAGACAACGAAGAGCAGGCAGCGATCGCCTATGCCTCGCTGGACAAGAAGATGCCTCGTCGTTACCAGATCAACCTGATGGTCAATCATAAAAACAAAGAGGTGCCGCTGGTAGTGGAGGACAATCCTAACTATCACAACCTTTTTGGTTACGTTGAAAATGTCACCTACAAGGGCACGGTGTTTACCGATTTCTCACTGATCCGCCCCGGCAGCCTGCACAAAGCCAACGGTGGCTACCTGCTGATGGATGCCAACAAGATGCTGGAGCAACCGTTTGTATGGGACGGACTGAAGCGCGCGCTGCGCTCCCATACTATCCAGATCAACTCCCTGGAGCGGGAACTCACGCTTTCCGGCACCATATCGCTGGAGCCTGAGCCGATTCCGCTGGACGTAAAACTGGTGCTGTTTGGTGACCGTGAAACCTGGATGTTGCTGCAGGAATACGACCCGGAGTTCGCCGAGCTCTTCCGGGTTACCGCTGATTTTGAAAACGAAATGATGCGCACCTCGGAGAGCCAGCTGCTGTACGCGAAGTTTATCGCCAGCCTGGTGATAGAAAAGAAGCTGCTCCATTGCCACCAGAAAGCGGTCGCGAGGGTGATCGAGCACAGTTCCCGCATGGCGGAGCATCAGGACCGGCTGTCCCTGCATGCGGCAGATATAGCCAACCTGCTCCGGGAGTCGGATTACTGGGCCCGCCAGGCTGGGGCAAGACTGATTCAGGCGACTCATGTGGAGCAGGCCCTGGCCAGCGCCCGTTACCGCAGTAGCCGGATTCGCGATCAGTTTTATGACTCGATTCGCGATGGCACCACGCTTGTGACTACTACCGGTGTTCGGGTGGGACAGGTTAATGCTTTGTCGGTGCTGTCTACTGGCGGCTTCGAGTTTGGTCTTTCCAACCGGATCACCGCCATTTGTTACTATGGCGACGGCGATGTCATCGATATCGAGCGAGACGTCAAGCTGGGCGGCAATATCCATTCCAAAGGTGTGATGATCCTGACTTCCTGGTTGTCATCCCATTTCGCTGCCACCGAGCCAATGCACCTGTCCGCAAGCCTGACCTTCGAGCAGAATTATGGCGAAGTTGATGGCGATAGTGCCTCGCTCGCAGAGCTCTGTGCGCTGGTATCGGCGTTGTCGGGCTTTGCGGTACGGCAGGATCTTGCGATCACCGGTTCAGTCAATCAGTTTGGTGAAGTGCAGCCTATTGGCGGCGCCAATGAAAAAATCGAAGGCTTCTTTGAAACCTGTCGTCTGACCGGCATGACCGGTACTCAGGGGGTTATTGTGCCGCATACCAATGTGCAGAACCTGATGCTTGAAAGTGAGCTGGTGGATGCGGTGCGCAACGGCCAGTTTGCAGTTTACAGTGTAAGTACTGCAGAAGAGGCCATTACATTGTTGTTGGGTCAACCGGCAGGCAAGATGGATGGCAACGGCCGCTACCCGAAGCAGAGTGTGTTCGGCGTGATTCAGCAGCGGTTGGACAAGATGCGCGAGCGCGAGCGGGAGGAGCATGGGCATGGCGATAATAAAGACCCTTCAATTCACTAGGCGTTCTGTGCTTGGGCTAATGGCCGGGCTGGCTATCAGTTGGCCGACCATGGCGCTGGAATTTGAGGGCAACCTGGTCCAGGGTGGCTTGTTGTTCGGTGATGCCGAGCCTGGCAGCCAGGTCTGGCTCAATGATCGGCCCGTTCGGGTCACCGGTGATGGCCGGTTTGTATTGGGTTTTGGCCGCGATGCCGAGCCGAACCAGCAGGTGCGGATTGCAGCGCCGGGCGGCAACGAGCAGGTACGTGAATTGACGCTTGCCCAGCGGGACTATGATATTCAGCGGGTCAACGGGGTGCCGTCCCGTACCGTGACGCCGTCGGAAGAACACCTCGCCCGGATTCGTCGTGAAGCGGCCAGGGTGCGGGACGTCCGGGCGACGGACTCAGATCTGAGGGGCTTCCTGCAGCCGTTTATCTGGCCCGCAGAGGGTCGTATCAGCGGTGTTTATGGTAGCCAGCGGGTTTACAACGGTGAGCCGCGTTCACCCCATTACGGCGTTGATATAGCCGCGCCCAAAGGCTCCCCGGTGATCGCACCAGCCGCCGGCATGGTTACAATGGCGGAACCGGATTTGTTCTATTCCGGCGGAACCCTCATTATTGATCACGGTTACGGCGTAAGCTCCACCTTTTTGCATCTGGATGGTTTTGAGGTTGAGCCGGGCCAGCGGATTGAGCAGGGTGATGTGATTGGACGGGTAGGCAGTACCGGCCGTTCAACCGGGCCCCACCTCGACTGGCGCATCAATTGGTATGGCGTGCGGGTGGACCCGACCACCGTTGCACCAGCCATTGTGTCGGGCCATACGCCCGGGTCTGACAAATAACTGCACCGAACAGACAGCCAACAATAACCATGGAACGCAAACAGCCATGGACTGCCAACAGAGAGGAAGCACATGAGCGACATTGATCAAACCGTCTATGTGGTGGAAGACGATGAAGCGGTAAGGGATTCACTGGAGCTGTTGCTGAAATCCGCCAAGAAATCCGTGAAGCCCTACAGCACCGCCAACGCCTTCCTGAGTGATTATTCCGAGAAAATGGCAGGCTGTATTGTTCTGGACATCCGTATGCCCGGTATGGACGGCATGGAGCTGCAGAAAAAGCTCAATGATCGCCACTCCATCCTGCCGATCATATTCGTGACAGGCCACGGTGATGTGCCGCTGGCGGTTGATGCCATGAAAGAGGGTGCCGTTGACTTTATCCAGAAGCCCTATCGCGAAGGCGCCCTGCTGGAAAAGATCGAATCTGCTCTGGAGCAGGACCGGGAACAGCGCAAAACCCTGGGTGAAGAGCAGGAAATCCTGCGCCGTGTAAAAACACTGACGCCCCGGGAAACCGAAATCATGGGCCGGATGATCGCAGGCCAGGCCAACAAGGTCATCGCCATAGAGCTTGAAATCAGCCAGCGCACAGTAGAAATCCACCGGTCCCGGGTGATGCACAAGATGGGCACTCATTCACTTGCCCATCTGGTCCGAATGATCTTGTCCGTAAAGGACCGTATCGACGCGAAGTGATTTGAGCGTCAAGATTCGGGTATCTTTCGAACCGGGCAAGGCTTTATGACTGAAAACGTTGACGGGGTGACAGAAGCGACAATACTTCTGGTGGATGATAATGCCCAGAATCTGAAGGTGCTCTATGAAACCCTGAAAGACCGGGGTTATCGCCTGTTGATCGCCAACGATGGCGAAAAAGCCATTTCCCTTGCCCGCCGCCACCAACCTGAAGTCATCCTTCTGGACATCATGATGCCGGAGATGGATGGCTACGAAGTCTGTCAGTATCTCAAAGCCCACCGCTCTACCGCCGACAGCGCCATCGTATTTCTGTCAGCGCTCGACGATGTTGATGCCAAGGTCAGGGGATTTTCCCTTGGTGGCGCCGATTATATCTCCAAGCCCTTTCAGGCCCAGGAAGTGATTGCCCGGGTAAAAACCCACGCCCAGGTGATCCGCCTGGAGCGTGAACTGCATGCCCGCAACCGACAGCTGGAGAGCGACCAGAGCCGCATTCTGAATGCGATCAGCGAGGGCATTTACGGTCTCGACGAGGTTGGTGACATTATTTTTGCCAACCCGGCGGCGGCTATGACCGCAGGCTGTACGGCGGAAGAACTGATCGGACGCAATTTTTTTGCGCTGCATTTCGGTGACAAGGATGTTCCCTGTCACACCATGGAGCAGTCGGGGCGCCCGGTGCAGGCGACATGCAGCCAGGGCATACCGGAGCACCAGCGTGCCATTGTCATGCGTCGGCTCGACGGCACCTGTTTCCCCGCCGAATACCGCTCAACACCGAAGCTTGACGGTGACCGGCTTCGCGGCGCGGTGGTGGTGTTTCGCGATATTACCGTCGAACTCGAGAACGAACAGGCCCTGGAGGAGGCTCGATCCGTGGTGCAGGCCCAGCGCGACCAGCTTGCCCATGCCTCACGGATGTCGACCATGGGGGAGATGGCTGCCGGTTTTGCCCACGAGGTAAACCAGCCATTAACAGCGATAACCAATTACGCTCGGGTGGCCCTGAGGCTGATCAGTGACGAGCCATTCGACAAAGACCTGTTGGAAGAAACCCTAGGCAAGATTGAAGCGCAGTCCCATCGCGCCAGTGAAGTCATTCGCCGCATCAGGCGGTTTGTGAAAAAGCCTGCCATTGGCAAGGAAGTTCTGTCGTTGTCTTCCCTGCTTGAGGAAACCCGGCAGTTTGCCGAAGTGGATGCCCGCAACAACGATGGCGGGGTCGAGGTGTTCGTGGCCGAGGATGTGCCAGACGTCATGGCGGATCCCGTTCAGGTGCAGCAGGTCGCACTGAATCTGATTCGCAATGCGTTGGAGTCGACTCGTAGTGCCGGCAGCCACGCCCCGGTAGAAGTCAGTGCCGAGCGCAGAGGCCCTGAGTGCGTCAGGATCACGGTCACGGACCATGGCAAGGGCGTGACCCGGGAAGACGAGCACAAGCTGTTTCAGCCGTTCTACACTACCAAGGAAGAGGGCATGGGCATCGGGCTTGCGTTGTGTCAGTCACTGATTCACGCCCAGGGCGGTGATATCGGCTACGAGCGCCCGGAACACAGCGGCGCGCGATTCTTCTTTACCCTCCCCGTCGTTACCCGACCTCAACCGGCCTGAATGTTTTACCGGGGATTGATAAGTTCTGCCCGTCATACAAACAATTTCATGATAATCGTTGACATCATCTCCCCCCTCTTTATAATGCGCCCTCGTTGTCACCCCGCAGTCTTACGAGTCTGTCAGACAACGCAGCGCGGAGCGGTAGTTCAGCTGGTTAGAATACCGGCCTGTCACGCCGGGGGTCGCGGGTTCGAGTCCCGTCCGCTCCGCCATTTTTTCCTTCCTGTTTGATGTCCTCGTCCTGGTTATTTGGTTACGTCTCGGTAACCGTCATTGTTTTGTCACCTTCGTTGTTTATTCTCGATCAAATCACCTTATCGGGAGCAAACCTATGTCTGACTATCAGGAAGATCTTGTCGAGTGTCAGTGGGAAGATTTTGATGACGATGAAGGGCTTTACGACGGTATAGACATGTAGTTTGCCTGCGCTCACCCGACGTCTGCCCTCAGGCGGGACACGAGTTGTTTCCTGTGCTCTCCGGGGCTCACTTTGAACCAGCGCTTATAGGCTTTTTGAAAGGCCGCGGGGTTGGAAAATCCCAGCAGCCAAGCTATTTCCGCCAGTGATAGCCGGGTCTCCCGGATATAATCCAGCGCCAACTCCCTTCGAGTGTCATCCACCAGTTGCCGGAAGCCTGTACCTTCGGAGGCTAGCTGCCGCTGCAGGGTCCAGGGCGCCACACCGAGCTCAGCCGCAACCCTGTCCAGTGTCATGGTGCCACCCTGCAGCAAGGGCGCGAGCTTTTCGGTAACCGAATCTTTTACACCCCAGCCCGAGCGCAGCTTACGCAGCAACCCCGCACATTCGTCGGTTAACTTTCGGTGCATGGCTGGCTGGGCACCGTCACAGGCCATTGCAGCCAGGCCCGGCGCCAGGTAGATGCTGTTGCTGCTGGCACCGAAGACCACGGGGCAGCCGAACCATTCTTCAAAGACGGCATCCAGGCCCTGAGAGGGGTATTCAATGGTTACCCGCGACAGCACAAAAGGTTGCCCGGTGGCACTTCGCAAGAATTGGGTCCAGGCGGCCAGTACTGAATCCACCACAAAATAATTGAAGATGTTGTAGGGGCGGATGGAGTAGAAATCGGCCTGACCGGTGGTTAAATCCAGCCTTGGGTGACCGCGGCTATTCCGACTGGTGAGCAGGGCATATTCAATCAGATTGGCCAGACCTTGCCCGGCGGTGGCGGCAGCCTGGGCCGCAAGCCCCGCGAGCCCCGCATCCACTGGCCGTGTCAGTTGGCCCATGGTTAACCCCAATGCTCGATTGCCGGTCAGAGCGATAGCGGCCTGACCCAGGCGCATAAACCTGGGGATGCTGATTCTTGCGTCCGGGGCGGCCAGGCGCTCGGGGTCGAGGTTGAATTGCCGGTACAGGTCGGTGTGGTCAGCGCCTTCGTATTGAATAGCGCGGGCCATAACCGAGACGTAAAGTACGCTGATATCACCCAGGGTATTGCGAGACGGGATTAGCTTCGGATTGTCCATATTGTCTGACAAGTTATTTGAAGAATATAAAATGTTATTTCAGGATATTGAGCGTCGCAAGATGGAAGACTAACTTAGAGCGACGTTTTAATACAGAACCAGTGAATCCTGAGGAGAGCCATGATGACCGA
This sequence comes from Marinobacter changyiensis, assembly GCF_009193265.1. Taxonomy (GTDB): domain Bacteria; phylum Pseudomonadota; class Gammaproteobacteria; order Pseudomonadales; family Oleiphilaceae; genus Marinobacter; species Marinobacter changyiensis. The sequence goes on from NZ_VZZZ01000002.1 coordinate 482,589, forward strand.
CACAACAGCCACTGAGGCCACGCCCGGCCTCACGCATTACCCCAACCTGCTTGAGCCTCTGGATCTGGGTTTCACCAAATTGCGTAACCGCACGCTGATGGGCTCCATGCACACCGGTCTGGAGGAAGCCAAAGACGGCTTTAACCGACTGGCGGTTTTCTACGCGGAGAGGGCTCGTGGTGGCGCAGGGCTCATTGTGACCGGTGGTATTGGTCCGAATGAGGAAGGCGCGGTGTTCCAGCATGCGGCCAAAATGAGCACGGAGGAAGAGTCCGACAAGCACAAGGTCATCACCGAGGCTGTGCATGAGGCCGACGGCAAGATCTGTATGCAGATACTGCACGCCGGACGTTACGCTTATCATCCGGCCCTGGTGGCGCCTTCGGCGATCCAGGCTCCGATCAATCCTTTTACGCCGAATGAGCTTGATGAGGCGGGTATCGAGAGGCAGATACAGGCCTATGAGGATTGCGCCGCACTGGCCCAGCGGGCGGGTTATGACGGCGTTGAGGTGATGGGGTCTGAGGGCTATTTCATCAACCAGTTCATTGTTGCTCACACCAATCATAGAACGGACGCCTGGGGTGGCAGTTACGAAAACCGTATTCGCCTGCCCATCGAGATTGTGCGCCGTGTACGGGAGCGCGTAGGCTCCGACTTCATCATCATTTACCGGCTGTCGATGCTGGATCTGATCGAAGAGGGCAGTACCTGGGATGAAGTCGTCGTGCTGGCCAAAGCGATCGAGAAAGCCGGCGCCACTATCATCAACACCGGTATTGGCTGGCATGAGGCCCGGGTGCCCACCATCGCCACATCAGTGCCCCGTGGCGCCTTCTCCAAGGTGACAGCGCGACTGAAGGACGAAGTCAGCATCCCGCTGGTCACTACCAATCGGATCAACATGCCCGAAGTGGCGGAGAAAATCCTCGCCGAAGGGGATGCGGACATGGTTTCCATGGCACGGCCTTTCCTGGCAGATGCGGACCTGGTCAATAAGGCTGCGGCTAACAGGTCGAACGAAATCAACACCTGCATCGGGTGCAATCAGGCCTGCCTTGACCATACGTTTAGCGGAAAACTGACCTCTTGCCTGGTGAACCCGCGCGCCTGTCACGAAACCGAACTCAGCTATGTCAAAACGACCTCGCCGAAGTCCTTTGCGGTGGTCGGCGCGGGCCCTGCCGGCCTGGCGTTCGCATCGGTCGCCGCTGAGCGCGGTCATCGGGTGACCCTGTTCGATGCCGGGTCGGAAATTGGTGGGCAGTTCAATATCGCCAAACAGATCCCCGGTAAGGAAGAGTTTTACGAAACCCTGCGCTATTACCGGACCATGCTGGATAAACACGGCGTGGATGTCCGTCTCAATGCCCGGGTAGGTGTGGAAGAACTCAAGGCAAGTGGTTTTGATGAAGTGATACTGGCCACAGGTGTCGCACCCCGGACCCCGGACATCGAAGGTATCGAGCATCCCAAGGTGATGGGTTACCTGGATGCGATTCTCGGGCGCAAGCCAGTCGGGCAGCGGGTGGCGGTCATCGGTGCCGGGGGCATCGGGTTCGATGTATCCGAGTTTATTGTGCACAAAGGCAAATCACCGGCCCTGGACACCGGCCACTTCATGCGGGAATGGGGAGTTGATCTCACCGTGGAGCATCGGGGTGGCATCAAGGGCATGGAGCCCGAACTGCCGGAACCCGCACGTGACGTTTATCTGTTGCAGCGTAAAACCTCCAAGGTAGGTAAGGACCTGGGTAAAACGACGGGCTGGATTCACCGAACGTCGCTCAAGCATCGCCAGGTGAAAATGGTTCCGGGTGTGACCTATCGACGCATTGATGATGAAGGCCTGCACGTGACGATTACCCCTAAAGGGGCTGAGCATGGTGAAGATAAAGTTCTGCCGGTGGATAGCATCATCATCTGCGCGGGTCAGGAGCCGTTACGCGAACTCCAGCAGGGTCTGGAGGCTGCGGGGTTGCCGGTTCATCTGATTGGCGGGGCGGATGTGGCCGCAGAACTGGATGCAAAGCGAGCCATCAATCAGGGCAGTCGCCTGGCTGCAGAGCTTTAAGTTAAAAAGCACAGCCTGGTTAAAGGTGCCGGAGCCAGCCCGCTTGGGTTGGCTTTTTCGTATCTGACTCGCCGTGCTCACAAATCTTTTCAGTTTTCATCCTGTCTGTTGAGAGGACTATGGCTACAATAGAGCCAGCAGAGGCCCGATGTCCGGAATGCTTCGGCATTCACGGTCATGTGCTCCGAGTGTGGATTAGCAGAGCGGGAGTCATCGATGTTTTCGGTCGATCAGTCAACTGACGGTTATTCGGCAGTCTTTCTTATGGAAGGGGCCCAGGTGGCACGCCAGATGCGCGCCTCTGAATTCGGGGCGTTTCTGGATGGCTATGTGGGCCTGTCGGACCTTGCAGACACGGACGTACGGGCTGTGTATGTACTTATGGGTAAAGACTTGCTGATCCGCTCACTGGTGTTTTTTCGCATCTATTTTGATGAAGAGGGCCGGGCAGACAGCCACTGGAACATCCCGGTTGAAAAGCTTGCCTTGAAGGGCGCGAAAGGCCCGGATCTCGGAGCTGGCCCGATACGCCTGATCTGCCGCAGCCAGTGTCCCCCATCGGCGTCCTCGGATGAACTCTGGGACCCGGACATGACACCGGGCGGCAACCATTTTCAGGCGGTCAGGAAAGCGACAGCGGCCAATGCGCTGAAATTTCCGAAGCAGGTCGATACGGTGGAAGTGGAGGAAAATATCCCCATTCTCCGCTCCGAACTCATCAAGCCGGCTACTGCATCGGAGGACCCGGAAGCCGGATTGCAGCGCACCCGCCTGGCGAGAATGATCCGGGAACAGCGCCTGCGAATCAAAACCCTTCAAAGTGTCCATCGGGATGCGATGACGGATTTGCAGCGGGAAAACCGTCTGGAAATTCAGCAGTTACGCAATGAAATGGCAGACCTGCAGCAGCAGTACGAACGCAAGCTGCTTACCAACGAGCAGCTCAAAGAACGTCTTGCTGACCGCAACGAGCAGTACCTGTCAATCCAGGAAAAGTTGGGCGAGGAGTCAAATTCCCGCAGTCAGGACAGCCAGACCAGCCATGCCGAGGCGGTTATCCTGCGCGAGCAGCTTGAGCGCAAGCAGCATGAGCTGGAATTGCGCAACGACAAGATCGCTCTGCTGGAGCAGGAAAACCACGACCTGCGTCATCGCGAACCGCCCGATGAGTCCCTGATGAAGCAGCTTAATGAACAGAGCGTGTTTCTGGTGGCCTACCATGCCGGCGTTGGCCATATCACGCTGCCATACGGCGACATTGAGCGATACTTTGAAAATCCGGTAGCCTACGCCGCCCAGAAATGCGGCCTTAATGAGCCCGCCTACCGGGAATGGTTCATCCATTATGAAAAGCCCGTCTGCCTGCACAAACTAAAAAACAACAAGCCGTGCGGTCAGCCCCTGTTACGGGTGAGCCAGCCTTCCGAGTTTGTACCCGGCCAGGATGATCACTGTGACGAGCATCAGGTAACCGCTGCACAAACGGTTTGAGGTTTTAAGTTAAAGGTTTGAAATACGGGGTTAAAGGAACCCTGTAGTCACGTCGTGGGCGGAGTGGGCCAAGTCTCCGGCACCACAAAATAACGTCCGGCTTCCTGGTATCCCTGTCCGTCCGGCCTGGCTTCAAGCTTTGCAAACAGGCGTGGCCGGTTGGTTTCAATAACGGCGTCAAGTGCCGCTTTGGTGAGGTCAGCGTTCGGGGCATGGCTGGCTTGATAGGACCCCAGCCAGTGAGGTTTTTGCAGGTGAGTCCAGGCTGAAAAATCAACTCGCCGCAAGTCGCTGTGACGAATCCAGTATCCGCGCTCATGGTGGGCGTGAGTCCAGCCCGGGGCACTCGCCCGGGGACCAAATGCCGGGTAAAACAGGTTGCCCGGCAACGCCATCGCCGGGGTAATCGGGCTTTCGAGCTCATGGGTCCCCAGCATTACCCGGGTTTCCGCACGTTCTGTCATTCGGCATTGGTGGTCGATCATGCGCCGGGTTTTGAGGTCCAGGCGGTCATGGGCATTAGGTCCGAACCAGATCGTTTCACTGCCATCCACATAACCGAGATAAAACTTCACTGCGACCTCAATATGCGCTAATTGCCCGCTTGAAGGGTTTCGCACGACAAAGTCCAGTTCGCCCAGGGTACGACCGCTGCTGTCTCTGACAGGTGTATTGCGTAACAACACCGGCCAATCCAGAATAGAGGCCAGCGCGTAGTGGTAGAGGCGCTCGAAATAGTGGCCCAAGCGACGTGATGTGCCGTTTTCGAGGTGCACAAGCAAGGGTTCAGGATTGCGATCAAGTGTTAGAAGACGTTCCATGGTGTCTTCGGGCAAGTAGTCGGCTATGCAAAACGCCGGACCGCAATTCACCAGCGACGGCGCACAGCATAGCCACGCCAGATGCCGGACTGCTGGCGTTTGCCAATAGCGTCGACGCTGGAAATCTGGAGTTTTGTCTTGTCCGGATGCATTGTGCAAAAACATTCATCGCGCCTTGTTCTTCGAACGATCTTTTTCAGAAGTACCCCATTGTTCGTTAAGATGTGAGCATAACGTACATCAAAGTCTTAATTTACAGGAATTTCCATGGATCAATTCAGGAATATTGGCGTGATTGGCCGAATGGGCAGCGTGAAGGTTGTCGAAACCTTACGCCAGCTGAAGCACTATCTGGTCAACGAGAACTACCACGTCATCCTGGAATCCGATACCGCGGCCATGATGCCAGGCCATGGCTTGCAAGTTGCCAGCAAGAAAATACTGGGTGAAATCTGTGATCTGGTGATTGTGGTTGGCGGTGACGGTAGTTTGCTGGGGGCGGCCCGGGAGTTGGCGAAATCCAAGATACCTCTGTTGGGCGTTAATCGTGGTCGCCTCGGGTTTCTGACTGACGTCTCGCCCAACGATATGGAAGAGCGCCTGGGCAAGGTGCTGCAGGGTGAATATATTGAAGAACATCGGTTCCTGCTCGACGCCTATGTGGAACGTAATGGCCAGCCTCTCGGATTCGGCTCCGCACTGAACGATGTGGTGTTGCATCCCGGCAAGTCGACCCGGATGATCGGCTTTGATCTCTACGTGGACGGCCACTTCGTTTACAGTCAGCGGTCTGACGGGCTGATTGTTTCAACACCGACGGGGTCGACGGCGTATTCGCTGTCTGCTGGCGGGCCGATTATGCACCCCAAGCTGGACGCCATCGTCCTGGTGCCCATGTTTCCCCATACCCTGAGCAGTCGTCCCATCGTGGTAGATGGCAAGAGCGAAATAAAACTCGTTATCGGGGAAACCAATGAAACTTACCCCCAGATAAGCTTCGACGCGCAGACCGATATTTCCTGCGCGCCCGGTGACATCATCCGCATCAGCAAAAAGCCGTTCAAGATTCGTCTGATTCATCCGACGGATCACAATTTTTACGCTACCTGCCGTGAAAAACTTGGCTGGGCCAGCGAAATAGCAGCGAGCTAACGATGGTTGTTCATAACTCAGCTTCCCGTGGTTTCGACATAATTGGCGACATACATGGCTGCGCTAATACGCTTGCGCGACTGCTCGACCAGATGGGATACCGTAAAGTTAACGGTATTTACCAGCACGCTCAGCGTCAGGCCGTGTTTATCGGAGACATCATTGACCGTGGCCCGCGGATCCGCGAGGCTCTGCATTTGGTGCGGGACATGGTAGACCACGGATTCGCCCAGATCGTCATGGGTAACCATGAATACAACGCGCTCGGGTATTGCACCCGTGCACGACCGGGCAGCGGTCGCAAATGGCTGCGTGAGCATAACACCAGGCATGACCGGCTGATCAAGGAAACCCTCGACCAGTTCGAGCACTATCCCCATGAGTGGAACGAGTTCCTGGAGTGGTTCTACACCATTCCGCTGTTTCTGGAAGAACAGGATTTCCGTGCCGTACACGCCTGCTGGGACAGAAACCTGATCGAGAAATTCAAGCAGATTCAGGGCGGCAATTGTATTGATGAAGACTTCCTGCATGCCTCGTCTGCCATCGAGTCTTTTGCTGGTCAGGTAATGGACAATCTCCTCAGAGGCACCGACTTGCGATTGCCCGAGGGGCTGTCGATTACGGGTAGCGACGGTTATACCCGTGAGTTCTTCCGCACCCGGTTCTGGGCCAACAACCCTCAGACCTATGCGGATGTGGTGTTTCAGCCGGACCCGTTACCCGCAGAAATCGCCCAGCGCCCATTGAGTTCCGAGGAGAAGAAACAGTTGCTCAGTTACCCCGAGTCGGAGCCACCGGTGTTTGTGGGCCATTACTGGATGGAAGGTGAGCCGGCGCCATTGAAATCCAATGTGGCCTGCATTGATTTCAGCGCCGTAAAATATGGCAAGTTGGTGGCGTACCGCATGGACGGCGAGCAAGTGCTGTCAAAAGACAAATTTGTTTCGGTGGATGTGGAGCGGCCGGAGCAGGCTGGCACCCGTCAGTCGGAAGACAGCGTGGCGAGGTAATCGGGTGTATCGGGTAAAACAGATCGAGACCAGTATAGATTTATCTGGCTTCAGCTTGTGGCTAAAACAGAATCACATCGTGCACCGGATCACAGAAGAAGGCGGGCAGCAGGTACTCTGGCTGGAGGATTCTGACGAGGCCGAGCCTGTTCTGGCCGCACTGGACCAGTTTATCGCCCAGCCGGAACTGAGGGCGGAGGTAAACGCTGCCAGCCGCTCACCCGTCCACGTAGGGGGTCGCTGGCAACCGTCACCCAAGCACGCGCCGCTGGTTCTGTCGGCCATCGTGTTGGCTGCGATTACAGCGTGGGCAACCGGACTTGGCCAAAGCGAGCTCACAGCGTGGCTGATGTTTGTGGACCCCAGAGAATATGGCTGGGGTAGCTTCGATCTGCGGCTTACAGCTTTTCTGGACACCCTGGCGTCCGGGCAGATCTGGCGCCTGGTAAGCCCGGACTTCCTGCATTTCAGCTGGCCCCATGTGATTTTCAACTCGGTTATGCTGTGGTTTCTGGGCAGTCAGGTTGAGTGGTTTGATGGAAAAGGGCGGCTGATAGCGCTTTTTCTGGTGGCGAGCCTGGTATCAAACGGTCTTCAGTATCTGGTTTCAGGGCCGCTGTTTGGTGGACTGTCAGGTGTCGTATACGGGGTGCTGGCCTATTGTTGGCTTAGCCAGCAGCGAGCGCCGAGATTCCAGTTCCCGCCAGCATTAGTGATATTTGCAGTGGTGTGGATGTTGATCGGTTTCACACCCTTGCCGGAGTGGTTGGGCATGGGCCGGATGGCTAACGAGGCTCACCTTGGCGGTTTTCTGGCCGGTCTGTTGATGGCGGTAACGATGCCCCTGTCAAAAAAAACCCCGCCAGAAGGCGGGGTATAAAAAGAGCATAAAGCTCCTGATGAGAGAAACCAAATGCAAACGACCTTTGCGACTTGGTTTAATAATGATAATCGTTATCATTTAGTTCTGTCAACCTCTTGTGGAGAAGAATTTTGATGACTTATGAAGAATTGATAGAGCGCCTGGACCCGGCTGTTTACCAGAGCCTGAAAAAGGCGATTGAGCTGGGTAAGTGGCCGGATGGCCGAATTATTTCGCCCGAGCAGCGCGCTATTTGCATGGAGGCGGTGCTGCACTATGAAAGCTTGCATAACATTCCTGAGCATGACCGCGTAGGGTATATCGATCGGAAAAAAGCCGACGGCGACGCCTGTGGCCCGGATGATGGCACTTCGCCCATTCGTATTCTGAATTGAGGTATTGGTTTGACTGCTGTGATTGACGTTTCCGGTCGCTTGACCAAAATGCCGGCCGAAGCCGGACTGCCGGTAATCTATAACCTCAAGGTCGGTGACACCAGGCTGCCACTTAACGAGTTGATCGGGCGACCGATACAGATCGATTTTGAGGGTACGATCCGGTGTATTCACTGTGACAGAAGCACCAACAAGAGTTTCAGTCAGGGCTACTGTTATCCCTGCTTCCGGAAACTGGCTGCCTGTGACACCTGTATAATGAGCCCCGAAAAATGTCACTATCATCTGGGCACCTGCCGCGAGCCCGAATGGGGTGAAACTCATTGCATGGTTGATCACGTGGTGTACCTCGCGAACTCCTCCGGCCTGAAAGTCGGCATTACCCGGGGAACCCAGGTGCCAACGCGCTGGATTGATCAGGGGGCGGTATCCGCCATTCCGATGTTGCATGTGGCGACCCGTCAACTCGCGGGACTGGTGGAGGTGGTTTGCAAACAGCATGTAGCTGATCGCACCAACTGGCGTGCAATGCTCAAAGGGGATGTGCCGGAGGTACACCTGGCAGAGGAACGCGCTGCATTGTTGGCAAGGATTCAACCCGAGCTGGCGGAGTTTCGAAAAGAACACGGTGACCAGGCGCTGCGGGAAGCAACGGGCGAGGCTCTGGATCTGAGTTACCCGGTGGAGGTCTGGCCGGAGAAGATTAAAACCCATAATCTGGACAAGACACCGACTGTCAAGGGTGTTTTGCAGGGGATCAAGGGCCAGTATCTGATGCTGGACACGGGTGTTATCAACATCCGAAAATACACGGCGTATCATATTCGTATGCAGGTTTTTCCCCGCGCGGAATAACTCTGCCCCAAATTTTCGGTGCGTTATATCTGCACCCTATCGGAGACACTTCATGCGTACCCAAGAGCATCGCACCATTTATCTCAACGAATACCGGGTTCCGATGTTTCTCGTGGACCATGTTGATCTCCGGTTTGAGCTGTTCGAGGAGGGCGCCAGAGTCCACAGCACGATGAAAATCCGGCGTAATCCTGATTCAGAAGACCGTGAGGCCAGGCTGGAGCTGGATGGTGATAGCCTGACGTTGGAAACTATTTCACTCAATGGCCAGACTCTTGCCAGCGGGGATTATGAGGATAAAGGCGACAAGCTGATTGTGCGTGAGGTGTCGGATGAATTCAGCCTGACCATCGTCACCTGGATCGAGCCCCAGAATAATACCCGGCTTGAGGGTTTGTACAAGTCCTCCGGGATGTTCTGCACCCAGTGTGAGGCCCAGGGCTTTCGCTGCATCACATTCTTTCCCGATCGTCCCGACGTGATGGCCCGTTTCAGCACCCGCATCGAGGCCGATAAAGCCCTCTATCCGATCCTGCTGTCCAACGGCAATGATGTCGAGCGTGGCGAGCTGGACGATGGCCGGCATTTTGTCACCTGGGAGGACCCGTTCCCCAAGCCCAGCTACCTGTTTGCACTGGTCGCCGGGGACCTGGTTGAAAAGAAAGACCGCTTTACCACCATGTCCGCGCGCGAAATCGACCTGCGCATGTACGTGGAGCCGCGCAACAGCGAAAAATGCGAGCACGCGCTGGATTCCCTGAAGCGCGCCATGCGCTGGGACGAAGAGGTATATGGGCGGGAGTATGATCTTGATATCTTCATGATTGTCGCTGTCGATGACTTCAATATGGGTGCCATGGAGAACAAGGGATTAAATATTTTCAACTCCTCCTGCGTGCTTGCCAGTTCCGATACCGCGACTGATGCTGCCTACCAGCGCATTGAGGCGATCGTCGCCCATGAGTATTTTCACAACTGGTCGGGTAACCGGGTTACCTGTCGCGACTGGTTCCAGCTCAGCCTCAAGGAAGGGTTCACGGTGTTCCGGGATTCCCAGTTTTCATCGGATATGGGATCGGCTACGGTCAAGCGAATCGAAGACGCCACCTTGCTGCGCACCGCCCAATTCGCGGAAGATGCCGGGCCCATGGCGCACCCGGTGCGGCCAGCGTCGTATATGGAGATTACCAATTTCTACACCCTGACCATTTATGAAAAGGGCTGTGAAGTCGTTGGCATGATCCACACGTTGCTCGGTCCCGAACTGTTCCGTAAGGGCAGTGATCTATATTTCGAACGCCACGATGGCCAGGCGGTTACCACCGATGATTTCGTCAAGGCCATGGAAGATGCCAGCGGGCGTGATCTGACTCAGTTCCGCCTCTGGTATGAGCAAGCCGGCACCCCGGTGATCTCCGTTGAGGATGAGTACGATGCCGAGCGTAAAGTCTATCGGCTGAACATTCGTCAGCACATTCCCGATACCCCGGGGCAACGCAACAAGAAGCCCCAGCATATTCCTTTTGCCGTGGGCCTGCTGAATGAGCGCGGTGAAGACCAGCCCCTGAAGCTGGACGCGTCTGAAAACGAGGCGCCAACTGAACGCGTGCTGGAGCTCACCGAGGCTGAGCACACCTTCGAATTCCATGACATTGAAGCGCGGCCAGTGCCGTCCTTGCTCAGGAACTTCTCCGCACCGGTCCGGGTTCGTTATGCCTGGACCCGGGAGCAGTTGATGTTCCAGATGAATTACGATTCCGACGGCTTCAATCGCTGGGATGCCGGCCAGCGTCTGGCGATTGATGTGATCCAGTCGTTAGTACATCAGCCCAGCGAAACGCCGATTGAACCGCGGCTGGTTGCAGCCTATGGCCACCTGCTGACCGATTCAAGCCTGGATCAGGCAATGGTTGCAAAAATGCTTCAGCTGCCCAGCGAGGCATATCTGCTTGAGCTTAATGACGCCGCTGATGTGCAGGGCATCTGTGAGGCCCGTACCCGAGTGTTGAATCATCTCGCACTGAACCTGCGAGAAGAGCTGGTCGCCTGCTACCATCGCAATGGGGATTCTGGCCCCTATCAGCCGACTCCGGAAGCTATGACCCGGCGGACTCTGCGCAATTCGGCGCTCGGATGGTTGTTGCAGATTAACGACGAGGAAGGCCGGGTGCTGGCTTTGAAACAGTTCCGGGAAGCCGGCAATATGACGGATCAGTCCGCCGCACTCCGGGCGCTGGTGAATTCTGATTTTGAAGATGACAGGGCCCGGGCGTTGGCGGACTTTTATCAGCAGTGGCAGCACGACCCCCAGGTGGTCGAGCAGTGGTTCTCCGTGCAGGCCAGCAGCCCGAAAGCAGGTGGTCTGGATGCCGTAAAGGCACTGCTGGAACACAAGGCATTCGACTGGAAAAACCCGAACAAGATCCGGGCCGTGGTTGGCGTATTTGCGGGGCAGAACCTCATCAACTTCCACGCCAGGGATGCGTCAGGCTACAACTTCCTTGCCCGTCATATTGTTCGTCTTGATGACAGCAATCCGCAAATCGCCGCCCGTCTCGTAGCGCCGTTGACTCGCTGGCGGCAGTACGCAGAGACCTATCGGCACGGTATGAAAGCGGCACTGGAATCGGTGCGAGACAAAGCCAGTCTGTCGCCGGACGTATACGAGGTCGTGCACAAGAGCCTCGCCGACTGAATTTTTGAATGGCCCTTAACGGGACCCTGCAAACTTTCTGCCGCGCCATCTGGCCCGGCAGTTAGTAGCATCTGGATACAAAATCGCACTTTCGGTCGATGGACAATGCTGCCCAATCAGCTAATCTCTGACCCTGGCAATTACAATAATGAAAAGCCTTCAAGGCTTTCAGACGCAGGTAGGGTTGTAAACAATGACAATCAAGAAGAGTTGGCTTTTTGGCAGTGTTTTCGCTTTTTCTGTGGCCGCATCACCGGTAATGGCGACAGTTTCCGCCAACGAAGCCGCGCGCCTTGGCAACGAGCTCACACCGTTCGGTTCTTTGAAGGCTGGCAACGAAGCGGGTACGATTCCCGCGTGGACAGGCGGGCTGACCGAAGTTCCGGCTGGCTATAAGGGTTCCGGCCAACATCATATCAATCCGTTTCCCAACGACGAAGCACTCTTCACTATCAATGCCCGGAACGCCAAGCAATACGACGAATTTCTGTCAGACGGTGTAAAGGCATTGCTCGATACCTATCCGGCGAGTTTCAACGTACCGGTTTACCAGTCTCGAAGAACGCACGCAGTACCCGATCTGGTGGCCAGGAATACCCGGGAAAACGCCACCAATGCCTCAGTTGTAGGGCAGGGCGAAGGCCTGGATGGCGCTTATGGGGGTTATCCGTTCCCGATACTGCATGGTAACAATGAGGAGAAAGCGTGGCAGGTTATCTGGAATCACCTGACTCGCTGGCGGGGTATTTCCCTCACCCGTCGTTCCAGTGAAGTAGCGGTCCAGCAAAATGGCGACTATTCACTGGTCACCTCCCAGCAAGAAGCTTTTTTTAACTTCTATAACCCGGAAGGTGGTGAGGCTGAACTTGATAACATCATCTTCTACTATCTCTCGTTTACCCAGTCTCCTCCGCGGCTCGCCGGGGGCGCGATTCTGGTCCATGAAACTCTGAACCAGATTGTCAATCCTCGTAACGGGTGGGGCTATAATGCCGGCCAACGCCGTGTAAGGCGCGCGCCGAATCTGGGTTATGACTCCCCGATTGCCGCCGCTGATAATCTGCGGACCGCCGATGATACCGACATTTTCAACGGTGCACTTGATCGCTACAACTGGCAGTACGAAGGCCTACGGGAAATGTACATTCCGTATAATAACTATGAAATTGGCAAGAAAGGTCTGCCGTATTCCGAGATACTGGGCGTCTCCCACGTTAATCCGGACCTCACCCGTTGGGAGCTGCACCGTGTTCATGTGGTGGAGGCAACATTGAAGGATGACGAGCGCCATATCTACGGCAAACGCCGGTTTTATGTTGATGCCGATAGCTGGAACACCGTCCTTCTGGACCAGTATGATGGCCGGGGCGAACTCTGGCGGGTCAGCCTGGGCATTCTGAAAAACTATTATGAGCTGCCGGGGGTCTGGACGGCGATGGAGGTGTTCCATGACCTGCAAGCTCGTCGATACCACGTGCAGGGTCTGGATTCCGAGGAACCTCAGACACGGGTTTTCACGGACGAGGTGCCGAACAAACGTTATTTCTCGCCGGCATCCCTCCGGCGCCGGAGCGTTCGCTAAGCTTCAGGGCGTTTCGTGCAGGATAATGTGGAGTAATGAGATCGTTGTTTACCCAGCCAATGCTGGCGCTCTGACGGGTGCTGGCATTTGTATTGTGAGGTCCTTGAAAAGTGGGCTTCGAAAGAAAATGAATCAACACAACATGAAGGCAATCTGAATGGCTACAAGGTTAACGCGCAAGACAATCGGAGCGGTTTGCCTGGGCATGTCTCTGGTAATGGCGGCGCCTGCTGCCCATGCAGTCGGGGATTTGCTGGAGACACCGGCTCGGTCAACAACACTGGCGGCGGAGTATCTGCTCAATGACGTCGCGGTCGCAGGAGAGCGACTCGTCGCGGTGGGCGAGCGTGGCCATATTATCTATTCGGATGATGACGGCAGGTCCTGGGTGCAGGCTGAAGTGCCTGTTTCGGTCACACTCACCGCAATCGATTTTGGTACCACTACTGACGGTTGGGTGGTGGGCCATAGTGGTGTGGTGTTGCACTCCTCGGACGCCGGTGAAAGCTGGACCATTCAGCTTGATGGCATTCGGGCTTTCGAGCTTGCCATAGAAGCCAAGGAAGAGCGTATCGAGGTTCTTGAGGCGGAACTGGAAGACGCGCCGGAGGAAGATCGGGAAGATCTTGAGTGGGCGCTTGATGACGTGTATTTCACGCTCGAGAATATGAAATCTGATATGGACATCGGGCCGGTAAACCCGCTGCTGGATGTCTGGTTTGAAAATGCCGACCACGGCTTTGTGATGGGCGCATACGGAATGATCTTCCGTACCACAGACGGCGGCGAAAGCTGGCGTGACTGGTCTGATCAGGTTGCTAATCCCTCTGGTTATCACCTCAATGGCATCACTGATGTAACCGGTGGCGGGCTGGTTATTGTAGGAGAGGCGGGTCTCATACTGGTGTCCACGGATAACGGCGATACCTGGGAGGCGCAGGAAAGCCCATACACAGGCTCCCTCTTTGGTGTTATTGGAACGGGCAATGTCAATGAAATCCTCACTTACGGGTTAAGAGGTAACATATTTCTGTCCACGGATCTTGGTCGCAGCTGGAGCACCATCACCAACGAAGCCGGTGCAACCCTCAATGGCGGCACCATCGCTGAGGATGGTCGCATTGTGCTTGTCGGTAACGGTGGTGTGGTGTTGTCCAGCACAGACGGTGGTGAGAGCTTTCGCAGCTATTTCCGAACTGACCGGGAAGGCCTGATGACTGTTTTGCCAGTGGCTAAAAACCGGCTCCTGCTGTTAGGTGAAAGTGGAGTGGTGACAGCAGACGCACTCGGAAAAAATCTCTAATCACGCCCTGATGTGGCAACGACAGAATGAATTAAGAGGGTCATTGAATGTCCAACCCGAAGCACGACAAGGGCGAGCATTACTTAACAACGCCGAAAGCGGAGCCGTTTCTTGAGCGGATCATATTTAACAACAGGGCCATCATACTCATAGCGTTTCTGTTCCTGACGCTGTTTCTCGGTTACAACGCGATAAAGATTCAGCCGGATGCCAGTTTTGAACGGATGATTCCGCTCGAGCATCCTTACATTGTCAATATGCTTGATCACAGAGACGACCTGGAAAACCTCGGTAACTTCGTGCGTATCGCCGTTGAGGTTAAAGAGGGCGATATTTTCACCCAGGAATACATGGATACGCTCAAGCAGATTACCGATGAGGTTTTCTATCTTAGCGGCGTCGACCGTTCCGGCCTGAAGTCCCTCTGGACAGCCAACGTCCGTTGGGTGGAGGTTACCGAGCAGGGGTTTCAGGGCGGCACAGTGATTCCGGATACTTACGACGGTAGTCGGGAGAGCCTGGAGGCACTGCGGCAGAATATCCTGAGGTCGAGCGAAGTTGGCCGTCTGGTTGCGGATAACTTCAAGTCCACCATTGTATACGCACCACTTTACGAGACTGATCCGGGCACCGGAAAACCGCTGGACTATGCGTCGTTTTCCCGGGCGTTAGAAGAAAAGATTCGCGCCAAGTACGAAGCCCAGAATCCGAACATCGACATTCACATTGTCGGCTTTGCGAAAAAAGTGGGCGACCTGATCGAAGGCATCGGCTCCATTGCCTGGTTTGCGGGTATCACTATTCTGCTCACCACGGTGCTGCTGTTCTGGTACTCGCGCTGCATTGCCGGCACGTTGGTTCCGGTGTTTTCGTCCATCGTGGCAGTATTCTGGCAGCTCGGCATACTGAAACTGCTGGGTTATGGCCTTGATCCATACTCGGTACTGGTGCCCTTCCTGGTGTTTGCAATCGGGATAAGTCACGGGGTGCAAGTGGTTAATGCCATGGCAGTGGAGGCGGCCAAAGGTTTCGATCCGATCACTGCTGCACGCCTGGCCTTCCGGGCGCTCTATATTCCCGGCATGCTGGCGTTGATTTCAGATGCGTTTGGCTTCCTTACCCTGTTGTTTATCCAGATCGATGTCATAAAGGATCTGGCTGTTGCAGCGGGTGTAGGTGTTGCAATCGTTATCGTCACCAACCTGGTTTTGCATCCGCTCATCATGTCGTATATCGGCATTACAAAAGGCGGCATCCGGCATGTCCAGAACCATGGCGAGAAGCAGGATCGCAAGTGGCGTCTGATGTCGTACTTTGCCCACCCCGGTGTGGCACCAGTCTCACTGTTGATTGCGGTGGTCGGTTTGGGCGTCGGCCTCTATTTCAAGCAGGACCTGAAGGTCGGCGATCTTGACCAGGGCGCACCTGAACTGCGGGCAGATTCCCGTTACAACCTGGATAATGCGTTTATCATCGATAACTATTCCACCAGCGCCGATGTACTTGTGGTGATGGTGAAAACGCCGGTTGAGCAATGCACCCAATACAATGTGTTGCGCGCGATGGATCAGTTGCAGTGGGAGCTCCAGAACACGCCGGGCGTGCAGTCCTCGGTATCGCTGGCGGACGTGTCCAAGGCGGTGACCAAGGCGCTGAACGAAGGCAACTGGAAGTGGTATGAGATCTCCCGCAACCAGACCATTATCAACGCATCGATCCGTGAGGCACCGGCCGGGCTGATCAATACCAACTGCAGCCTGACTCCGGTACTGGTATTTCTCGAAGATCACAAGGCCGAAACGCTGGATTCTGCGGTTGACCGGGTTGAAGAGTTTGCCCAGAAGCACAGCAACGAAGAGCACACCTTTCTGCTTGCGGCTGGTAACGCAGGTGTCGAGGCGGCCACCAATGATGTGATTTCGGGCGCCAAGAACATGATGCTCGTTTTCGTCTACGGCGTTGTGAGTCTGTTGTGTTTCCTGACTTTCCGTTCGATTCGCGCGGTTGCCTGTATCGTGATTCCGCTGGGGCTTACCTCGATTCTGTGTGAGGCCATCATGGCAGTCTCCGGTATCGGCATCAAAGTGGCGACGTTGCCTGTAATCGCACTTGGTGTCGGGATAGGGGTGGATTACGGTATCTATATCTACAGCAAGCTTGAAAGGTTCATCCTGGAGGGCAAATCGCTTCAGGAAGCCTATTTCGAAACGTTGCGCTCAACCGGCAAAGCAGTTGTGTTCACCGGCGTCACCCTGGGTCTCGGCGTTGTCACCTGGATTTTCTCACCTATTAAATTCCAGGCGGATATGGGTTTCCTGCTGTTCTTCATGTTCCTCTGGAATATGATCGGCGCTATCTGGCTGTTGCCAGCATTGGCCAGGTTCCTCCTGCGTCCGGACAAGATGCTTGAGAGAGCTCGAGCCAAACAATCCTGATGGTTGATTCCAGAGCCCGCTAATGCGGGCTTTTTTTTTGTGCTTCATGTAGTTAACGAACTAAACCATTCTTTATTTTGTGGCCGTTTTGGACTATGTTTCTAAATGAACGATCTGTGTCTGTATGTAAAAACAGGCAACGTAATAAAACCAAGAACTAAGGATTATCTCATGGCACTTCGATCTGGATTAACAACCTTGGCGCTCGCTGGCGCTATCAGCCTGGCGGTCGGCTCCGCTGCCGTATCTGCCGAAGAACAGCGTTTTGTCACCATCGGTACCGGTGGTGTTACCGGCGTTTACTATCCTGCTGGCGGCGCGATTTGTCGCCTGGTGAACATGGATCGTAAAGAGCATGGTATCCGTTGTTCCGTTGAAAGCACCGGCGGGTCGATCTACAACCTCAATGCGATTCGTCAGGGTGAACTGGACCTGGCCGTTGCCCAATCTGACTGGCAATTTCATGCCTACAACGGCACCAGTGAGTTCAAGGGGGATGGCCCGAACGAGAAGTTGAGAGCGGTTTTCTCTCTTCACCCCGAGCCATTCACCGTCGTGGCCAGCAAAGGATCACAGATTGAGAATTTTGAAGATCTGGCCGGTAAGCGAGTCTCTGTCGGCAACCCCGGCTCCGGTCAGCGTGCCACCGCAGAGGTGTTGATGGCGGAAATGGGCTGGACCATGGACAAGTTTGCCCTGGCGGCCGAGCTGAAAGCTGCTGAGCAGTCACAAGCCCTGTGTGATGGAAACATCGATGCATTCTTTTACACCGTTGGCCACCCGTCCGGCTCGATCAAGGAAGCAACCACTTCCTGTGACAGCGTGATAGTGAATGTGGATAACGAAGCGACCAAGAAGCTGGTAGCTGATAATCCATACTATCGTGTTGCTACCATTCCGGGTGGCATGTATCGCGGTAACGATGAAGACACCACCACTTTCGGTGTTGCCGCAACTTTCGTAACCTCTTCTGACGTAGCAGACGATGTGGTCTATGAAGTTGTTAAAGCGGTATTCGAGAACTTTGACAGCTTCAAGCGCCTGCATCCGGCGTTTGGAAACCTCGAAAAATCTGAAATGGTTTCTGATGCTCTGAGTGCTCCGCTGCACCCGGGTGCAGAGAAGTACTACAAAGAAGCGGGTTTGCTGAAGTAAGGTTTTCTCAATGAAAGCCGGGCAGGACTAGCGCCTGCCCGGCCAATTTGCGTTTTTCACCGTAGTAAAAGCAGGATCTCAATATGGCCAAGGGCGAGTCCACTTCCTCCGGAACCTCGGACGTCGACAAGATTAGCGAAGTACTCCAGACCGAGACCGGCGGACGTACATTAATGGGACCCGCCGCAACCCTGTTGTTTGTGGTTCCGCTTTGTTGGTCGCTTTTCCAGCTCTGGATCGCGTCACCATTACCTTTCATATTCGAGTTCGGGATATTGAACTCCACTGAAGCCCGCTCCATTCATCTGGCCTTCGCAACGTTCCTGGCTTTCACTGCCTTTCCGATGTTCAAGAGCAGACATACGGGGCATATACCCATATTCGACTGGGTGTTGGCGTTGCTGGCTTCATTTACGGCGGCTTATTTGTATCTGTTCTACGATCAGCTCTCTGGTCGGCCCGGTGCTCCTCTCACGAGGGATATCATAGTAGCGCTGGGTGGTATTGTACTGCTGCTGGAAGCCACCCGTCGTTCGCTGGGCCTGCCTCTCGCCGTTGTCGCGGCAGTGTTTATATTTTACTCCCTGGCAGGGCCTTACATGCCGAATGTCATTGCTCACAAAGGTGCAAGCCTGAGCAAGCTGGCCTCCCACCAATGGCTGGGCACTGAGGGTGTATTCGGTGTCGCATTGGGCGTGTCTACCAGTTTTGTATTCCTGTTCGTGTTGTTTGGTGCCCTGCTCGAAAAAGCGGGCGCCGGTAATTACTTCATCAAGATTGCCTATGCCATGCTTGGTCACATGCGCGGCGGGCCTGCAAAGGCCGCCGTTGTGTCGAGTGGTCTGAGTGGTGTGATCTCCGGCTCATCCATTGCAAACGTGGTGACAACGGGCACCTTTACCATTCCTCTGATGAAACGCGTGGGTTTCCCTGCGACCAAAGCGGGCGCAGTTGAGGTGGCCGCATCGACCAACGGCCAGTTGACCCCCCCTATCATGGGCGCGGCCGCATTCCTGATGGTGGAGTACGTCGGTATTTCCTACCTCGAGGTGATCAAGCACGCGATTCTGCCGGCGATGATTTCCTATATCGCGCTGATCTACATCGTTCATCTTGAAGCCTGCAAGCTCCGGATGCATGGCATTGAGCGCCTGGACCGTCCGACCTTGCCGCAACGCATGCTGACCTGGGTTATCTTGTTGCTGGGTTTGATAGGGCTGACGCTGTTCGTTTATTACGGTGTTGGCTGGACCAAGTCTGTGATGGGTGATTACGCGCCCTGGGTACTGGGGCCAGCTGTGGTTGCGATTTACATAGGGCTGGTCGCTTATTCAACCAGATTCCCGCCCTTGGAAATAGATGATCCGGAGGCGGCCATGGATACTTTGCCTCCGGTAGGCCCGACCGTAAAAACGGGTCTCTATTTCCTGCTGCCGGTGGTCGTGCTGATCTGGTGTCTGACCGTCGAGCGCTTTTCGCCGCAGCTTTCTGCTTTCTGGGCGACGCTGTTCATGATTTTTATTATTCTGACCCAGCGGCCGTTACAGGCGTTTTTCCGTAAATCAGGTCCCTTGCTGGCGGCGGTAGCGGAAGGTTTTCGGGAGTTGTTGCAATCGCTTGCAACGGGTGGCCGGAACATGGTCGGTATTGGTGTTGCAACGGCAACGGCGGGTATCGTTGTTGGTACGGTCACTTTGACGGGTGTCGGGCTGGTGATGACCGAATTTGTCGAGTTCATCTCCGGTGGCAATCTGATGCTGATGCTGATATTCACGGCGTTGATCAGCTTGTTGCTGGGTATGGGCTTGCCGACCACAGCTAACTATATAGTGGTCTCGACCTTGATGGCGCCGGTTATTGTAACCCTGGGTGCGCAGAATGGGTTGCTGGTGCCGCTGATTGCAGTACATTTGTTTGTGTTCTACTTCGGGATACTGGCGGACGACACGCCGCCCGTGGGCCTGGCCGCCTACGCGGCGGCCGCTATTTCCGGGGCAGACCCGATTCGCACCGGTATCCAGGGCTTCACCTACGATATCCGTACGGCCATCCTGCCATTCATGTTCATCTTCAATACTCAGTTGTTGTTGATTGGATTGACCGGGTGGGTCGATTTACTGATCACCATCGCCAGTGCCGTGACGGCCATACTGGTATTTTCGGCGGCAACGCAGGGTTACTGGTTTACCAAAAGCCGGATATGGGAAACCCTGGCCCTGCTGCTGATCACCTTTACGCTGTTCCGTCCGGGCTATTGGTGGGATATGGTCTATCCGCCAAATGAGGAGCGCCCGGGTTCGCAAATTGTGGAATATATTGAAACGGTCCCCGAAGGCGGCAGTGTGATTCTCAAAGCGTCCGGCATGTCGATTGATGGCAGTGAGGTTTCAACTTACCTTGAACTGGAGGTTCCGGCCGGTGAGACGGCTGAAGACCGGCTGCTTGCAACCGGACTGGAGCTCAGCCCCGATGGGGACCGTATGATGGTTGATTTTATTCAGTTTGATAGCCACGCCGAGGACGCCGGAATTCAGTTTGGCTGGACCATTGACGCGATTCAGGTGCCGCTTGAACGACCCCACAAAGAGTGGTTGTTTATTCCGGCTCTATTACTCCTGGGTCTGGTGGCATTCAATCAGTTGCGGCGCCGAACGGATGAGGACAGAGGCGGCTATCAGCCTGTTTCCAAGACTGAAACGCCTGCCTGACATAGCAACATCAGTGGTGAGCTGGTAGACTGGCCAGCTTTCAAACCGCGATTGTAGCGCGGTCTATGTGAACACGTGGTCTCTCGTACGGATCACCGCTGATGGAGTTTTCTGAATGCCTGTTGTAACCCTGCCTGATGGAAGTCACCGCAGTTTTGCGGAAGCTGTTACTGTTCATGATGTTGCTGCCGATATCGGCGCTGGCCTTGCCAAAGCTGCACTGGCCGGTCGTGTTAATGGCCAGCTTGTGGACACCAGTTATCGCATTGAAGAGGATGTTGAGCTCGCCATTATTACCGAGCGCGATGCCGACGGTGTGGATATCATTCGTCACTCCACGGCCCATTTGCTCGCGATGGCTGTTCAGGAGCTTTTTCCTTCAGCACAGGTGACTATCGGCCCGGTCATTGATAACGGCTTCTATTACGATTTCAAATATGATCGTCCGTTTACCAATGAAGATCTCGCCAGAATTGAAACCCGCATGGAAGAACTGTCAAGGCAGGATCTTCCTGTGTCCCGATCAATCTTGTCCCGGGACGAGGCCGTCAAGCTGTTCGACAGCATGGGTGAAGAATACAAAGTCAGAATCATCCAGGACATTCCGGGTGAAGAGCCGCTGTCGTTCTACCGTCAGGGTGACTTTATTGACTTATGCCGTGGCCCCCATGTGCCCAGTACCGGAAAGCTCAAAGCCTTCAAGTTGACTAAAGTGGCCGGTGCCTACTGGCGCGGCGACACCAGCAATGAGCAGTTGCAGCGGGTATACGGCACCGCCTGGGGCAACAAGAAAGAGCTGAAAGCCTATCTGAACCGCCTTGAAGAGGCCGAGAAGCGCGACCACCGCAAGATCGGCAAAAAGCTCAACCTGTTTCACATGCAGGAAGAAGCGCCCGGCATGGTGTTCTGGCACCCGGATGGCTGGACTATCTATCAGGAAATAGAGCAGTATCTCCGTGTCCGTCTTCGCAGGCACGGTTATCAGGAGATTAAAACACCCCAGGTAGTGTCACGCGTGTTGTGGGAAAAGTCTGGCCATTGGGACAAGTTCGGTGACGACATGTTTACCACCGAATCCGAGAAACATGATTTTGCCATCAAGCCGATGAACTGTCCTTGCCACATCCAGGTGTTTAATCAGGGCCTCAAAAGCTACAAGGATTTGCCTTTACGACTTGCTGAATTTGGCTCCTGCCACCGTAATGAGGCATCCGGTGCGCTGCACGGGTTGATGCGGGTGCGTGGGTTTACCCAGGACGATGCCCACATTTTCTGTGAAGAGAATGCGATTCAGGACGAGGTGTCAGCGTTCATTGAGTTGCTGCATGAAGTGTACGCAGACTTTGGCTTCTCCGAGATTCTTTACAAGCTTTCCACCCGGCCGGAAAAACGGGTAGGGTCTGATGAGGTTTGGGATAAATCCGAGGCTGCGCTCGAGAAAGCGCTCAATCGCGAAGGCGTCGATTGGGAATTGTTGCCGGGAGAAGGCGCCTTTTACGGGCCGAAGATTGAGTTTTCCCTGAAAGACTGTATTGGCCGGGTCTGGCAGTGCGGTACGATTCAGGTGGATTTCTCCATGCCGGGTCGCCTGGGAGCGCAATATGTTGCCGATAATTCCGAGCGCCGGACGCCGGTTATGCTTCATCGTGCAGTGCTGGGATCATTTGAGCGGTTTATTGGTATCCTGATCGAAGAATACGAAGGGGCATTCCCGGCCTGGCTGGCCCCGACTCAGGTTGCAGTGCTGAATATTACCGATAATCAGCGTGATTATTGTGAGAATTTGGCAAAAAAATGGGATTCTTTAGGCTTTCGGGTAAATGCTGACTTGAGAAACGAGAAGATCGGCTTTAAAATCCGCGAGCATACTATCAACAAGGTTCCGTATCTGGTTGTCGTCGGCGACAAAGAAGTCGAAAACAACGCCGTTACGGTGAGAACCCGCAAAGGTGAGGATCTCGGAACCATGACGCTGGAAGCGTTTGAAGCCTTGATGGCTGACGAAATCAAACGCAAAGGCAGAACCAAAACGGAGAACTGATTATTAAACAGCGAACGAATCGGGGTGGGCGCGCTCCACGCGCGTCAATTAATGAGAACATTCAAGCCACAGAGGTCCGTCTGATCGATGCCGAAGGTAATCAGGTAGGCGTCGTAACGATAGAGGAAGCCCTCAAGCAGGCGGAAGAAGCTTCTCTGGATCTGGTTCAGATCACGGATTCCGATCCGATCGTCTGTAAAATCATGGACTTCGGCAAGAAAATCTTCGATGAGAAGAAAGCGAAAGCTGCTGCCAAGAAGAAGCAGAAACAGGTGCAGGTGAAGGAAGTAAAATTCCGTCCCGGCACCGAAGAAGGGGATTATCAGGTAAAACTACGCAACCTGTTACGTTTCCTTGATAACGGGGACCGCGGAAAAGTCACTATCCGCTTCCGGGGACGTGAGATGGCACACCAGGAAATCGGTATGAAACTCATGAACCGGGTTGAAGCAGATATTGAAGAGTTCGCCCAGGTAGAACAGCGGCCGAAAATGGAAGGCCGCCAGATGACCATGGTCGTGGCGCCCCGCAAAAAGAAGTGAACCTGACCGGGTAACGTCTCCCCCGTAATCTGCGGGGGATTTGTCGTTCAGGCTCACACATTACTTTTAAAAGAGAATGCGGAGTTTTAAAAAATGCCCAAGATGAAAACCAAAAGCGGGGCCACCAAGCGGTTCAAGAAAACCGCCAACGGCTTCAAGCACAAGCAGTCCTTCACCAGTCATATTATGACCAAGAAGAGCCCAAAGCGTAAGCGTCAGCTCCGGGGTACCAAGCTGATTGCCAAGGCTGATGTTGCTTCCGTCAAACGTATGATCGCGCTGTAAAGCGCATACTGGATAAGAGAAGGATTAAACTATGCCTCGCGTAAAACGTGGTGTCGTCGCGCGTCGTCGTCACAAGAAGATTCTTAATCAGGCCAAAGGTTATTACGGAGCTCGTAGCCGTGTTTACCGTGTTGCCAAACAGGCGGTTATCAAAGCCGGTCAGTATGCATATCGCGACCGTCGTAACCGCAAGCGTGCATTCCGCGCACTGTGGATCGCCCGTATCAATGCGGGTGCCCGCGCTAACGGTCTGTCGTACAGCCGTTTGATTGCTGGCCTGAAGAAAGCAAATGTTGAAATCGATCGTAAGGTTCTGGCCGATCTGGCCATGAACGAGCAGCAAGCGTTCTCCGCTGTTGTCGAAAAGGCAAAAGCGTCTCTGACGGCTTAAGCTCTTTCATCGATTTATGATCGGTTGAGTGCCCATAAAGAGCACTCGTTAATAGGGGAAGAGCACGCTCTTCCCCTATTTTTTTGGCTTGATTTATTCCGGGGTGTTGCCCCAATATCTCGAATTCTGACTGGAGCAGGGTCAATGGAAAACCTGGATCAACTTGTTGAAGAAGGCCTGGCAGCAGTTCATCAGGCAGACAGTTTACAGACACTTGATCAGGTGCGAGTGGATTACCTCGGTAAGAAGGGTGTGCTCACTCAGCAGTTGAAATCCCTTGGTCAACTCTCAGCAGAAGATCGCCCGGCTGCAGGACAGAAAATCAACGATGCCAAGGCCCGGGTTCAGGAGGCTATAACCGCTCGGAAAAACGACCTGGAAACTGCGGCGATCGATCAGAAGCTCGCCAGCGAGTCCATAGACGTCACTCTTCCCGGAAGAGGGCAGGATCTGGGTGGTTTGCACCCGGTTACGCGCACTCTGCAACGAATTGAACAGTTTTTTGCCCAAGCCGGGTATACGGTGGAGCAGGGGCCGGAAATCGAAGACGATTATCACAATTTCGAAGCTCTTAATATCCCCGGGCATCATCCGGCCCGTGCCATGCACGATACCTTCTATTTCGACCCCGGCACTTTGCTCCGCACCCATACCTCACCGGTTCAGATTCGAACGATGGAAGCTTCCGAGCCGCCCTTCAGAATGATCTGTCCCGGACGTGTCTATCGCTGCGACTCGGACATGACCCACACGCCCATGTTTCATCAGGTAGAAGGGCTGCTGGTTGAAAAAAACGTCAGCTTTGCCGACCTCAAAAGTACGGTCGAGGCGTTCCTGCGGGTGTTCTTTGAACGTGACCTGAAAGTCCGTTTCCGTCCGTCTTACTTTCCCTTTACCGAACCCTCCGCGGAGGTGGATATCGAGTGGGGTCGTGAACCGGATGGCAGTATCAAATGGCTTGAAGTCATGGGTTGCGGCATGGTGCACCCCAAAGTGTTCCAGCATTGCGGTATCGACTCCGAGATCTATCGCGGCTTTGCATTCGGTATGGGTGTAGAGCGCCTCGCGATGTTGCGCTATGGCGTGAAGGACTTACGGATGTTTTTCGATAATGACTTGCGGTTTCTGCGTCAATTCCGCTGATTCACTGGCTCGAGCGGATAGAGTTGGTCCCGGGCCACAGTGATCAGCAAAAGCACCAAATAATCAGGCGTTATCGCATCAGAACAAGGCACACATCATGAAATTTAGTGAACAATGGCTGCGCGAATGGGTCAACCCCCCGATCGATACACAGGCCCTGGTACATCAGATCACCATGGCCGGCCTGGAAGTAGACGGCTTTGAACCTGTAGCCGGGTCATTCTCCGGTGTTGTCGTCGGCGAAATTCTGGCGGTAGCGTCTCATCCGGATGCGGACAAACTGCGAGTGTGCCAGGTGGCCGGTGGCGACGAGCCGGTTCAGGTCGTCTGTGGCGCGCCCAACGTGCGGGTGGGAATGAAAGTGCCCTTTGCAGTGGTGGGTGCTGTTCTGCCCGGTGATTTCAGGATCAAGAAGGCCAGGTTACGCGGTCAACCATCCACCGGTATGCTCTGCTCCGAATCTGAACTGGGTTTGTCTGAACATCATGACGGCCTCATGGAACTGCCCCACGATGCGCCGGTGGGCAGGGATGTCGCAGATTACCTGGGCCTGAATGACGTCACCATAGACGTGGACCTGACTCCAAATCGCAGTGATTGCCTCTCGATTCGCGGCCTGGCTCGTGAAGTGGGGGTGCTGAACCAAATGGTTAGCGAAAGCCCCGAGATAACGCCGGTACCGGCCACGCATTCTGAAGTAATGGACATTGCCGTGAGTGCCGCGGAAGATTGCCCTCGCTATCTGGGGCGGGTGTTACGCGACGTTGACCTGACGGTGCCTGCGCCACTCTGGATGCAGGAAAAGCTGCGTCGGTCCGGTATCCGCTCCATTGATGCGGCAGTGGACGTGACCAATTACGTGATGCTTGAGCTTGGCCAGCCCATGCATGCGTTTGACCGGGATGAATTGCAGGGCGGGATTGTCGTTCGGTTAGCTCGTCTAGGTGAGAAGCTGGTTTTGCTGGATGGTCAGGAAGTAGAGCTGACTGAAGGCACCCTGGTAATTGCCGATCATGATAAGCCCGTTGCAATTGCGGGTGTTATGGGAGGTGAACATTCCGGGGTCAGTCCGAAAACCCGCGATCTGGTTCTCGAAGCCGCGTATTTCGAACCGGTCCGGCTGGCCGGAAAAGCCCGACATTACAGTCTCCACACTGACGCCTCTCACCGCTTTGAGCGGGGCGTTGACCCGGAGCTCGCCAGGGCTGCTATGGAGCGGGCCACAGAGCTGCTGATGGCCATTGTCGGGGGCGAGCCAGGGGAGATAGTCGAGGTTGCCAGCGATGCGCATTTGCCTGAGGCCCGGGTAATCGATCTCCGGGAACAATTGGTCGCCGATGTGCTGGGGGTAAAAATCGATCGCACCACGGTTGAGGAAATCCTGACCCGGCTGGGCCTGCATATTGATAAGTTGCTCAAAAATGGCTGGCGGGTCCGGGTACCGAGTTTTCGACCGGATATCGCTATTGAAGTGGACCTGATCGAAGAAATTGCCCGAATCTTTGGCTATAACAATCTGCCTGTGACCCAGGCGGAAGGTTCGCTCGAGCTCAAGCCGCAGGCGGAAGCGCGGCGTCCGGTGTCCGCGGTACAGAGCTTCTTTGTATCCCGGGGCTATCAGGAAGCCATCACGTACAGCTTTGTGGACCCGAAAATACAGTCGGTTGTCGATCCCGACCATGAGGGCATTGCCCTGGCCAATCCGATCTCCATGGACCTTTCAGTGATGAGGACGACGCTTTGGAGTGGCCTCCTCAAGTCGGTCGATTACAACCAGAAACGGCAGCAATCCCGCGTAAGGCTGTTTGAAACGGGTCTGCGATTTGTCAAAAACGGTTCTGAAATCGACCAGCAACCGATGTTGGCAGGAGTCGTTACCGGTGCGCAAGTACCTGAGAATTGGGCAAACGGTCGTCGTAACGCCGATTTTTTTGACCTCAAGGGCGAACTTGAAGCACTGTTTCAACTGCTGGGCATTACCGTTGAATTTGTCGCTGGCCAGCACCCGGCACTGCATCCGGGACAAACGGCCCGGATGAATCTCAATGGGCAACCGGTGGGTTGGATGGGCACCTTGCACCCCCAGGCACAGAAAAAACTCGACCTGAATGGCACGATCGTCGTGTTTGAGCTATTCTTGAATCCAATCCTTTCGGGATATGTGCCTAATTTCAATGAATTTTCAAAATTCCCTGAAGTTCGGCGGGATTTGGCTATTATTATCGGAAGTGATGTTACGTTTGCTGACGTTGAGCGCACCGCAAGAAAGGTGGCTGGCGAGCGGTTGACGGCACTGCGTGCGTTTGATGTATATGAGGGGGCAGCTTTGGGTGAGGGCAACCGTAGCCTGGCACTGAGCCTTTTCTGGCAGCATCCGGATCGCACGCTTAACGATGACGAGGTGCAAGAGCTCTTCGACGGCGTCACCTCGGCGCTATCAGAAGAGCTTGGAGCAAGATTGAGGAGTTGAGGAATGGCGGCTTTGACAAAGGCGGAAATGGCCGAACGACTGTATGAGGAACTGGGCCTCAACAAGCGTGAAGCCAAGGAGATGGTAGAAGCTTTTTTCGATGAAATCAGAGACGCTCTCAGTCACAACGAGCAGGTGAAGCTGTCCGGTTTTGGCAACTTTGATCTGCGCGATAAAAAGCAGAGGCCGGGACGGAATCCGAAAACCGGCGAAGAAATCCCTATCAGTGCCCGTCGTGTTGTTACGTTTCGCCCAGGACAAAAATTAAAGCAAAAAGTAGAGGCGTATGCTGGAACCCAGTCATAATAACGAGCTACCTACGATACCGGGTAAGCGTTACTTCACTATCGGTGAGGTCGCAGACCTGTGTGCGGTAAAGGCGCACGTTTTACGTTATTGGGAGCAAGAATTCCCACAGCTTTCTCCGGTCAAGCGCCGGGGTAACCGTCGCTATTACCAGCGGGCCGATGTTCTCACCATACGCCAGATACGAAGCCTGCTGTACGAACAGGGTTATACCATTGGCGGTGCCAAGCAAAAGCTCAGCAGCCACGAAAACAAAGATGACACTACCCAGTACAAACAACTGATTCGCCAGATGATTACGGAGCTGGAAGACGTCCTTGAGGTGCTCAACAGCCACACACGCTGAGTGGCCCGGACTGGTTCTGCCGGTGAGTCAGTATTGTTTCAACAAACTCTTGCCATAGTGTTTATTTTTGCAGGGAGCTGGTGTAGACTTCGCTCCCGCTAAGCCATTGAGATTCCTCTTGTTGGCTCAGCGTCTCGGGGCGTAGCGCAGCTTGGTAGCGCACTTGCATGGGGTGCAAGGGGTCGAAGGTTCAAATCCTTCCGTCCCGACCAATTAGATTACATACTTAGCCCGGCATCGAAAGATCCGGGCTTTGTTGTTTCTGGAAAACAGCCTTTATCGTCACCGTTTCTCGAACGCCAGGAAGGCTCGTCACCACTCCGTCTCCGTTTCGCATGCCTCCGCAACACCTCCTGTCAGTAATCCTCCGGGTTTCAAGTAGATCCGTACCCGCCAGTCTCCTTCCATCCGACGTTCGTTGAGCAGAACTTTTGACCGCATAATTAGTCAAGCTACACTTATTTCGGTGTACGTGGAAATCGATAAAAACTACAACGAATGAATAACAACGAATGAAAGGAGAAGTTTCAATGTCTCAAAAACCAACGATCCGGCCGTTCTGTGCGGTCCTCGCTTCTGCGGCGATTATCGGCGTGCCGGCCACTGCGACTTCAAGTACCGATACGCCCGAGCTCAGTCACACCACCGTGCTGTCCGATCTGGAAAACCCGTGGGATATGGCCTTCCTGCCTGATGGGACGATGTTCTTCACTGAAAAATGTCGCGGCCTGTCGGTGCGGCTCCCGGACGGCGAAGTTAACAATCTGCTCGGGATGGAGGGCACCGAAGGCTATGCCACCACAACAGACGATCTTGTCTGCCAGGGTCAGGCCGGGATGAACGGTGTCGCGATTGATCCCGATTTTGATGAGAATCGAACCATCTATGTGTACTCGGCATCCAGCATGTCCGATCCACGCACGAATCGGGTTCTCCGGCTGAAGGTGAACAGTGACGTCAGTAACGTCTCGGACCGCACCGATATTGTCGATGACATTGCTTACAAACCAGCCCCCACCGACCATCCGTTCGGCGATGCCGGCGCCCACAACGGCGGACGTATCCGTTTTGATCGGGATGGCCGTTTTCTCTACGTGACAACCGGCGACACCCATAACGGTGAAGTACCCCAATCGCCGACCCGTCTCGGCAGCAAGGTTCTGCGCATAGACCGGGACGGCAAAGCAGCGGAAGGTAACAATCCTCCGGAAGGGTTTGATCCACGGACCTTTACCTACGGCCACCGCAATGTTCAGGGCCTTACCTTCCACCCGAAAACCGGTCAGCCGATCGTGACCGAACACGGCCCCTGGCACTCGGATGAGGTCAATGCCTTGGTGAATGGCGGCAACAGCGGTTGGGATCCGCGCCCGAATATGGCCGGCCGTGGAGACTGCCCTGACGATTATTGCGGCTATGAACCCAATCAGAATGAAGGCATGGACCCGAAGGAACGGGCCGCCTATATGCCTTTGACGGACACTGAAACTTACCCAGATGCCCTGCAGCCAGCATGGAAAAACAATAACTTGTCCCAGGGCATTTCCGGTGCCGATTTTCTTACCGGTGATCAGTGGGGCGCCTGGAATGGCCGCCTGCTTGTTGGTTTCATGGGAATCGGCTTCGGAGGTACACCGGTGGGACAGCGAATCAGCATGATTGACATCGCGGAAGATGGTCTCTCGGTCAACGATGTGGCTGAAATGCCTCTGCCCATGGGGTCAGCCCGCTTCCGGTCAATTGTTCAGGGTCCGGACGGCGATCTGTTCGTTGCAGTGGATGAAGGTGCAATCTACCGAATCACACCAGAGTGAGTCCATGAAGCGGCGCTGTCATCAGGCAGCGCCGCTTCATGCCAGCCTAAGGCTTTCTTTTGATTCCAATACAACCTATCTGGAAAAGACCACCATGAAGAGACCACTGTTTTTTGGCATTACTGCAGCTTTGACGATCGGTTGGGCCAGTGCCCAGGCTGCGGACATGTCGGCCGGCAAAACAATGTTCGCGGATGCTTGCGCCCAGTGCCATGGTCCGACGGGGAAGGGAATGGCGAGCTTCCCGTCGCTTAGAGGGCGGGATACGGATTACATCGAGTCCCGCCTTAAGCAGTATCGCGCAGGTGAGCGGGTGGGCGCGAACTCCTCCCTGATGATCCCCAACGCTGCCAATTTATCCGATGATGACATCGCCAATCTTGCTGCCTATATCGCAGAAAATTTCGATTGATCATTCCGGCGCGTTAGCCTGTTGGTTTGCATCAAAGGATCCGGTTTTATTGTTTCCCGGCTGTGAAGAAGGAGCCGCGCGGCCAAAAATTCAGAGTTGGCCGCGCTCACTGTCGGTATGAGCCTCGGTCGGCACAAGTGCTCTGATGAGCTCTTTCATATCGAGCACTCCCACCTGTGCGCCCTTTTTCATGACCCGGTAGGTGTGCTCGGTATCGCCTCCGGAGAGCGCAATAACGGATTCGAGGTTATCCCGTTCCGAGATGTCTCCGGCACAGTCAGTTGGCGGCTCGGATGTTCGCGTCATTACGGATCTGACCCGAAGTACCCGCGCCCGGTTAATGTCACTGATGAAATTAATGATGTAGGGGTCATTCGGGTTGAGCAGGATGTTCTGTGGTTCGCCCTGCTGCACAATATAGCCGTCTTTCAGGATGACCAGGTTATCCGCCAGTTTGAGTGCTTCGTCCAGGTCATGGGTGATGAAGACGACGGTTTTCTGCAATTCATCCTGCAGTTCCAGCAGCAAATCCTGCATGTCGGAGCGGATGAGTGGGTCCAGCGCCGAGAACGCCTCATCCATAAGCATTATCGGGGAATTGGATGCCAGCGCCCGGGCAATGCCTACCCGCTGCTGCATGCCGCCTGAGAGCTGATGAGGGTATTGATTGGCGTTGCCTTCCAATCCCACCCGGTTGAGCCATTTGTTGGCTTCCGTTTCAAAGTCTTTGATGGTGAAGCCGCGCACAGCCAGGGCCATGCCGGCGTTCTCGAGTACAGTTTTGTGGGGCAGCAGGGCGAACTTCTGGAACACCATCGACATGCGTTCCCGCCGCAACTGGCGGAGTCTGGTTTCGTTGAAGGCAAGAACATTCTCGCCGTCGACCTCAATTTCGCCACTGGTCGGCTCGATCAGACGGTTCAGGTGACGGATCAGCGTCGATTTTCCGGAGCCGGAGAGCCCCATGATGACGGTGATCTCGCCCTCCCGAATATCGACGTTGATGTCCTGGAGCCCGAGCACATGGTTATACTTTTCCAGTAGTTCGGCTTTGCCCATGCCCGCTTTGACATGTTCCATAGCGCCCAGTGGGTCAGTACCGAACACTTTGTAGAGATTGCGGATGGAAATCTTGATATCGCGCGCCATGCTGCTTTTCCTATTGCTTCTGGGAGGCATTGATTCGGGCCAGGGAGGCCTTTGTGACGCGGTCGAGCACCACTGCAAGGATCACGATGCCCAGCCCGGCGACCAGTCCGACGCCCAGTTCCAGATTGCGAATGCCTCTTAACACCAGCACGCCCAGGCCGGGTGCCGAGACCAGTGACGCAATAACGACCATGGCAAGACTCATCATGATGGTCTGGTTGACCCCCGCCATGATGTTGGGCAACGCCAGCGGAATCTGTACCCGGTAGAGTTTCTGACGGCTGGTCATGCCAAAGGCGTCGGCGGCTTCGATAACGTCCTTGTCCACCAGCCGGATACCCAGGTTGGTCAGCCGGATTACCGGTACGATGGCGTAGAGAATAATCGCAATGCCATAGAGTTTGGACTCGGTGACACTGAACAGGAAGATCAGCGGAATAAGGTAAACGAAGGGCGGTAGCGTTTGCAGCATATCGAGTACGGGAATGGTCAGCCTTTGAAGCATGTCACTCCGGGACATCGCTATGCCGATTGGTACCCCGATCAGAACGCATAGAAAAGCGCAGACAAAGATGATGGACAGGGTCTGCATCGCGTATTCGTAATAATCGATGAACGCCAGTAATACCAGGCATATTGCGACAAAACCCACCAGTTTCCAGGACCGGGTAACCGCAAATACCACGAGTAGCAATAACGGAATGACGATCCACCAGGGCGTGTTCAGCATGCCGTAAAGGGTGCCGTCCAACAGCCAGCTCAGTGGTTGGGTTATGGGGTCAAGCACAATGCTGAGACTGTCTTTGATCGACAGGAAGCCTTGCTCAAGGCCTTTGGTCAGTTCGCGAGATTGTGGGAAAGCGCCGCAGGCTTCGTTGAGCGCATCCATCGACGGGAAGGGCGCATCCCACAGGGATTCGGGTTCTGCGTCGCCACCCCGATTTTTGGTCAGTAGATCCTGCATGGACATGGGGGCGCTGCTTTCACTGCTTGCGCACCACTTTTCAAGGCCCAGTGCCGAAAACAGAACGTCGTAGGTTGCCATCTTTATCAAATCCCAGTGCGGAGTCGAGACAGGGCATGCCTGTCATCCGGTTACTGTTTCAGGGCAAAAGGGCAGGGCCACAGGTTGGCCCTGCCTGGTCACTTATAGATCGGAGTGATCAGTTTTCCAGCACAGCCGCGAGGTTGGCCCGTGCGGAGTCGTTCAGCCAGGAGGACCATTCGCTGGTGTTGTTGCTCAGGTAATACACCGCAGCTTCTTCAGCGGACGCGTTGTTGTCGTCCATCCAGGCCAGGATGCTACTCATGGTGGACGTCTGGAACGTCATTTTGCTGAGCATCTCGGTTACTTCTGGTTGGCGCTTCTTGAAGTCTGTGGTTACGGACGTCAGCACTGGCGCGGCAGGGAACTCAGACACACCGGGATTATCGGCATTCTGATTCATGTTATTTTCGTGAGCTTCTTGGTTATATTCCCCGAGCTCGACGCGGGTCATATCGTATTTACCCATGGGCACAGTAGGGCCCCAGTAATAGCCAAGCCAGGGCTCGCCATCCTGAACCGCGGACGCCATGGAAGAGCCCAGAGTCTCACCGGAACCGTGGTTGAACACTTCGATGCCCGAGCTTTCAAGATCCAGGGCACGTATCAGGTTGTCACTGACAACACGGCATCCCCAGCCGTCCGGGCAATTGTTAAAGCGGTTGCCCACCAGATCGGGATTTTCCATCACGCCTTCAATGGTGGTCAGTTCAGGGTGTTTTTCAGCCAGCGCGGTCGGTATCCACCAGCCTTCGACGCCGCCGGGCTCCAATACCCTGCCGAGGCGTTCGATCTTGCCCTGTTTCTCAAGGTCGTTATAAACCTCACCGGTGGAGTTCAACCAGAGCTCGGTAATGATGTCCGGCTCACCGTTTTCAGCGACAGAGGTAACTGCCGGTACCGTATCGGACGGGATAACGGCGACATTGCATCCATAGCCCTGTTCCATCACAAACTTGGCTACGTTGGTCACGACAGACGCCGAAGCCCAGTTCATTTCTGTAATGGATACTTCACCGCATTCGGCTTGGGCGAATGCAGGGGCTGTTGCAGCGCAAAGCAGTGCAACTGACATTAGCTTTCGCATGGTCGGTACTCCTTTTCAGGTTTCTTTTCAGATTTGTGAAGACACGACAAATATGTCGCGGAGACGGGATAAATCAACTGCGCGGGGATGATTTGCTGAACGCGTTCTCGCATGAACAAGTGGTTACGCCTCGGTTACAGCTTAGTAACAGAGTAGCGATCTTAGTTGAGGTTACAACCTGTTTTTAAGTAAATCCTCTGGGCTTCAGTGAGAATTTACCGCTAACTCCCAGAAATTTAGGTGATATTTTCAATCTGTCGATTCAGGAGTCATGTTCGAGAAAGAAGATGACTTTGATATTTAGAGTTCAAAACAATAAACTAACTGCTTGGTAATTTTCCGGATCTACGAATCGAACGCACAAACCGGTGAAGTTTAATGAGGGAGGCGCCACTGTGAGCCAAGTTGATAAAGACGCATACCAGACCGACTATGTAGTGGGGCAGGACAATGTTAATCGTTTCGGCCTCGATCTGCATAACGTAGTTTTCCCCGTAACAGCGGTGCTGATCATTTTGTTTGTCGTTGGCACACTGATTTTCCCTTCGGCTTCAAAGGAACTGCTTGAAGGTGCGAAGAATAGTGCCATCAACGGTTTCGACTGGTTCTTTTTGTTGAGCGCCAACATATTTGTGGTGTTCTCCCTGGCATTGATCTTTTTACCGGTGGGTAAAATACGCATCGGTGGTATGGATGCGAAGCCTGACTTTTCGACCATATCGTGGTTCGCCATGCTGTTTGCCGCAGGCATGGGCATTGGCCTGATGTTCTGGGCGGTAGCAGAGCCTGTTGCCTATTACACTGACTGGTATGGCACGCCGCTGGGAGTGGAAGCCAACACCGAAGCTGGGGCGAAACTCGCCATGGGCGGGACAATGTATCACTGGGGTCTGCATCCCTGGGCCATCTACGCTGTGGTAGCACTTTCCCTGTCGTTCTTTTCCTATAACAAGGGCCTGCCACTGACCATCCGGTCTGCATTCTTCCCGATTCTGGGTGATCGCATCTGGGGCTGGCCTGGCCACATTATCGATATCCTCGCGGTGTTGGCGACCATCTTTGGCCTGGCGACTTCTCTGGGCTTTGGTGCCCAGCAAGCGGCATCCGGACTTGCCTACCTGGTTCCCGCGATCGAAGGCGGGATGAATGTCCAGATGGCAATCATCGTGGGTGTCACCCTGCTTGCCCTGATGTCAGTGCTACGTGGCCTGGAAGGCGGGGTTAAGGTGCTGAGTAACCTGAACATGATCATTGCGGGATTGCTGCTGTTCTTTGTTATTTTTGCAGGTCCCACCATCGTGATCTTCCAGACGATGTGGGACACAACATCTTCCTACGTCGGTAATATGGTGGCGCTGAGCAACCCGTTTGGTCGTGAAGATGAGGTCTGGTTCCACGGCTGGACAGTGTTCTACTGGGCCTGGTGGATTTCCTGGTCACCGTTCGTTGGGATGTTCATCGCGCGGGTCTCAAGGGGCCGTACCGTGAGGGAATTCATTACCGCGGTGCTGCTCATTCCAACCCTGATCACGATTGTCTGGATGAGTACTTTTGGTGGCAGTGCCCTTGATCAGATACAGAATGAAGTGGGTCTACTCGCTTCTGAGGGCCTCACTGATGTGTCGCTTGCGATGTTCCAGATGCTCGAGAATATTCCGCTCGCGACCATCAGTTCCTTCCTGGCGATTATTCTGGTGCTGGTGTTCTTTGTAACCTCATCGGATTCTGGCTCGCTGGTGGTTGACAGCATTACCGCCGGGGGCAAGGTGGATGCGCCGACCGCTCAGCGCGTGTTCTGGGTTGTGATGGAAGGTGCGATTGCAGCCGCTCTGATTTTCGGTGGCGGAGGCGACGCACTGGGAGCCTTGCAGGCAGGTGCTGTCAGCGCTGGGTTGCCATTTACCTTCGTGCTGCTCGTTATGTGCTACAGCCTGTACAAGGGGCTGAATCACGAACGACGCCTGCTGATTGCAGAGGGTAAAATGACCTGAAGTGAGGAGGCCAGCGATGGGCTGGCCCTTTCTATGGGCAATAAGCATACTCAGAAATGAAAATGAAAAAGGGGCCTTCTTCCGAGGCCCCTTTTTTTATGGTCAGCAGGGTCTACAAATACCCGAATTCCGCCATCGCATACTCCACTCGCTTTTCCGGTGAATAGTGCGGTTTTCGTAACGCTTCGACTTTCTGTAGCCGCGGCCTCAAGCCTCGACCATTTGCCATCTGGATCGCCAGCCCGGGGCGAGCATTGAGCTCAAGCAGCAGTGGTCCCTGCTGGGCATCTACCACCAGATCCACACCCATGTAGCCCAGGCCGGTAGCTTCATAGCAGCGGGAAGCCATGAGCAGCATGGTCTTCCACGCCTCAATAACAATATGTCCCAGCGCAAGGCCGTTATCCGGATGAAGTAGAACCGGACGGTTGTACTGAACCGCATTCAGACCCCTGCCTGTGGCAATGTCCAGACCGACGCCTACCGCACCCTGATGAAGGTTCGCCTTGCCGTCAGAAGCCTTGGTGGCAAGTCTGAGCATGGCCATAACCGGGTAACCCTGAAAGACGACAATACGGATGTCGGGCACGCCCTGGAAGGAGTATTTGGCTAATGAGGGAGCCGACTGGATGAGGTCCTCGACAATGGCGACATCGGGTGCACCGCCCAACGAATAGAGTCCGGCAAGAATATTCGAGAGATGTCTCTCCAGCGTACCGACCGTGATGGCCGCGCCTGAGGCCTTGATGTAACTGTCACCCTCTCGCCGCAGGATGACCAGGATGCCTTTGCCGCCGGAACCCTTGGCGGGCTTGATGGCGAAACCTTCCAGGGCATCTGCGCGTTCCCGGAAGTGCGAGATCTCATGCTGCTGGGTAATAACCTGCAAGAGTTTGGGCGTTGTAACCTCGTACTCTGTCGCGAGCAGTTTTGTCTTGAGCTTGTTATCCACCAATGGAAACATGCGCCGATCATTGTACTTGCCAATATAACCCACGTTTCGTTGATTCATATTGAGCATGCCGAGTCTGTTCAGCTGTCGCGGAGAGATCCACTTCATCCCTCGTAAACCTTCATCGGGTAAAACCGGCGCAGCTCGGTCAGCTTGTAGCCGGTGTACTGGCCAAGCAGCAGGATAATGCCCAGCAACGTCAGATGGAGTTCGGGAAAGTTGAACGTAATGTGTTTCGCCAACGGTGCGCTCATGGCCAGATAGGCGCAAATGGCAACAAACAGGCTACCGGTACCCTGAATAAAGACTTCATGGGCGCCTTCTTCCTCCCAGAGAATCGACATGCGCTCAATGGTCCAGGCCAGGATGACCATCGGGAAAAAAGTGACAGTCATACCGGCACTAAAGCCCATTTGATAACCGACGATGCTGATACCGGTGGTAATAAAGATGACCAGAATGATCAGAGCCGATATTCGGGACACCAGCAGCAAGTTAAGACTCGACAGATAGCCGCGCATTAATAATCCAAGCGCGACCACCGAGACAAAGGCAATAAGGCCTGGCACGAGTGAAGTCTGCACGAATGCCACAGCGATCAACACCGGCATGAACGTACCGGAGGTTTTAACGCCGATGACTATCCGCATGAGCGCCACTACAAATGCCCCCAGTGGCAGTAGAAGCAGCATGCGGAACATGCTTTGTTCCTCAATCGGCAGTTGGTAAAGGCTGAACAGGCCAAGGCCTTTAGTATTGGATTCCATGCGCGAAAGCTGCAGCGCTGGTACCGTCTGGCGGAGCATGGAGAAACTGATCTGTGAGTTGGTGCCGCCTGCAAGGTCAAGCAGCGAGGTGGCATCCTGACGCCACAAAACGACGTCTTCCGGTAACCCCTGTTCGCCGGTTGTGGGGTTGAATGTAAGCCATTCTTCGCCGTTATAAATCTGCAGGAATGGTTTCAGGGCCTGGCGGCGTCTGGCATCTTCCAGCTTCAGTCCATCGGCCACGCGGGCGGGAATATTGGCATGATTGAGCATGCGGGTGAGCAATTCAATATCGTTGCGGCCCGACATCAGCAGGGTGGTGTTCTGATCCGGGTCGGCCGACTGCATCAGTTTGATCAGTTCCCGGGTGAAGCTTTCCGGTGAGCTGGATCGGGCTGCTGCCTGCTGAAGGATTTCACGAACAGCCGTGGCCTGGGGCTCTTCCCAAAAAATAGCCTCCGGTCGGGGAGGGCGTTTTGGTGAATCAGGTCGCGCACCCTCGTCTGGCACCAGCTGAGCCTTGAAGTAGAGCGTTTGCTGACCGGTTGCATTACGAATCGTCCATTCGCCCCGGCGATTGCCTGATTCTTCTATAATCGAGAAGCCGTAGCCCGGCGATGCCGCTTGCTCGGACAGAAGGCGGAACCCGGGGGGCGCATCGGGTATATTCAGATTGACCATTACCGGCTCGTCCTGAGCTTGAAAATCGATCCGGGCTTCTACCATCCATACAGGCCGCTGTTCACCGGCTAACCAGGGAATGCCCAGTTCTATGTGGCGGAAAATTGCCAGTGCGATTCCGGCGGCCATCAACAGGAAGATGGCGAAGTAAAACGGTAAGCGGGAGCGGGAAGTCAATTGTCTGTATCCCCATCATCCGACAGCGACTTCGGCAATTCGGTGGCGTATTCCTTCCCGACATCGATCAGCATGACATCACGGAGAATATTGCGGCCGATCAGAACCGGGTGGCTAAGGTGGGCCCGGTCGGACAATGAAAACTCCGCCTGCTGATGGTGATCACCAATGGCAAACTGCAATTCCACAATTGGCCGACGCTCGGAATCCTCGTCGTTGGATTGAATAATTCGGGCGTTCCTCGCTATCTCACGTTCCATTGTTTTCAATTCACCGTCGGAACCCGGCACCGGCACATCGAACCGCACCCAGTCCCGGCCGTCCCGCTCAAACCGACGGATATTGCGGGCATCCAAAGATGATGTGGTCGCGCCACTGTCAATGCGAGCCTCATAGGTCAGGCCTGGGTCGACCAGGAAAAATTTCTCACGCTCTCCCACAATAACCTTGCCGTTCAGACGGTCAGTTCCTCTTGTGCCGCCTTGACCTGGGTCCTGGTTGATGAGGCAGGCCTGGGCCTCTGGCACAGAGGGGCAAACAGGCTTTTCAACTTGCTCCCGTATGGCATCAAGAATTTTCCGGGTGTCCGCAGAGCTCTGATCGATCAGGAACTGATGCTGGCCAAGGGTTTGTTGCTTGATAAACGTGATATCCGCCTGTTGCCGGGACAGGGCGGAATTCAGGTCGCCCAGGTCATTCTTGTCGACGAAATAGGAGTTGCCTGCACAGCCCGTCAGCAGGAGGGCGCCGGTGAAGGTAAGAGCGGAGAGGGCAGGCGAGCGAAAATTGCACAGTGGCATTCAATACCTCTTCTTCAGTCGCATTCTGTCGGGCGACACTGTGTTACTTAATGGGTTGACTCTTTGCGGCTACTTTTCCGCATGGGGCGAGGCCGCCAAAGTATACAATAATCTGTCGCTTAGGGGGTGACACCGAACATTAATAAAGTGGAAGGCGTGTGCAACAAAGCGGAGATAAGATTGAGGACCAGGGCCTGATTAATGACTGAATGATGTTGCGGTTTTAATCCAGCACGAGATGGCTCCAGACACTACAATGTCTTAAATTTTATGGGATTGTTTTCATGATCATTATTAATGACAAGACTAGAGGACTGCTGAGTGCTTGAGACAGCGATTGCGGACGTGATTTCAGAGCCTGTTTTGCTGGTTACTTTCACCGCATTAGCAGTGGCTTGCATTGGACTTCTGTTCGCACTGCAGTCTGCCCGGCGTAATAACCGAGAGCAGAGGGGCGAAATTCTGGCCATGGCCTCTGAGGTTGATGAAAATCGGGAAAGCCTGCGGGAGCAAGAGCACCTGATGGCGATGCGGGCTCAGCAGGACCGGCAAAATGAGGAATTGGCCAGACAGCTTAAAGCCGATATCCAGCAGACAAATCAGGACGCCGAGCGCTGGCGACAAACCGCTGCCAATTTTGAAAACCGTTTGGCGGCGCTGGGTTCTGAAGCCGGAGCCCGCGCCCATCGTATCGAACAGCTGGAAACCGAGCGCACAGCGCAGCTGAACAAAACAGATCATCTGGCGCAACAGCTTCATGATGCCAGAATTGCCTTGAGAGAATATGAAGTAACACTGGAAGAAGAGCGCCGGGCGACCGGCGAGAAACTGGCGTTGCTGGAACGTAACCGGGAAGGGCTGAAACAGGAATTCGAAAACCTGGCGAATAAAATATTTGATCAGAAAAGTGAACGCTTCACTCAGCAAACCCGCACCAGCCTGGATACGCTGTTAACACCGTTTCGGGACCAGATCACAGATTTCCGTAAACGCGTGGACGATGTCTACACTATAGAAACCCGCGATCGTCAGGCCTTGCGAAGTGAGATCAAATCACTCCAGGAGCTGAATAAACAGATTACCGAAGAGGCTTCCAATCTGACCCGGGCGCTGAAAGGCGACAAGAAAATCCAGGGTAACTGGGGCGAGTTGATACTGGAGCGCGTGCTGGAACGCTCCGGATTGCGAAAGGGCATCGAGTA
Organism: Marinobacter changyiensis; assembly: GCF_009193265.1. Taxonomy (GTDB): domain Bacteria; phylum Pseudomonadota; class Gammaproteobacteria; order Pseudomonadales; family Oleiphilaceae; genus Marinobacter; species Marinobacter changyiensis. The sequence continues at coordinate 522,731 of NZ_VZZZ01000002.1, forward strand.
CGAAACCCAGGGCAGCTATCGCGACGGGAACGGCCAGATGTTGCGACCGGATGTAATCGTAAACCTGCCGGACAGCCGCAATCTGGTGGTGGACTCGAAAGTATCGCTGGTAGCCTATCAGGAATGGGTGAATGAAGAAGACGAGCTGTTAAAGGCCGAGTCGCTCAAGGGGCATGTAGAGGCGGTCAGAAATCACATCAAGACGCTGAGTGAAAAAGACTATAGTCAATTAGGTGGCTTGCATTCACCGGACTTTGTGTTTCTGTTCATGCCTATAGAACCGGCGTTCGTGGCAGCGTTTCAGCAGGATGAGCGTTTATTTTCAGAAGCGTTCGAGCGCAAGATTATTGTCGTCACACCCACGACGCTGTTGGCTACCTTGCGCACGATTGAAAACATCTGGCGCTATGAGCGCCAGAGCCAGAATGCACGCCTGATTGCGGATCGGGCGGGAGCGGTTTACGACAAGCTGCGGGTCTTTGTGGAAGCGATGGAAAAGATGGGCACCCAGTTGCAAACGGTGCAGGTTACCTACGATAACGCCATGAATACGCTGACCCGGGGGCGTGGTAATCTTATTTCCCAGGCAAACCGATTCGTGGAACTGGGTGTCCGTGTTAAAAAAGAATTACCCAAAGCCGTAATGGATCAGGCGGAGGTGGATGCAGAGGATCTTGACGATGCATTGTCGCCGGTTGAGGAACTCAAAGATGAATAAACACATCATCGGTATGACAAAAGGAATCGCTATGTTGACCATGACAATATTGACCATGATCCGGTGGCTTGGCCGCCGTATTTTTCAGGGGCTTGTGTACGGGGGTGCGCTTTATGCGGGCAGTGCTGCCGCACTCGAACCGGAGCATGAAACCCGTCGTCTGATGCTCGCAACCGAGCAGGCGGTGGCCGGTGAAAGCTGGGGCGAGGCAGGCGAATATCTCAACCGTTTGCAGGGGCTGGAGTCTGAAAAGCCGCCGGAATATCTGTTTTACCGGGGCCGGGTCATGCTCGAGGCGGACCACTATAACGAGGCAAAAGCGGCGCTGGAAAATTACGTCGATCAGACGGGTTCGGAAGGTAAAAATTATAAAGAGGCGTTGCAAATGATCACGACCGTGGAGAAGGAGCAGCAGGCTTCTTCGGAGCGCGCGGGCAAGGCAAGCGGTGAAGAGCCGGTGGCGGTGATTGAATCAGCCGGACGGGAACCTCTGGATCGGTTACAGCAGTTGTACCTTACCGATAGCCCGGCCGAGGCTTTGACGTTGCACCTGAACAGTCTGTTGGAACTGAATGGCTGGCGGCAAGACCCACGGATTGTTCGTACCGGTTCGGCACCGGACCTGCTTTATCGGGTCTCGCTGCAGTCGGGGGAAATTAACATCCAGGAATCGCGCCGGACAGATAATGGGGAAGTCAGGCTTTCGGCCCAGTCCCTGTCGGTCTACGGAATCAGCCCCAGTGTGCGTTGGGATTGTGTGGCCGCTACCCAGTCATGCTGGGTTTATGATCCGAGAAATGACGCCCGCCTGTTCCGTCTCGCAGGTGACAAGAAACTGACCGCAGAAGCCGCACAAACCCTGGGCCGCTTGATTAAAACGACGCAGGCTCCGAATTAGAGATTGAACCAGAGATTGAACCAGAGATTGAACTAGAGGATCCGCCCCCGGTCGCCTTCGCGATAGGCGCCGGGGGTAACCCCTGTCCACTTCTTGAAGGCGCGGTGAAAGGTCGACGGCTCGGTAAATCCTACCCGGTGGGCAATCTCGTTGACCGGCAGTTCCGGGCGTCCGAGAAAATAGATAGCCAGATCCCGCCGCAACAGATCCTTGATCTCCTGAAACGAAGTGTTCTCCTGTTTTAACCGCCGCCGTAATGTTTGCGGGCTGGTGTGGAGTTCTGCCGCAATCCATTCAAAATCCGGTAATGGCTTTGCAAAATCACGTCCAATCAGGGTGCGGATGCGTCCGGTAAAGGTATTACTCTCATCCGGCCGGGACAGTAAATCTGCCGGGGAGGTTTTGAGGAACTGGTGCATCTCCGGTTTGTCCCGTATCACCGGCGCAGACAGGAAACGTCGATCGAAGGTCAGGGCGGTATCGGGGGCATCAAAGGTCAGCGGGCAGTGGAAGATATGACGATACTCATCTGCGTGCCCGGGGCGAGGATAGCTGAACGCAGCCTCTGACAGTTCAACGGGCTGGCCGATCAGCCAACTGCCCAACCGGTGCCAGATCACCAGCAGGCTTTCCTGGAGGAAATGCATCGGGTCATCAAATCTGCCCTCAATAACCGTGACCAGCCGGGCGCTATCGCCATCATCCTCCAGGCGCATGCAGGCAGCCGGCTCAAAAAGCGCCGAGAACTGGAACGCCCGATGATAGACAGCTTCCAGCGTCGGACAATCGATGACCAGGGCGCACATAGTCGCGAAGGTACCCGTCTTACACCGCCGGGGTCCAAGTCCCATGAACTCATCCGCCATCTCCGCCCAGATCACCTGCATCAAACGGCTGTACTGGGCACTGTTCACCCGGGCCATATCGATCTTCAGCAAGTCCGGGGAAATGCCCGCCTGCCTCAGCAGACTGTCAGTATCGAACCCTTGTTGCTGGGCGCCGGTCAGTGCCGCTAGTACGAAGTGTCTGGAAACCGTGAGGTTTGCCATCAAACAGACCCTGAAACCTGAAAGGACGTCCATCATAAAACGCCACTGCAACAATGCAACCGCAGAAGCTGTAAATAAGTGGCAGATATAGCCAGTCAGATTGACCAAACCAGCAGTTGGCCCGAAGATAAAAACAATGCAATATCAAACCATCCCGAACATTGAATTAAATGTAGGAGCGACTTCAGTCGCGATCCTGTCCAGCCCAGCCCACCCAACCCAACCCAATGCACCTCAACCCAATGCACCTCAACCCAGCGCACTCCAAGGAGCTCCCATGCCCGGCCCCCTAAGCCACCTGAAAATACTGGATTTCACAACACTGCTACCCGGCCCTTACGCCACCATGTTGCTGGCCGACATGGGCGCGGATGTGCTGCGGTTGGAAGCACCGGGACGGATGGACCTTGTGCGGGTAATGCCGCCCCAGGATAAAGGTGTGAGTACCGCTCATAGCTTCCTGAATCGCGGCAAACGCCCCATGGAGCTGGACCTTAAGAAGGAGGGTGGCGTTGAAACCGTCAAGCAACTGGTCGCGGATTATGACATCGTGATCGAACAGTTCCGCCCCGGCGTGATGGACCGTCTTGGCATCGGTTATGAAACTCTCAAGGCCATTAACCCGGCGCTTATCTACTGTGCTATCACCGGCTATGGCCAGACCGGCCCCTACCGCGACCGGGCCGGGCATGACATCAATTATCTCGCGCTGGCGGGCGTCAGCAGTCACTGTGGTCGCAAAGCCAGCGGACCACCGCCCATGGGTATCCAGATCGCGGACGTCGCCGGTGGCTCGCACCATGCGGTGATGGGGCTCCTTGCGGCAGTCAGCCATCGGCAACACACCGGAGAGGGGCAGTTAGTGGATATCAGCATGACCGACGCATCGTTTGCCCTGAACGGTATGGCGGGGGCTGCCTGCCTGGCTGGAAACATGCCGCAGGAGCCGGAGAGCACATTGCTGAATGGCGGCTCCTTCTATGATTATTATCAAACCGCTGACGACCGTTGGTTATCCGTGGGCAGTCTGGAGCCGCAGTTTATGGCCCGGCTATGCGAGGTGATTGGTCACCCGGAACTGAAAAACCTTGGTTTGAGCCCGAACCCGGAGCAGCAGACCACGTTGAAACAAACTCTGAAGCAGGCGATCGGAGCGAAAACCCTGGCCAACTGGCAGGTCATCTTTGCTGAGCAGGATGCCTGTGTGGAGCCGGTATTAACGATTGCGGAAGCCGCCGAGCACCCGCAACTGAAAGCCCGTGACATGGTGATAGAGGTTTCCTGGGAAGACGGCACCACCCAGCGCCAGATTGGTCATCCGATCAAATTCAGCAAAACGCCGTGTGCCGCTGCGTTTGTGGGCAGGACTCCGGGCGGGGACAAGCCTGAATAGCAATCAGATCGTAGCGCTTGGGGGGCAATCAGCTCGTCGATGTTGACCAGCTCCTGAATGCGCTCCATCGCACCCTTGAGCTCGTCATTGCGTTCCCGCAGGTTGCTCCGAAGACCACTGATAAAGCCTCCTATAATCGCCAGTTGCCCCATCACCAGCACAAATGCAAGGGTTTGAACTATATCCGGCGCGCCGGTCAGAACCTGTGGTCGGTAGACCAGAAGGCTCAGGTAGAGCAGGGCGTAAAGCGCAAAAAATCAGAGGCTGACCCTTAACATCTGCCGTACACTCAGCGCCAGAATGCCATACAATGCTGGCACAATCGGGATCATCAGAAAGGCTGCTCTGGCCTGGCCAGCATCCAGGGAAAACATCACCCACAAAGCAGGCAGCAGCGACAGCACCATCTGGGCTGCGGTCATACTGAAGTCTTAAAACGAAGGCTGAACCCGGTCTGAATTACTAAGTTGATTTGGCTCAAAGAAATGAACGATGTCTCATCTTTATGCGAAGCGTTTCTCATCTGCTAATTTTAGAGTGACGAAACGGAAAATTCGGTGTCCTGGTTACAATCAAGAAGGGATTCAACCCATGAATATTTCAGCAAATCCTCCTGCAGAATCGAGGCCCCGTTTACTCCATCTACCGGTATTGGGCATGGCGCTGGCAGGCAGCTTGCTGCTGACCGGCTGTTTTGAAGGTAATGGCGCTGAACCAGAGCAGGATACTCAGCTTTTTCCGGCTGACGGCAAGTTGAAAGCCACCATTCGCCGGACAACGAACGGCGTTCCCCATGTAAAGGCGGATAACCTCAAGTCCGTGGCATTCGGGGCAGGGTATGCCCAGGCTCAGGACAACGTCTGCCTGCTGGCGGATGCCTTTGTAAAAGCCCGCAGCGAACGGGCTAAATATTTTGGTCCCGGTCCCAAAGACATCAATATCATTAATGATTTCAGCTACAAGGCTCAGGAAATCCGGAGTGGGGCGGCCGCAGAATTCACCAATCTGACGGACGAGAGTCGAGCGCTGATGGAAGGCTTCACCGATGGATATAACAAGTACGTGGCAGAAACTGATCCGGCAGATATGCCGTCGGAATGTCGCGGCCAACCCTGGGTGTTCGAGATATCACCTATCGATCTGTATGCCTACTATCGAATTGTGGGGCAGTACGCCAGCGGTGCCCTGTTCGCCGACGGATTAATCTATGCAGCCGTGCCGCCGCGCGCGCCTGTTGACCCATCGCAATCCGTAGCTGCTAACGGTGCTGATAGCCAATTCGACGGCAGCCGGGTCGCAGGCAATGCGCGGCGGATGGCAGCAGAACGAACGAACTACACCGATATTGGACTTGGCAGTAATGCCTGGGGCCTCGGCAGGGATATGACAGAACAAGGGCGTGGCGCGTTGCTCGCTAACCCGCACTTCCCTTACACCGGTCACCGGCGGCTTTACCAGATGCAGATGACGGTACCTGGCTACCTGAATGTAAACGGTGCTGGTTTACTCGGCACCGCCATCCCGTTTGTCAATTTCAATGAAAACCTGGCCTGGTCGCATACTGTCACGACCAGTCGGCAATTTACCTGGTACGAGCTTGAACTTAAGCCGGGTGACAACCTGACCTATATCAAGGACGGTATTGAAAAGCCGATCACTCAGAAAACCCTCCAGATTGAAGTAGACATGGGCGGCGTAGAACCGGTGGCCATTGAGCGTACTTTCTACTTTTCCGAATATGGCCCAATGCTGGCTGTCAACCTGGCTAACGAGAATTTCCCAAAATGGGGTGACGAGGGGCTGCTCAGCGGAAAACCCGCGGCCTATACCTACCGGGATGCCAATGCCAGTTCTGAACGCTTGCTGGACAGTTGGCTGCAAATGAGCCGGGCAGCCAACCTGGAGGAGTTCAAGGACGTGTTCCGTAACTGTGGCACCACATTCTGGACCAACTCGGTTTACGCTGATGATCAGGGTAACGGCTATTATCTTGACAGCAGCTCGGTGCCCAACCTGTCTGAGAAGTCTATTGCATTGCTGAACTTCACGCGGACATTCAGTCCGGAGTTTGATGAGCTCTTTAATGCAGGTATCACGCTGCTTGACGGCAGCACATCAGTGGATGACTGGGTGGAGGGAGAGTGTAACGGGTTGGTTTCTTTTGATAAAAAGCCCCAGTTAACCCGCGCCGACTGGGTTCAAAACTCCAATGATAGTTACTGGGCTACCAACCCGGAGCAGTTGCTGACTGGTTACTCACCCTTGTTTGGCAACGAGAGAACCCCACTGAATCCAAGAACCCGCCTGGGCATTACCATGCTTCAGAATCCGCTTGATAGCGGACCGGTATCGCCAACTGCAACTGCTCCGGGTGGACAGGATGGTCGGTTCAGTTCGGTTGACCTTATTAACGTTATCTACAACAACCGCGGCTGGTTCGCGGATGAGTTTCTTGCGGAGCTCCGGGATCGTTGCACCGAGATCGGTGTTGCAGAAGTAAATATATCGGACGGTGAGGCCCGAACCGTGCATGAAGGTTGCAGTGTGCTGCAGGATTGGGACGGCGTTTATAATACCGATAGTGTTGGAGCCCATGTGTTCCGCGTGTTTATTGCAAACTATCGTTCCAATTTCGATTCTGATTTGACCGTGGCGTTCAATCCCTCTGCGCCGGTGGCGACACCCTCGACACCCTCTTCAACTAATAGAGGAAGTGCCGATGATCTGATGCTCCAGGCTCTGGCTGTTGGCCTGAACGCCCTCGATACTGGAGGCATCGCCTACACCGCGAAGTTGGGGGATGTTCAGTACTACCAGCCCTCTGGTGGTGTGCCTCCGGGTGGTATGCCCATGGTACAGGCTGATCCGATTCCGTGGCCTGGCGGTGATGGTGGCGTTATTGAGGGAATTGATGGGGGTGCTGACGGGGGTATTGACGGTACGTTCAACTCCATCGGAGTTCTTGCCGACGATGTGGCGGAAGACACCCGACTCCCCAGAATTGCACCCGCAATCATCGAGAACACCGCGGGGCTTTCACAAACTTCCGGTGAGGGCTGGGTAGTGGCTCGCGGTACCAGTTTCCACTTCGGTCTGGAGTTTACCGACAATGGCCCTGTGGCGTTTGGTTTGATGAGTTATTCCCAGTCCACAGATGAAGACTCTCCCTACTTCATCGATCAGAGCCTGCGGTATACAGAGGAGGATTACCGGCAGCTTTGGTTTGCAGAGTCTGATATTGAGGCAAACCTGTTGTCTCAGGGAGAGACTACGATTACTAACTGAGGAACTCGCGGGGGAATACTCGGTGTAAAATCTGATCGTGACTTATCCAATAAAACGTTAACCGTTTTAGTTGAAACCAGCAGCCCAAAACTGCTGGTTTTTTGCTTTAGGGGTACTGAGCTTTTCTATTAGTGTTTTCAAAAAAATGAATGATGTCTCATTTTTAACGAGCTCATGTTTCGTATGCTAATTTTAAGGAGACGAACCGGGAAGTTCGGTTCAACAACAACAAACGAAAACGGATACAAGTCTATGAAATTTTCACTACATCTTCCGGGAGGATCAAGGACCCGGTTATCTAAACTTCCGATGGTGGGTTTGGCGCTGGCAGGCAGCTTGCTGCTCACCGGCTGTTTTGATGGTGACGGCGGTTCTTCGAGTTCAGAACCGGAGCTGAATACACAGCTTTTTCCGGCTAGTGGCACGTTGGAGGCCACCATTCGGAGGACAACTAACGGGGTTCCCCATGTAAAGGCGGAGAACCTCAAATCCGTCGCATTCGGGGCAGGGTACGCCCAGGCACAGGACAACGTCTGCTTGTTGGCAGAGGCATTTGTAAAGGCACGCAGTGAGCGGGCCAAGTATTTTGGGCCTGGGCCGGGTGATATACACATCATCAATGACTTCAGTTACAAAATTCAGGATATCCGCACCGGAGCAGCCGCGGAAATATCCAATCTGACGGATGAGAGTCGCGCGCTGATTGAGGGCTTCACTGACGGCTACAACAAATACGTTGCGGAAACCGATCCAGCAGATCTAGCACTCGAATGTCGCAACCAGCCCTGGGTTTTTGAAATATCGCCGGTAGACCTCTACGCCCATTACCGAATCGTGGGCCAGAACGCCAGCGGCGCGCTGTTCGCCACCGGCGCTGTGTTTGCTGCAGTGCCGCCGGGGGTTTCTCCGACACCGACACCCGTTTTGGCGGCGAACGATAATGTCAACAAGCTGGATCTCGAACGGGTTGTGGCCAATGCGCGCAGCATGGCCTCAGAAAGAGAGGACTACGCCGATACCGGGCTTGCAAGCAACGCCTGGGGCATTGGTAAAGACCTGACGGAGCAGGGACGCGGTGCATTGCTTGCCAATCCGCACTTTCCCTATACCGGCCATCGCCGCCTTTATCAGGTACAGATGACGGTGCCGGGTTACCTTAATATCAACGGTGCCGGTTTGCTGGGTACTGCTATTCCATTGATCAACTTCAATGAGAACCTGGCTTGGTCCCATACCGTTACTACCAGTCGGCGGTTCACCTGGTATGAACTGGAGCTGAAGCCAGGGGACGATCTGGTTTACATCAAAGATGGTGTCGAAAAGCCGATCACACAGAAAAAATTTCAGATTGAAGTCGATCTCGGTGGGGTGGAGCCTGCTGTGCTTGAACGTACTTTCTATTTATCCGAGTATGGACCAATGCTGGCGGCTGACCTGGTCGACAGCTCTTTCCCCTCGTGGGGAGGCAATGGCCTGGTCAACGGCAAGCCTGCCGCTTACACCTACCGGGATGCCAATGCCGGTTCGGTGCGTTTGCTGGATAGCTGGCTGCAGATGAGCCGGGCGTCGAACCTGGAAGAGTTCAAGGACGCATTCCGTAATTGCGGCAGCACACTCTTTACCAACTCGACCTATGCGGACGATCAGGGCAACGCCTATTATATAGACAGCAGTTCGGTACCCAATCTGTCGGACAAGTCGATTGCATTGTTAAATTTCAAACGGTCGTTCAGCCCGGCTTTTAATGAACTCTTTAATGCTGGTATTACGCTGTTGGATGGCAGTAAATCAATTGATGATTGGGTAGAGGGAGAGTGCAATGGACTGGTGCCCTTTGATAAAAAGCCACAACTGACTCGCCAGGACTGGGTCCAGAACTCCAATGACAGCTACTGGGCAACCAACCCCGCTGAGTTGCTGACTGGCTTTTCTCCGCTGTTTGGCTCCGAGAGAACGGCATTGAATCCCAGAACCCGCCTGGGCATCACCATGCTGCAGAACCCGCTGAGTAACGGTCCGGTATCTCCGAATGCGCCTGCCCCGGCTGGCCAGGATGGCAAGTTCAGTGCTGACGACCTTATCAACGTCATTTATAACAACCGTAGCTGGTACGCGGATGAGTTTCTAACTGAACTACGGGAACGCTGCTCAACAATCGGTATTGCGCCTGTAAACCTGCCCGCAGGCGGGGCCCGCACTGTGGACGCGGGCTGCGATGTATTAGCGACTTGGGACGGGGTCTATAACACCGAAAGTGTGGGTGCCCATATTTTCCGAGTGTTTATTGCCAACTATCGCAAGAGCTTTGACTCGGACCTGACGGTAGCATTTACACCGTCTGACCCAACAGCCACGCCCTCTACACCATCGACCGACAACGAGGGCACGGCGGACGATGTGATGCTCCAGGCATTGGCTGTTGGCCTGGACGCGCTGGACTCCGGCGGTATTGCCTATGCTGCAGCATTAGGCACTGTTCAGTACTACCAGCCCTCCGGAAGTGTTCCCCCCGGCGGTATGCCCATGATACAAGCGGATCCGATACCCTGGCACGGCGGTGACGGCGGCATTGATGGTGCATTTAATGCCATCGGCGTTGTCGCCTCGAATGTGGCGGTGGACACTCGCTTCCCCAGAATTTCGCCCGCAACCATTGCCGATACCGCAGGTTTATCGCAAACCCCGGGTGAAGGCTGGTTAATGGCCAGAGGCACCAGCTTCCACTTTGGTCTGGAGTTTACTGACAGCGGTCCGGTGGCAATGGGCTTGACCAGCTACTCGCAAGCTTCAGATGAGAACTCCCCTTACTTCATCGATCAGAGCCTGCGGTATTCGCAGAAGGATTATCGGCAGTTCTGGTTTTCAGAGTCCGATATTGAGGCAAACCTGGTGTCCCAGGGAGAGACTACGATTACCAATTAAGCGCCAACTGAGTAGTACTCAGCTTGAGATATAACGAGTTTGGAAGGGCTTCACCATGGTGAAGCCCTTTTTTATGTGCTGATGATTCTTTTAATCAAGCGCCTTGCCAGCCCCAGTCTTTCTTGCGAGGGAAGGTAATCCTCTGCATCTCACTTCTTGGGATGACATCGTATGTCAGGGCTGGAATGCAGACAAAAAAAAGCCCCGGCATTAGCCGGGGCTTCAGAACTACAAAGTATAGATTACTGATTCTGATCCAGAGCGCTTTCGAGAGTGTCGCTTGTTCCCAGGACTGAAATGTCTGCTGGACCACTTAGTAAGGTGGTTAGCACCGGAGCACCGTTGATCGCCAGAATAGTCTGACGAACCATTTCGGAGAAGGCCGGGATAGTGCTGGTGCCACCCGGGCACTGCAGGTTCTCTGGGTTGGCAGGAGTTGCCGGCCCTACGAAGGTGCCGTGGTTGGCATCCGTGCACGGGTTAGCCCCCGCGAAGAAGGAAGCTGCTGGCAATGCGCCTTCGTTCGCCATAGAACCCGTTTGTACCAGATTCAGTCCAGCGCCATCTGCAAGGATGCCGCCACCCGCTCCAAGATCGATCAATGCCATCAGCGGCTCCGTCGATGCCAGCGGAGCAGAGAATGCATCACCCAGTGGGTTTACGTTAGCTTCGTTTGGCACGGTGCTGTCGCCAATAACTTCACTGATCAGAATGTTGCTCGTTGAGGCACCAAGATCTTTCGCGAAGTTCACCGGGTCTGTCGCGTCTACGACGGACTGGAACACATAGAAGAAGCTCTCGAAGTCTGCAGAGCCCTGGCTTACACCCGCCGCTGACAGCCCACCAAGGATAGGCGTAGAGAATGCTGGTGAGTTTTCGATCAAGCGGGTTACTTGTCCGCCGGTGTTGTGAATGACAACGGTATCCAGGTTAGGGAAGGTAAAGCCGGACAATGGCGCGCCTGCGGATTGGTAAATTCCGTTTACCGTACCATTCAAGGTTGGGTCGTTAACCAGCGAAGCGAAGGTCGTACCGGAAATACCACCAAGGGAATGCCCGACAAAGTGTACTGGTACGCCGGCCAAATTTCCGATACTCGCGAGCCCGTTAACTCCCATTGTCTGGACTGAGGCTGCAACGTTGAGCAGATCAACCACGCCTTGACGCAGATTATCGCGGTTGTTGAGCATGTTAAGCGGGTTGATGAACAGGCTGCCGGATGCCACGTCAGTCAGGTCTGCTTCCACAGGCTGCTGCTGAGCATTGGCTGTGAACGAGAAGTGTCGCTCACCAATATAGTCAGCATTGATTAACGCTGTTAGCTGTGCATCAAGTCCAGGGTTGCCTGTGTTGCCAATAAGTGGAGTCACTTGGGCTGTCAGGTCTGCCTCCGAAAGAGGAGTCAGACCCGGAATACGACCAGCAGTTGCACCTGCAAGACCATGCAATGGCTGATCAATCGCAATCACTGCCTGACAGGCCCGGTTTGCAAGCAGTATGCCCGGCAGCATGGATACGCTGCGGTCAACTGTGATGCCGTGTTGGAAGATAGTGACTCCATTGGGCAACTCGGGATCCACGCACGTAGTTGGACGAGTGCCGCCAGTGGCAGGATGGAAAGCTACAACAGGTACAGTAGTGGTTGCTTTCTGTTCTGGAAACGGGAAGTAACCATTCACGTTGAGCTTACCGTCAATGTCACGCAGGAAACGGAAGGTATCTACTCCTGGTTCCAGTGTTTCACTCAAACCTGCTTCCAGACTGGTACTGCCTTCCCAGCTGCCGGTCGAAATCCCGGTTCCATCGGCTCCGGGAAGTGATTGGTAGTATGGCAGTGCGATAGCACCCTGAGAGACTTGTACCTGACTTGCAGCAAGCACGATCGGATTGGTTGCGTCCTGTGCTGCCAGCCCCTGGATGGTGAGCAGATCGCTGGCGCTGGTTGGAGCGGAGAAATAAGACGGACGTGGCACCGGTAAGTGCAGTGTATCTCCAACCTCTGCTGAAATTGCGGCTCCAATGTTTTCTGCTGTTGTTATAGCTCCAAGCTGGCCAAGACGCGTGATGGCGGCAATTTCAGCGGCTGGAAGGGTAGACGGATCAAGAGTTCCTCCCTGAATTGCCGCTGCTTTAGCGCCCAGGTCCGCAAGTTTCGCCGTCAGCTGGGAAAAGTTCAATGTTGGGAAGTTGTCACGAACAGCCTTGAGCTGTGCGGTGAAACCCACTTTCTGGCCAAGTCCGGATCCAAACACTGAAGGCGCCATCATGGCGCGCAAAACGTCGGTATCGGAGTTTGTGGTAAACGAGTAAGACAAGGCAGATTCTGACCCGGTGTTCATAGCCGTCAGGAACCCATTACCCAACTGATCAAGACTGACCAGTAACGACTTGACGTTACCCAGAGCCGGGTTGCCCAAGTTGCCGTCGGCAAGCGCAACATCCTGAACAGAGCGGGTTATCGGCTGGCCGTCGGCGCCCACTACGTTGTCACTGACGATCACCAGGTATTTCTGGCCGTCCTCCAGTGGCTCCAGAGGCACGATGCGAATCGCGTTATTGGTGCCGCCGTCAAGGCTTTCTACGTCCGCACGAAAATTCGGCTGCACGAGAGCATCATCACCGGTTAGCCCTTGACCAAACGGATCGGCAGCAACAATGCTACTGGGGTTTGTATTAGGCACTGCTAATGGTGCAGTTTCGATTGCGGGCGCCACGTTAAGTGGTACCAGAAAAACAGTAGCATTCGCCATTACGGAGGCCGGATTCAGCGCACCGTCAAATTTGAGGGTGAACGCGCCAGAGGTAGCGAAACCGGAAAGCCGATTTACAGCATCGTCTGCAGGGCTTGTTCCGGTTGACAGGCCAGTAAAATCATAATTGGCACTTTGTGTTGCACCAAGCAACAGGATCAGGTCGGAGTTGATCGGGAAGGCAGCTTCTTCGGCTAGCGGGTTGGGATTATAAATGGGACGAACCAGACTAGTGTCAATGGTTGTGTCTTCAATCTTATATTCCGGATCCGCATTCGATCCCGAGCCACCGTCGCTAAAACAGCCTGTCAGCCCCAATGTGGACGCCACGGCAACGCTTATTAGAGTTTTCTTGAACATGGGTGGAACCCTTTACTGTTGTTGTGTCGTTATTATCAGCTACTGACGGGGCCGGTTGGGACCGGTAAGCCCGTTGTCAGCGGCTGGAGTTGTCTGAAATTCCGGCCAGCGCTCTGAGCCGATTTCTAGTGATCTGACTATAGCGAGAGATCAGCAGCAGGTGATCGCTCGAAAGTGTGATTCTTGTTGGTGGAGGTTCAGAATTTGGCCATCTCTGAAAAATAGATGGCCGCCCAACGTTTGTCGAGTGGGGGAGGGGCCATCTTGTGTGTCAATCTGTAATCGCCCTGGAGTTACGGGACGGGAAGCTACCTGAAGCTGGAGAAGTCCGGTTTGCGCTTTTCGGCGAAGGCCTTGAAAGCTTCTTTAGCCTCCGGTGATTTGAGCCGTTCTGCGAACAACCCACCCTCGGCGATCATGGTGGCCTCCAGGGCTTTCAGGCTGGAGCGGTTCAGCAGATCCTTGGTCGCCCGGATAGCGGCTGGGGGCTGTGCCGACAGTTGATGGCAGAGTGTAAGGGCGGTCCGCTCGGTTTCCAGCGGGTCGCAGATACGGTTTATCAGGCCCATCCGGTAGGCGTCCTCCGCGGTGAAGGTGCCGCCGAGCATTAACAGTTCCGCCGCGCGCACCCGGCCCAGCCAGTGCGGCAGCAGCAGACTGGAGCCACCTTCCGGGCACAGGCCCAGGTTGGCGAACGGCATCTGGAAGCGGGTGTTGCTGCCAGCCAGTACCAGGTCACAGTGCAGCAGCATGGTGGTGCCGATGCCCACGGCAGGGCCGTTAACCGCGGCTACTATGGGTTTGGTGGCGTTGGCGAGGCCAAGCAGGAAGTGTCCGACCGGAGAATCCTTGAAGTCCCCCGGCATGCCAGCGGAAAATTCACTCAGGTCATTGCCCGCGGTAAAGCACTCTTCATTGCCCGTGAACAACATGCAGCGTATGTCGTCATTGGCGTGGGCGACTGTGATGGCGTCTGCCATGGCGGTATACATCTCGTGGGTGAGGGCATTCTTGCGATTGAGCCGGTTGATGCGAACGATCAGTGTCCGGTTCTGGATCTCTGTCAGTATGAGGTCGCTCACGATTGGCTCCTTGATAGTGGTTGGTCAGACCGGATGTAACCCCGGCCGCCCCATTAGTTGCAAAGGCAGGCCCCGGGAACCCGATGCGGTCTGGAAAACCTGTCTATGATAGTGACTCGCTGGTAAACTTTGCGCCCATTTCTGCGACAAATTATTCATAACGCCTAAACGATGAGATTGCCATGACAACGACGATTCGCCAGGACGACCTGATAGAAAGCATAGCGGATGCGCTGCAGTTTATTTCCTACTATCACCCGAAGGATTTTATCCAGGGTGTTTATGAGGCCTATCAAAAGGAAGAGTCCCAGGCGGCGAAGGATGCCATGGCGCAGATTCTGATCAACTCGCGTATGTGCGCTCAGGGCAAGCGGCCATTGTGTCAGGACACCGGCATCGTTACGGTGTTCGTCACGGTCGGCATGGATGTGCAGTGGGATGCCGACATGGCGCTGGACGATATTATCAATGAAGGCGTCCGTCGGGCCTATCTGAACCCGGACAATGTGCTGCGCGCCTCGATTCTGGCTGACCCGGACGGCAAGCGCACCAACACCAAAGACAACACGCCGGCGATGATCCATTACAAGATCGTACCGGGTAATACGGTCGATGTGCATGTGGCAGCCAAGGGCGGCGGCTCCGAGGCCAAGTCCAAGTTTGCCATGCTCAACCCGTCGGATTCTGTGGTGGAGTGGGTGCTGAAGATGGTGCCCCAGATGGGCGCTGGCTGGTGCCCGCCAGGCATGCTGGGCATTGGCATTGGTGGTACCGCCGAGAAAGCCATGCAACTGGCCAAGGAATCCCTTCTGGACCCCATCGACATCCACGATCTGCAGGCCCGCGGGGCGTCCAACCGTGCCGAGGAGCTGCGGCTGGAACTGTTTGAGAAGGTGAACGATCTGGGTATAGGCGCCCAGGGCCTCGGCGGCCTGACCACGGTGCTGGATGTGAAAGTGAAGGATTACCCCACCCACGCTGCCAACAAGCCGGTTGCGATCATCCCCAACTGCGCGGCGACCCGCCACGCGCACTTTGTACTGGATGGTTCCGGCCCGTCATTGCAAACCCCGCCAAACCTGGCTGACTGGCCGGAAATTACCTGGGAAGTGGGCGACAGTGTGCGCCGGGTGAATCTGGATACCGTTACCCCGGAAGACGTAAAAGACTGGCAGCCCGGTGAGACGGTATTGCTGTCCGGCAAGATGCTGACCGGTCGGGATGCCGCCCACAAGAAGATGGTTGACATGATCGAGCGTGGCGAAGAGCTGCCGGTGAGCATGAAAGGCCGCTTCATCTATTACGTCGGCCCGGTAGACCCGGTGCGTGAGGAGGTGGTCGGCCCCGCAGGCCCAACTACCGCCACCCGCATGGATAAGTTCACCCGCACCATGCTGGAAAAAACCGGCCTCACCGGCATGATCGGCAAAGCTGAACGCGGCCAAGTGGCCATTGATGCCATCCGTGAATTCGGTGCTGTTTACCTGATGGCCGTTGGCGGCTCCGCTTACCTGGTGTCAAAAGCCATCAAGAAGGCTGAGGTCGTGGCCTTCGAGGAGCTGGGTATGGAGGCGATCTACGAGTTCGAAGTAGAAGACATGCCCGTCACCGTCGCCGTGGACTCCAAAGGCACATCGGTCCACCAGACCGGCCCAGTGGAATGGCACAACAAGATTATTGCGGCCAAGGCGGTTTAGCCGAGCCGCCTTTCGGCCAGGGATGGCTATAATCTCTGTCGCTAGAGAGTTCGGGTTTTATCAACTCGAACAACTGATACTCAAATGCTTGCCCCAGTCCGGCGGCAGCCTGGCGTAGTCTTCATTCTCCGGCTGTTCATCAAACGGCTTCTCCAACACTTTAAGCAAGCGATGCAAACTGTCGTATTCGCCGGTTTGGGCGTCCTGAATCACTTCCTGGGCCAGGTAGTTCCGCAAGATGTATTTCGGGTTGGCTGCACACATGGCGGCTTCCCGTTCGGCGTCTGGCCGGGTTTCTTTTTCCAGGCGTTCACCGTAGCGCTTCAGCCAGTCGTCAGCCACGGAGCGGTCCACGAACAGGTCCCTGACCGGTGCTTCGCCTTTTGAGGGCAGGGTGGATAAGCCACGGAAAAACAGCGTGTAATCAACGTGGTGCTCATGGAGCATGCTGAACAGGTCCATGATCAGGTTGATGTCCTTGTCCAGTGGTTCGGCGAACCCGAGTTTGCTGCACATGGTGCTCAGGAAGGTGTCGTTGTAGGCCTTCTCGTACTGGCGCAGCGCCCTGAGGATATTGTCCTCCGGCATCAGCGGGGCGAGGGCCCGGGCCAGGTACTGGCAATTGATAAAGCCGATCTCGGGCTGGCGGTTGTAGGCGTAGCGGCCGCCCTGGTCGGTATGGTTGCAGATGTAACCGGCGTCGAAATCGTCCAGGAAGGCGTAGGGGCCATAGTCAAAGGTGTCACCGATAATCGACATGTTGTCACTGTTCATCACCCCATGGCAGAAGCCGACGCCCTGCCACTTGGCGATCATGCGGGCGGTGCGTTCCACCACCTCGGTCAGCCAGCGGGTGTAGCGTTCGTCGTCCGGCAGCTCCGTCAGATGCGGAAAATACAGCTTGATGGTGTGATCGGTCAGCGTTTTGAGAGCCTCTTTACCCTCATGGTGGGAAGCAAACTCGAAATGGCCGAAACGTATATGGCATTGGGCAACCCGCATCAGGGTGGCGGCGCTTTCGATGGATTCCCGGCGCACCGGGTCCTGCGCGCTTACCATAAACAGCGCCCGGGTGGTGGGGATGCCAAGGTGATGCATGGCTTCGCTGCACAGGTATTCGCGAATGGTTGAGCGCAATACCGCTTTGCCGTCGCCAAACCGGGAGTAGGGGGTCTGGCCGGAGCCTTTCAGGTGCCAGTCCCAGCGGCGTTGGTCCGGCCCGATGGTCTCCCATAATAGCAGGCCGCGGCCGTCACCCAGGTCCGGGTTGTACATGCCGAACTGGTGGCCGGTGTATTTCATCGCCACCGGGTCCATCCCTTCCAGCAGGGTCTGGCCAGCACCGATGGCCGCCCACTCTTCCGGGTTGTCGGTATGGAATCCCATGTCCCGGGCCAAGGCCGAGTTAAAACACACCAGCCTGGGGTTTTTCAGGGGCGTGGGCGGCACCCGGCTGTAAAAGGCCGCGGGCAGCTCGAGATACTGGTGTTCAATGCGAAAATCGTTCAGAGCGTTCACCTGTTCCGAAGTGTGTGGTTGTCTTATGATCAGGGTGTTGTTTCAGAATCCGTATTTGGGAAATAGCTATAAAACCATTTTACGGAATTGGTACGGATACTGCACTTACCTCACAGGCAGGGACTGAAAAGGGTTGGAGGCGCAATGGACAAGGTGAAAGGAACTGATGCAGGTAACACCCCCGTAGACAGACTGCACACAATGAATGATCTGACGGCAGAACTGATCAGGGCAGAGGGCCTGCCCGATGATTTTCAGGCTGCTGTAAACACTTACTATGTACCCTTGGCAGAGGAGATCGCCAGGCGACAAAAGCGACTCGGGCGCCCCATGCTGGTGGGCGTAAACGGGGCCCAGGGCACCGGGAAGTCCACTCTCGCGCTGTTTCTGCAAAGCTTGCTGACGTCAGAGCTGGATTGTCCCAGCGTGCGCTTTTCGCTGGATGATCTTTACCGGACCCGTATCGAGCGCGAGTGGCTGGCGCGAAAAATACACCCGCTGCTGGCAACCCGTGGTGTGCCCGGCACCCATGACCTGGTGCTCGGGCAGCAAACCATAGATCAGCTCATCAGCGCCGGGCCAATGGCCGAAACCCGTATTCCGGCCTTTGATAAAGCCATTGATGACCGGCTGCCGCATCCCCGCTGGCCGATATACACCGGCGTGGCCAAAGTCATCCTGATTGAAGGCTGGTGCGTGGGGGCGCAGCCGGAGAAAGATGCTGAAGCCCTGGCAGTGCCGGTCAACTCCCTGGAAGCCGAGGACGATAAGGAAGGTGTCTGGCGGGAGTACGTCAACCTTCAGCTCAAAGGCCCTTACGCCTGCTTTTTTGGTCAGCTCGATATGCTGATCATGCTCAAGGCACCCTCGATGGACTGTGTACTGAAATGGCGCACTCTGCAGGAGCGGAAGCTCACGAATAAACGTGCAGGTGCACCAGAACAGCGCAAAAACGGGTTATTGAATTCTGCTGTTGGCAAGCACGGGGACCAGAACGACCATGTCCGGGGCATCATGTCAGAGGGTGAGCTAAGACGGTTCATCATGCATTACCAGCGTCTCACTCTCGCCATGCTAAATGACATGCCGGCGCGGGCTGATGCGGTGCTCGACATTGCGGAGGATCATCAGATGACCGGTCTTCACTGGCGGGAGGTGACACCATGATCAAGCGACGATTGGTGGTGTTCACCGACCTGGATGGCACGCTTCTTGATCACACCACTTACCAATGGCTACCTGCAAAGCCGGCACTGGATGCCCTTTGGTCGGCTCAGGTGCCGGTCATTCTGAACTCCAGCAAAACCCGATCGGAAATTCAGGCGCTGCGGGAAGACCTCGGCAACACCGACCCGTACATCACGGAAAATGGTGCTGCCGTGGTAATCCCGGAGGGCTATTTTGACAACGAAGAGCAGCAGGTGGTGACCTTTGCCCGTCCCCGGGAAGTAGTGCTGGAAATACTGGCCGCGCTCAGGGAGAAGGGCTTCCCGTTCCGAAGCTTTGAGGAAATGACTGTTGCCGAGCTTGCGTCAGCCACCGGGCTGGATGAGGCGGCGGCGATCAAAGCCAAAGCCCGGGATGCCACCGAGCCGTTGCTATGGAAGGGTAACGACGCCGCATTAGCGGAGTTTCGTCGTGCGCTGGCCATCCATCAATTGCAGTTGGTCGAGGGTGGTCGGTTTTTCCACGCCATGGGCTTTTTCGATAAAGCCGGTGCCATGCTGTATCTGATGGAGCAGTACCGGGAGCGCTCCCCGGGGGTGGATGTGGTGTCAATTGCGCTGGGTGACAGCCCCAATGACGCCCGCATGTTGGAGCAGGCCGACATCCCGGTGGTGATCAAAGGAGTGAACTCCGACAGCCTGGTGTTATCCGGAGGCAGAAAGGCCATGCGATCAGACAAAGCGGGGCCAGCCGGCTGGAACGACTGTGTCCTGCAAATACTGGCGGATTTTAGTGGCTGATCCGTCCTACTGAAGATCCTGGGGTGATTTATGGGTGACTTTTACCAGAACGGCATAGTGACGACCTTGCATAACCTCCGGCAACGGCCGGTTGAAGAGCTGGAAGCAGAACTGATGTCATTCCGAAAAGCGCGGCCCATGACCCTGGTGCTACCGTCGCTGTATTCCGAACTGGAAGGGCCGGCCCTGAAGCATATTGTCAGTGAACTGACGGAAGTGCCGTACCTCGAGCAAATCGTCATCGGTCTTGATTGCGCCGATGAGGCCCAGTACCGCCATGCGCTGGAGTATTTTTCAGGCTTGCCACAGCATGTTCGGGTGCTGTGGAACGATGGCCCCCGACTGCAGGACATTGACCGGAAACTGGCGGAGCAAGGCCTTGCGCCAGCGGAAATGGGCAAGGGCCGCAATGTCTGGTTCTGTTTTGGTTATGTGCTGGCTTCCGGCACAAGCAAATCGGTGGCGTTGCACGATTGCGACATCCTCACCTATACGCGGGGGCTGGTGGCGCGGCTGATTTACCCGGTTGCCAACCCGGCCTTCAATTATATGTTCTGCAAGGGCTATTACGCCCGGGTCGCAGACGGCAAGATGAATGGCCGGGTCAGCCGGTTGCTGGTGACACCGCTGATCCGGGCCCTGAAAAAAGTATGCGGCCCCAACGACTTTCTGGATTACCTCGACAGTTACCGCTACCCGCTCGCGGGCGAGTTCTCATTCCGCACCGATGCTATCTCGGACCTGCGTATCCCCAGCGACTGGGGTCTGGAGGTGGGCGTGTTATCGGAGATGAAGCGCAATTACGCCACCAACCGCCTGTGCCAGGTGGACATTGCCGATACCTACGATCACAAGCATCAGGACCTGTCCCCGGAAGATGCCAGCAAGGGCCTGTCAAAGATGAGCACCGACATCAGCAAGGCGGTGTTCCGGAAACTGGCCACCAACGGTGAAATTTTCTCCAACGAAAAATTCCGCACCATCAAGGCCACGTACTACCGCATCGCGCTGGACTTTATCGAGACCTATCAGAACGATGCCATCATCAACGGGCTGAACTTTGATCGCCACTCGGAAGAGCAGGCGGTGGAGTTGTTTGCCCAGAATGTCATGCTGGCAGGGGCCTACTTCCTGGAAAATCCCATGGATACACCGTTTATTCCGAGCTGGAGCCGCGTGCAAAGCGCCATTCCGGACATCATGGATCAGCTCCAGGCGGCGGTGGATGAGGACAATCGAGAATTTGGCCATCAATAACCCCGCCGCCCGCAGAAGGAACGCACCATGACAACAGAGCTGAGTGGAAAGCTCACTGCCATGCTGGAAACGGTCTATCCGGCGCTGGACAATGGCTTCCTTGCGCAACAGTTGATCGGCGCCATGGGGTTAACGCCGGATGCGGTCGCGCCCCCGGCACACCAGAACAACTGGAGCGAATCCGACGTAGTGCTGATCACCTATGCCGATACCATACGACGTGAGGGTGAGAAGCCGCTTGAGACACTGCATCAGTTTTTGCAGGACTGCCTCCGTGACACCATAACCGGCGTTCACATTCTGCCGTTCTTTCCGTTCAGCTCCGACGATGGTTTTTCAGTGATGGACTACCTGGCGGTGAACGAATCCCACGGCACCTGGGACGATATCCAGCGCATCGCGAAACACTACAAGCTGATGGCGGACCTGGTGATCAACCACATGTCGGCCCGCAGCCGCTGGTTCGAGAATTTCAGGAAGCGGATTGACCCAGGCAAAGATTACTTTTTCGAGGCCAGTCCCGATGATGATCTCAGTGCCGTTGTCAGGCCACGCACCTCGCCGCTGCTGACGCCGGTACAGACAGCGGACGGTGTTCGGTATGTCTGGTGTACCTTCGGTGAGGATCAGGTCGATCTGAACTTTGCCAACCCCCAGGTACTGATGGAATTTGTGCAGATTATCCGCCATTACCTGGATCGGGGCGTGATGATTTTCCGGCTTGATGCGGTGGCTTTTCTCTGGAAGGAGGTGGGCACGCCCTCCATCCATCTGCAGCCCACTCACGAGTTGATCAAGATCCTGCGGTTGCTGATTGAGCACCACACGCCGCGGGCGATCATTATTACGGAAACCAATGTTCCGAATCGTGAGAACCTGACCTATCTGGGCAACGCCAACGAAGCTCACGCCATCTACAATTTCTCGCTGCCGCCCCTGCTGATCAATACCCTGGTATCCGGCAACTGCCGACACCTCAAAACCTGGCTGATGAGCATGCCGCCGGCACAAATGGGCACCACCTATCTCAACTTTATTGCCTCCCATGACGGCGTGGGTCTGCGCCCGACGGATGGCCTGCTGACAGAGGAGGAGAAGCGGAACCTTGTTTCGACCATGGAGCAGTTTGGTGGCAAGGTGTCCTACCGGCGCACACCGGAAGGTGGGGATCAGCCTTATGAAATGAACATCAGCCTGTACGATGCGTTGAAAGGCACCACCACCCACGGGCCGGACCAGTGGCAGCTTCAGCGTTTTGTCTGTGCCCATGCCATCATGCTGGCGCTGGAGGGCATCCCGGCGTTCTATATCCATAGTTTGTTTGGCACCGAGAACGATTATGAAAAGGTGGAGCACACCGGCCGGCTGCGCTCCATTAACCGGAGCCAGTGGGATATTGATACCCTGGAGGCAAAGCTGGTCGAC
Organism: Marinobacter changyiensis; assembly: GCF_009193265.1. Lineage (GTDB taxonomy): Bacteria > Pseudomonadota > Gammaproteobacteria > Pseudomonadales > Oleiphilaceae > Marinobacter > Marinobacter changyiensis. The sequence continues at coordinate 545,052 of NZ_VZZZ01000002.1, forward strand.
CCGTTAAGCCATCACAGCCAGGTGTTTGCCGAGCTCACCCGGCTGATCGCCCTTCGTAAACGGCAAGCTGCCTTCCACCCCAACGCAACGCAATTTACCCTGCATCTCGGGTTGCAGATTTTCGGGTTCTGGCGCCAGAGTATGCGGCGCGACCAATCGATTTTCTGCATCCATAACATCACCGATGAAATGCATCAGATCGCCCTGAGCGACATCAATCTCATCGGCACTGATCAGTGGACGGATCTGATCTCCGGCCAGACCATTGATGACCTGACTGGCACTCTGACGTTGCAGCCCTATCAGAGTGTGTGGCTCTCCAATAAGGAATGTGTGGCTGCGCTCAGCCACACCGAAAACGTGTAGTGTGATGATGCAGTGCTTTCCTGATACTTGGGGTTTTGCCCCAAATTAGCCCATAGAAAGCTTAGTGCTCTAAGAAATAAATGATTACCCAAGGTTACAAATCCGGTAACACAGCTTGAGAAGGTCGCTTTTGTGCGGATTTTCAACTATATGATAAGAGTAAGAAAAAAATATCAGCCTGGTTTGGGCTTGCCCGGCTCTCCCGCACATGTTGCAGGCCCATAAGTTTAGACCCGACAGGAAGATTGAGCGTTAACGTCAGAGTTAGCAGGGTTCTTGCATGTTTTTGTTGAGCCTTAATGTCGGGTCAGAGGACACACGGCTGCGCCGTTTTGGGGCGGCAATTTGTAACCTAAACACAAGGCGAGGAGCGGATTTTAAGCGGTTACTTGCTTGTCATGTTAGAAATGTTTTGCCATTCTGATATAGGTCTAAAGGAAATAAGGCACGTGGCAGGCAGAACAACCAACCTGGCAAAGCGCTGTCGGAACATCAGTTCAACAGAAACGGTCTGGGTCTGCTTCAGGGCTCATGACGAATGGAGATTAGTCTATGTTCAAGAATAAAACGCTAAAACAGATGGTCGGTGTCTCTATCTTTACACTGGCTGCCTTTGGTGCCACCAGTATTGCCAATGCAGCTAATTGGCGTTATGCCCACGAAGAATACGATGGCGACGTTCAGGACGTTTATGCCTACAAATTCAAGGAATTCATTGAAGAGAATTCAGATCACACGTTGCAGATTTTCCGCTTTGGTGAGCTGGGTGAATCTGATGACATCATGGAACAGACCCAGGCCGGTATCCTGCAGTTTGTGAACCAGTCTCCCGGTTTCACCGGCTCGCTGATTCCCGAGGCACAGATCTTCTTTATTCCTTACCTCATGCCTACCGAGATGGACACGGTTATCGAGTTTTTCCGTGAGAGTAAGGCGATCAACGAGGATTTCCCGAAGTTGTACGCAGAGCAGGGCCTGGAACTCCTGCAGATGTACCCGGAAGGTGAAATGGTTGTTACCGTTGATGAGCCGGTCACATCGCCTGCCGATTTTGACGGCAAGAAAATCCGGACCATGACCAACCCGTTACTGGCCGCCACCTACGAAGCCTTCGGTGCCACGCCTACTCCGCTGCCTTGGGGTGAAGTTTACGGTGCGTTGCAGACCAACATGATTCAGGGCCAGGAGAACCCGATTTTCTGGATTGAGTCAGGTGGCCTTTATGAAGTGTCCCCGAACCTGGTCTTCACCAAGCACGGCTGGTTTACCACAGCGTCCATGGCCAACAAGAAGTTCTATGACGGGCTTTCTGAAGAAGATCAGAAGCTGATTCAGGACGCCGCTGATTTTGCATTTGAGGAAATCATCGGGCACATCGATGGTCTCGCGGAAGAATCGCTGGCCAAGATTGAAGAAGCCAGTGACAACGTGACGGTCACTCGTCTGAACGACGAACAGGTTGAAGCCTTCAAAGAGCGTGCGCCTCAGGTTGAAGAGAAGTTCATCGAGATGACCGGCGAATCCGGACGTGAACTGCTGAACCAGTTCAAGGCTGACCTGGAAGCTGTAACAGGCGAGTAATTGCGTATAGTCGTGCTCTGCGGAGCATTATAAACAAGGGCGCCCTTTGGGTGCCCTTGTTCCCAACGACTGAAGGGAAGGGTGTATATGTCCGAGATTCCAGATAAGCCAGATACCCCCCACGCTCCTGATGAAGCGCCGGAAACATTCGAGTCCGGACTGCCCGGTTTTCTGGGTGTTATTGATGAGGCTATCAGCAAAGTCGAAGCAGTCATGCTGGCTGTGGGGGTTTTGCTGATGGCCGCCAACACTTGTCTTAATGTCATCATGAGGTACATCTTTGGTGAGGGCATGTTCTTCTCGGGTGAGATCAACCGGATTCTGATTATTCTGATCACCTTTGCGGGTATCGGTTATGCCGCCCGTCATGGCCGGCATATTCGCATGTCCGCCATTTACGATGTGTTGCCGGTTCTGGGTCGTAAAATCGTGATGATCATCATCTCCCTGTTTACCAGTCTGGTGATGTTTTTTCTGGTGTACTACTCCGTTGAATATATCTGGGAAGTTTATTCAGCAGGGCGCATTCTGCCGGCCCTGGGGTTCCCTATCTGGTGGATATATATCTGGGTTCCGGTGGGTCTGACAATTACCGGCATTCAGTATTTACTGACCGCCATCAAGAACCTGACATCGGAGGATGTATACCTCTCCACCGGTGTAGTGGACGGTTACGCCGACACAGAATCCGAAGTCTGATCCCGGCAACGCTCTAAAAGGACCGCCTCCATGGCCATGACCTTGATGTTGATAATGATTGGGTTGCTGTTGATGGGCTTCCCGATGATGATTCCGCTGATTACTGCTGCAGTAGTCGGTTTCTACATGATGTTTGATGGTTTCGGCCAGATGGGAACCTTTATCCAGCAGATGATGGGGGGAATACGTCCCGCTTCGCTGATTGCCGTACCCATGTTTATTCTTGCTGCGGATATTATGACCCGGGGGCAATCCGCTGACCGCCTGATCAATATGGTCATGGCTTTTATCGGCCACATAAAAGGCGGGCTGGCGATCAGCACTGCAACCTCCTGTACGCTGTTTGGCGCCGTATCCGGCTCCACTCAGGCCACCGTGGTGGCGGTGGGTTCACCGCTTCGCCCCAAGTTGCTGAAAGCCGGTTACTCCGACCCGTTCACTCTGGCGTTGATCATCAATGCCAGCGACATCGCGTTCCTGATCCCACCCAGCATCGGCATGATTATCTACGGGGTTATTTCCCAGACATCGATCGCCGAGCTGTTTATTGCCGGTATTGGCCCGGGCATCCTCATACTGTTCATGTTCTCCCTCTACTGCCTGTTTTACGCCTACAAGAACAATGTGCCGACGGAAGCAAAGGCCAGCTGGGGTGAGCGGGCAAGGTCCACGCAGCAGGCACTCTGGCCACTGTTTTTCCCGGTCATCATTGTCGGCGGTATTTATGGCGGGATTTTCAGCCCGACCGAGGCTGCAGCCGTTTGCGTGCTCTATGCTTTTTTCCTGGAATTTATCGTCTTCCGGTCACTGAAACTGCCGGATATTTACCGGATCGCCAAATCGACTGGTTTGATTACCGCCGTTGTCTTTATTCTGGTGGCGGTGGGTAACGGGTTTTCCTGGATTATTTCTTTTGCCCAGATACCACAGGCCATTCTTGAGTCGGTCGGGGTCAACGATGCAGGCCCTGTCGGTGTGCTGATAGCGATCTCCATTTCGTTCTTTGTGGCCTGCATGTTTGTTGACCCCATCGTGGTCATTCTGGTGCTGACGCCCATCTTTGCTCCGGCTATCGCCGCAACAGGTCTTGACCCGGTCCATGTGGGCATCCTCATTACCCTGCAGGTGGCAATAGGTTCGGCGACACCGCCGTTCGGCTGCGATATTTTCACGGCGATAGCAATCTTCAAACGGCCCTACTGGGAAGTCATCAGGGGGACGCCACCGTTTATCGCCATCCTGGTGCTGGCGGCAGCTCTGCTGATTATGTTCCCGCAAATCTCGCTGTTCCTGAGGGATCTGGCGTTCCGTTGATCTTCGCCTAAACAGACCACGGGAGTGGGTGATGTTCAAGAAAATTCTGGTAGCCGTTGATGGGTCAAAGATGTCCATCAAGGCCTTGCAAAAGGCCATTGAACTGCAGAAACTTGTTGATTCCGAACTCTATATAATCTGTGTGTTCAAACATCACAGTCTTGGGGAGGCATCTCTTTCCATGGTGAGGATAAGTGACCCCCAGATCCCTGACCAGGCCCTGAACGAACACGCGAAAGAAGTGGTGGCGTTCGCCAAGGATTACGCGAAAGAGCACGGTGCAACCAGGGTGAGAGGTTTTGTCAAAGGCGGGCGGCCGTCAAGAACCATCGTGAAGTTCGCCAAGGACAAAGAGGTTGATCTGATCGTGATGGGGTCCCGGGGCTCGGACAGTGACAAAGATGGCATCCTCCTGGGTAGCGTGTCCCTGAGGGTCGCCAGTACGGCAAAAATTCCGGTGCTTGTTGTATAGACCGGTATAGGGGCAGGTTCAGCTAAGGCGCTTGTTCGTGCACCACGACTTTGTTGCGGCCATTCTTTTTGGCCGCATACAGAGCCTCATCAGCCTGCTGTAACCATTGCATATAGTTTTCAGGGTTGTCGGTGAGGGGAGCGATGCCGATGCTGACGGTGTACCTGATATCCGCCCCCGATGTATTGACAGTGCTGTTCGCGATGGCTTGCCGTATTCGTTCACAAATGGTGAGTGCGCCCGGGGCGTCGGTTTCAGGAAGGATAATGCCAAACTCCTCGCCACCGTAACGCCCGGCATAGTCTGACTGTCTCAGATTCTCCATCAGAACGTTGGCGGTAAATTTGATGACTTCATCTCCCGCCAGGTGGCCATTGGTATCGTTGACGGGTTTGAAGTGATCAATGTCGAACATCACCAAAGTTACGCTGTTGCCATAGCGTCGGTTCCTTTCAAATTCCGCATCAATAAGATTTTCCCAGGTGCCACGGTTCATCAGGCCGGTCAGCCGGTCCGTCATGCTGAGTTTTTCAAGCTGGGCATTGGCTTTTTCCAGTGCCAGCCGGCTGGTCGCAATATCCGTGACGTCGTAAACCATCAGGCAGATTTTCTGCACGCTGCCATCTGAGCCCGCCAGTGGGCTGATGGTCAGATTCTGGAACATGAACGCCTGCGTCCCGGTGATCGGGCGGGTGTTGCGGAACCGGAACAGATACGGCCTTTGCTCCCAGGAGGTGAAGGTGCGGGTGTTTAGCATGGCAACAGCTTCAACCTTGCGGGTGAGCCAGTTTTTCGGGATATCCGGGAAAACGTCAAACAACACTTTGCCATGGATGCTTGAGCCGGTCATGGCACTGTGGCTTTCCATGAAGCCGTTCCACACCTCTACCCGGTAATCCAGATCAAGCACTACCAGGCCGACCTCGACTGACTCCAGCATATCCATCAGCCAGTGAAAGGCATGGGCTTCGTTTTCAGGGGTATCCATGCTTACTCCACCAGACAAAAAAGTTTTTTCTCAAGATTGGGCACCGAATCCGCCGTCAGCAAAATCAGCAGATCGCAGGCGATGGCATGGCCTTCAATTTCATAATTGATTTCGATCGACAGTAACTGCTCGCTCTGGTTGCTGTGATGAGCGAGCAACTCACTGATGTTGCGATGACGCCCCAGCACCGTAGGGTGCCCGAGCCACAGTCTGAGGTCGAGCTGGTCACCGAAACCCTTCAGGAAGGCGCCAAACAGAATGCTGGACATATCCATCAGCACTTCCACTTCAAGTCCATCAGACCGGGTTTCATCGTAGTGCAGCAGCCGAGCCATATCCTCGAAGCTGGAGTCCGAGAACAGTAGCAGCGCTTCCCCAGCCAGCCCGGCGCCGGTGAAGCCCTGGCAGACTGCGGAGCATTGGTCGTGTTGGGAGATGGATGACAGCGCCATGCTGAGCTCGGATCTTGCGATCATCGCGACCCGGGGAACCGGAAGCTTGACGAAGACATCCAGTAATCGAGCCAGCAAATCTGCGGCGCGTCCCATGGCAATATTGGCAATTTCCTGAAGGTAATCGTTCAGGCTGATATTGCTGTCCGGAATGACTAACGAAGGTGGTAGTAAAGCGTCTGCCGGTGACGGTTGCTCTACCGGGCTGTAAAGCCCGTATTCCCGAAGCAGGGTTGCAACCAGCGCGGTATCGGTCGGCTTTATGATGAAATCAATCGCGCCCAGCTTCCGGACCCGCTCCCGGGCCTGGGGTTGGATGTCACCGGAGACCACGATGGTGAAAACCGGCATATCCGCCTGTTTGATAGCGGCCAGCACCGCGTAGCCGTCCAGACCGGGCATGTTGAGATCCAGAAACAGCACTTCACCCTGTCCTGCCGCCAGCTTGTCCAGGGCATCCTGGCCATGCTCTGCAAAGGTAATCTCGACTGGCCAGCCTTCCGGCAGTGCGCGGGCCATTTGCTTGCGCGCCATATTCGAGTCGTCACAGATCAGTACGCGGGTGGTCATTCGCTTGATGGCTCTCTCGATCAGATGCGGTCAGATGCCGTCGGGGTAATTGAGGCGCCATTGTAGCAGCCCCTTCCGGGGATCTCTCCCTCGGGTGATCGGTGACAAACCACGGTGATTGCCCGCAACATGACTCTGGTTCTGATCACTACCTGAACTCTGCTAGACTGCGGCCAACCCTATCTTTCCATCGGTGCAGGAGCCCCAGGCCGTGACTCGCAGCTTTTACTGGCATGATTATGAAACCTTTGGTGTGGACCCTGTTCATGATCGCCCGTCGCAGTTTGCCGGTGTGCGAACCGATGCCGACTTCAATATCATCGAGGATCCGCTGGTCATCTTTTGCCGCCCCACCGATGACTATCTGCCTGCGCCAGAAGCCTGCCTGATAACCGGGATCACGCCCCAGAAAGCCATGGAGGAGGGGCTGCCGGAAGCGGAGTTTATTGCCCGGATCAACGAAGCATTCAGCCAGCCCGGTACCTGTGTCGTCGGTTATAACAGCCTTCGCTTTGATGATGAGGTTACCCGCCATACCCTATACCGCAACCTGCGTGATCCCTACGCCCGGGAATGGCAGAACGGCAATTCCCGCTGGGACATCATTGATATGGTCAGGCTGACGTACGCCCTGCGCCCGGAAGGTATTGAATGGCCCAGAAAAGACGATGGCAGCCCCAGCTTCCGGCTGGAGGAGCTCACCACTGCCAACGGCATCAGCCATGAGAGCGCCCACGATGCCATGTCCGATGTGCAGGCAACCATGGCGGTGGCAAAACTGATTAAAGACAAACACCCCAAACTGTTCGACTTCGTGCTGGCAAACAAGGATAAGCATTCCGCCCGGGCCATGCTGGACACTGCCAACATGAAGCCGGTTTTCCATGTATCGGCCAAGTATCCGGCCAGCCGGGGCTGCTGTGCCCTGGTGGCGCCCGTTGCCGAGCATCCGGAGAACAAGAACCTGGTCATCGTTTACGACCTGCGGGAAGACCCTTCGGAGCTAATCAACGCCAGCGTGGAGCAGATACGGGAGCGGGTGTTCACCTCTCAGACGACGCTGGGGGAGGGTGTGAGCCGGTTTCCACTGAAGGGTGTGCAACTGAACAAATGCCCGGTACTTGCGCCAGCCAACATGCTCAAGACGCTATCCCCAGAGCGGCTTGCCGCGCTTGAGTTGGACGGCGAGACGCTAAGACAGAACCTGGCGCTCCTGCGCAGCGCGCCAGAACTGTCCAGCCGGATCGCACAAGCGTTTGACCACCCCCATGAAAGTAATCTGACCGATCCGGATGAGCAGCTCTACGCCGGTGGCTTTATCAGCAAAAAAGACCGGGAAAAGCTCGACTGGGTACTGAAGCAGCCGGTGGAAACTCTGGGCGAGCAGGAGGTGACCTTCGCCGATGAGCGCTTGCAGGAATTGTTGTTCCGGTACCGGGCCCGCAATTATCCCGACACGCTGATGATGGAAGAACAGGAACGCTGGGAGGTGTTCCGGCAGCAACGCCTGATGAACCCCAAGAAGGGGTGGCGGTCCATGGAAGAGTACTTTAAAACCCTGCAAACCCTGGCCGCTGACCCGGACATAAGCCCGGAGAAAATGCATATCCTGGAGGAGCTGCATCTATACGGAGAGTCGCTGATGCCCTATGTGGAGTAGCGAGCAAGGCCGGGGCCGAAGCCCCGGCTCGACCGGGCTTTAACGCCGGCGAACGAAGTACACCGACAAGGGCTGACCCACCAGGCTTTGCACGCCGTTACCGAGCGCTTCGGCCCGTAGCTGTTTCTGCACCGGATTCAGGGCCAGGATTTGGCCGTCGGTATCCTGGGCCTTCACCAGTTTCCAGTCCACCTCGTTACTCATCAGCGACATCAGTTGTTCAAGCTGGCGGGTGTCCTGGGGTCGGAACCAGCGGTCGCGGCAGCCGCCCAGGCCATAGAAATCCGGCTCTTTCAGTAACGCCTGCCAGAGCTCGTCCTGGGGATTGTTCAGTGCCATCCGGCGCAGCCGTCTCAGGCTGTTCCGGGTGGGCTTGAGGTCATGCTGCGCGATGAGCTCCCGAACCTGCTGGTCACCCCGGGTCTGTTCTGCGACGGCAGTGTGCATATGAACAATGCCGCCACTGGCGGTGGCTGAATTGACCATCGCCGCCAGGGACACCTCGGTCATCTGGGCGGAGGGCAGACGCCCGACTTCCACCCAGTGCACCTTGTGGCCGTCGGCGACAAAACGTTGGGCCACAGACCAGGGCCAGAATACGATGTTTTGCAGCCCGAGATCCTGTGCCCGGTGGGTCGCTTTGGCGATATTGGCCAGGGACTCATCAACCGCGATCACTTCGACATCATCCAGATAATGGGCCAGTTCCAGCGCCCGCTGGCCGGACTCGGCACCGCAAATCATGATGCGCAGGGTTGCCGGAAACTCTTCGGTGGGCAGTTTCAGTGATTTTTGGATAATGGTTTTCAGGCTGCTTTCGGTACGGTACGCCAGTTGCGTCCAGCTCGGCCAGGCCTGTGGCACATCCACTTTATCCAGTGTCAGCTCGGCGGCTTTTTCGTCAAAGTTCTGTTTGATGGCTTCTTCGGTGGCGCGATCATAGTAGCTCGCCGCCATCAGGGGTTGCAGCCCGGCGGGCCAGTCCACCAGGTTCCAACGTCCGAGCTGGACGGCAAAGGACTGGTGAAACATCGCGCCATAAAGCGCACTGACGATCAGGGAGCCGGCGATATCCGTCATCGGCTCCGACATGGTTAACTGGGCGCGGACGCTTTCGTTCAGGGCCTGAACCAGCAATTCCTCGTCTTCCGCACTGACCAGCGCATACCCGGTGCGGTCCACATAACGGGCGATGGCGATGGTCAGGGGCTGAAGCTCGTCACGCAGTTCCGCGAAGGTTGCGACTTCGGTGACGATGGCGCGGCGCAGCAGGGTGATCAGATTTTCCACGGCCGGGTCGGGCATGATGGTTTTCTGCAGCGCCAGGATCAGCAGCTCGTCTTCACAGGCCGCATCCAGGAGTATCTGGGCGCTGGGGTTATCAAGGTCATACTGCTGGCGGATGATGGCCGCCACAAACCCACCGATCTGTTGATGGGGCAGTTCATCCCGCTGCAGCAATCGGATCGCATCCTGAGCCAGTTGCTGATCGGCCTTATCAACGGCCAGGTTTTCGACGCAGGTGAGCATGCCGCTGTATACAGAAGGCCAATGGAATTCTCTTTCCAGCAGCGAGCGATAGTGCAGGTAGGCTACATCAAACAGGCCCTGACGACGTTTGGCGTGGGCAATACCACAAAAAGCGGCGGCGGACTGCCGGTCTAGCGCTAGTGCTTCCTGGAAATAGTGTTCTGCCAAGGCCGGGCGCTCGGACGCCAGTGCCCAGTAGCCCAGGTTGGTGTATTGCTGGGGCTGCTTTGGGTCCTGCTCCAGGCTGGCGTTGAAGTGGCTCTGGGCCAGTTCGAGGTGGTCGTCGTCCATTTCAACCCGTCCCAGCAGGCCCAAAGTGCGGGCATCTGTTGGCGCCAACGCCTGAGCTTCGGCTAACAGGGTGCGGCAGGCAAGTCTTGCTTCAAGGCGCTGCAAATGGCGTTTGTCCGGATTGTTCGATTCTCCGTAAGCGATGTTCGCTTCCACCAGCAGTCGGGCCACTGTTGCTTGGTCAGAGACCTGTTCGTGAGAATGATGCTGTGCGTACATGGAACACCTCGTGTTATCTAGCCGCGGATAGAAGGGCGGCAATGATCTGCAGTTTTTTGGTTTTTCTGCCTTGGTTTGGTGAGGTATTGCGAAAGGTGTGCCAGGAATGGGGTTATTTGCGGGTTACTGAGGATTTGACGGTTGTTTACGAATTTGCTTGGGGGAGGCCACGAAAGCGCGGGTATGCTCCCGGACAAAACACAGGTGTTTTTGATCGTCCGGGAGCATATCCGTGCTTTCGCGGCTCGCTCTTAGGAGCGCTGGCGTTTTTTGGGATTGGCCATACAAATAAAAACGGCCGACAGTAGAGGAGGGAAGGTGTTTGCCGCTTTTTAGCAGCCGGTTATCGAGGAAAGCAGAGTAAGAGTGATCCTGTCTCCTCCGGGACCATCGGTGTGTTCGAATCGCCCTAAATCTGGCGGATAGGTCCCGGATAGCGAGCCACCAGTTCATCCGCTGTGAGAAGTAAAAAGCCTTCCGATTCCGCCTGGGCAATCAGAATCCGATCGAATGGGTCTTTATGAATGTCTGGGAGGTGGCTGACAGCAAGGGTATGTTGAGATGAGATTGACAATTCCAGATAACCATTGTCGACAAGGCCTCGCCTTAACAAATGAGGATTAACCTGGAAATCTTGCCGGCCAAGCCCATTCTTGATGACCACTTCCCAAAGGCTGGCCGCACTGAAATACAGCATATTGGTGCTCTCACTGATCAGCGCTGTTGCCTCGGGTGACAATTTATGTGGCTCTGCCGCTGCCCATAGCAGGATGTGAGTGTCCAGAAGCAAGTTCACATTAGCCCCCGAACATCATGGCTATTTCGTCCTGAGCCATCCGGTCGAAGTCGTCTGGGACTTTAAACTCGCCCGCCATGAAGCCAATTCGCTTTTGCTGGCCTACCTCGGGACTGTCAATGGCAGTAACACGAGCGACCGGTTTTCCGGCTTTGGCAATAATGAATGCTTCACCTTTGGCCGCTCTCGCAATCAATTCTGACAATCGGGTTTTGGCTTCATGCATGTTTACGGATTCCATGTCCGGTCTACCTAGCTTAGTCTGATTAGTTTAGTTTAACTAAAGAGCACGGGTGGATCCATAACAGAACACCAATCTTCGCCTTCCAGGCTCTGTCGCTGTGCTCGTGATTTTTCTTTGAAAAGTGTATTTCTGCCCGGGTTATTCGAATCGCCATAAGCGATGTTCGCTTGCACCAGCTGTCGAGCCACCGTTGCCTCGTCAGAGACCTGTTCGTGAGAATGATGCAGTGCGTACATGAAATACCTCATGTTATCAGGCCGCGAATAGCTGGGCGCCAATGATCTGCAGTTTTTTGATGTTGCTGCTCTGGTTTATGGGTTTTAGCGAAAGTTGTGCCAGGAATTGGGTTATTTGGGGTTTTTGATAGTTGTTGACGGGTGTTTACGATGTTGCTTGGGGGAGGCCGCGAAAGTGCGGGTATGCTCCCGGACAAAACACGTGTGTTTTTGACCGTCCGGGAGCATGCCCGCACTTTCGCGCCTCGCTTGCTGGAGTGATAACGTAGTTTGGGATTGGGCAGTAAAAATAAAAACGGCCGGCGATGGCCGACCGTTTCCTTCTTTCTGTCAAGTTTAGCCCTGCAGCAACTGCAACACCTGCTGCGGCCGCGCATTGGCCTGGGCCAGTACCGACAGGCCAGCCTGCTGCAGCACCTGAGTGCGGGCCAGTTCGGCGGACTCGGCTGCGAAGTCGGCATCGCGGATTCGGCTGTTGGCGGCCGAGAGGTTTTCTGAGGTTGTTGCCAGGTTCGCTATAGTGGACTCAAAGCGATTCTGCACGGCACCCAGCTCCGCTCGGAAGCCGTTGATTTTGTCGATGGCGTAGTCAATAGAAACCATTGCCTCGTCAGCACCGTCTGGCGTTGAAATGTTTGTGTCGTTGAGCGAAACGGTGTTGGCGGCAGCGGTAAAAGTGTCTACCAGGTCAATTTCATTGGTCAGAGGGTCGCCATCAAGGTCAGCTTTAATATCGACATCGATATCCCCGCCAAATTGAGATGAGAAGACGATGTCTTTGTTGGTTCTGTCCAGGTTCGCCTTTACACCGGTGTCGTTCGACTGAGCGTTGATGTTTCCGACCAGGTCGTTCAACGACGTAATGTTGTCAGAAGAGAACGACACTCCGTTGATGTTGAAGTCGACGGTGGTTTTTTGGTTAGTGTCGAAGTAAGCGGCCAAGTCACCACCTGTGGCGCTGAAGCTTTGGGTAAAGTTGGTTGGGGTGCCAGCGCTATCCGTCAGATCAAGAATAACCGAAACCGGTTCGCCTGTGCTGTTCGTGAAGACCAGCGTGTCATCCGCAGTTTCTGACACGGTGATGCCACTGGCGGCGATGGCGGTCTCAAGATCACCAGCGAGGCTCGCTAGGTCGCCTGGAGTGGTGCTGGCACCTGTATAGGCAGTACCGTCTATTGTGACTGAATAGTTGACGTTTCCAGTATAATCGAGCCCCAGTGCGTTAGATTCGGTATTAAAAGGCGCGTCCTGGCCAGCGAATCCGCTGGTCTTCCCCAGAGTCGCTCCCAGCTGGCTCCCCCGAGAATCCAGCCCGCTAATACCAATTGTCTCACCGGCATTAGCACCTACCTGGAATGTCTGCGTACCAAACGTACCATCAAGTACCTTCAAGCCGTTGAAGGAAGTCTGACTGGCAATCCGGTTAATTTCTTCAACCCGTTGTTGTACTTCCTGGTTCAGTGCCTGGCGGTCTGAAATGCTGTTAGTGGCGTTGGCTGACTGCACCGCCAGTTCACGAATGCGCTGCAAGTTATTGGTGATTTCATCCATGGCCCCTTCAGCAGTTTGCGCCAGAGAGATGCCATCGTTAGCATTCCGCTGCGCCATGTTCAGTCCCGTAATTTGGGATTGGAATCTCTCTGAAATCGCCAGACCCGCCGCATCGTCTTTGGCCGAGTTGATGCGCAGACCAGAAGATAGACGCTCAAGAGCTACGTTCGCCTGACCCTGTGAAGCGTTCAGGTTCCGTTGGGCGTTCAGTGACGCAATGTTGGTATTGATGACCTGAGGCATATCTAATCTCCCTACTCAGAGGTGCCGGGTCACGTTGCGCATGTAGATAAAGGCAGCATTCCGGCAAAGAATCGTTAAATGACCGTTTGAGTGAGTGTGAAGCGAAGTATGTGCCAGGTTTTCTTTTTTGATTTTAACTGATTGATTATTTTATGTTTTTATTGTGTATTCTGACGACGCTTCAGAAAGTGTTGCCAGATTATCGGCGGAGTTGGCAGGAAAAACATTGCCGCTTTTTTAGCGGGTGGGATCTACTAAAGCAGAGCCTATGAAAAATCATTTAAAATAAAAATATATAAAAAACAATGCGCTGTAAGATATATCTTGTTGTTTTACATTACTTTACAAAATCCCGCCGCTCTTTTTCTAAAGCACCTGACTGCGCTGCCGTTAAGAGATGTAACAGGGCGGCGCTCCAAACCGAAAAGAGAACGCCAGACCTCTTCCATGAAATAAAGACGAATGTCGAAGGAGAAGTACAATGGCTCTTGGAATCAACACCAACGTAGCGTCGCTTTCTGCTCAGAACCAGCTAAGCAACTCTCAAAAACTCAACGATCAGGCTCTAGAGCGTTTGTCTTCCGGCCTGCGCATCAACTCCGCCAAAGACGATGCCGCCGGCCTGGCCATTTCCACTCGCTTCAGTTCTCAGATCTCTGGCCTGAACGTGGCTCAGCGAAATGCTAACGATGGTATTTCTTACGCCCAGACAGCGGAAGGTGCGCTTGGCGAGATTACCAATGCACTTTCTCGTATTCGTGATCTGGCGGTTCAGTCTGCGAACGATACGAACTCTTCTTCTGATCGCGAGGCTCTGAACCAGGAAGTGGGCGCTTTGATCAGCGAAGTTGAAAGAATCTCTCAGTCAACGCAGTTCAACGGTCAGACAATTTTAAATGGCGATCTTGATAGCCTGACGTTTCAAGTAGGCGCTAACGCAGGCCAGACCATCAGTGTGGATGGTGTCGATACCAGAGCAGACCAGCTTGGTGCTAACGTACAGGAAGCGCTGAGTAGCATTACCAACACAGAACTCAAGGCGTTAGCAGCCGATTCCGCCTTTACTGTAAACGGCATTGGTATTGATGATGGTGCTTTGGTTAGCAACGGTAATGACTTTGTCAACGCCATTAATGCCAAGAGCGTTGAGTCTGGTGTTACAGCGTCGCGTGCTAATGAAACGGTGGTTAGCACTGGAGTTGATGGCGACCTAGCTAGCGCTGCCACGTTGACCTTGAACGATGTGGATATCACGCTCGCTATTAACACTACTAAAGAAGGTGTGGTTGATAAGATCAACCAGTTTGCGACTGAAACTGGCGTGCGAGCTAGCCTGAACGATAGTGACGTAGTTGTGCTGACGGATCAAAACGGTGGTGATATAAAAGCTAAGCTTGGCGCTGCTAACGCGGTTGATTTTTCGACTATCACTGACACTGATCAAACCTTTGAAGCAGGTATTGAGTTATCTACAAGTGTCGGCGGCTCCATTGCTTTGGGCGCCACCGCTCCTGCTAATATTGATACCGTGTTTGGCGGTACTAATGGAACGCTCACTTTAACTTCAGATACCCTGAACAAGGTTAATATCACGAGTAGAGAGGGTGCATCTTCAGCTATTACGACTGTTGACAAGGCGCTGGATAGCGTGAACAGCCTACGTGCAGAGCTAGGTGCAGTGCAAAATCGGTTTGAATCAACGATTTCTAATATTGCATCCACCTCAGAAAACCTCAGTGCTGCCAATAGCCGCATTTTGGACGCTGACTTTGCTTCAGAGACTGCAAAACTGGCCAAGTCCCAGGTTCTGCAGCAGGCCGGTATCTCTGTCCTCGCCCAGGCCAACGCCCGTCCGCAGCAGGTTCTGTCTCTCCTGCAGTAAGGGATTAACGGTAACGGCCGGAACCTTGGGGTTCCGGCTTTAAGCCGTTTAAACATAGTAGTGAGGTGAGCTATGAATGACGTTAACCTGAACAGCCCGGATCTTAAACTGGTGCGCTCTGGCATCCAGGCTCCGGCCAAGGCAATGTCGTCATCTCAGGCCGAAGGCAGAAATGCCTCCGAGCTTGCTTCTTCATCGGCCGGACGCGTAGTGCCGAATCAGTTGGTTTCCCAGGCTCAGGACGTTTCGAAAGCTGAACAGCTGCAGAAGCGGAATGAGGCGCAGCGGAAAGATTTGGATGAGGCAGTTTCGCAGTTGAACAATTATGTTCAGAGCGTCCAGAGGGATCTGCAGTTTGAAGTGGATAATGAAATGGGGCAAACCATCGTTCGGGTGGTAGATCAGCAAACCCAGGAAGTTATTCGCCAGATTCCGGATGAAGTGGCAATGAGGTTGGCAGAGAAATTGCAGCAAGATGAGCCGCTGACGTTGTTTCGCATCAAAGTGTAAACGCTTGCCGCATTTGCACGGATGGAAACGACGGTATTTCAGCACCGCCGCACCTGAGAAGGTTCGGCGGTGTTTTGCGTTTGGGCGGCGGCTCCCCCTCTCCCCTGACCGCTCTCCCACAAGGGGGAGGGGGAATTAAATTAAAAGGGAAGAGGGGAGTTGAGTTACAAGGTGTTACAAATCGGCGGGAGAAAAAGGCAAAGTTTTGCCGCATTTTGCCGATACCTTGAGTATCGAAGAGATTTGCCCCTTTGAGGAGGCATGGTTAT
Organism: Marinobacter changyiensis; assembly: GCF_009193265.1. GTDB lineage: Bacteria > Pseudomonadota > Gammaproteobacteria > Pseudomonadales > Oleiphilaceae > Marinobacter > Marinobacter changyiensis. The sequence continues at coordinate 560,925 of NZ_VZZZ01000002.1, forward strand.
GGCAGGTATTTCATCGTTGGGTGTTGGTTCGGGCGTTCTGACGTCTGATCTGGTCGATCAGTTGGTGGCGGCGGAACGGGCGCCGACCGAGAATCGCCTTACCCGGAAAACCGAACAGTCCCAGGCGCTGTTATCCGCCTATGGGAAACTGCGCAGTGCCATTACCGAATTGCGCCTGCCGATGCGCCAACTGAGCGCGCCTGACAATCTTAAGGCTTTCTCTGCGAATTCCTCGAACGAAGACATTGGTGTTTCCGTCGATAGCACAAAAGCCAATCGGGGCACTTACAGCGTTGAAGTCACCAGCCTTGCCGGTGCTCAGGCGCTGGCCTCCCGTGATGTCTTTGCTGACCGTGATGCGACCAGCGTGGGCCAGGGAGCGCTGACGCTTTCTGTCGGTGACAAGACCACAAACATTACCGTGGATAGCAGCAACGACACGCTTCAGGGACTGGCTAACGCGATCAACGATTCGGATGCCGGCGTATCGGCAGGTGTGATCGATACTGGAAACGGCTTTCAGCTGGTGTTGTCTGCAGACGAGACGGGCACGGCCAATTCGGTAAGTATTTCCGTATCGGGGGACACCGGCGGTTCGGATACCGATAATCAGGGGCTTTCCCGTTTTGCTTTCAACAGCGGAATGGATGCGGGTGCTGGTTTCCAAGAGACGATTGCGGCTTCTGATGCCGTGATGAAGATCAATGGCGTGGAAGTTACCCGCTCCACCAATAATTTTGAGAACGTGATTGATGGCCTGACGTTCGATATCGCGGCTACCGGTACTTCGATTGTCAAAGTAGAGCAGGATTTGGGTGCGGTCGCGGATCGTGTGCAGGGCTTCGTTGACAAATTCAACGGTTTTCAGTCCACCGTTAACAGTCTTGCCGGCTTTAATGCCGAGGCGGGCGTAGGCAGTTTGCTAACGGGTGACAGCACTGTTCGGGGGATTCAGAATCAGTTGCGCCAGATTCTGACTCGTGTTGTCCCGGGCTTGGAAAATTCCAGCGTGCGCAGCCTTGCCGACGTCGGCGTTACCACCAACTTTGAGACCGGCGGTCTTGAGTTTGACCGGAAAAAGTTTGAAGAACAGCTGAAGAATAGTCCGGATGATGTGACTGCACTGTTTGCTGAGCAGGGCCGTGCGACTGATAGCCAGGTGGAGTTTGTTCGCAGTGGTATGAACACTCAGCCTGGGAAATACGACCTCAATATCACTCAGGCTGCGACTCAGGGAGCTTTGACCGGTAGTTCCGGGGTTTCCGTTCCGGTCACGATTGATGGCACCAACGATGAGCTGAGCTTTCAGATAAACGGCGAAACATCGGTGAGTCTGCAGCTTACCCAGCAGACGTATAATACTGCCCAGGACTTGGCAGACGAGCTTCAGGCCCAGTTCAACGCCAGTAACGCGTTGAAGGCCTCCGGTTCGTCGGTTCAGGTTGGTGTGGATGGAAGCGGAACGCTGACGTTCACCTCCGCCAAGTATGGTAGCGACTCCAATGTAAGCATTGTATCTGCAGAGGATGGTTCGTCATACGGGCTGGCTGCTGCCACAGGGGCTGCGGGTAACGATGTTGCCGGAACCATTGGTGGACGAGCCGCAGAGGGTGACGGGCAGGTACTTTTCCTTGGCAGCGGCAATGGTGGGGCTTCCGGTCTGCAGGTTCGCATTCTGGGTGACCAGACAGGCAGCCGCGGCTCCATTACCTTTATTGAGGGTGTCGCCGAGCGCACGGTAGATTTGGTGAGCAGCTTTGTTGGTGCGGATGGTGCACTTGAGTCCAGAACCCAGAGCTTGAACCGCGAACTGGAACAAATTCAGGAAAACCAGGTGCGGCTGGATGAGCGCATTGCTGCTTATCGGGAGCGATTGGTGAAACAGTTTTCGGCGGCCGATTCGCTGATTTCCCAGCTTAACAGCACGCAGGATTATGTAAGTCAGCAGCTGGATGCACTGGCTCCCCAGAATTTCAACAAGAAGTAATTCTGGCTAACGCTTTGATAATTCCGGCGTAGCCGGTGAGAAACGAGGTTAATTATGAACGGTTTACAGGCTTACCAACGGGTAAACACTCAGACCAGCATTACTGATGCCGACCCCCACAAGCTGATTCAGCTCCTTTACAGCGGTGCCCTTGAACGCATCAATATGGCCAAGGCCCGAATGCAAGCCAAAGATTACGCGGGCAAGGGTAAGTTGATCACCAAGGCTATCGAGATTGTCGGCGGCCTTCGTAGCTTTCTCGACTTTGATAAAGGTGGAGAACTGGCAGCGCAACTGGAATCGCTCTACGAGTACATGGAGCAGACGCTGTTTGAGGCGAATGCCAAAAACGATGTCGCCAAGCTTGATGAAGTGGCCGATCTGCTTCGTTCGATTAAAAGCGGCTGGGACGGTATTCGCGAAGAAGCTTCTTCGCTGCAACAGCAGGCTGTGTGATTGCGTTCCGTTACCCGATATCCGGTGTTGATTGCCGGATGGTTTCTGGTTGTGCTCTCGGCTTTTCATGTTGCTTCTGCTTTTTCCGCCGAGCGGAATCCATTTGAGGCCGTGACGTTCGCCATTCCCGATGTCTGGCCCTGGGCCTACGAGGTCGACGATGGGCAGTTACACGGTAGTCTGATTGAGGTTGTCCAGCGGCTTTCCGAGATCACCGGTATTTCTGTTATCCCCCGATTACGGCCAGTGCGGCGGGCGATTGTGGAGCTTCGCAGTGGGTCTGTGCACTTCAGCATCCTTTTTCAGAACCCTGAGCTGGATATTGATGCGATCAACGTATCCCAGGTGGTCCGCGTGAATATTCTGCTGGCGACCATGGCAGGCTCGGACTACCCGGTGTTGCTGGGCGACCTGAAAGGAAAGCGGGTGGCGTTTGTTCGCGGCACCTATCTTGGCGAGGAATTTAAACGGGATACAGATGTTGTGAAAGTGCCCGTACACGTGGTCGACCAGGCGGTGGACATGCTTTCCCTGGGGCGGATATCCGCCATACTGGCCAGTGATCACAATCTTTATCGAACGCTCTCCTCAAGGCAGCAGAGCCGCGACACGCTCAGATTCAGCGAGCATGTACCTGGCCTGAATGGCACGCTTTACATGTCCCGGGCCGCAAGCAGGCCTGAAGCGGCACGCAGGTTCAGCGCCGCGATTGAGCAGATGCAAGCGGACGGCGAACTCCACCGCATATTCTATGGCAAGGCCACAAGTGCCAATAAACCGGCTACCCTCCTTTTCGCCCAATAGCCATTCCCCCCGCTGTCCCGTAAACTATGCGCCTTATTTTTGATACATCCATTCTGTTCAGTCTGGAGCAAAGGCATGTCTGATATTAAGAAAGTAGTACTGGCGTATTCCGGTGGTCTGGATACCTCCGTGATCGTGCGCTGGCTGCAGGATACCTATCACTGCGAGGTGGTTACTTTTACTGCGGATCTGGGGCAGGGCGAGGAAGTTGAACCGGCGCGCGCCAAAGCGGAAGCTCTGGGCGTCAAGGAAATCTTCATTGAAGATCTGCGGGAAGAGTTCGTGCGGGATTTCGTGTTCCCCATGTTCCGCGCCAACACCGTTTATGAGGGCGAGTACCTGTTGGGTACCTCCATTGCCCGTCCGCTGATCGCCAAGAAGCTGATCGATATCGCCAACCAGACCGGTGCGGATGCCATTTCCCATGGCGCGACCGGCAAGGGTAACGACCAGGTGCGTTTTGAGCTTGGCGCCTATGCACTCAAGCCCGGTGTTCATGTGATCGCGCCCTGGCGTGAGTGGGACCTGAACTCCCGGGAGAAGCTGCTGGACTACTGTAAAGAGCGGGATATCCCGGTCGAAATGAAGAAGGGCAAATCGCCGTATTCCATGGACGCCAACCTGCTGCATATTTCCTATGAAGGCATGGTGCTGGAAGACCCTTGGGCCGAAGCCGAAGAAGACATGTGGCGCTGGAGTGTGGCTCCGGAGAAAGCCCCGGATACCCCGACCTACATCGAGCTGACCTACGAGAAGGGCGACATTGTTGCGGTCGACGGCCAGGCAATGAAGGCCCACGAGATTCTGGCGCACCTGAACAAGGTCGGTGGTGACAACGGCATCGGCCGTCTGGATATTGTCGAGAACCGTTACGTGGGTATGAAGTCCCGCGGGTGCTACGAAACGCCGGGTGGCACTATCATGCTTCGCGGCCACCGTGCCATCGAGTCCATTACCCTGGACCGGGAAGTCGCCCACCTGAAAGACAGCATCATGCCCCGCTATGCGGAAGTGATCTACAACGGCTACTGGTGGTCACCGGAGCGCGAGGCGCTGCAGGCCCTGATCGACCAGACCCAGCACTACGTCAACGGCGTGGTACGTCTGAAGCTGTACAAAGGCAATGTCGACGTGGTTGGCCGTAAGTCTGATGACTCCCTGTTCGATGAGAAGATCGCCACCTTCGAGGAAGACGAAGGCGCGTACGATCAGAAGGATGCAGAAGGGTTTATCAAGCTGAACGCCCTGCGGCTGCGTATTGCCGCCAGTAAGGGTCGCAAGCTCTGAGAAATGACTGATCGGGCGTCAGGGGCATCCGCCTGACGCTGAATGAAAGGCGCGCAGGACATCCCGTCAGGGACTACTTCGCGCCTTTTTTTTGCCCCGGTATTCCCCCGGCAACATCCCCGCAAAGCGGCAACAGAGGCGGTTCCAAGGTGTGGCATAAGCAATGGCGCCTGGAGAATTGGGCTCGTATTATTATGATGGAAAGTGTGATCGTTCGAAGGGAAATAAACAACGCGGAACATAAAAAGGCCAGCTAAGAAGCTGGCCTGAAACTACAAGGAGAGAACGAAACTGCCTTAAAAATTCGTTTAATCCGGGATTCACCCATTTAACGATGGAGGGACAACTTAACTCCCGAGGGGACTACTTGACTCCCTGAGGGACTGCTTAACTCCTCCACCATGGGCGGATACTGCTTGAATCCACAATTGCAGAATACTGCTGCCAAGCCTCCGGGTCTGTTGAGGAAGTGTGTCGCCCTGTTACCGTTTGTGATTACACACAAGCTCCGACCTCTTCAGACGTTCTCGGACAGATCCGGCACCGTTTCGGTAAAACGCCGTGTTTCGTAGGCGTCTACCAGTCCCTGCACGGCTGCACGTTCCATCTCCGGCACGGAGGGGGTGCCTTTTTGCGCGTCGGCTTTGCAGAGCACAATGTCAGCTTCCACCGATATGTAGCCGGCTTTGGTTTTCAGGGCCTTGTGGTTAATGCCGTCAAATACACGCCGGAACGCTGTCGTGGTGCAATGGTCACTGTGGGAGAAGTGAGCAATGATGGCGAACTGGTTGTCGCCAATCCGGCACAAGGCATCCAAGGGGCGTATCAGATGGCTCAGGCGGCGCCCGATACCGACTGCAAGCTCGCTCATGATGGCTGCGCTGTGCTGACGCCTCAGGTTTTGCCAGTTGCGAATGCCGATCAGAACATAAGCCGAGGCACCGCCACGGGACTCTGCCTGATGCAAGCTTTTACCCAGGCGCTCCCGGGCGTAGCGGTCGTTGCACAATCCCGTTTCCAGGTTGATGATGCTGCTGGCTTCAAGCTCACGGTTGTTCTCCATCAGCAGCGAATTTGCAGTCAATAGGGTGTTCTGCCGGTCAGCCAACCGGTCAGCGGCGAAGACCCGGCAAATCAGCTGTTTGCTGATGTCCGACTTATGGATGAAGTCATCCACACCCCGGTCGAAGGCTTTTGATGGCGCATCCACGCTATCCCGGGCGGTCAGCAGAATAATGTAGGTGTAATGGTTTTCCTGCTCGTCCTGTTGCCGTACCCGGTCGGTGAGTTCGAGGCCATCCATTTCCGGCATCATCCAATCCGCAATCAGCAGGCTGACTGACCGCTCTTCGATCAGAGCCAGGGCCGCAGGCGCATTGTTAGCCACGCGTACGTCACGGTAGCCGACATTACGAAGCGCCCGGCTAACGACCGTGCTGCTGAATTTGGCGTCGTCAACCACGAGAATGGGAAGGTCAAGATTTGGCATTGTTATCTGATACTCACCAGTCCATTGTCAGATGCGGTACCCGCTGTGTCTTGCTATGCTTTGGCACCTTTACGTTCGCGAGCGGTCCATTGTAGCGTTTATCTACCGCTGTGACGTTCATAATTGTTAAACATCCCTCATTTCCGGAGTGTGACTATGCCATCGTTCGATATTGTTTCTGAGATTGATATGCACGAGGTAACCAACGCTGTTGATCAGACCAAACGCGATCTGGGTAACCGCTGGGATTTCAAGAACGTCGATGCTTCTGTGGAGCTTGACGACAAAGGCATAACCCTCAGCGCCGAGCAGGAATTCCAGCTTGAGCAACTGATGGACATGCTGAGAATGGCTTTCGCGAAGCGCAACATTGATGGCCGTGCCATTACTGAGGACGGCGACAGCAAATCCGGCAAGCTGGTCAAGCAACACCTGGTGCTGCGCCAGGGTATCGAGACCGATATGGCGAAAAAGATCGTGAAAATGATCAAGGACGCAAAGCTCAAAGTGCAAGCCGCGATTCAGGGTGACAAAGTCCGGGTGACGGGTAAAAAACGGGATGACCTGCAGGATGTCATGACGATGCTCCGTGAGTCCAATCTTGATCTGCCGCTTCAGTTCAATAACTTCCGCGATTAAACGGAGATTTCCTGATCACTACTCACTCCCGGCCCCAGTCGATACGCGCAGCACTCCATACGTTTACCCGGTGGCAGGTCATTGCCATGCTGTTTCTGGGCTTTTCCGCCGGGCTGCCGTTTTTGCTGGTGTTCTCGACCCTGAACGCGCGGCTGGCCGATATCGGGGTTGAAACTGCCACCATCGGCTTCTTCAGTTGGTTGGGTATCACCTACTCGATTAAGGTGGTTTGGGCGCCGGTGGTCGACCGTCTCAAACTGCCGCTGCTCGACAAGCTGTTGGGCAAGCGTCGCAGCTGGATGATTCTGGCTCAGGCGGGGGTTGCCTTGGGCCTGGTTTTGATGGCAAATGTTGATGCCGTAAACGCGCCCACCATGATGGCGCTCTGCGGTCTGCTGGTTGCCTTTTCTTCGGCTACCCAGGATGTGGCAATTGATGCCTACCGTATCGAGATTGCCGAACCGCGCCTGCAGGCCGCGCTGGTTGCCACCTATATCTTCGGTTACCGGCTGGCACTGCTGGTAGCCGGGGCCGGGGCGTTGTATCTCGCCGAGTTCTGGTCCTGGCAGGTGTCCTATGAGGTCATGGCCGTACTGATGGGGGTGGGTGCCCTGACAGTTCTGGTGATCCGGGAGCCCCGGGTCAATCACCATTCTGCGGCGGAGGATCTGGCCGTTACGGTAGCCCGGGAGACTGCCAGGCGGGCCCACCTTTCTCCGCGTATGGCCCGGCTCGCCGGCTGGTTTTCTGCCGCCATTGCCGGGCCGTTCGTGGACTTCTTCCGGCGCTATCGGGAACTGTCCCTGTTCATTCTGGTGCTGATAGCACTCTACCGCATCAGCGATATTTCCATGGGTGTGATGGCGAATCCGTTCTACCTCACCTTTATGGGTTTCTCGAAAACCGAAGTGGCGGATGTGACCAAGATCTTCGGCTTCTTCATGACCATCGGTGGCTCCCTGCTGGGTGGCCTGCTGGTGGTTCGTTATGGCGTGCGCCCGATACTGGTAGCCGGTGCGGCCCTGACGGCCGCGACCAACCTGCTGTTTGTGGTTGTCGCACAGTTGCCGCCAGACATTGTCCTGCTGGCCGTGGTGGTCAGTGCAGATAACCTGAGTGGCGGCATTGCCAATGTAGCGCTCATTGCCTGGCTTTCAAGTATGACCAGTGCCTCGTTCACGGCAACCCAGTACGCGTTGTTCAGCTCTTTGATGACGCTGCCGGGCAAGTTCATCGGGGGCTTTTCGGGCATGGTGGTGTTCAATTACGGGTATGCCGACTTCTTCTTTATTTCTGCTGTGATGGGCGTGCCCGCGATCCTGTTGTCCTGGTGGCTCATGGGGAAGGGGGATCGTCTGGATGCGCTGTCACCGGCAATTGACCGTTCGGAATATGAGGAGGTTGGCGAGCAGGCGGTCGAGGGTCAGGGCTCCCAGCGGTAACGAGCCATGGAAACCCGGCCGTCAATCACTTCAACGCCCTCCCGTTGCAGGCTGTCGGCCTGTCGTATGAAGGCGTGGCTGCCGGGCTTGAAGGCCAGCTGACCATTACTTTTCAGTACCCGATACCAGGGCACTGCCGAGCCAGCAGGCAGCTTGCCCAGCGCCCGTCCCACATAACGGGCGAGGCCTGGCAGCCCGGCAAGGCGTGCGACCTGACCGTAATTTGCGACTCGGCCTTCAGGGATTGACCAGACTACCTGCCAGATCATCTGATCACGGGTTGGCAGGTCCTCCGTTGAGCGTGAGTCAGATCCGCAGGGCGCCATCAACTTCAATGATCCGTCCGGAAAGGTAGTCGTTCTCGAAGATAAACGCCGCGGTAGAGGCAATTTCCTCAGGCCTGCCCATTCGCTTGAGAGGAATGGCCGCTGTCATTCGCTCCAGGGCTTCCGGCTTCATGGACTGGGTCATTTCGGTCCCGACAAAGCCGGGAGCGATACCCATGACACGAATCCCGTGGCGTGCCAGCTCTTTCGCCCAGACGGGCACCAGCGTTGAAACGCCCGCTTTGGCTGAGGAGTAGTTACTCTGGCCCATGTTGCCGGCGCGGGAAATACTGGCGATATTGATGATGGCGCCCTGGTCGCCGTTCTGGATCATGTGGGTAGCCGCCTCGCGCCCGCACAGGAAAACGCCGGTCAGGTTAACGTCAATGACCGACTGCCACTCACTGAGGCTCATGCGTTTGACGATTTCCCCGTCTTTTGCCTTGACCAGCATGCCGTCCCGAAGAATACCCGCGTTGTTGATGAGGCCGTTGAGTTTGCCGAAATCCCGGTTGATGGCTGCAAAGGTTTCCTCGACCTCGGGTTCCCTGGCGACGTTGCAGATATAAGCCCGGGCATCGCCACCGGCGGCTTTGCAGGCGGTTACGGCTTCATCGAGCTTTTCCGGCATGAGGTCGATCAGTGCCAGTTTCGCGCCCCTGGCGGCGAAGTACTCGGCCATCGCGCGGCCCAGTCCCTGGCCACCGCCGGTAATTGCAATCACGGATTCTTGAAGTTTCATCTTGTGCCCTAATAAACTTGTTAGATAGTCATCGGGTTTTGAAGGGAGGCTGGCTTGGCCGCCTCCCTTTTCTTGCCCGATATGATGCCCGTTCATCCGGAACTTGTCGAAGGGCGGGTTGATTCGGGCCTTGGATGGCAAACCGGGTGGAGAAGGCTCTTCGCCCGGGAAAGCCGTCAAAGACACTGGCAAAAGGCTGCTTTATGGGCATATTTTTACTGATTTTCATTATTGTGCCCATTGTTGAAATGGCGATTCTGATCAAGGTCGGCACGGTTATCGGCGCGCTCAGTACCATTGGGCTGGTATTGCTGACCGCGATTATCGGGGCCGCCTTGTTGCGCCAGCAGGGCCTCGCAACATTACTGAGGGCCAATCAACGTCTGAACAGCGGCGAACTGCCCGCCCGTGAGGTGGCTGAAGGCCTGATTCTGGCCGTCGGTGGAGCGCTGCTGCTCAATCCCGGATTTGTCACCGACACCTTTGGTTTGCTCTGCCTGCTTCCCTTTACCCGTCAGTGGCTTGCGACCCAGGCGCTGAAGCGTATGGTGGTGGCTTCCGGCACGACCCAGAGCTTCCGTTTCACTGCCTGGCGGAGTGGCCCGAGCGGCAGTGGTAATCCTTTTGGTACCGGTCCCGCGGCGGAAGATGACGTTATTGAGGGGGAATACCGTAAAGAAGGTGACAGTGCCGACAAGTCGTCGGATCGGCTCGAAAAAAAGTGAAATTTTTTTGCGGAAGCCGTTGAAAACACCTGCGCTACCTCCATATAGGAACCACAAGTTTGCTGGGGCGGATAAGCGCCCTGAAAACAGGTGCTTATCGGCTCTGGCTTTTACGCAAACGTCATTGCCAAACACAATCTGACTTTGGAGACATCGAGCAATGAAAATTCGTCCGTTACATGACCGTGTTGTCGTGCGTCGTAAGGAAGAAGAAGAGAAAACTGCTGGTGGCATCGTGCTGCCGGGCAATGCCAAAGAGAAGCCTTCCCAGGGCGACGTTATCGCCGTGGGCAATGGCCGTATCCTTGAGAATGGCGAAACCCGTGCGTTAGCAGTCAATGTCGGTGACACCGTAGTGTTCGGCCAGTATGCCGGCAACACCGTGAAAATCGACGGTGAAGATCTGCTCATCATGAGCGAAAGCGACATTTACGGCGTGCTGGAAAAGTAAACCGGCAGGCTGACTCATCGCAACCGGCAGTCCGGTTGTGGATGAAATCGAAATAACGATTGGGTTTAACGAATAGGGAAAATAGTGATATGGCAGCTAAAGATATCAAGTTTGGTGACAGCGCGCGCAAGCGCATGGTTGCAGGCGTTAACATTCTGGCAGATGCCGTCAAGGTAACGCTGGGCCCCAAGGGTCGTAACGTTATAATCGACAAGTCTTTCGGCGCACCGACCGTGACCAAAGACGGTGTATCGGTAGCCAAGGAAATCGAACTGCGCGACAAGTTCGAGAACATGGGCGCCCAGATGGTCAAGGAAGTTGCTTCCCAGACCAACGATACCGCAGGCGATGGCACCACCACCGCAACGGTTCTGGCCCAGTCGATCCTGAACGAAGGCATCAAGGCCGTCACTGCCGGCATGAACCCGATGGATCTGAAGCGCGGCATCGACAAGGCAACCGTGGTTGCCGTCAAGGCCATCCACGCGGCAGCCAAGCCCTGTGACGACAGCCGTAACATTGCCCAGGTTGGCACCATCTCCGCAAACGGCGATGAGACCATCGGCAAGCTTATTGCGGATGCTATGGAGCGCGTAGGCAAAGAAGGCGTCATCACCGTTGAAGAAGGCCGTGGCCTCGACGATGAACTGGACGTGGTAGAAGGCATGCAGTTCGACCGCGGCTACCTGTCTCCATACTTCATCAACAACCAGGACAACATGTCTGCCGAACTGGACGAGCCTTACATCCTGCTGGTCGACAAGAAAATCTCCAACATTCGCGAGTTGCTGCCAGTGCTGGAAAGCGTTGCCAAAGCAGGCAAGCCGTTGATGATCATCGCCGAAGACATTGAAGGCGAAGCGCTGGCGACTCTGGTTGTCAACAACATGCGTGGTATTGTCAAAGTTGCGGCTGTCAAAGCGCCAGGCTTTGGTGACCGTCGCAAGGAAATGCTGCAGGACATCGCCATTCTCTCCGGCGGTACTGTGATCTCCGAAGAAGTCGGTCTGAGCCTGGAAAACACCACGCTGGACGACCTTGGTACTGCCAAGCGGGTCAACATCACCAAGGAAAACACCACCATCATTGATGGCGCCGGTGCCGAGGCTGATATCGAAGCGCGTGTTGATCAGGTCCGCAGGCAGATCGAAGACAGCAGCTCCGACTACGACAAAGAGAAGCTCCAGGAACGTGTTGCCAAGCTGGCCGGCGGTGTTGCCGTCATCAAGGTTGGTGCGGGTTCTGAAATTGAAATGAAAGAGAAAAAAGCCCGCGTAGAAGATGCTCTGCACTCCACCCGCGCTGCGGTTGAAGAAGGCATCGTCGCAGGCGGTGGCGTTACTCTGGTTCGTGCCCTGAACGCTCTGACTGAAGTAGCGGTAGACAACGAAGACCAGAAGGTCGGCGTAAACATCCTGCGTCGCGCAATGGAAGCGCCTCTGCGCCAGATCGTGACCAACGCGGGTGGCGAAGCCTCTGTTGTGATGGACAAGATCCGTCAAAACGAAGGCACCTTCGGCTATAACGCAACGACCGGTGAATTCGGCGACATGCTTGAAATGGGTATTCTGGACCCGGCCAAGGTCACTCGGTCAGCATTGCAGGCAGCCGCCTCCATTGCTGGTCTGATGATCACCACCGAAGCCATGATTACCGACGAGCCAGAAGACGAGAAGTCTGGTGGCATGCCGGATATGGGCGGCATGGGTGGAATGGGCGGTATGGGCGGTATGATGTAAGGCTGCCCCGCCTCCTCAGACCTTTGCGTCTGAACCTGAAAAGCCCCGCAGATACTGCGGGGCTTTTTTTTGCCAACCTGGCCCGCTCTCATTCAAGTTGTCATGAAGTTGCCGGAGAGCTTTGCTAGACTCAGGCTCCGATGTAGCGACAGCGAGTTATTTTCCTCTGTGAACCCCGTATGACCGACTCATCAAAACCTTTCCTGGGACCTGCGAAAGTCATCTGGCTTGCGCTGGCCGGTTTGCTGGTTTACTTCGTTGCGCTGGTGTTCCTGCTCCCTGCTGGCTGGGCCTGGCAATGGCTGTCCCCTCAGGTGAAGTTGCCGCCTCAGGTCACGATCAATCAGGTTTCCGGCCAGTTATGGGAGGGCGCCGCCGGATTCACCTTCGCCGGACGACCGCTGCGTCTGGGCTGGAATATTGAAACGCCCTCTTTATTGGATCTGACCTTTCCACTGTCGTTCTCGCTCACCTCTGCGCAATCAGAGCTGGATGGACGGTTGTCCCTTTCATGGCCGGGTGATGCGACTCTTACCGCCCGCGGACAACTCCGGGTGAGCGAGTTTGAAGACCTGATAAGGCGCAGCGGTGGCGCCATGCTGACGGGCGATGTGGTCATCGAACGTCTTGACCTGGAGTGGATTGACGGGGAGTTCGGCGATGGACAGGGCCTGGCTCGCTGGTCTGGGGGCGAGGTCACGTGGCCCGTGGGTGGTGGCGTTCAGAGCGCCGACTTTCCGCCGATGGAAGCGACACTGAATGCCGCCGCCGGGCGAATGTCGATGGCCATACTGCAACAGGGTGAGAGTGAGCCGGCCGCGAATGCTGACATTTTCCCTGATGGCATGCTCGAAATTCGGGTTTATAAGAGAATGATCGATCTGGCCGGTCAGTCCTGGTCCGGTGCGGCCAGCCCCGGCGATGTCATTTTCAGGGTTCGTCAGCCGTTGCTGGGGATGCTGGGGAGGGGAGGCTGATGAAAACAATGGTTGCCCGGCCCCCAAAGCGCCTGCCCAGGTGGCTTGCCAACGGCTTGTTGACTGGTCTGGTGGTGTATTTCGCCATTGTAATGGCAAACCTGACCTGGATGATCGCGTGGCAGGACCGGGCTGTCCCGGAGCCGGGGCAGGGGCTGAACGCCGGGGCAGGCGACCCGCTGGGTAGTCGTCGCCTGGCGTCTTATGAACTGTTCGGGCGGGTTCCCGGTGGCACTCCGGTCGTTGAGGCCGTGCGCCGGACTGCGCCGGAAACCCGTCTGCGTTTGCGTCTGGAAGGCGTGCTGGTTTCTGAGCAGCCCGAACTGTCCGGTGCTATAGTTGCGCAAACCGGCGGCGTCACGGCACACTACCGCGTCGGAGAAACGCTACCGGGTAATGCCGAACTTGTCGAAGTCGAACCCGGGCGCATTCTCCTCAGGCGGGGTGGCGCGTTTGAAACACTGACCTTTGAGGAAACTGATTCCGATCAGTTGGTGGCCCGGAATGAGGAGTTTCCCGCGTCCGCTCCCGACGACTTTGTCGAACAGGCCAAAGCGCGACTGGAGGCACAAGGCGCTGAAGCGCTGGTTGCATTCGGGCTTAGCCCGGTACAGGATGGCGCCACTCAGGGGTACGTCTATAATGGATCCAATGCCATGCTGAGTGCACTTAACCTGCAGGAAGGGGACGTGATTACCGCCATTAACGGTTATCCTCTTGGGGACATTGAGCAGGATCGGGAGTTGCTGGAGACCTGGCGTTCCGAAGCGCAGCTAGAGATAGAAATAGAGCGGGGCAGTGCAAGCTTTACAATAAGCTATGCGCTACCGCAGTAGTTTTTCAATGAGATCATCGATACAGGACGCGGTCGTTCCATGATTAATCTAAGAGTCCCCTTCCTTAAAGTGGTGATGTTGCTCGTCCTTATGCCTCTTGTGGCCACGGCGCAACAGCAGGAAGGCACCTGGCGCCTTAACCTGAAAGATGCCGATATCCGTGCATTTGTCACTCAGGTTGCTGATATTACTGGTTACAGTTTTGTGGTCGATCCGAGGGTAAAAGGCAAGGTGACGGTGCTCTCAAGCGCACCCATGAACAAGGACGAAATTTACGATCTTTTTCTCGCGGTGTTGCAGGTGCATGGTTTCACCGCCATACCGGGAAAAGAGGTCATCAAGATAGTGCAGCAGGTCGATGCCAAGCAGTCGGCGGAATCCCTCGACCGGTTTGCCGAGACGCCTTCAGAACAGCTCATAACCCGCGTTATCCAGGTCGACAATGCCAACGCATTGGAACTGGTACCGATTTTACGCCCTCTGGTGGCAAAATACGGCCATTTGGCCGGGGTTGCCGCAGCCAACGCACTGATCGTCAGTGATCATTCCGCCAATATAGACCGCATCGAAGGAATTGTTCGCGAGTTGGATAGCCCCTCCAAGTACGAAGTTGAAGTGATTCAGCTTGACGAAGCCTGGGTCGGTGATTTGGTGCCGTTGCTACAGGAGCTGGCGCCGGATGAGCTGGGCGAAGGCGGTGCAGGGGGCGCTGCGCGCAAGTACAGTGTCACCGCTGACGAGCGCAGCAATCGTTTAATCCTGCGGGGCGATGAAACCTTTCGCAATAAAATGCGTAGCCTGATCGCGCAACTGGACCAGCCATCCGCAACCGGAGGCACAACCAAGGTGATTCGCCTGGGTCACGCGGACGCAAAGAATCTGACGGAAATCCTGACAGGGGTGATGGGTGAGCTCGCCAAGGAGACTGCGGGCGGTGGCGGAACCTCGGCTGGGGGATCTCGGGACACCGGTTTTTCGGTATTTGCAGATGAAGGCCTGAATGCACTGGTGGTGCGTGGTGAGCCCTCGATGATGCAGGAAGTCGACATGATTGTGTCGCAGCTGGATATCCGGCGAGCTCAAGTGTTGATCGAGGCGGCTATTGTCGAGATCAGCGATGACCTGGGTCAGGACCTTGGTGTTCAGATAGCGCTCGGTGATGAGTCCGGGTCGTCGACTCCGGTGGTTGGCTCCAACTTTAATAATGTTGGCCGCAGCCTGGGGGATGTTATTGGAGCGATTCTTTCCGACAGTGTCATTACCCCGGCGACCGGTGGTTTGACACTGGGTGCTGGCGAGCGTGACCGAGACGGCATTACCTGGGGTGTGCTGCTGCAGGCGCTTTCCACGTCCACCGCTGCCAACCTGCTGTCCACTCCCAGTATCATTACCCTCGACAATCAGGAATCTGAAATCATTGTCGGCCAGAACGTGCCTTTCCGTACCGGCGAGACCACCAACACCAGCGCGGGTCTGACTAATCCGTTCACCACCATCGAGCGTCGGGATATCGGCCTGACGCTCAAGGTTACGCCCACGATCAGTGATGATGGCCTGGTACGGCTGATCGTTGAACAAACCACTGAAGATGTCGCAGACAGTATCGAAGACGCCTCGGACATCGTCACGAACAAACGGGAGATCAAGACCACAGTGCTGGCCGATGATGGTGAAACGATAGTGCTGGGTGGTCTGATCCGTGAGGATTACCGGGTCAACAAGAGCAAGGTCCCGTTACTGGGGGATATTCCCTATCTCGGGCGTTTGTTCTCCTCCGAATCCCGAACCATGATCAAGCGTAATCTGCTGGTCTTTTTACGACCCACCATTCTGTTCAACAAAGGCGACAGCGTAGCGGCAACCGACGAGAAATACCGGGGGCTGTGGGAAGTGAACCTGGGCATTCGTGAAAAACTGGGTCTGCCGACGGATATCGGTGAACAGCCGGGCATTGATACGCTGTTCCGGCCTGACTCAGGCGCTGCCCGCGGTATCGAGTAATCCCTGTTCAGGTTTGGGTTAGCGGCGGCATGGGGCAATCCAGCTGATCCGCTACCAACCGGAGAATATCGTATTCCCGGGGCGTAATCTGCCGGTCGCTGAGAACGCACTGCCCACAGGCGTCTATGATGGCAGGCTTCAACAGCGGTGACAGCTGGTTGAGCTGAGCAAACGCATGCCGAAGGTCCCGCACACTCACCTTACCCGGTTCAGGTAACTCCTCCGTTTTACTGTCGATAAATCCAGCCATCGCTTCGCGGTAAAGCTGTCGTGCATGCTCCGGGGTGGTTGAGGATGCCCGAGCTGTGAGACTGAACAGCAGGTGCAAGCTGTCGCTCACCCCCCTGTAGGAGCGATAGCGAACCGGCGTTACCCTAGCTGCGCCAGTGCTCAAATGCCGTTGCAGAAAGCTGGCCAGGCCGAACTCGAACAGGCTGAGACGGCCGTCCTCCCGAATCAACTGATAAACCTGCTGTATCAGCTTCTGAGCCTCTTCCGGGTCGAGTTTCTTGAGGGCGGGTGTGGCCAGTTCAAGCGCGGGAAAATTCATTGCACCTTCAAAGGCCGAGAGTGTGGGCAATAGCTTGTGGAGCAGATCCGCTTCCGGACTGAAAGGTGACACCGCCTCGATCTTGTTCAACCGGGCCGAGCGCTCCTCCGGGCTGAGATGGTACGTCAGCAAAGCGTAGCAGAGCTGGATTGCGCCCGAGCGAGTGTATAACAGGTTCCGGAAGGTTGCCGGTAACTGCTCCAGTAGCCCCTGGGCGTATTGCTCCCCGTCATCGGAGACCGTGCCAGCCAGTTGTGAATATGGCTTCGATCCGGCGCGAGCAAACCCGGTGACCGTAACCGGTGGCGCATGGTCGTCGAGGTGGACACTTTTCGCGGTGGTTGTATCCCTGAGTCGACTTCTGAGCCGTGCCAGCAAACCCGGCTGGATGGCATCGATACGCTCCGCAACCGGCGGATGAGACGCCAGAAGACGGCTGAACTGCATGCGTGCGCTTTCGCCAAAACACATGTGGTTGACATCACTGGCGTGGCTGGTGGTGTCCAGATAGCTGTTCTTCAGCCCTATCTTGTATAGCGCGCCTCCGATCCCTTCTGGATTACGGGTGAACTGGACGGACGATGCATCCGCCAGCATTTCCCGTTGCCTCGACACTGCGGCCTGGATCAAGCGCCCGAAGAAAACTCCGATGTAACCGATCACAGCCAGTGCCAGGCCCAGCGCTACCGCTAGACCCCGTTCCTTGCCGCGACGTGAGGCGCCGAAGGAACGCCTGTGGGAGCCCCTGAGCAGGAAGAGGCCTATCTGGCCAATCATCAGGATACCGGCCAGCAATGCGATCAGGCGGACATTCAGACGCATATCGCCGTTCAGGATGTGGCTGAACTCATGACCGATTACCCCCTGGAGTTCGTCGCGATTGAGATGGGTGAGGGCGCCATGGGTCACCACCATCACGGCTTCGGTCGGGCTGTAACCTGCCACAAAGGCGTTAATACCGGTTTCGTGATCCATAACGTAGAGTTGGGGAACCGGAACGCCACTGGCGATGGCCATTTCTTCGACAATGTTCCTGAGTTGACGTTCATCACTGTCGCTGGTGGAAGGGTCAATCAGTCGGGCGTTCACCATGTTAGCGACGCTTTCGCCACCACCGGCCAGGTCGCGCCAGCGGACCAGCGAGCCAGCGCCGATCAGCACGACCACTGCGAATGCTGTAATCAGGCCATGTCGGCTGAGCAGCCATTGCGGGAACGACAGCGCAGTGCTTTCGCTTTTGGTGGTGGTATACCCCACCACGCAAACCGCCAGGGTAATCAGCGTCACCGCCAAGATGAATAACACTACCAGCCAACCGGTGTTGCGGCGGGCGCGGGCCTGCCGGTCAAAGAATCCGGAGCCTGTCATGTTCAGAAAGCGACTTCAGGTGCCTGACGGGCGGCGGGTGTTTCCAGCTCCAGCTGGGATGTCGGTTTGAAGGCGAACAGTCCGGAGATGACGTTGTTGGGGAACTGCTCCCGATAGGTATTGTAGGTCATGACACCATCGTTATAGGCCTGACGGGCAAACGCCACACGGTTCTCCGTACTGGATAGTTCTTCCATCATTTGCTGGATGGTCTCATTGGCTTTTAACTCCGGATAGTTTTCGGCGACGGCATAAAAGTTCGCCAGCGCTTTGGTCAGCAGGTTTTCTGCGGCGCCCAGTTTCTGGATTTTTGCGCCATCGGCAGGGTCTTTCGCGGCATCCTGCTGGGCACTGACCGCCCCGTTCCGTGCCTCCACCACCTGGGTGAGGGTGTTGCGCTCGTGGTTGAGATAGGCCTTGGCCGCTTCAACCAGGTTCGGGATCAGGTCGTGTCTGCGCTGGAGTTGCACATCGATCTGGGCAAAACCGTTCTTGAACTGGTTGCGTAAGGCAACCAGCCGGTTGTAGATCATCACGATGTAGATCACAGCAGCACCAATGACCGCAAGGCCTATGAGTGTTGTTTGCATGCAGCCTCCTTTTTTGCAGGGCAGACGTTAAATGGAATAGCTTAGGTGTTATGGGCAATAATTTTACGATGGAAACTCACAACAAATTTCTCGAAATCTTCAGGCAGTAATGGTTTGCTGAAATAATACCCCTGGGCCAGCTCACAGCCCCGCTGTCGAAGATAGAACTCCTGCTCTGCTGTCTCCACCCCTTCGGCGATGACCGACAGGTTAAGGCTCTTGCCCAGATCAATGATCGTGTTGGCTATGCGGGTGTCGTCCTCGTTGACAAGCAGGTCACGTATGAACTGCTTGTCGATCTTGAGATGCTGTACCGGCATTCGTTTCAGGTAGGTTAATGAAGAATAGCCGGTACCAAAATCATCGACCGCAATGGTAATGCCTGCACTTCTGAGACGTTTGAGCTTGGCAACGGCATCGTCGAGGTTTTCCATGAAGCTGGTCTCGGTTACTTCCAGCTCCAGGCGCCCGGGTGGGATGGCGTGGCGCTTCAGGGTTTCCAGCACTTTTTCGACAATGGTGTCCTGCCTTAACTGTATGGCAGACAGGTTCACCGCAATGCGAATGGGGTTGCCATTGGCGGCCCACAAAGCCGCTCTCCAGCAGGCCTGTTCCAATACCCATTGACCGATTTCGACAATAGTGCCGTTAAGTTCTGCCAGCGGAATGAACTCGTCAGGCGGCACCAGGCCCCGCTCGGGATGATTCCACCTTAGCAATGCTTCGGCGCCAATGATCCGCTGACTTTCAAGATGGATCTGGGGCTGGTAAACGAGGTGAAACTGGCCGCCCGGTAGTGCCAGAGCCAGGTCCTGTTCAAGCTTTTTACGCTCCCGAATCTGCAGATCGACACTGGCCACGTAAAACTGGAACTGATTGCCGCCGGTCCTTTTGGCCAGCGTCATGGTTTGTTCTGCCCGCTGCAGGAGTTTGTCGGCTCCACTGCCATCGGGCGGGAACAAGGCAATGCCGATGGTTCCTGTAATAAACACCTGGCGGTCATCAATACGAATGGGTCGGCTGAAGACTTGCAATAACCATTCAGCAGTCGCGGCTGCTTGATAGTCATCCCTGAGATGCTTCTCAATCACGACAAATTGATCGCCGCCGAGCCGTCCCGCAATCAAATGACTGCCGTCACGTTGTTCCGACAATCGATCCGCCACCGTCCGGAGAATCTTATCACCAGTCTGGTACCCATACTGATCGTTAGCGCTCCTGAAATCATCGATGCCACAACAGAACACAGACAGGATCTGTTTATTTCGGCGATCGTCCTCTATGGCGCTATTGAGAAAGCCCAGTAGCGTTTCCCGGCTTGGCAGTCCGGTGAGGTTGTCGTAGCGGGATAGTCGCGTGACTTTTTCTTCTGCTTCACGGTGTTTTTGCTGGTTTTCTGCAATCGCGACCAGCAGATTATTGGTGGCGTTTACCCACAAGCCAAGTTCATCTCGCTCATGGGTTCGCGGCAATGCCAATAGCTTGTCATCGGGATGATCGGGATTTACCTTGGTAAGCGAATGAATGATTCTTAGCAGTGGCCGGGTAAGAAGCAGGTGATAGACGAGGCAGAGCGCAAGGCCCAGAATAACGGCCTGGGCTATTCCTGAGATAAAGGTTAAGCATGCCCGTTCAAGCCAACTTGCAGCCACGTTTGCCGTGTCATAGGTAAGCTCAAGGTCGCCGAAGACGATTTCAGGGTCAGCGCTGCGTATCAATGGCGAATGGTAACTGCGCTCAGCGTCAAAAATAAGATCGGTGGCCGGTCGATAGTAGGGCTCTTTCAATGCCCGCGTTTTGGTGGCGAGTGCTTCGCCGTTCGGGTGAGTTATACTCGCAAAACGCATCCCATTCTGCTCGAACAGCCCCTCAACCACCTGTCGGGCCAGTTCATTATCAATACTGAATACAGCTTGGGTCGCAGCGTCTTTAACCAGAGCCATTGTCTGGGCTGCATGGTCGTCGAGTTCATCGGAGACCCGGCGCGCATCCAGTATGATCTGCATTGTGCCTAGAAGGATGCCGCTGATCAGGGTGACTGAGAGAACCCATCGTAATATGCGATGACCAAGACGATGCTCCAGCTGAAAGGGTGTCTTCATGGGAATAGGTTCATTTTTTGATTCTGCTCCCATCGACTTTCGAGCGAGTTGTTGATTTTATTTGAAAGCCGCTGGTCGGGTACACGTTGGTTACACTTGATGAGTAGGTTTCAATCGAGTCTGTCCTGGCGAACGAGTGGCTGCATTTTTTCAAATTATTGAGGGCGTAGGTGTTTTATTTTGTAAGGGCGGTGTTTTACCGGCAAATAAACGCAAAAACGCCCGCATATGCGGGCGTTTTCAAGATCAAAGACCTGAACATAAGGCCTTTTTTTACCGGACTGGATTATGCCAGGTTCTTGTTCACAAAATCCCAGTTCACAAGATTCCAGAACGCTTCCAGATAATTCGGGCGCGAATTCCGATAATCGATGTAGTAGGCGTGCTCCCATACATCCACGGTCAGAACCGGTTTGTCTGCACCTGTCAGTGGTGTTTCAGCATTGCTGGTGTTTGCGATGGCGACGCTGCCGTCAGCTTTCTTGACCAGCCATGTCCAGCCTGAACCGAAGTTATTGGCCGCTTTGTCGTTAAACTCTTTCTTGAACTCATCAAACGAGCCAAACGCTTTGTTGATAGCTTCGGCAGCTGCACCGGTAGGCTCGCCGCCGCCACTTGGGCTCAGGCAGTGCCAGTAGAAAGTGTGGTTCCAGACTTGCGCCGCGTTGTTGAACAGCGGGCCACTGGCGCTCTTGATGATATCTTCCAGCGGCTTGTTGGCGTTGTCGGTACCCTCTACCAGACCATTCAGTTTGGTCACGTAGGTGTTGTGGTGCTTGCCATAGTGATACTCAAGCGTTTCCGCAGAAATATGGGGTTCAAGCGCGTTTTTTTCGTACGGTAGTGCGGGAAGTTCAAATGCCATGAGGTCGTTCTCCCTGGTTTCTCTCGTTTGATCTGATCTGATCAGATCAGTGAATTTTCTTTTCTTCAGGTTAAAGCACTTTGACGGGCTTGCCATAATGAAAAATAGGTAAAGAAATGACCTATTCCTACCTCTGGTCAAGACTGCTCAAAACCTGGTTATAGTCTATAAGTCGGGTCAGCCATCCCGCTTTTCAACCCCTGGGTCAAAGAACTGCTGAACTCGGGCGAGCCAGGTAAAAATTCTGCACAGTTTCGAACCCGCCACACCAACTCTTCGTAATTGTCGGCCAGAATGTTTACATGCCCAAGCTTCCGGCCTGGTCGTTCAGCTTTACCGTAGAGGTGCAAGTGAGCGTAGGGCAGCTCCAGAATACGGCGGGTCTGGCCGTGCTCGCCGATGATATTGACCATGCAGCTCACACCTCGTGGGCTGGTATCTCCGAGAGGCTGGCCTGACACCGCACGAATGTGGTTTTCAAACTGGCTGGTCACCGCACCTTCAATGGTCCAGTGCCCGGAGTTATGGACCCGGGGGGCCATCTCGTTGGCGACCAGGCCTTCTGCGGTATCGAACAACTCGAGCGTGAGCACTCCGACGTAGTTCAGTTCATTCAGCAGTGTGTGGATGTAACGTTTGGCTTCGGCCGTTATGTCGGGCGAAAGCCCGGGCGCGGGCGCTATCGAGTACCGCAGGATACCTTCATGGTGAACATTTTCAGCCATCGGATACACCGCAACCTGACCGTCTTCGCCCCTCACCGCGATAACAGACAGCTCCCGGCTGAACTCGACAAACTTCTCCACCATCAGGCGCTTGTGGCCAATATTGGCCCAGGCCTGAATGGCCTCTTCCGGGCTGCGCAATACGGCCTGGCCCTTGCCGTCATAGCCTTCGGTGTTCGACTTTGCCACCACCGGGCACCCAAGACTCTCGGCAGCAGCCCGGAGAGAGTCGGCACTCTCTGCCATGCGCCACTCCGGCGTCGGAATGCCCAGCTCGCCGAACAGGGTCTTCTCGGCTTCGCGGTTCTGACAGATCTGCAGCGAGCGTGGCGTCGGATGCACCGGTTTTACGGCGGCTATGCGCTCGGCTACTGCCACGGGCAGATGCTCGAACTCGTAGGTGACCCGGTCGACCCGGCTCAGAAAGTCATCAAGATAGATCTGCTCACGGTCAATAATGATCTCGCCCAGCCCGACACTGGGACTGCCTGATAAATCGTAGAATACAAAGGTATTGGCCAGCGGATAACCGGCCAGGGCCAGCATGCGTCCAAGTTGTCCAGCGCCTAAAACTCCGATTCTCATGGGCTAATTCCTGTTACCGTCAATTACCCGTTTCTCGGGTCTGGATTGTCCAGAATGGTCTGGGTTTGGGCGGCGCGAAAGGCATCGACCGCCGCACGCACATGAGTGTCACAGGTGCCGATAATTTGCGCAGCCAGCAATCCTGCGTTGGTGGCGCCCGCCTTACCGATTGCCAGGGTGCCAACGGCGATCCCCCCGGGCATCTGGGCGATAGAGAGCAGTGAATCCAGTCCGTTCAGGGCTTTTGACTGAACCGGAACGCCCAGCACAGGCAAAGACGTTTGTGAGGCGACCATGCCGGGCAGGTGAGCTGCTCCGCCTGCACCGGCTATGATGACTTTCAGGCCCCGGTCGGCCGCGGTTTTGGCATAATCAAATAACAGATCAGGCGTCCGGTGCGCGGAGACCACGCGGGTTTCGTAAGGAACCCCCAGTTTATCGAGCATCTCGGCGGCGTGTTCCATGGTCGGCCAATCCGATTTGGAACCCATAATCAGGCCTACAAGCGGCTGCATAAGCGACAGTCCCGAAGAGTTTGGAGAAAGCCGGACATTGTATGGACTGCCCGGGATCCATGCAAATGGCTGGCGCTGCCTTGCATCTCCGCCCCTGTTCACATTGCCTGATTTGGTGGCTTGGAGCGGAACCGGTATTATCGAGGCACTTGTTTATTTCCGTCCATACCTATCCATACCTATCCGAGGCTGTTGAAATGGAACCCATTCGTCCTGATGACGATGAACTGAGGGCAGGTACTGCCCAGGCCGGTAAGCCGGAACAGAAAAAGCCAACCCCTGAGCGCCAGGCCAAGTCTGCAGATTACCGCAAGGGGCCGGGCAGAGCGCAGCCCAGAACTCCGCCTCCGCCACCCTCGGGTGGCGGTTCAGGAAAAGGTGGTTCTGGCAAGCTGGTGGGTTTGCTGGTTACGCTGTTAGTGGTGTCTGTTGCGGCGGGTGCTGGCCTGGTGTGGCAGCAAGCCCAGCGGCTGGCGGTGCTGGAAGAACAGGTGGAAGAGGCTGATTA
Organism: Marinobacter changyiensis; assembly: GCF_009193265.1. GTDB lineage: Bacteria > Pseudomonadota > Gammaproteobacteria > Pseudomonadales > Oleiphilaceae > Marinobacter > Marinobacter changyiensis. Next base: position 584,634 of record NZ_VZZZ01000002.1, read on the forward strand.
CTGGGTCCGCCAGAGCAAGCTCACGCTAGCCCGTTTCGAGGGGGATCTGACCGAAACCGGAGAAAGCCTTGAACAGCGGGGCTCAACAATCGAGCAGCGGCTGACCGAACAGAAAGACCTGATCGAGAACGCCAACAGTGAGATCCGGAAGCTGTGGGTAATCGCCAATGAGCGCAACAAGAAACAGCTGGAAGAGCACGCCGGTCAAATTGCAGCTTTGAAGGCAACAATGGATGGGCAGGCAGGTTCGTTGACCGGGCTGGCAGAGGCTCAGGAGGGCATCAAGTCCGACATTGGAAGCCTTGATGAAGCATTGCGCTTGCTTGACGGTGAGACGGATACGCTGGCCGCAAATGATGCGCGCTTGCAAAAGCAGCTTGCAACGCTGGTGTCAGAGGTCGATGGGCTCGACGTCGGGATCGAGCGAAGCCTGCAGCGATTCAGACAAGAGCAGAACCTGACTATTGATGGTATGGAAAGCCGCCTGAGTGCTTTGGAAAACACCCAGGAAAACCTTTCAGAAGCCGCCCCAAGGATCAACCGGGCTGAGGCGAGGATTGCCAGTCTGGAGGAAACTATCAAATCAATTGATGCTTCCCGGGCTCAGCTGACTTCACGCCTGGTTCGCCTTTCCGAACAGGTGGATGCGTTGCGGTAGTCACCGTTTCACATTGTCGGGATCGCAGAGCATGGCTAGACTGATTATAGACAATGACCGGGAGGCATGGGTTTATGTCATGGAAAGATATAGCTGCGGCACAACTTGCGCGCATCAGAGCGAAGCTGGATACTTTTAATCAGTCTCTGGCCGACAAAGCCTTGCCGGAAGATCGGAAAAGCCGCGTTGGCAAACTTTCGCTGGAGCAGAAAGCTTCCGCGGCGGGTCAGGGCGAGCCCAAGCTGAAAGCAGTGAAAGGTGGTGGGCGAGCCAAACACTAGGAAATTTGAGCGAAAGTTCGCCAATCCAAACGTCTTCAGGGTCGTCGTGTCGAAAAAATCCGGAAAAGATTTGACAGTGAGGGCCAAATGCTTAAAATGCGCCTCTCACTTGATCAAGTCAGCAACAAAGCGTTGATCAGGTGGCTGGAAGTGGGTGGTTAGCTCAGCTGGGAGAGCATCGCCCTTACAAGGCGAGGGTCACTGGTTCGATCCCAGTACCACCCACCATTTTCAGCCTTCCGGACTTCCCCAGTCCGGTTGAGTGTTCGACAGGCCAGCATGCCTTGAGAACGATGCGGAGCGGTAGTTCAGCTGGTTAGAATACCGGCCTGTCACGCCGGGGGTCGCGGGTTCGAGTCCCGTCCGCTCCGCCATTTTTTATTTCCCCAGGGTGGTTAGCTCAGCTGGGAGAGCATCGCCCTTACAAGGCGAGGGTCACTGGTTCGATCCCAGTACCACCCACCATTTCCGTATTGCATCTTCCGTTTATGCTCACTGAACACCCTTATTGGGTGGCGTTTGCGTGCCTGCGAAAAACTCCGGCCTGGGCCGGGGCTGGACGCTGGCAGAACTGGCCGATAGTAAAAAAATGGTATCAGCGACCGATCAATGACTGGCCACAAACTCTTACGGTGTTGCCATTGACGCCCGCCGACGTCGGATTGCAATACCATGCAATGGTTTCCGCCACATCCATTGGCAACCCGCCCTGTGAAAGGCTGTTCATCCGCCGTCCCGCCTCGCGCATAGTCAAGGGCATGGCAGCGGTCATTCGGGTTTCAATGAATCCGGGGGCGACGGCGTTGATCGTCCTGCCGTCCCTTAGCTGCTTTGCCAATGCCTCGACATAGCCGATAACGCCCGACTTGGATGTAGCGTAATTGGTCTGACCAAAATTGCCCGCAATGCCGCTGATGGATGACACGCAGACGATCCGACCATTGTCCCGCAGTAGCTCCCGGCTCAGAAGTTCTTCGTTGATCAGCTCCTCGGCGGTCAGATTAACGGCAATGGCCAAATCCCAGAAGTGCGCCGGCATGTTGCCCAGGGTTTTATCGCGAGTAATGCCAGCATTGTGGACAATGATATCAAGCCCGCCGAAGTGCTGTTCCGCAAAATCTGCAATGGTCTGGGGGGCATCCGCTGTCGTGATGTCGCAGGGCAGGGCCTCGCCTTTGATACGGCTGGCAACCACCTCCAGCTGTTCCATGGCGGCCGGAATGTCCAGCGCAATGACCGTGGCACCATCCCGGGCAAGAGTGTCGGCTATCGCTTCTCCGATCCCCCGTGACGCGCCTGTAACCAGGGCCACCTTATCTCTCAGGGGGGCTGCCGGGCTGACCGCCTTTGCACCCTTGGCGGCCCTGGTGATACGGACACACTGGCCGGATACATAAGCGGAGCGTGGAGACAGGAAAAACCTGACCGTTGAGTCCAGTTGCTGGCTGGCGGTTGGTGCCATCCAGATCAGGTTGGCGGTGGCTCCCTTTTTGCCAATTTCCTTGCCAACACTACGCACAAAACCTTCCAGTGACCGCTGAGCGGCGGCCTGGGCCGGAGCCTTACAGCCGGCAGGGTCAAGGCCTACCACCAATACCCGGCCGTTACTGGCGAGTTGTCGGACAGTCGGGTGAAAGAAGTCATACAGGGCTCGCAGCTGAAGGCTATCTTTGATACCCGTGGCATCGAAGACGAGGGCCGAGAACTTCAGGACTGGTTCAGCGGTAAGATCCAGCGGAACGGCCTTGGTGCCGGCGCGGGCCGAGTCAGTGAGGGACGGTATTTTACTGGCATGGTGAAGCATGGCTGCGCTTGCCGAGATCGTATTTCCGAGCTCAGTGATGCTCTTGCCCCCCGATGCGCAACCAATCAGCACATTGCCCTCAGTAAAAGGCTGGTTGGTTCGCGTCCAGCGCTTGAGTTGGGTTGGTGAAGGTAAGCCGAGGGACTGGGCGGCAGTCTTGCCCAAGGACGTGTTAACAAGCTTGAAGTACAGATCAGACATAGGGGAATCCTCTTCTCCTCGCGCCACAGGGCGCGTCGCAATAGGGCCCCAGTATGGCACAGACAGAAGGTGCCACTTCAAGGCAAGGTGCCGTGCATTCCCACTCGATTCGTCGGGCAACTGTTATGGGCATCAATTGCGTACCCTTTGCAGTCGCCTGACAGGGTGTTTACCGCGACCCTGGAACACTGGCCTCACGGGAAACGGTTTTTTTCGTTGACTTACCCAAGGCCGCTCCGTAGTATGCGCGCCACGTTGATCGAACAAGCCAGAAGAGTTTCAGTTCGGTGAACACAAAGTTTGGTGCGGGGTGGAGCAGTCTGGTAGCTCGTCGGGCTCCCCACTCACGAAAGCCGAAGGGAGTCACCGACCTTCGGATTATGAGGCCGACCCTTCGGGGCACTCAGAGTTTGATAGGTGATCAAAAGTTTGTTGCGGGGTGGAGCAGTCTGGTAGCTCGTCGGGCTCATAACCCGAAGGTCGTAGGTTCGAATCCTGCCCCCGCTACCATATTTAAGAAAGGCAGATCAGTAACTTACTGATCTGCCTTTTTTCGTTTGGGCCGGCAGAAAGTTCCTATTGCGACTATGTGACACATATGCGCCAAGGTGTGTGATGGTTCGATTTGCTTGTTCCACCAGTTCAGGCGATACATTCTTCTCCTCGATTCCTCCCTCGAATACCGCCCTCAATGCCGTCGTCTTCTGGCTAATTGATCTTTCTGAAACTTGATTAGATCACCTACCTCACACTCAAATAATCTGCAGAGAATCTCGATAGCGTTCAGGTCTGTTCGTTGCGCTGTGTCATCTACGGGGTGCTGCTAGTGGATGGGTTGAAGGGAAGGGTCCATCACAAGTTGATCAGATTCTCTGCTATGCTCGATTATGACTGTTCGGTCTGATCAGTTTGAGATTCGTAACCAAAAAACATAATAAAGCATTAGGAAGCACATCATGAAGACAACTATCAGCGCTGTTGTTCTAACGGGTCTTATCATCACTCCAGCATTCGCCGGTACCCCTGACACCAGCTACGCCGGTCTCCAGTACGCTCACTCCATGTATGAGGATGACTCCGGTTTCGAGACTGAACCCGGTGCTGTCGTCGGCCGGATAGGGCACTTTCTTAATGAGTTTGTTGCTATCGAACTGCGGGCCGGCTTTGGGATCTCTGACGGAGATATTGAGTTGGACGGCTCAGACACCGGAGCTGACAGTGAGATAGATGCCCTGTACGGGATTTACTTTGCAGGCCACGTTCCAATCACCGGTCGATTCTCTGTCTATGGTCTGCTCGGGTACTCGGGAGGTGAAGCCACTGTCGACTATGGGCCTTCTGGTTCTGAAAGTGAGAACGACTCTGACTTTTCTTTTGGTGCTGGCGTTGAGCTCGGGATCACACCGGCCGTATCAGGTACCTTGGAATATGTCTCTTACTTCAGTGAGTCAGACTATGATATTGAGGCCCTGAGTGTGGGGCTGAACTACCACTACTGAATGGAAGATGACACTGATAGCTGTTAACGGATTTAGATCGGGCCGGCAATCGGGCCGATAGAAATACAATAGTGCGTAGCAAGCACATCCTGAAAACAGCTATCAGATCTGAGATCCTGGCGGTCCTTATCGCCACTCCGGCCCTCGCCAGCATTCCCGATACCTCTAACCCGTCCACGTAAGCATGGCAGCGCCTGTAAGTCTGTACTCCAAAGTCATTACATCTACCACCTGCCCACCCATATTGCCGAGAAAGATACGGTGAAAAAGCTGGAAGCACTGTTGCCCTGAAATGTGGAATTGCCCCCTTTAAAAAATGTGGCTCGGCCTCGCTGAGGCAATAAGGCCGATCTAATCGCACTTACGACATGTCTGCAAAATAGTTATACATCTCTGCAACAAAGTCCAAGTACTCATTTTGCTAAAAGCGGAGTCTGGTCGTGGGAGCTGATTCCCACGGGCTAAGAGAGGCCCTGGCTAATCAAAATCGATGGAGAAAAGACATGAACAAATTTATGGCAAGTGTTAAGCGTTTTGTGCGTGAAGAAGAAGGTACTGAGGTTGTTGAGTGGGCATTGGTTGCAGGCTTGGTGGTTGCGGTAGGTGCACTTATTTTCACCGAAATCGGAACACAAGCGGCGCGGCTTCTACAATCAGTGGCTGATTTGCTCTCAGATGCAGGGACAACAACAACAACAACAACACCGTAGTGAGTTCCTGCTAATTCGTGATTTAGTGCAATTGCTCGACGCGGAGTATGTTTGGCGTCGGGCATCTTTTTCAGAGGATAGCAATCTATGCATGTCGACCTTTGGCCAGCAGCAGTTTCGGTTCTGCTTCTACTCTGGATATCTGCAGCATGGGATTTGCGCCATCAACGTATCCCCAATCTCATCGTCTTTACTGGAGCAGGTATAGGTACTGCGTTGCAGTTCGTATTTTTTGGGTTCGATGGATTACTGGAGGCATTTTCGGGACTGGGGCTAGGCCTGGCTATTTTTATGCCAGGCTACCTAGTCGGCACCACCGGGGCGGGCGACGTCAAACTGATGGCGGCTGTTGGAACGTTTCTTGGACCCTACAGCGTTCTGATTGCTGGCTTGGCAAGTATCGCCGTGGGAGGTGTAATCGCCCTCGGCTTCCTATTTCTGGCGCTTTTTTCAGCCGATGCGCCATCGCCCTGGCAGCGTTATGGCTTGATGTTCCGAACACTGTTCGCCACTGGCCGGCCGGTTTATCTGCGCCCGGCTGAGGGCGAGGTCATGGGCCGCAAGTTTCCTTTCGCCGTGTCCATAGCTCTGGGCACCAGCATGTTTCTGATCTGGCAATCGCCGCTGAACGGAATTGTTAACTGACAGGACGTTCACCTTGGGACAGCACTATGAACAATGATCAGGTAGTACACCAGACGCTGTCCGATCCGGCCGGGATTACCGAGCCGCCGATCCTGGATATCCCGGGTTTCAGAACCGACGCTGACGCGATGCCAGCCATGCGTCCCCGTAGCCTGAAAGAAACCGGCCTCAGTGAACTCTACGTCGCAGACCTGATATCCAAACACCTTTTTGAACGCGGCGTGCTGGATCTCGGAGAGGTGACCCGTTGCACGGCGCTGCCGGGCGGAATCATTGAACAGGTGTTGGCCTTTTTGCGGGAGCAGAGCCGGGCGGAAGTGCGCGGCGCCACCCAGGGCGGCCTGCTGCGTTTTGCCCTCACCGAACGGGGCCGGGCCGCGGCCATGGAAGCTCTGGGGCGGGATGGTTATGTCGGGCCAGCGCCCGTGCCCCTGAGCCAGTACACGTCACTGGTTGCCTATCAGACAATGAGTGCCCGGGGCCTGGACCGTGAGCAGGTGCGCCTTGCCTTCGAGGATGTGGCCATCCGGCCGCAAGTGCTGGACCAGCTTGGCCCGGCCATGCATTCGGGCCGGTCCATATTTATCTACGGCGATGCCGGTACTGGCAAAACCTTCATCGCCCGCAAACTGGCGCGGCTCATGTCCGGGGATGTCCTGGTTCCCCACGCGGTGCTGGTGGCCGACAAGGCGGTTCGACTTTTTGACGCCGGCGCCCACGAGCCCGTCTCCGGCACGCCGCCGGAAACCTCCCTGTTTCTCGACCAGGGCCATGACCCCCGCTACGTGCTGTGCAAGCGCCCGGTGGTGATCGTCGGTGGCGAACTGACCATGGATATGCTGGAAGTCCAGTACGACACCGCGACCCGCATCCATCACGCACCGGCTCAATGGCAAGCCAACAACGGCATGTTGATCATTGACGACCTGGGCCGCCAGCGCATGCGCCCGGACGAACTGTTTAACCGCTGGATCGTACCGATGGAAGAAAGCCAGGATTTTCTCAGCCTGCGCAGCGGCCAGCATTTCCAGGTGCCTTTTGATGTGGCCCTGGTGTTCTCCAGCAACAGGCATCCCCTGGAACTGGCCGACCCGGCATTTCTGCGCCGAATCGGTTACAAGATTCGGTTCGAGGCCCTCACGGCGGATGAATACCGCGGCATCTGGCGGCAGGAATATGCCCGTCAGGGTTTTGAGCCCGACCCCGGCCTGGTCGAGTTCATGCTGGACGAACTGCACGGCGCCTCCAACGTGCCGCTGTTGCCATGCCACCCCCGGGACCTCATTGGGCTGGCGATGGATTACCTGAGCTACATGGGGCAGCAGACATTAACGAGGGAGGCGCTGACGATGGCCTGGCAAAACTATTTCGTGGATGCCGGTGTCGCCGGCAAGGAGCGTGAGTCATGAAAAAGAAAGGCATTGTGTTAATGGTCGGTCTGTCGGCTGTGCTGGCTATGGGCGCGGCGGGCATGGCGAACAGTTGGGTGCAGGAGCGCATGAGCGGCGGCGATGCGGTCTCGGAAGATGCGTCCGTGGTGGTGGCGGCCCAATCCATCCCCTTCGGGCGCCAGGTTCTGGCAACCGATCTCAGGATGATGAAATTGCCGCCGCACGCGGTGCCGGAGGGTAGTTTTACCTCAATGGATGACGTCATCGGGCGCGTCAGTTCGCAGGCTATTTATTCCGGTGAAGTGGTACTGGAGCGCCGGGTGGCCGAGCACTCCGGCGGTAGCGCGCTGGCTGCCGTGCTGGAGCCGGGTATGCGTGCCATCAGTGTGCGTGTTGACGACGTTGCGGGTGTTGCGGGCTTCCTGTTGCCGGGGGACGAAGTGGACGTGGTGTCCAGTAAACGCGATGGCGGCGGTAGCCGGTCCATTGCCTCCGATACCATCCTGCGCCGCATTACCGTGCTGGCGGTGGACCAGAACGCCTCCCAGGAGCGGGACGGTCCGGTGATCGTCAGAGCCGTCACCCTGGCGGTCACGCCAAGGCAGGCGGAGCGCTTATTCGAGGCAACCCAGGAGGGCAAGGTCGCACTGACCCTGCGCAACCCGCTCGAGAAAACGGAAGAGCAACCGGAAACAATTGCAGTGGCTGAGGCGCCTGCTCAGACGCCTCAGCCTGTGGTGAAGCCGGCGCAACAAGCTAAACCAAAAGCCGTTAACCGGAGTCGACACATGCAGGTGAACGTGATCCGGGGCACTGAAACCAGTTCGACTGTAGTCCACGAGTAATGCCGGATTGCAACAATAACGAAACAGAGCGGGGAAGTACCATGCAAAAGCCAGGAATTAATACGCTGACAGGGGTTGTGGCTTTACTGTTTTGCCTATGTTGGCCGGCGATGGTGACTGCGCAGTCCAGTGATCGTGTCTTGCTTCCGGACCGGGACCCTACCCGTCCGGTCCCGGTGGAAGTGCCGCTCAACAAGTCGCGACTCATGGGCTTTCCGAATAAAGTAAAAATCGTTTCCGTCGGCAACCCGGACATTGCCGACGTGGTGGTTGTGAGGTCGCGGCAGATATACGTGCTGGGTAAAGCCCTGGGTAGCACCAACGTGCTTTTATGGGATGACGACGAAAACCTGCAGGGTACACTCAACGTCAAGGTGATCCACGATCTGGAAAATCTGAAAGCCGATTTGCACGCGCTTTTGCCCACCGAACGGATTGGCGTTCGTTCCGCTAATGAAACCCTGGTGCTGAACGGTGAGGTCACCAGTGCCGCGCGGGTGGATGCGGCCATGCGGGTGGCCAGCAGTTTCGCTGGCGCGCGCAAGGAGGGCGGTCAATCACCCATCCTTAACCTCATGCAGGTCGGCGGGGCCCAGCAGGTCATGCTGGACGTCAAAGTTGCCGAGGTTTCCCGCTCCCTGGTCAAGCGCCTGGATTTCCAGTTCGATGTACTGAACATTGCTGGCAGTTCGCTCAAGCTCGGCGCGGTCAATGGTGGTGCCAGCTTTCCTGACGCCGTGTTCGAGGACAGTGTCCTGGGGGGAGGCCGTTTGCCGGTATTCGGTGGCCAGACTCCGATAGGACCCGTGGTCGGTGAGTTCGCTCCCAACATGCGGGCCATAGAAGACACCGGTATCTTTGCCAGTTATGCGGGTAGCGATTACCTGATCAATGCCGTACTCGATGCCGCCAAGCGTGAGGGTGTCGCCAAGATTCTGGCCGAGCCCAACCTGACCACCCTGACCGGAGAAGAGGCCCGTTTCCTGGCCGGTGGCGAGTTTCCGATTCCGGTGCCCCAGGGCGACGGCCAGGTGACCATCGAGCAACAGGAGTTTGGCGTCAGCCTGGGTTTCCTGCCGGTGGTGCTGGATTCCGGGGTTATCAACCTGCGGGTTGATGTGGCGGTCTCGGAGTTGACCAACAATAACGCCCTGAGAGTCGGGGTGGGGCAAGCGGGGCAGGTGGCGAACCAGTTCTTCATTCCCGCCCTGGTCAAGCGCAGTGCCAGCTCCACCCTGGAATTGGGCAATGGCCAGACCATCGCCATCGCCGGCATGCTGAATGAGAGTCTGCGGGAGAACGTCAGCAAATTCCCCGGCCTGGGCGATATACCCATCCTTGGGGCTTTGTTCCGCAGCCAGGAGTTCATCAAGGAGCAGACCGAGCTGGTGATATTCGTCACCGCGCGGTTGGCCAAGCCGGTGACTCCCGAGGATATCCGCCTTCCCACCGGCAGCTTTGTTGCCCCGAGTGACGTGGAGTTCTATCTGCTTGGCCGGCTTCAGGGCCAGCCAGAAAGTGCTGAGCGTACTGATAATGGCGCTATCGACCCCCTCCGCAACCGGCTTCAGGGTGGCACCGAAGGGCTGTTCGGTCATGACCTTTAAGGGCTTTGCTTGCAACAATTATTTATTCAGCCACCACACTTCGAATTTTCTTGTCGGGAGACGCCCATGTTTCGTTCACAGATTCTGCTAGCGGTTGCCACAACCGTTCTGATCACCGGTTGCGCATCGTCTCCCGGGGATGATCTCCCTCCCCACGGTGCGAGCCTCCGGCACACCATGGCAGCACAGGTTTATCGGCCCGGCGACGAGGCACCGCCCATGACTGGCGATAAGGCCGTCAGCGTCATGGAATATTACCGGAACCGGGGCGCGGCGGCGCCGGTGATGACCAGTGAGATACCCGGAATTTAGCGAGGACAGATATGCGCTATCAAATGGAAATACTGCTTGCGGGCTGTTCCAGAGAGGGCTTGAGTACTCTGGAAAATCTGCTGGCTGCGCGCCGTGAAGTTCGCGTGACCACAAAAGTATTGGCCGATAGTCGTGTCGATCCTTTACGTGACGTATCGCCCATGCCAGATGCCATGGTGCTGATGGTGAGTGAGAACTGGCGAGCCGAGCTGGCAGCGTTGACTGAACGCCCCGCCAGTTCCCGGCCACCGTTGCTGGTGATCGGTGAAAAGGACAACGCCGACCTGATCCGCGTGGCCATGCGCGCCGGCGCGAGGGACTTTCTTTCGATGCCGGTCGACGAGGCCGAGATCGGTCAGTTCATCGGCCAGTTGCAGCGGGATCAACGCTCACAGTCCAGCCACAAAACCGCCCGGCTCACTGCCGTTATCAATGCCAAAGGTGGCTCAGGCGCGAGCATGGTGGCTGCCAACCTTGCTCATATTCTCGCGAAATCGATCCAGAAGCGCACCGTATTGCTGGATATGGATATGCAGTTCGGAGCTTTGCCCCTCTATTTTAATCTGACTCCGCGCAATGGCCTTGTGCGGGCATTGGAATTGGTGGACAGCCTCGATCTGATGGCACTTGAGGGCTATGTGCTTACCCACCAGAGCGGCCTGGACCTGATGGCCGCCACCTCCGAGGACAAGGTCACCATCGCCGATGTTCCGGAAGATCGCGTCGAGATGTTGTTGAAGCTTCTCGGCGAAGCCTACGAAGACATAGTCGTGGACCTGCCCCGGTGGATCAGCGGTGCCACGGCCATGACCCTGGAGCACGCCGACCATGTGCTGGTGGTAATGGAGCAGGGCATTGCCCATCTGCGGGATGCCCAGCGTCTGGTGTCGATTCTCCGGACCGAACTGAATGTCCTGAATTCCCAGATAATCGTGGTGGTGAACCGTTTCAGTAAAAGTAGTCCGGTTTCGCTGAAAGACATCAACGGTGCTCTGCCCGAACTGCGCATCGTCACCCTGCCCAATGATTACAAACGTGTCAGTCAAAGCATCAATATCGGCAGTCCGCTCCTGGAATCCGTCTCGGGCGCGTCGATTACCCGCGAACTGGTCAAGATGGCCCGCTCATTGAGTGAGGGAGAGGGGCAACTACGACCCGTAGGTTCCCGATGGAACCCGCTCACCTGGGCACGCTAAACCTGAGGATAACTACATGAATCTGCGTCAGAAACCGAACGGTACCGACACCAACGACATGGTTCGCAGTGCAGGCTGGACCGCGCCGGCCCGGCGAAATGGCGAGGAGCAGGGCAACTTCTCAGAGCAAGAACAGGCGTTCAAGGAAACGCTTTTCGATCGGCTGGTCAAGACCCTTGACCTGTCATTGCTGGGCAGTTTGTCCGACCGGGATGCGCGCAATCAGATCCAGCAGGTCTGCGAGACGCTGATGCGGGAAGAGACCCTGCCGTTCAACGCCAGCGTGCGCCAACGTATTATTGCCGACCTTCAGAATGAAGTGCTGGGCCTGGGTCCGTTGGAGGCACTGCTGGCTGACAACAGCGTCTCGGATATCCTGGTCAACGGCACCGCGCCGATTTTTGTGGAGCGCCATGGCAAACTTGAGCAAACCCACCTGCGCTTCAGCAGCGACCGGCATCTTTTAACCATCATCGATCGCATCGTTTCCGGCGTGGGCCGGAGGATTGACGAGTCCTCGCCGATGGTTGACGCGCGCCTCAAGGATGGCTCGCGGGTCAACGCCGTGATCCCTCCCCTGGCCATCGACGGCCCCATGCTTTCAATTCGGCGCTTTTCGGTAGACAAGCTGACTGCGGAAAACCTGGTTGAGCTGGGTGCCATGCCGGTGGAAGTGTCTCGACTGCTGGAAGCTGCGGTCAAGTCCCGGCTTAATGTGCTGGTCTCTGGCGGCACCGGCTCCGGCAAGACCACCATGCTCAACGTGTTGTCCAGCTTCATTCCTCATAATGAGCGCATTGTCACCATTGAGGACTCCGCGGAACTGCAACTGCAGCAGCCTCATGTGGTGCGATTGGAAACACGGCCTCCCAACATCGAGGGCCGGGGCGAGGTGAGCCAGCGGGATCTGGTCAGGAACAGTCTGCGGATGCGTCCGGACCGGATCATCATTGGCGAGGTTCGCGGCGGCGAAGCCCTGGATATGCTTCAAGCCATGAATACCGGCCATGACGGTTCCCTGACCACTATCCACGCCAATACGCCCCGGGACGCCCTGACCCGTATCGAAAGCATGGTAGCCATGAGCGGCATAAACCTGCCCGCCAAGCCCCTGCGGGCCCAAATCGCATCGGCCATTGATGTGGTGCTGCAGCTTGAGCGTCAGGAAGACGGCAAGCGCCGCCTAGTCAGCGTGCAGGAGATAAATGGTCAGGAAGGCGACATTATCACCATGTCGGAGATTTTCCAGTTCCGCCGTGAAGGTGTGGATGAAGAGGGCAACGTCACCGGCAAATTCTTGCCAACCGGGGTGGTGCCACACTTCTATGAACACTTGCGGCGGCGCAACATGGCGCCCGGCCTGGAGATTTTCCAACAAGGCCAGGAGCAATGGCGATGAACTGGAACATTTCCGATGAGATGATCTTTATCGGCATGGTCTTTATTGCCGCTTTTCTGCTGCTGCAAAGTTTTATCGTGCCGGCCTTTGGCGAAAACCGCCAGGCCCGCAAACGTCTGAAAAAGCGCTTGCAGTCGGTCACTGACGGGGCGGACGTTAGTGACCCGGTATCGCTGATGCGGCGCAAGCAGCTGAGTGAACTCTCGGGCCTGGAACGGGCCATGGAGTCGCTGCCCGGCATGGAGGCCCTGGAGCGTCTGATAGAGCAGGCCGGTCGCAATACTCTCGCCTACCGCGTGGTTCTTAAAAGCGCTGCACTGGCGGGTATAGCCGGCCTGTTAGTGGGTTCCTGGCTGTCCTCGCCGGTAGTCGGGATCCTGGCCGGAGCTGGTTTGGGTGTGCTGCCGGTCATGGGGCTGATGCGTGCCCGGGCCCAGCGCCTGATAAAGTTCGAGGAACAACTGCCCGAGGCGTTGATTGTCATGGCGCGGGCACTGCGTGCGGGACACCCGTTCGTTGACGCGATGAATCTGGTCGCCGAAGAAATGCCCGAGCCCATCGGGCCGGAATTTCGCATGATCTTCATGGAAATTAATTATGGGGGCGATGCGCGCGCGGCCCTCAAAGGATTGCTGGCACGTATTGGCAGTGTCACGGTCATGGTTTTCGTCACCTCGGTGCTCATCCAGAAAGAGACCGGGGGCAACCTGGCCGAACTGCTGGAAAATCTCGCCGCGGTTATTCGTGACCGATTCCGTTTTCATCGCAAATTGCGGACTCTGTCCGCCGAGGGCAAGCTTGCTGCCTGGATTCTGTCATTACTGCCTTTCGCCCTGGCTGGCTTGCTTTCGATCATCACCCCGACTTTTCTCCCGATGCTGATCGAAAACCCCACAGGACGTCAGTTGGTCGTAGTGGCATTTGTGCTGACAGTCACCGGTATTTTATGGATGCGCCGAATCGTGCGCATTGATGTTTAGGAGGATAGGGCGATGGATTTTCTGAGCCAGTTGCAGGTATTGCTGCATGATTTGATTGCCGATCCACAGCTGGCGCAACTCAGTTTTATTGTCATGCTGGGGGTGGCGGTTTTCGCGTTGATGCTGGCCGGTCTTCTGATTTATCTGGGGTTGAGCAGTCCGGTGCGCCGCCGCATTCAGGAGCTGGAGCCGCAGATGGTGGCAGCAGGCGCATCCGGCGGCGCCGACTCCCTCCCTGAAAAGAGCGGCAGCAGCCTGCTGCGCCTTGCCGAGCCGATGGGTGCTCGCCTGATGCCCACCGACAAGGAAGTCAAGAGCAGAGCTTTAAAACAGCTTCGCCACGCCGGCATCTACGCGCCGGGCGCACTCAACACCTTTTATGGCGCCAAGCTCGGGCTGACCCTGCTGCTCCCGACCCTGGCACTGTTGGCGGGCTCACTGTCTGGCGTCACTTTCAGTACCACGCTGTTACTGGGACTGTCCGGGGCCATGGCCGGCTATTTGCTGCCCACTTACTGGCTAAATCGGGCAATCAAGCGCCGGGCCACGAGTCTGCGCCGTGGCCTGCCCGACACACTTGATCTGCTGGTGGTCTGTACCGAGGCAGGTCTTGGGCTGTCAGCAGCCATCCAGCGCGTGGCACGGGATCTGGAGATCAGCCAACCTGATCTTTCAGAGGAACTGAAGATGTTCGGTATGCAGACGCGGGCCGGAATGGACACGCGCACAGCCTTGCGGGATCTCGAAGATCGATCCGGCGTGGAAGATATTCGCGGCCTGGTCACAAGCCTGATCCAGAGCATGCGTTTTGGCACCAGTATAGCCGGCACCCTGCGCATTTATGCAGCCGAATTGCGGGACAAGCGGACCCAGGAAGCGGAAGAGAAAGCCGCCAAGGTGAGCACGAAAATGCTCTTTCCCCTGGTGTTCTGTGTACTGCCGAGTTTTTTTGTGGTTGCCCTTGGGCCACCGTTGCTGGGAGCCATGGAAGCCATGGCTGGAAAATAATAATGATCAGCCTTCAAAGAGATGAGCGCATGGATACGACATACAAGGGCAAAAGAATTCTGCTGGCGCTGTTAGCCAGTGCCGCTCTGGCCGGCTGTGCCGCAACGCCTTCCAACGGACAGATGGACGACGCCTATGGCGCCTTCTATGAAGGAGAATCCTCCGCGACCTATGCCACCGCGTTTCCGGTAGGTTCGGCAGAGGAAGCTTACAGCTATGGTAATAAAGCGGCTCAGAGTGGCGACTATGATCGCGCCCTTTTCGAATATATCCGGGGTCTGAGGCTTGCCGAAGAGCCGACAGCCGACATTCTTTACAAGATCGGCAGCATTCATCATTCCCGGGAGAACAATCGGCTAGCCGAATTGGCCTACCAGTGGGTGTTGCGGCTTGAGCCGGAGCACCTTCAGGCCGGTACAGGCCTGGGGCTCCTGTATCTGGAACGGCGCCAATACGATGCCGCAAAGATCCAGCTGGATTCAGTGGTCAAGATCACCACCCGGGCGCCCTGGCAGGCCTACAACGCCTTGGGGGTTCTGGCTGACATGGATTCCAAGCCCAGGAATGCCGGACCTTATTACCAGCACGCGCTGGACATCAATCCGGATTCGCCCCTGATTCTTAACAATCTCGGATACTCGCGCTACCTGGCTGGGGATTGGCCCGGAGCGCGTACGGCCCTGGAAGCGGCGCTGCGAGTAAATGGCAACTACGAGCTGGCTTGGCGCAACCTGGGGCTGGTCCACGCCCGGGAGAAAAATTATCAGTTCGCGCTTGAGGCACTGGGTAGAGCCGGCAATGAATCCGAGGCTTATAACGATGTGGGTTTCGTCTCCATGATGGAGGGCGATTACAACCAGGCCTTGTCGTTCTTCCAGGAGGCAATGCGTCTGTCATCGGTTTATTACGTCAAGGCCAGCGAGAATGCCGACAATACCAGACGCATGATGAACCGCAATGTCGCGCAAAATGGTCAATAGGGGATCAGCATGAAGATGCAATCACTGCGCCGGCAAAAAGGTGCTGAAGTGGTCGAGTTCGCGATTACCTCCGCACTGCTGTTTCTGATTCTGTTCGCAATCATCGAATTCAGCGTGGCGCTGTTTGATAAGGCAACACTGACCAATGCCGGCCGGGAAGGGGCCAGGACCGGAATCCTTTTCCGGCCTTCTCCCCGTGACATGGCCAGTGAAGACACCGCTATCAGGCAGGCGATCGATGATTATGCAGCGGACTACCTGATCTCTCTGGGTGGCGCTGCCGCAATGACCACCGATATCCAGCGCACCGATTTGTCAACCAATGGAGTCTTTGATGCCGGCGACGAGCTCACGGTGACGATTACCTACCCATACCAGTTTCTGATACTTCCGGGGTTCATTGGCACGCTTGGCGGCGCCCTGGACCTGTCCTCCACCATCGTGATGCGGGCTGAGTGATCATGACGAACCGGAACGTGAAGTCTTTGCAGGGAATGCGGTCAGGTCCGGCTCGACAGCGGGGTCTGTCGATGGTCCTTATGGCCATAGCCCTTCTCATGCTGTTGGCGTTCGCTGCGCTGGCAATAGACGGCGGTAATCTCTATGTGGCCAGAAACGAGCTTCACAATGCCTCGGATGCGGGCGCGCTGGCCGGCGCCCGGGTGCTTTATACCCAGGACGGCAGTGCGATCAATACGGGCGCCAACGACATTGCGAGAGCAGCGGCGCTGGCAAACAATAGCCAGGGGGATCCGGTGGAGGTGACCAGCGTCCTGCGCGGACACTGGAGTTTCGCCACCAGGACCTTTATACCCAATCCCTCTCTTGATCCCGTCGATCTGTTTTCATTTACCACTGCAGAACTGGATGCCGATCCCAATTTTATCAATGCGGTCGAGGTTGTTACCGAACGTGAAGCGACTCCCGTGCAGGCATTCTTCGGCACAGTTCTCGGATTTAGTGACTATAAGGTGTCGGCGCGGGCCGTGGCCTATATCGGCTTCGCCGGCTCCTTGCGTCCGAATGACCTCGACCAGCCCATCGGAATATGCCAGGAAGCTCTCCTGAATCCTTCGGGTGAATATGAATGCAGTGCCGGTCGTTTCATACCCGACAACGATGATACGGGCGGTTGGACTACGTTTGAGCAAAACACTGCTGGCGCCGCGAGCGCCAACGACATCAAGTCGGTAACCTGCGAAGAGGGCAACCCGGAGCAACTCGACTATGGTGAAGATCTGCAGACGGTTAACGGTCAGGTGGATTCGGCCTTCCAGAAACTCTACGACTGCTGGCTCGCGGAAACCGAGCAAAAGCGACTGTGGAACATGACGCTTCCGGTGCTTTCATGCCCTTCCGGCGTCGGGCCCAGTAATAAGCTGATCGGAGCGGTGAATCTGAATATCGTATGGATAGAGAGGCAAGCCCAGGAATCCCAGATTGACACCAAGGCTCCCTTTGAGATGGAATTGCCGCCAACTGACAGCGATGGTGTATCGCCGGGTACCTGGAGCAACAGCAGCACCAGTGGCGTTGAGCGCTGGGATGACTTTGTTGACACATTTTTGCTCGAAAAACCTGACTTTACTCCGGCCTATTGGGATGCTGATCCCCAGGAGACAGGCTGGCGGAAAAAGACCATCTATTTCCTGCCGGACTGCTCCTACCATGAGCCGAAAGGCAACACTGGAGGGGAGAACTTTGGGGTGCTGGCCCGGATTCCGGTGCTGGTGGACTGACGTTCACGCCAGAGCCTGCTGCAGGGCCGCACCAGACTCTGTTGACTGCAGGCGGGAATAACGCCTGGGGAAGGCCGGTAACCAGTCAGTGCGTAAATTTCTGCTCAGGGCTTCACGGACTGAGGTTTTTCGGAGGTAAAAAGCACTTCATAGGCAAGAGCCTGTTCCAGGGACTCCACTATGGGCACAGTTGCTGGTTTCTCCCGGACCGCCCGGCGGAAGTGGGAAGGCGTGCTGCCCACATGACGCTGAAAAACCCGAGTGAAATAGGAAAGATCCTGAAATCCGACGGTAAAGCAGACATCGGTGACGGACACTTTTGGATTGGCCAGTAGACGTTTCGCTTCTTCGACTCTTCGTGTCAACAGATAGGCCTGAAACGTGACGGTGGTAATACGCTTGAACAGCCGGCTGAACTGGAAGGGGCTAAGGCCGAAGCGTTTAGCTACCTCTAACTGCACGATTTTTTGGTGAAGATTGCCGTCTACATAGGTCAGGATCTGATCCAGCATTGCCTGCTCTTTCCGGTTTCCGCTACAGCGCAACCTGGCTTCGGGAGGTATGGCGTTGCTCCGGTCCAGTTCGGTACGTTTTGTTGGTCCGCCCTGTTGTATTTTCGCCAGGGTGTCCGCTACATCGATTAACCGCTTTATATCGATGGGGTGGACAAAGTAATCCCAGACCCGTGCCCGGAATGCCCAGACCGCAAGCTGCTCAGAATGAGCCTGGGTGATCATGATCACAGGCACTGACGGAATCTGTTGTTTCGTTTCCCGTAAGCTTGCGAGGCCGGGCAGATCCGGATAATCGAACTGGAATAAAACGGCGAGGGGCGCCTGTTTCCTGATAGCGGCCAAGGGGCATTGACCCGGGGGGACGTATTCAACCCGGTATCCCCGTTGTTCCAACAGGGCTGCGTAATTCTCTGGTGAATCGGTTTCAACATTTCTGACAACAACAAGAATACTGCCAGCGTAATCCATATGAACGCATCTCCCTTGCAAGCCTCGGTCCTGTATGGTTCAGACGGGACAAATGACCGGCAATCTCAGCTTCGTTTTGAGGGGCTGTCGGATCAAGATTGATCTACTGCGGCAGTGAAGCTCCGAAGATCGGAAAATGTGTCGCTTTCCCAGATATCTTGTCTTCAATTGATCATGTAGATTAAATTTTGGTAAATCAATTCCAGAATGTTAACTCTCGTTAAAACATGCAATATTTATTACAACATATTGATTTTATTATATATTTATAAAGCCTTACGTCTGGCTCAACAGGATGTATACCTATAACCCGGAGGTTTCATAAACGCTCCAAATAGCCACCCAATCCTTCTATCGAAACCTGCCCCGAGTCCGAACATGAGATCTGTTCCTGTTAAGGGTTCGGATTCACCTCCGGGCCCACAAGTTATCCGTCCGAATCGCTTAATATTTGAGTAATTCCAGTGCCCAGGCGTGCGGCGAGGTGGCCGTTGTGGCAGCGGGTGCCTTACCGGCCGCTCGCTGTTATTGAGGTTGCGGAAGCCGCGCTCAGCGTATGTGAGTTATTTGAGGTTGACCTCGCTTAACTTATCCAGCAGTTCCTGGCCGATGGGGCCATCAAGTACTGCATAGGCGTCTTCTGGTGAAGAAAACAGGAAGGGCAGCGTCTTCTTCCTTTTTATTTTACGTAACTGGTGGAGTCTGAAACCAAGCCCCTGGCCGTCGCCGAAACTCCCTTTCTGAAACCAATTTCAGCATAGCCGCAATCAACTATACTCAGATGCATTGCCAGAATTCGGGTTAACGCGCAGATCGCGCGGGTGGGGATTGGGCGGCGGATCTTTTAGTTAGCCTTTGGCAAATCCACAAAGCCAGGACGATGATGCGGCTTAACAGGAGTTCTCATGAGACTGGTATGCATTTCCGACACCCATAGCATGCACCTCCGCATACCTCCGTTGCCCGATGGCGATGTGCTGATTCATGCTGGGGATTGTCTTGGAGCCGGCACTCTGGACAACGTGGAAGATCTGAACGATTGGCTCGGGACGCTACCTCACCGGCACAAAATTGTGATTGCGGGCAACCATGATTGGGTGTTTCAGGAGGCTCCTGAGCGGGCCAGAGCTGCTTTGACGAATGCCATTTATCTGGAAGACAGCCGCGCGGAGATCGAAGGTGTGAAGTTCTGGGGTTCGCCCTGGACGCCAACGTTTATGGATTGGGCATTCATGCTGGAGCGGGGACAACCGTTGCAGGAACGCTGGGCTGAAATTCCGGAGGACACCGACGTATTGATTACTCATGGTCCGCCCCATGGCGTCGGAGATGAGGTCCCAATGGAATCCTGGTGTGAAAATGTCGGGTGCATGGATCTGCTGCACCGCATCAGTCAGTTGTCACTAAGAGCCCACATTTTTGGTCATATCCACGAGGGTTATGGTGAATACAAAATAGGAAAAACCCGCCTTATTAACGCCAGCACCTGCACGGCCCGGTTTGAACCTACAAACCCGCCTGTTGTTCTGGATATTTGAGTTGATACAGGGGACTTTCTGACCAGGGTCCGGGATGGCCCGATCAGTTGAACAGCTTGCCATCAATCTTAGCGAGCTCTACTCCAGGAGCCAGGGGAGAGGGCACCTCAGACCGGGTTTATGGTAGGCAGTTTGATCGTAAATTCTGACCCTACGCCTTCCTCCGAGACGACGTTGATTTCCCCCCGGTGCTTCTCCACGACGACACTGACAAACGACAGGCCCAGTCCGGCGCCGTAGTTTCGTGAAACCTCGCTGCTTTTCTGGCGCCGGAAGCGATCAAACAGGTGAGGGATTTCGCTCTGGGCGATACCGTTGCCTTCGTCGCTGATGGTCAGGCAGGCCTGGTGGCCGGCCTGGAATGCCTGAATGATGATGAGTGAGCCGCCAGGGCTGTACTGAACTGCATTGGTCAGCAGGTTGATCACGGCACGCTCCAGCAACTCGGCGTTGCCATTGAGCCAAAGGTCTTCATTGCCGAGCAGTTGCAGGCGGATGCCCTTCTCGGCAGCCTGCTCACTGACGCTGTCGCGGGCGTTTTCAACGATAGCCAGGAACTCGCATTCGTAGAACCGTGTTTCTGTAAGCTGTTCAGCCCGGGCCAGCTGAACAAACTCTTCCGCAAGCTGGTAGCTTCGGCGAGCCAGGCGGCCCAACTGATCGAGTTGTTCCGGTTGTATCTCTCCGGGCCTTCTTTTTAGCTGCTCAATCAGAGCGAGTTGCGACACCAGCGGCGAGCGCACGTCATGAGAGATGAAGTCGATGGCTTCGCGGTGTTGACGTTGTTGTTCCCGCAGCTCCGATATGTTCGATATGTTTGCAATGATGCCGCTCTGATTGCTCTCTGGCATTGCAAAGGGCGCCAGATGGATCAGAAAGTCCATGCCTCTCACTCGCAGGTCGACGGTCTGGCTTTGGGACAGTGTCAGGGTGTCGGCCACTGTCTCAGGCCAGGCCGGGGATTCGCGGGGATCGTGGCCCTGAAGCAGCCGAACCAGAGACATGCCGATCAGGCTGGGCCTTGGTTCGCCAAACCATTCCTCGATGTGACCATTGACGAACTGTATGATGCCCAGCGAGTCGGTTACCACAATGCCATCCGGCATTTTCTCGAAACTGCGCCCGATAAAGGCCTGCATGCTGTGCAGGTGCTCCGTTGCGAGCCTGACGCGTTCAATACGGACTGAAATGTTTTCCCGGCTTTTATGAGCATTGGTTTTGTCGGGAGCAACGTCCAACGAGAGCCGTTGCAGATAGCGCCGGTTAGCCTCTCTTGTGAGACTGGCTGGTAGCATCAGCCCCAGGTGGTAAATGCGTTGGCCACGAGAAAATTTCAGCCAGCTTTGACTATCAACGTGTGTCCAATGTCCTGCCACCATCGCTGCCGGTTGATCGGCCCTAGTCAGTTGTCGCGCAACCAGCACCTCGTCGTCAACGGACAGCCAACAACCTTCGGCTTCAAGCAGCATGCTCAAGTGCTCCAGTAATTGCATCGGGTTGACTTGAGAGGGCTCGGGCAGATGTAACTGATGACCTCGGCCAAGTTCATCCAGCTGGCGATTGAGAAAACGATTGGTCATCGCAAGCCGCCGGGCGCTCCAGAGCGGGAACGCAGTCAGGGGAACCAGCAAGGCGTTCGCAACTGGCAACCAGAGCTGCATCCCGATCAGCAGTATTCCAAAAACGAGGGCTATCGCAACCAGCGTTCCGCCGCATAGCATCAAGGTTCTGGCGGGCCGCAGACGAGGCATCAGATAGGTTAAAAACAGGATGACTGTTAAGGGTAACAGCCAGGTGATAAAGCCCTTCAGGGGCCGTATCAGTGAGCTTTCAACCAATGCCGAGTAAACGTTGGCATGAAATTCTACGCCCGACATCGGATCTGTGAGGCCTGAATACGGCGTCGGCAGTGCGTCGCTTAATCCCGTAGCGGTAGCTCCGACGAAGACCGTCTTGCCCTGAAATATGCCAGGGCTTGCAAAGGCTGTTAAAACGTCAACAAAAGAGTAGGCGGGCATTGCGGGTGCGCTGGCTGGTGGTGGCACCACCACATAGTCCTGACGAACATTGATGTAGGGAGCCGCTGTCACCGCAGCAGGCAACTGCCGGAGGCGCGAACCGGATCCCGATGCTGCAGCCGCCGCCGCGGCAAGGCTGGGCCAGGGCTTTTGTCCCGGACCATTGAGCAGGTAAAGACCACGGGCCAGGCCGTCAGCATCCAGTTCGACGTGAGCGTGGCCGATGGCGGCTACGGCTTCAAGGAGCGGTGGCGCGGGCAGTTGTTCGACCATCAGACCGCCATCAGCGGAAGAATAAAGATGCATGGGCAATACGACATTGCCGTGAGCGGTCAGGGCGGATGCAAGTTCTGCATCATCAACGGAGGGTTCGGGGAAAAGCACATCGTAAACGATAGTGCGGGCGCCAGCCTGATCGAGTTTCCGGATCAGATCCCCATGGGTGGTGCGCGACCAGGGCCAGCGCCCCAGGTGCTCCAGGCTCCGTTCGTCAATGGCCACGAGTACGACATCGTCCGCGAGGGTGACCGGGTAAGCGTTGATCGCGCTATCGTAAAACCAGAAGTCCAGACGCTGGGGGAGAGCGGTGGCCTGCAGGAGCAGAAGCGCTCCGGCCAGCGGCAGGGCAAGAGTCCAGGCTGTGTGTTTAAACGATAGCCAATCCCGCGTCATGAGCTTTGCTTTATTATTGTTGGTGGCTGCATTATTCGATAAACAACTCTCTGCCTGGTCCCCAGCGGGAGGCGAGGGGCCCGTCAGACAGAGCTCTGAGCCGCACAAAGTAACGCCTACCGGGAATCAGACGCAAAGCTGCGGTGGTATCGTCAATATTGGCCTCTTTAACGATTCTCTCGAAACTCGGGTCTTCGGACAGTTGCAGCAAATAGTCGTTGGCGGTATTCACCTGTTGCCAGAAGATTCGCACCTGATTATCGATATAGTTGATATTGATAATGTTCACCGGTGGCAGGGTGCCGTTGACAATGAGGGTCCGGGGCTCACTGGTGGCTACGGAATTGCCGCCCGCTTCGGTGACAACTCGCCAGTAATACTGTCCGGGCTCCAGTGGCCGGGAGGGCAGCGCGCTTTCATCGGGAGCCCATTCGCTGGTGGCTATCAGCTCGGCGAAGTCATCGGTTTCAGCGATCTCTATACGCCCAACTTCATTGTCGCCACGATAGTTCCAGGAAAACACGGGCATATCCTCATCCACCCTGGCGCCGGACGTCGGCGTGAGATTGGTGGCGGCGACTGCCTGTAACTCTATGTCGACTGTCTGAGAACTGGGTATGCCAGCCACACCGCGAGCGGTCACCGCGGATACCTGTATTTCATAACGGCCATTGTCCAGGTAGTCCAGCGCAAAATCCGGTGCGGACGTTTGTGATCGAGCCACCCGGTGGCCGGTATCCACATCAAAAATGTCGAGCCGGTGTCGGGGTGCTCCGTTAGGCGTCCAGCCGAGCTGGATGGGGAGGCGTTGAATGCTGTCAGGCAACCGCGTGGTTTCCGGCACCGGGGGCAGTCGGCGGAGATCAACCGTGCTGCGGGTCATGGTGTCGACGGTTGCGCTATAGCCTGCCGGAATACTTCGTGTCTTGCCTCGCGGGCCAAACGCGACAATGCCCTCGGTCACTTGCAGGCGGGTAATGCCGGGGGCACTCTGAAGCGCAAACGCTGTGCCCCGAACGGCCGCAACCGCAGAGGGGGTTTCAATCTCAAAGCGCGAGCCACCTTCAACCAGGGGTTTTACTTCGATACTGACTTCCCCGCGCTCCAGACGAAGGCGCGTATCCACCATGCCAGTGCGTCCAAACTGGGTTAGCCGGTTAAATACCAGTTGGGAGTTCTCTTCAATCCGCAATAGCGAACCGTCAGCCAGGCGGATGGTGGCTGAGCCGCTCTGGGTGGTGATTTCGTCACCGGCCCGTAACAGCATCTGGGCCTGCAGTGGCACACGATAACCAGAGCTCATTACTCGCACTTGCCCCTGGCCGGTGACAGCCATCACCGTGGCGGGCTCGGGCTGACGTTTCAGCCAGTGCAGGGGGATACGAATCGAATCGCCAGCTCTGACGGTACGGATATCGGCGATGTTGTTGTAGGTCGCCAGTTGCAGGGCATTTTTTCCGTTTTCCAGAAGCTCTTCGGCGACCTGTTCAAAACCTTCATCCGGTCGCAGACTGTAGTGCCAGTCTGGTGCTGACGAAGAGTTCGTCTGAACCAAAGCTCCTTGTGAGCCAAGCGCAACGGGGAGCTCCGCCGAAACGGTGTTTGCGGCCAGGCAAGCCCAACTGAACAGGCAGGCATGGATAAAGGCCCGGCCATGGCGGGCACATTTGGGAAAGCTGGCGGCAAACTGAATCATTGGATTAATGGGCTTCGACTCGGTCCGGGTCTGCTGGTGTACTGACCAGCATGGCTTCGAGCCGGTAACCTCGCTGATATATGGTTTTGATACGGAAACCGTTTTCCGGGTTCAGGCCAAGCCGTCTCCGGAGACGGCTCATATGGGTATCCACGGTGCGGGTATTGATATCGCGAGTCACCCCCCAAACGCGCTCGAGCAACATTTCACGGGTCAGCAATCGGCCCTGGTTCTGGAACAGGAAAAGTGACAGGTCGAAATCTTTGTCGGTAAGCGTCAGTACCTCACCATTCAGACTGATGGTTCGCTCTTGAGTATCAATCCGGAACGGCCCGAAATTCAGCAATTCTTTGTCATTCTCAGGGTGGATGCGGCGAGCCAGAGCCTTGATCCGTGCCAGCAATTCCGCGGGCCGGGCGGGCTTTGAAAGATAGTCATCGGCGCCAGCATCGAGCGCCTGCACGATATCCTGCTCACTGTCCCGCTGGGTCAGGAATACGACGGGAATCGGCCAGTGAAGTTGAGCGCGTACCGAACGGAGCACGTCAATGCCTGTCATATCGGGTATCTGCCAGTCCAGGATCAGCAGGTCGTAGCTGCGATGCTGCACAGCACTCATGAACGACTGGCCAGTCTGGAAGCTGTCAACCTGATTTCCGGGTTCTGCCAGTATCATTTGAATATGCCGGGCCTGTTCAAGCTCATCTTCCAGCAATGCGATACGCATCTCATTTCTCCTGCAACCTTGACTGGACCCCGGCAGTGTTAACCACAGAGCAATTTGGCTTTTCTGACCCGTTGCGCATTGTGACAAATCGGCAAGCTTTGTTCAGTGTTGTTATGTAGATTTCCGTAACCAACCATGTTCCGGAGTCCATGGCTTTCAGTCGCTTACAGGGTTGTTTTGTCTGCAAGCTACAGAACCGGTTGGCCGTCCTTGTCATCGACTGTTTGTCGGCAGCCCGGGTAATTACTGCAGCCCCAGAACCAGCCCTTTTTACTCTTTCTCCGCACCAGGGGGGAATAGCAGTGCGGGCAGGGCACGGGCTTCTGGTTGGTGCCATCGGTTGGCGGGCCATCTTCGATGGGGCGGGTGCCCTTGCAATCCGGGAACCGCATGCAGGCGAGGAATTCGCCAAATTTGCCGCTCCGATGCCGCATCGGCGCCCTGCACTTGGGGCAATGGATGCCGGTATCGGTTTGGGCGGGCGCGAGAGGGCGTTCCCGGGACTCTTTGAGAAACCCGGAAATCTGGTCTTTGAGGCTGTCGATGAACTGTCGCGGGTCAGCCTCACCCTGGCGGATGCTTTCCAGCGTGGCTTCCCACAAGGCGGTCATGTCCGGTTGGTGTATTGCCTCCGGCAACGCCTCGATCAGCGCTTTGCCTTTGTCGGTGGCTTTGATAAAACGGCTGTCGCGATACAGATAGTCCCGCTTGAACAGGATTTCGATAATGCTGGCGCGGGTGGCTTCGGTGCCGAGCCCGTCGGTTTCTCGCAGGGTTTTCCGCAGTGCCGCATCGGTGACAAACCTGGCGATGTTGGTCATCGCGGAGAGCAGCGTCGCGTCAGTAAAGTGGCTTGGCGGCTTGGTAACTCGCTCCTGGATATCGGTGGCTTCGCAAACTACCGGGTCGCCTTTTGACAGCCGCGGTAGTGGCACTTTATCAGCCTCACGTCCGCTTTCCCGTTGACGCAGCTCCAGCGCTTTCCAGCCCGGCTCCAGCACTGCGGTTTCTGAAGCGCGAAAGCCATGAGGCCCGATAGTCAGAGCCAGCTTGCCTTCCCGGTGGACGGCCTCGGCGCTGAATTGCATAAGATAGTAGCGGCTGATCAGCTCATAAATCCGGGCTTCCTTCTGGCTGAGTGCGCTGGAGGGGCGGGAGCGTGCAGTGGGAATAATGGCGTGGTGGGCATCCACTTTTTTATCGTTCCAGGCGGCGGAGCGACGAGAGCGATCCAGCGAGTCGATATGCGGGGCCAGTTCAGGTGCCACGAGACCGATGGCATGGGTCACCGCCTTACTTTGGTCAAAATGCCCTTCCGGTAGATAGCGGCAGTCTGATCTGGGGTAGGTGATCAGCTGATGCCGCTCATACAGATTCTGGGCGACATCAAGCACGTCCTTGGCGCCCATCTGGAACAGGCGTCCGGCTTCTATCTGCAGTGTCGAGAGCGAAAAGGGCAGCGGCGGCGGCTCTTTGCGGTCGCGGAACCGGGCCTCGGTAATCCGTCCGGGCCGCCCATTCACCTCACTGGCAATCTGTTCGGCGGTTTCCCGGCTAAGCAGTCGGTCCTCTTCGTCGAGGTGCTCGCGGAATTGTTCATCGGGTAGCCAGCGCGCCTTGAAAGCAGGGGCTGTCTCCGACTCCATCTCACGACAACTGGCCGTCAATCGGAAAAAGGGTTTGGGTTCGAAGTTGCTGATGGTGTTGTCACGGCTGACCACCAGGCCCAGAACAGGTGTTTGCACCCGGCCAACTGAATAGACCCCTTGCTTGCCCTGCTGACGGTAGTTGAGCGTGTATAACCGGGTCAGGTTGATGCCGAATAGCCAGTCGGCTCGCTGTCGCGCCAGGGCCGAGTGGGACAGGCGCCGGAATTCACGGTTATCCCGTGGTGATTTTACCGCGCGGGTGACGGCCTCGGGCGTCAGGTCATTGATCAGCACTCGCTCGACCGGGCATTGGGCGCCGAAATAGCGGATAACCTCATCCACCAGCAATTGCCCTTCGCGGTCCGGGTCCCCGGCGTGTACGATCACTTCGGCCTTGCGAATCAGCGATGCCAGTACATCCAGTTGTTTGCGGGCACTCTCCCTGGGCATCAGCTTCCAGTGGTCGGGGAACACCGGCAGGTCACTCAGGGCCCAGCTTTTCCAGCGCGGGTCGTACTCCGCCGGTTCCGCCGGCTCCAGCAGGTGACCAATACACCAGCTCACCACGATGGCGCTGTTTTCAGGGCCGCAACGCAGCCAGCCAGGGCCTTTTTGTATCGGGCCGGGCAGGGCGGCGGCGATAGCACGCCCGAGGCTGGGTTTTTCGGCTATATAGAGGCGCATGTTTCGGAAATCACAGATTGGTCGGGGTGAGGGACGATGGCGAATCGGGACTGCGCTGTCAAGCAGCCAGCCCGGTGGTGGTGTACACTGTGATCAGCATGGCTGGTGCGCCAGAGGTTCGCGGACACGGTGCCGCTTGCTGGCTTTTGCATCAGTTTCTTATGGGTAACGGGAGTAATGTTTGGTTATGTCGATCAAGCAAACGATAGAGCAAAAACTGACGGAAAGTTTTCCGGTCACGCATCTGCAAGTGGAGAACGAAAGCCACATGCACAGCGTGCCGCCGAACTCGGAAACCCACTTCAAGGTGACGCTGGTTTCGGGCGAGTTTGAAGGCACGGGCAAGGTCAAGCGTCATCAGGCGATCTATAAAACCCTCGCTGCTGAAATGGCCGGCGGTGTTCACGCGTTGGCACTTCACCTGTATACCCCCGATGAGTGGGCGGCGAGACAGGCCACTGCTCCGGATTCACCCCAATGTCTGGGTGGCTCGAAGAGCGACCCGGCCAAACAAGCCTGAAATAACAAGCCAGGAGACGCTATGAGTCAGTTTTTCCAGATTCATCCTGAAACACCCCAAAAGCGTCTGATTCATCAGGCGGTTCAGATTCTTCGTCAGGGCGGCGTGATCGTCTATCCGACCGATTCCGGCTACGCCCTGGGCTGCCATCTTGGCGACAAGGCAGCGGCTGATCGCATCAAGCGGATCCGGCGGCTGGACGACAAGCATAACTTCACCCTGGTGTGCCGTGACCTTTCAGACGTGGGTATCTACGCCAAAGTAGACAATACCCAATACCGCCTTTTGAAAACCTTCACTCCGGGGCCTTACACGTTCATTCTGGATGCCACCGGTGAAGTCCCGCGCCGGCTGCTGCATCCCAAGCGCCGGTCTATCGGTTTGCGGGTGCCTGATAACCCGATTGTGCAGGCGCTTCTGGGCGAGCTGGGCGAACCCATCATGAGCAGTACCTTGATACTGCCGGATGAAACCGAGCCGATGACGGATCCCTATGACATCCGGGAAATCCTGGAGCACGAGCTGGACCTGATCATCGATGGCGGCTTCTGCGGCATGGAGGCGACTACGGTGGTCAACATGTGCGGCGAGGTGCCCGAGGTTACCCGGGTAGGCAAAGGTGATCCGACACCGTTCCAGCTTGGCTAAGGGATTGGTTACGCCTGGACATTAAGGTTGAACGCATAGGTGCGCCGCTGACCAGCCGCCTCGATGCGTTCGGCGCTTAAGGTTTGCCGAAGGCTGTCGTAGCGGTGCACCAGATCCCCGAGGCCGTTGAACTGCTGGTTGTCGCTGACCAGGGTGTCGAGCAACGAATTATTGACGCCGTATGCCTTGTTGAGCTTCAAGGCGGTGTCGACAAACGCCAGCGTTGGCTCATTGACGCTCAGGCGCCCGAATGCCTCTTTGAAGCCCCGGTTGTTGTTGAGGTCCTGCTCGATTTGCTGGCGGAGATTTTCCGGTATCCGGGCCTCCAGGCTCAGTTTGCCACCCTCGGATTTTTGCACGGCCAGCCTGGTGGCCGGATTTAGACTGTACTCGGCAAGCTTGTGCCGCAGGGTTTCCCGGACAAAGGCAGAATCCTGCCCCACATCGGATTTGTAGCTGTTCATGGCAAGCCTGGTCGACGCTTTCGGCCGCTCGCCGCCGTTCAGGGTTACGCTGTCATCATTTTTGCCACCGGCGTTCGCCTGGGTCTTGGTCTGAGCTGCTTTCTGTGCGGGCTGGGCTGCACCGCTGCTCTCGGCCGTTTGTTGAAAACCGGCACCTAAACGCGCTAATGAAGAAAGTAATGACACCGCTATGCTCCTTCTCGATTGACCCGGTTTGTCACCGGCGCCGACGTTTTTTCAACGCCTGGAAGAAGGGTAAGCATGATTGGTGCCATTACCGCCGGGTTGGCAACGGGTTTGATTATTACTCCTGATATCCGGTTAATTCCAGATAGCCGACTCCGGTGTGGCTACCTTCTGCGGACACCGGGCTTTCCCAGTAGGGGAACTGGCCATGGTTCCAGTATTCACCCGCCGGCACGTTTATCGTGATGTCGAGCCCCTCTGCTGGAATCCTCAACTGCCATTGCTCCGGCACACTCCCGGCGGAGGTATGGCGCCGGGCGCCGGGTTCAAGTGTCAGCTGATCGGGTGCCAACGACCTGGCCTCACCCTCCGGGCTGATCCAGGTGCCGGATTGATAGAAACCATCGCGTTCCCGGAGTCGGAACGCCATCACCTTGGCACCACTGTCGAGGTGAAGGGCCAGCCAGTCCCAGCCTTCCTGATCGGCCCTGAGAAACTGGCTGCTCCACTCCCGGTCAAACCAGCCCAGGCCGGAAACGGTATGGGTTTCGTCCTCAATGGTGACGTTGCCTTCAATCGCCAGATCAACGAAGCTGAAATACATCGAGCCCTGGCCGTTGTCAGACTTGGTGCTGAAGCCTTTATTGCCGTGACGCACGATATCGCGGCGGGAAGTAATCCGCAGATCATAGCTCCAGTCGTCGGCTGTGACCGTCAGTCGCCACTGCTCGGTGGGCCCGTCGATCCGGCGGAGCTGCCAGTCATCAAGCCAGACGTTGAACGGTTGCCCGGTGGCGCCGGCCTGGCCTGTCCCGCCTCGGGCCAGGCGTTCACTGAAATAGTGTTCGCCGTTAAAGGACAAGGCCGCGTGGCTCATCCAGGCAGCGTCCATGGCCCAGTCTGTTGGAGTCTTCTCGTTGCGAGTGGCAGGTTTGAAGCCCTGACGGAACTGCGTCCACTGCACCCCCAGGGGGCTGCCATCCGCCGTTTTCAGATTGGCGGTCAGATACCACCATTCGATGCGATGTTGAGGATGCACGCCTAGATCCCGGGGCAAGGTAATGGTGTCGCCGGCTGTGGGTTGGCGGAAGTCCTCCGGTGAAGCTTCGCCAAGGCCTGCAAAACCGGCTTCGGGGGTGGAGGGGGGCTCAGAGCAGGCTGCCGCCAGAGCAAGCAGGGCAGCCAGAATAAGCGACCAGGCCCTTGAGGTCGGTTTGATAACCTGACGGTTCATCCTTCGTGCCTCCCGGCCCTCAGAGCAATTTGTGGTGCCAGCAGTCGCGCCAATAGCAGGCCGATGGCAAGGCATAGCCCCAGTATGAAGAGCCAGAACATGGGGAAGACCGCCATTGGCAGGGACCACCCGAAGGCCAGTGGATTGATGCGGGCGACCAGTACCCAGGTCAGAAATACGCCCAGGGGCAGGGCTGTTGCACCCACGGTGACGGTGAGCAGCGTGCTGTGCCGCATCAGCCAGTGTTTGACCCGGTGCTCTGGCATGCCCCAGAGCTGAAGTTTCTGGTAATAATGCTTGCGAGCGCCAAACATGGTGAGCGCCATCAGCAACAGCGCGAAGCCTGCAAGCGCCAGTGTCAGCGCACTGAGAGCCCGGGTGAGGGCAAAGGTCTGATCAAAGATCGCGACCGCCAGAGCGCGTATTTCCGCATTATCCCTGATGGTCAGCCCGGGGCTGTTCCAGGCTTGTTCGATCTGACGCCGGAAAGTCTGGAGGCTGCCGGAGACCAGGGTGACGGAAAAGCTGAGGGAAGAATAGTTCGCTTCCGGCGGCCAGAGTTGATGGCTGATCAGAATCTCGCCGGCTGGCCGGCCGTAGTCCGCGTAGATACCGGCAATGGTTCGGCTCTGCGGACTGCCGTCGAAAGCGAAAGTGAGCGGGTCGCCAACGGTCAGTTGCTCGCGCCGGGCCAGTTGCTCATTGACCAGTACCGCTCCCGCCTCCACTGCGCGCCACACTTCCTCGGGCGCTTGTGTGTTACTGGCCAGAAAAGTCCAGGCTTGTAATAGAGACGACGCAGGGTTAACGGCCATAAGCTCCATTGTCCCATAAGGCGTTTGCGCCTCCCCCCTGATTACACCGTGGCTCGCCCTGACCGAATCGAGACGGGCCAGCGCCGCTGTAGCCGCGGCTCGGTCAAGGTTTGGTGGAGCCTGCAGGTATACGTCCCCCTGCAGGCGCTGATCGAGCCAGTCATAGAAAGTATTCTCAAAAGTCGCGACAAGAGCATGGATGGCAATGACTGTCGCTGCTGCAAACTGCAATGCTACCAGGGGCAAGGCAAGCTGCCGGACCATCACGGCCAGCTCGCGCCAGGACCATCCGGTTAACGGTTTGGCGCGGGTATCCGCCAGTTGGTTGAGCAATTCTGGAAGCATCAATGCGGTGAGCCATCCGAAGCCGGCCAACGTTAGCCCGATGGCGAGAAACTGCAAAGTCAGTGACTCCGACCACAGAATTGAACCCACACCGATCAACAACAACGTGGAAGCCACCGCCACCAGCAGGCGATGATTGGTTTTCAAGGTGGAAAACAGCACGCGATCCGCCACCGCCCAGATCATCACCAGTATCAACACCAGCAATGGCGCCAGCCAGGCCAGCCAGGACGTTTCCTGGGCATAAAGTCGGACGCCGTATAGTCCTGAAAGTGCCTGGTCAAAGCCCTGGCCAAAGCCGCTCGCAAGCACCTGACCGAGCACCAGCCCTATGGTTCCGCCAATTGCAGACAGAACCGCCAGCTCGACAACAAGATGAAACTGCAACCGCCCTGGTGTCACTCCAAAGCGATGTAACAGCGCCAGTGAGAGTTCCCGTTGCGCCAGGCCCAACAGGAAGACGCTGCGCACCAGCAGGGCTGAAATCAACAGCACCAGCGCGCAGAGGGCATCGAGATTCAGCAGAAAACTGTCGGCTAGCTGGCCGGCAGCCACTCCGCTGGAGACGCTGGCAATGCGGTAGGCAGGGGGCAAATCAGCGTATGCTCGAGATGCGAACAGTGTCAGCCTTGTTGGCCACTGATCCCCGGCCAGCTTTTCCGCTTCGCCGATATCGACAAAAACACCGGATTGGCCAGAGGGGCCCTGCCGGGAAATGTCGCCGAAACACCGGAGCGCCAGGGCGTCAATACCAATGATGCGTCCCTCCGGCGCAGGGCGTTCCACCGTTAATTGCGGGCTGATACAAAACCCGAGGCGACGTAGGGTGGCAAAGTCCGTCACGGTAACCGGGTTGCCGTCCGTCCGTAACACCGTGAAGCGCTCTTCAAGTGCCGCTTCGTTGCTGGTAAAGCTGTTCCTGGCCTGTTGTGACAGTTGCCAGACGCTGCTCCAGAGCGCCGTTGCCACGATCAGGATCAACAGCAAAGCCAGCAGCTGCCAGGGATGGCGTCGGTAATGGCTTAGCAGCGCGCCGGTCAGGTTCACTGGGCACCCAGACTGCTCAATACCAGGGTGAAGTCGCAGCGAGCGGCGAGGGCGGGGTCATGGGTGGACAGCAACATCGGACAACCGGTCTCGTGTTGATGGTGGAACAGTGCATCGGCGACCTGGCGGGCGGTTGCCCCGTCAAGGCTTGCGGTGGGCTCGTCTGCCAGTAACAGCCCCGGCAGCATTGCAAAGGCCATGGCCATAGCCGCTCGTTGTCGCTGACCACCGGAGACCTGATCGGGAAACCGATGCCCGAGCGTTGCCAGGCCGAGTGTTGTCAGCCAATGCTCAACGGCGACCTTTGTCCTGCCTGCGAGTTGTGCGCGTAAGCGGATGTTGTCGCCGAGGGACAGGGTGGGCATCAGGTTGTCGTTCTGGAACACCGTGGCGATCCGCGTGCCGCGCAGGCCTGACCACCAGTCGGTATCTTTTTTTGCCGCAGATTCGCCAAACAGGCGAATGTCGCCGTCATCTGCGGACTCGATACCGCTGAGAATATTGATCAGGGTGCTTTTGCCACTGCCGGAGGGGCCCATCAGCGCCATTGACTGGCCGTGGGCGATGGAGAAGCTCAGATCGCTGAGAACGCGAACCTGTTCAGTGCCATCGAGATAGCTTTTATACAGCCCGCGAACATCGACTATGGAGTCCTGCACGAACATTTGCCCCGATCTGGTGATTGGCCGGTGTCTGACCCATTACCAACGGGCCTTGTCCCACATTTCTGGATTGGCCCAGTAACGGGCGTTGTTCCAGTCCCGCTTATGATTGTAATTGGCGATGTTATAGACATAGAGGGTTTGGGGTTGGTTGCCATCGAAGCGCTGGAGACGCTTGAAACCGAGGCCGAGGAAATCACTGAATCGCCAGCTTTCCGGGTCTGCCACCAATACTGCAATCTGGTGGGTGCCGAAGTTCCTCAGTTGGCCCAGCAACAAGGATCCTTCGCCCTGGGGCAGACTTTCGAGTGAGTCGGTAATCAACGCCAGGTCGATGGAGTGAGATAACGGAAACCCGTCATTCGGATTTTCGGCATCCAGTTCCACCAGAACTGTTTCGGAGTGGGCTTTCTGCCAGCTCTGTCCGAGCATTCGGGCCCGGTCACCGCAAACCAGCAAGGTGGCCGGATTGCAGGCATTCATCAGCCCCGACAACACCTCTTCCGGTCTGGGGTTACTGGCTGTCATGCATCCACGCTCTCAGTGTCCTCAGTGCCCTGCTGCGCTTTCCAGATTTCATAATCGTAGAGATCGGATTCCACAATGGACAGACACGCCGCAAGAATGGCGGCATCATCCAGGAAGCCGAAGCCGATAATCAGGTCCGGAACCAGGTCAATGGGGTTCAGAACATAGAGCAGGGCCCCGGCGATGGCGGCAATGCTTTTCCAGGGCACCGCCCGGTAATTGCCTTTCCAGTAATCCCTGAGCATCGAAAACATTACGCGAATATCACCGACAAAACGCCGTAACGGGCCTTTGCGGTTTGCCTTGTCCTCAATAGCCTGCTGTTTCGACAGCACTCGCCCAAGGCCGTCTTTTTCTATGTCGCCGGAGCGAGCTTCTAACTCTGCTTCGGCCTGTTTTCTGGTAATTGTGGTCATATGAGTCTCTCAATGTTTATACGCCTCCAATCTACCATACCGATCACTTCCTGCTCACCGGGGCAGCGTGAATACACTGTAACCTGATGGCTTATAAGCTGAGGGCTCAGGCTTGGTCCTCTGGCGTATTCAGTAGGGAAGGTTTCTTGAAGGCTTTTTTGAACAGCTCGGCATGTTCGGCGATCGCCATGGCGCAGGCCTCTGCAGTTTCCTCATCAATTTTGGCAACTTTGGCTTGCAGGAAAACGCTGATCTCTTCCGACAGTTCAAGAATCCGGTCCCTGGCATCCGCGTCAGCTTTGCTTGAGAAAATCATGGTATCCGGATTCTTCAGCGCCACGTCCAGCCCGTCCTTTTCCGAGTAATACAAGGTTTGTACCGCCATGCAGCAGCTACTCCTGAATAGTAGTTAGTAAATTACTGTTTGGATATACAGTATGCCCTGGCAGGACTCCTGCATCAAGGGGCGAGCGTTTGCTGCCCCCTGATGCGAAAAAAAGCGGACTGGAGGGAAAGGAGCCGGGAATGATTGTTTGCCGCCAGCTCAGGACAGCACAATCAGGTGGTTGGGCAGTTCGTTGCGCTCGTGGGAGGCGGGCACCGCGGTTTTAAGGTGTTGGCCACAGGCTTCAATGCAATTCAGGAAGCCCTGGAGCGTCTCGCCCTGTTTCACCTTTTGGGTGAATGCGGTAACGATGCTCTCCCAGGTGGCGTTATCAATACGGCTGGAAATACCCTGATCCACCAGAATTTCCACATACCGCTCGGCTTCTGACACGAAGATCAGCATACCCGTGCCACCTTCGGTGTGATGAAGGTTCTGCTCGAGGAATTGGCGCCGCGCCAGGTTGGAGGCGCGCCAATAACGTACCTGCCGGGGTATCAGCCGAGTGTTGATGGCTGGTAACCGGAATATCAGGCTAAGCACCGCAAAGGTGGCCCACTGGACCAGCATCAGCAAGTCAGCACCGAACCAGCCAAAGAAATAGTTCAGGATCCCCGGTAACAGCAGCGCGAGAATTCCCGCCCAAAGCAGCGGGATATAGGTGTAGTTATCGGACTGTGAAGTCAGGACGGTAACCAGCTCCGCATCGGTGTCACGTTCGACAGCGCTTATGGCAGCCGCGACTTGATCCTGTTCTGGTTTACTCAGTAATGTCATGGGGTTCGCTTCTCTCTATTCTGTGGCGATCTATCTTGTTGCGCTTTGTCTGTCTGCGCCGGGTTGTATCTGGCTCTGCTCGAGGGCCGGGCTAGCGGGTTGGTCTGGTTACCAGCCGCCGGAAGCACCGCCTCCGCCGAAGCCACCGCCTCCGCCGCCGAAGCCACCGCCACCAAAACCACCGCCGCCACGGCCGCCCATGCTGGCACCCAGTAGCGCGCCGCCCAACAGGGCTGCTGCCCCGCCACGACCGCCTCGGCCTCTACCGCCGCCGACAAAGAAAATGACTGCCATCACGATGATGAAAAACAGAGAGGCCAGTCCGAGGCTGGGCTTTTCCCTGGCCTGGTCCCGGGAGGGCTGGGCGGGCACTGCAAGGGGCTCGCCTCCCAGCACCTTAACCATGGCGGCAGTGCCATTCATGATGCCACCGGTGAAATCGCCCTGCCGGAAGGCCGGAGTAATGATCTGATTGATGATGGTGGCGCTGTTCGCGTCCGTCAGTCGGCCCTCAAGACCGTAGCCAACTTCAATGCGCACCTGGCGCTCGCTCTCCGCCACAATCAGCAGCGCGCCGTTGTCCTCTCCTTCCTGACCAATTCCCCAGTGGCGTCCCAGCTGATAGCCGAAATCCTCGATGGCATTGCCTTGCAGGTCCGGAAGGGTGACCACAACCACCTGCTCGCTGGTTGCCTGTTCGTGGGCCTGAAGCATCTGGGTCAGTTGCGACTCGGCGGCCGCATCCAGCATGTTCGCCTGGTCTACCACCCGACCGGTCAGCTCGGGAAATTCAGGGCCGGACTGGGCCAGGGTAACGTGACCCTGCAGCATCAGCAGGCAGAAGACGGCTAACAGGCCAGATTTGGTAAAATAGCTCATTAAAACTCCACGCTCGGTGCGTCTTCGGCATTTTCTGCGGTGGCTTCGAAGTTTTCGCGCAAGGGCATATCGCTGTACATCAGGCTGTGCCAGATCCGTCCCGGGAAAGTACGAATTTCCGTGTTGTATTGCTCAACGGCCTGAATGAAATCGCGACGGGCAACGGCAATGCGGTTTTCAGTGCCTTCAAGCTGAGACTGTAACGCCAGAAAGTTCTGGTTCGACTTGAGATCCGGGTAGCGCTCGGACACCGCCATCAAGCGACTCAGGGCACTGCTGAGCTCACCCTGGGCCTGCTGGAACTGCTTCAGCTTCTGAGGATTGTTCAGGATGCTCTCATCCACCTGAATGGAGGTTGCTTTGGAGCGCGCCTCAATCACGGCGGTGAGGGTTTCCTGCTCCTGTGCTGCAAAACCCTTCACGGTTTCCACCAGGTTGGGGATCAGGTCAGAGCGCCGCTGATACTGGTTCTCGACCTGAGACCAGGCGGACTTGACCTGTTCGTCATAGGTCGGGATGTTGTTGATACCACAACCGGACAAAAAGGCGGCCAGCACCACCAGTAGTGACAGCTGCCAGTAAATCCTTTTCGGTGACTGAGTCATTGTGGTTGCCATGATGTCGGGTTTCCTGATGGTAAGTGACTGAAAAATAAATGGTGGACAGCAAAAATCGGTGTTCTGTATTAGTGGTGCCGAATTCCTTGGTTTCAACCGTGTTCGCATGTCACAACCATGTGCTACTGTCTCAGGCTGTTTCCGGGCAAAACGGTGATAATTAATGAGTAACCCCAAACACACGCTGTTCTGGATGACCCTGTTTCTGTCAGTGGTTCTGGTGGTCTGTGCCTTGATTTACGCACCGCTCCAGACAGCTTTTATGGCGAACTGGGTGTTTAACCTGCTGATTGTCTGTGTGCTTATCGTAGGTATTGGTCTGACCTACCGCCAGGTGCTTGTTCTGTTTCCTGAAATGCGCTGGATTGCCCAGTTCCGCACCGGGCACTCGGGCCTCTCCGTACTGCAGGAGCCGAGGCTGCTCAAACCCCTCGCCCGGCAACTGGGGGACGATTATAAAAAGGATCAGTTTTCACTCTCGACGATGTCCTTGCGGACGGTGCTCGACGGCATTCATAGCCGTATGGACGAACAACGGGAGATAACTCGCTACTTTATCAGCCTGCTGGTTTTCCTGGGGTTGCTCGGTACCTTTTGGGGCCTGTTGGGAACCATTAATTCGGTGGGGGCGGTTATTGTGAATCTGGATATGAGCCAGGAAGACTTCGGTAAAGTATTCGCCGACCTGCAGTCCGGACTCCTGACGCCCCTGGAAGGCATGGGGACTGCCTTCAGCTCGTCCCTGCTGGGGCTCGGTGGCTCGCTGATTCTGGGCTTTCTGGACATCCAGGCCGGCCATGCCCAGAACCGGTTCTATGACGGCCTGGAAGAGTGGCTGACCGGCGTCACCAACCTGATCGATAACGTCGGTAACAGCCCGGCGCAGGACCAGCAGACCCGCCAGGAGCTGGCACGCCTGTTGGGCGAGAACCAGGAGTTGAAAGACCAGCTTGCGGACAGGGAATGACATGATGCAGAAGCCCCGGAGTAGCTGCTCATGATCGGTTCCAAGCGCCGTAGCCGCAGCAATATCAACGTCTGGCCCGGCTATGTCGATGCACTGTCGGCCCTGTTGATGCTGGTGATCTTCATGTTGCTGGTCTATGTGGTCAGCCAGCTGTATCTCTCGCAGACGCTTTCGGACCGGGAATCGGAACTGGCACGCCTGAACCGGAGCCTGGCTGAGATTTCGCGGCTGCTGGGGCTGGAAGAACAGAAAACCGATGCTCTGGAACAGCAAATGGTGGCGGTGCAGAACGATTACAGTGACAGTCTGGCACTCACGGCCACGCTGCAGGCGGAGCTTGATGAGGCCGATGCGCGGGCGATGCAACACCAGTACGACGTCGAAGCCCAGAATATGCGTATCCAGGAGCTGACATCGGCCATTGGTGAAACCGGAGCAGCGCTGGAAGAGCAGGAGCTGTTGACAGTCTCTCAAAGAGCCATTATCAAGCGGCTCTCTGATCAGATAGCGGCTCTTCAGAATCAGCTTAACCGGATCAGTTCAGCGTTGAAGCTACAGGAGAACATCTCGGCTGAGAAAGACGCCAAACTGGCGGAAATGGGGCAGCGGATCAACATGCTGCTGGCGGAGCGAATTAACGAACTGGAGCGTTATCAGTCCGAGTTCTTTGCCCGTCTGAGAGACATTCTGCAGGCTAACGAGAATATCCGGATTGTTGGCGACCGCTTCCTGCTGCCTTCGGAGCTTCTATTTGCATCGGGTTCTGCCAGTCTGGGCGACGCCGGTAAGGCCGAACTGGACAAGCTGGCTAACGTGCTGCTGGATGTGGTGGAAAAGATTCCCGAGGATATCGACTGGATACTCAGAATAGACGGCCATACAGACAAGTTGCCCATTAATACCGCTGCTTTCCCGTCGAACTGGGAGCTTTCCACTGCCCGTGCCGTGGCGGTCGTGCGTTACCTGTCAGAAAAAGGCGTGCCACCAGACCGCATGGTCGCGGCCGGTTTTGGTGAGTTCTTCCCCGTCGCCACCGGCAACTCGGAAGCAGCGCTGCAGAGAAACCGCCGCATCGAAGTCAAGCTGACAGACCGCTGACCCGCTCCAGTCAAACAAGGCCGCGGTTCCATTGTGCTACTTGGGACGGAACATCCGGAACCGCTGCTCTTCCCCAAAACTGAAGTAATCCGCGGGCCCGCCACTGCGCATTACGGGCTGGGCAGCGGCGGTGTCGTAAATGCCATCCTTGAGAAATTTCTGGTCAATGTGAATACCCACCACCTCACCGAGGGTCAGCCAGGTGTCTGCCTTACGGCCGTCGACGCCCTGAAGCTGGATAATCTGCGTGACCCGGCATTCAAACGCCACCGGGCTTTCCTGCACATAAGGCACTGAAATAACCCGGGGCTTGGCCGGTGTCAGCCCTGCCAGCTCAAACTCATCAACATTGGGGGCGACCATGGCGCAGGTTTCGTTCATCGCCTCCGCAAGCGGCCGCGTTACCAGATTCCAGCAAAACTCACCGGTGGCTTCCACATTGCGAACCGTGTCTTTGTAGCCGATGCTGGAAAAACCGATAATCGGCGGCACGTAATTGAAAGCATTAAAAAAGCTGTAGGGTGCCAGATTGAGATTGCCGTCCGTATCCCGGGATGAAATCCAGCCGATGGGCCGGGGGGCCACCAGGGCATTGAAAGGATCGTGCGCCAGGCCATGGCCCTTGGAGGGTTCGTAAAAGTAGGTCTCGGTAGTCATATGCTTGCCCTTTTAAGGTAAATAATCGACTGCAAAAACTCATCGCCGTATGTTTCCATTTATAGACTCAAAGCTAATAACTGTCTATATTGAGAATAACGAGGAGCCAGTAAAAGCCAGTTCATTAGTAACCCCCGCTTAAAGTATGGGAGAACGGTATGCCATCAATCGTTGAGAGAAAATCACCGAGCGACATGCGGCAAGTGGGTATCAGTGGCCTGCGCGCCGCCTTCAATCTTCTGAACAAGTGGGATTGTACCGCCGAGCAGGCCCAGGCCATTCTGCGGCTGCCAAAAGCAACCTACTACAAGTATCGGAACGACCCGGACTGTGCGCGCCTGGACAAAGACCAGCTCACCCGCATCAGTTACCTGTTAAACATTCATCAGGCACTAAGAATCGTCTTCGAGAATCCCGATAACGTGTACGGTTTCATGAGCAAACGGAACCACAATCCGTACTTCCATGGTCGCACGCCATTGGAGGCGATCGAAACCGGAGATTTCGGAGCCCTGTACGAAACCTTCAAGCGAATCGACACCTTGCGTGGAGGCTTGTGGTAATGGGTGAGACTCTTCCATCGGTCACGCTCGGAAAAACCAAAGGCTGCCGCCTGATCAGTTCCAAACTCCCCACCATCGAGATTTTCAGTGACGTCGCGACGCCCGAGGAATTTCAGGATCTGTATGAACTCCAGGCCCTGACCAACCCGCGACTAGTCCAGGATGTGGGTGATCTGAACTACATTAATCTTGATGAAATACCCTGGGGTATTCCGGGCTGCCACTACGCCGCAGCAAGCTTTACCCATGTTCATCCCGACGGCAGCCGATTCAGCAACGGGGATTATGGCGTGCTGTATATCGCGGACACGATGGACACAGCCCTTGCCGAAGTGGAATACCATCAGGGCCAATACCTGGCCAACGTCGAGGACCTGAAATTTGATAGGCTGGTGTTTCGGGGTCTCTCCTGCGTATTTACTGGCGACGTTATTCACGATGCAAAAGTACTTCCAGCCACTCATGCCATATACCATCCAACCGATTACACCGCCTCCCGGATTCTCGGTGCCGAGCTTCGCGCTGGCGGATCTGAGGGGATCCGGTACTGGTCGCCTCGAAACCCTGGGGCGACGTGTTGGGGATTGTTCACGCCGAAGCACGTCCAGTCCATATTGCAAACCACCCATTACGAGTTCATTTTGCGTAATGGCAGGATTGTCGATAAAAGAAGGATCGTTGTGGCCTGAGTCTCTGGCTGTGAATCAACGTTGGTCAAAGTGTCAACTGGAGATCTCGACAATTACCTGTAATCCACCGTCAGAAGCCGCCGAAAAGCGGATGTGGCCACCGTAACGCCCAATTATTTCCCTGACCACGGCGAGTCCGAGGCCGTGTCCCGGCGTCTGTTCGTCCAGGCGCAATCCCCGCTGGCCCAGGCTGGTCAGTTCATTTTCTTTGACTCCCTGGCCATCATCGGTCACGACTATGCGAGCTAAACCGTTGTTTTGTGACAAGGAAAGTTCAACGCAACGGCTCGACCATTTCCCCGCGTTATCCAGCAGATTTCCCAAGATCTCATTCAAGTCATGCTCTTCAATCGGCCACCGGCTTTCCTCGGGGAGGGAGCTCGACATTTCAAAGGATTTTTCCGGGTACAGCCGGCCCAGCATCCAGAGCAGATCCCGCGCCTGTTTCAGCGGGTAGGCGCTTTTCCCGATCTGCGGCCCTGCAAACCGGCTCCGACGCATTTCTGCTTCAAGCTGTTTGTCCAGATCTCCGAGTCGCGCTGCCATCTGATGCCTCAAGTCATTGTCGAGGGGG
Organism: Marinobacter changyiensis; assembly: GCF_009193265.1. GTDB lineage: Bacteria > Pseudomonadota > Gammaproteobacteria > Pseudomonadales > Oleiphilaceae > Marinobacter > Marinobacter changyiensis. The sequence continues at coordinate 625,927 of NZ_VZZZ01000002.1, forward strand.
CGGCTGGTGTCCTCCAGTATCTGCCGGAGAGCCGAGATGGGGGTTTTGACGCTGTGGGAAAGGTTTGCCAAGGCATCCCGTGAGCGTTCCAGGCGCATATCCAAAGAGTCGAGTAGCTGATTGAGCTGTTGGACGAGGGGGCGGAATTCTTCAGGAGCCTGAACATCAATACGTGAAATCTCACCAACCTGCAGTCTCTTTAATGCTGTCTTGAGCGACACTACCGGGCGCATGGAAAAATTAATGCCGAACCAGATTACTCCCGCCAACATAAGGATAAGCAAAATCGAGACGATGGCGGTCCAGGCATGCAATTCTGCCTGGCTGCGTTTTAAAGCGCCCAGGTCTTCGGAGACAATAACCACCATGGGTGTGTCGTTCACTCGGAACGCCTTTCGATAGGCAAGGATATCGGACGGTGCGTTGAGTTCCTTTGCACCACTCACTCGAAAGGTGCCATCCCGATCGGTGTTGATCAGGGGCTCCAGAAGGGGAGCCCAGGAATCAGGAGAAATAGTGGTCTGAGTGGGCGAGTGGATGGCGAACGCGTGATGGAACATCTCCTGGAAATAGTCGCCGGTTTGCAGGGCATCGACATTGCCGTCTGAACTACGAATCTGGTGCTCCAGAAAAGCCACCTCATCCTTGAGTCGACTTTCGACGAACTCCCGGGACATACGGTCCAGCAACAAACCATGCACCAGCCATGCGAGCGCCATCAGGCCGATTCCGGCCGGCAGCAACAAGGTGAGCAGAGCGCTTTTGACCGATGTCGTTTTTTTAAACATCGTCATTGAACAGGTAGCCCTGACCGCGGCGTGTTGAGATCGTATCCGTGCCAATCAGCTTTCTTAGCCTTCGGACATAGGCCTCAATGACATTTTCACTTGGGCTTTCATTCAGGTTATAGAGCTGGTCCATAAGCTGTTCCTTGGAGAAGACCTGGCCGGGGCGACTCATAAGGCAGCGCAGCAGGCGGAACTCCGTACCGGTCAGAGTGTGTTCGGTTCCGTCGTCGAGCTTCAGGCACTGACGACTCTCGTCCAGCTCGAAGCGACCAACCTTGACCCGGGAATGGACTCTGCCTTCGCTTCTCCGCACGATGGCGTTGAGGCGGGCGATCAATTCTTCCGTCTGGAAGGGCTTGGCCAGGTAGTCGTCTGCCCCGGCCTTCAGGCCATTGACCTTATCCTTCCAGTCACTTCTAGCGGTCAGAATCAATACCGGAAAGCTGACATGGTTCATACGCCATTTCTTTAAAACGTCCAAACCATTGCCATCAGGCAAGCCCAGATCCAGCACACCTACCCGGTAATCTTCCTGTTCACCCAGAATCATCGCCTCTTTGGCAGTGGATGTTGTATCCACACTGAAGCCGGCTCTCTCCAGCTGGTTGCTCAGGCCATCAGCCAGCAAGCGATCATCCTCGACGAGCAGTAAACGCATGGGTCTGTCCTTTTCGGGCTTTATACGGCGTGCCAGTGTCACTGATCCACCTGAGTTCAGCCTGAACAAAAAATAATTTGATATTTTCAGCAAGAATTCAGGTTAGTACGCGATGGTAACAAGCGTTTTCAGGCAATGCTCAAGTTTCGAAGCAAACCAACGAGCATTCTAACGTACTATTTCACAGGAGAATTCGGGATGAATGCATCAAAGCTTTTGGTGGTCGCTGCCGCGATGTCGATGTCCGCAACGGCTTTTGCAGCGGGTGCTCACGGCGGGGGGCACGGTGCCAGCAGCGGCGAACCGGGTAAAGCCTCAGAGGCAGGCCGAACCATTACCGTAGAGATGTACGACAACTACTACGAGCCGGAGACTATCGAAGTAAAACCCGGTGAAACGGTACGCTTTGTGGTGGAGAACAAGGGCAACCTCGTTCACGAATTCAACATTGGCACCCCCGCAATGCATGAGAATCATCAAAAAGAGATGAAGATGATGGTCGAGCATGGCGTGATTCAGGGCGGCAAGCTGAATAAACAAATGATGGACATGGACATGGGTAACGGTCATTCCATGAAGCATGACGATCCGAACAGCGTGTTGCTGGAGCCCGGCCAAAGCCAGGAGCTAGTCTGGAAGTTTACCGGGAAGGGCAGCATCGAATTTGCCTGCAACGTGCCTGGGCACTATCAAGCCGGGATGTATGGCGACGTCAATTTCAAGTAAGTCCGATTCTCTTATGGTGCCGTTTGGAGTAAAACACATGAAAACACGCCTACTGACGGGGTTTTTGAGCCTGTTGATGCCGGCGTTGGTTCTTGCCGGCGAATACGACCTGACGGTCGACCGGGTCAACATTGATACCGGCGATTTCGTCAAAGAGGGTATCGGATACAACGGAAAATCCCCGGGCCCGGTGATGCGCTTCAAGGAAGGCGAGAACGTCAAGATAAACGTGACCAACAACCTGGATGAGATGACCTCCATTCACTGGCACGGGCTGATTCTCCCGTTTGACCAGGATGGTGTGCCCGGCATCAGCTATCCCGGCATCAAGCCGGGTGAAACTTTCACCTACGAATTTCCCATTCAGCAGGCCGGAACCTACTGGTTTCACAGTCATTCCGGTTTTCAGGAACCCGACGGCGCCTTCGGTGCCATCGTCATCGAGCCGGAGGGGCGCGAACCGTTCCGATACGATCGCGACTACGTGGTGCAGCTGACCGACAAACACCCGCACTCCGGTGATCGCATCATGCGAAACCTGAAAATGATGCCCGACTATTACAATCGCGAGCAGCAAACGGTGGGCGAGTTCTTCTCGGACGCGGCGGAAAATGGTCTGATGAACACCCTTCAGGACCGTATGGCCTGGGGCGACATGCGCATGATGAAAGCGGATGTCGAGGATGTTCAGGGCTTCACCGGCATGATCAACGGCATGGGCCCGGACCAGAACTGGACGGGTCTGTTTGAACCCGGAGAGCGCATCCGGCTGCGATTCATCAACTCGTCAGCGATGACCTATTTCGACGTGCGGATTCCCGGTCTGGATATGACCGTGGTCCAGGCCGACGGTAATAACGTGCAGCCGGTTAACGTGGACGAGTTCCGGATCGGCGTCGCGGAAACTTACGACGTGATCGTGCGCCCGAAAGACGCGCAGGCTTACACCATCTTCGCCGAGTCTATGGGGCGTTCCGGCTATGCCAGGGCGACACTGGCTCCGGAAGAGGGAATGGAAGCCGCGGTTCCCCAGCTGCGTGAACCAGCGCGCCTGACCATGGCCGATATGGGCGCCATGCACGGCATGGATCACGGCAGTATGGATATGAGCGGCGCACAAGACATGTCCGAGATGGACCATTCGACTATGCAAGGAATGGATCATTCTGGCATGGACCAAGGTTCCATGACGATGTCGGAAAAAGGGCCAAGTGACCCCTTCTATGCCAAGGGCAGTGGCATTGTGCCCACTGCGGCTAATGGCGGCAAGTTCCTGTCCTATGCGGACTTGAAAGCTCAAGACCCACTGTACGAAGATCGGGAGCCGACCCGGGAAATTGAGCTGAGCCTGACCGGCAATATGGAGCGCTACACCTGGAGCATTAACGGCGTGAAATACGAGGATGCCGATCCCATCCGCCTGCAATACGGAGAGCGCGTTCGCTTCAAGTTCGTCAACACAACCATGATGACACACCCCATGCACCTCCACGGCATGTGGTCGATTCTGGACGCTGGCGCAGGTGAGTGGAACCCCGTCAAGCACACGATCAGCGTTGCACCGGGCACGACGGTGTACATGGAAACAGAAGTCGACGCGCCGGGGCAGTGGGCGTTCCATTGTCATCTGTCGTATCACGCGGCAGCCGGTATGTTCCGCAAGGTGATCGTTGAGGGCGGCCCAGATGCGACTCAGTCAAAGGCAGCCGTTGCGACCGAAGAAGGAGGTGATGCATGAGTCGTATCCGATCTTTTGTGGCCGGCAGCCTGTTGGGTTCGGCACTGCTGCCAACCGCTGTAGCGGCCCAGGAAATGATTGCGGATACCTCCTCCCGCAAGCAACCCCTGACCTCCTGGGGTGTGCAGTTCGAGGAGCTTGAATACCGGTACAGTGATGACGATGAGGAACTGGGGGTCTGGAGTGCGGACTTCTTCTACGGTACCGACGATCTGAAAGTCCGGTGGCTGACCAAAGGGGAGTACGCTATTGAGGAGCAGGCCTACGAGGGGCTGGAAAACCAGTTGGTCGGGCAGGTTCCCATTTCCGATTTCTTTGACGCCAAGGCCGGCGTGCGATTTGACACGCCTGAGGGGCCAGACCGCACCTACGCCGTTCTGGGTGTGGCCGGGCTGGCACCGCAATGGTTTGAGATTGATGCCAACTTGTATGTGAGCGAGGAGGGCGACACATCTGCCGGGTTGGATGCCGAGTACGAATTGCTGCTGACCAACTACTGGATCCTCTCAGCCACACTGGATGCCACCGTGGCGTTCAGTGAAGACCGGGAAATTGGCGTCGGCAAAGGGCTGGTTTCCACGGAAACCGGCCTCCGGCTCAGCTATGACCTGATCGATCGCGCCTTCTCACCTTATGTGGGTGTGGTGCATGAGCGTAAGTATGGGGATACCGCTGACCTTGCCGAAGCTGAGGGGGGTGGTACGGAAGACTGGTTTGCCGTGATCGGCGCTCGCATCGCTTTCTGATCCCGGTTTTAATGGGCCTCGGCCCATTTTATTCTGTGCTTTGATGTACGTCAGATCCACCGAAAGCCGCCCCCCATTTTCAGTCGCAATTCAAGTTGGGATGTTGTGATATAGAGAGGATGTAGTCAGGTTAGGGTCTCCAACCCCATGGGTAAAATATGAGGAGATTGAATGAGCAGGGAGCAAGACCGAGCCACTCGCTACCAGGAAGGCAGTCTCACCCTGCCCGGAACCGTTATGTTGGGCACCGGCGTCATGATTGGCGCCGGTATCTTTGCGCTGACCGGGCAGATGGCCCAGATGACGGGCGCGCTTTTTCCGCTGGCTTTTTTGGCCGCCGCCGTGATTGTCAGCTTCAGTGCCTATTCCTACATTAAAATCTCCAATGCATACCCCTCGGCTGGCGGCATCGGGATGTACCTCCATAAGGCCTATGGTAACCGGCTGCCAACCGCCTTTAACGCCTTGCTGATGTACTTTTCCATGGTGATCGCCCAGAGTTTTCTGGCCCGCACCTTCGGATCTTACACCATGCAGCTTTTCGGCGGCGATGAAAGCGGGCGAATGGTGCCCGTTCTCGGGGTAGCACTGATCCTGGCAGCTTTTCTGATCAATCTGCTGGGTAACCGGATGATTCAGGGTGTGGCGTCTTTCATCGGGATCCTGAAAATCGGGGGGATATTGATTTTCGGGGTGGTAGGTGTCTGGATTGCCGACTCCCTGTCGGTTGATTTCTCGACCCCGGGTGAGGCCGGAACTGTGGGCAACTTTCTCGGTGCAACCGCGCTCGGAATTCTCGCCTTCAAGGGCTTCACCACCATTACCAACAGCGGCTCCGAAGTTAAAGACCCTAAGCGGAACGTGGGGCGCGCCATCGTTATTTCCATTGCCGCCTGCGTGGTGATCTACACCCTGGTCGGATTTGCCGTCGCCAGCAACCTGTCCCTGGCTGAAATTATCGAAACGCAAGACTACTCCCTTGCCGCGGCCGCGCGCCCTGCAATGGGGGAATACGCCGTCTGGTTTACGGTCGCCCTTGCCATGATGGCCACGGCCGGTGGCATTCTGGCCAGCATTTTTGCTGTCTCACGGATGCTGGCCATGCTGACCGAGATGAAACTGGTCCCCCATCGGCATTTCGGCATGCCCGGCAGTATCCAGAAGCACACGCTGGTCTATACTGTGGTGTTGGGATTGGTTCTGACGGCCTTCTTCGATCTCTCCCGGATTGCTGCATTGGGGATCGTGTTCTACCTGATTATGGATATCGCCATTCACTGGGGTGTACTGCGCTATCTGCGCAAGGACATAAAAGCCAACGCCTGGGTGCCAGCCACAGCCATTGTTCTCGACTTGCTCGCACTGGGAGGCTTTGTCTGGGTCAAACTGAATACCGACCCGTTTGTCATCGGCGTGGCAGTCGTCACGATGATTGTTATCGCAGTAGCAGAGCGGATTTTCCTGAAAAAGTTCCGGGAATCCGGGCACTCAGGACGTGAGGAATCTCATGCCCATCATCACCAGTAACCAGCGTTCGACATAGAGGGCAGCACCATGATGGGAGATAATATGTTTGGCAACACCATGTGGGCAGGGCACTGGCTGTGGATGCTGGTGATTGCCATTGTAGTGGTGATCCCGGCCTGGCGTATTTGCCAACGCACCGGGTATCCGGGCTGGATGGGTATTCTTATCGTGATTCCCTTCGTCAATCTCTTTTTACTCTATTTCATCGCGTTTGCGGATTGGCCGGCAGACAAAACGGGAGACCGTAATGGCTGAGCACCAACACGTCCATCATCACGACCATGAGGAGTCTGGCGAGCACCCCGTGAAAGATCCGGTCTGCGGCATGTCGGTGGACCCGCATACAGCGGAGCATCGAAGCCAGCACGGTGGCAAAACCTGGTACTTCTGCTCGTCCCGCTGCCAGTCCAAGTTCGAAGAGAGTCCGGAACAGTACCTTGGTGAGGAACAGAAGCAGCAAGAGCCGGTAGCGCCTGGCACCATGTACACCTGCCCCATGCACCCCGAAATTCGCCAGCAGGGGCCGGGAGACTGCCCCATTTGCGGCATGGCCCTGGAGCCGGAGCAGGTGAGCCTGGATGATGGGCCCTCCGCAGAGCTCACGGACATGACCCGCCGATTCTGGATTGGCCTGGTTCTGACCTTACCGGTTCTGGTGCTTGAAATGGGTGGGCACCTCACCGGGATCGACCACATCGTGGCTCCACAGATGTCCAACTGGATTCAATTGGTATTGGCCACGCCTGTAGTTCTCTGGTGTGGCTGGCCGTTCTTTGTCCGGGGCTGGAAATCCCTGGTCAGTCGCAACCTGAACATGTTCACGCTGATTGCCATTGGTACCGGGGTGGCCCTGATCTATAGCCTGGTGGCGACACTGGCGCCGCAGATTTTCCCGAATGCGTTCCGGCAGGAAGATGGCTCGGTTGCCGTGTATTTCGAGGCGGCCGCGGTCATCGTGGTCCTGGTGTTGCTCGGGCAGGTGCTGGAACTGCGCGCCCGGGAGAAAACCTCCGGCGCTATTAAAGCCTTGCTGGACCTGGCTCCTGCGACCGCCAGGAAGCTGGACGATGAGGGCGGTGAGTCCGATGTGTCACTGGATCAGGTCAAGGTTGGCGACCGCCTGCGGGTTCGCCCCGGGGACAAGGTGCCGCTGGACGGCGAGGTGCTTGAAGGCAGTTCCAATGTGGATGAGTCCATGGTGACCGGTGAGCCCCTGGCGGTCAGCAAGAAGGCGGGAGACCAGGTGATCGGCGGCAGCATCAACCAGCAGGGCAGCTTTATCATGCGGGCCGACAAGGTTGGCCGGGATACCATGCTGTCCCAGATTGTGCAGATGGTGGCCAGTGCCCAGCGCAGCCGTGCACCGATCCAGGGCCTGGCCGACAAGGTGGCGGGTTACTTTGTGCCGGCGGTGATTGTGATCGCCATTATCGCCTTTGTTGCCTGGTCATTCTTCGGGCCGACACCGCCCATGGCATTCGGCCTGATCGCTGCTGTGAGCGTGCTGATTATCGCCTGCCCCTGTGCGCTGGGTCTGGCAACCCCCATGTCCATCATGGTCGGTGTCGGGCGAGGTGCCCAAAGCGGTGTGCTGATCCGTGATGCGGAAGCCCTGGAGCGTATGGAAAAGGTGGACACTGTGGTGGTGGACAAAACCGGAACACTGACCGAAGGCAAACCTCAGGTAACCAGGCTCGTTCCGGCCGGGGGATTCAGCGAGGAAGAGCTGATGCGATTGGCCGGCGGCCTGGAGAAGGGTAGTGAACATCCACTGGCCCGCGCCATTCTTGAAAAGGCCAAGGCGATGGACGTGAAACTGCCGGATGCTGAAGACTTTGACGCCCCGAATGGCAGAGGCGTGACCGGCAGGATTGAGGGGCAGCAGGTACTGATTGGCAATCGACTGTTGATGGAAGCCGAAGGCGTCGATACCTCGGATTTTGAATCTGAGGCCGACCAGCTTCGCAGGGACGGAGCCACGGTGATTTTCGCGGCCGTAGACGGCAAAGTCGCCGGTTTGCTCGCCATCGCCGACCCGGTCAAGGAAACCACCAAAGCCGCCATTTCAGCCCTGCAAAAAGACGGCATCCGGGTGGTCATGCTGACCGGAGATAACCGTACCTCGGCCGAGGCGGTTGCCCGCAAACTGCATATTGATGAAGTGGAAGCGGAAGTGCTGCCGGAAGACAAGGGCAAGATTGTCCAGCGCCTGAAAGACGAAGGCCGCGTTGTGGTGATGGCGGGCGACGGCGTTAACGATGCGCCGGCTCTAGCAACGGCGGATGTGGGAATCGCCATGGGCACCGGCACCGATGTGGCCATTGAAAGTGCCGGTATTACATTGTTGCGAGGCGATCTGATGGGCATTGTGGAAGCCCGCCGGTTGTCTCTGGCGACCATGCGCAACATCCGGCAGAACCTGTTTTTTGCCTTTATCTACAATTCCGCCGGCGTGCCCATTGCAGCCGGGGTTTTGTATCCGTTTTTCGGCCTACTTTTGTCCCCGATCTTTGCGGCGGCCGCCATGTCGCTGTCCTCGGTCAGCGTGATTGTGAATGCGCTGCGCTTGAGGGTGGTCAAACTCGATTAATAGCTATTGAACTTCCTGATCATTGGAGAAAACCATGTCATATACGATTAATCGAATTATCAAAGATGTCGGTTTTGAGGACGTGGACCAAAGAGCGCGTCAGGCGCTTGCCGACCACGGCTTCGGGGTGCTGACCGAAATTGACGTCAAAGCCACCATGAAGAAAAAGCTGGACAAGGATATGCCAGCTTATCGAATACTTGGCGCCTGTAATCCAGGTATGGCCTGGGAAGCCATCGGTGTGGAGCCTCGAGTGGGTGCCATGTTGCCTTGCAACGTCATTCTGCGTGAAGTGTCGGAGGGCGTTGAGGTCAGCGCGGTAGACCCCGTGGTTTCCATGGCCGCCATTGATAATGACGAGCTCAAGCAGGTTGCCACGAAAGTCAGGGATATGCTTTCTGAGGTTGTTCAGACGATCTGAAGTTGAAAAAATCTTCCGGATTACATCGCCGGGAGATTCTCCATTTGCTAGCCAGGCTTTCCCAGCGACTGTCTCCCCACGCACTCACACCTGAAAGATGGGTGCAAATCCGCCTCCGGGCGTTCGAAAGTTGGTGGTCTGCCCTTTGTAGATGCGGGCAGCGGTCAGCAGTGTTGTCCCACCGTAGGTGTACAGGCGAATATCGACCTTTCCGGTGGTCACTGTGTCATCAATTCTGAGGCCTCGCTCACCCGGGGGAACGAGGTCCTGGGCAATATAATCGCCCTGAAGAATGTTGTCGAAAACGCGTCGGGTCAGTTTGTCCCCCCGGTAGACACCCTTGCTGCCATGGCCGGCAACGGGCTTGAAGAAGAGACTGCGGCGATCACGCCATAACGCAGTCGCGTCATCCCTCAAAACCAGCCTGGTCTTTGGCACAGCCCTTTCCAGTAGCTCCACGTTTTCCGTATCCAGCCCCCATTCGCGCAAAGTCTGTGGGTCCGACAATTGGGTCAGATTCCGTTTGTCGGCCAGCACCGCATGTGTCCGTGGATGGGGCGTCACGACGACCGAGTCGTCGAGATAGGCACGTCTTAACGTTTCATGGTGCGGAACCTCCAGTGCGAAATCCACCAGCCTGTTGTACACCATGTCAATGCGTTGTCCGCCGGCGGTAAGCTCACCATTGGCATACTCCAACTCGCCAGGATCAAGAACCAGGGTATCTATTCCCCGGGCAGAAAGGAGTCGTTGAGCCAGTTGGAACTCCGGGAACAGAAACTGACTCTTCGGGTCGTCATCCACGATGGCCAGTCGCCGGGGTGTCGAATCTGTACGCTGCGTTTGCCATTCGTGTTTAAACATATCGAAGACGGCATCGTCGAACCCGTCCAGCGCGGGGCTGACTGCGGGTGGGTGCTGAGGTGGCTGGCAACATCGGCGCTGGGCCCGGGCCAGCACAGCGTTCAGAAAAGCGCCGCCGGCATTGGTGTTGATCTCGATCAGTTGAGGACCTTCGTGCCCGAGGTGAAAGTCATAGCCCATAAACGCGCCGAGAGGACCAGGATCAAAACGGGCGATGTCTGGCGCCCAGGACAAGACTTTTTCCACGTAGGACGGAAGTCTGCTCGCTGCCTCGATTGCCTGAACAAGCCTCTCCATCGTCAGAATGTCAGCTTCTGGGACGAAAACGGCTGTGCCCGAAAAGAATTGATTGAGTTCCGGGATTGCTGAGGTCGGCAAACCGATGCCAGCGCCCGAAAATTGATCCCGAAGGCTTGAATTGAGGGCGTCTTGATCAAGGGTAATACAGTAGCAATGGCGATTGAGCAGGTCTGCGTTAGTATTCGCTGTTTGCTGGATATTTTTAGTCTCGTCGTGCATTCGGACACCATACTCAGAGAGTTACATTTTTTCCAGAGCACCGTCGCCTCACTAACATGACTGATAGGCAACTTGACTAACCCTGTTGGGCAGCCTTAGCCTAAAGCAACGTTACTGCCGGCAGGCGCCATTCGACCCGGCGGCGCCGGGCAGGATCCCGGCACCGGTGGTTGGCCATTGATTGATGGCCACGGGCAAAACCCATACCCCGCATAACGCGAGAGTGCCACCATGTCATACGCAGAGCCGCTTTCCCCGGTTCCAACCGAGAAGCCCAATGCGCCGGAAGACTGGTTGCAAGCCTTCATGGACGTTCGGGCCGGTACCGAACTGTTGTGCAGTCCGCTGGAAACGGAAGATTACGTCATCCAGAGCATGGACGACGTCAGCCCGCCAAAATGGCATCTCGCCCACGTTACCTGGTTCTTCGAGACCTTTCTGCTCAAGCCGTTTCTGAGGGGGTATTTGCCTCTGGACGAGGCCTATGACCATCTGTTCAATTCCTATTACGAAACCCACGGCAGCCCCTTTCCCCGGCCCCGGCGAGGCCTGCTGTCCCGGCCGACCGTAGCCGAGGTCTATCGTTACCGGCATTACGTGGATGAAGCCATGGGGGTGCTGATGCACAACACGCCTTCGGAGCATAGCCACGCCATTGCGGAACGAGTCTGTCTGGGTATTCACCATGAACAACAGCACCAGGAGCTGCTGGCCATGGATATCAAGCATATTCTGGCCCAGAACCCGCTGCGACCGTTCTACAGCAAACGCCTGCAGGTCCCACCAACGCGTCACCCGGTGCCCATGCGCTGGCGGGCCTACGAGGGCGGGCTGGTCTCCATCGGCCTGGAGCAGGGCAACGAGAGCTTTGGCTTCGACAACGAACGGCCGGCACATTCCCAGTACCTTGAGCCCTTCGAACTGGCAACCCGTCCGGTGACCAACCAGGAGTATATGCGTTTCATCGAGCTGGGCGGTTATCAGGACCCGGCCCTGTGGCTCTCGGACGGCTGGCACCTGATCCGGGAGAACGGCTGGACGGCGCCCCTGTATTGGATCAGAGAGGGGGAGCGGTGGTACCACTTCACCCTGTCCGGGTGGCTCCCAGTCGATCCCGATGCGCCGGTCTGCCATGTCAGTTTTTACGAGGCTGATGCGTTCGCCCGCTGGGCGGGGGAACGTTTGCCCACCGAAGCGGAATGGGAGCAGGCCGCAACCCACACCCGGAACCGGACCGGCAACTTTGCGGAGAGCGGCTATTTGCAGCCAGTCGCCGCAGAGGCTGGCGCCACGAACAACCTGAGCGACCTGCTGTTGCAGATGTTTGGCGATGTCTGGGAGTGGACGGGCAGCGCCTACCGGCCTTACCCGGGGTTCAGGGTGCTCTCCGGCAGCCTCGGGGAGTACAACGGCAAATTCATGTCTGGGCAAATGGTGCTCAGGGGAGGGTGCTGTGCCACCCCCGCCAGCCATATCCGACCCACGTACCGCAATTTCTTTCCCCCATCGGCCCGCTGGGCCTTTTCAGGGTTCAGACTTGCCAGGGAGGCTACCCGGTGACCGTTGCAGAGATTCATTTTCACAATCAGCTGTCTGAAGACAACTTCCCCACTATGGTGGAAGAAGTGCTCGCGGGACTCACCGCAAAGCCGAAGTACTGCTCCCCAAAATACCTTTATGATCAGAAAGGTTCAGAGCTTTTCGAGACCATATGTGAACTTCCTGAGTATTATCCTACCCGCACCGAGGAAGCTATTCTGGCCCGTGCCATGCCCGAGATTGCGGCCCTGGCTGGCGAGGATGCAACCCTGGTGGAATTCGGCAGCGGTGCCAGCCGAAAAGTTCGGCTGCTACTGGAGTCCCTTTCGATTCAGCGTTACCTGGGGATCGACATATCCCGGGAGTTCCTGATCGAGAGCACCCGACGTCTAGCGGCGGACTATCCCTGGCTGGAAGTCCACGCCGCCTGTGCCGACTTTACCCGGGGCGTAGCCCTGCCAGAGGTTATCGATCCCAAGCGATTGGTGGGTTTCTTTCCCGGCTCGAGTATCGGCAATTTCACCCCGGAAGCGGCCGAGGGTTTCCTCAACAGCCTGCATCAGCTGCTGCCACCGGGCAGTGGGCTGTTGGTCGGAGTGGACCTGGTGAAGGACCATCAGATACTGGAAGCCGCTTACAATGATGCAGACGGCGTTACCGCCGAGTTCAATCTGAATCTGCTGGACCATTTACGGCGGAAGCTGGGAATAGCCTTCCATCGGGAACGGTTCCATCACCGAGCCTTCTTCAATGCAGAAGAGTCCCGTATCGAAATGCACCTGGACAGCCGCACCGCCCAGGTTCTGCAACTGAAGGGTAAGACCATCCGTTTGCGCGAAGGTGAATCGATCCATACCGAGAACTCCTACAAATACTCGGTGTCGGGCTTTCAGAGCCTGGCTGCCCGGGCCGGTTTCGGGAGCCGCAGGGTGTGGATTGACGACCAGGGGCTGTTCAGCGTGCACTACCTCACGTCGTCGCCAGGGATGCAGCTCATGATGGAGCACCAGAGTCAGCAGCGGCCTTAAACTGCGCTCGCCGCAGGATCGGTTAAATCATCACAGCCGGGTCCTGTTGTGGCTCCTATTGCTGGAAACCCATGAATCCACGCATCTTGCCATTTGAGGAACAGCATCATTATTGCGCCATTGATCAGAACCCCCAGCCGGGCATCGAATTAACCCTTGAGTGCCAGGATGCGCCTGGCCCCACTGAGCACAATGACGCCCACGATGGCACCGATGACCAGGTCCGGATAATTGGAACCAGTCCAGGCAACGAGCGCCCCTGCGAGAATAACGCCCAGATTGATGACCACATCGTTTGCTGAAAATATCCAGCTGGCCTTCATATGGGCGCCACCCTCACGGTGTTTGGAAATCAGCAGTAAACAACTGGTATTGGCAATCAGCGCCACAAATGCAATGGCCATCATCATCAGTGACTCCGGCTCACTGCCGAACAGAAAACGTCTGCCGACTTCAGCCAGCAGGCCGAGCGCAAGAATGAGCTGGAGAATGCCTGCAAGGTGGGCTGCTCGTACCTGCATTCTGACCCCATGGCCAACGGCATAAAGAGCCAGACCGTAAACAGCCGCATCCGCAAACATATCCAGCGAGTCTGCAATCAGGCCGGCGGACTGGGCAATCAGGCCCATTGTCATCTCAAGCAGGAACATCAAGCCGTTGATTGCCAGCAGTACCCACAAGGTGCCGGACTCTTCAGACTGATGGGTAGTGGAGGAGAGGGCGGCCTTGAGAGTTTCAGGATCAGCTTCTCGGGTGTCCTGAAGGGAGGCGTCCAAGCCCAGAGTTGCCAGCTTACTGGTGATAGGCCCCGCTTCTCCGTTGTGGAGCACCTCCAATGTGCGGCCGGACAAATCGAATGAAAGAGCCTGGATGGTATCGAACCCACCGAGTGCCAAACGGATCATTCTCTCTTCCGACGGGCAGTCCATCTTTGGCACCTTATAAACACTGAGCCAGTCGCCGGACGAGGCGGAAACATCTGGATGGGTGGATTTTTCCGTGCTGGATTCTTCACGGCTGCATTGGTCGTTACAGGCTCCGCTCATTCATACACCCCGGATTTTGCAATAGTTGCCCTCATTTAAAACCCTATAGTACCTACAGGCTCAATGGGTGAGCAGCATTTTGGCGGTTAATCTCTTGGATGTTAATGAGCTATCTGACTTATATTTTCTATGCTGGAATCCGATGCAAACTCATTGGCAGGTGATGCAGGTCAATATACATTCGACCCCTGCTTTCCCGGGCCTTGGGCTATCAGTTCTGCTGAGATCGCATCTCGTTCCAAATATTAAATTCCCGTTTGCTAATGCGTAGGTCGCGGTCTGCATCCATCAGGTCAAGAATGAGGGCGGTTCTGCTCGATGCCTCCAGACCTCGTTCCTTGGCGTTATTGACGCATTCGTCGCGGGCATCGAGCTCATTTTCCGACAGATAGCCATCATCATCCCGATCCATGCAGTCGAACCCTTGTAACGACTCCTCATGTAAGGGCTCCACATCCGTATCAAAGTCAGTCTGCTTGGATTCGTCCGGGTGAAACAGGTATTGATTTTCTGATTTCTGGCCGGAGGGCCCAGAATCAGCAAAAGATGCTTGAGCACAAGCCATGGCACAGCATAAGACAAGATACTTCAGGGTTTGGCGCTTCATATTCATAGTTGAATCCTGAGGGCGGCACACCCGGGGGAGCGGTATGATGGCTCCTTGGATAATAAAGTAGATAGAAACGAGTCGTGTTTGCGCGGCTCCGCACTGAGTGGTACCTTATTCCGACCTGCCCGAGGTTGGCAAATTTAGGTAAACCCATGAATTTTCGGCTTGACGACAAACTTAACCTACCACGCAGTCTGATTGTATTGCTGGCGGTTGTATTTTTGGTCTGGACCGCCGGAGCCCATGCGCTTCCTGCTTATGAAGAACCTTCGGCATCTTCGCTACTGGTTGACGCGCATGGCATCACACAGTCGTCTTCCGATGGTTCATCTCCGACCGATGACGCGCCATTACAGCGCTTTGAAGCCGAATATTCTCGCTTAAAACTTACTTCATGTGCCTTGGTGCAGCTGGCCTTCGACGGACCACGTTTAAGGTTGCTTAGCTACCCTGGCCTGCCTCAGGCGCCTCCTTCCAAGCGTTAGAACATTTACGACGATCCAGGCTTCCAGTGCTGTGAAATTCACAGGGGAGTCTCGGCTAAATGATCTTAAGCGAAGAGGAATTGCCATGAGCAATCCATTACGTGTTTTGGCAGCCAGGCCCTTAGACGGCGTATTCAGGCTTGCCTCCCGCCCAAATGAAGAATCCCTTACCGGTGACGATCCAGCAACTCAGGTGTTAAAGGACTTCACCAGCCATAACCCGCTCACTATTCGATCGGCTATGGGGATACAGGAAGTCAAGGAAAAGCTGTACACCGCTGGCGTGATGTTCTCTGTGGTTATTAACCGCAATGATGAGGTGGTCGGGATGCTGCCTTTGAAAGATCTGATCGGTACCTGGCCCCTGAGCCTCGCTAACCAGCGAGGCAGTTCTATTACTGACATTACGGCTCAGGACGTCATGCGTCCGGTATGGAGTTTGCCGGCTATCAGGCATGGCCAACTTCAGGACCTGAAAATTGACCAGCTAGTGGACCTTTTCAATGAACTGCACACCGACTATCTGTTGGTGACTGATGCCAGTGCTGCAGGTGTAAGTGAAAGGTTTGTTCGCGGACTTTTGTCTGCTGATGACCTTACCCAGCAGCTTGGTATCCACCTGAATCAGGACCCCCGTCCCGAATCCTTCTCCGACATCGTTCACGCTGTCAGGGGAAAATCTGGCTAGCATGCTCCAAAGCTGCAACCTGCATCAGCGGGTTGCAGCCTTCTTCCTGTTCGACTGTTAACCGAAGGTAGCGTCAATGCCTATCAAAAAAGTACTGATCGCCAATCGTGGCGAGATTGCGGTGCGCATAGCCCGAGCCTGTAAAGGGTTGGGTATCCGTTCCGTGGCAGTGTATTCCGAGGCCGACCAGTATTCCTTGCATATCAAGAAAGCGGATGAGTCTCATCGCATCAGCAAGGATCTGCTCAGTGGGTATCTCAACCCTCATCACCTGGTGAACCTTGCGGTGGAAACCGGTTGTGATGCACAACATCCCGGTTACGGCTTTCTGTCCGAGAACGCCGGGTTCGCCGCTATCTGCCAACAGCGGGGGGTGACGTTTATAGGACCCCCGTAAAGGCGACCATCTCCGGTGTTGTCAAAGTGGTCAATATTGCCAAGGGTGATCGTGTCGCCCCCGGCGAAAGCCTGATCGAGATTGAATAGCTGGTTTCCCGGGGGCACCTGACCCTGGGGTATTCCATCGTGTTTGGAGTATTTCCTTGAGTAAAGTAATTGCTGTGCTGTTAACGGCGGTGTTGTCGTTGGCACCCGGACTGGTGTGGGCAAATCCGGATCGAACCCTGGATCTGATCGGCCATCCCGTTGGCTACGCCGCCATCGCGATTTTTGTGGTCGCGTACATTCTGGTGATGTTGGAAGAGAAGATTCATCTGGCAAAATCCAAGCCGATGCTGCTTGCGGCGGGGCTTATCTGGATTCTGGTGGCCTGGACTTATCGTGAGGCTGGTGCTGACGGGGAAGTGGAAGCCGCTATCCGGCACAACTTCCTTGAATACGCCGAGTTATTCTTCTTCTTGCTGGTCGCCATGACCTACATCAATGCCATGCTGGAGCGAGGTGTATTTGACCAGTTGCGTATCTGGTTGCTGGGAAAGGGCTACGGTTACCGCCAGTTGTTCTGGATCACCGGGACGCTGGCATTCTGCATTTCACCGGTGGCGGATAACCTTACGACGGCATTGATAATGTGCGCGGTGGTGATGGCTGTGGGGCGTGACAGCGCGGCGTTTGTATCGCTTTCCTGCATCAACATCGTAGTGGGAGCAAACGCTGGCGGCGCGTTCAGCCCGTTTGGCGACATAACCACTCTCATGGTCTGGCAAAAAGGCATTCTTCCATTTCAGGACTTTTTCCAGTTATTCCTGCCTGCAGTGGTCAATTTTCTGGTGCCCGCGACCCTGATGCATTTTGCCTTGCCCAAAGGGAAGCCGGCGCAGCCTGAAACCTATGACAAGGTGATTCGTCCGGGTGGGCTGATCATCTGTGCCTTGTTTCTGCTGACCATTGCCACTGCGATCTGCTTTCACCAGTTCCTTCACATTCCGCCTGTCTTCGGCATGATGACAGGGCTTGGTTACCTCAAGCTTTTCGGTTTCTACCTCAAGCGGCACGAGGAGTATCACTGGAGCGAAAGCTATGAAACACCCCCGGGAGACAGTTCTGAAGGCCGTGGTTTTAACGTGTTTTCCCACATCGCACGGGCCGAGTGGGATACGCTGTTCTTCTTTTATGGGGTCATCATGGCCGTGGGTGGCCTCGGCTTTATCGGCTACCTGGGCATGATCTCAGCAACGCTTTACGGTGACCTGGGGCCCACCTTTGCCAATGTTATGATCGGTGTGATTTCTGCATTGGTAGACAATATCCCGGTGATGTTTGCGGTACTGACCATGAACCCGGCTATGCCGGATTACCAATGGCTTCTGGTCACACTTACAGCCGGCGTCGGCGGCAGCTTGCTCTCTATCGGCTCCGCAGCCGGGGTTGCACTGATGGGGCAGGCGAGAGGGCAGTACACGTTCCTCAGTCACCTGAAGTGGACCCCTGCTATTGCTCTGGGCTATGTGGCCAGCATCGGCGTGCATCTGTTGCTTAGTGGCTAAGACGGCCAATTAGTTTTAAGCCGGTATTCAGCGCGCGTCACGAGTGGGCGTTCGCATTCCGCGATTGAGCCAAAGCGCCGCAAAGCCGGCCCCTACGAGCCAGGCCAGATCAGAGGCTAACGCGGCACCCGTGTAACGGTAGCTTCGCTGGAAATTCGAGGTGACGACCCCGGAGGCCTGGCCGTAGGGAAGACCGAGTAACGTAAACCCCAGCAGAATGAAAACATTCTGACCGGTACTGCCGCTGCCATTGAGCAGCCATGGCACAAAGACGGCGAACAGTGCAATCAGACAAGCCAGTACACCGAGTGTCATTCTGCGCCCATACCGATCCGCCAGCAGCCCGGATGCCACAATACCCCCAGCACCCAGAGCAGCCCCTATCATTTGGACGATCAGGAAGTCACTCACTGAACGTGTGGAGTAGAGGGCAATCCAGGACGGGGAAATACCGTCACCACGTGGAACAGCGCATAGCTCGCCAGTCCTGCCAGGGCACCGATGATGAGTGTTTTGCCTTGGGTGCCAAGCAGAACTGATAATCAGCCCACACTGCAAGCGCCTGGCAGCGATTAGGCAGACCATCGAAATCTGCTTTTGTTGATCCAGTTATGCTGGATTGCGGTGGTAGGGCCAACTGTCAGCGATTGACGTAGCAACCCTGGGCTTTGGGCTTGGTCTACCGGTGAAGCACCTTGTCCTGGTTGTGGCTGGACTCGTGGTGTTTAATGCCGTAAGTCACCTGCGCTAGGTCCGGGGCAAGGCTGGAGGCCCCGGCGAGCTCTTTTTCTCACTACTGATCGATGTCATAAGCCTGACAGCGCTGCTGTACCTGAGTGGCGGAGTGAGCAATCCGTTTGCCTTCCTTTATCGGCTCCATGTCACGCTTGGTGCGGTCTTACTGAGCGTTTCTGCCGCCTGTATCATTGTGGCGGCTACCAGCCTCTGTTTGCTTCTCCTCGCCGTTTTTTCAGACCCGCTATATCTCCTGCATCAGGACGAACGGCTTTTTTTCAACATGTCTGTCGAAGGCTTGTTGGTGTGTTTTCTGCTCAACGCGGCTCTGGTGGTTACCGCAATTACACGCATTTCGCGAAACCTGCGCGGCCGGGATGAAAAACTTGCCGACTTGCGGCAATTGAAAGCTGAGCAAGAGCATATTGTTCGCATGGGGTTATTGGCCTCCGGTGCGGCCCACGAGCTTGGAACGCCGCTGGCAACGCTGTCCATCATCCTGGGTGACTGGCGGCGGATGCCGGAATTTCAGCTTAATCAGGAACGAAAGGAAGAATGTGAGGGCATGCAGGAACAGCTCACCCGCTGCAAGGACATCGTGAGCGGCATCCTGTTGTCGGCAGGGGAGACCCGTGCCGAATCATCGGTCAGGACCACCATCGTAAAGTACTTTGATAACATGGTTTAAGACTGGCGGAAGGGGCACCCGGTGAAGACGTTGATCTATGGCAACGACGTCAAAGACGATTTTCCAGTGGTGGTGGACAGCGTGCTGAAACAGATGATTTTTAATGTGCTGGATAACGCTCTGGAAGCATCGCCGGACCGGCTGAGCATGACGGTTCAAACTGACAACGAACACCTTCGGATCAGAGTTGAGGATGATGGCCCTGGCTTTCCTGCTCATATACTCGGCGCCATCGGGGAACCCTATCAGTCCACCAAAGACAGGCCGGGGAGGGGGCTCGGGTTGTTTCTGAGCGTCAACGTTTCGAGGGCGCTGGGTGGTTCGCTGAAGGCCCATAATCGTAAAGAGCGAGGCGCGTCGGTGGAAGTGGTGCTGCCGTTGTCAGCGATTGTGATCGAGGAGGCCATGAATAATGACAGCTGACAACACACTTCTCATTGTGGAGGACGACAACGCCCTCGCTCGAACCCTGGAGCGCTCTTTCCGCCGCAGAGGCTACGATACCTTCGTTGCTGATAACATTGAAACCGTTGGCGAACTGCTCGAAACCGAATCCCCGGGCTATGCCGTGGTCGACCTCAAGTTGAACGGTAAAAGCTCTGGCCTGGACTGCGTCAAATTGTTGCACACCCGCGACCCCGACATGGCAATCGTTGTGCTGACCGGGTTTGCCAGCATCAGCACAGCCGTTGAAGCAATCAAACTGGGCGCATGCCAATACCTGGCCAAGCCCGCCAACACCGATGATATAGAAGGCGCATTCAGCCACACAGCCGGTGGGGGCAGCCCTGAACTGACCAATCGGGCGACATCCATCAAAACCCTCGAATGGGAACGCATCCACGAAGTGCTTGCGGAGGCCGATTTCAATATCTCGGAAGCGGCCCGGCGGTTGGGCATGCATCGGAGAACTCTGGCCCGTAAGCTGGAAAAACGCCGTATCAAGTAGCTTGTGTTTGCTTTTTGATCGTTTTTTTGCCGTGGAAGGCCCAGGTAAAATGTGGGTGGTACAAAATCTGAGATCTCAGGGTAGTTACCGGCTAGTGGCCTTGGAGATTACCCTATTAAATCCAAGTTTTTCGCATTTCCTCTTTCAGCCATGCAATGTTGGTGAAGTTGGCGACTTAGAGCCTAAAGCGCAATGTAGTGGTCAACCAATCACAACCAACTTTAAGCTATGGGCACTAATCAAATATAAGTCCGTTGATCTCACACGGTTTGCTGAATAGATAGCCTTGATAAGTGTTACAGCCCATTTCATAAAGCATTTCTTTCTGAGCCTCAGTTTCAACGCCCTCTGCAATAACGTTGAGCGACATGGATTCGGCGAGTGTAATAACGGATTGAGCAATAGCTCGATCGTTCGGATCTGTGATTATGTCCCGAACAAACCCTTGGTCAATTTTCAACTGATCAATAGGCAGCTGCTTGAGGTAAGACAGCGAAGAATATCCGGTCCCAAAGTCATCAATTGAAAAAGAAACGCCGTGCTGCTGTAGCTCTCGCATCTTACTCTGAATGTCGGGAATGTTGCTTGCCAACAAGGACTCTGTAATCTCAAGTTTGAGGTTGTGCGGGTTAGCGCCGGTAATTTCTAGCGCGTCGAGAACCGTCTTGACTATATCGCTCTTTCCAAACTGAACGACGCTGATATTCACTGCCAGAATGAGTTCAGCTTTTGTGGGATCGGTGGACCATTGAGCGAGCGTTCGACAAGCCTGGCGTAGAACCCATTCACCAATGGGAACAATGAGCCCGGTTTCCTCGGCCGCGGGAATGAATTCTGCTGGAGACACCCGGCCGTTTTCAGGATGATTCCATCGCAGAAGCACTTCCGCTCCGAGCATCTTGCCGTCATGATCCACTTGCTTTTGGTAAAACAGTTGGAACTGTTCCTCACTCAGAGCCTCATGCAGGTCCTGCTCGATCTCGATGCGCCTATCAACGACAACCTGCATTTGAGGATTATAAAAACTGATACTTTTGCGCCCCGCTGCTTTGGATTCATACATGGCCATATCGGCTTGTTTGAGCAGGTCAACAGACCGTAGTGACTTGTCATTAAATAGGGTGATGCCAATACTCACGGAGCAGTTGTAATTTAAGCCATTGAGGTCAATGCTCAGGGAGAGTTCAGTGAAAATCTTTTTGGCGACCTCTTCTGCCTGTATTGCTGCCTCACCCTCCTCGGCGCTCAGGCTGGCTATCAATATCAGAAACTCATCTCCGCCAAGGCGTGCCACGGTATCGCTTTGACGGATAGAGTGCGTTAATTTCTGCCCAACACGAGACAGGAGGAGGTCGCCAGTTGTGTGGCCTGCACTGTCGTTTAAATCTTTGAATTTATCCAGATCGAGAAAGAGCAACGCTCCATAGTGGTTGTGTCGATCGCAGTTTTCGAGCACTTGCTGAAGACGGTCTATCAGTAGACGACGGTTTGGCAGCCCAGTCAGCTCATCGTAAAAAGCGAGCCGATTGATCTCCTGTTCACGTTGCAGACGGTCAGTAATGTCTCTGACGATACTGATGAATCTGATATTGCCCGCATCGCTGAGCTCAACGACCCCAAGCTCCATTGGAAAAACATGTCCGTTCCTGTGAATGCCTTCAAGCTCATGAACACGGCCGGTCATTTCACCTTCGCCCGTTTTCAAGTAACCGAGGGGATGTTCATCGCCAGCTGTCGGATGAGAAGATGGTAAAAGAAGACTTATATTTCTGCCTAAAACGTCATCGCGATCGTAACCAAAAATCTGTTCGGCGGCATGGTTAAACGTTAGCATCGCGCCTTTTTCGTCGATGCTGATCACTCCGTCCAGCATGTGCTCAACGACTGCCCGCATTTGGGTGGACGTTTGCTCAAGCGTTGTCTCAGCATTGATCTGCGCACTGATGTCGAAATGGGTGCCAAGAAGCCACTGGGGTTTGCCGTCACCCGTCCATGTCGTGATTCTCCCGCGTGTGTTGATCCATACCCAATCGCCGTTTTTGTGTTTCATCCGCATATTGGCCTCATACACGGGGGCCAGGCCATTGGCATGTTTCTCGAGTTGGCCCAAGCAAAAGACGAGGTCGTCTGGATGAGCCAGCCGCTCCCAGGTGGTTCGATTCGTGGGCTCCAGCTCGTGAAGTTCATAGCCAATCAGAGCAGCCCACTTGTTGTTGATCTGCAACTGACCAGTTTGGATGTTGAACTGCCAGGTTCCGATGCTATTGGCATCAATGACAGCTCTGAGCAGGTCATCGCTTCGACGGATATACTCTTCGTCTCGTTTTTCCTTCGTGACGTCCGTTTGGATAGCTATGAAGCCTTTGAGATTGCCATCAGAATCCCACATGGGGTTGCTTGAGATTCGGATCCAATAGGCCGCGCCGGCTTTTGAGTAATTGATAATATCAACGTCGAAGCTCTCGCAGTTGATTAAAGCGTCTTTCATTATCCCGACGGTGTATGAATCCGTATCAGGGCCCTGAAGCAAATAACCTGGCCTCTTCCCAGTCATTTCTGCGGCGCTGTAGCCCGATATTTCGGAAAACGCTTTGTTAATCCAGACTGTATAACCCCGGTCATCAGTGATCACCACGCCATTAGTGGTTTGTTTGGCAACTTCTGACAACCGTTCATTTTCTGCAGTTACTTTCGTTTGCTCAGTCGTATCCCGCAGAACCACTAACACTTCTTTCTCATCGATTTTCTTGCAACGCATTTCAAACGTTGTGTCAGAGTCAGAGTCAAAGATTGTATGGCTTTGGACTGTGATTTGTGGGCTCGCGGTAAATGCTCGATTGACGCTGGTGATCAATCCGTTTGCCAGAGGATCGGGAAGAGCTTCTGCGATTGATCTGCCGAGGAGTTGGCGCCGCGACACTGGAAGATCAGTGTGATCGTTGCATAGCAAAAATCGTAGTTTTCGTTCGATAACGAAGACCATATCAGGCAGAGTCGAGAGAATTGATGAGATCCGGGTCAGGCTGGATGTAAGGCGATGCTCAATTTTCGCTTCATCGGCCCGAATAATTTCGCTCTCAACCATGTCGGCGAAACCCCGAAGCACCTTCCTCTGCTCCTCAGAAAATTCACGGGGTGTTGAGTCGATCAGGCAGAGTGTTCCAAGCACTGCGCCTTCGATATCACGAAGCGGGGCGCCCGCGTAGAACCTGACTCGCGGGTCCATCGTTACCAGCGAGCTGGACGCAAAACGATAATCTTTGCTGGCGTCGTTCACCACAAAGATATCCCGTTCCTGAATAGCATGAGAACAAAAGGACAATTCTCGAGTCGTTTCTTGCGCCTCCAGACCGACCTTGGATTTAAACCACTGCCGGTCTTTGTCTACGAGCGAAACGAGACAGATTTTTACTGAGAATACCTGCGCCGCAAGGCGGGTGATGCGATCGAAGCGCTCCTCAGGTTCGGAATCGAGCAGATTAGTCCGATAAAGCGCAATGAGGCGGCTTGCCTCGTCAATCGGATCGCTTGGCTGATTCATCTTTACTGCCCGTTTTTTCGAGAATGTGAGTACGTTGCTCGAGTTATCAGCTAGCCTAACTGACCCGCCCCAATCATGAAACTGCTCACAGTTGAGTATTGTCAGTTATGATCCGAGCGAGTCGTTGTAATCGTCAGACTTTGAACTTTCCGGTCTGATTCTCAAGTTCTCGGGAATAACCTTCCAGCGAGTCGCTGATACCATCGATTGCTTTGGAGCGATTCGCACTCTCTTCGGCCAGATCATTAATTTGGGTTATGTTCTGGTTGATCTCTTCAACCACCTGAGTTTGTTCTTCTGTTGCAGATGCCACGCTGGTGTTCATGTCCACAATGTTCGTCATCGCTTCGAGGATGGCCTGGATCTCGGTTTCAGCGCTCAAGGCCAACGCTTCGGTTTGCGACGCCTGATCGCTGCCAGTTTCCATTACAGACACAATGTCCGAAACACCGCTTTGCAGTGCGGTAATCATCTTTTGGATGTCTGAGGTTGATTCCTGCGTGCGCTGGGCCAGAGTCCGGACCTCATCAGCAACGACGGCGAAGCCCCGGCCCTGCTCGCCGGCGCGGGCAGCTTCGATCGCAGCGTTCAAGGCAAGGAGGTTCGTTTGCTCGGCAATACCCCGGATGACGTCTAGAACAGACGTGATGTTGTTGGAGTCTTCAGATAGCTGACGGATTACGTCCACCGCTTTTGAGATCTGCGCCGAGAGCTGCTGGACCTGCTCGGAGGACTGACGAATAATTCGACCCCCATTCTGTCCTTTCTTTTCCGCTTCCCGGGTTACTTCGGATGCCCTTGAAGCATTCCCTGCGACTTCCTCAATGGCACTCTGCATTTCGTTGATAGCAGTTGCCACCATGGAGATGGAATCGGTCTGGCGGATTACCCCATCGCTGTTCTCAGCGGCTGTACGCGACAGTTCGGTTGCCCCATGCCCAAGCTCGGCCGTCAACTGCTGTATGGATGCGATCATAGACTGCAGATTCTCCAGCACCTGGTTAAAACTCTGCGCCAACTTGCCGAGATCGTCGTCTTGCTCAACCGCGATGCGCTGCGTGAGGTCCCCTTCGCCCTGTGCAATGTTATCCAACTGGCCGCGAATGTCCGATATCGAATTTATAATCAGCTTGAGGAAGAATACAAAAAACGCGGCGCTTATCAGCAGCGCAATTACTGTCACGGTAACAATTGTGATTGAGCTCGACAGGCCTTCTGCAGAGGCGTCCTTCGCTTGGGCATGAGCTTGCTCGTCAGCGTGGGTGCCAACTTTATCGAAATAGCTTCGCAGATTTCCAAAGAGGTCTCTAGTTTCTGACTTTGCAATGTCGTGAGCCCCGGCTACGTTGCCGTTCCGAGCCAAGCTGAGAACCTTATCTGCAGAAGCCTTCCAGCTATTAAAGGCCAACTCAAAGCCGTCGGCAATTTCAGACACATTAGAGCCTTGCAGGCGATCTACGGCTTGATTGAAACGGTCATAGGCTTGTTGAGCGTTTTCTTCATAGCTGGCCAGATATTCTTTTGCTTCATCACCATTGCCAAAAACTTCGACGTAGTTTTTCTGGGCCTCCAGTGCCTGGTAGAGATCCCGGTCACCGTTCAGAACTTCACTTACTGAGGGAAGGTAGACGTCGGCTATAAGATCGGTGCCAGATACCAAATGCCTCACTGTATTTACTGCAAAAACCACAATAACAATCAGTGCCATCGCTGTAATAACGAATGGCAACGCTACTTTGACGCGAAAACCAAGCCGATTCCTTATGTTCATTTGACCTTCCCTCATCACCGCATAGTTGTTCTCGTTTTACGGCTATTTCTGAAATATCTTGAGGAGAGATTTTCATCAGAACCGGCTTTAACGATTTCAGGGTCGCCTTGTGCAGGTGCGTCGGGCGATATATGAAGAGCAGAGCGATAGAGAATTGAGCAATAGCTGGATCGTTCTTATCTTTGTTGATGGCCCAGGCATCGCCCTGATTTGATTGTCTGTGAGATTGTTTTGGTCAGTGGTCTGACCCGATAAATCGCATGGTAAATTCGTTAAATTTGTTTTATTTTGATCAATAATCAATCAAATCAAAAGAATACGCAGGCTTCCTGCGAATTTTCAGATGAAGTAGTCGACCCATCAGCGCTCTATTTAGAACTGACGAATGGCCTTCCTGCGGCTCTTTTCCGATACATACTTCACCCCGACGGCAGTGATGGACTGGATTACGGGAACACATGGTAAATCGTCACTGGTGACTCCTCCTGGTGGTTACGAGAGCATATAGGGCGCGTTTGGATACATGCATGCGCATCCGAAAGATACATATAAACAAAATCGACACACAAAACAAAAAGGCAAATCATCCCCGGCGGGGTATGCTCAGAACGTAGTGACTTCAGCAGTCCGCGGGTGCTCGTTCGATAGGGCGAGGCTATAAATGACAGGAAAATCAAATAGCGCAAAAAGGAGGGTTATAACGGTGTACCGAAAGAAATTTTGGCCCACGGCGTGGCCCAAGAAATCAGAATGCGGTTATCTCGAGGACATATAACTTATAACTTTTTGATTTTAATGGTGCCCCAGGCAGGACTCGAACCTGCTACCTTCCCCTTAGGAGGCGCGCGACATTTATTCGATAAAGCCCGACGGTGTCCGAAAAACATTTATTAAACAGCAATTTCCCGCTTGCAGCTTCCGTGGTTGTCCGGTAGATTCCGACTAAAGCCGGTTTTTTTTGACCCGGAGAGTGACCCAGAGAGCGGGAGAGATAACAGTGGGCAAGCTGACAGACACCAAAATACGGAACGCCAAGGTTACTGGAGATACGCTACTCGCGGACGGTGGTGGCCTGGCTCTCCGCGTGTATCCCAAACGCAGCGGGACAGCTAAGACGTGGGTCTTTCGCTATTTGCATCCGGCTACCGGCAAGCAGACAAGGGTTTCTCTCGGTGACTACCCTGCGCTCTCGCTGGCAGATGCCAGGGAGAAGGCGGGCAAGATGAAGCTGGAGCTAAGGAATAAAATTGACCCCAAGCGGGCGCAGGCAGCTAAACGCCAGGAGAATGCAGAAGCCCTCGATATGCAACAGATCTTCGAGATGTGGTTGGAACACTTACGAATCGGCGGCACCGTAACTGAAAAGTGGATTGACCGGCATAGCGACCGCTGGCGCCTTCACCTCAAAAGTCGATTAGGTGAACTGCTGGCGCGTGATGTAAACCGGGGGCACCTTGCTGGCGCTCTAGATGCCATGACCCGCAAAGACATAAAGGAAGAAACCCGCAAAGCCCTAACCACTTTGAATCTCATGCTGGACTACGCGGTTAACCGTCACCTGGTTGAGCAGAATCCTGCCCGGTTACTCAAGCCTAAAGACTTCGCAGCGTCCGCCGCTCGTTCTCGAGACCGTGCTTTGGCCCTGGGTGAATTGCGCAAGGTATGGGGGGCGTTAGACCAAGCATTAGACAGCGGGAGCCGTCTGTCTCCGGTAACAGTAGCAGCACTGAAAGTGCTGGTTCTGACCGGTGCCCGACGCGAGGAAGTGGCCCGGATGGAGTGGGCGGAGTTAGACCTGGATGAAGGCGTTTGGACATTGCCTGAGATGCGGACAAAGAATCGACGAGGGCATACCGTCTATCTGTCCGCGCTGGCGGTTGAAATCTTGCGGGGACTCAGTCCACTGAGCGGCAACGGTTTCTATGTTTTCGAGTCGAGCAGAAAGAATCGCGATGCCCACGATCATAGCCAGTCGATGCACCCGGACACCCTCAGCCGCACCATATACCGGCTAAGAGGTGATGAGGATAACTCCAAAGGCAAGAGCAAGGGTAAAAAAGCGGTCGCCCAGGCGGACAGTGAGCCTGCTCCTCTGGCGGAAATGGAACACTTTACAGTCCACGACTTGCGACGCTCTGCGGCTACTGCATGGGGGGAATATCTGAAAACCCCGCCTCACATCATTGAGCGGATGCTGAACCACCTTCCCGAAGACAAGCTGGTGGCGACCTATCAGCGGGCGGTTTATGCCGATGAGCAGCGGACTGCCTGGGAAGCTTGGGGAGCCCTAGTTGAGCAGCAGATAGCCAGAGAGCCGGGTAATGTCGTTTCTATGACCGCTAGAAAAGCCAAGCGGGCATGAGCGGTAAAGCCAAGTCTGGGGTAGCTCCCGAAAAGCCGGAAACCTCGCCGGCCTGGCTTGGTCTCCTTTGAGGTGCTACGTCGAGGTGTGCAGATGGAAACTGAAACCGGTCGAAACAAGTTCAGGATAGGTAACATAGTAGCCGAAGGGATCCGCTTGGGAAGAAAACGCCTCAAGGTGGAAGATCTCCTTTCCTGGGCGGAAAATGGAAAATTGTCAGTCTATGTCGGTCTGCCTGTTACTCGAGGCGATAAGGAGAAAGGACAGGGGAGCTTCGTGCGAATCCGGAGATGCGATTTAATGGGCGCGACGCTTGAGCCAACTACATTAATAGAGGTGGAGTATGGTGAGTTTGATCTCCGGTATAATGCCGATGATAAAAGCGTCTGGACCCCCGGTGATACGATTGTCAAAGTTGATCTAGGAGAGGTCAGACCGCTTGACTGCGTTGTTTTTTGGATGACCTGGAGAGGCTGGGTGTCGTTTATGATCCGCTGCCTGCCAAGGGGGCCAACGGCGAGAATGCACAAAATGAATCAACCACCGAGCCTATTCTGTCCCCAGAAACCGTAAGCAACCGAGCTGCTGAAAGCCGAGACGAAAAAATGTGGCTACATGTTGCGGTATACGCTTTGGCAGTCCTACGGGCAAAAAAAACAGGTAACGAACGGTTCCCCCGAGAGCGAGGATCCCACGAACCAGTTGCAAAGAGTATTGCAAGGCATACGACAAGCGGACCAGGCAGCTTTGTTCGGGCATTCAGGACTGCGAGGCGGATTCTCGGGCTGGATTCCCAACTATATGGGAAGGATACGAAGGCGTTGTCGGCAGGGGTTAAAGCCATGAAGCAAGCACTGGCCTTTCTGGCGGCTGAAGTTTATGAAAACGACAGTTCAGAGGATAGGGCCGCGCACATTCTTGGCCAGTTGGAAGGCGCACCTTTAAATATAGTGCCTACCGTGGCTGCCATAGCCGACGCGCTAAAGGACGGGCAACCTTAAGGGATTGAGAATAATCAGAGCGCTTCGGCGCTCTTTTTTTTTGTAAGGAAATAGGGAATCAGGGAATTCCCAAGTATCCCAAAATTCCGCTGGTTAATGTTCGTCTGTGTCCGACAAACAACGAGGAACATTAACTATGTCCCACCAAGAACGAGAACCTACAAAAGAAATACCTGGCCCTGAAGAAGAGAAAGAGCTTCGACAGAAAGTCTGCGAATCGCGAGAAGAGATTCTCCGTTTCAAGAGGCTCAATGCCCTGACGGGAATTCCTCGCAGCACCCTTTACGACTTGATGCGTGATGGACGGTTCCCCCGTCCGATCTCGCTAGGAGGTGGCCGCACTGTTGGCTGGCTATCCAGCGAAGTCGACCAGTGGATTGCAGATCAAGCCGAAGCTTCGCGGCGGACAGCATGAAGGAGGACTCCGATATGCAGAAACAACACGTTAGTTTCGTCGATCTGTTGATGCCCAAGTATCAACTGGTTGAAGCGAATGGCGAGAGAGGCCTGATAGCCGATGTGGGAGAAAGAGAGCGCACGTGCACTCGATGCGAAAAGACAGGCGTTGTCCTCGGTAGTGCCTATGGTTGGTGCCGAAAGGGGCAATTTGTAGGTGCCTACTATGCGCTGTGCTCCGACTGCACCGTCCGTATCAAATTATCGGCAGAGGTTGAAAGCAAGTTTCTCAAAAAGCTGAGGCGTTGGGCACCTCATATTAACCCCGCGCTCTTTCTTGAGCTGCCGGAGCTAAAAGCGGGGTGGCAGCGTGAAACACTCAACTAACCGAAGGCAAGAGATCACAGCAGAGGACCTGGACCTCTACGACACCCAGGCGAAGCGACTATTTGAAGCACTGATGAAAGGAGCATCAATAACCCGGCTGGACCTGGAGGACTACAAAATAGCGCCTAACCGCTCCGACCTGTCCGCGCTCGTCTGCAAACTTGAGCAGCAGTTTATGGTACCAGTTGAGCGGGAGAGATTCGGCGCGGGGCCAATGCTGCGCTACTGGATCGACCCGCAGGAGCAGCGACGGTATAGGAGACGAGAGCGTGCCCCCAGGCAGCGGGAAAGGCAGATGCAAAGTGTGCTGTGGGCTGTGAGCGAGCGGCGGCAAGAATGGGGTCTGAGAGCAGTTGGCCTCTTAGCTACAGACTTTCTTAAACAGCAGACGATTACAGCGGGCAGGCTAAGACAGGCCGGCGAGAAGTTAATAGAAATTTCGAAATTGGGAGAACCAGTAGCGGGAGGACGGCCCGCTACTGATCAGGCACAAACACACTCAATCCCTAACGTCAGAGAGGAAGGCTATGGCCACCGCTCCAATGAGTAAAGTATACACAGATACACCGCCGAATGTAGTAACGCCAACGTTGGACTTGGAAGCCGCAAAGCAGTTCCTAAATGCGTTTGGCGGTCGCCACACCTTCCAGACATTTGATGATACTGACCAAAACCGCAGGGATTTAGCCCGGATATTTCATGGCGGAGCGGAGCATTTGCCGCAGCTCGCCGAATTGAACGCCAAGGGTGCGGGCATATTCTTTACGGTAAACCAGACGGATCAGAAGGGGCGCAAAGCTGAGAATGTTACGGCGGTGCGCGCCGTGTTCCTGGACTTGGATGGTGCTCCGTTAGAGCCCGTGATCGACGCTGCAAGGGTGGCGGGTTTAGAACCCCACATGGTCATCGAGACAAGCCCGGGTAAATACCACGTTTACTGGCTGGTAGAGGGCGTTAAGCCGGAATATTTCACCGCTGCCCAACGCGCTTTAGCCATTAAGTTCGGCGGTGATCCAAAGGTATGCGATTTGCCGCGCGTGATGCGTGTCCCCGGGTTTCTGCACCATAAGGATCAACCTTTTCGTTCGGTTCAGATAGCTGCGCTATCCGGCCCCGCCTATCTTTTGCCCGCGCTAATTCGTGGGTTGGACCTCAGAGTAGGAAGTGCTTCCCCTGCCTCTGCTCCGAGGTCAAGTCAGGGAGGTATAGGTGACGACGAGGACATAGTCACCGAAGGCGGTCGTAACGATACGCTGGCCAGCCGGGGTGGACAGATGCGTCGGTTCGGGATGGGGCTCGAGGCGATCACAGCGGCGTTACTGGCGGAGAATAAGATTCGATGTTCTCCACCCCTATCTGAACGGGAGGTCCGGACCATTGCCGCGTCTATCGGTAAGTACCGACCCGATAAAAGGGCAAGTGTCCCAATGCTCAGATATGCGGAGATTGAGCAGAAGATTAACGACACCGAAGACGTGGACACACTTACGGGACGGCTGTCTGACCTGATAACGGTTAGCACCATGCGGGGTGCGCAGAAGCAGGTACTCTACAAAATAATAGCGAGGAAAGCGGGGACCACTGTGCCCGCCCTCATGGCTGACGCAAAGGCTATGGCGGAAACGGAAGATAACCACATGTCCACAGCGGGCGCGGCCATCGCGGCGATTGGGGAGAGCAACCTGTTGCACGCGCAAAGCACGTTCTGGAAGTGGTCTGGCAAGGTGTGGGAGCCAGTGCACGACAGGCAAGTGAAAAAGACTATTCACGCGGTAGCGGGCCGGACGGAATTAACCGGCCATGTGGTGGGCTCGGTACTGGATCTTATAAAGACGGAGGTTTACCGACCTACGGTAGAGTTCGACAGGTTGAGCGGCGTGATTAACTGCCTAAATGGGGAGCTGACCTATTCCGGCGACGAGTGGCATCTAGCCGAGCACCGTCGGGACCGCTATTTAACCACACTGATCCCAGTCGAATACGATCCCGAAGCGCAAGCGCCAAGGTTTAATAAATTCTTGTGTGAGGTATTCCAAGGAGACGCTGACGCCTTTGAAAAGATCACGGTCGTAGGTGAGGCATTGGGCTATTCGCTGATCCCTAGCAGCCACCTAGAGCGGTTTTTCATGCTCATAGGCTCCGGGGCCAATGGCAAGTCTGTCCTGTTGGGAGTTCTCAAAGATTTACTGGGCGCGCACAACGTGGCAGCGGTTAAGCCCTCACAATTTGAAAACCAATTCCAACGGGCACATCTGCGGGGAAAGCTGGCAAACATCATTACCGAAATAGAGGAGGGCGGACAGATCGCGGACGCGCAGTTAAAGGCGCTCGTCTCTGGCGAAACCACCACCGCGGAGCAAAAGCACCGCGACCCCTTCGACTTTGTGCCTTTCGCTACCCAGTGGTTTGGTACAAATCATTTCCCGCACACCCGTGATTTTTCGCAGGCGCTTTTCCGCAGGGCACTGGTGCTCACCTTTAACCGTGAGTTCTGCGAGGCAGACAGGGATGTGGGGTTAGCGGCGCGTTTGCGCGAGGAGTTGCCGGGTATCCTTAACTTTGCCCTGGCAGGACTGGCGCGGCTCTACCGGTTCGAGGCGTTCACAATGCCGGAGAGTAGCAGGGAAGCAGCACGGGCATGGCGAATGGAGGCTGACCAGATCAGCCAGTTTGTCGAGGAGACATGCGACACCGGGCCGGATATGGAATCAGAAACGGGCGTGATTTACCAAGCGTACCGAAGCTGGGCGACAAGTGCGGGCATCCAGCGAAAGGTTAGCCACAAGAGTTTTACCACGCGGCTAGAGGCGCGGGGCTTAAAGCGGTCACGCAGGACAGGAGGCAAGAGATTTATCCATGGGCTATCGCTTCGACGGGATGATTTTGATTTTCAGCAATCAACAGAGGAAGGCAACTAATGGCCAAAGTAGACCAGAAACCGCAATGCCAGTGGGACGAGCAACCATCGAAGGATTCAACCGATCAGCACCGCATGGCAGCCATTCAAAAAATACCGGATATGCTGAGGGTGTTGCTCGATATCGCGAACGACGTCAGTGGAGCCAGTGGTCCCCGTGTGGCGGCAGCGCGGGCAGTCTGTGAAATAGGTGGCGTGCTTGGAAAGCCCAAGGAAGATATAGAGGCACTGGCGGACATGAGCCTGAATGAGATGTCTGTGGACGACCTGGAGCGGTTTATCAATCGGGGGCGGAAGACCCTGAATCTGATGGGTAACGGTCGGTGAGTCTTTTGACACCCCTGGCACGAGGGACGCGTTTTTCCAAATTCAAATCCATACGATTGAAATTTATACCTCAAAATAACCACTACTTACGCGTTAGAAATTGGTTTTAGGAGTAGAAATTTCATTTACATACAGTTGAATATTGGAAAACGCGTCCCTCGTGCCAAACGTGTCACTTTTTTTCACTTAGTCCTCTTTCCCCTGAGAGGGCTTCCCCGCCCCTGTCTAACCCTGGCCTATTGGTTTAACCGTATCCCGTCCGCAAGATAGTCCGCCTTTACTTCTGCGACCAGAGCGTCGAGGTGCCGTTTCCTCGGCTGGCTACTGCGCGGCGAATATCCATAAACCGGTAAAACGGTATGGTCCCGCCCCTATAATCACGAATGGCCCTGGCCAGCGTGTTCCGGTCGATCAGATCGGCGGCGCTGTTGAGTTCGCGCCTAAGAGTAGGGTCGTCTTCAAAGCGGGTGTCCTGTTGTTCATGTTCAGCGCTTTGAACTTCCTTGGCTCTGGCACGTTTGGCCACGACCGCTAGCTTATTTCTTAGTTTGCGTTCCCCCGACTTATCACCGGCCTCAGGGAACAACACATTACCTGGACCGGATGAGCGCCCACCGTGAAGGCGGCATTTACCGTTCGGCATAGCCAGCTGTCCGCAAGGTTGTCCGGTTCGTTTGGCGCGGGCAGAGCACAACTTAAGGAAGTGCCCTTTGTACTTTGGGTTCTCCCTGTATCGTTGCCCGTTGTTTTCGTGGCAAGAGGTTCTCACGCTTTTCTCCCGTGTCCGAGTTAAAGGGACTACTATCCGCCGCGCGCCCATTTGATCTAAAGTCGAGGCCGTCTGTTTCCGTAATTTTACAGGAGTATGTTCGACGTGAGTCCTGATCAGTGGTTTTCTATAGCTAAGGATATCGTGATTTCGGTGGCTGCGATAACTGACCCTGACCCCGTTTTAGTACCGCTCATTGCCAGAAAAATCCGGCTCTAATTGCGGTTCCAGGTGACCTGAAATAGCGTGTTTTTGGGCGTAGTCAGCGGGTGTGGACCACCCCAGAGCGGAGTGGGGTCTGACTTGATTATAGAACGTTCTCCAGGTCTCAATCTTCTGCTCGGCATCGGTCAGTGACAGAAACCAGTTCTCGTTCAAGCATTCCTGGCGGAGTCTGCCGTTGAATGACTCCACAGTCGCATTGTTCGTGGGCTTGCCGGGCCGAGAGAAATCAATTTCTATCTGTCTCTCATAGGCCCACCGGTCCATGACCTTGCCGGCCTGCGGCCTCCACCGGACGCCTCGATCGGTGCGCTGCTAAACAAAAGCGGACATTCGCGCGTCTCGCTTTTCGGTCAACTTTCGAACAGAATTTGACGACCGATAAGCTTTTCAGTGCTTCAGCAACCGGTCAGACCTTGGTCGGTTATTGCCTTGGAATCAGGGTGAAACGATTCCGGTGTAGTTCGTCGAGCGGTTATATAACTCGCACCTTACTCGGTACTTCGGTAGCAATGAGGATAGGTGCTGAGTAATCAGCATTTCTACCGTGACCCACCGATCCTGCGTCAGCACAATTTACACCTAATTTCCGAAGCAACGGACACTTGCGCACAAGGTATTGAATGAACATTAGAATCGCTGTGCTGGCGCCCTTTTTGCTGATCAAAAACCAACCAATGCTTCATGGCTGATCACTGGCGTTAGCGGCGATCAGAAAAAGGAGAAACCACATGGTGATCCTTTCGAAGCAGCATTCGTTAGCCTCTTGGTATTCGCTCGCCAGCAGGTTGACTATCCCTCCCAGAGCGATCTAGGAGCTAGATATGAAACAAGTAGTGGTTGAGTCAATGCAATGGAGCACACTGAAGCATATCGCTGACGTGCGTCCAATCGACGAGAATGACGCGGCATGCCTTGAGGATATCCGTCTCGTGCTGTCTAAACACAACTGCTTAAAGCGGTTTGGCGTTTCACTCCTTCATAGTCACTTTGATCTAGCAGACGACGAGATTTTGCTGGAAACGACTGACGTAAATAGGCGAGAGCATTGGATTCGTCCCGTAAAACATTCCTTTCTCGAAGAAAATAGTATCACTCCGCAAACCACCATAGTGAGCTTCGACGAAAAAGGGTATCACCAGAACTGTGGCTGCAACCCTCGCGCGTCTGGACATCATCACCTTTAACTTCGTGAGTACCTAATATTAAAGAGCTGTAGAGATTCGGCTCCTGATCTAGGAGCCGAATATTTGTATACAGCCGCAGATGAGTTAATGGACTGATTACTCTTTAAATGTAGTTAGGTGGTAGAAGTCACCACATTTCCCTTCGCGACGGGAATAGGCAGATAACCTCCAGACGCAATGGCTTCAGGTGGTGGATCTTTATGGAGTCTGGAAGTGGTCCTCCGTGCCAAAACTCCTGGTCTTTCGCAGCTCCCGGAAATCGATCCTCTAGAGGAGAAAATAAGATGACAACTATTCTCAAAGTCAACATTGTCGTCGTTATGGCGTTGCTACTCCTTGCCTGTGGCGGCGGTGGTAGCAGCAGTAGCGATACTGGTGGCAGTGGTGGCAGCGGTGGGAGTCCCGCCAGCAGCGATGCCACGCTCAGCGACCTTAGCATCAGCCCTGGGTCGCTAGATCAGATCTTCCAGTCGAACCAGGCCACTTACACCACCACCTTGGGATATCCTGTGGCGTCGGTCCAAGTGACGCCGACCACCGGCGACGACGGTGCGAGCCTGACAGTAAACGGCGTCGCGACCAAATCCGGAATGCCGTCCTCGCCCGTGGCGTTGCCGGAGGGTGAAAGTACCTTGATTACGGTGCAAGTCACGGCGGCAGACGGCACGACGACACAAAGCTACAGCATCGATGTAACCCGTGAACAGGCGACGTCCTTTGCGCAGCAGGCTTATATCAAAGCCAGCAATGGCGGGACTGATGACTTTTTTGGTCACAGCGTCGCCCTCGACGGGAATACCCTGGCGGTGGGGGCAATCCAGGAAGACGGCGACGCCAGCAGCACGACGGGGAACCCTAATGACGATGCCTCAGAGGCAGGGGCAGTCTATGTATTTTATCGCAGCGGCGGGGTTTGGAGCGAGCAGGCTTATATTAAGGCCAGCAATGCCGACAGCGGTGACCGGTTTGGCTTCAGCGTTGCCCTCGACGGCGATACCTTGGTAGTTGGCGCGTTCAGTGAAGACGGCGACGCTAATAGCACGGCAGCGAGTCCCAATGATAATGCTCAAAGTGCGGGGGCAACCTATGTATTTACGCGCAGCACCGGGGTTTGGAGTCAGCAGGCCTACCTTAAAGCCAGCAATGCCGCGTCTCATGCTAGGTTTGGCGTTAGCATTGCCGTCGACGGGGACACCCTCCTGGTGGGAGCGAACGGGGAGCAGGGCGACATCAACAGCACAGCAGCGACCCCAAACAACAATGCCGGAGCGGCTGGAGCGGCCTATATATTCACCCGCAGCGCCGGCGTTTGGAGTCAGCAGGCCTACCTCAAAGCCAGCAATGCTGACAGTGGCGACGCGTTTGGCGTCAGTGTTGCTCTTGATGGCAACGCATTGGCGGTTGGGGCGAACGGGGAAAGGGGAGACGCCAATAGCACAGCCACGAACCCTAATGACAATGCTCAAGGTGCGGGGGCAGCCTATGTGTTTACCCGCAGCGCCGGCGTTTGGAGTCAGCAGGTCTACCTGAAGGCCAGTAATGCTGGGACCGAGGACCGCTTTGGCGTGAGCGTCGCCCTCGACGGCGACACCGTGGTGGTGGGCGCAGATAGAGAAGACGGTGATATCAATAGCACGGCGGCGAGCCCCAATGACAATGGTCGAAATGCGGGGGCAGTCTATGTATTTACCCGCAGTGCCGGGGATTGGAGCCAGCAGGCCTACCTCAAAGCAAGCACTGGGACCCCCGACCAATTCGGCCACTTGTTTGGCGGAAGAGTCGCCCTCGAAAACGACACCGTAGTAGTGGGAGCGGGTGCTGAAAACGGGGACGCCAACAGCACATCGGCTAATCCAAATAACTTTGCCACAAATTCTGGTGCTGCCTACGTGTTTACACGAACCGGCGGGGTGTGGAGCGATCTGGCCTACCTTAAGGCCAGCAATGCCGGGAGCAACGACGGGTTTCTCGTTGTCGCCCTCGACGGCGACACAGTGGCGGTTGGGGCGTCCGGGGAAAGCGGAGACGCCAGTAGCACGGCCACGAACCCCAATGACAATGCCTTA
Source organism: Marinobacter changyiensis (assembly GCF_009193265.1). Lineage (GTDB taxonomy): Bacteria > Pseudomonadota > Gammaproteobacteria > Pseudomonadales > Oleiphilaceae > Marinobacter > Marinobacter changyiensis. Next base: position 663,164 of record NZ_VZZZ01000002.1, read on the forward strand.
AATGCTGGAGCGGTCTACCTGTTTCGTTAACCCTTGACCAACCGGGCTCCGCTGCTCCGTGCTTGCGCGATCAGAGCAGCGGCAGCCGGGCGATCCGGGATGTCTACACGCCCGCGCCAATGGCATTGAGCCCTACACTTATATGGTGGAAGTGCTCACCAGGCTGCCATCCTCGACAATCGGTGAAGACCTCGACCAGTTGCTGCCCTGGAATCAAGATAAAACCATTCCGGTGTAGTTCGTGGAGCCGTTACTTATTGCCTAACCTGAACGCTCGCTTTGCGACCACAGGTGGCAGCGCTCGGATGGATTTTTCGCGCTGATCCAGGAGCATGTTGGCCAAAGGTGGATCAAAATAAATGGCCATTGGGATCCGTGGGTCTCTGCCGGGCTGGTGGCTACGGCCGCTGTTCTTGTTTCGATGATGCGGTCGGAAACCCGTGACCCGTGAAATGTGGGGAATGAAAGAAAAAATAGGCGCGTCAGATTTCCTTACATTTTGTCCGAAAAACTTTTTACCTTTCGCATTGAAACGTCCTTTAATCCCCTGAAAGAAAGAAAGCTTACCTAGGCTGGCTTGTGAGTTGCTTAAAAACCACGAGGGTCGCCGTAACTCAGTTGTTGTATGTCGAGTGCAGGGAAGCTTGAGCCTTCTTCCGGCCCAGAGGTGATGGTGCTCTGAAGTGCTGTTCGCTCGGAACACGCTGTATTGCTTCTATTCCAAGTTGAATCAATAAAGCGTCTGACATTGTTCGCGATGTCTTTTCAAGCACGAGGACGGAAACCATGATACTTAAATTTGCATGGCGTGGCCGGAACCTATACCGACTTGCGCGATTCTCTCTTTTACGAAAATCCTATCTTGCTTTCATTCTCTCTCTGTTCAGCCTTTTCCTGCCCAGCGTTTCCTACGCTGAAGCATTGGTCAATGGCGGTTTCGTGACGGGTGCGATCAGCACGCCGGGCGAAGAGGACAGTTTTAACTTCACGGTTGATGCAGGTCAGTATGTAAACCTGAGCGTTGCGGATATTGACAACACCTCGCTGGCGCCGCGGATCCGACTTTTCGCCCCGGATGGTGAATTCCTGACGAACGGATCGGGATCAACAGTGGGCAGAATCCGCAATTTTCAGGTACCCCAGACCGGCACCTATACCGTGCTGGTGGACGACGTGACTCAAGGCGGGGCGCAAACCGGAAACTACGAACTGCATTTCGCCAGCGCGCCTGGTGCTGATGAGCATGGGGCCCTGATAAACGGTGGTTTGCGGACCGAAGTCATCAGCACAGGGGACCTCGACACCTACACGTTTGCCGTGGAGGCGGGTCAGTACGTCAACCTGAGTGTTTCGGACATTGACGAGACTTCGCTGGCGCCGCAGATTTGGCTTTACAGCCCAGATGGCTCGTACCTGACTAAAGGATTGGGATCAACAGTGGGCAGAATCCGCAATTTTCAGGTACCCCAGACCGGCACCTATACCGTGCTGGTGGACGACGTGACTCAAGGCGGGGCGCAAACCGGAAACTACGAACTGCATTTCGCC